>NZ_JAVKCH010000019.1:0-472011 GCF_040222815.1 Imperialibacter sp. | reverse complement strand
TAACCCTCCTTCAATCTCTTTTCAACTCAACCTGCCGTCTCGCCGACAACCCTTTCTTTGGCTATCCCTCTGAAAGCGGATGCAAAGGTAATCACTTCTTTTCCCTAAAACCAAAAATTATTTTATAAATATTTTTTGAAGAAATAGAACAGTAGGTCAGTAAACTTTTTCGAGGGCGTTTCCCTCAAATGGGACTGCAAAAGTAGTGGACTGCTTTAAATATACAAGAGCCAAGCGTGATTATTTATGATGTTTTTTTAAACACCGGCACGGTACTACAAGGCTCCCCGTACATAAGGCTTGAAACCCAGGGAATTAGCCTTTGCGTAGCTTCAAAAAAAGAAAAATCTGGATCGACTAAATCGCTGCAACCTTTGATAATTACCTTAGCTCCATCGAAGGTTGACCAGTCCTTTTTATCTAACTCTTGAAGGAATAATTTCTTTTCAAGCTCCTCAGGGGAGCCTTTCATGCTGAGCGCAGCCACACCATTCACTTTGGTAGCCACCAACATATAAGCCCATGTAGGGATAATCGCATCAGTTGAACAGTAAATAGCGACAGACTTTCCCTGAAAGACGAACCAATCAAATTCCTTAATGGCCAGCCTAAAGTCTTTTTCTCTAAGAATCATCCCCTGAAAAAGGTAATCTTTCAAATCGAACACTGCCCTTTCACCCTGAGGGATAAACTCAGCCAGGTCGAGAGAGATCAACGAACTGCTTGCAACTCTATTAATAATTGGTTGTTCCATGCGAAAATACTCTGAACTATGCGAACACTAGCTGACGGATTTTGGTTTGGTTGCTCTGAATTCTTTTAAATAAAATGGCTCGAAGTACGCCAAGTCTTTATAAGATTTGGACAGTAGCTGTTCATATGCCAACTCTCCCATCGCCTTCGCAGAAGGCACTAGGTCGGATATAAAAACGGCGTTGACATTTTTACCGATCAGTTCTTTACACTTATCGGAGCCATTCCCAAAAAACCAAACCTCGTGTTTGTCAAGATATTCAGAAAATGAATTCTCGTCTATTATGTGTGGCGCAGTTTCTTGTTCAACTCGTCCCGTCGAATTAACTACACAAGCATACACTTCCATTCGCCTGGCATCTATCATTGGGCACAATAAAGCGTCTTTCGTATTAAACTTATTCACCTCTGCTGCCATGGCTTGCAGCGTGTTAACAGCCAGTAGCGGAACTTGTAATGCGTAACACAAGCCTTTTGCAATAGATGTACCTATCCGAAGGCCAGTATATGAGCCGGGGCCTTCAGAGACTGCTATAGCCGTGAGGTCAGCCTTGCTGAGTGACAACCCTTGCAACGTAGCATCAATAATGGAAGGCAACAGGTGTGAGTGTGACTTGTCTATCCTGTACTCCTGATATCCCAACAACTGTTTGTCGGCAAAAACCGCCACAGAACAAACCGTCGTGGCTGTCTCCAAACATAAAATTACGGACATGTTTAGTTGGTTGGATTTAAAAGCTCACTGTACCTCCCCGCAGCTCGGAAAAGCTTTACAGCCTCGAGAATATCGGGATCATAGCTGAAAGAAGATTCGATAATGCCTGCCTCGAAGTAGTAGCGACTTAATATCTCTTCTTCAAGCACCTCTTTTATCTCATCCTTGAAATGTTCTAAGTCTGAGTTCTTCATCTTATTCAACTGATTTCTCAGCTGCTGTATTTCATTTTCCAGCGGTGTGAGATACTGCTCCTTTTTAGCGGAAGCTTCAAACCCATCAAGTGACCTCTCCATGGCGCTTGAGTACTTCAAATCTCGTTTAGCAAGCCAGCTTTTAAAACTGGCGAATTCCTCTTCTGACAGTTTAAATACAGCCGGAGACGGGATGGTCTTGTGCTCAAAATGATATTTGGTAGCATAGTCGAAAACGTGATTGCCATTGACCAGACCAAGAGTGACCGGCGCATACTCAATCACTTCTGCTGTAATGTCGGGATTAACGCCACCACCATCGAAGACCACCCGACCTTTGGATGTTTTAAAGGCCACCATTAGCGAGTCAGGAATCTTTGCCACGCTTCCGTCTGGGTTTCTATGGGCATAGTCGATCGCCTGAATGCATCGACCGCTTGGGATATAGTATTTGGCTGTAGTAATTTTTAATTGGGAATTGTAGGCCAGGGGCCTGGTGGCCTGAACGAGCCCCTTTCCAAATGTTCTTCTCCCGACCAAAACACCTCTATCGTAGTCTTGAATAACACCCGCAACAATTTCCGCCGCTGAAGCACTGCCTCCATTCACTAAAACAGCCAATGGAATTTCAGTATCAACCGGATCCTGATAGGTCTTGTAGGTCTTGTTCCAATCCTTCACTTTGCCTTTGGTGGTTACTATCTCCGATCCTTTTTTAACAAATACGTTGGATACATTGATTGCTTCGTCGAGCAAACCGCCTGGGTTTCCTCTTAGGTCCAACACAATATATTCTGCTCCCTGCTTTTTGAGATCAGCTAATGCGTTTCTTACTTCTTTGCCTGCGTCGGTGGTGAAGTCAGACAGCCGGATGTAGCCGACATCGGATTGAAAGAGCCCATAGAACGGGACGTTGTTGATGGTGATCTTTTCCCTGACAAGTGGCACGTCAAAAGCTTTCTCCACGCCGTATCTTTCAATGGTCAAGACAATGGGGGTGTTAACAGGGCCTTTCAAAAGGTCGCTGATATTGTCTGAATACTTTCCGACAATGTCTTTGCCGTCTATTTTAGTCACCTTGTCACCTATTTGAAGGCCTGCCCGGTAAGCTGGGAAATCCTTAAACGGCATAATGATGGTGCTGTAGCCGTCTCTCTTTCCTACCAGTGCTCCAATGCCGCCATACTGGCCTGTGGTGATGGTCCGAAAGTCGTCATACTCGTCTTCAGAAATAAAATCTGTGTAGGGATCCAGTGAACTGAGCATCGCATTGATGCCACTTTTCACCATGTCATCCGGGCTAACCTCATCAACATAGTAGGTATTGACCTCCTTAAAAAGTGTGGCAAAAATATCCAGACTCTTGGCTATCTGAAAGTATTTGTCGTCTGGCTCAGTAAATGAAAGGCTAAAGACTCCTCCAATAACCAGCATCAACAAACTGCCTCTGATAATTCTTTGTTTCATAGACTTGCTATGTTTTTGCACTTTTCACATCATTCAAACGCTTCAACGCCGCAATTAGTTGACGCTCGATAAGTTGATAGGTGGCTTTTTCTTTACCAACGTAAATATAGGCGATTAAGAGGAAATTCTCCTGATCAGGCAGGGACGTGAGTGTGTGCTTATGCAGCCGATATGCTTCGAACATTCTGCGTCGAAGCAGGTTTCTGTCTACCGCTCGTTTAAAGTTCTTCTTCGAAACTGAAAAAAGAATTTGATTAACCCCTTCAGGAACAGGGGATTCCATGTACTTGATAAGAAGGGGGTATAAAAAAAAAGAGGAACCTTTCTGGAAAAGTTCCTTAATACGCTTGTCTCTCTTTAACCTCTCCGACTTTGAAAAGGTAGCAGGTAGACTTCTATATTCCTGCTCCTTCATAAAAGCAGTGAAGATTTATTTCTTGTGACGACGCTCGTCAGACACAGTCAGTCTTTTTCTTCCTTTGGCCCTTCTGGCAGCCAACACCCTACGACCATTAGCAGTCGACATTCTTTCTCTGAAGCCGTGCTTATTCTTTCTCTTTCTTACTGAGGGCTGAAATGTCCTTTTCATATCTATCTATTCTTCTTTGCCTAACTTAAAGTATCTTTCCGAGGCATACAATTGTAGTTCTTCAGAAAAATTACGGGCTGCAAAGTTAAAGAGCTTTTAATTAATTGCAAACAAGGAAGAGAAAGAATAGTTGGGAATTATTAAAAAATGATCAGATATACAGTTAGTTACAACAATCCGCTCAGCCACCTTATAAATATTGTTATGACTTTTGAGGCCAATACGGCCCAAAACGTGGAAGTTAGGCTGCCAACATGGAGGCCCGGCCGCTATGAGTTAGGGGATTTTGCAAAGAATATTTTACGTGTTTCTGCCTCAGGTTCAACGGATGGATCACTAACCGTAAAGAAATTGGATAAGAGCTGCTGGACTTTTTTTTCGAAAAGCAAGCAGTTGGTTGAAGTAAGCTACCAGTACTATGCTTATAAAATGGATGCTGGCAACTCATGGCTTCATGATGATCAGCTTTATGTAAACCCTGTCAACTGTTTAGTGTATCTGCCAGATAGAATGGAAGAGCCTGTTGAATTGCTTCTGGAACTCCCGGACAACTACGAAGTGGCCACTGGACTGACGAAAGAAGGCCGTCGACTTCTAGCGAAAGATTTTTACGAATTGGCCGACGGTCCGTTTATCGCAAGCCCAACGTTAACTCACCTGACCTATGAAGTTGACAGAATCACTTTTCATATCTGGCATCATGGATTGACGGATGTGAAACCGGCTCAAATGCTGGATGAGTTCCGGAAGTTCACAACCACTCAGTTGCGGCTTTTTGGTGACTTGCCGGTTACAGACTATCACTTTTTGCTTCAGTTTCTTTCTTACCCGGCTTACCATGGTGTGGAGCATGCCAATTCCACGGTCATTACTTTAGGGCCGTGCACCGGAGAGCACACTGCGAGCTTCTATGAAAAGCTACTCGGTATATCGTCGCACGAGCTTTTCCATGCATGGAACATTACCAGGATTCGCCCTACAGAGCTTCAGCCTTATGACTTTTCGAAGGAGAATTATTTTGAGACCGGATATGTGGCGGAGGGCTTCACGACATATTACGGCGACCTGATGTTGGTAAGAAGTGGTGTTTACGGCGAAGAATGGTATTTGAATGAGCTGAACAAACTTCTCAGCCGCCACTTTCAAAACTTTGGCAGGTTCAATCAATCGGTGGCGGAGTCGTCGTTCGATCTATGGCTGGACGGCTACCAGGCTGGTGTGCCTAACAGAAAGGTGTCTATTTATGTGAAGGGGGCCATCATTGCGCTTATGCTTGATTTCATTATCAGGATTTCCAGCAAAGGGACGCATTCGATAGACGACGTGATGCGGGCTCTTTGGGAAGATTCGTATAAATCAGGAAAGCCCTACAAGAAAAACGATATTCAAAAGATTGCAGAAAAATTAGCCGCTTGCCCCCTGCAAGATTTTTTTGACAAGTTTGTGGATGGAAATGAACCAATTGAAAATGAACTCGGCACTCTGGCTGACCAGTTTGGGCTGGCTCTGCAAAAGAAGCTGCCTGAAGCATTTCACGAAAGGGAGCTGGGCTTCAAAGTGAGGGTCGACGGAGACAGATTGGTGGTTTCTCACGTACACCCGAAGAGTCCCACATGCGAAATGTTGTCGGTCGATGATGAGATTGTGAATGTGAACTCAGAAACCTCAGTCGACAAAATGTTAGCTGCCTTTGCTGCCAATTCTACAATCAAAATCAACAGATACGGCAGAAGTCTTGACATTTCTGTTGCAGCCGAAGGTTCGTCTTATGAAAGCTACGTTTTTGAAAAGAAAAAAGACCCAACTGTTGTTGAGTCCTCTTTCTTTAAGAACTGGTTGGTAGGGTAATCTATTCGAACAGGTGATTCATTATCTCTTTCACCTGATGCCACTCCAAACGTGGGCCATACTGCGAAACTACTTTCGATGACGCCAGGCTGGCCATTTTCCCTGCTTCAGCGATGGAGTGCCCGTGCGTGATTCCATAAAGAAATGCCCCTGAGAACATATCGCCGGCTCCTACAGTGTCCACTGCGTTTACCTTGTAAGGCTCAATATCGATGAAGGTATCTCCATCGAAAATCATGGCGCCGTTTTTGCCTTGCGTGATGGCAAACTTTTTTGCCGCCTTTTTCAATTCCTCCCTGGCATGGAGTATGTTACTCTTCCCCGTAAAGAGCATCGCTTCCTCTTCGTTGCAAAACAGCAGATCGACGCTCGCTCCAACTACCTCCTCCATTTGACTTTTGAAGTACTTCACCATACTGGGGTCAGAAAATGTCAGCGCCACTTTGACTCCATTGTCTTCGGCTAACTTCTTGGCATATTTCATCGCTTCAACGCCCGTCTCACTCGTCACCAGGTATCCTTCGATGTACAAATATTGAGAATCTTTCAATGCCTGCTGATCAATCTCAGATTTCGAAAAGTTAGAAGTGATGCCCAAAAATGTATTCATAGTCCGGTCAGCATCCTCGGTCACCATCACAAGACATTTACCAGTAATTCCCTCCGGAACTGTTGCGTCCGTGAGGTTGGTATCAACGCCGTTTTTACGTAAATCATCCAAATAAAAATGTCCGAATTTATCGTCGGCTACCTTACAAGCATAATAGCACTTTCCACCAAACTGGCTCGTTCCGATAATGGTATTAGCTGCTGAGCCTCCACACTGCATCATTGTTTCGTCAAGATGAAGTGCTTCGATGAGCTCATGCTGGCGAGCTTCATCAACTAACGTCATCAAGCCCTTTTCTACTTTATATTTTTCCAGAAAGCTATTATCAGCATCAAACACAATGTCCACCAAAGCATTCCCGATACCAAAAACGTCGTAAGTCTTTTTCATTTATATCAACAGCTATTTTTTACAGCGGGCAAAGGTAGTGAATACCTTATAATTATGAAGCTACCTGTTCGATCAGGTTAGGGTAGTCGGTGATAATGCCGTCCACACCCATTTTGATGAGCTCCTGCATTTCCTTCACCTCATTCACCGTCCAGGGGATTACCTGCAGGCCTTTGCCGTGTAGCAAAGTGACATCGTCCGGCGTCAATTTTTTGAAATAGCAGCTATAAACTGCCGGGGTGAAGCCCAGCTCGCTAAGGTTTTCTTCGACGGACAGGTCATTCCCAACGAGCACAGACAGTTTGACTTCAGGATAGGTTTCATGAAAATAACGGAGTATCCGAAAATCAAATGACTGGATGGTCAATTTGTCGAAAGGCACCTTGCCATTGATTTCAGCGTAAACAAGTTCACAAAAAACGCTTGGTTCAGGGTGGTATATATGGTCCCCCTCCTCATCGGACTTCAATTCGATATTATAGAAAGGAATATTGAGACCTTTGTCATCGGCATATTGATCCACTGCTTTAAACACTTCCGACAACAGGGGCTTATTAACGCTCATCTTTTCCTGATCTGGAAACCCTGGGTGAAGCTTGCTGCCGCAATCGAACATTGCGAGCTCATCACTTCTCATTTGATAAATATTCCATTTCATTTCAGACCCTTCCGCAATCGGGTTGCCTAAAGAGTCGGTGCAGAAAGTTGGGGACAGAAATGAGTCGTGAGACACTACTACCATATTATCGGCCGTTATGACCACATCCAATTCAAGTGTCTTGATGTCGTATTCCATGGCCTTCAAAAAAGCTGGAATGGTGTTCTCGGGCATAAGGCCCCTGGCTCCTCTGTGACCTTGCCAATCGAACGATGGAACCTGAGGCGTGCATGAAAATAAAAAAGCTACTAAACCAAGACATAAAATATTGCGCATCATTTTTGA
The DNA here is from genome assembly GCF_040222815.1 of Imperialibacter sp. Lineage (GTDB taxonomy): Bacteria > Bacteroidota > Bacteroidia > Cytophagales > Cyclobacteriaceae > Imperialibacter. Next base: position 464,502 of record NZ_JAVKCH010000019.1, on the reverse strand, counting down.
GTAAGACCTTGTGGAAGTGTTTGACATAAAGTTTTCGACGAATTTGAACAGGTATAAACGGTTGAGGAAGAATAGCGTTATTCTGACTGACCTTCTTCGAATTTGAAAATGAATTAGATAGCCGAAAAATAATCTTTTAATTTGAGCCACGAAACGGAACTATGAGAAAAGCCCTGGTAAATAATTTAATATTTTGTTCAATCTTTTTTTTGGGCTGGAGTTGCAAGCAAGCAGAACCCGCTGAGCTGATCAGGTTCCAAAAGCTCACTTTCGGCCCCGTTGTCAACAACGAAACACAAGTTAGAGGGGAAGCACTGTTATACAACCCGAACTCTTTTGGCGTAAGCATTAAAGAAATTCAGCTACAGATCGAAATTGAGTCGACTAAAGTGGCCTCTTTAAGGGAGGTTAAAGTAGTAAAGGCGGGTGCAAAAAAGGAATTTGTAGTCCCATTTCAGGGGATACTGGCCATGGCTGATATCCAGAGAATTGTTGAAAAAGACGGCCTGGCCTATTTACTGGGCAAAAAAGTGCCCTTGCAATTTACCGGCGAAATTAAAACAAGCATCGCAGGCTGGTCGTCGAGATATCCTGTGAATGTGAAAGAAGAAGTAAGCCTCAGTAAATTGCTGTCAAGATAGATGGATTGGCAACTGCGGCCAGCAAAACAACCTTCCGCTTTTCATTCCTGGCATTTCGCCATCAAGACAAAACCTTGATCCGTGTGAAGATATAATCCAGGTCTTCTTTATTAATTACCATTCTGTAAAAATCCGTATCGCCAAGCTGCTCCGGATTGTAACCAGTTTGTCTCAGGTATTTTTCGGTGGTTTTCTGGTCAAACCAGTGGATAAGCGATATGGATCCATTCTCAATCTCGAGGCAGGTGATTCCACGCTTCCCGATGACCGTGCCTGAGTTAAAAAGAACGGGAATATGAAAAATGGAATGATACAGGTTGCCGATTTCCAGAATGGGGAGTTTTTTGCTATAAATAGCTTTCAACTCCTTTTTGTAGGCTTTGATACTCTTCAAGATGACAGGCTCCTCTCCCTCCTTCAATCCAACAAGCTCCCTGCACAACTGCTCTATTTTGTACTTGAGTCGTTCCGCTTTTGAGAGTGACTCAAACAACGGGCGGTGTGTGTGACCAATCACTGAGGCAATTTTATTGAAGACTGAGTAATTATAAACCCGCCTTTCAATTTTGTATTGCTTTCGGCTGTCGTGCGCCACGGAGAAGTTTTTGATTCGAAGCGGGTTGGCTATGTATTTCAGCGTAAAGCCAATAAGTCTGTTGCTTTTCTGATATTTTTTGGAAGCCTGGTGGCCGTGAAAAATAAAGATGGGATTGTCTTTGTACATCAGCTTAACCGACTCGTACAGTTCGTGCTGGAACGGCTGCTCCGGTTCGGTTACCAGCGTAAGGTCATGGTTGCCGACAGTTTTTATGAGCAAGTTGTTCTTATTTATTTCATCAAAGAGCTCATAAACTTCCGCCCATTGCTTTGCTATTTTCTTAAGAGAAAATCTTTGAAGCTCCTCTACATCTCCATTCAAAACCATGGAGAAACCTTTAGGGATATAGTAGTCTTTTACCGACTGAATAAAGAGATTGGAATTGGGAAGAAAATCGTCTTTGGAACTTCCGTCTCCCATATGCAGGTCGCTAAAAATGACAATCTTGCTCTTCTGGTCAATTGGAAACGACGGGGCTCTTTCGAACAATTCATCGAGGTTTCTGTAGACTAATTTGGCTTCGTTCATTTGGCTAGGTTGGGATGAAACGGGAAAGTAAGGGCCTTCTTTTCAAAACGAAGAAGAGTGCGTTTTAAATAATTATTAACCGATTGTTATGTCTCCGGCGGTCACCCCCTAATTCGTTGTGGAATCTGAGATAGCTGCCCTTTACAAGTTAAAAATAAAGCACAATACATTGCGGCATACTTTTAGCTAAATTGCATTATCAGGTCTTACTTTTTAAAACATACTGTCATGAGACTCCTCCTAAGTTTCCTATTTTTCTTGACTTCATTCGTTGCTGGGGCACAGCTCCCTAAGCTTATTGTGCCGATTGGCCACACCAACCCGGTGGTTGGGCTGGCAACGGATCCCTCCAACACCTATCTGTACAGTATTGATGGTGGTTCGGAGGTTACCGTTTGGGATATCCGGACAAAAACAGTAGTCACTTTCCTGGAAGGACACAGTAGCGCCATTACGTCAATTGGTGCCTCAGCTGACGGGAAATATCTCGCTACAGCGGATGCGTCCGGCAAAATTGTGATCCGCCACCAGTCGGACTGGAAAATTGCAGGTATTGCGGACGCAGAAGGAAGTGTTACTCAAATTCAATTTGATACAGAAGGAAAATTATTGGGCGCTCTTACCGCAACTGGCAAGCTATCGGTGATTACAGCCAACAAGCCTCAGGAAGCTTATGGTGTTGAATTAAAGGAGAAAAAAATCATCAGCTTCACCTGGAACGCTGCTGGCAAGCTTGCTCTCGGGTGTGATGATGGCTCCTTAGGTTTGCACCAACAGGGTGCTGAGGCGACTACCATTGTTACCAGCTCGACAAAGGCAGTAACAGGCATTGTGCCAGGCACAGAAGAAGATTCCTGGATTTGCGTGACTGGTGACGGCGAGATATTCCGCTATCGAGCCAACATGATCGTTTCGCAAAACAAGTCACTTCTACCAAGAATTATCAGTCTGCATGCATCGAAAGATTTGCTGGTGTTAACCGGAAGAGGCAGCGCCAGGAACGTTCACTTTTATCCGCTGTCTGCTGGTGAAGAAGCCTCTGACAAAATACAAATCCCAACAGCTTTACTCGAACAATCAGGCAGTGCCATCGGGCTGCAAACAGCAATTTTTTCAGCCGACGGGCAGGCCCTATTCTTACCCGACTATCAGGGCGGAATTCATGCTTACGACCTGGCCACAGGAAAATACAATGGTGCCTTTGTCGGCCTTGCTTCCAAAATCCTTTCTCTGGCGATTAATAAAAGCGGCACGCAGCTGGCAGTCGGCAGAAACGATGGCGTCGTCCTTTTCGACCTGACAGGAGCCACCGCTCCAAAACAACTCAAAACTGCCTCTGCACCAGTTATCGGACTTGCCTTCGGAACCAACCAATATCTGCTGGTCGGCGTGCAACAAAATGGAACTGTATCTGCCTGGGACACCAAATATGATGCAGTAGTATATAGCAGAGCTACGGGTGAGCAACTGACCTACCCCTACCTGGAAGTGACGTCCGACGACCAACGCATTATCAAAAAAGTAGACAATGGGACAGGCATTTTTTCAATTAAAAGTGGGAAGAAGCCTAAAGTCGTCAAGCTGAAAGAAAGCTTTGACCAACGGCTAACGCCCGACGGGAAGCTGTTACTGGCTCAGGACGCTTCAGCCGGCATCACCTTCTATGACACGGAGAACTTCAAAAAGCAGAATGTTATTAAAATTGAGGGTCTTCAATATTTCGAAGTAAGCGCCGACAGAAAATGGATTGGGGCCGTTGTTAAAAACAAAGGAACCAGCCTCCAGCTTTTCGATATGGCCAGTGGTAAGGCGGTGAAAAAGATTGCCGTACCTGATGGCAAAACAATTACAAGGTTGAAGTTTGATCCGACCGGCAGGCATCTTGTTACGCTTTCCAATGTGATCAGTAAGGGCAGCAGCCAGGGAGATTACAGCATCACTTTCTGGGATCTTGAAAAAGGTGCAGAAGCTTTCCAATTCAAAGGCCATTCGGCAGCTGTTTCAGGGCTGGCTTTCAGCAGCTCTGGAGAAGTGCTTTTTTCCTCCGGCTTCGATGGGCTCATCAAATGCTGGTCATTGAGCGACAAGAAAGAGCTGGCAACCCTCACGCCATTGAGTGCCACGGATTGGGCAGCGGTGGCTGACGATGGGCTGTTTGATGCTTCAAGAGAAGCCATCTCCCTAATGCATTATTCGGTTGGTAGGGAGTCCATTGCTCTGGATCAAATGAAAGACAAATTTTATGAGCCTTACCTTTTACCAAAACTACTTGGCTTTCATAAAGACCCCATCCGGCTATCTCCGAAGCTGGACGGCTTTGACCTGTACCCGGAAATCAAACTGTCACACCCTGAACAAAATGACGGTAAGCTGGGCATCAATCTGAATGACCAGGGAGGTGGCATCGGGCGAATTGTGATTTTCATCAATGGCAAGGAGGTTATTAATGAGTCGAGAGATGTGTCAACCACTACTGACGGTTTTGCCAGCTTCGATTACGGCATTGAGAATCATCCCTACATTAAAAAAGGAGGGCTTAACAAAATCACCGTAAAGGCATACAACGAGGATGGCTACCTATCGAGCCCTGAGAAGAGTGTGTACCTGATTGACGAGAACAAAGTTGGCGGTGCCATACCCCCTAAAGTATATGGCATAGTGGCGGGGGTTTCGGACTACCAGGGAAATGACATGGACTTGAAATATGCTGCGAAAGATGCCGAAGACTTTTATGGTGCCATAAAGCTGAGTTCTGAGAGTCGCTTTGGAAAAGAGAATGTGAGCGTCAAATTGCTTTCAACGCTCCCAGGCCACGACAAGCCCACAAAAGCGAACCTCGTTTCGGAGCTGGCAAAAATCAAAAATGTGGCTACGTCAAACGACTATCTCGTTGTTTATCTTTCGGGTCATGGTGTGGCTGACAAGGGAGAAGACGCTGACTTTTATTACTTGACAGCCGATGCTTCGAGCATGGAAGTTAATGGCAATAAAGAGAGAGCTAATTTTTCCCTTTCAAGCAAAGAGATCGCCAAGCTGATTATGGAAGTGCCTACTATACGGCAGGTGCTTATCATTGATGCCTGTCATTCGGGCCAACTGGCCCAGAATCTTTCGGGCAGCAGCTTCACCATGAGCTCCGAAGAAGCAAGAGCGCTTGAGACCCTGAAAGATCGGACAGGGCTCTATATCATTGCCGGGTCGGCTGCGGATGCAGTTAGTTACGAGGCTTCTGCTTTCGATCAAGGCCTGCTCACTTACTCCCTTTTATACGGAATGAAGGGTCCTGCCTTAAGAGAAGACCGATACATTGACATTATCAGCCTGTTCAACTTTGCTTCGCAAAAAGTACCCGAGCTGGCCTCAGAAATTGGCGGCATTCAAAAACCAGAAGTGAGAGTGCCTAACGACCTCAACACTTTCGACATTGGGGAACTCAACGGGGAGCAGAGAAAGCAAATTGCTTTGAAGGCCAACAGACCTGCCGTGGCGGCATCTCTTTTCCAAAATGAAGCTTCGTTTATTGACGACTTACAGCTAGGCGAACTGATAGATCAGCGTTTGAAGAAACTTGAGGGCCAGAATAGTCAGGCGGGTGTGATGTTTGTTGACGTAAAAACGTTCCCGGAAGCTTATGTGATCAGGGGAAGGTATACCGAAGACGGAGAGAATATATCAGCAATCGGTGCAGTGTTTCAGGGGAAAAAGAAGATTGCAGACGTAGAGGCAATCTCAAAAGACGCCAATCAATTGGCAGACATGATCATAGACAAGGCGCAGCTATCAATAAAATAATGGCTGCTAGTTGCAGATAACGCAGGTACCTCCTTCGGCTCTTTCGCAATCGGTTTGCGTAGCATAGCAGGTACCGGCTCCGGCTTTCGACCATGGGCTTGCCGCCGTGCAGCCTGTGCAGGTAGGATTTTCGTCATCCCCGCCACAAGAAGCGAAAATCAGCGTGCCCGCAATCAGTACAGCCAGGCTGACTGATGAAAGAATGCGCTTTTGACTTAAAAGATAGGCTTTCATATTATCGGTTGATTGTGCTAATATAGCTAAAGCCCAGAAATTTGTTCGTCACTTTTAAAAAGTGTTATTTTTCTTCCTACAAAACCGTGTGGCGCCTTTCCACATAATTTCAGGGACTTTCATGGAATTAGTTGCTAAATTATGACGTACCCTAATTTGCAACACCTATGAAATTTGCATTACTCCCAACAAGGCTCTGCTTCTTCGGTTTTCTCCAATTCGCTATGGCTTTAGCAGCCAAGCCAAAAAAAGCATCTCCAGCTTTCGGTTCAATTCAAGTCTGCTAAGGCCAGCCAACCTTTCCAACCTCAACTACAACGAACATCCTTCTATGACACCCATTGTACAAATCTCGCTTGACCTTACCGATATAGACGAAGCGCTCGAAACTGCTACCATGGCACTGCGGGCAGGCGTCGACTGGCTGGAAGCAGGCACTCCGCTCATATTAGCTGAAGGGCTGCACGGAGTAAGAAAACTGCGGGAAGCTTTTCCCGGCATACCGATAGTAGCTGACCTCAAAACCATGGACGGAGGCTATCTGGAGGCTGAAATGATGGCCAAAGCTGGTGCTACCCATGTGGTAGTAATGGCCAGGGCTCATGAAGAAACCATTAAATGCGTGGTGCAGGCTGGGAAAGACTTTGGTATCAAAGTAATGGGCGACAACCTTGGCTGCCCTGATATGGTAGAGGGGGCGAAGTGGCTTGAAGACCTTGGTTGTGACTATGTTGTCCATCATATCGGTTATGATGAACGAAGAGGCATAGCGGCGGCAGGAAAAAGAATGCCTAGTCCGCTGGATCAACTCAGGGCGGTGGTAAGTGCTGTGGCGATTCCAGTGCAAGCGGTGGGCGGATTAAGTTTGGAGCAAGCGATTCGGTGCCCTGAATTTGGAGCTCCGTTGGTGGTTTTGGGTGCTCCGTTGACAATTGACGCCGATGCCTTTAAAACGGCTGATGGCAATCTGGAAAGCTCACTGAGGCTGATTTGCGAGAAAGTGCACGGCTATGGGGAGGTAGAAATCAAAACTGCGGCCAATAGGCAATAACTGCAAAAGAAATACCATATCGAAAAAATGATCCGAGGCGTGTGGAGACACCCGCCTCAAACAAAACACACATCACAACAAATAAAATAATGGGAAGCATTAAATCTGCAGCCGTAGTCAACTACTCAGAGGTAAAAGGCTCGGTAGAAATAAGGGAGGTTGAACAGCCTGTGATCGGAGAAGACGAGGTGCTGCTGGAAGTGGCGAATGTCGGTGTTTGTGGTAGCGATCTCCACCAGTGGACGTCGGATCATAGCTGGGCTGTTAACTATCCGGTAGTGCTGGGGCATGAGTTTGGTGGGCATATTGCTCAGGTGGGGAAAAGAGTAGCTGATTGGAAAGAAGGCGACAGGGTAGTGAGCGAAACAGCTGCGGTGATCGATCAAAACAATCCCATGTCAAGAAGGGGTTTTTACAACCTTGACCCCAACCGCAAGGGCTTTGGCTATGGTGTGAATGGTGCCATGACAAAATATGTGAAGGTTCCCGCCCGTTGCTTGCACAGGGTGCCGGATCAGCTATCCTTCGAAGAGGCTTGCCTTACAGAACCTTGCTGTGTTGCCTACAATGCCGTAGTGGAAAACAGCCGTATCAAACCAGGAGACAGGATAGTAGTAATTGGCCCAGGCACCATTGGTATTCTATGCGCTGCTGTGGCTCAACTTTGTGGAGCTGAGGTAGCTATTATTGGGCTGGGGGCAGATAAAAAGAGACTCGAAATCGCTAAAAAATACGGACTCCAAACAATTATTGGCGACGCTTCTGAATGGGCTAAAAAGATCGACGGCATGGGTGTCGATTGTGTAGTGGATGCGGCTGGCGTCAGTGACTCTCTTCAAATCGCCCTTGATTTGGTACGGCCCAAAGGCCAAATTACAAAAGTAGGTTGGGGGCCTACTCCACTTGGGTTCTCACTAGATCCTATTGTGCAAAAGAATGTAACGCTACAGGGAAGCTTCAGCCACAACTGGCCTGTTTGGGAGAGAGTCATCGCCTCACTGGCCAGCGGCTCGCTCAATGTAAAACCTATCATCGGTGGTGTGTGGCCCGTTACCGATTGGCTGGAAGCATTTGAAAAAATGCACCACCACGAAATTGTAAAAAGCGTTTTGAAACCTGTTTAAACATGAGACTACAGGACAAAGTAATAATTGTAACAGGGAGCACCACAGGCATCGGCAAAGCCATTGCTTTGCGATGTGTGGCTGAAGGCGCCTCGGTCATCCTTCATGGTCTAGAAAAAGACTGGGGCGAATCCGTGTTGAAGGCCATTGGCAAGGAGCATGCGAGGCTGCACATAGAAGATATCAGCAAGGAAGGAGCACCACAGAGGCTGGTAGACTTTGCCATTAAGTCTTTCGGCAGGCTGGATGCTATTGTGAACAATGCGGCCAGTGTGCTGTCGTCCAACATTCACACGACCGACGCTGCCTTTCTTCGCAAAGTCATTGAAGTCAATACCATTGCACCATTTAACCTCATCAAAGCCGCTTTGCCAGAGCTAAGAATGAACAGAGGCTGCGCACTTAATATTGGCTCGGTAAACGCCTGGAGTGGCGAACCCAACCTCCTGGCATATAGCATTTCTAAAGGAGCGCTAATGACCATGACCCGCAACCTGGGCGACACACTCCACCGGGAGGACGGGGTGAGAGTGAACCAGATCAATCCTGGATGGGTGCTCACAGAAGTTGAAACCATTCGCAAGCGTGAGCATGGTTTGGCTGACGACTGGTACAAAGACCTGCCCGACGTGTATGCGCCGGCAGGTAGAATACTGGCGCCAGCAGAAATTGCCGCCGCCGCCGTTTACTGGCTTGCTGATGAAAGTGGGCCTATCAGCGGGCAGGTGGTGGATCTGGAGCAGTATCCCTTCATGGGCAGAAACCCACCTAAAGACACCACTACTATCAAACCAAAGAAAAAATAGATTATGCCTCAACTCGCTGCTTTCCCCAAAGCCTTTATGCAAGCCCTTTGCAAAGACGGAACCATGACAGTTTCGGAATGGATTGAGCTGGCTGTCAAACTTGATATCGACGGGCTGGAATGGTATGCCGGCTTTCTGGAAATGAATGACCAGAAAAACTGGCTTGAGTTCCGGAAGCACGTTGAAGGACATGGGAAGGTGATTCCGATGATGTGCTGCTCACCTGACTTCACCCACCCCGATAAAGCTTTTCGGCAAAAAGAGATAGAGAAGCAAAAACATTGGATTGACATGACTTATGCCCTGGGGGGAAGTTTTTGCAGGGTGCTTTCGGGCCAAAAAAGGCCAGAGTTGAGCATGGATGAAGGCGTAAAGTTAGCGGCAGACAGTATTGAGCAATGCCTGCCCTATGCACAGGAAAGAGGCATCACGCTGATCATTGAGAATCACTACAAAGACGACTTCTGGGAATACCCGGAATTTGCCCAAAAAGCTGATGTGTTCTGCCAGCTCGTCGAGAGCATTGATCACCCCTGCTTTGGTGTGAACTACGACCCAAGTAATACTTACCTGGCAGGAGAAGATCCAATAGACTTACTCAAGCGAGTTTCGCACCGGGTGGTGACCATGCATGCCAGCGACCGGTATTTGAAATATGGCTCCATTGAAGATTTGCGGAATGAAGAAGGGGGAGCCGTGGGATATGCAAAGCGTCTTAGTCATGGCGAAATTGGCAAGGGGCTGAATGATTATGATGCCATTTTTTCTGAATTGAAAAGAGTCAGCTTCGATGGCTGGATCAGCATTGAGGATGGCGTAGACGGCATGGATCAACTGGAAAGAAGCGTGGCTTTTGTGAGGAGAAAGATGAGAGAATACTGGGGAGAGTAATGACTGCCCAAGTGTTAGCGTTCTTTGCTACAGATTTTGCAGCCAGCGCATAAGTAAAGTATCGTGCAAGGTATGTCTTCCATCGTTTACAATGACGAACTCCTTCCTTGTCAGCGCCTGTAAGGCCGAACTCACTGAGCTTGCCGCTCCAAAGCCATACTTACCCAAAAATTCCTGAGAAAGTGGATTTTCCACCTCTTCAGATTTGGCAATAGCAATCAGCAACTTCCATTGAAAGGCAGTAAGCAATTGCTGGTACGTCGAAAAAATCGGCACCTCCTGATAGATAATCTCTGCAAGCACTTCATCGAGTACCTTCTGGTCGACAACATTACTCCTTCCATACAGCTTGTTACAAATCAGTTGTACATAGTAGGTTTGCCGCCTTGTCCACTCAAAAATTCTATCGATAAAGGCCGTGTCGATCACCTTCCCAGTGTTGCGGAATCGAACCGAAATAAAATCTGAATACTCCGCAACTGGAAGAGCCTCTAGTTTCAGCATTTGAGCACTTCTATAAAAAGGCCTCGATGCTTCGCTGAACATCGACTCCATCATCTGTCGATGGCTTCCACTAAATACGAAGCGTACCATGGGAAATTCCTGCATCCAGGTGCGAAACGTGGCTTCTGCGTGCTCCTCTTGATAATTAACTACTTGTTGAAATTCGTCAATGCATATCGTCACGGGCTTCTTCCTTGCTTCCAGGTATTTGCCCATAGCTTCTAAAGAGGATGGAACAGACTGAACTGGAACAAGGCCAAAAGTAACCTGCGGGGTTCCGCTAAGTGGGTCAACGCCAAAAGTGGCGCCAATAGAGCCAATGAATTTGAGTAAACCAGCCCCTATTCCTTTGCTGGTATCATTTAGCTGATGGACTATGGCAGTTGCAATCCGCTTGTTAGCTTCACCCAGTGTTGAGGTTCCCAAAAGATCAACAAATACGGTGTCTGCCTTTTTGTTCTTATTCAAGTGGTAGAAAAAATGCCTGATTAACGACGTCTTCCCCATGCGACGCCACGAATAAAGCACTGTGTTTCTCTCGTTATCAAATTGCTCCATCATCCAGGCTAACTCCTGAGCCCGGTCACAGAAGTGTTCAGGGCTATGATAACCTGAAACAATAAAAGGGTTCGCTGATGGCCTCATACTCATCTATTTATTACGAACCATTCGTTACGTAAAGTTCGTTACGTAAAGTTCGTAATAAAGATAAGAAATACCAAACAGCCGGATATACAAGTAAAATGTGTTTGGTATTGTGAAGCCGCAGATGCGGGCTATCTCATTTCAAGGCAAAAAAAGAAGGTGTTCTACCAGAACACCCCTTTCAACGCTGCCTATTCGCACAGTATTTCTACTTTACGATCAGACTGCTAATATTTTATGGGTTGGCCTAAGGGCCGCTCCCCTAAAAAAGGAGAGCGTCCTTAAGCCGAGGTCAGGTCGATGGCCTCATTGTTGTTTATGACTAAATCTTTTAAATCTGTTGTAGGAGAAAATGCCTCAAATCGTCTGAATGAGCACCTGATGAATCTGGCTTTGAACACTGCGGCTTTCGGAAATTGGCCGAGCAACAATATGTCATAAATATTCATTAGGCAGCTATAAAGCTCGTCTGATAAGACTTTCTCTGCTCTAAGGTGCTCAATTCTTACCTTGCGAAGTACTGCTATTTAGCCAACGACATGATTTTTTTAGTCATCGACAGAGGTAAACGAGAAAACAATTACAGAAGGGAAATTTTGGCCATAAAGTCAGGCTTATAGGCCCGGCCGATTGGGATTTTTGTTTTGTCAAAAAAAACGTACCCCTCACTGATCATGGTGATTCTGGAAAAGTTGATCAGGTAGGATTTATGCACCCGCTCGAAGCCAAAGGCCAGCAGTTTGTCTTCAATACTTTTCAGTGTGTGGCTGATAATGTGCGATTGCCCTGACACAAAAATTTTTGCGTAATTATCGAATGCTTCTACGTAATCAATGTGTTCCGGATCAATCGACACCAAACCTTCCTTGTCTTTTATGAAGAATTTTTCGGGTTTGATCCGCCTGGCAGACTGGATTTTATGAAAAGCCATTTCAACGTTCACCTGTATGTCCTGCTGGTTGAAAGGCTTCAGTATATAGGCCACCGGGTTCACTTCCTTTGCACGACTTAGGGTATCGGTATCGTAGTAGGAAGTAATAAAAATAAACGGGGTTGAATTTGTGCGATTAATGAACTTTGCCACATCTATGCCATCTTTTTCACCCGAGAGATTTACATCCAATAGTATCAAGTCAAATGTTGACTCTGTAAGCTTCCTGAGAGCATCTTCGTATTTGAGAGATATTTTGATGTCGCTGACACCAAGATCCTGCAGATGAAAAGAAAGGTCATCAGCGATAAGCGGTTCATCCTCGACTATAAGTACCTTTTTCTCCATGATTTTTTAGGCCAACTTAAAACTAGAAATGAGCAAAGAGGCTTCTGTGCCGTTATCGAAATTAAAGCTGACAGTGGCTTCCAATTTCATTGCAAGTGATCTGATCATTCGGATCCCAAAAGAATCAGATTTACTAATATCCCTTTTACTACCCACGCCATTGTCACAAACCTTCAATTCAAGCTGGTTGTTGGCTCTTTTCAAGGCAATTGAGATATTCCCCTCCTTTTCGTTGGGGAAGGCGTGCTTGAATGAGTTGCTTATCAATTCGTTCAGGATAAGCCCGATGGGTATGATGGTATCTACATCAATATTAAGATTTTCGATATCGTAGGTCACCGACACCCGCTCCGCTTCGACGCCATAGGAAGAACGAAGCGTGCTGGTAAGGTTTTCAATGTAATCCAGGGCTTCCACACCAGCCAGATTTTCGTTTTGATAGAGTTTCTGATGAATAAGCGCCATTGACTTTACCCTGTTCTGCCCCTCATTCACTGCGTCCTTGGCTCCTTTGTCTTCGATGTACCTCGATTGCAAACTCAGCAGGCTTGAAATAATCTGTAGGTTGTTCTTTACCCGGTGATGTATCTCCTTCAGAAGCAGTTCCTTATCCTTCAATGACTTGGATATTAACTTGTTGGATTTTGTCTTGGAGCGAATGAGCACCCCAAGAAAAACCGCACCCACAATTACTATGAGGGTAACAAAAAGATAAATGTTCCGCTGATTGACCGACTGCTGGTTTTCGAGCTTGAGTTCTGTAATTTCCTGCGCCTTCTTCTCACTTTCATACCTGGCTTCCAATTCTGCCAGGGCTTTCAACGATTTCTCATTGATGAGAGAATCATTTAAGGCCACATAGCTATTCAAGTATTCATTGGCTGTCTTATAATCTCCGGTGGCTTGATAAGATTGATACAGAAGCTGGGTAGCATCCACGGCCGAGGGAAGTGTTGCAGTTTCATTTGCAAGGCTCATAAGCCATTCCGCATAATCTATCGCTTTTGCATAATCTTCGAGCGTGAAAAGTATCTGACTTGCGTTTTTCAAAGAAGACGTCCTGATGTCTACGTCAGGGTTTGTGCTTTGCAGCATCTCATCGTATAGCGACAATGCCAGGGCTAGTTCGCCCCTATTTTCATGCAACTTTGCCAGATTTAGCGTATTATAATCTTTCAGATAGGGATCGCTATTCTCCCGTTCCATTAACAAAGAAGCTAAGCGGTGATACTCAAGCGCTTTTTCGTATTCTTTTGTCTTGTTATAAATTAAGGCCAGGCCAACATAGCTGTATTCCATTTGAGCCGTGTCACTGATCGATTTTGCATGCTCAAGCCCCCGCAGGCTATATTGCTCTGCTTTCTCATTGTCGCCGATGCTGAAGTAGATGCTCGCCAGGTTAGCAATAATGGAACCTTCAAAACTTTGGCTCATAAAGTCAGGCTTCCCTTCTACTGCCTTCAAAGCATTCTGAAAGCTCTCGAACGCAACATTATTATTTCCCTTTTGTCTGCTTACATTGCCTATACCGTTGTGAGCCCTGGATTTTAACAAATGCTGAGATACTGTGGCAAACTGCAGCGCTTGCTCAAAATAGAGTATGGAAGAATCGGCCTTACCGGAAATACCGTAAGTGATGCCGCAGCGCAGAAAAAACTCCGCTCTTATGGAGTCGCTTCCCTCCTGCTGGAGTAGGTTTTCTCCAAGTTTAATAAGCTTCAACTTGTCTCCAGGGTTTTGAATCGTGTCAATCTGACTGATCACTTCAGGGAGGGATTCCTGTGCATTGGCGATAGAGCAGCTAAGCAGCAACAGTGCTAAGAAGTGAGCTTTCTTTAACATATAATATAGGCAGTCGGTCGATTGAGTCATTCCGAAGAATCACTCAGCAGTGCCTAAGATAGTAAATTTGAGTTTTAGACGGTCGTTTGTGAGAGATGCAATACAGAAGTGGCAAAAAATAAAAAAGGTCATCCATGTCTGAATGACGTTTTAGCGTGCCTACCCGACCGGAGGGAAGGATTCGAAGTCAAAAATGGGCGTTTTCATCTGTATAAAATTTACTTTTTAGAGGCCAGATGGAATAGCCTGTACCATTACGGAATAGATCGTAGTCTGTTGACTGGTTATTCATTCCGTTGGGTAGGGTATTCCTTATGGCTATTTCATGTTTTCTTATCCTTGCACAGCATCAATTCTATCGCTAGGACGTTTATCCTTTTCCTTTTGATTTCCCTTTTGCTTGTAGCTTGAGGATCTTTTTTAGTTCATGGGCATCCACTAAGTCTTGCATAGAATCATCAAGTCGCTTTGTGTTTTCCTTCATCCGGATCAAGTGATTGATGTGAACAACGGGAAATTTAATGTCTTTCAGCTTAATCTCATTTGAATGCTGCTTGCACTCGTCCCAACTGAAAATCTTCTGAAATGTATTGGTCATCAAATCGACGTAGGTGGCCTCATCATCGGAGAAAAGTCTTATCGGTGTCGGGCTCTCAATAGGTCTGGTTTTTTTTATAGCTGCTATCGATGCGTGGTCATATCTTAACACGTCAACAAGCGCTGAATAAAGCTTATCCATGTTGCTCTCGGTAGACTTTATCCAAAGATCCATATCTCCGGTATACCTGTGGAATCCATAGTAGGCAACGGCGAGGCCACCAACCAGGATGTATTCTGTGCCCGTGCGGTTGAGCGCTTTTGCGATCTCGTAATAAAACGGATCGTTTATGTCCATTTTATGATTCTTTTCTCGAATGTAACGGCTGTCGTGCGACCTACATTAATTAGTCGCATCATGGCATTCCAATATTCATGATCGCTCATTGCCATGCAGCGAAGCCGGTCTTCGGTCTGAGGATCGCTCTCCGGATTCCAGGACAACGAAGACTTCATTCCGTTGGGCAACACGGTGGTGGAAGAAACCGCCTTTAATGTCTGCTTAGTCTTCATATTCTTTGTAGTCAGCACTCTTAAAGTTACAAAAACTGGCCTTTAAAAATTAATCATACTAAAGTAATGGGGAAATAGTTGTCAGAATCTCTCAAAAAAAGACGATTCATTTCTAAATGACCTTTTTCGTGCGCCCACCCGACCGGAGGGAAGGATTCGAACGGGCGTACCCGGAACCTTGGACTCTGTGCTTGCAAAAGAAATCAATACCCCAGAAATATTGCTTGATCCTCTTTCACGATACTCCCCAGATTTTCCGCTTGATCCCCAAAAGGTCACCACAAGTATGGCCCAGGTAGAATTTGTCTTTTGAAAAAGAAAATAATATGTAGAAGTAACAAGGCATGGATAAAAATAAAAAAGGTCATCCATTCCTGAATGACCTTTTAGTGGGCCCACAAGGATTCGAACCTTGGACCCCCTGCTTGTAAGGCAGGTGCTCTGAACCAGCTGAGCTATGAGCCCCACTATTTATTATTCTCACATTCATGGTCTTTGACCCTCCCGACCCGAAAGTCGGGATGCTCTGAACCAGCTGAGCTATGAGCCCCTTTTCAAAAAAGCTGTTGTTTTCACAACCTGCTTCCAGGTTAGGGAGTGCAAATGTAGTACCCTTTTGTATTTTTGCAAATAGGTTAATAAAAAATATTTCTTAGCTCATAAAATTTATATCCTCAGCGTTGTATCGTAGAAACGCCTTTGATTTGTTTAATTTTATCCTGTGAAAATTCCACGGCTAGCCGCACTGATACTTACCGGAGTAATTGCTTTTGTCACTGCCACGCTATTGGCATGCCTGCTGTATATTCAAATCAACCGTGATGAGTTTATTCAATACTTTCTCGACAACGTAAATGAGAGACTCACCACCCCGGTTAAAGTAGGGCACATAGACATTTCCTATTGGGACAGCTTTCCCAACATATCCATTGTCTTGCAAAAGGTTGAGGCAGGCACACCCGAACACCCACTGGTAAGCATCGGGCGGTTGTCATTTAGTTTTCACCTTTGGAACTTCCTTGACAAAAATTATCATATTCGTCAACTCAATGTAGAAAAAGCTGAAATCAACTTACTCATAGACGAGAACGGCATCAGGAATTTTGATGTGTTTAAGAAGAAAGTAGTGGATGAGGAGTCTCCCCAGCTAACTATTGGCAAACTGAGAATTTCCAACAGCAAGGTTCGCTATGAAGACCGACCTGCTGAGCTACTAAGCTATTGGGAGTTCAGCCAGGCGCACTTCGATATCCAATCCATCAATAGCCCTCAGGTTTTCTCGGGCCATTGGAAAGGCACCAATCTGAAAACGGTTTACCAGGGCTTCTCCTACCTGGAACGACGGCTCCTGGAAATAGAACTTCTGGGAGTTAGGATCGACAAAGGCCATCTGACCGAGATCAAGTCCTGGGAACTAAAGGAAACCAACCACAACCTGACCGGCAAGCTAACCTCATCAAGCCCAGACGAACTGCTACTGGAGTGGGCTGGCAGCACAAAGTCCCTGGCAGATTTGCTTGGTAACATACCCGCTGGATGGCCGACTAACTGGCCCAGCTACGGCCTGGATGGCGAGGCGACATTCAATGGAAGCTACACCAAACAAAATGGGAGGCCAACCCTGGACACTGACTTTAGCGGGCAGCATGTCCGGTTCCTTTACCCGAGCCGCCAGCTAACTTTTGCTGACTTTAGTTTGGATGGTCAACTGATAACGAACCTTCAGTCGGAAGGCACGAGTCTGCAACTGCAAAACCTATCGGGGACGATGAACAGCTTTCCCCTGAAAGGCAACGCCACCATCACCAACATGGCCACCATGCACACCAGGGCCGAACTGGAGGGCAATTTGGCACTGGCACAGTTTGAAAAAATCGTGCCCGATTGGGGCATCAAAAGCGAAAGCGGCACGCTGAGCTACCTGCTTGGCTTTGAGGGAAAGCTGGATGAAAAAGCGACAGGGGATTGGCTGATAGATGGGGAAACAACTATCCAGGATGCTACCTTTTCGTGGCAAAGCTACCCGCTGTTGTTCCGGGAGTGGAGTGGCATTTTACTTTTCAACGACCGTGACGTTGCATTTACAGAAACTACCGGCAAGCTGGGTAACAGCGATCTGCGGATCAATGGGCTGCTGCGAAACTTTCATTTTTTCTATGAGGAGAAAAACAACTTGCTACTGGTAGAAGGCAAGGTGTCAGCCAACAGACTGGATCTGAATGAACTGCTAGCCAATAAAAACACCTCTAACGGAGACGGCGGAGCTTATTCGCTTACAGTGAGCCCAAGGCTACGTGTGAAACTAACAGCTGAGGCTGAAACGGTGGTTTTTGACCGGTTTACTGGCAAAAATGTGAATGCAGAAGTGCTTATTCAAAACCGGCAGGTATATGTGAAAAAACTTGATTTCTCCACCATGGGTGGCGACATCAAGCTTACAGGTAACTTGTCCGACCAACCCGGGGACACCCTGCTCACCTACTTCTCAGGGGAGGTAAAAAACCTCTACATCGACAGCGTGTTCCACGTTTTTCATGACTTCGGACAAACCTGGATTCAAAGCAAGCACATCAAGGGGCAGCTCTTTGCCGACTTTGATGTCGACATGGCCGTTCACAACAACCTCAGCTTTATGTCTGACCTGTTCAGGGCACGCATCAATGCCAGGGGCGTTAACGGTCAACTCATAGATTTCGCCCCTATGCAAGAGCTTTCAAGACTTGTGAAAGAAGACAAACTAGGGCACCTGACCTTCGGAGAGCTCACCAATCAGTTCCTTATCGAAAACAGAAAGATCCTGATTCCAAGCATGGAGATTCGGTCAAACGTGTCAAACATAACGCTTAGCGGCACCCACACTTTCGATCAGCAAATCGACTACAGGCTGAAGGTTCCTTTATTCAACAGACAGCGCCGGCGTGACAACGATGAAAGCTTTGGTGCGATAGAAGAAGACGAAAGAGGGAATATCTACGCCCACGTGAAGATTGCCGGAACAACAGATGACTACAAAGTTAGCTACGACGCCCGAAGCGCCGCCAAAAGCCTGATCGAAAACATCAAAGAGGAAGGCAAAGTGCTGCTTCAGGAAATCAGGAAGGATCCGGCAAAAAAGCCCGGCACTTTACAGTTAAAGGAAGATGAGTTTTTCGAGTTTGAGGCTGACACCACAAAAAAAGGAAATTGACAGGAAGAACAACTCTACGGCAAATACGATATTAAGCAAACAGCAACTACTCCCTTCTCAAAAGTTTTCCATTTCGGCTTTCCACAAACTCTCCATTGCTTCTCGCCAACTTGCCATTGACCAAAACAAAATCGAAACCCTCGGTAAGGTGATGCGGATGCTGAAAATCGGCCTTTACCTTGATTTTAGCCGGGTCGAAAATTGCTACATCAGCTTTGTAGCCCACCTTTAGCAGGCCCCTGCCTTTTAGCCCGATAATTTCAGCTGTTTGTCCACTCATTTTATGGATGACCTGTTCTATCGTGAAATAGTTACTCTGCACTGTATAAGCCTCTATCATTTTACCAAAGCTGCCATAGCCTCTCGGGTGCCTCATGCCAGGGCTGCCGTCGGACGACACCACCACATAGTCGCTTTTCATTAAAGCCACCTGCAGCGAATCGTCCATCACAAAGTAGGCCGCACTTGCTCCTCTGGGCCCAATATCATCAATGAGGATGTCTTCAAAGGGCTTTCCGAGCTCTTTTTCAAGATCAGCCAGCGTTTTTCCTGCATAGGGAGCTGTGCCGAAGAGGGTTGCAGCCGGCCCATTTCTTTGAGCAATCTTATTTCGCAGAAACTCCTCCAATTCACCCCTTCTCGCCTTTTTAACTAAGTTGAAATTGGCTGGAGGAATGGCCCAGTCGGGGAACACAATACCTATGCCTGTGAAACTGGCCATGTATGGGTAAACATCAGCACTTACCCTGTAGCCAAGCGATTCATACTTCGCAAGAATGGAAGTAATTTCCACGGCTCTTTTTGTACCCTCTCCGTATACCGACTTGAGGTGAGACACATGCACCTGAGCCCATTGACCAAGGCCCAAAAACTCATCTAAAGAGGCTTCCAGCTTGTCGTTGTCCTCGTTGCGAATGTGAGCCATCAATACGCCCTGGTAACTGCCCACTATTTTTGCCAGCGCCTGCAACTCTTTTTCTCCCGAATACCGGCCCGGCACATACTCCAGCCCCATTGTCAGTCCAAAGCTACCCAACCGAAGTTGGTGATCCAGTTCCTCAGCCATCACGGCCATGTCTGCCTCACTTATTTCCTCTTCAAACGGTGCTTCTATCTCTACTCGCAATGAACCATGGCCAGTGAACGGAGCAATATTAAGTGCTGGCCTGACACTGTCGACGGAAGCCTGCCATGCACCAAATTCTCCTTTTGAGTCACTTGAGCCATCCTGCCCCAGGCAAATAGTAGTAACTCCCTGCGCAAGAAAGTTGTAAAACTGAGGCGTTTTGATCGGATCACCGTGCGCATGAGCGTCGATAAACCCAGGCGCAACCACCTTGCCGTTGGCATCTATCTCGAGCGTGGCAGTGCTGGTGGAATCGACCTCACCAATAAAAGCAATGGTGTCGGACTGAATGATGACCGACGCTGGATACCCTGGCTTGCCCGACCCATCCACAACCAGGCCATTTCTTATGATGACGTCAAACTTGTACAGCTCCCGGAGATTTTCGGGCAATGGGCTTCTGGTGGCACACGAGGACAACGCAGCGCATGCAAAAAAAAGTGGCCACTTCTCTTTAAATTTCATTTTTCGTGACGGTCAAACTTCATCGAAGGAAGAATAGGCCAGGCTTAGAACCGGAATAACCGAGCCGACTCTGACCAGGGGATTCGAGAAAGAATCAGTATCAATGCGATACCGAAAAATATGGTCTGGAGCTTGAATTTCTTCTTATCAACCGAAGTTTTCTTCACTCGGATGCTTCCAATTTGGGCTACAATCACGGCCACTATCATGATCGAGATATGCTCAACGGCCCAATATCTCACAGCACCCACTTTCATGGCGATCTTCATATTCTCCATTGCTGTAGTAGTGATAGGGCTATACACGAAATAAAGCAGCAACCCAATCAGCAGCTGAAGGTGAAGTGTTCCAATCAAAGAGGTTGTCAGTGTCTTGTCCTTTTTTAAGTATTCCTTGCCTCCATTCATCCCACCAAGGGAGTTAAAGAGCACTACAGCAAAAAGAATGAGGGTGACCCAACGAAGCCAGGAGTGAGTAAAAAGAAGTATTTCGTACATTATTCGAGTTATTTAGCGGAAAGGTAATTACTATTTGCCTATAGATCAAAAAAGTAGTGTGTTGCAGTGACGGCCAGGGCACGCAACACAGGCTTCCAGATCATTTAGGCCGACACTGCCTGCTCGGAGTCCACGCAGTCTGGAATTTCGACAATAAATCTGCTCCCCTTATCGAAAGCTGTTTCTACGTGCACAGTGGCAGATAGCTTCTCAGCGGCCTTCGAAACGATATAGAGACCAAGGCCATTCCCCTTTGACTTCTCGGTCGCTTTGAAGTACATGGCAAAAATGTTCATTTTATGGTCGTCGGGAATTCCATGGCCATTGTCTTCAACTTCAATAACCAGGCTGTCTCCCTTCAGGTAAGCATTGACTTTTACATACGGTTCCGATCTGCTGGAGAAATTCAAGGCATTCTCAATAAGGTTGTCCATAATGATTGAAACAAGTACAGGATACGTGGTAATGGGCCCTTCCACCTGAACATTTAGGATAACGTCAACACCCAAATCCTTTATTTCCTGCGCATGTTTTTCGAGGCAATTTTCAACAAGGTCCCGCACAATCACATTTTTATA
Source organism: Imperialibacter sp. (assembly GCF_040222815.1). Classification (GTDB taxonomy): domain Bacteria; phylum Bacteroidota; class Bacteroidia; order Cytophagales; family Cyclobacteriaceae; genus Imperialibacter. Next base: position 443,604 of record NZ_JAVKCH010000019.1, on the reverse strand, counting down.
GGACAACTCCATTGCACCTATGTCAGATATCGACTGCAACTTATACAGCATCTTGTCCAGGTTTTCGGCAGTCACCCTCACCATTTTGAACAATTCGATGGCTTGCTCGTCTTTGACAGTAATTTTGGCAACATCGGCCAGGCCCATCAGCGTTGTAAGTGGCCTTCTAAAGTCGTGTGATGACCTGTAGAAAAAAGTATCTAACTCGGCATAGGCTGCCCTGAGTTGACTTGTGCGATCATTCACTTTTCGCTCCAGCGTATTATTTGCCTCCAACACCGTGAGGTTTGCCTCTTTCAGCTGGCTGTTGGCCAACGCCAGGCTCTTTTGTACATGATTCAGCTTTCGATATAAGTGTATCATTATCGCCACAAACACAGAGACGATTGCCAGAAAAAAGACAGCGACATAAATCTGTAATTTCTGGTCTTGTATTTCGGTATTTTGCAGGAGCAACAAATCCTCGTGCATTTGTCGTTGATTTTTCAATGCCGCAATCTCGCTTTCTTTCTGTTTTAGGTTATACGTTGCCTGCAATACGGCAATCTTCGCCGAACTTTTGTCTGAGAAGATGCTGTCAGTAAGTATCTCATATTCTTTCCTGTAAGTTAAAGCCGATTTGAAGTCCCCTTTTGCTTCATGTAGCTGTGAATACAAAAGATAGCTGGCTCTTAGCGACAACCTGGACGCTGATCTGTCATCCATCCTGGTCGCCTTTTCAAGAAAATTCTCAGCCTCGTCAAAACGGCCCAATTTTATCAATAGCTTGGCAATTTGCTGATAGTAATTGGAGAAACTCAAAGCATTGTTTATCGGAGTGACAAGTTCGATCGCTTGCAATAGTTGCTTCAGCGCCCTTTCGTTTTCTCCCAGCTCTTCAAACACAAGTGCCTCGTTGTAAAGAGTTGCCACAATCCCCCTTGCGTAATTGATTTCCCTTCGCAGCGCCAAAGCCAGCCTGAACTGCCCGATGGCTTCCGGAAACTTCTTTTGAAGAAAATAAATAAGCCCCTGCGTGTTATGAACATAGGCAACGCCGTATTTGCTGCCAATTCTTTCATTTATCTCCATCGAGCGTTCTACAAAATCAAGCGCCAAATCCAGCTTTCGCTCTTCCTTGAACACCCAGGCGATTTCGATCAGGATATTGGCTGTCTCGGCATCCAAACCAATTGACTCACTGAGGCTGAGGGCCTTAAAATAATAGTCAAGTGCAAGATCAAAATCCGTCAACTGAAAATAGATCAACCCAGCCTGATACAAAATTTGCACCTGCTGCGCTGGGTAGTTGTAAACCTTGGTGATTTCCAATGCATCCCTGATATTCTCAAGCGCCTCTGGATAATTCCCTCTGTCATAAAAAAAATCCGCTTGCCGAAGCATGCACTTAATTCTGAAGTAGTTGTCGTTGAAGGATTCAGCAATGGAGCACATTTGGTCAAACGCCTGATGCGACTCATCTAGTTTGAGAAGGTTGTTTTGGGCCTCGCCATACAATGTCAGTAACTCCATATTTCTGAAGTCCTGTATGGAATCAGAAATCAACGACCTGGCGCTGTCGAGGAAAAGTAGTGCTCTGCTGTTCTCCCATTTTCTTAACGATATCCTGGCAAACCCCAGGTAGGCTCTGGGTAGCCAATATGAATTGGTGCTTTTCGCTTTGGCCAGCATTTTGTCAAATACAATTTCAGCTGAATCATATTTCGCCAATACTGTAAGGCACTCTCCAATCAGCGCCGAGGCGTAGAGGTCCATTTCACGGCTGCTTTCATCTTGAATTTCCTGCGACTCTCTGAATTTAAAAAGCGCTGAATCGTAAACAGCCCGACCGTAAAACCCAATGCCCTGCAAAAGAACAGCATACTTTAAACCTGCCTGATAATCTATTTTTCTACTAAGACGGGCTGCACTATCTGCGTAGGAGTTTGCGATTGTGTCATTGGAGTCAAAGTAGCTATATGATATCTCATTCATCAAATCGACCCTCTTTCGATTGTCGGTTTCAATCCTTAGCTTTTCAGTCAAATCCCTTCTCAAATCGTTGGGAGCAACAATTGCCTGGACAATGAAACTTTGTACAAGTAGACCTACAACAGCAAGGTATTTAGATCGGATCAAGATGGTTCAAGGTGATGAATGGATTGTATAATTTATCCAAAAAATATCAATTTTAAAAGTAAATGAATGACAAATGCCCCGATATGATGTCTTATCATAACGTGGATTAATTTCAGCTCGCCTACATTAGATAAACTTCTGAGCAAAACAGTATATTAGCCCACTTTTGCAATACCTAACAAACTACCATAGTGGCTTCAATCTCCTTAAATTCTACTTCAGGCACATCTCAGGGAGCATCCTCCGGCGGCCAGATACAGGCTCAAATCTCACTGTTCTCACTGTTCTTTATGTGGGGTTTCATTACCTGTCTCAATGATATTCTCGTCCCATATCTCAGAGGGGTCTTTACACTCAATAATTTTCAAGGTGCGTTAGTCCAGTTTGCTTTTTTTGGAGCATACTTTCTTGGGGCATTTATTTATTTTGTCTTTTCGGTTGGGTTTGGAGACCCGATTAATCGTATTGGTTACAAGAATGGAATCATCATTGGCCTGATCGTAGCTGGAGTTGGTTGCTTTCTGTTCTATCCGGCAGCGATATTTCTTCAGTATGGCTTATTTCTCGGCGCTTTATTCTGCCTGGGGTTAGGGCTAACGATGCTTCAAATTGCGGCCAATCCATATGTCGCTTTGCTGGGGAGACCGGAGTCTGCCAGCAGTCGGCTGAACCTTGCACAGGGTTTCAACTCCTTTGGAACAACAATCGCACCCGTCATCGGCGGATTCTTTATCTTTCAGTACTTTGTAACGGACGCCTCAGCTGGAGAAGTAGCTGTTAAGATTCCCTATGTGGTGCTGGCCAGTCTTTTCTGGCTGCTAGCTGTTATCATTTTCTTTATCAAACTACCAAAATTTGCCAATGAGGACGTGATCGAAAAAGGAGCCAAAGTGCTTGGATTCAGTCATTTGAGAGGCGGCATATTTGCTATATTTTGTTATGTGGGTGCCGAGGTTGCCATAGGAACTTTCTTAATCAACTTTATGGGATTAGAAAACATCACCGGAATGGAGGAAGGGGCTGCCAGCAAATTCCTTTCCTTTTACTGGGGTGGCGCCATGATCGGCCGGTTTATGGGTGCTATCATGATGAGTGACAAGTCAACGGCTGGAAAAAAGCTGATAGGTATGTTTGCCCTTGGCGTAGCAGGCTATGCCATAGTGTCACTTATCGCCGGTGTTGATTTCATCGACTCCCTGCCCTATCTGGCTGGCTTGGCACTAAACTATGTGATTTTTATGATTTTTGGGGCTCATCCCAACAAGGTGCTGGCGGCCTTCTCGCTGGCGGCAATTGTACTACTTTTGATTGCGGTGTTCATGAACGGCGCCATTTCAATGTGGGTACTACTCTTCATTGGCCTTTTCAACTCTATCATGTGGTCCAACATTTTCACCCTGGCCATCAAGGATTTAGGTCGATACACCAGTCAGGGCTCTTCTCTCCTAGTAATGGCCATATTGGGAGGAGCCCTTGTTCCGCCTTTGCAAGGGATTTTGGCTGATCAATATGGGATGCAGGCATCATTTCTCCTTCCTATCGTTTGCTACATCTACCTGTTCTACTATGGATGGAAGGGCTATGAGGTAAAACAAAAGGCCACCTGAGCCTACTTTGCATGGCCAACTGCTTGATAAACGGCCATGATTTTGGATGACCTTTTCAGTATATTGTTGACATCTACTAATACTACAATGTTATGTCAGCAAATCAGAACAGAAGAGACTTCCTGAAAAAAACCACGGCAGCCAGTGTTGGCATTGGCTTGCTGGGCAGCCACGGCTACAACGCCTTTAGTACACCCGCCAGCGACAAGCTTGTGGTTGGCATTATGGGTGTCAACTCAAGGGGCTCTGCGCTGGCGACGGGGTTCACCAAAACACCAGGGATAGAAGTCGCCTACATCTGCGATGTGGACGATAATGCCATGGCCAATGGGCTGAAGGCCGTGGCAGACGCTGGCCAGAAGAAAGCTCCCAAGGCTGTCAAAGATTTCCGGAAAGTGCTCGACGATAAAGGTGTGGATGCATTGGTCATTGCAGCCCCCGACCACTGGCATGCACCAGCCTCACTACTGGCACTAAGTGCGGGGAAAAATGTTTACGTAGAAAAGCCCGGAAGCCACAACCCCTATGAGGGAGAAATGGTCGCTTCGGCCTCCATGAAATATGGCAAGGTTGTGAAAATGGGCAACCAGCGACGGTCGTGGCCTTTTGTGGCTGAGGCTCTTGGAGAACTCAAAAACGGCATTATTGGCAATGTGTACCTGGCGAAAGGCTGGTATGCCAACACCCGGGCATCTATTGGCTACGGAAAGGCGGTGGCAGTTCCTGCTGGCCTCGACTTCGACATGTGGCAGGGCCCGGCACCACGAATGCCATACAAAGATAACCTCATTCACTACAACTGGCACTGGTTCTGGCACTGGGGCACTGGTGAGCTGCTGAACAATGGCACCCACTTTGTCGATTTGTGCCGCCTGGGTCTTGGCGTAGAATTTCCGGCCAAGGTTAGCTCGCAGGGCGGCCGGTATGCCTACAAAGACGACTGGCAAACGCCGGACACGCAAATGACGCTGTGGGACTTCGCCGACAATAAAACCATCTCCTGGGAAGGGAGAAGCTGCAACGGCCACCGGCTTGAAGGCGCCTCCACAGGTGTTTCCTTCCATGGAGAAAATGGCACACTGGTGATTGACGGTAACAGCTATGTGGTGTATGACAATCAGGACAAGCTCGTGAAGAAAGCAAGCGCCGAAAATACAGGCAAACCATTGGACGCTACAGGCCCCGGCTTCGACCTGGATGCTGACCATATCGCTGACTTCTACAAATCCATCAAGGAAGGAAAAACGCCTGTTTCAGATTATAAAGATTCCAGAAAAAGTGTTTTACTCTGCCACCTTGGCAATATTTCCCAAAGGGTGGGCCGGTCGTTGAACTGCAATTCTGAAAACGGAAATGTGATCGGCGACGATGAAGCCATGGCGCTGTGGAAACGCAGCTATGAGCCAGGCTGGGAACCAAAAGTTTAACTTTTACAAAAGACTTCCTTTTTATGATACCCTTCAATAGAAGAACATTTTTAAAGAAATCGGCCGTGGCGGGAGTCGGGTTTGGCATTTTGGCTAACGAGGCTTCCGCCCGGAGTTTGTTCCAGGCAAAACCAGTGCGGGTTGGTATTATCGGCCTCGACACCTCGCACAGTGTGGCCTTTACCAAATTGCTCAACGACCCGGAGGTGGTCGACGACCTGGCTGGTTACAGGGTAGTGGCAGCTTACCCCCATGGCAGCGCCGACATTGAATCGAGTGTGAGCCGCATTCCAGGATACATTGAAGATGTGAAGAAGCTGGGGGTAGAAATCACCAGCTCCATCAAAGAGCTACTTGATAAAACCGATGTCATTCTGCTTGAAACCAATGATGGGAGGCTACACCTTGAGCAGGCCAGGCAAGTAATCAAGGCGAAAAAGCCTATGTTCGTTGACAAGCCAGTGGCAGCCTCACTAAAAGATTGCGTCACCATTTACAAAGAAGCTGCCGCAGCCGGAGTTCCCATCTTCTCAGCCTCCTCACTTCGCTATATGAAAGACGCCAATGAGGCCAGAGAAGGGAAGCTCGTGGGCAAGGTACAAGGTGCAGACACTTACAGCCCGGCACATTTGGAGCCTCACCATCCCGACTTCTTCTGGTACGGCATTCACGGAGTGGAATCGCTTTTTACCGTGATGGGAGCAGGCTGCAAAGAAGTGACCAGGACGCAAACACCCGACACAGACATTGTGGTTGGTGTGTGGAACGACAACCGGATTGGAACATTCAGGGGTATGCGCAAGGAGAAAACAGGTTATGGAGGTACTGTCTTCGGCGAGAATGGCATTGCGCCAGTTGGGCCTTACGATGGCTACCGGCCCCTGCTGGTGGAAGTCATCAAGTTCTTAAAAACAGGGAAAGCACCGGTTAGCCCAGAGGAAACCCTGGAGATATACGCCTTTATGGAAGCTGCCGATGAGAGCAAACGACGTGGTGGCAGCAAGGTGACCCTGGCGGAAGTAATGGACAAAGCGAGAGGTTGATGACAACAGAATTCTTTTACCCTAACCAACCGCTACTTTGCAACTAAGCACTCCTGATTTTATCGTAATCGGCTTACTCTTCGTGCTTATGTTGGTGATCGGCCTGTGGTCGATGACCAGGAACAAAACAGCCGAAGACTACTTCGTGGCCAGTGGACAGCTACCCTGGTGGCTGTCGGGCATTTCCCATCACGTTTCGGGCTACAGCGGCGCAGTATTTGTAGCATACGCCAGCCTTGCCTACACGCACGGGTTCTCTATTTATGTGTGGTGGGCCTTTACCATCGGCATCACCGTCCTTCTAAGTGCAAGGCTATTTCCCGTCCTCTGGGTTCGGCTGCGAAAACGTCTGCAAATACAGTCACCGCTGGAATACCTCACTGTTCGCTACAACCTCCTCACCCAACAAATCATGGCCTGGAGCGGGGTACTGTTAAAGCTATTTGATGTGGGTGCCAAGTGGACAGCCATCGCTGTGTTGCTTAATGTATTTACGGGGCTTCCGCTCATTTATGGCATTCTCATTTCCGGAGGTGTTTCTCTCATTTACGTCACGTTCGGCGGTCTATGGGCCGTAATTATTACGGACTTCGCTCAGTTTATCGTGCAAATTTTAGCTGGTCTCATTATGCTGGTCATGGTTGTTCGGCACCTGGGAGGATGGAATGAGATTCTCACCTTTTGGAACGAACTGCCAGAAGGCAACAGTCAGCCTTTCAACAGTCCATATACCGTTGGGTTTGCACTGGCTTTTCTCTGCATCAATTTCCTCAGCTACAATGGCGGTACCTGGAACCTCGCCACCCGCTACATTTCATCGCCAAATGAAACCCAAGCCAAAAGAGCGGCCTACCTGTCCGGTAGCCTCTACCTGATCTGGCCTTTGATTCTATTCCTCCCTATGTGGGCGGCCCCTCTTATTTTGCCGGGACTAGAAGACCCAACCCAGTCGTATGGGCTGCTGACGTTGAAACTACTGCCCGCAGGCCTGGTCGGCTTGGTGGTGGCATCTCTTTTTGCCAATACAATGACGATGACTTCCTCCGACATCAACACCATTTCGGCGGTGCTCACGAGAGACATACTGCCCGTGCTGTCGAAAAGGCTGAAAGAAAAGCGCACCTCGCTGGTGGTGGCCAGAGCAACCACCTTCATCTTCACGCTGATGACACTGGTGGTGGCCTCCCAAAACGAACGCTTTGGAGGCGTGTTTGGTCTTATTGTCACCTGGTTTGGTGCTTTGGTAGGGCCTATTGCCGTGCCCATGCTGTTTGGTATGTTGCCTATGTTCAGGCACTGCGGGCCACTGGCTGCGATTGGGTCAATTGCGGCGGGTTTTGTCACTTTCATTGCCACCAAGAACATTGAAATTACCAGCCTGGCACTTGCTGTGGCCTTGCCATTGATTGTATCTTTATTCGTGTTTATCGGCCTCGGGCTGCTGAACCGGAGCAAACCGGTTTCTGAAGCCGTAAGCGGTCTGCTAAAATCATTGGAGCATGAAGGTTAAAGTATGCAAAGATAGAAGGGAGATGGGGGTTGCTGCGGGGAAGGCAGTAGAACAAGAGATACTAAACCTGTTAAAAAAACAAGGCGAAGTGCGGATGATATTTGCCGCTGCTCCTTCACAAAATGAGGTGCTCGACTTTCTGAAAGAGAGTGAATTTATTCCGTGGCAAAAGGTGGTGGCTTTCCACATGGATGAGTACGTAGGGCTGCCTGCCGGGTCGCCGCAGTCTTTTGGCTACTATCTGAAGAGCCATTTGTTTGATCATGTCCCATTAAAGCAAATCAACCTCCTCGACGGAAACGGCGGGGACAATGAAGTTGAAAGATACGCTCAGCTTTTGACCGAAAAGCCTATCGACATCATCTGTCTGGGCATAGGAGAAAACGGCCACATTGCCTTCAACGACCCACCTGTTGCGGATTTTAACGACCCTGAAACAGTGAAGGTGGTAGAGTTGGATGTTCCCTGTCGTCAGCAGCAGGTCAACGACGGGTGTTTCCCATCTTTCGACGCCGTGCCTACGCATGCACTTACGCTTACTATTTCCACACTAATGGCTGGAAAGAGCTTGTTTTGCGTAGTGCCAGGTAAAAACAAAAGAGCGGCCGTTGCAGCTACCCTTCATGGCCCCATTGCCACCACCTGCCCCGCTTCGATCCTGAGAAAGCACGGCGGCTGCCATCTCTTTCTTGATCCTGATTCATTTGGAGAAAGTTATATTCCAATTAACCGATGAAAGAAGCGTCATTTATAGAAGCTATCGACTGCCTTAATGGTCGCCACGTAAAAGTGAATGCCACCAACGGAATATCGGCTTTATCAAAATCACATTCCCTGTCTGACCAGGTTTTGTTTGTGGGCCCCGGCCTTGTGGATCTTCAGGTAAACGGCGTTAACGGCATCGACTTCAATGATACCTCTCTGACCGCAGACGATCTTTGGAATGCAGCTAAATACCTATTGAGCCACGGCGTAACCACTTTCTTCCCTACTATCATTACCAATTCCGACGAAAACATCTGCCAGCTGCTGGCCACCATCAACGAAGCCTGCCGTCAACATGACTTGCTTGGCCAGTGCGTTGCTGGCATCCATCTTGAAGGGCCTTTCATTTCGAAAGAAGAGGGGGCCAGAGGTGCACATAATAAAAAATATGTGAAAGCACCGGACTGGGAGCTGTTCATGCGGTTTCAGAAAGCTGCCGGCAACCGGATCAAGATGATTACCCTTTCCCCTGAGTGGGACAACTCGGCAGCGTTTATTTCCAGCGCAGTAAAAAGTAGAGTGCTGGTGTCAATAGGTCATAGCCTGGCTTCCCCACAACAAATTCAAAAAGCAGTTGCTGCCGGGGCCACCTTGTCAACGCATATCGGCAATGCGGTTCCACTTATGCTACCGAGGCACCCCAATATTATTTGGGAGCAACTGGCTCAGGAAGGGCTTTATGCCAGCATTATCGCCGATGGTTTCCACCTCCCTGATAGTTTCATGAAAGTCGTTATCAAGGCAAAAGGCAAGAACTGCTTTTTAGTGAGCGATGCCACCCTATTTACTGGCATGAAGCCTAGTGTTTACAACACTCATATTGGTGGCCAGGTGAAGCTCGAACCTAATGGTCGACTGAGTATGGAGGGTGGAAACGGACTGCTTGCAGGTGCCGCCATGACATTGCTTCAGAATGTGGAATGCCTGGTAACACATCAAGTGGCAAGCTTAAGCCAGGCCTGGAAAATGGCATCGGTCATTCCAGACAGTTTGATGAACACCTACAGAGAGCCCAACAAACTAGCTTGGGAAGACGCTGTCATCTTTACTTTTGAAGAAAAGATAAGTGTTCAAAAGGTCTACAAGTGCGGAGCATTGGCTTTTGAAACGTAAAAAAACGGAGCTCCCGACCTGGCTGGGCGAAAGCTCCGGCAATCAATAATGCTTTACTGAATATTAATCTTCTCTACCTTGTCGTAGCCAAATAGCTCTTCCAGGGTCAACTGCTTCACTTCACCGTATTGCTGAAGACCCTTGAAGTCGATCTTGTCCTTGTCGCCCAGCACCATCATGTTATACTTCTTTCCTTTCACATATTGCTTCTGAAAGGCGACGACATCCTCCATGGTCATGGTCGGAATCTTTTCGTAAATATCCTGTCTGATATCATGATCCAGCCCCATATCTCTGGCACTCTCGTAATTAAAAAGCTTGCTCCCACGAGTAATTCGTTCGCTCTCGATTTGGCTCATGATTGACTTTTTTGCAGTTGCCAAACCATTTTCTGATGCTGGAAGGTTTTCAATAATATTTAGCAAAGCTGGCACAGCTTGGTTTTGCTTGTCGGCTTGTGTGCCTATGTAAGCAAAGAAGTGATCGCTTTTGCCTTGTTCATCAGCGGTTGAATAATTGGCCCAAACGGAATAGGCCAGACCTTGTGCCTCTCTTATCTCCTGAAAAACAATAGAGCCCATGTTACCTCCGAAATACTCATTGTAGAGCTCTGTTTCCGGCATTAGCTGCACGTCAAATTCCTCGCCTTTTGTCAGGAACAGAATTTCTTCCTGCACCATGTCGTAGTCGGCCCAGAAAACTTTTGGCTTGTCAACCTCCTGCTTGGCGAATTCCTTTGGCTCCGGAAGCGGCAACATGGTTTCTGGCAAAGTATGCCTGGTGTTCAATATATTCACAAGCCTTTTCGAATCTACTGGCCCGTAATACAACACCTTGTGTGTCGTCTTGGTGAAGTTTTTGGTGAGGCCAAGCAGTTCCTCCGAATTGAGGTTCATCAGTTCAGTATTGGACACCACGTTGGTAAATGGCGACTGATCCCCGTAAAGTCCGTAGTTCATTAGCCCGCTGAAAAGTATGGCTGATTTGTTCTTTTTCTGATCTTCTCTTTCTTTCAGTATCCTGTCTTTCAGTTTGGCCAGCGCCTCCTCGTCCGGCTGGGCGTTGGCGAGCAAGTCTTCGAAGATTTCCATCGCCTTTTCCATGTGTTCAGAAAGCCCTGTAAGCATTACATAGCTTTCCTCAGCCGAAGAAAATACTGAGAAGCTGCAACCGAGTTTGAAAAGCTCCTTCTGGATTTCTTCAGCAGAATGAGTTGGCGTACCAACAAACTCAAGGTAGTCAACAGCTACTTTTATTTTCGGGTCGATATTCGTACCAAAGTTTGCCTTATAGTACAAGTCGAACAAATCGTTCTCATCATTGCGGGTATAGAGCACCTCCAGGTCATTTTTCATTGTCAGCTTTTCAATGTCTTTGTCGTAGTCCACGAACAACGGCTTCAACTTTGGCGGTTCGTTGTTGATAATTGCTTCATGAAAAGGAGACTTGGCTTCCCGGTTCAGTTCCACCTTTGTGATCTCAGGTTTTTCCACCTGCTGCGCATTCGGGTCTTTACCCGTCCGTTTGTAAACAAGCGCATAGTTGTCACCAAAATTAGCTTTGGCGTAAGCCATCACATCTTCTTTTGTCACTTTCGACATCCGGTCGAACTCCGACACAAAGTCGCCCCAGGGCATGTTGCCAGTGAAAGCCACCACCAGGTCGTTGGATCGTGCCCAATTGTACTGGTACTGATTGAGCTGGTTCTTTTTCAGGTCGTTCACTACAGCCGAAATCAGCCAGTCGTCGAAGTTGCCTGTCTTAATTTTCTCAAGCTCTTCCAGAAAAAGGTCACGGAGCTGATCCAGTGTTTGGCCGTCTTTGGGGCTGGCCATCAGCACCTGCATGCTATAATCATTCATGTCGTACACGAAGGTGGACGCCTCCAGTACTTTTTGTTGTTTCACAAGATCAAGGTCTACCAGACCAGCCTGGCTGTTGCTGAGCATATTATCTATTAACCTCACCATCACATAGTCTTTACTAGATCTGCCGGGTAATCGAAAACCCATCATGATGCGTTCCGCATCTGGCCCCAACACCTCAGTTACAATTGGTGCTGTGAGAGGCGCTTCCTGCACAGGCTTCCATGTCGGTAGCGTTTCATTGGCCTTCCAGCTTCCAAAGTATTTGTCGATCAATGCAATGGTGGCATCGAAATCCAGATCGCCACTTAGGCAAATGCCCACGTTGTTGGGCACATAATACTTATAGAAATAGTTTTTGATCTCAGTAATGGATGGATTCTTGAGGTGATCGATGGTGCCAATCACTGTTTGGGTACCGTAAGGATGCTCTTTGAACAAAGCACTCAGCATTGCCTCAAATCCCTTCCAGATGTCGCTGTCGAGGCTGCGGTTTTTCTCCTCATACACTGCTTCTAATTCTGTATGAAACAGGCGATTGACAATCATCTGAAATCTGTTAGACTCAATTTTCAGCCAGTTTTCCAGCTGATTGGCAGGTATGTCGTTAATGTAAACTGTGCGGTCATTAGTCGTATAAGCATTGGTGCCCTTGGCTCCGATACCGGAAACCATCTTATCATATTCATTGGCTATCGCATATTTAGATGCTTCAATCGACACCTGGTCAATGATACTGTAATGCTTTTTGCGTTCATCCGGGTCAGAAATTTCTTTGTATTGGTTGAAAAGTGCTTCCACACTGTCGACCAGCACGCTCTCGGTTTCCCAGTCTTGTGTGCCAAAGGTGGCTGTGCCCTTGAACATCATATGCTCCAGATAGTGGGCCAGGCCAGTATTGTCAGCTGGATCGTTTTTACCACCAGCTTTCACGGCTATGGCTGTTTGAATGCGAGGCTCATTTTTGTAATCGCTCAAATAGACTTTGAGCCCATTGCTCAGGGTATAAATCCTTGTTTTTAAAGGGTCGCCATCAACGTATTCATACGTGAAGCCGCCGCTTTCCGCCTTTTTTAATTCGTAATTTGTTTCCTTGTTTTGCGTGCAAGCCGCCAGGGCCAACAGGCAAATAATAATTCCAAGCTTGGTTTTCATGGATTTTTGTTTGGTTAATGAATGAGTATTTGAGTGTAGAGTCTTCTGAAAAAAGTAATTTTTGTTACGTGTTAAACCATGAAGATAATATTTTCCGAACTATTATTAGCCAATTAATGTCCCGTATGGATCAGTTCGCTCTGGCTCAAATGTGCCGTGTTAACAATCTGAAGGTTTTACACAGGCTATGGTTTATTTTCTATATTTGCAGTCACTTTTTGATCAGAGTATCAAATGAGAATAATAATAGCAGGGGCAGGAGACGTAGGATTTCACTTAGCAAAGCTGCTCGCCTACGAAGAACAAGATATCATTCTGATTGATCTTGACCAGGAAAAACTAAAGTATGCTGCCAACCATTTGGACGTGGCAACTATCAGGGGAAGTTCGACATCCTATAGCGTTTTACTGGATGCGAACATAAGCAAGGCAGACCTTTTGATTTCGGTTACTTCCAATGAGGAAACCAATATTGCCACATGCATTATTGGCAAAAACCTCGGTGCCAAGCGCACTGTTGCCAGGATCAGCAACATAGAGTTTCTTCTCGGCAAAGATATCCTCGACCTCAAAACAATAGGCATTGACGAAATCATTTCTCCCGAATCGTTAGCCGCAAAAGAAATTAAACGACTCCTTCGTGAGTCAGCCCTCACCGACACATTCGACTTCGACAACGGCCTGCTTTCGCTGGTCGGTATCACGATCGATGACAATGGGGAGCTGGCTGAAAAAACGCTCAGCGAAACCGCTTACCTCAACCCCGACAATAGCTTCACCACGGTGGCCATTTTGAGGAACAACGAGACCATCATCCCTCATGGCGAAAATTCGTTCAAGGCCAATGACCACGCCTATTTCATTGCTCAACCCGACGGCGTCGACAGAGTGATGGATCTTTCAGGGAAAAAGAGAACAGACATCAAGAATATCATGATACTTGGCGGTTCCAAAGTAGGCATCAACACCGCCAGGCGCCTTTCTAAAAAGTATAATATCAAGCTGATTGAGCAGGACAAGGAGAAGTGCTTTGAGCTGGCCGACATGCTACCCGACACCCTGATCATCAATGGCGACGGACGTGATATCGACTTGCTGATGGAAGAAGGCATCACCGATATGGATGCTTTCATTGCAGTAACAGGAAACTCAGAAACCAATATTATTTCTTGCCTTGTGGCCAAAAACCACGGCGTGAATAAGACCATTGCCCTGGTAGAAAACATCGATTATATCCACCTTTCACAGAATATCGGCGTGGATACGATGATCAACAAGAAGCTGATCGCTGCCAACTTCATTTTCCGGTACATTAGAAAAGGAGAAGTGCTCAACCTAACGAGTATTCACGGCGTGGATGCGGAAATACTGGAGTTTGAAGTAAAGCCGGAAAGCAAGATATTAGCAGATGAATTGCGCAATCTTGACTTTCCTAAGTCTGCCGTTGTGGGTGGCGTGATCAGGAGAGGGAGAGGACACACAGTGAGAGGTTCTTTCCGTTTCGAGCCAAAAGATCGGGTTGTCGTTTTGATTCGCCCCGAATGTCTTCATAAAGTAGAAAGTTTCTTTAAATGAGATTCAATGTACCGGTGATGGCGAATATCCTGAGCGTTTTGCTCATTATGAATGGGATATTGATGCTACTCTGTATTCCGATTTCCCTTTCTTACAACGAGGGTGACCTACCGGGAATTTCGCTTGCCAGCGCCATCACACTTGGCACCGGCTTTATGATGTGGTTTTCGACCCGAAAGATCAAAGACAAAGAACTAAAAAAACGAGACGGATATCTAATAGTAACACTTGGTTGGTTTTTGATGTCCCTTTTTGGCTCCCTCCCCTACATCCTCAGCGGTGCCATTCCCAATTTCACCAATGCCTTCTTTGAAACTATCTCGGGCTACTCTACCACAGGCGCCTCCATTCTCACTGACATTGAGTCGGTACACAAAGGCATTCTTTTCTGGCGAAGCCTCACTCAGTGGATCGGTGGCATGGGAATTATTGTGCTGGCGGTAGCCGTGTTGCCAATACTGGGCATCGGTGGTATGCAGCTATTTGTAGCGGAAGCTCCGGGCATTTCTCCCGACAAACTACAACCCCGCATCAAGGAAACTGCCAAACGTCTTTGGCTGATTTACATCGGACTTACCGGCATAGAAACAGTGTTGCTTTGGATAGGTGGCATGACCTTCTACGATGCTATCAACCACGCCCTGACAACCATGGCCACTGGTGGATTTTCTACCAAAAACGCCAGTATCGCCTACTACACTTCACCTTTTATACAGTATGTGATCATTGTGTTCATGTTTTTGGCAGGTACCAATTTCACCATGACGTACTTTATTTTTAAAGGATACTTCAAAAAGGTTTTTTCCAACGAAGAGTTTAAATACTACGTGCTGTTTTGCTCTTTCAATGCGCTCCTGGTGGCACTCACCATCTATTTTGTCAGTGATTCCTCTTTTGAAAAATCCTTTCGTGACGGACTCTTTCAGGTGGTGTCGGTGGTGACAACCACTGGCTATGTATCAGCGGACTATACCTCATGGACACCGTTTCTCACCGTGCTCTTCTTTGTGCTAATGTTCTTCGGCGCCTCGGCTGGTTCCACGGCTGGCGGAGTGAAAATTGTGCGCCATGTGATTCTTTTCAAGAACAGCGTGCTTGAGCTAAAAAGGCAGATTCACCCGTCGGCAGTGATTCCGGTGCGATTCAATAAAAAGGCTATAACCAGGGACATTACCTTTAATATCCTTGCCTTTATCATGATCTACATCAGCGTGTTTGGCGTTGGCTCGGTAGTCATTGCCGCCACCGGCGTCGACTTCATGACGGCCATTGGCTCTGTGGCCACCTGCCTGGGTAATATCGGCCCGGGCTTGGGTACCGTTGGGCCGGTCGACAATTTCGCTCATCTGCCCGTCGTTGCTAAGTGGATACTTTCCTTTTTAATGCTTGTGGGCAGGTTGGAATTGTTTACTGTTCTTATGTTATTTACGCCCTACTTCTGGAGAAAACACAGTTAAATCAACGTCAAAAGAATGCTATCATACCTTATTTGGAATCCCGATCCCGCAATTTTTAATATTGGAAGTTTTGATGTGCGCTGGTACGGATTGCTTTTCGCACTCGGCTTCATTGTAAGCCAGCAGGTGATGTACAAAGTGTTCAAGGCTGACGGCCGGGATGAAAAGGAAGTAGATACGCTTACCCTTTACATGGTAGTGGCGACGATAGTTGGTGCCAGACTGGGCCATGTGTTCTTTTATGACCCGATTGAGTATTTAAGTGACCCCATCAGAATTTTATATATCAGAGAAGGCGGACTTGCCAGCCACGGCGGGGCTATCGGTATTTTCATCGCCTTGTGGCTGTTTGCCAGAAAAATGAAGGGCATGTCGTACTATTGGATCCTCGATAGAGTGGCCATTGTAACGGCATTAACAGGTGCCTTTATCCGGTTCGGCAACTTTACCAATTCCGAAATTCTTGGCGAGCCGACTGATTCCAATTACGGTGTTGTGTTTGCTACTCCTGCGGCAGATTTCCTCAAACAATATATCGTGCGGTCTGAGGAAATAGACATCAGTCGCACGACCAAGATCACCAGCGATGTGCCCGGCAGAGCACCCATCGACGTGCTGGTGAAATACAACGAAGTGCCGGTAGACGAAGAGGTAACCCATAGCTTCTACCAAACTAAAATGCCTACCATTCTCGGCAACTCCGCTTATCTGGGCGAATACATTTGGCACAATCCCGGCGACGGTCTGAAATACGAACTCTACAAAGCCAATGGCACCACTTATGCTGAATTCTACACCTATGGCATTGTACGGCATCCGGCTCAGCTTTATGAGTCCATTTTCTGCGTGTTTCTCACCATATTCCTCTACTATCTCTGGAGTAAGAAGAGAGCTAAAATGCCTGAAGGACTCCTTTTCGGCATATTCATGACGCTGCTCTTTACGTCCCGCTTTCTCATCGAATTCGTAAAAGTGTGGCAGGAAGAATTCAACAATCCACTACCTATCAACATGGGACAGATATTGTCTATCCCAATGATACTGGCTGGACTGATAATTATTTGGAGCGTGACCAGGAAGAAGAAACTGGCCTAGTATCCTCATCCTGAACCAAGGTCTCATTTTCCGATCCGCCTGACTATCGTCCGGCGGTGTATAATGCTTTTCAGGTGCGCACATATGCGCAATAGTCTTAGTATATTCACCTACCTAAGCAATACCCTGACTACTATGAAAATGAAATTCCATCTTCCCAAAGCGCTGTTCGCTCCATTTGTATGGCTCCTATGCGTGTATTCCTGTTCTTCCCCTGACCCTATCCAAAAAGAAAAACTTGAAATTGCTGATGCAATGGAGAAGTCGCTCACTACCGAGCTGCTCGACAAATGGTACCCCATGGATGTCGACAACGAAGATGGCGGGTTCTTGAGTAGCCTTACCTATGATTTTAAGCCCGGAGAAAATCAGGACAAAATGATTGTAACGCAGGCCCGCCATGTATGGACCAATGCCAAGGCTTTTCAGCGCTACCCTGAGAAAGCCTATTATAAAACAGGCGCCGAGCATGGTTTCAAATTTCTCCGTGACAAGATGTGGGACAAAGAAATGGGCGGTTTCTACCAGCTGGTAGACAAGCAGGGCAACCCCAAAACCATGGACAAAACGGCCTATGGCAATGCATTTGGCATCTACGGCCTGGCCGCCTACTATATGGCCACCAAAGACGAAGAAGGCCTGGAGCTGGCGAAGAAAGCTTTCTACTGGCTTGAAGAGCACAGCCACGACCCCGACAAGCTTGGCTACTTCCAGCATCTGGAGCGTGATGGAACGCCGGTGGTTCGACCCGACACCATCCCCTCCACCTCTGACCTGGGCTACAAAGACCAGAACAGCAGCATCCACCTGCTGGAGGCTATGACGGAGCTCTACCAGGTATGGCCCGACCCGTTGGTAAAGGAACGACTGGCTGAATTGCTTTATCTAATCAGGGACACCATCACCAACCCCAAAGGCTATCTGGTGCTATTCCTCACGCCTGACTGGCAGCCCGTTTCTTTCACGGATTCTACGGAAGAGGTAATCCTTCGCCATCACAACCTCGACCATGTTTCGTTTGGTCACGATGTGGAAACAGCCTTCCTGATGCTGGAAGCAGAACATGTGCTGGGCGTGCACGACGATCCAAAAACCCTGGCCATGGCTAAAACCATGGTCGATCATGCGCTGAGCATTGGCTGGGACAACGAGGTCGGCGGCTTTTACGACGAAGGCTACTACTTCAATGACGGCTTCCGCATTATCAGGGACACCAAAAACTGGTGGGCTCAGGCAGAAGGCCTCAATGCGCTGCTCATGATGTCGCAGCTATTTCCCGAAGATGAGCACCAGTACTATGAAAAATTCAAGCTATTGTGGTCATACGTTGACACCTACCTGATCGATCATGAAAATGGTGGCTGGTATTCTGGTGGCCTCGACAAGCAGCCCGACATGAAACCACGGGGCAAAGGCAATATCTGGAAATCTGCCTATCATAACTTCAGAGGCATGTCGAATTCGGTGGATATGTTGAGGGGGAAGAATCTGCTGGAATCAACGCAGCATTGAGATCAAACGGGCGCTTTTTCTAATAGCCCGGGGTTTAAACCCTGGGCTATTAAAAAAGCATTCACCATCACTTCAAACTCTCCAGCTTCTCATTCTCTATCCTGGACAGCTCTTTAAGCAAGCCCTTTTCAAGCTGGTCGTCCGTTTGGTGAACAGTAATTGTTGAATCAATCGGTGCGTAATTGATGTAATCCTGGAAAAGAATGCCGTCGACCGTCTGGCGATTATACGCCTCCCGGAAGCGGATGCCGGTTTCGTCGGTATTGTAGTAGTAAGCCAGATAATCCAGCTGATAGGTGTCCTTGTCGAACCAGTAAATGAAGACATCTTCGAAGTCCTTTCCGCCACCCTCCTGCTGGAAAGTGATCTGCACTTTGTGGTAAGACTTGCCTTTGATAGCCACCTCTCCAAGATATTTTTTTATCACTGCGGCGTCGTTGAGGCCGTAGGGAAGAAGAGCGAAATAGAGTACTGAGTTTACCGAGTTGGCATATTTGAACGCCCACTCGTCGGTAAGCTCCACCGTGTCGCCATCTACCGTGCGGGTAAGCTGTGTGCTGTTGACGAGAATATCTTCCACATAGCCAATGGAGTCCTGCCACGACCGGGTGTAGACATACCGGTCAGGAAATCGTTCTACTGTATAGTGCTTTTCCCGAAAGTCGAAACCAACTGCAACAGATTCATAGGCAGTACCTCCATGCTTTGCGATAGCATTGTCCACGACCTCCTGGGCCTTTGGATCGGCGTTGGACTGCGCTTGCTCAACTTTGGTGGAACATGAGGTGACATATAATGTGATGATCAGGCTGACGGTTAGTATGTTTCTTGACATTCTTTTTTCTTTCTTAACGGAAACGTTCCGGGTCAAATTTAGTTAAGTAGTTATAGTCTTGCAGCAGACAAACAGTATTTCTTCCAATGGACGAACGACTTGAAATCATCGACTTTAGCCAACCCAACGAGGTAATAGGCTTCACTCTATTATTATTCCTGATCGTTTTTATCCGCTATGTGATCGTCTCTGCTATCTTTTTTGGAGTCTTCTACCGATTGGGTGGGCAGAAGTTTGCCACCAGAAAAATATCCACTGGCACCTGGAAGAAAGGTCAGTTCAAAAAAGAAATCTTTTACTCAGCCCTTACCTCCTTCATCTTTGCTCTCTCAGGTGTGGGAATGCTGTGGGCATGGCAAGCAGGGAAAACTACCATTTACACTGAGCTGTCGACCTACGGTTATTGGTATTTGCCAGTTAGTTTGGTCATCGCCCTGTTTGTACATGAAACCTACTACTACTGGGCGCACCGGCTTATGCACCTGCCCGGGCTGTTCAAAGCCGTTCACAAAACGCATCACGAAAGCCTGATTTCCTCTCCGTGGACTGCCTTTTCTTTTCATCCGTGGGAAAGTCTGCTACAGGCCATTATTGTGCCGCTGATTGTGTGGTTTCTGCCCATGCACATTTATGTCATCCTTGCCATGTTAGTGATCATGACGGTGAGCGCAGTTGTGAACCACCTTGATATTGAGATTTTTCCCGAGAATTTTGATGAGCATTGGCTGGGCAAATGGCTGATTGGCGCTACCCATCACAGCCTGCACCATTCGGAGTTCAACACCAACTATGGATTGTACTTCACTTTTTGGGACAAATGGATGAACACCGAAAGCGGGAAATACGAAAGGCTTTTCAGAGAAAAAACGTCAGGAAAAACTAGCGGGGTCGCTCACCAATAAAGGTAACGCAGGGGAAGGAGTTCCACGAACACGGTTTGTGAAAAGTAACATTCAGTGGCTCATTGGCCTCCGCCAGCACCTCAAACACCAGGTTGGCTTCTGCCACCCACTTATCCAGGCAGCCCTTGTCGACAGCGGTATAATTCTCTGTCTTCTCAGCAAAATTGGACATCATGTAGTTGTACGAGGCTTTGTCCACTCTCTTCTCATCTACCATTACATAAAACCCTGGTTCCAGGCTAACCGAAAACTCCCCTCTTTCGTCCGCTGTCACCTCAGCCACCACTGGTGCCTCCGGGTTGTTGACCTTTCCGGACTTCAGGTAGATTACTTTCCCGGCAAGTGGTTTTGGTATTTTCATTTGGGCCAACCTATCCTCGCTGGGCGCAGCTCCTCCGCAATATGACTGCGTTTCGAATACTGTGCCGGTAACCACAACGGCATTTGATTGTTTTGCCGCTGGGCGTTTGCAACCAAAAACAGACAGCGCTAGCGCCAGGGAGAGAATTTTGAAAAATTGCATGGCCTCAAGATACTAAAATAGATCGCTTTACAACCACTTTTTGTGTTTCATGTACACCACCATCACCACGCTGCTCACAATCATAAAAGTCCACAGCATTGGGTAGCCATAGGGCGAATCAAGCTCAGGCATGTATTTAAAATTCATGCCGTATACCCCGGCGATAAAGGTGAGCGGAATAAAAATAGCAGCCACCACCGTCAGGGTTTTCATCACCTTGTTCATGTCGTTGCTGAGGTTAGACAAATGCAGATCCATGATGTCTTTCAGCATTTCACGGGAGGTTTCAAAAGAGCTGATGAGGTAGTGAATGTGGTCGGCGACGTCCTGAAAATAATTCACCGAAGTCTTCTGGATAAAGTGGGAGCCCTCCACCCTCATCTTATTGAGTGCGTCCCGCAGCGGCAAGGTATATTTCCTCAGCGTGTTGATCTCCTTTTTGATTTCCATGATCTCCTCCACCACATGGAAAGAAGGATCTTTGATAATTTCAGCTTCCAGCTTCTCTATTTTGTCTCGCAACCGCTCCATAATGGTCATATAGTTGTCCACCACAGAGTCGATGATGTTGTAAAACAGGTAGTCGGCACCGTACTTTCTGATTCGCCCCTTGGCCAGTGCTATGCGGTTCCTTAGCTCATCAAACACGTCGCCTGGCAATCCTTCCTGAAAGGTGATGATGAGGTCCTCGCCCATCACAATGCTGAGGTGCTCCTGGGTTATTTTATTGGTCTCAGGGTTAAACACCAGCATTTTCAAAGTAAAGAAAAGGTACTTATCAAACACCTCGAACTTAGGCAGCTGTTCCAGGTTTTGAATATCTTCGGCCATCAGGTGGTGAATGCCAAAGAACTGAGCGGTGTCTTCTACCAGGATCTTGTTGGTGATTTCCACATCAAACCAGTTGATGTGGTTGGGCTTCAAAAGCTTTGAAGCTTCGGCGGGACTAAGCCCGTCTCTCGTGGTGTAGCCCGGGTCGTTGTATTGTATAAGTGTGATCAAGGTTGGTGCAATTATGCTGTTAATTTACACCAACGTTTTGGAATCCGTGCTAGCCGCTACTCCCCCGGAAGCAATTTATTTTTGCGCACTTTGAAGAGGATGGCATTTATAGAATTGACTATCAGAAAAGTTGTCAAGTACCTCATCCTCATCTATATATATTTTCCATTCCCCGTCAACCCGTTTGAGGGTAGCATGAAACATACCGTAAAGCACCTGAGGGGGGCTTTGGGGCTTGTGCAGGCTGACACGATAATAACCGACCTCATAGGCTATGGCACCTTCCACCAGCCGGTCAATAAACCGAATCTCCAGGTTTCTCTCCCAGTCTTTCGATTGAGAAATAGAATTACGTCGGTACTCATTTTTCCGGTAGGCAGTACCTACCATGATCTGACTACTTTCCCTTTTTACCCTGATTACGTCCGGTGTGTGCAAAGCCATGAAGGCCCGGGTGTTAAATTCATTGTAGGCCTTGATATAGGGTATCCACAACTGTTCATCAATTTGCTCAAATACTCTGTCCTGTTGCGCCCAAACGTCAACGGAAAGTGTACATAGCAAGACCAATACCATGCGCTTCATTCTTTCCTCCTTCTTCTGCCTGTGTGTTCTACAACACTTAAAGGACATAAAGCCAGCACAATACAACCCATCGAACTGGGGGGAATTTTAGGGGGATATGTGTGAGGAGAGGATTTGAAAGCTGAGGAACTGAGGATTCGAATGAACGTTGGACTCCCGGGTCTCAACGCACCTTGTACGGATGGAACAAAACTCCTTTTGGGGTCTCTCGCAGAGGACCCTGAAAGAGTTTTACCCTTGTCAGGACAGGGCTCCACCACCATCCTTTTGTTATGTCGCCCTTTCAGGGCTTGGAAGTTTTCGTTTTACCTCTTTTTGGGGTCTCTCACCAAGAATCTTGAAAAGAGCCAATGCTTGCGTACCGTGTCCGACTTCGGTCTTCGGTCTCCTGTCTTCCGACTCCTGTCTTCCGCCTCCCGTCCGAGCGTCTGAACGTCTGAGCGTCCGAACGTCCGAACGTCCGAACATCCGCACATCCGAGTGTCCAATATCTGCCTCCCCCTTTCTTTTAAAACTAATTCCTCCCCATTTTTGTCTTAACCAAAAGCAATATCACTCAAAACCCTTTTGCACCATAGTTTTCTCCATATCGTGCTCTCTACCCTGTTAGCCGTGGCCGCCACCGCCCAGGACATCCCTGTATTCCGGCCGGCTGAGGATCTCACGCTATCCACCATTGGCACGAAGCTGCGTCAGCCTTTTGCAGGTGGCATGCACTCCGGGCAGTTTATTATGTTTGATGCCAATGCCGATGGCGACGAAGACCTCGTCGTTTTCGACCGGGCTGGCGACGTCGTTAAAGTGTTCACCACTATGGCCGGGCAGTATGTGTACCAGCCCGACCTTGCTCAGTTTTTCCCGTCTGACCTTGAGAACTGGATCATTCTGGTCGACTACAATTGCGACGGACAAAAAGACCTGTTCACCTATTCCTCGTTCGGCGTGCGGATTTTCGTTAACACCTCCAACGCCGACGAATACCCTGCCTGGGAGCTAACCGAAGATCCGCTCTTTACACAATCGGGCAATAACACCGTGAACCTCCTGGTCAATCCTTCCGACATCCCTTCCATACAGGACATCGATGGCGACGGCGATGTCGACATCCTTGCCATCAACTTCAGCTCGGGGCAAACGGCAGAACTATATGAAAACCGCAGCGTCGACAACACCGGCAACTGTGGTCTCGACTATGTGCGGACTAACCAGCGCTGGGGTGGTTTTTCTGAGTGCAATTGCGGCAACTACCAGTTTGAGCCGTTTACCTGCGCCGATCCATCAAGCCGCACAATGCACATCGAAGGAAAGGCTTTCCTTGTTGCCGACATCAACGGCGACGGAAAACGGGATGCACTCATTGGCCAGGAGACCTGCGACGGACTGACCTACCTGATCAACCAGGGTACCGATACCGACCCCAGCTTCGTGGAGCGGAACCTGTACCTGCCTGATTTCGCACCCAGCCAGGGCGCTTTTTTTCCGTCCACTTTTCTCGCCGACTTCAATAAAGATGGCCAGGCCGACCTGATCCTCTCGTCCAACCACCGGGAAGACCTGACAGGCCTCGACTATAGGCAGTCGAGCTTTCTGCTTGCCAACGAGGGAACCAGCACAGTGCCTGACTTTGCCGCCCCGGAGCCTTTTTTGCAAAATGAAATGTTTGATGTGGGCGAAAATGCAGTGCCCGTTGCCTATGACGCCACCGGAGACGGGCGGCCTGACCTTCTCATCGCCAACAAGGGGCTGCCAGCTGTGGACGGCAGCTTCCGGTCGACCATCACACTGCTCCAAAACAAAGGCAATGGCAGCTTTGAGCAAAGCACGGCCGATTGGATGGCCCTCAGCCAGTTGGGCCTCACCAACCTCAGCTTTCAGCTGGTGGACATGAATGGCGATGGCAACGCCGACCTGGTGCTCAAAGGCTATGGCCTCAATACTTTCGGCCTCAAAATCTTCTGGATTCCAAATCAAGACGACACCTTCAGCGCTTCAGCAGCCCTGCCGCTCACTGTCGAAATCAACGCCACCGACTACCCCTATTTCTACGACATCAATGGCAATGGCAGGCTGGACTTGCTCCTGGGCCAAAGCAACGGCCGCCTCTCACTGTGGCTCAACAGCGGCACCAATATCGCCCCGGTATTCAACACTAAAACCGACGCCTACCTTGGCATCGACCGCACCCCTGACCGCACGTTTCTTGTACCCATGGTGGTAAATGAAGATGGAAATAGTTCTCCCGACCTCCTCCTGGCTGATAACTCCGGCGGACTAAGAGTGATTCACGACTTTACCTCAGCAGGCACCACCGCACCAGAGGTCATCCAGCTTTACAATGCCACCCTCGACGCCACCCAGCCGCTAAAAGCCGGCCGCCGGCTGTGGCCAGCCCTCGCCGACCTCACCGGCGACAATGCCAACGAGCTGATCTTAGGCACCGCCCAGGGCGGACTTTTGGCCTTCACCGCCACCAACGAGCAGGGCAATCCTGGTGAAGAGGTGAAGCTTCAGGTCAACGTATTCCCCAACCCACTTGAAACAGAAAGGACGCTCCGGCTGACCACCAACCTGGAGGCTACAGGCGTGCTCTACAATGTATCGGGGCAACGATTAAGTGGAGAGCTACACTTTAGCCGCACTGCCACGGCAGAGATCGACCTGAGCAACTTTCCTACTGGTCTCTACTTGCTGAGGATCAGGTCTGGCAGCCATGCCATTACCAAACGCATCATTGTAGGGCCATGACGAAAGCACTGTTTTACATCCAGCTGGGCGCCAGGGAGCAAATTGGCTTCGGCCACCCCTTTGGCCCGTTGCCAGCCTGGCAGGTGTACGACCTCGACAACCACGCCGACGCCACCACGCTAAAATATGCCAGCCATTTACTCAATGAAACGGAAGAAGTAGTGCTGGTATTCAACCAACTCGGGCCTTACGAGTCCCTGGGCGGCATCACCGGTTTTCTGGAAAGCATGATGCGAAGTAAAAAGGCAAACCCAACCGCCTATTCGTTGGGGCCGGTAATGTTGCCCGTTCTTGTCAACAAAAGGTTGAGTGTGCAGGAAAAGGATATTAAAAGCATAAAAGCACTGCTCGATAAACCTCTCGAACCGCCGCAAGACGCACCGCCCGCCTCTTAAAATAAAGACTGTAGCGCCAATTTTTGCAATAAGCCAAAGAATGGTACATCTGTAGAAAGTACAGCACTTCTGCGAAAAAGGCCGGAACGAGGCGTGTTACCTTTGTCTAACACCAAAGGAAAGCACATGAAGGGAACCTACACCATATTCATACTTCTTATCACCACTCAATTGTCATTCGGCCAAAACATGGCTGCCGAAGCTGTCCAACCCGACGCTCTACCCGTGGCACCCCATACCAGCGACACCGCCACCCCGGAAGATAACCAGAGCACAAACACTATCGCTTACAGCCCCACAAGCACGCCCAACAAGGCAGCTGCCGAAGAAACCGCCACCCTAAGCCGCCAGGGAAAACGAAGGGCCATTCAAACACAGGAACGCTACGCCATTGCCCGCTCTAAAACTTCACATAAGAAAAACAGAAAGAAGAAAAAGCAAGGAGCGATAAGATAAACCTCTTGCCGGCTGATCGATTACCCACCGGTTGCTGCCACCCATAAAAATAGCCTACCAGCCCTCGCCATTCGAAGCAACCCCCTTCCGCAACACCATCAAATGAAAGGAGGTTACTCTCTGCACCCTTGCAACGGAAACGCATTAAAGAGGTTACTCTCTACGCTCCTGCAACAGAACCAAATTAAAGAGGTTACTCTCTGCGTTTCTGCAGATAGTAACCTCTTTAATCGTTGCTGAATGCCAATCTCCCAATCAACAAATCCTTCAATTGCTTGGGCGTGCCCCCTTTGCCGCCGGAATGTTCCTACTAGCCTAACCGATAGTTGGACGGCGGCAGGGGTCAGGCCTTCGCCAGTCGCCGACCAGCGCACGAAAAAACTAACAGCGGGCTCCCACCCCGAAAGCTTTCGGGGCTCTGTCCCTCCCGCCAAAGGTCGGGCAGGCACCAAGGAGGCATCCGTCAATCGAAGCCACCGACCACCACCTGATCGTCACTTCGAACCGAGGGAGAAGTCTCCCAGTAGTAGCTACAATTCTTAGTGATTGATTCAACTATGGCAAAAAACTAAAGTAAGGCATCTGACGCTAAGCAAATGCCATCTTTTGACTCATCAGCAATTCAAAGCGTCGACATTGCCTCTCAAATATTTATTTAAGTCATTCTTTGCGGTATATTTAAAAACGTAAAGAATCGTCTTGCTTCCAACTATCAAGTTAATGGCAGAAATTCAGAAAATTATTAGCGAATTGATTCAATTCAGAGATGAAAGGGATTGGGCCCAATTTCATAATCCTAAAGATTTGGCTCTGGCAATTAATGTAGAGGCTGGGGAACTATTGGAGTTGTTCCTCTGGAAGAGCCCGGAAAATGCCAATAGGAATAAGGTTAAGGAAGAATTAGCAGATATTCTTGCTTATGCTTTTCTGCTTGCTGAAAAATACGAGTTCGATGTCAAGGAAATTGTCCTTGAGAAAATCAAGATCAATGGTCAGAAATACCCTGTGGATAAGGCAAAGGGAAATGCAAAGAAATACAATGAGCTATGATATTACCCAATAGCTTCGAAATCAAGCGATACGAATTTTCTTCAGATTTAACTAGAGTTCTAAGCAGTGAATACTTCGCTAAAGACCTTTGGCCAATTGTTTACATTATAAGTGATGGTAACGTCAAAGAAGCCTATGTGGGGGAAACTACTGACGTGGACGCACGAATGACTGCCCATTTAAAAAATCAGAGAAAAAAGACGCTTACCACAGTTCACTTAATATCAAGCGTCAAGTTTAATAAATCTGCCACACTTGACATTGAATCAAATCTCATCAAATACATCTCAGGAGATGGTGTATACACATTACTTAATGGCAATCTGGGATTGGCAAATCACACCTACTTCCAGAAAAGAGAACTTTACTGGGATACCTTGAGGTCGATTTGGAATAAACTACGGGGAGAGGGAATAACAGAACATTCTATTGAATACATCGACAATTCAGACTTATTCAAATATTCTCCCTATAAGACGCTTAGCAAAGACCAAAAGGATGGGCTACTGGCAATAATTAATAGCTTGCTCAGCGAGTCCTACAAAAACACGATTGTTCAGGGCGGGGCTGGGACAGGAAAGACCATCTTAGCTTTGTTCCTTTCTAAAATTCTGAAATCACCTGACAACTCATTCAATTTTAGGGAATTTCAGGAAGTAGAGGAGTTTACTGACCCTTTAAGCGAATTGAAAGTCAAGTTCCCCGATCCAAAAATTGGACTTGTTGTTCCAATGGCTTCATTTCGCAACACCCTAAAAAAAGTTTTCAAGAATGTAAAGGGACTCAATTCGTCAATGGTCATTGGGCCCGCAGAAGTTGTAAAACAGAAGTATGATATTTTGATTGTTGACGAGGCACATCGATTACGCCGAAGAGTCAACTTGGGTACATATTTTGGCTCATTTGATTCGGCATGCGAAAAATTGGGACTCGATAAAGCGAATTGCAGTGAATTAGACTGGGTGCTTCTTCAATCAAGGAAGTGTATACTTTTCTACGATGAGGCGCAATCGATCAAACCTTCGGATGCAAAAACAGAAGACTTCCAAAAGTTGAAGAACAGCCCAAACACCACTCTCTTAGGGTTGAAATCGCAGCTGAGGGTAAATGGGGGGAATGACTACGTCGAGTTTGTCAATGACTTGTTAGACTGTCGGCTAGCGACTATTAATCAGTTTCAGAACAACGAGGAATTTGAGGTCTTGCTTTTCGAAAGTATAGATGATCTTGTAAGCGAAATAAAAACCAAAGAATCACAATACGGTCTGTCTCGCCTGGTCGCCGGCTATTCCTGGGAATGGGTATCCAAGGGTGATGACACTAAAACCATGACCGATATCGAGATTGAAGGCACCAGGCTTCGTTGGAATAGTGTCGCATCCGACTGGATAACTTCCGAAGGTGCTATCGATGAGGTGGGCTGTATTCATACGACCCAGGGATATGACTTGAATTACATTGGAGTGATTTTTGGAAACGAAATCACCTACAATCCAATCAAGAAAGAGATCGAGGTAATTAAAGAAAATTATTTCGATCGAAACGGCAAAATGTCGATCAACAATATCGAGCAGTTGAGGGCATACATTATCAATATCTACAAGACTATTATGCTAAGGGGAATTAGAGGTGCCTATGTGTATATCTGTGATGCTGAACTCCGAAAATATATGGCTCAGTACATTCCAGAGGCACTTCACCATAAAAAACCGCCCCTGAGAATACTGACACAAGATGAAGCCAAGCCGTTTGAAAACTGCATCCCGATTTACAACCTGAGAGCAGCGGCTGGCAACTTCAGTGAGTCCCAAAAAGTGGCCGAGTTAGATTGGCTTGAGTTGCCTTCAGATTTGCACCCGAAAACGGATATGTTCGCATGTCAGGTTGTAGGCCGGTCAATGAATGTTGTAATACCTGACGGCGCCATATGTTTGTTTCGTAGATACCAGGGCGGATCGAGAAACGGAAAGATTGTGCTTGTCGAAAGCACTTCCCTTCAAGATGCCGACACAGGTTCTAGCTATACCGTAAAAGAATACCATAGCAGCAAAACCATCGATGGAGATGGTTGGCAACACAATTCTATTACCTTAAAACCGTTGTCCGACGATCCGAACTATACTGATATTGTACTGGCCACAGATGCCGCCCAACAGCTTAGAGTGATTGGAGTCTTTGAACGGGTTTTGGATAGTTGAATGAAAATCAGCAGCAAAGGCTACGACACGCCTGATGAGGTTGGTAACTACAGCATCAAGCGCAACAAGATCAGCTTTTTGCCCAGCGCAGAGATGAGGGAAAATATGGGTACAGTAAGGTATACCAAGTATACTGAGCTATCAAGTGCCCTTTTGTCGAACGAATCTGACGATGTATGATACGTGCCCTAGGGTGTAAAAACCCAACCTAGAATCCCGCATGAGAATGCGGGATTTTTTTTGTTGGGCTCCGACGTACGCCGACGTACAGGGAGTACTTATACCGGCGCTTCTTTCTTCTTCTTCCGACCTTTCCACCATCCCACCAGGAAGGTAACAATGGGGATGATAATGGATGTCAAAGCCCATTCCGGGTTCTCTCTTATAAACACCCATATGTTAACGAAAAAGCTACTGGCCTTTACGCCCACCTCTATCTCTCTGCGCTGAGCGGGGATTCTCTGTAGCCATTCCCCGTTGCTGCCGAGATTCTCCAGCACAAACACCAGCTGCTTATTGGAACCGGGGCGCAGCGGCTTGATGTACCAATCAAACCACTCTTCCCTGCCCTCAGAGAGCGTTCGCTCAAAGCTTTTGGCCCCACTCAATAATTCGAAATCAGCCGGATCGAACTCAACGGAGAGGCGAATTTTGTCTGTGAGCACGACCCTAAAGGCAGTGGTATTGTCAGCCGATTCATCGATAGTAATATTTTGAGCCGTCGCAATGGCCCCAATTATCTCCTGACGGTTTAATACCTTGCTCACTACGGCAGTAATAGTTTCTGGCACTGTCTCCAGCATTGTCGAAGGGCAATTCACCAATAGCTCTCCATCAAATTCCACCTCGCTTAATTCGCTGATCTGCTGTCTAAGGCCCATTTGCCTGGCAGCCAGTGTGTCTGCCAGGTATTGCTCCTGCCTGCTAATTTCGCCATTAGCCACCACGTATCGCTGCCGGTAGAGCCTGGAAACAGCCAGCAGGGAATCATACACCTCATCTATTGGGTTGCCGGCAACTATTGGTTCTGCCAATTCATTTCTAAAGCGCTCCATCATTGCCCTTGCCTCGTCTAATTCCGCTTCAGTGGCTAAAAGCATGGTCTCAATCGACGCTTTTTCAGTTTTAGCAGCATCAAGCTCAATCAAACGAATGGAATCGTTCTCCATGAGGAATCGGAGGTCTTTCGCATGCGCCTCGCTCACATCTCTCTGCATTCTGGGGCTTGCACAGCCGATTAGCAGCAAGGGCAGCAAGGCACGTGTAAACAGTTGTGACAATTTCATAGCTGTGGTGGTTTTAGGTTATCAATTTGCAAACGAACGCACACCTGCAACAGGCTAACAGAATGGTGTTGGTTCGGTGTGTTTACCCAGGACAAACCGCCCTATTCCAATGGGTACATTTACATAAAAATAGCGTCTCTTCTTAATCGAACCAGGGCCAGAATAATGGGTTCGATCAATTGCTTATCAACCGGGCATTTCCGAATTTGAAATGAAAATACAAAATATTAAAAACTTAACAGAGGCCTTCGTTGCAAGATCAGCCCCTCCCCAAGATTTTCG
Organism: Imperialibacter sp.; assembly: GCF_040222815.1. Lineage (GTDB taxonomy): Bacteria > Bacteroidota > Bacteroidia > Cytophagales > Cyclobacteriaceae > Imperialibacter. Next base: position 413,103 of record NZ_JAVKCH010000019.1, on the reverse strand, counting down.
CCAGGGCATTGGAACGGATTCGCAGTTAATAGTCTATGAGACAGATGGCCCCGACGCATGCCGACGACATTCTGCGCATTGCCGCCCAATAACCTCACATGCACACATAGGTTACCTTGCCGTCAGGCCCCACCACCCTTACCTTTTTTTGGCCTTCCGGGCATTCAACCGCTGCAGTGGCTCCTGCTTGCTTTTTTCTGGATTGTACCACAGCTACGCTGCTGATACCATGCTTTTCCAGTAGTTTTTTGTAATCCTTGATTAGCTCTTCCATGTTCATGGTCATTCAGTTTTTAGCTTTACATATACTTTTAGCGAGTCTTTTACATTTTCAAGCTCGTTGCCGGCAGCGTCAAGGGCGGTAGCCACCAGCCATATATACTGATCGGGCGAAATAGCCCCGGGGGAATAGATGGCAGAGACTTTTGACTCTCCGTCACTGCTGAGCGACTCCGCCCTGAACGAACCACCCGGACTGCCGCCGAAGTCTTCGAAGTAGTCCATCAACTGCACTTTTGTGCCCTTGTTCACCCCGTTGCCCTCTTCGTTGCGCATCCGGCCCGATAAGCTTAGCTCACTATCAAAGTTGGTATAAACGCTGAAAGCATCGGCCGTTAGAGAAATAGTTTTGGGAGGAGAAGCAACCACGGCGATGGTGTCGCTTACCACGTAAAGCCCTCCAAACTCAGGCAGCTCAGGTTCGGCCCAAATGCCCACTTTGCCTGATGACGCTGGCGCCCGCCAGAATACCTCTGCCAGTACTTTTTCATTTCTCTTGATGGCCTTCGTAGAAATCTTGGTTCCCTCACCATCGACAAAGCTGCCTCCGGTGGACTTTACCACTGCCGTTCGCAGTGTGGGATCGGTATCGGCATTTAGCTCAAGAGTAACTTTTACGGTGGATGACCCATCGGCCTTCACCTCCGACTTTGAGAGCTTCATGGTGATGACGTCACTGATGGCTGGTGCCTCGTCCTCAACACAAGCGGTGGCGAGCACGCAAAATAACATCATGGGGTAGTATATATTCTTTTTCATCAGAGACCGAATTTTCCTGTTAGTTTCGAAAGTTGTGCGCCAAAATCCACATCGAGGCTAATACCTGCATAGTATCGCAATACCAGGTCGTTGTCGATAATGAGAGGAATTGGGTTTTTCTTGTTGAGCAAGGCCATACCGGTGGTGAATGAGAGTGAACGAGTCAGTTTATAGTTGGCACCTCCCAGTAATGACATTTTGCTATAGAAATCGCTATACTGATCATCTGTTATTTCAATGGCAGAAAGCGCAAGACTAAATGAAAAGCGGTGCAAAAATTGGTTTTTCAGGTGCTTATAGGGAATCTCCTTGTTGACTTGCCTCAGGTAGAAAGATACACCAAATGTGGGGCGGACAAATAGCTGGTCGGTATTGGTGCCATTGGCAAAGATGCTTACCAAGCCTATTTCCGGAATAATGAAATAGGTGCCTCTTGTTTTCAAGCTTAGCACTTCATTGGTGCCAGAAAACCAGGTGGTATAGCGGATCTGGTCGCTTGAGTCCAGCTTTTCCATCAGTTGATCGTTGAGGTCGGACAAAAACATTCTGTTGGATGTCAGCTGCACAATGATCGCCCGTAAATCAGTGAGCAGGCCGGTATACACTGAGGTGTTGACGTTGTCCCTCAACTGCAACCAATCAGCCATCGCCCTCAGCTCGTTGAAATATTTCAGGGAGCTGGAGAGGTTTCCTATACGCTTTTCTAGTTCGTAAATTTTGGCAGGCTGCACACCGGCGCTATTGATAGGTCCATAGCTGCCCAAGTAAACACCTTGAAGCTTGCCCGCATCCAAAAGACTCCAGAGCAATGCCACCAGCTCGGGGCTAAGCTTACTGACAGCGGCGTCTTTTTCAAGGATAGCAAGATTGCTTTTATTCAGGTGGCTAACAGCTGGCGAAAAAGTGGCGGAATATAAAGAATTGAATGCGGGTGCAATATTGGCACTGTAGAAGTCCTTGATTGCTTTGTGATAGGCCTTGAGCAACTCCTGACCTCTTACTTCAGGCGAAAGGTTCAGTTGGCCCACTTCCCGGTTGGCGTCAGTTATCCACGTTGATCCAAATGATGTGACAGGGACGTCCTTAAAGGTGGGCTGTAATTTTGTAAGAAGGACATTCAACTTTTTGTATGCCTTATCGTCCTCACCACTCTTGAATTCATTAAAAACGCCATAAAGCTCCATGAGGGGGGCTTTCCTGAACTTATGTATCAATCTGACCTCCAGTGTCAGGTCTGGAGGAAGCGCTTCAATATCCAGGAAGGCATAATTTTCAAAATGTCTGGCCTCTTTCTGGTAAAAGGGCTCAATGGTCTGGGGTTTTATTTGAATTAGGGGATTCTTTTCGTCGGTTAGTTCGCCTTTTTTATAATATAGTCGATATAGCAACACCTTCTCGATTGACTGGTGCTTGTCTTGTACTTTCAAAATAAAAGGTTCATCAAATGGCAGCTGTCCCTTTACAGTTTTTGTGAGCGAGTCCACTACATACACTTTCTGTCCGGGAGAAAGCAGCGGCAGAAGCAAAAGAAAAAATAAATAGATTAGCGCTGGTTTCATTTTTTTACCTTTAAGATACTGGGAGTTCCTTTCAAGGTCAATACTCATTATTCTGTATTTAATTGAGATCCAGCTGAATTGATGGCCGAATGGCGCTTCTACTCCGAGTGGCTCGGGTTGGCAAAGCATCGTTCCCACTTCTATTGCGCCAGGTGGCGCTTCTATATACCGTACCTACGGCCCTCGCTCTTTTTCACTCCTCCTCCCGATAGCTATCGGGATGGGGTTACCGCCATGTCGTCCCTGATGAGACTGGCTTTTGTTGAGCACTGAGTAGTCTGCTTGCTCTCACTCAAAAAGACGGCATCGTAACATCGTCAATTTGGATGAAGGGGCTCGATGTCATCAAAAAAACACCATCAGAAGCATTAATGTGTTCATTAACAGACAAATACTCATATTTTGGTATTGACATCCATTTGAATAATCACCAAATTAGTTGGCGTTATAACAGTAAAATTAGGCTAAGCAATCGCAATCGCCGACGATACTCTCCGCCTTACTTATTCTGAGTTTCACTAACGCCGTCTGGTGAAAGCGGCTATCATTCACTCACAAAAAGACAACTATGAATTCAGACTGGAACAAAAAATCGCTAACCCTTGAAGTATTTGAAAAACTTCAGGCAGCCAAGGGGTCTATGAAGGAGAAGGAGATTTTTGATGTCTTCCCCCGACTGGAAACGCAGGTGAAAAGTGCACTTTCCGAGCTTGAAAAAAGCCTAAAGATTGAGCGGGTGGAAAAGCAAGTAACGATCAAGAAACACGGCGATGGGCCGTTTAAGGTGCGAGATTTTGATGACTATTTTAAATGAAAATGCTATGTCAAATTTTTTAATTCCAAGCTACGCTTTCTTAATCCTTGGCTGCATGGGCGCCTTCTTTGGGGGCTATCTGGCAAAATCAATTGAGCTCAGCAGCGAGTATGGCGATTACTACTATTACCTCAGGGGCACTCGCAGGCTAAGAAAATACTGTGCTGTCTACGGCCTGGTCAGCGCTGTGTTTCTCATGCTGCTTTCCTATTCAAAAGTGGTGCAGCCTGACTACCTCCCGGATTTTGAAACAGCAATATTTCTAGACACCCCCATGGAGGCTGGCATTGCAACATTTGGAGCAGTGATGATGACATCGCTTTTAATTGGCTTTACGTCGAAGGGCTTTTTAGACATGCCCATCAGTAAGTACGCCAAAAGTGCCGAAAACCACATCAAGGTGTCGGACCTGCTGGCTTTCATTTTCCCTAACGTCAGGCAGTCATTCACCAATGAAATCCGCTCCAGGGAGCTCAACTACTTTAATGAGATCATTAGTGCAATGGAACAGCAGGCTGATGTGAAGGAAATTGCCCGGTTGGCCTATTTGTACCTGCGGGACAACCTCGATTGGCAGTCAGAGGAAAAGCAACGGCAGCTCGATATTATGATGACGGAGATGTCGGCCATGAAATCAGTCAATGAAGCCCTGCAATACCTCTATAGAAATGTTGGCCGTGATACTTTTAACCATATTATGAAAAGCCAGTCAGCACCTCTGGAATGACCTGAACCTACTCACCATTGCGCCTCACTAGCTATTTTTTAACCTCTAATTCAATCTCTCCATGGCTCAAAAAACCACTTCCCAACCTACTTTTCACCTGGGTCTCACTATGGCCGGCGCTGTGTCGGCAGGCTGCTATACAGCTGGCGTTATCGACTACCTCATAGAAATACTGGATCTTTGGCAACGAGCGAAAGAAGGTAAGGTAGAAGGTATTCCAAAAGAGCTCATTCCACAACACAACGTAGTGATCGACGCCATGGGGGGTGCGTCGGCAGGCGGCATGGCCACGATCATGACGTCGCTTTATGCGCTGGAAGGCCAGGTGAACCCGGTAAAAAAGGTGCCCGCCAACCCCATGCAGTCGTTCAATGTGCTTTACGACAGCTGGGTGCACCTTAATGATGACACACGGCTTACTTTTGAGAAGATTTGGGACACCGATGATCTCGAAGGCAGCGACGCACATATTTCGTCGCTTTTCAATTCCAAGGTGATTGATGCCATCGCCAGCAAGGCATTTACCTTCGCCGAAGGCAGAATGCTTCCTACACAGGTGAATGGATTGGCTCCTTATTTCTCTAAAGATCTGGAGGTGCTACTTTCCCATACGCTCCTCCGTGGCATCCCTCTTGAAGTAGACTTTGCCACCACAAAAGGAAGAAAGCATGGCCCAACGCATACCACATTCGAGCATTTTTTAGTGTCGCATTTTAAGCTCCATGGAGGGCAGCCTGTAGACGAAGATGCGTATATGTGGCTCAATCCGTATACCGATAGCTACGCCCGTCAAATGCAGCTGTCAACCATCGCCACTGGTGCCTTCCCTATCGGCTTAAAATATAGAAGGTTTGACAACACACAGTTCAAAAAGGAGTACATCAAGGCTGTAGTGAAGCGTATTATTTACGGAGATTTTGGCACTGAAAACCCCGACGACGACAATCTGATTACGATCAATGGCCTCGATGACGGCTTCGAATCGGTGGGCGTGGATGGCGGCGCTATTAACAACGAGCCCTACAAGGAGGTAGCGAGCATTCTCAAGCAAAAATCTAACACAGAAGACTATGGGCTGGTGATGATCGATCCTTTTCCTGACCGGCTCGACAGTGCGCCGAAATACAAGATACCCGGCGATCTTATCGGTGTGGTTCCCCAAATTATAGGCACCCTGTGGGACCAGTCGAAGGTTAAAAGAAGTGAGGTGATTGATCAGTTCAACGGCGACTATCAGCGGGGAGTTATTTTTCCAAAGCGTTACTACACCGATGAGAACGGAAAAAAGACCACAGAAGAGGAATATCCCATCGCTTCTGCTTCGTTTAATGCCTTTGGAGGTTTTCTTGACGTCAACTTCAGAGTGCACGATTTTTTTCTCGGCCGAAACAACGCTCGGAATTTTTTCAGGTACTGGTTCAGTAAGCCATATACAGAGGGCAACAAGCACCCTATTCATGAAGGCTGGACGAAAGAAAGTGTTAAAAAGTACGAGGTGACCATCGGGGGAGTGAAGCACCTTCCCATTATTCCTGATCTCAACATCGTTCTCGACAATCTTGCTAACCCTGGTATTCAACGTTTCCACTACGATGTTTCGGAAAGGCCACAATATGATCCCGGGGTGCTTTTTGATCTGGAGTCGAAAATGCAAAAAAGGGTGCTGACACTACTGAAGCTGGCGAAAAACAGAACCGCCGACCCTAAGCCAACGATGGCACATGCCACGGCGGACAAGTGGCTGGAAAACCACTACAAAAGTAACTGGTTCAGAAGGCTGGGGGCCTGGGCCACCGGAGTCGGTATCAATGGAGTATTTGCCGTTACCGTCGGAAAGCTGGCAAAAGTGCTCACAAAGAAAGTCGTAGGGTATATTCTGACCGACCTCGACAAGAAGAGGCTTTTGAAGACCCCGCCAAACAAGTGAACACTAAGTGACCTTTTGGCCACTAAACCATTAAATCAACATGGCAAAACGCATGTATTCACAGCAACTTTTTGTAAAGGCTCAAACAATCTAATAACCATGAAACCAACTCAGCTTTTTCTGGTAGCCTTGCTGCTATGCGCCACGGCGCAAGCGCAGGACTTAAAAGTCTACTTTGGCAACCTCCACTCCCACACCTCCTACAGCGATGGCTCCGGCACGCCCGATGAGGCCTACAAACATTCCCGTGATGTGGCCGGTCTCGATTTTCTGGCGGTTACCGAGCACAACCATAAAAGCGCCAGGAGCAAGATTGCCGATAGCCCTGAGCTTTATAATGGCACTACCCCCATTTCCCTGAAGTCGTATGCCAACAGCTACACGAAAAACGGGGAATTTGTGGCTATTTATGGGCAGGAGTTCTCTTCCATCTCCTCCGGCAATCATGGTAATGTGCTGGAGGCAGACGCCGTCATACAAACGACCGATGTGCCCAATGGCGAGTGGGATAAGCTGTTGACCACCTGGCTGCCAGCGCATAAGGATTCCAGGGGCAAGGATGCCATATTATTACTGAACCATCCCGCCACTAGCAGCAGCCCCAATGCCATAGAGTATGGCATTGATGACTTTCCTACCCAAGCCGAATGGCTTGCCTCACTGGATCAATATGCCCAACTGATGAACATCATCAATGGCCCCTCACACCAGGGAAGCAACCCGGCAAAGCCATCGGAAAGTGAATTTAAAAGGTACCTGAACATGGGTCTTCACGTGGCCCCCACCGCCGACCAGGACAACCACCGCAGAGACTGGGGCTCAGTGGCCGACACAAGAACGGCTGTAATAGCCCCCAGCCTCGACAAGGCTTCCATTTTGGACGCCTTGGCGAGCAGGCATGTATATGCCACACAGGACAAAAACCTTGAAATAGTGGCCACCATCAACGGACAGCTTATCGGAAGCATCCTCAGCGATGATCAGTTGCCCTCGGTTGGTAGCGAACTAACGGTCAGCATAAGCATCAACGATAGCGACGAGCCAATGGCCTACTACACAGTAGATGTATATGCCGACAAGCCAGGCGGCGCTGAGCAGGCAGACGTGATCAAGGAGGAAAGATTTTCTGGTAATGGCACCTTCAACATCAGTGGCGTGAAGTACGCAGGCGGTAGTCAGTATTTCTACATCAAGGTAATCCAAACTGACGACGATGCTGAGGTGTTTGACATGGCCTGGCTGGCACCAGTATGGTTCGAGCCCAGTACAGCAGCACCGGCAACAGCCGCCACACATGTCACGCTTTCGGTGAATCCGAGAACGGAAGTGGCCACGATCACCAATATCGGTTCCCAGGAGGTAGACCTGAAAAAATGGAAGCTGGTGAGCACCGTGGGCGACCAGCAGTTTGAATTCCCTGCCTGGAAGCTCAAGCCGGGCGAGTCTGTCGACGTGGTATCTGGCAGCCAGGCAGCAGCCAGCAGCACGGCTATCCTATGGAAAAAGCAATACATCTGGAACAATGACGCCGACCCGGGGGAGCTGTATGATAAAAATGGCCAACTGGTTGCGTCGACGAATTGATCAAAGAGGAGGCGGGGCACCTCTTTTAATCCACCAGTGTCTTTTGTTTGCATGAAATACACCCTCCCTGTACACGAGATAGTAGAACCAGTTCATGGCGGGTGTCATTTGACCGCACTAGAAACTACAGCGCAAAACCGGAAACGTCTGTGATATCGGTGCCGCAAACAGGCTTTTCTTTTCGCTGAGATACCTCTTTATATTTTGATAGCAGCGCCGTAGCGCTCCTGGTGGTCGGTTGTGTGAAGCTATATAGGCTTGTTGCCCCGGCGAGTTTGGAACAAAACAACCACACTAACCCTGCCGTCGCTGTGGCGCTGCCATGTTTTATATACCGTACCTACGGCACTCGCTCTACTACACTCCGCTACTTTTGACGTTTACCGCCATACCGTCCCTAACGGGACTGGAGGTCCTTTGGCGGCCACTCTCCTGCAACTTCTGAAGGCCCCCGCTACTTCTCCAGCAACCCAGCCTGATAGTCCACCAGTGCCTTTTTTCTAAGGAAGTAAGCCCTCGATACCAGGTAGTAAAAATAATTGGCGGCCTGGAATAGCTTTTGCAAGTTGGCATCTATGTACTGTTCGTTAAGGAAATAGATCAGGTCTTTGGCCACATATGCCTCCAGGGTCTCCCTCATTTCTGTGGACATCTCATTGACATACCTGGGGTCATCCAAAAACTCCCTGAGATGCACCTTCATTTTATCCTCTAACTTTCTCACCGACTTGAAATTCATGTCGATGACATCAAACGGGGTGGTAGTGCTCACAAACTCTGTAGCATTGATCAGCTCGCTATACAATTTGACTCTTTCGTCTCCTGCTTCTTCATAAGCGAAAATGTCGGAGTATAGTCCAGCCAGCTTTCTATCGCTTCCAGCTGCAGCTTCTTGCTGCCGGAAGAAAGCGTAAATCTCCACATCGTTATGCCTAATGGCTGCATCTACTTGCTCCTGTTCTACCTCTAGCTCTTTTACCAAAGCATATCCGTCAGCCCTCTTGTACTTTTTGCCATCATAGTCAAAGGTTTTCATCGGATAGGCTCCTGTGGCTATTTGGGTGATCATTTCAATATCATTTTGCAACGCAATGGACGTATACACCATTTCTAACTTATCGTCGGCAAACAAGAGACTCATATCAACGATCACTTCCTTCTTGGCTTCGTTCAAATCAAACTTGACCGGGTTCTTTCGGTCGTAGTATCCGTTGAAGCGTTTGTCGAAAGAGTTTTTGATTTGCTCGGCTTGAAAGCTATCTGTGAAAACGTCGAAAGGCTGGTACTCCGTGGGGCCAGCATACTGCACCCCACTGAACAGCTTTTCAGTTAATTGTTTTTGCCTGGCCTCGGGGTCTTTAAGAATGGTAATCGCTGGCTGAGGAGGCCCCGTCGGCACCTTAATATTGGTCTTCTCAAGCCTTTCTACCCGCTCCTCGGTGATGGGGTGTGACGCCCATTGATCTTTGATAACCAGCTTCGACTTATTGAACTTCATTTGCTCGTCAAGTGTCACCTGAGGAAAACCGTTAACGATAGGCGCTCCCGTTTCCCGTGCAGTAAGCTGCATCACATAGGTCTGCTCTTTGTATAGGTTTTCGCTGGTGATTTTGTCGCCTACCTTTTCGCCGTAATAGTTAAGTACCGTCTTGTAGGAGTTATCAGCGAGTTCAAGTCTCAGCAGCGCATTTCGCAGCGGGGCATATCCTGTAACATGGGCAGCTATTTCATCGGCATGAAACTCCATTTGCCGTGACAAACCCATGTAGCTAATGTTCACCACCCCGTAGATCTTACTCAATACCCACTGAATACCCATGATGATTTTGAGTGCTCCCCGTACAAAAGGAACAAAGTAGCCACTGACGCTGGCCCAACTTTGGATGAGACCGTCGTAGGACTCGTTATCGTAAAGCATATTATAAATCACCTGGTTGACATTGTACGCATAGCTACCAACCTTCATTGTCCGTTGAGAAAAATGACCAAACTCATGGGCCAGCACCCCCCGGAGTTCATCAAGTGTTAATGTATTTATCAGTGCCAGGCCAATCTGGAGGTTCTTCTTCACTGGAAAAAACATACTCCAGAAACTAGAATCGTAAAACACCGATGCGTTTACCTCTCCAGAGAGATACACTTTTTTGGGAAAGCTGGTGCCCACTTGATCGACAATTTGCTGGATCATGTTGAAAAGCTCTGGCTCGTCAGCTTTAGTGATTTCTGTCAAATGGGACCGGTCCGCCTTGTGAGATTTGGTTATGAATTTAACCATGAAAATCAGCACCAGAATCCCAAGACTGGCGAGGCCTGCGCCAAGAAGAATAGTAATGAGCCTGGGGTAGGTGATAATGAGCATGATGCCGCCATACACACAAAGGGCAGTCAACCCCAGGGCCAGAATAACCATTACCACGTAGGTGAAAATAAACAAGATGATAGATAAGACTGCCCTGGTAGCCTGGCTTTTAAATTCGCTAGACAGTGTGACGGTGTTTTGAATCATGGTGAAAGTTGGCTTTGAATTTAGGGGGAGAAAATAGGTATAGAGCTGGTATTTTCAAAGCTAAATCTTTTAGCGTAGCGAACAATTGAGGACGCATTGAAGCATGTAGGTAAAATCACTCCAAATTTGAATGAGTAGAGTCGAGGATCATACAGGAGTAATATTCTATATTCCGATATAGAATATACCAGCACCATACCGTTTTTTCCTTACTCAAGGGCGACATCCAAAGGTTGGGAGGTGGTATTTCTGCTGGCTACTATTTGTTCGTAGTAAAAGGGTTCACATCCGGCAAGGCTATCTTTTTCGAGCAGATATCCGAAGGAAACCTCGAACAGCGATGAACTGAGTCTTTCAGCTGGTGCAGTGAAAATAAAGTCACCTTCTTTTTTATCATACGAGTAAACTTGGTTGTTGGCAATCATAATCATCGCCTTTACCAGGCTATCAGAGTGCTGTAGTACGTCGTAGGCCATGATAAAACTCCCGTCGTCCAGAAAGATAGGGCCCCTATAGAAGCTGTGTTTGGCATTATCTTCAAAGACAAAACAATTAGAGTTTTTATCTTCCGGGCTGGGGTCTTCCATTGGCCCGGACCATGAAATAGTCTCGCCCTGTCGGCTATGCAAATCCATCCAATAGGGATCCGCATTGAACAGGCTGAAGCCCCTAAAAAAGCTACTGGCCATATCATAGTAGCCTGCTGTTTTTGCTGTATCGCCGTCGTGATCCAGCGTAAGCTTGTATCGGAAGTCGTTGTTCTGCGTCCAGAGGTGGTGATGGGTTTCATTGGAACTGCTGTCGTACGCTACGAACCGGTAGGCCGGGAAGCCATTTATTGACTCTAATGTTGCTACCCTTATTACAAGTGAGTCGCCGTCGTAATAGTTTTTTTTAAGAGTGTCAATATTAAGGCTATCTATTCCAAAAGGCTGTTGAAATAGGCTAATTGCCAAGGATACATCGTATTTATCCAACTGGAAGATTCTGTAGGCAACGTTGGCACTATTGATTCCCCCGAAAAAATGAGGTAAAGAAGGGAAGAAAATTTTGGCGCCAGCATAGTAGTCAATAGTGATGCCACTGTCTCCTGCGTAAGCTTGCAACATAGAATCAATTTTGTATTCCCACCGTGCCTGCCAGTCAGAAATAAGATTGTGACCACCTTCGGTATCGTAATCGTCCTGCATGGCGTTTTTTTCGGAGCGAAGGGCAGACAACTTTAACTTGTAATCATGTTCCGATTGCTCGGGGTTTTTGGCGATGTAGTCATTTAGCATACGTGAATGCACTTCGGAAATATTGAAATGGTATTGTTCATGAAGGAGCAGGTCGTTGGAATTTTTATTTCTTTCTGCCACCCATGAATACAGGTTGTTCATGGCGGCGTAGGCGTGCCAGCTTTGTTTGGCTGAATCGTACTCGAGGTATATTTCGCTGGAAATACCCGCAGCCCAGCCTGTAAAAGGCTTCGCCCAGCCATGAAAATGCTCCCAGCCCACCTGGGTCCAACGTGTATAAGTGGCAATTGTATTGAATTGACTCTCATGAAGGTGCATGAAAACCAACGTGAATATCGAAAAGGCGACAATTCCGAGTTTAACTTTTACAAGATGTGCCATTTGAAAGATCTAGAAATACTTTTGACCAAACCCACGCATGTTTCGAAAAAGAATGCCAGCCACGCCATTGCGAAGACGACTCCAAAAAAGCTGGCCGCTCCCTTTGGAAAGACGCCTGAGGTTTCTCCAGTTAATAAGCCATGCAAGTCTTCAAGGATCGTAAAGAAGAAGCTCAGGATTGTGTCGCTAAATACTCTTCCGATGAAATTGTTGGAAAAACCGTGATCAAGTCTGTAAAGCAGGTGGGAGAAAAGTACCGCCACAAGCACAAAAATGGATTGTAGCTTGCCAGAATTGTCCGACATGAAATCCTCATTGGCATACCATTCAACTATTTCTGTCAGAGAAAGAAGAAATAGTGCCGCTACTAGAGGATTGATCAGGTCGTTGACTTTGAACGACCTCATGTATAATCTTAAATTGAAGCACAAGTACAGCCAGTCAAAATCACTTATGCGCTCCCTACGCCTCACCACTTCCTGTTGGCTCAAAAGCGGCCTGACACCTCCATCACGCTCATTGAGAATGCGAATGGCTGCATTTACAGCCTCTGCCCTGTATTTGTCTTTGTTTCGAATAAGTTGCTTGAGCTGTTGGCTGGACTTTTCCTTAAGTTTTGAAACGTAGATATCCTCCATACGCATTTTGATTTATTGAAGAACACAATAAATCAAAAGTTTTTAAACAAAAATGACTTAAATGGCATTAAACGGCTTGTGAGAGAAGTTTTTATACTGCATCTGCGGCGCCTACTCTTTTTCGAACTTTTGTGGCGTTGTCATCATGTCGTCCAAAACAAGGCTGGTGGCGCTACGGCGAATGCTCAGATAAAAGCCCTGAAGGGGGCCGGACGGAGTGGAATACCCATGCGAAGGGTGCCAGCCCTTCGCACCAAACCGAAGCACCATCACCCCAAAACCCCACCTGCCATTCTTTGCACTACTTTCTTCCTTAAAAACCAACCCCTATTTGCAAATAAAAAATAAGTACGTATTTTGATATCTGATTATATTATTTCAGCCTATTACCTATTTTTAGCCAGATGGAGTCATTTTTGCAAGGGGTTTCATGTAAATCATTTTTTAAAATAGCGGAATACCATCTATTAATTTCATCTCCGCTGGCATGATATCGAAGATAGATAGCCCTGCATTTTACTTGATTTTATGGATGCTTCTGCTGGCAATTGTGCCTCAAAGCCATGCCCAGCAGCCTTCTGTTCCTCCACAGGAGGGTGACACCCTCGACAATATCACCATATCGGAGGCCGAAGCCCGTAACATCATGAAGGGCCTTTTTGACCTGCCCCGGCTCACCCACTCCCTGGCACTGGGCCGCATTGCCAAAGACGAGCGCCTCACGGCCTTTACTGATGGCTTCATGCAGCGCAACAATATCCAGGTGCTCACCATCGGCTATATCGACAGCGATGAGTTCTGGCCCCGTATTTTCCGCCAGCAGCGCCTCGGCAAAATCAACAAGGCCGACAACGACAACCTGCTGGCCGCCAAAATCATCTTTGTGCCAGTAGCCACCGAAGGGCCGCCCACTGGCTATACCACCCGGCTGGAGCTCACGGGCAAAACATCCCAGGTCTACGAGCTGCTCAGTATCAGCCAGGCCGAAGTAGATTCCATTGCTGCCTCCACCAGCCAACAGCAACTGGGTTCCACCACCTTCTCCACACCCAACGAGGCGAAGGAAACAGTGGTGAGTGCACTGATAGCAGCGCTGCAGCGGGTGGAACTCAAAGCCTCTCCGCAGGATGCCCTGGCCCTGGTTACCTTTCAGGCAGCGCCAGCAGATGATGACGGCCTGCCAACCTACGGCTTCGACCAAATGGTGTACGAACAGCTGGCAGCTGATTACCCCACGGCAACGATTGCCGGTCAAACGGTGCGTACCGCCTGGAAGTCGCTGAAAAGCAATGCACCCGATAAGGTGACAGCCGTTGCCGCAGGCGACGTCACACCTGTCTTCCAAATGGACGGCGTAACCATCACCGCCACCCCAGGCAATGCCAATACCTACAAAGTGTCCCTGATGGGCGCAAGCGACGGCACCGCCAGCGAAGTGCTGGCCCTCACCTCGGCCGACAACGGGCTAACCATGGGCTTGCTCAACACCATCAGCTACGATGAAGAGCACACAAGTGTAAAGATTGTGCCGGTAAATGGGGCTGGTGGTGGTATTACACAAGCTGTCCTACGGGATGCATTGAACGAGATCTATGCCTCAGCCATTGCCACCTGGGATGTGGAGGTGCTTCCCGGCGTGCAGCTTGGCATGGCTTGGGATGAAGACGGCGACGGCAAGCTGAACGACGGGGAAACCGGCATGCTCTCCAACTACACTGGCGAGATGAATGCCCTGATCGCTGAGTTTCGGAAAAACCACGACAGGCAAAAGGACGCCTATTATATTTTCCTGGTAGATAAACCCAAAACACCAAATAAGCTGGGCTACATGCCCCGCAAGAAGCAGTGGGGATTCGTGTTTGCTGGCAACCACAACAACACCGAAGCCCTCATCAAAACCATTGCCCACGAGCTGGGCCACGGCGTGTTCCACCTCGAGCACACCTTCAGCGAGAAGGGCCTGCCCCAAAACCAGACCACCAATCTGATGGACTACACCCCCACTGGCACTACCCTCTATAAATACCAGTGGGACTACGTGCACGATCCGGTGAATGTGGTGACGTTGTTTGATGATGATGAGGAGGGAGCTTTGGTTGATGATTTTGAGTCACCCAACTGTTTAGTTTTGTTAGATGATTCGAACTACCTAATTGGGATAAAGCAACTCACTTTGTCATATAAGTTAAACAAATGGGAGCAAGCAATCAACTCCAATAGCCTGAATCCTAGCAACTTCAATATTGTGTTGTTTGTAATGCGAAATGGCCAAGTGGTGTATGCAACAAGTCAGCCTCTCAGCGCAAAAGGTGCTATAAATTGGCACGGCCTTGTTTTTCAGGGGGATTCAATCTTAACGAGTAAGAATAAAGATCAGTACAAGTTGTTTCTAGGGATTGCGCAACAAAACAGAATAAGCGAAACCTACAAACATTGGGTAATAGATTTCGGAGCAAGGCCCATGAGTACTGTACTCAAGTCTCCTTCCGACGTAAATGGTTTTATAACTTTTGTAGACCTGATACGAGAAATCCCTTTCGAAGTGGAAACAGCTTGGGAAGATTGGAAGGAAGTGTCTGATGATGTAAAGAAGTTAACCGACGGGTATGGGGATTATAAGAAAGTAGAAGGTTTGCTACGGAGCGAATCGGATGGGATTGGAGAGGTTTTTTCGGAAATAGAAAACCCTTTACAATTTTTGTATGACAACTCCGAGGAGGTGGAATTCCTCGGCAACAACATTCGAGTTCACTGGACATTTGCAAAAAAGCTTAGGTCAATTGAAAAAAACATAGCAGACATTAAATCCAGTGGCCGCTATGTCAGCGGAGATATCTATGGGATAGGGATAAGACCTCAATATGGGGCAAATAAAAATACTGTAAGCAATCACAGTTACGGACTAGTTGTAGATATAAAATCAAATCACAACCACTACATTAAAAATGACCAGACTGAGTTATTATTTTTAATAAAGCACATAACTAATTTAGATCTTTTTGATAGAAATGCACGCTCCCCAAAAACTATAAATGAGGCAAGCGTGCTTTTCAAACAGTCGACAGAGGGGTTTAGGTTTGATAGCTTAGAAAATATATATTCTCGAGTAGATGGCTACTTAGGGATATCAAATTCGTATAAAATACAGAACTTAGTTGAAAGGAATCCATTTGAGGATTTCATGAAAATAAAAGCTAGAGTTGACCTTGGCATAATTGACAAAACTGAAATCAGCAATTATTATGTATTACTAGAAGGTTTGGAAAAAATCATCTATTCTGAAACCGGAATGCCAGATTTTGGCTACTTGCTGTTTGATGAGATCGCTCAACAAGAATTTGCTGAGTTTTCGGAAAGGGTACATTTTTTGAAGGATCATTTATCTCCTATGGAGAGCAGCTTTGCAGATGAAACAATTACTTCGGTATTTTCATCGATTGACAATATTAGGATGCCAGTTGTCGCATCGATGTTAGAGGATTATGAAGAATTTAGAGAGGGAATCGTAATGAATTTTGTTCCAAACGGTGACCTTTCAAACTCAGTTTTTAAAACATTTGCTGGTCAACTAAAATCGAAGGCTGCCGATAAAGACTTTATTAAATATATTTTTGTTAACGGCTTTTGCGAAGTTCCGGTGGAATTGATTGAGTCATTCATTTCAGAGGAAGATGTCCAATGGGGTGGATTGTGGGATTCGGCTAATGTTGACTACATGCATTTCGAGATAAAAAAGGATGCAGTTTCAAAGTATCTCAATCAAAAAAAGGTAGACTAGATGACTAAAAAACAGATTGTATATTTATTTCTTGTCTTTCTAAAATTACCTCTTGATGCAAATGCGCAAGAAAGACCGAAAAACCTCCGAGATTCACTTCTTCAGCAATTTACAATCGAGGAATTAAAGAAGATGAGTACTGATGAAATGTGGGAAGAGGTTAGGAGAATAAGAGGGCTTCCTCCAAAAGAAACCTCAGAAGTAGGTGCTTCAAAATTAGATGAAAATGGAGTTCCTGTAATTAGGGACTTCCCAAGGCTAAATTTAGTGCCCCAAATAGAAAAGATAGTTCAGGAAATTGACCAGGAAAAAAACAGCTACTCTCAGGAGATTTACCCTAATAGCTGGGTGGACATTATTAGCACTAACTTCCAACAGTTTTACCAGGATTGGCGGAAGAGAGAAATAAAGGAAGAGTTTAAAAATCTTCTGAGCATAAATAACGATACAACTATTTATAGTAATATTTCTAAGAGGGTGTACTATTTTAGTGAGCAAGGTGACCTAAGATTAATCTCTATTGTATATGGTTTCAATATTAACACTGGTGGTAAATGGGACTGGGAGGACAAGGTTCCCTACCAATATGACGAAAGGCACTACTACGTTTGGAATGACTCATTGATTTATTTTAAGCAAATTGAGGCAAAGCAATACTACGATACTGAGCCATCTATGTATAACTTGGTGACAATTGACACAGCAGATGTCCACGTCACTAGGAGAATTTCCTATTTCTACAGAAACCAAGGCTTTGATTTGTATTTTAATAGAGGGCAGTTCAAAAGGTGGAATTGGAGGGATGAATTAGCTGAGTTGCCCACCGACTATAAGGAAGTTGGCAATAGTTATCAAGCTATAGTATTCCGTAATTTACTCCACGAACGGGAGGAATATTTGAGGAAGGAAAACGAGTACCTTCATCCTGTCCCAACATCTTTTCTTAAGCCATATATAGTTAATCCTAATTAGAAGGAATGATTTTCGCCAATCCGAGTAACTTGCTGATTAAACAAGATATCGATCAAAGTGTCCTTAAAATAAGCAGCAGAGTCAAGTGATATGACTTCTACAAATAGCGATTAAGGTTAGAACGAAAATCCTCTTCACTCTTTGTTAACTTCACCTATCGTAAGGCAGGTGCATTTGAAACCTGGCACACCAACAAAACATGGTCATGAAGTTTTTTAATGTCTCAATTATCTCTACCTAAAACAAGTAAAGAAATAGACGATATGAGGCTGTGTTTTTTAGTTGTAATAATTTCTTTATTGCTTTCATTCCGCTCCTTTGGCCAGCAATCCAGCCCTATGAGTTTGAGAGATTCCTTGCTCATGTATTATTCAGATACCGAAATCAAGGCGATGTCAACATATGAAAGATACAATGCTGTTAGAAAGATGAGAGGGCTTGAGCCAGTGCCAACTCCTAAGTCTAGCGCTGAAGAACTTTACGAACAGTTGGGCATAACAAAAATAGAGTCTATTAATATCGACTCAGCAATCTCTGTTATTAAAATGAGGGTAAATGATGTAAATCAACGGAAAAACAACTACATACAAAAGGTCTTTCCGAATACTCATGTCGACGTGTTTGATGGATTTTTTGGAGGGTTTTATACAAATATACTAAGCCGAAAGCCAGCACATGAAAATTTTAGTACGTATTCATTTGATGATTCGTGGGGCGGAAAAGATGTTCGAACCTTTAGCAATAATACACGACGAATTTACTATTTCGACGATGCGGAGAACTTAAAACTCATAACTGTTGAGTATGGCTATAATATCAACAAAGGGCCAAAAGAAGAATCTTATGAGCTTCAAAACTTAACTTACGAGATTAAGTCTTTCTATGTTTGGAACGACACGCTGCAATTTGTAGAGCAGATTTCAGCCCACCAGCCCACACCTCTTGACCTAAGTTATACCCAACCCAACATTAGCAAAGAAGAAATGTCCAGATCTCCAGTGTCAAGTCAGTTGGAATCCTATTATTATGTTAAAAATAACTGCGTCCGCCACGAGTTGAAATCCGGAGAATTGAGCAAAGATGAATGGGCCACAGAATTAAAACAGCTACCCACGACAATTACTCAAAGATGTGATCCAAAGAATGTTTTAGTATTTAACAACTATATGCTTGAACTAAAAGAGCAAAAACTTAATGACTATTTGAAACCTGTTGAATCTTCCTTTCTGCAGCCTTATATTGTTGATGGTGGAAGTAACTAGCCCCCTCTTTGCCACAGGTTTAACGGCAGTGTATTCCGGCCGGGCAGGTTTTTGGAGTTCTTTTTGAAGCCTGCTTCCTTCCATGATTTCGCTTCAGCTAACCTCAACAAAAGCGGCGATGCAATCATCAGTCTCATACACCCCGTTTCTGCTATCGCTCAAACGAGGGCGTTCCTTTGATGGGCAGCTTGGGTTTATCAATCGCCATTATTCTATATGCCGTGCCTACGGCACTTGCACTGCTTTACTACCCAGCTTTTGGCGTTACCGCCATATCGTCCCTACCGGGACTGGAGATGTCGTTGCGGCTAGCCACCGTCAAGCACTATCCCTGAAAGGGCCCGGACAGAGCGTCATATCCATGCGACGGGTTTGCACCCTTTGCACCAAAGCAGCAATGCCCACCCCATCACCACACCAGTTTGTTACAAATGACATCTCAAGGTTCCATCTATTAGTGGTAAATTGAACCTCTCAAACACCCTCAATAATTGAAGATGAATCGAAGAACATTTGTTAAGTCCGCCGGTGTGTTGTCGGCAGCAACGCTGGTGCCACTCACTGGCTCTTCGAAAGCGAAGAAGCCAAAATACAAAATGGGCTTGCAGCTCTTTACCATCAGAGATGCCATGGCCAAAGACCCTGTTGCCACCCTAAAGCAGGTGAAGGCTCTCGGCTATGAGGATACGGAGATCTTCGGATACGACGGTGCCAAGGGCACCTACTACGGCATGAAGGCCGCCGACTTTAAAAAGCTTTTGAACGACTTGCAACTCACCGCCACCAGCGGCCACTACGATTTTTCTTCCTATTTCAATCAGCCCATGGACAAGCTGCTCAGCTACCTCGATCAATGCATTGAGGGCGCCAAAGCCATCGATGCCAAATACATTACCTGGCCCTGGCTGACACCGGAGTACCGCACACCAGACAATTTCAAAGCGCTGGCCGACAAGCTCAACCAAATGGGCGAGCGGGCGCAGGCAGCAGGCCACGGCTTTGCCTACCACAACCACGATTTCGAGTTTACTTCTCACAACGGCACCACTGGCTACGACATCATCCTTGGTGAAACCGATCCTACTCTCGTTAAATTACAAATGGACATGTATTGGGTAGTGCGTTCTTCCAACTCAACTCCCGCTGAACTGATTGCTGCCAACCCCGGGCGCTACGTGATGTGGCACATCAAAGACATGGACAAGGTGACCCAGGACTACTCCGAGCTGGGCAACGGCTCCATCGACTACATCAAAATGTTGTCGACCATCGACACGGATGCGCTGGAGTATTACTACCTGGAGCAGGGCGGCAACTTTGCCACTAGCTCCATGCAGAGCATTACCGACAGCGCTAAGTATTTCAAGAAACATTTGCGGAAATACCTGTAATTCTCCCCGTGTGATTTACTCCCCTTGCGGCGTCCTCCAGGAACTCTATGGGAGTCCATTACGATAAACCCTTTCAGCGTCCTCTTCGAGAGACACCAAAAGGATAATCAAAATAGTAGTCGGTGCGCCCTTTAGAAGGGTTTGGGGTGAAAATCACCTCCCCCTGGGGTCTCCGCCAGGGACCCTGAGGGAGGTGCGGTTGGTGCTGAGCCACATTAACTATTATGAGGCCCTTCTTCAAGCAGTAGGCTACCAATGATAAACCCTTTCAGCGTCCTCTTCGAGAGACACCAAAAGGATAATCAATCCTGTTTCACCTCCCCTTGGGGTCTCCGCCAGGGACCCTGAGGGAGGTGCGATTGGTGTTGAGCCACATTAACTATATGAGGCCCTTCTTCAAGCAGTAGGCTACCAGCTGCGTGGTATTTCTGCAATGAGATTTGTTGAGCACGTTTCGCTTATGCGTGCTGACCGTGGTGTCGGCAATAAAAAGTTTTGAGGCGATTTCTTTTACCGTCAATCCTTCACCAAGCAACCGAACGATCTCGAGCTCTCTTTTGGTAAAAACAGGCTTTGCTGAACGCAAGGCCAAAGTCTCTCTTTCAAAAACGTCAATACCCAGGTAAGAGGGCTCCCCGTTGAGGCCGATGAGCGACAGCCGGTAATTGTTGGTGGACGTGATGTGAGAGATATCGGTGTGCACGCCCATCACCTTCAATAGCGCCCCATCTGTGGTGGTGGCCAGAGTAATGGTTTGCATATTGAACAGCTTGTAAGTACCGTCTTTTACCCTTTCTCTGAAGCAATAGCTGACTTTGTAGTTCACCATTTTCTCAGGGGCAACTTTGTTTTTGAGGAAATGCGCCACATAATCCTCGCACTTCAAAAGAAAATCTAAATCGTCAGGGTGCACAATGTTTACCAGGTCGCTTATGGGCTTACCTGTTACGTCTATACCCAGAATGGCTGGGAGGGTGCTGCTGGCCTTTTCGAAAGTGAGCGTAGGTGAATCTAAAATATAATAGTAAAAAGGCCCGGGGCAGAAAAAGGAAGCGACGAGTTCTTCTACAGGTACTTTTTGCAGGGATGCTGACTCTTTAGCCAGGTAATTGTCGTGCGACTGAAAAATCTGATGAAGTATCTGGTTTTTGTCCATTCGTTTTGCTCATTCTCAAGGGCTCAACCAGAACCCTGCTCCTTTGTCAGCATTGTTCAATACCCGGATCAACGCAATGGTAACCTCGCCTCAGGGATCAGGAGCCAGAATGTTGGCACTACTTCACCTCAAACTCATCCGCCTCTTTGTAAAACGGATACCTGTTTCTGAAAGCAGCCATTTCCTCGTAGTTGAGAGTTGCCTCCAGTATGCAGGACTTTCCTTCGTTGAAGACCAACTCATCACCTTTATGATTGTATGCAGCCGAATGTCCGAGGTACTCTGCATCTACACCGTCCACCCCGATACGGTTGACCCCTATACAGTAGGACAAGTTTTCAATGGCCCTGGCCTGAAGTAGCGTGTCCCATGCATTGGTTCTCGGTGCTGGCCAGTTGGCCATGTACACCAGCAGGTCAAATGCTGCTGTATCGCCGTCCCATTTGTTGCGGGCCCACACAGGGAAGCGCAGGTCGTAGCAGATCATAGGGCATATTTTCCAGCCCTTCCATTCAAAAATCAGCCGTTCTGTGCCTGGGGTGAATCCATCGGCTTCGCCAGCGAGGGCAAACAGGTGGCGCTTGTCGTACTGATGGTGGGTACCATCGGGCAGCATGGCTATACAGCGATTGTAGTATTGGCCCTTTTCGGTCACTATGTAGCTGCCAAGTATTGCTGCCTGGGTTTGCGCCGCCTGCTGCCTCATCCAGCGGAAGGTCTTGCTGTTCATAGGCTCAGCCAGCTCTTTGGCTTTCATGCTGAAGCCGGTGGTGAACATCTCAGGCAGCACAATAATGTCTGGCTTGCTTTTGACCTTCCATATTGTTTCTTCAAACATGTGGAGGTTGGCTTCAATGCTTTCCCAGTGAAGATCGGCTTGTATAAGGGCTACTTTAAGATCCTGCATAGTTTTTCGGCTCCTTGAATGATGGTTTCGTCCTGCTTGGCAAAGCAGAACCGCAATACTTTGTGGTCGGTTCGGTTGTGATAAAACACTGACACCGGTATGCTGGCCACTTTCATTTCTTTGGTCATGCGTATGGCCAGGGCGTAGTCATTCTCTTTCGTTATTTCTTCATACGACACCACCTGAAAATAGGTGCCGTGGCTGGCCAGTGGTTTCCAGTCGGTGCCCTTGATGCAATCGAGAAACAGGTCTCGCTTTTTCTGAAACATGGGGCCAATGCCCGAGTAATGATCGCCCGAGCTCAGGTAAGCGGCAATGCCAGCCTGCATAGGCGTGCTAACACTGAACGTGAGGAACTGATGCACCTTTTTCATTTCTACCATCAGCTCCGGGTGGGTAACCATGTAGCCTATTTTCCAGCCCGTCACATGAAAGGTTTTTCCGAAGGAGAACACCGCAATGGCCCAGGGTTTCAGGTTGGGGCGTGAAAGCAGGCTGTGGTGTTTTTTCCCCTCAAAAATGATGTGCTCGTAGGCCTCATCACCCAGGATATAAATGCCGTGCTTATGAGCCAAACGCTCCAAATGTTCCAGGTCATTCTCAGCCAAAATAGCGCCGCTGGGGTTGTGCGGTGTGTTCACCACAATCATGCGGGTGCGTGGCGTAATGCTGTCTTCCACCTGATCCCACGGGATGCCATAATCAGGAAAATTGAGCGGAATGGGTACCATAGTGCCGCCGGCCAGGGCAATGCAGGGTTGGTACGAATCGTAAGCCGGCTCAAACACGATCACCTCGTCGCCTTCCTTTACCAGGGTAAGGATGGCACACACGATCGACTCGGTAGCACCGGCCGTTACCATCACTTCGGTTGCCGGGTTGGGTGTCCAGCCGAAGGTATGCTGCACTTTTTCTGAAATGGCTTTCAACAGCGGCGGGTAGCCAGGCATGGGAGCGTACTGATTCAGACCGGCCTTCATGGCCTTCATCACTTCCTCTGCCAGCTCTTCCGAAATAGGGAAATCCGGAAATCCTTGCGAAAGGTTAACGGCCCCCTCATCCAGCGCCAGCTTCGACATCACTGTGAAAATACTGGTACCTACGTCTGGCAGCTTCGAGGAAATGGGCGTCATGCAGTTATCTTTTCACAGGAATTTTTAAACGGTAGTCAGCAGACACTTTGCCCCTGCTGATATTCACAAGTTTGTTCTTGATGATCCTCTTTTTGAACGCAGTGAGGTGGTCAGTAAACAGCACGCCTTCAATGTGGTCATATTCATGCTGAATGATGCGGGCCTTCATGCCTTCGTACGTCTCGGTGAACTCTTTCCAGTGCTCGTCGTAGTAGTTCACTGTGATGCTGTTCGGCCGTTGCACATCATCTCTCACACCAGGGATGCTCAGGCAGCCTTCCTCCATCACGATGGGCTTACCATCCCTTTCCACAATCTTCGCATTGATGAACACCTTCCTGAAACCTGAAACCTCAGGTTCTTCAAGCGGCGATCCGTCCACCACAAACAGCCTGATAGACATGCCAATTTGCGGGGCCGCCAACCCAATGCCACTGGCGCTCCGCATGGTTTCAAACATATCCAATACTAGCTGCTTTACATCGGATCCCTTTTCTATATCAGCCGCCCTCTTCCTCAAAACGGGATCACCGTATACTACTATAGGGTAAATCATAATCTATTACTCTCCATGTACGACTGCAGTATAATCACTGCACTTATTTTATCTACGTTTCCTTTTACTCTCCTGTCTTTTTTCTTCATACCCCCGGCAATCATGGTGTCCATGGCCATTTTGGAGGTGAAGCGCTCATCAATCAAATGAACGGGCATTTCCGCAAACTCTTTTTTGAGCTGCACCAGAAATCTGTTTACCAGCAGGGTTCCGTTGGTATCTGTATTGTCAAGCTTTTTTGGCATCCCCACTACAAAAGCGTCCACAGTTTCCTTTTGCAAATATTGCTTTAAAAAGGCGATAAGTTCATGCGACCGAACCATTTCGAGTGACGTGGCAATCAATTGTAAGGGGTCGGTGACGGCTATACCAGTTCTTTTGCCTCCGTAGTCAATGGCAAGAATACGCCCCATGTGCTAGTTCCAGCGGATTTTTCTGTTGATCAGCTCCTGCACACTCTTTTCGAGCATCAAAGCTTTAGGGAAAAGCACTTCATCCTCGATAGAAGCATGCTGTATCAACTCTTTGTCAAATGCCTTGAATTCCTCATAAATAACCTTCAGGTGAAGGTCATTGTTCGGGTTATGCTGGTAATCACCAGTTATTTCTCTGATGCCTTTCAATTCATCTTCCGTATGGTCGTGATCGAGCGCCGCCTCCTGAATAGAGTACGACTCCAGCATGTAGAACAACTTACTTGAAGGCATAGTGCCCTGCTGCACTTTATACAATGAATTCACATAGGCAAAAAGCGTGTCTTCTTCCTCGTACACGTGGTGTATGAAGTCTTCCAGAAACAGGGGAAAAACAAACTTGAGGTCATCGGCCAATGTTTTGCTCACGGCAGATCGCTGATCCAACCCATTGATAAGGCGGGCCAGGTAGGGCAGTTTTTGCTTGATGAATATGTGGTGCGAATGCTTCAGATACTCAATGATCAGATCAACCGGGTAGGTGGAAATGGTGTTTTTGTCAAACTGACTTTGCGGTTTGTAGCGCTCCATATTGCGAAGCACCTTATCCAAAGGAAGGTTCTTTTCTTCGCAAAGAGCCTCTAAAGTATGCCCGGAGTATTTGTAGAAAGCCACTCCAAAGTAGTCGAGCACTTTAGCGAACACGAAGTTCTCGTCGATGATAGAATTAATGGTTCTTTGGGCAAGCTTCACGCTACTGATTCTGATTAAGAAGCAAATATACACATTATGGTTGATGGTGTAAACGCTGAATATTAAAAACTTACCATTGCCATTGACCAACTAATCGCATAAATTTCAAGGCTATTAATAACCGAACGCTATTAAGTTGCGTTTGAACCTAAACTGTTATTAGTACACAATGTATGTGTTATTGAGTATTGACCGGAAAGAAAATAGAAGTCTCGATCAAAGAAAAAATTATGAATAACTCAAAGTGGGCCATCCGTTTGCCAATCATTATTACCTCAGCTGTCGCCATTGGTGTACTTCTGGGAGCTAACTTCACCACCAGCGACACTCCGTCGGGCGATATGAACAAGAGCCTGTTCAAGTTCAGAGAAGTGCTGGGTTATATCGACAGAAATTATGTGGACGATGTAGACTCAGAAGAACTGGTGGAGACCGCCATTGTGAAGATGCTGGAGAAACTGGATCCACACACGGTATACATTCCTAAAGAAGAGGCTGTGCTTGCTCAATCGCAACTACAGGGCAACTTCGAAGGCATTGGTATCGAATTCAATATTTTCAAAGACACGCTGTATGTTGTTACCCCACTCAGCGGCGGCCCATCTGAAAAAGTTGGACTCCAGGCCGGTGATAAAATTGTGAAGGTAGACGGGGAAAACATTGCAGGCATAGGCCTGAACAACAGAAAAGTGTTTGAAAAGCTGCGTGGGCCAAAAGGATCGGAAGCGAAATTGCAGATCATCAGAGACTCCAAGAAAGCACCGCTTGACTTCACGATCATCAGAGATAAAATACCTCAGTCATCGGTGGACGTGTCATACATGGTGAATAAAGAGGTAGGTTATGTGAAGGTGAGTCGCTTCACTGCTACTACCTACGATGAGTTTTATGCGGCCATGGAAAAATTGATTGACCAGGGCATGAAGAAGCTGGTGCTTGACCTGACAGGAAACCCTGGCGGCTATCTGGACAAGGCGGTGAACATGGCCGACGAGTTGCTGGCCGATGATGATATGATCGTGTATACCAAAGGAAAAGAAACCCGCTACAACGACGAATACAGGGCTGTGAGAAAAGGGATTTTTGAGAAGGGGCCGGTAGTAGTAATGATTGACCAGGGAAGTGCTTCGGCCTCAGAAATTGTGGCCGGTGCGCTGCAAGACAATGACCGGGCACTTATTGTGGGCCGGAGGTCGTTTGGCAAAGGCCTGGTGCAAATGCCGATCAACCTGAGCGACGGCGCTGAATTGCGACTAACCATCTCGAGATACTATACGCCAAGCGGGCGCTCTATTCAGAAGCCCTATGACGGAAAAGACGCCGCCTATTCGCATGACCTGGCCGACAGGTACGAAAACGGCGAGCTTTTTGTGGCCGACAGCATTCATGTGAACGACACACTGGAGTACGCCACAGGTAAGGGAAGAAAAGTGTATGGCGGCGGTGGCATAGTGCCCGACTTCTTTGTGGCCATAGATACTACGGAAACGTCGAGTTACCTGACCAAGATGTACACCAGCAACTCGCTGAGGGAGTATACATTCAAATACTATGAGGCCAATAAGCAGAAGTTTGAGAAAATGGGCTTTGACGAGTTTTTCAACGACTTTAACGTGACCGACAAAATGCTGGAAGACCTCAACAAGGTGGCAAAAGAAAATGGTGTGAAGTATAACGCTGTGGATTTTGCCAAGTCGAAGGAGCTTGTGCGTATTCACATGAAGGCGCAGATAGCCCGAAGCAACTGGGGAGAAGAAGGCTTCTTCCCCGTCTTCAACCAGGCCGACGAGATTTTCATCAAAGCACTTACACTCTTTGACCAGGCCGAGCAGTTGGCAGAAAGGAATTAAAGGATAGAAGGTTAGAAATTCCGGACAACGGATTCCGAATTCAAAAGGCTGAATCTGACAAGTGTCGGTTCAGCTTTTTTATTATGCTCTGGAAATTATCTATTAGATGGCTTCGGTTTAAAGGTATTTTAATTTGAGTAGCGCCCTTCTGGGAGGGAGGGCGAAAAATGGCGGCAGGCTGAGGGTAGTTGGGCTGTGCGTTAATTTTTCGATGATTTTTGGTTACTTTTCATCCCGGCGGGGAACCGCAAGGAAAAGTAACAGCCCGTCCGGCTTTGAGGACATATTTACCTGTTAGCAGATTCTGGCATAATTTTTTAGCGGCGTCTAGACACGTCCCAATCTAAAAGCGCTTTTGCTCTTTAAAGCCTTTATCATTATGTAAATTTGACTATTAACCCTACATGAGATGGCTTACTATTATAAACTGGGCGAAATACCCCCCAAACGACACACCCAATTCCGCCAACCCGATGGCAGCCTCTACAAAGAAGAGCTGGTAAGCTCCAAAGGCTTTTCGGGCATTTACTCTAACCTTTACCATATCAACGCCCCCACCCGGGTAAAGTCTGTCGGCAAACCTGTCCGGTACGGGTCAAAAATTGCCGAGGACAATCCGCTGCTGCAAACCCATTTAAAAACAACCGGCGTCGGCACTACTGGCGGCGACTGGCTGGAGGCCCGCAAAGTGCTGCTCAAGAACAAAGACGTGTCGATGGCCCTTTGCAACCCCAGCAGCCGAAGCATGGACTATTTTTACAAAAATGCCGAAGCCGATGAGGTCATTTTCATTCACGATGGCAGCGGCTGGCTGTTGTCTCAGTTTGGCAAGCTCAGGATCAAGTCGGGCGACTATGTAGTCATTCCCCGCACCACCATTTATAAGCTTCAATGGGACGAAGGGCCCCTGAGAACACTCGTCATCGAGTCGGCTGGGCCAGTCGAAACCGTGAAGCGTTACCGCAATGAGCTGGGGCAGCTCTTAGAGCATTCGCCCTACTGCGAAAGGGACATCAGGCCACCATCGGAGCCAGCCACCGATTCAGCAAAAGGGGAGTTTCTGATGAAGATCAAAAAGGGCGGCTATCTGCACCAGTATGTGTACGACTACAGCCCTTTTGACGTGGTGGGCTGGGACGGCTTCCTGTATCCCTATGCCCTTAGCATTCATGATTTTGAGCCGATCACCGGGCGCATCCACCAGCCGCCGCCAGTGCACCAGACCTTCCAGGCGCATGGCTTTGTTATCTGCAGCTTCGTTCCCCGCCTGTTCGACTATCACCCGCTATCAATTCCCGCTCCCTACAACCACAGTAATATAGATTCCGATGAAGTGCTGTACTATGTGGAAGGCAATTTCATGAGTCGCAAAGGAATTGAAAGAGGTTCGTTTACGCTACACCCCGGCGGCTTGCCACATGGGCCACACCCAGGCACGGTAGAAAAAAGTATTGGTGCTAAAGAAACAGAAGAGTTGGCCGTAATGCTCGACACTTTCGGGCCGCTGTACTTAACGGAGGAGGCACTGGAGTTCGTCGATCCTAACTACCCGATGAGCTGGACGGAGTAAAGAAGCCGAAAAACCGGAGCCGGGCGTCGGTACGGCGGGGATGGCGTTTGCGTGGGTGCCGTCAGCCGCCCGAAAAAGGTCGGATCCGGGAGATGATAGGCGTTGGTACAGCCAGCAGGTCAGCAGCGTTGGAGCCGTCAGCCGCCGGGATCCGATTCGGGTCTCCGGTTAACAGTATTGCGAAAAGACAGCAGCTGGAAGCCCTCTCCTCTGCTGACTTTCTCGCCCGGCACTTTCGTACTCACCCACTCGTCATTACCTTTGACCTCAAACAATTTGTGAATGGACAACAACTTCATCGAATTTCTTTATAGCCGTTTTCTTCTATCGAGCGGAGTAAGCACCGACACCCGCACCGTGGCTGAAGGCAATCTATTCTTTGCACTGAAAGGCCCCAACTTCAATGCCAATGCCTACGCAGCAGAAGCGCTGGCGAAGGGGGCGAGCTACGCCGTAATCGACGATGTGGCATACAAAAAGGGAGACAAATACATCCTGGCTGAGGATGGCCTAAAGGCTTTACAAGACCTCGCCACTTTCCACCGCAGCAGGTTCCACAGAAAGGTGCTTGGGCTCACCGGCTCCAACGGCAAAACCACCACCAAAGAGCTGATCAATGCCGTGCTCAGCAAGCAATACATCACCCACGCCACCACCGGCAACCTCAACAACCATATCGGCGTGCCGTTAACCGTGCTGGGCATCCACCCGCAGGTAGAGGTCGCCATCATCGAAATGGGCGCCAATAAGATAGGCGATATCCGTGAGCTTTGCGACATCGCCGATCCCAACCATGCCCTGATCACCAATATCGGTAAGGCACATCTGGAGGGCTTTGGTAGTATCGAAGGGGTGCTCCGGGGGAAAAGTGAGTTGTTTGACCATATCCGGAAAAACGAAGGCACCGTCTTCATCAACAGCCGCCAGCCCATGCTGCAAAACATGGCGAAGCGGTTTGAGTCTGCCGTTACCTTCCCCCAACCTGGCGACACATACGAAGTGAAGTTCATCGAAGCCAACCCGTTCGTAGTTTTTCAGGTAGGTGACAGGGCACCAGTTACCAGCCAGTTGATTGGCAGCTACAACTTCGACAATATTGCCGCCGCCATGGCTGTGGGGCAGTACTTTGAAGTGCCGCTGGAAAAGGCCGAGGCCGCCATTGCAGGCTACCAGCCAAAAAACAATCGCTCTCAGTTGCTCAAAGTCGGCAGCAACGATATCATCCTCGACGCCTACAACGCCAATCCCGATTCTATGAAGGTGGCCATAGAGAACCTCAAGACCATGAAGGTCGACAACAAAGTGGCCATCCTGGGCGATATGCTGGAATTGGGAACCGACTCAGACAAGGAGCATGCCGCTATCGGTAAAGCAGCTTGTGAGGCAGGCTTCCATCAGGTGATTTTCTGCGGGCCTAAAATGAAACAGGCGAAAGAATCGTGTCCTTCTGCGCTGCATTTTGAAACGAGAGATGCACTACTGGATCATGTGAAGACATCGGGCTTCTCTAGCTGCACAATTTTGATCAAAGCCAGCAGAGGAATAGGGTTGGAGAAAGTGGTGAATGCTTTGGAATAAAGAATTCAACTTTGCTTCTCCAGCTCCCCTCTTTTCACCCTGCCAAAGTAATCGTTGGCAGCAGCCTTCACCTTAGGCGCCAGCAAAATGGCCCCGACCATCGTAGGGATGGCCATTAGTCCAAACATCACATTGATGAAGTCGACCACCATAGTGAGCGTGGTGATGGATCCCACGATAATGATGGACACATACCAATAGTTAAAGTAGTGGGCGTATTTGGCTCCAGCCAGAAAGCTGACACATTTGGTGCCATAGTAGCTGTAAGAGAACAGGGTCGTAAACCCGAATATCAGCACGCAGAGGAATAACAGGAATGGCCCTACCGTTGGCATGGCCGCCTCAAATGCTTTGCCTGTCAGGGTAATGCCGTTTGTGTCGGTGGTTTGCCACACGTTGGTAGCGAGAATGGCAAAACCCGTCAGCGTGCAAACCAGCAAAGTATCAATGGCCGGCCCCATCATGGCGACCAACCCTTCTCTCACCGGCTCCTTGGTTTTAGAGGCGCCGTGCATCAACGGAGCGGTACCAATACCCGCCTCATTGGAGAAAGAAGCTCTCTTCGCTCCCTCTATGATCAGCGCCCCAATGGCTCCTCCCATGGCGGCTTTGGCGGTAAATGCATCACTCAGAATCATGCTGAAAATGTGTGGAATATCAAGGAAGTGAATGCCCAAGATGTATAGCACACACGCCATGTACAGCACCACCATGAACGGTACCATGCGGCTGGCCACCAGGCCAATTCTCTTGATACCACCAAAGATAACCAGACATGTAAGCAGCGTAATAACCAAGCCCATTACCAAATTGGAGGTGAAAGAACCTGCCCAACCAAATCCAGCCGGAATAAGAAGTACGTCATTTGTAACTTGAATGACCTGATTGGCTTGAAAAATAGGTGTGGCTCCAAAAAAACAGAATACGCTGAAGAACACGGCCAACGGCTTCCACTTCTTGCCAAGACCTTCTGTAATCACATACATCGGGCCGCCCTGCACATCGCCGTTGGTGTCTTTTCCCCGGTACATCACGGCCAGTGTGCAGGTGAAAAACTTGGTGGCCATTCCAAAGAACGCACTTACCCACATCCAGAAGATAACGCCCGGCCCACCCATTACAATGGCAATGGCCACGCCACTTACATTACCCATTCCGATAGTAGCCGCCAAGGCACCGGAAAGCGCCTGAAAATGGCTGACATCACCCGGAGCATCCGGATCGTCGTATTTGCCCCTCAAGACATCGAGGGCGTGTTTAAAATAACTGAAAGGCGCAAAGCCTGAATAGAACATGAAGAAAATGCCGCCACCCATGACAAGCACCAGCAAAGGCACTCCCCACACGAAGTTGGCCGCAGCCGAAATGAAACTTTCTATTTTGTCCACAGATCAAATATTGTCTTCGTCAATGATAGGTTTGAGTACAGCCCACACATTGTCCGCCAACATCTTGTGTCCTTCCGGCGTGGGATGGATACCATCCGGAAGATTCAACTCTGGAATTCCCCCCACCCCCTCCAAAATGAAAGGAATAAGTGCAGTGTTGTGATTTTCGGCAAGCATTGGGAAGATGTCCTTGAACCTGTCGGTGTACTCCTGCCCCATATTAGGTGGAATCTGCATACCAGCCACAATAATTTTTACCTGCGGGTTCGATTGCTTTACTTTTTCAATGATTTCTGAAAGATTCTTCTCGGTTTCATCCAGGCTAATGCCTCTGAGTCCGTCGTTGCCCCCCAGCTCCAATGCAAAAATATCGACAGGAGTTTTCAGCACCCAATCAATCCTGGAAAGCCCACCGGCACTGGTTTCGCCACTCAGACCTGCATTGATGACATTATAATCGTAGCCAAGCGAGTCGAGCCGCTCCTGAATGATGGCCGGAAAAGCCTCGGATATGTCAAGCCCGTAACCTGCGGTAATGCTGTTGCCATAGAAAAGAATGACTTTTCGTTTGTCTTCAGCAGGTTCGCTGGCAACATCCGCTTCACTTACCTTCTCTTTTGAAGTCGTTTGTTTACTGCTATCGATGCTGTCACAGGCAAATACCCCAACAAGCAGCAGCACTCCCAAAATACTTTTTATCATAAGCACCTTCTTTTGTGTTACAAGTATACTAATTCATGAACGAAATATGCCCGAATGCCTTTAAGTTGATGAACGGCGAAAATGCCTTCAGGGTCAAGGCATTTAAGGCAGGGCTTTCCTGGAAACAGCATTTAAGTACCTGTTTTTAAACCAGTTTGTGCTGAAATTCCGCCGATAACATTATGCAATAAGAAAATCTTGGTTAACTTAACCTAACATTTACATTTGCAACGAACATGCAAGTGACAATGCGGTTTTTTGAATTTAATTGTTAGCCAAACTACCTATGGAAACGGTGAAAGTTCTCATTGTTGAGGACAAGTCTGTGGTCGCAGAAGACTTGAAATTGTGTCTTCAGGACTACGGATATGTGACACTGGGCATTTGCAGCAACGGGCACGATGCCATAACGATGGCCGACGAACTGTCGCCGGATATTTTATTGATGGACATCAACATCAATGGATCAATCGATGGTGTGGAAACAGTGCGGCAGATTACTTCCAAAAATACAATGCCGGTTATTTATCTAACAGCCTATAGTGATTCAGTTACTGTGGATCGGGCCAAAGCCACTCACCCAGCGGCCTACCTCGTCAAACCTTTCGATCCGATTGACCTGAAGATTGCGATTGACATTGCCATAGAGAACTTCCAGGAATACCGAAACGGCGAAGAAGTGTCAGGCGTGCCCCATTCTATACCCATCATAAACGACTCTTTTTTTATTAAGCAAGGGGAGTCTTATCACAAAGTACCATTTAGCAACATATTATATGTTGAAGCTGATGGAAGCTATACCAAAATCCACACCACGCAGGGCACTATGACTTTGTCGATGAATATGAAAGGTGTTTTGTCGAACCTTCCGCCTATTTTCTTGAAGGTGCATAGGTCATTCATTGTAAACCTTCGCATGGTTGACAAGTTTGACAGGAATAATCTGTATGTGGGAGAAGTCGCCATACCTGTAAGCAATTCTAATAAAGATATTTTGACTGAAAAGTTTTTGAAAATCTCCTAGGCCATTCTGAACTTAATTTCGACTTCGGCACCCCCTCCTGCTCCATTGGAAAATTGCACCGTACCACCCAACTCAGCAACCAGCATCTTCATGAGGTTAAGCCCAAAGTGAGCCCGACTCCTCACGAACCCGAGATCAAAACCAGGCCCATTGTCTGATATTTTTATCAGCACCTCATTACTCACCCTGGCACCTTCACATTTTACTATAAGCTTTTTTCCAGACTGATAAGCGTGCTTAAAGATATTTGAGAAAATTTCATTGACAATCAACCCAAACGTAACTGCCGTGTCCACATCTAATTCTATCTCTTCACAAAAGTTCACCCGATCCACCTCAGATTCACCCAAATGATGAACCCTCAACAGATGGTCAAAAATATCCTCAGCATACTGCTTTAGCTCGACCGACTCATGATTGCCCTGCTGATATAACCGCTGATGTAGCAACGACATTGACTGCACTCTGTTCTGCCCCTCAAAAATTGCCTTTCTCGCATTAACATCTTCAATACCCCTTTGCTGAAGCCTGAGAAGGCTGGAAATAATTTGGAGGTTGTTCTTTACTCTGTGATGGATTTCTCCAATAAGAATTTCCCTTTCTCTGGCCTTTTTCTCCAGTCTTTTGTTTTGCTCCCCAATCTGATTTTTTTGATCCTCGACATTTGACTTAAGAGACCTTATCCTGCCCAGGCGGTTACTTACAAAAACAAGAAGAATCAAAATCGTCAATAAACCCCCGCTTAGAAGGGTAATCAACTGCCTCTGAAGGCCAAGCACACTTGCATCAAGGCTGGATATTCTGTTCAGTTGATCGATCTCTTTTTGTTTCTCTTCAGTCTCATACTCTATTTGAAGCTTGGCAATTTCTCTGTGGGCAAGCGCATCGTTGATTAGCTGGTTGAGCCTGGTCGATTCCTCAAGAAAAAAAAGCGCCTTTTCAAATTGGCCGCTTCCGGAATGCGCTTGAAACAAAAGGTGGGCGGCATCACGTTTAAGTTTTTTTATCTCCAACTGTGAGGCCAGCTCATACGCATAGTTCGCCTTTTCGACCGCCATCACTCCGTTACTAGCCTCCAAATAAATTTCCCCAAGCTCGATATTCAATCTTATCAATGACAATCGATGCCCTAAGCTGTCGTTGAGGTTGACAGAAGCATTTAAATACTCAATCGCTTTGTCGAAGTCTCCACCACTCCTTTCTATTTTGGCAAGCTCAGAGAAAGTATAATCCAGTTGAATCAAGTATCCATTTTTAAGATAGATTTCATGCGACTTCAAAAAATAGTCTCTTGCTTCATCCTTATTACCAAAATCAGAGGCCACCTTTGCCAGCTTTCGGTAGCAGTCGGCCAGGAGCAGAGACTCTCCCAATTCTTTGTAGATGATTTCCGACTTGAGAAAGTACTCCCTGGCTTTCTCATTTTCTGTCAGAAGGTCGTACAGGTTGGCGATCTCAAAAAGTTTTGACACAAGGGTCAGTGAAGGTAGGCCCTGATCAACCCCTTTTAGCTCATGAAGCCTCTTCTGCAAAAGCCTTCGTTTGACAAAGCTTGCTTCACCTCCAGGCTCCTGATCATACCGTTTGCTCGATTGCTCGTAGATATTGCGAAAGTTGAGATCCAGTTTCATTGCCTCAACAAAATATTGCTCAGATTGCAGGTAATCTCCCCTCGAATCGAAAATAAGACCCAGGTTATTCAAAATACGTGAAAGGTTGACCGTGTCCTTTGATTTCCGAAACGCTTGCTCCGATTTATTCAGGTATTCGATTGCCCTGGGGTAATCTGCTGTGTAGTAGTAGACAAGTCCAATTTTATTGTACACCTCCCCGTACTCAGCTTCCATGTTATTTCTTTCGAAGATGTTCATGGCTTTTGCGTGGTAAAAAAGAGCACTGTCATATCTGCCATGGGCCCAGTAGGCGATTGCCTTGTTTTGATAAGCTTTTGCTTCCCCTTTTTCATAAGCCAATTTGAGGCTTAGCTCCAGCGCTTGCTCAGCATAGCTCATTGCCATGTCGAAATTACTTAGGTGCCTGTAGGCCGAAATGGAATTGTATACCCTCACTCGCAAAGTATCGTCCAAATCTTTTTTCAATATTCTATTGAGGCTATCTATTTGTGACAAAAAAGGCTGGCACCTCAGTTCTTGCAAAAAGAAGAAAGAAAAAAAGAACACCACAAAAGAGACCTGCTTACATGTCATGACCTCCAAAGACTTTATGGTAATATTTCATTCACAAAAAAAACAAGATGACTCAAGCACCAAATCTTATCACCTGCAAAGATTCCCAAATCGCTGTTTTAATTTCAGCATAATTTACAAGGCTTAACTGACTGTAAATAAAGCGATAACAGTTCACGTAAGTACCCTATTTTTTTGACAAAAACAATTTAGGCAAACCTGATCGCCTGTGACCACAGTCTTTTCTACCACTCAAAAACACCAATATGAAAAGGTCATTTTTTTCGATGTTGTCACTTGCTGCTCAACGACGTCTTCGGACTTTTGACCATGACGGCAAAATGCGGCTTTTAACGCTGCTTGTTTTACTCGCTCCTAATTCTTTCGCCGTTGCGCAATTCTCAGGATCCGGGACTGGAACCGAGTTGGGCGTGTAGAGGATAGCAAATCTGTTAGGAGCTTTATTGGTAATAACTTTGACTTTGAAGGGATGTCAGGAGGATATGTGGGCAATTGAAACTCATCGGTGGCTGTTTCTGCGCCTTCAGAAACAGGGGCGGTCACCATCAGTCGACATGAGCTTCGTCAATTCGTATTGTGACAGTCAATCCTTTTGTCGCCCCGCCTGCAAATGTAGCCTCACCACCCAGCTCAGTGGCAAGCATTTCAACAAGTTTCAGACCAAACCCACCTTCTTCGAAGTCTACCTTTTCAGGGAAACCGGGGCCATTGTCTGTAATTCGGATGGTCAATCCATTTTCTCTTTTTATTTCCGAGTGAAGTCTCAGCACATCCACAAAAGGATAGGCATGTTTAAAAATATTCGAATACACCTCATTGGCCATCAACCCTATCGTAACCGCAGTGTCTATTTCGAGGCTGACATTATCAGCTTCAAAGCTGCAGTCCATCTTTTGCTTGTCCAAATTGTAGACCTTTGCCAGATGCTTGCATACGTCCGATACATAGTCGGCGATAGGGATTTTACCATACGACCCGTGCTGGTATAGTCGCTGGTGAAGTAGAGACATAGCCTGCACCCTGTTTTGGCCTGCAAAAAGAGCCTCTTTGGCAACAACATTTTTCACTTTCCGCTGCTGAAGTCTCAGCATGCTGGAAACAACCTGCAGGTTGTTTTTTACCCGGTGGTGAATTTCTCCAATTAAAAGCTCACGCTCTCTGCCTCTTTTTTCGAGCTTAAAGTTTTGCGCTTCGATAAACGCATTCTTTTCTTCTATCCCCGATTTAAGCTCTCTGATTTTGATCAGTCTATTTCTCATCACAACGAGGATAACCGCAAAGGCAGCAAAACCTCCTCCCATAAGCATCAACAACTGCTTCTGCAAAACCACGACGTTGCTTTGCAGCTGGGACACCTCATTTAGTTGATCAATTGCCTTCTGCTTTTCTTCACTCTCGTACTGTATTTGTAGCTCGGCTATTTCCCGGTGGGTAAGCTCATCCCCAAATTTCTGCTTTAGAGAGGTGCTTTCCTCCAGATAACTCAAAGCAGTGCCCATCAGTCCGATTGCCTTGTAGCACTCATAAAGCTGCCTTGCACTCGTCTCCACCCTGGTAAGTGACCCAATTTCCCTTGCTATTTCATAGCCTGACTGGGCATAAGATAGTGCCTCCTGCTTCCTGCCTTGCTCCAATAGTGTCCCTGCCAGTGCTACCTTAGTCTTTGACAAAGCTGCCCTGTGGCCAAGGCTATCGTCGAGGGTAATTAGTCTTTTATAATGAAGAATGGCGTCCTCAATATTGCCCAGCTTATAATTTGTTTCCCCAAGCTGCGCCACAACCGCAGCTAGTCTTATGTAATTTCCCTGACTAATATAAATTGATTCCGATTGACGAAAAACTTCCAGAGCAGACCCGAAGTCGGCGAGCTCGACATAACATTCCGCCTGGTCACGGAGGCAGTGCGCCAACAACACCTGCTCATCCAGCTCAGCGTATATTTCTGAGGCTCTTCTGTAATAGCTCAGGGCTGAGTTGTACTCCTTCAAAACAAAGTAAATTTCCGCAGCCTCAACGCAAAGATTAGCAAGCTGCTCGGCGCTTCCGCTCTCGCCCACCCGCTCAATTCTCTCCAACCTTTGTTCCAGAATCGGCCTGTTAATGAACTCATTCTCATGTATCATTCCCTTGCCATAGGTGCGGTTTTGCTGATCACGCAACTGTCTAAAGCTCTGGCTCAGCTGCAGACTTTCGATAATGTAATGAGTGGAAGTTGCATAGTCACCTTTGGAATCATGCACAAGGCCCATATTGTTCAGTACTCTGGCCAGATTGGCGGTATCATTTCTCGCCCTGTAATCCTCAATTGACCTACTCAGGTAGCCAATTGCTTTGTCATATTCGGCGATATAGAAGTATACAAGACCAATTTTGTTGTAGGCCTCCGCCAGCTCATTCGTCATTCCACCGGTGCGAAACATCTCAATAGACTTCTTATGATTCTCGAGTGACTGATCATACCTGCCATTGGCCCATGAGGTTAAAGCAATATTCTGATACCCTTTGCTTGTTCCATACCCATAATCAATTTCTTCCGCTCTTCGTATGGCCAGATTGGCATAGCGAATGGCCTCCCTAAAGTTTCTCCCGTGGAGTTCGTTCGAAATTCTATTGAGTGTGTTTACATAGGCTGTGTCGGGAATTTCCCGGGAAAGTACATACTGAAGACTATCGATCTTTTTTTTAAATGGCTGGCTATAGCTAACCACCGCATGAAGCAACAGTAACATCGAAATCAGTAAAATGTTTGCACCCAGCTTTTTCATTCACAAAAGACTTTGAGCGATTCAGAAAGTAAACCTTGCTGCTCGCAAATATTTCCAGTCTGGCACCTTTTTGCCGCTTAACTTATTGACAATTAGTTCCCTTGAAGCATGCTGTCAACTTGCTATCGAAGTACTTTTTATTTTTTGACAAAAACAATTTGGTCTTAGAAGATGCCTACTACGTCGGGATTCAAATGGTTCAGGCTTGCACCTTACTTAATTACTTTGATGAAACGATACCTACATTTTTTGCGCTCAGGCATAACCCATAAATCGCCAGTTGGCACCAGCACATGCCTCAGGCTGTTTACGGCATTGGTTTTCTGCCTGTCACTTCAGCCTTCTTTTTCTCATGCACAATTCTCAGGCCTGGGAGCGGGAACAGAGGGCGAGCCATATCAAATTACTACGGCGACGCATTTGAATGAAATCAGAAACGATCTCAACGCCCACTATGTACTCCTCAATGATATCGATCTCACGTTCGACACGAGTGACCCAAGCGGACAGTTTTGGAACGGAGGGCTCGGGTGGGAGCCTATTGGAACAGTCGACGATCAATTTACAGGGGTAATAGACGGAAATGGGTTCAGCATTATTGGGTTACATATAAATAGACCAGCGGGAAATTTCGTTGCCTTCCTGGGCTATGTGGCCTCGCCGGCCGAAATAAGCAACCTGGGAATAGCAGCTACAGAAATTACAGGCTTTTTCTACACCGGGAGTCTTCTGGCGTTTGGTAACGGGGCCACCGTGTCGAACTGCTTTGCAACCGGATCCGTGACCGGAACTGATTTTACCGGTGGGCTTTCAGGAGGACTGACCTCAAATTTGACTGAGTGTTATACAAACGTGAGTGTTGTGGCCACAGGAGGCAGTACCGGGGGGTTCTCAGGTATCGCAACAGGTGCTACTATTGACAACTGCTACGCCACTGGCAACGTGAATGGCAACAACCACGTAGGCGGCTTTACCGGCTACGTGTTTACTTCGGGCGGTGAGGGAGGAGGCTCAATCACCAACTGTTTTTCATCGGGGCTGGTCACAGGCAACAGCAATGCAGGCGGGTTTGCTGGCTTTGCAGAAGGTGATGACGTTACTTCTGTCTATTGGAATACCACTTCAAGCGGCCAGGCCACCTCTGCGGTTGGCAGCGGACTGAACCTGGGCGACATGAGAACCGAGGCGTCTTTTTCCGGTTGGGATTTTACAAGCATCTGGAGCATCAATGAAAACAGCTCCTTCCCTTTTTTGACCAACAACGAACAAAGCCCGGCCCCGGGGCATATCATTACCATGACAAGCGGAACGATTACCGCCTGTGGCATGGATTTTACCGACTCTGGTGGCTTCGGAGCCAGCCATGCTTCGTCCGAAGATTATACACTCACCTTTGAGCCGGAGAATGAAAATGAAAAGGTAAAAGTGTCGTTTTCCGCCTTCAAGCTTGAAACCGACTACGATGAGCTGGAGGTGTTTGATGGCCCGTCCACTTCGTCGCCCCTCATTGTTACACTGTCGGGGTTGGCCATCCCTGCCGATATTATAGCCAGCTCATCCGGCGGAGAGCTCACATTCAGGTTTACGTCGGATGGCTCCTTCGAATTTGATGGCTGGGAGGCGTTTGTTACCTGTGCTACAGTTCCACCTGACAAGCCAGCCCCGGTTACCTTCACGTCCATCGCCAGCACTTCATTAGTTGTCAACTGGGCGGCCCCCGACGACAATGGTATTGAAATTACCAGCTACACGCTAGCCCAAAAAGAAGGCGCCGCCGGAAGCTACTCCGATGTGTACACCGGCACTGACCTAACCTTCACTGCCACCGGCCTCACAAAGGGGGAAACATACTACTACCAGGTAAAGGCTACTAATGCGGCAGGAGACTCCGAGTTTTCGGATGCTGCTCAGGTAGTACCGGTAAGCATTATCACTATGGCTAATGGAACAGCCTCTGGCTGCGATGCCATATTTCTCGATCCCGGCGGAGCCGGCAACTACACCAGCAGCCTGGACATTGTGCTGACGGTAGAGCCCGAATTACCCAATACAAGAGCCTCCATTTCATTCTCCTCTTTTCAGCTTGAAA
The DNA here is from genome assembly GCF_040222815.1 of Imperialibacter sp. Lineage (GTDB taxonomy): Bacteria > Bacteroidota > Bacteroidia > Cytophagales > Cyclobacteriaceae > Imperialibacter. The sequence continues at coordinate 373,194 of NZ_JAVKCH010000019.1, read as the reverse complement.
ACAACTACGACTACCTGTACATTTACGACGGCTCCTCCACCACCTCCCCACTCCTGGCAACGCTTACCGGCAGTTCCATTCCCGCCGACTATGCAGCTTCAGGCGTCGATGGTACACTTACCTTTCGCTTCACATCGGACGGAAGCGCTGAGTATGCCGGCTGGGAGGCGCAAATAACATGCCTCGCCGCCACAGCACCATCTCAACCGGCCGGGGTTACCTTCGAAAACACATCCTCAAGTTCAACGACTGCTAAATGGACGGCGCCAGCAAATGGCGGCTCACCCATTACGGGCTATATGCTCCAGATGAAACAAGGAGTGGGTGGGGAATACACTACGGTATACACAGGTGAAAACCTCGCCTATACTGCCACTGGCCTCCAGGCGGGGGAGTCATACTATTTTAAGGTTGTAGCCACAAATACCATTGGCGACTCACCTGCAAGCGTTGAGACATCAGTTACCCCGCCTGCGACTGTGCCGGGCTCACCGCTGAGTGTGGAAGCAACTTCAGCCTCAGCCAGCGCAGTTGATGTCACGTGGGAAGCACCCGAGGAAACTGGCGGCTTTCCTATTTTAGGGTACAGAGTAATACGAAGGGTAAAGGGCACATCTGTATTTGAATTTGAAGACGTGGGGCTTGTTACCAACCATACTATTTCCGGGCTCTCAGCAGGTGTAACCTACGAGGTACAAGTAATGGCCAGGAATCAACTGGGGCTCTCAACGTACGGCATCCTCGTGGAAGTAGATGTCCTAAAGCTGGCTCAAACCATCACCTTTGAAGACGTTCCGGCTCAAACCTTCCTTGGTGAAAAAGTTTCTATGTTGACGTATGTCAGCAGCAGCTCCGGACTGCACGTTACTACGCAAATCGTGTCGGGGCCAGCCACGATTGACGCCGGAATAGTCAGCTTTACAGGCGCCGGTGAAGTGGTGGTAAAAGCCACCCAGGCAGGATCCAGCACGTATGCTGCAGCGGAGCCGGTGCAAAAGACGATAGTCGTTCAAAAAGCTTCTCAAAGCATCCAGACACAAAACCTCATCGCCACGTTCGGTGACGATCCATTGGAGGTATCGGCCTCGGCCACCTCCGGGCTGGCCGTTTCCCTCTCGCTTGCGTCAGGGCCGGGAGCGCTGGAAGGAAATACGTTGACCATTACCGGAGCAGGGTCGATAGTCATTCACGCTAACCAGGCAGGCAGTGACAACTACCTGCCTGCCGATCAGGCTACCATAACCACAACCGTAGCCAAGGGAGTACAGCTGCTCAGCGCTGTCGGTGCATCTGGTGCGGGATCCAACGGCACTCTTATCTATTCTCCTGCCGGCTTCCCTCTGGAGGCGACCTCCAATACCAACAACGCCATTTCATTTTCAGTGGTCGCCGGAAGCGGGCAAATAGACGGTCAAACCTTTATTCCGTTGCAGGCCGGTTCTTTCACCATAGCCGCCAGCCAGGAGGAAACCGACAACTGGACTGCAGCAAGCAAGACATTTGAGCTTTTTGTGCAAAAAGCCCAGCAAGAAATTATCGCTGACCAGGTTGCCGACAAGCTGAAGAGCGAAACACCCTTTACCCTCAACGCCACCTCGTCCGTAGAAGCTGAGGTAACCGCCAACTCCGGCACTGGCAAAACATCCTTCGAAGGCCTGACGGCGACCATCGACCCAGGTGCAGCTGCAGGGGTGGAGGTAATAAGCTTAACCGGTGCCGAAACTACCTTCTACGAGAGCAAGACCATCGACGTGGTATTTTGTATAATCGCCGATACTCCCACCATAGCGGCTGCCAAAAATAGCAGCGGGGGTTTTCTCCTCTCAAGCGATAACCTGGTAGACAGTCACCAGTGGCATTTAAACAGCGAGAGTGTCGGACTAACGGGCCCGGGAGAGACCTTCGCCATTGAACAAGCTGGAAACTACCATGCGTTGGCGCTGGCAACGAATGGGTGCCCTTCGAGTGGCTCATCCAATGTGCTTGAAATTGTGCTCGAAGAAGTGACGGGAATTGGATCAGCTGATCTGACAAACCTCCTGCTATATCCCAACCCTGCTCAGCAAACCGCTTCACTCTCAATGGACAACGCCTTTAATGGAACTGTAGCCGTTACCCTGCGATCCATCGCAGGTTCAGTACACGACAGACTGACTTTTGAAAAAACCAGCGGCAAATGGCAGGCTTCTCTGGACATAAGCCGGTTACCTTCTGGCATTTTCTTCATAGTAATACAACAGGGTGATGCGCTTATCACTAAAAAAATGATAAAACAATAGACTTAATCTATAACAACAAAGATTACACTTCGGTGTAGTTGGCTAACACGGGATCGAATAGAGCCGACAGGATTGTCGGCTTTATTTTTTTATGATTCCATAATTATAGAGACAGCAACATATCCCAGTTCTGTTTTTCTCACCAAGAGATGGGATTTACCCGCTTTCATTTCATAATTACCTCAAAATCACTATATTAATAGTCTTTTCAAATTTCTTAAATGTTTAAAAAGGTCTTCCGAAATGACTTTCAGTACCTGGATTTTCTTCGGCTTTTTATTAAACATTCTACAGAGTGGGGGCCAGCCGTTGGTACGACTACCCCAGCATCAACGGACGTTGGATTCAGAAGTGACGAGTCAGCTACTTGTATTCGAAGACACAAGTCGGTATCTCAGTGTCGATGATTTACTCACCCAGTCAAATCAATATCAATTCACTGATCTTGGTGAAAGGCTCTACCAGCCAAAAAAAACAAGCAACTATTGGTCAAAACTTCAAATTAAGGGAGCCTCTGTGCCACATGACAGTCTGGCTCTGTGCATCGGAGACATCAAATCGCCAGATTTTCTTGAAGCGTATGTGATAAGGCAGAATAAAGTGGACTACAAGGTAATTGGCGGAGTATTGACTCCCTACTCACTGCTCAGCGTAAAGACCAGATATGCTTCTGTAATTCCACTTTCAATCGATTCATCTGAACAAGTAACCGTGTTTTTGCGAATACAGAGTACGTCAGGCAGGGATATCAATCTTTGCACAAAACTGCAAGCCTACGAAAAGATAATGGCAAGCCACAACACCTGGCTATACTTTCAGCTCTTCTATCAGGGTGCGCTCATGACTCTGGTGCTTTACAATTTGATTGTTTTTTTAATTACAAGAGACAAAACCTACTTTCTCTATTCAGTGTATTTATTTTTGACAAGCTGGCTGTATTTCAGCGTACTTGGACTGGCGGATATCACGCTCTTTAGGGAAACTCCCTCAAAAACAATTCACTTTGGCATTTTCAGCCATGACTTGAATTTTATTTTCTACTTCCTTTTCACGCAATCGTTTCTTAACGCTAAGGTACTTTTTCCAACCATTTACAAGTGGATCAATAGGCTTGTCTTTATAAACATTGCTTTTCTGTGTGGCGACCTGATTAGTCTCAGCCTGTTCGACAACTATACGTTTATCAGCTTTTCTGCGGCCACTCTCTTTTTGATTGAACTTACGATCGGTTTTGTAATTGTGACAAAGGTGATCAAATCCCAGGTGACTGCTGCCTATTACTATTCTGCTGGAATCAGTATTCTAATTGTCGGTTCAATTATTGGCCTGACACTCTTCTTCAGTGGGAATAAGCTTGGCATGATAGTCCCCCAGGTAGCATCACTTATTGAGTTCATGTCTTTTTCAATTGCCCTGGCGTTCTTGTCCAATCAAAATGAGCGAGAAAAGCGACTCGCCAAGGAGGAAGTAATTGAAAAGTTAAAAGAAAATGAGCGGCTCCAGCAAAGGTATGCCTACGACCTGGAACTACAGGTGATCACCAGAACAGAAGAGATTAACCAACAAAAAGAAGTGATTCTTGCCAAGAATATTCTCCTGGAAAAGAACAACAAAGAGAAGGAAATTATGCTCGCTGAAATACACCATCGTGTGAAAAATAATCTTCAGTTTATTTCCAGTATGCTCAATATGCAAGCGAGAAGGTTGATTGACAGAACGGCAAGAATATCAGTTCGGGAGGGTCGGGACAGGGTAAAAGCAATGGCACTTGTGCATCAGAAACTTTATGAAGAAGAAACATTTGACGCAGTTCTGATGAAAAACTACATAAATACGCTGGTAAGAAATATACTAAGCTCCTATAGCGACGAGTACCTACCTTTAAATACCAGTTTGACCGTAAATGACGTCAAGATGGACTTTGAAAGGGCGGTATTGATAGGCTTGATAATAAATGAACTGGTGAGCAATGCGATAAAATACGCCTTTGTCAACAGCCCCAATCCGGTGCTCAGAATAAGCATGAAGCAAAAAAATGGACACATCGTGCTGGACATAGCGGACAACGGCAGGGGGCTGCCTGCGGGCTTTGAACTAGACAAAAACTCAAGCTTTGGACTAAAACTTGTGCGGTCGTGTGTAGCCGACCTTGACGCAACCTTTACCATAAAAAGTGCTCAAGGCGCTCGATTTGTTGTTCGTATACCTTACCCGGAAAATTATGAATAACCTCAGAATACTTGTAGTAGAAGACAAAGACATGGTGGCGCAGGATATAAAAGAAACGCTGAAAGAAATAGGCTATGGGCATGTTGACACGGCCAATACCGGAGAAATGGCGATCAGGATGTTTGAAGCCTCCAACTATGGGTTAGTCCTCATGGATATTAACCTCAAAGGGGGTCTTGATGGAATTTCAACATCAGAAAAAATCCACAAGGTCAGGGCAGTGCCTGTGATCTATCTAACAGCGTATTCGGACAAAGCCACCGTTTCACGAGCTGTTAAGACAGCCCCTGCTGGCTACCTGGTCAAGCCCTTTGACTCCAAAGACATTGAGATAGCCATTGAGCTGGCTGTTGCGAATAACGTCAACGTCTTTCCTTTGAATGAAACTGGCTCCAGAACAAAACTTCTGAAAACCGGCAACTCGAACAAAAACATTTTGAACGAAGAAATAATATACGCCAGGGCAGCAGGGAGTTACACAGATTTGTTCACAGCTAGCGGTCGGCACACACTTTCAATGAACCTCAGTAGTTTCATGAAAAAGACTGTGGCCAAAAATTTTATAAGAGTTCATCGATCATACTCCATCAATATCAATTTCGTAAAGGGGATGAAATCCAACAGGTTGATCGTCGGGAACCTTGAGATTCCGATTGGGAGAAGCCACAGGAGGTCGTTGAAAGAGTTTCTGGACACGAATTAAGTAGCTAAAACACAACCGGTAGCTTAGGGGTGCTTTGCATAACTTCGTTATTCGCCAGGGTATGTTATGTTCGTTGGCAAACAATAACAGTCACTCGCAAAAATATTTTGGACGACTGAATTTTATAAGCAATGATTACTCGCATAATTAACAGCTACTTGCACATGAGTAATTTTTTCAAACGAGCCGCCCTACTTAATTTAGTCATTTTATTGCACTATGCAGCCACGGGCCTGGAACCAGTACCTACTACCGATAAGTTGGCGCTAAACAGCTATCGGGTTGACCTTTTAAAAATCTCCGCTTTTGCAGCAATGCGTGCTTTCGCCGGAGGTGACGGTTCGCCAGAGGATCCCTACCAGGTATCAACACCTGCGCAGCTTGACGAAGTTAGAAATGATCTAGCCGCCAACTACATACTCCTCAATGACATCGACTTGACTTTTGATACCAGCGACCCAAGTGGGTTGTTTTGGAACGATGGCGAAGGGTGGGATCCTATTGCGGACGAAATTAACGGGTTTACTGGCGCTCTCGATGGCGATGATTTTACCATCTCCGGATTATTTATCAATCGCCCCACCTCAAACTATGTTGGAGTTTTCGCTTCAACAGGAGATGGAGGTGAAATAAAAAATCTGCACGTCCTGAGTGTTAGCATCGTTGGGCAAGACCACGTCGGGGCACTAGTCGGGGCATCCGGCGGTCTTATCAGCTACTGCACCTCTAGTGGCAGCATACAAGGAGCTGCCCAATATGGCGGAGGTATTGCAGGTACAAATTATAGCACGATTATCAGCAGTTCCTCCGAAGTAGACCTCACAGGGACTACAACCCTGGGAGGGCTCGCTGGCCTGAACTTTGGCACCGTTTCCAAATGCTTTGCAACCGGAAATATCGAAGCCAGCGGTGAATATTCTGGCGGCTTGATTGGCTGGAATGCTGGCACAAGCAGTATCGTCAACAGCTTTGCAACAGGTAATGTTGCCGGTAGCATTAAAGTTGGAGGGCTAGTCGGATCAAATCAATCAACTATTGACTACGGCTATGCCACCGGATCTGTCACTGGAACCCAGGCAGTTGGAGGTCTGTTAGGTCACAACAACAATGGAAGCACATCAGACTGCTATGCCACCGGCCAAGTCACCGGTGACTCCGAAACCGGCGGGTTCGTTGGTGATTGGCTTAGTGGCACAATGGGTCCTTGCTTTTGGAACAGCGAAACAAGCGGGCAGGAGGCCGGGGGTTTTTTTAGCGAAGGTCTCACCAGCTCACAAATGCGGCAGCAATCGTCTTTCGAAGAGACTATCCCATGGGACTTTACCAACGACTGGGACATTAACGAAGGCACCAGCTTTCCCTGGCTGAGAGCTAATATTCAGGATCCGCCTCCAGGCGAGGTTAAGCCGCCTTCTACCCCCGAACCTGTCACCTTTGGCGAAGCCACCAGCAGTTCCGTGATAATCAACTGGACGGTGCCAAACAACAACGGCGCTGAAATTTCGGCCTACACACTTACTCAAAAAGAGGGCGCTGCTGGCAGCTACTCCGATGTGTACACAGGCCCCAACCTTACCCACAACGCTGCCGAACTCACGCCGGGAGAAACATACCATTACAAGGTAAAAGCCACCAATGTCGCAGGCGACTCAGAGTTTTCAGATGAATCAAGCATCCTGATTGTGGATGTACCTGCTAAACCAGCACCTGTGACATTTGGCTCTAAAACACCTTCGTCGGTTGTTGTAAACTGGACTGCCCCGGCAAACAATGGCTCGGTAATAACCGGCTATGTTCTGGAGCAAAAGACAGGTAGTAGTGGTGATTTTTCGGTCATTTTTTCCGCCAATTCCCTATCTCATGCCGTTACTGGTCTTACCACCAGCGAAGTCGTTTACTTCAGAGTAAAGGCCACCAACGCCATAGGTGAATCTGTATTCTCTAACGAAGCCGAGCTGGTTCTTCCGCCTGGCATTGTGTCCTTTTCTCCTACTTCAGGCCCTATCGGCACTCGGGTAACTATCACAGGGCTTAATTTCAGCGCTACGGCTGACAACAATGCTGTGACGTTTAATGAAGCGACAGCCGGGGTATCTCAAAGCACCACGACCACCATCGTGGCCTTCGTTCTCTCCTCGGGGAGCACCGGATTCATCGGCGTGACAGTAAACGGACAAACAGCTGAAAGCACAAGTAGCTTCACGGTTGTTCCAGTCCCCTCTATTTCATCTTTTGAACCATCTACAGGACCAGTTGGGGCTAGTGTGACAGTTTCAGGATCGAATTTTGGCGATGACATTTCTAAAACCCACGTGTTCTTTGGAAATGTGAAGGGAGAAGTTACTACCGTTAGTGCCAATGAACTAACGGTGAAAGTTCCGGCGGGAGCAACATATGATCCCATTTCCGTAACGGTAAATGGCTTGACGGCCCAGTCTTCCATCGCTTTCAGCACTTCCTTTAGCGGTGAAGGAGTCCTCAATTTGAACTCCTTTGATAATGTTACATTTGATGCGAACTCATCGTCTCATCAAGCTAAAATCGCAGATTTAGACAACGACGGTTGGCCGGATGTGGTTTTACTTAACAAGGACAATTCGTCTATTTCTATCTACCGCAACAACTCTTCAGCTAATGAAAACGGCGAAGTCACATTTGATCCTGAATTAGCTCTTTCAGGGTTTAGCGGCCCAACAGACATGACCATCGGGGATCTCGACGGGGATGGCAGGTTGGATATGGTGGTTACAAATTATATAAGTCATACTTTCTCCGTTGTAAAGAATTTAAGCAGTCCAGGAACGCTGGGGCAATCTAGTTTCACGTCGTTCACCATTTCTTCAGTCGCCGCTTCATTAAATAAACCATCCGGAGTTGCTGTTGGAGACCTAAACGGAGATGGCAAACCCGAAATCATCGTTGGTGGAGAGGAAAATGCAAAGCTTGCTGTGTTCAGAAACAGAAGTACTTTCAATCAGCTTAATGCACAGTCCTTTGAATTCGTGCATGGCTCGACTGCCAGCCTCCCTTATCATATAGCAGTTGCCGATATTGACCAAGATGGATTGGCCGACATACTGGTATCAAATTCATCGTCTGGTATTTCTGTACTAAGAAACCTGGGCACGGCTGGTGAGGTCACATCTGTCTTGCTGGCCGACAAAATTGATCTCGCAATCGGAAATGTCGAGGACATTGAAATTGCCGACGTGGATGGTGATGGCAAGCCTGACATAGTAACTACGGAAAAAGTATTTCGAAATTCCAGTACACCTGGCAATGTTACCTTCGCAGCAGGAGTTATTTTGAACACCGGTCAGACCAATCGAAAGCGAATTGACACAGGGGATCTTGATGGTGACGGAAGTCCTGAGATTATCATTGGTTCAAACTACATCGCAGTGGTGAAAAACCTAACTGAGCCGGGGGTGATCATCGAAAACTCATTTGAATACTTCAACCTGAGTTTAGGAAACCAAAGCTTGACAACCGGGCTGTTCCTCGGAGACCTCAATCGTGATGGCAAATCGGACATGGTGATTTCATCGGCTGGCAAAATCCTCGTGGCAATAAACCTTCTCCAGGATCCACCGTCAATCACATCGGTTACTCCGACCGCAGCGGAGATCGGGGCTGAAGTTGTTATTCAAGGGGCCAATTTCAGCAGTAGCCCAGACAAGAACCTGGTAACGTTCAATGGCAAACAAGCTACTGTGGTCACTGCCAACTCAACCAGCTTAACAGCCGTTGTACCGGAGCTGGCCAGCTCTGGTACAATATCGGTTACATATGCCGGGCAAACTGCCACAGGGACAGTTGACTTTGTGGTACTCAGGCCTCCTGTAATTACTTCTCTTTCGCCGACCACTGGAATTGTTGGCACGGCTGTCACCATCAACGGAGATAACTTCAGTGGCACCCGGTCAGAAAATCTTGTTACGTTCAATGGAATGGAAGCCACGGTTGAAACGAGTTCGGCCAAGTCAATTTTAGTGATTGTGCCTGCTGGAGCCACAACAGGCCCTGTCACCGTAAAGGTAGGGGTTTTGACCGCTACCAGTGAGACCAATTTCGTAGTTATCCCGCCTCCAATCATCACCTCAGTTAACCCGTCCACCGGGCGCTATGCAACAGAAGTCACGATTACGGGGGCTAATTTTGGCTCCGCAACCTCCGACAATGCGGTAACATTCAATGGTGAACCTGCCTTGGTCTCGTCCAGCTCCTCTTCGGTAATAATGGCATTAGTGCCCTACCCAGCTACAAGCGGGCCTGTAAAAGTAAAAGTACATGATCAAATAGCCACCTCTGCCAATGACTTTATCATCATCCCCCCTCCTAAAATAACTTCTGTTTCGCCAGGGGTGGGACGGGTAGGAACTTCCGTTACCATTGGCGGTACCAATTTCAGCGCTGTAGCGACGGAGAATGTGGTGACCTTCAACGAAACTCCTGCGACAGTGATATCAAGCACTGAGAATGAAATAGTAACGAGCGTCCCAGAGGGTGCCTCAACTGGCCCGGTGAAGGTCACCATTGGTGGCTACCATACAGCCACCGAGTTTGCATTTAACTTCTCGGTTCTTCCCCCCCGGGCAACGCAAACAATAGTGTTCGATGCCATCGACGATATTGTATTTGGGAATGCCGCTATTTCTTTAAATGCAGTGGCTAGCTCTGGCTTGTCTGTTGTCTACGCTGTTTCAGGCCCAGCCACCCTTGATGGCGTCGAACTCAGCTTCTCCGCTCCCGGTCTGGTGACGGTCACAGCCAGCCAGCCGGGCAACGAAGATTTTCTAGAGGCATCTTCAGTTACCCAAACCTTTTGTCTGCTTCCGCCTGCCGTAGTTATAAACCCTGCTCTACAGAACGTTCCTCCTTTGCTGGTGGCGGGCACAGATTTCCAGGGAGCCACTTACAAATGGTTCCTGAATGGAGAGTTCCTTAAGGACGACGACGCCTCACTGGAAGTAGATGTAGATGGAGGCTATCAAGTGCAGGTCGTCGCCGATGGCTGCGAGGGCGAATTGTCAAATAAACTCGACGTAATGCTTGCCCCGGAGGTGGAAACAGGCATCAAATTGACCGCATTCGGCACTTTGGTAATATACCCTAACCCTGCCAGTTACTCGGTTTCGCTTTCGATGGACAACCCCTCTCAAATAGAGACAATAGTTACTCTTCAATCGGTTACAGGTGCCATTTACGGCAGACAAACTTTCGAAAAATCCACAAAAAAATGGGAGACATCCCTGGACATCAGCCGGTTACCGTCCGGCTTATTCTTCATAATAATTCAGCAGGGTGATGCGCAGGATATTAAAAGAATGATAAAACAATAGACTCAGTCCATAGCAACAAGGACCACACTCCGGTTAGTTGGCTAACACGGGATCGAATAGAGCCGACAGGATTGTCGGCTTTATTTTTTGCCCCACTGGTATAATACACGGAACAACACCCCTCCTTTTCCGTTGTTAAAGCAAATCATCTGTTGAAATTATTTTAGCTTTGGCTATTATGTCATCTATTCTTAAAGTAACCAACCTCTCCAAGTCTTATTCAAGCGCCACAGGCTCACTCACCGTTCTCGATGATGTTTCCTTCGATCTGGCAAAAGGCGAAACATTCTCCATCGTCGGCCCTTCAGGTAGTGGCAAAACAACGCTGCTCGGTCTTTGCGCCGGTCTCGACAGAGCCTCGTCAGGCAGCGTTGAGGTGTGTGGTATCAAGCTCGATGCACTGGATGAAGATGACCGGGCAAGGGTACGCAACCAACACGTCGGTTTTATCTTCCAAAACTTTCAACTACTCCCCACGCTCACAGCATTGGAAAATGTGATGGTGCCGCTTGAGTTGAGAGGTGAAAAAGGCGTAGCAGCCAAAAGCATTGAGCTACTCGAAAGAGTTGGGCTCGGCAGCAGGCTTCACCATTACCCTACTCAGCTATCGGGTGGCGAACAGCAGCGGGTGGCGTTGGCCAGAGCCTTCTCCAACGACCCTGAAATCCTCTTTGCCGATGAACCCACTGGCAACCTGGATGAAGAAACGGGTATCAAGGTGGAGGAGCTTCTCTTCCAAATTAACAAGGAGCAAGGCACTACCCTGGTGCTGGTTACCCACAACATGGAACTGGCTAGAAAAACCGGCCGCATCCTCCGGCTGAAAGGGGGAAAAGTAATTGAACTCACCGAATCGGCACTGGCAGCGCAAGCGTAATGGATAGCAAAATCAGCATCAACCGACCTGAGTACAGCAAAAGTTGGCTTTGGAAAATGGCGTGGAGAGACAGCCGAAGAAGCCGCTCCCGGCTTTTTCTTTTCACCTCTTCTATCATCCTTGGCATCACCGCCCTGGTAGCTATCAATTCTTTCAAAGCTTCTCTTTTCTCTGCCATCAACGGCCAGGCGAAGGGGCTATTAGGGGCGGATTTGGTCGTGAGATCGAGCCAGCCATTTACAGAAGACTACCAGCCCCTGCTAGACTCTATTGGCACCGAGCGTTCCAGCGAATGCTACTTTGCCTCCATGATCTACTTCCCCAGGAGCCAGGGCACAAGGCTGGTGCAAGTGCGGGCTTTGGAGGGTGATTTCCCCTACTATGGAGCCATCGAAACCGATCCGGTGGAAGCCTCAAGGTCTTTCCGGGGCAAGAAGCAGGCCTTAGTTGACCAAACACTTATGCTGCAATTCGGCGTAGAAGTGGGAGACGAAGTAAAAGTGGGTACCGAGTCGTTTGAGATCGTCGGTCGGTTGCAAAAAATTCCCGGGCAAACAGGAATTACCACCAGCGTCGCTCCGGTGGTGTATATCCCTTACGAATACGTGGAGCAAACTGGTCTGCTGCAAAAAGGCAGCCGCATCAACTACATGGAGTACTTCAGGTTCGAAGACGAAGCCTACGTAAAAACCGTCGAAGAAACGTATGAAAAAAGGTTTGACCAATTAGGTTGGAGATACGATACCGTTGAAGAACAGAAGGAAGATACAGGCCGGGCATTCAAAGACCTGACGGGCTTTCTGAACCTGGTGGCCTTTGTTGCGCTATTACTAGGCTGCATTGGTGTTGCAAGTGCCGTCCACATTTATATAAAAGAAAAAATTACATCCGTAGCGGTGATTCGCTGCCTCGGCGGCACGTCTATCCAGGCCTTTTTTATTTTCCTTATCCAAATTGCATCAATCGGCTTGCTGGGTGGTATCATTGGAAGCGTGCTGGGATCAGTCCTGCAAATGTACCTGCCAGGTGTGCTCAAAGACTTCCTTCCAGTCACTGTCGATTTTGCCCTTTCGTGGTCAGCCATTCTGCAGGGCATTGCGCTGGGTTTGTCAATCTCTGTGCTATTTGCGCTTCCTCCGCTTCTTCGCATCCGAAAGGTAGCTCCTCTGCAGGCAATAAGGGCGGGAATTGATGGAGCTGTTCCTGATTCTACTCGTGGCATCTACCCTGTTTATGCGGCAATCCTTGCTTTCATTCTTGGCTTTGCGTGGTGGCAGATAGGCTCTATTCTCGATGCCTTGTCGTTCACAGGAGGCCTGATCGCAGCTTTTCTTTTGCTTGCCGGAGTTGCCAAACTGATCACCTGGTCAGTGAAAAAGTTTTTTCCTATCACCTGGAGCTATGTGTGGCGGCAAGGCCTGGCCAATCTTTTCCGGCCTCAGAACCAAACTATGATCTTGATTATTACAGTTGGCCTTGGCACAGCCCTCATCTCTACGCTTTACCTTGTTCAGCAATCTCTCATCAGTCAGGTAAGCATCACCGGTGCTGGCGACCGGCCCAATATGGTGCTTTTCGATATACAGTCTGATCAGAAAGAGGCCATCAAAACGATGACCCTTGACTACGAGCTCCCGGTTATACAAGACGTGCCCGTGGTGACCATGCGGCTGGAAGAACTAAAAGGTTATACTAAAAAAGAAGCAGAAGCGGACACCACGTTGGGCCTGCCTGACTGGGCCTACAATCGGGAGTATAGAATCACTTATCGAGATTCACTCATCGACTCAGAAGAGATCATTGCGGGCAAATGGCTTGGCAAAATAGAGAACCCCAACGACACCATTTTTATATCCATGAGCGACGGCTACGCCGAAAACCTTGGAGTGAAAGTGGGTGATGAAATGTTGTTCAACGTGCAGGGCGCTCTCATCAAAACCTACGTGGGAAGCCTGCGGCGCATTGACTGGAACAGGGTGCAAACCAATTTCCTGGTCATTTTCCCTGAGGGAGTGCTGGAAAAAGCACCTCAGTTTCATGTACTGATCACAAGAGTTGAAAACAACGAGCTTTCAGCCAGGTTTCAGCAGGCAGTGGTAAGGAATTACCCCAACGTTTCCATCATCGATCTTCAGCTGATCCTGTCAACACTCGACGATATTTTGGGAAAGGTGTCTTTCGTTATTCAGTTCATGGCACTTTTGAGTATTTCAACTGGCATTTTGGTTCTAATTGCCTCTGTTGTCATTAGTAAGTTCCAGCGAATACAGGAGGGTGTTCTTCTCCGAACGCTGGGTGCAAGCCGAAGACAGGTGCTAACAATAGCAGGCCTTGAATACTTGTTTCTGGGGGTTTTTGCCTCCTGTTCCGGCATATTATTGTCATTGGCCGGATCCTGGGCCCTGTCCTACTTCGTCTTCGAGTCTACTTTCAGCCCTGTGTGGTTGCCTCTTCTTGCAATAATTGGAGGCATTACAACGCTTACAGTAGCTATAGGGGTAACTAACAGCCGAGAAGTAGTGAACAACCCTCCACTGGAAGTTTTAAGACGTGAAATCTAATTTGACCCGAGTATGAATCGTTTTTTGGTAATCGTAGCATTGATATTGTGTGCAGCCAGCTCGGCAACGGCCCAAAAAAAAACCAAATGGTCAGCCGATCAGAAAGAGGTGCTCTCAGTAGTTTTCAACATGTTTGAAGGCATGAGGAGGGCTGACACCACCGGCTACCACAAAATGTTTACACCCAATGCACAGCTTCATACCGTAATGGACAGAGAGGCTGGAAAAGAAAGTCTCAGGTCAGATGATATGACCAAATTTTTTGAGGCCATGGCTAAACCCAGGGAAATCATGTACGATGAACCACTTTGGGATATCAGGGTAGAAATAGATGGCAGGCTGGCCCAGGTTTGGACTAAGTACGCCTTCTTCGCTGGCGACAAATTTTCCCATTGTGGAGTCGACGCTTTTCTTCTATTCAAAGACAAAGATGGCAACTGGAAGATTTTCGAGCTGGTGGACACAAGGCACTTTGGCGAGGAGAATTGCAACCTTCCGAAGAAGCTTCTGAGAGCACTTTCAGACCTGTAACATTTATCAAAATCGTTTTTTTTGCAAAAAAGAACCCTGCTGAAAGATTCAACAGGGTCCCTGAAATTGATAAGCACAAAACAGAAAAGTTATGTCCAGATGACAGTATTCTCTGTTGCGTACCAAGTTTGCAAATTTTCTTCGTATTTCCCTTCTAAAACATTTCTTTTTATGCTCATTTTGGGCGTCAATATGCCATTTTCCATTGTCCAGGGCTCCTTCATCACAATCACCTTCCTCACTCTTTCGTAGTCTACCAAATCCTTGTTCACCATGTTCATGGTATCCGCAAGCGATTTTTCTATTTCAGCTCTATTCTTTTTAAGCGCCTTGTCTGAAATCACCACCAATGCCACTGGCTGCGGGAGCCCCCTGCCCAAAACACATATTTGTTCTATGAATCCATTGAGCGAGTAACCCCATTCAATAGGCCCCGGCACTATGTATTCGCCTTTGGCTGTTTTAAAAGTGTCTTTCACCCGACCCGTAATTTTCAGGAAACCATCACTGTCAATCTCTCCCATGTCACCTGTATGCAGCCAACCATTTTTAAGCACCGAAGCTGTCATTGCAGGTTCTTTATAGTATCCCTGCATCAACCATGGAGCCTTCATAAGAATCTCACCAGTTTCAGCCTCTATTTTGAGTTCAGAACCACGATAAGGCAGGCCAACAGTACCCATTTTAACATTGTCAGGGTGCATCAGCGTGCAGGCACCAACGTTTTCCGTCATACCGTACAGCTCAAGCAACTGAATGTCCAGCGCATTGTACCACTTGTGGAGTGACGGTGGACAGGGAGCGGCGGCAGTAAGGCAATACTCTGCCTCATTGAGACCAAGGCCCGTCCGAATTTTCTTTTTCACAATTCCTGAAATAATTGGCAGCTTCAATAGAAAATCCAGCCTCGACTGTGGCATTTTTTCCCAAACGCCCATTTGAAATTTGGTCCAGATACGAGGCACGGCAAAAAACATGGTAGGCTGTGCATTTGAAAGGTTCTGCATGAACGTATCCAACGATTCAGCAAATGAAATAACTCCGCCACAATGGAGGGCACCCAACTCAATAATCATTCGCTCTGCCACATGGCACAATGGAAGGTAGGAGAAATAACGATGACGCTTATCTCCAAAATTTATCACATACTTTGCGGCAGCGGCAGTGAACTTCAGTTGCTTGTGGTTATACATGACACCTTTCGGCGAACCGGTCGTTCCCGATGTGTAAATAATGGTGCACAAATCCAGCTCATCCGGAATATTGCTTTCTGTCAAAGGATCATTCTTTGCAATAATGTCCTGCCACTTGTCGTAGTCGTCTACATGGCTTTCAGGTAAAGTCAGGCAAGGCAGTGTTTCAGGAATACCCTTCTTCATACTGTCCCACTCATCTACTTTTCCAACAAAAAGCAGCTTCACTTCGCTGTGTTCCAGCACCTGGTTCAGCTGCTCGCCTACCAGATTTGGGTATAGGGGAACTGAGATATAACCGCCCATCATGATCGCCAGGTCGGCAATAATCCAGTGGGAGCAGTTTTTGGAAATCAACCCAACATGGTCTCCCTTTACAAGGCCCCGGCTCTTTAAATAAGAAGTCATTCTGCGGGCTTCGGCCCCCACTTGTTTCCAGGTGTATTCGATCCATTGATCCCCATTGGGTTGTCGTAAAAAAACACGATCAGGTGTCTCTTTTTCCCAATGAAAAAACCATTCTACGAGTGATCTTGGATCATACTTAGACCTGATGTTTTCAGGAATTTCAATTGCTTCAGTCGAGATCATACGGATGTTGTTTCCTGAATTTATGAAAATTGATCTAAAACTTGGAGAATTTTCCATGAAAGTAAGTCCCAAGTAATTTCCCGGCTACGGATTCACAGGCTATAGCCGGTTTGCTGGTCAGCTAAAACTACAAGTTTAACAACAAAGCTGTACACTCCTGAAAGAAAAGTGTTACAAAAACGGACACAGACAGTTCGCTATAAATATTCAAATAACTGATTACCAAGTATTTGCAATTTTTGGCATAGCAATTGGCTAACATGTTACAGGTCAACAACTCAAAATAATCAGGACATCAAATTTTAAATGAAATGTTACGGCAAATGTTACTCAGTAAAAATGTGTGGGCTAGTCTGGCAATTATGCTAGGCCTAACAATACTGTGGGAGGCTAGCCAGGATCAACCATCAGCTAGTGCCATGCACAACTTAAACCATCAAGTTGCCAAAAGATAATGACGAAATGGCGGTCGTTAAAGCGACCTAAAAAAGAAAAACTCAAAAATAAATTCTGACTAAGGACTAATCAATCTCTAAACAACCGGGCAGACTACTGTCCGGTTTGTTTTTTGTAGCCAAACATAAAAAATAACAAGGTTAATAGACCCGAAAGTGTTTATTTTGAGGCAAAATCCTAGCACACAGGATACATGTACATTAGAGATATCTCACATTATATTCCCAGCCAGCGAGTTACTAATCAATACTTCGCCGATCTAAACGGCCTTACAAACGAGTGGATCGTTGAAAGGACTGGCATTTCTGAAAGGCGAAAGGCCGGTGTGGAAGAAAACACGGCAACAATGGCTCTTGAGGCCGTCAAAGCGCTCGAAAAACAAATAGATTTTCCTCTTCAGCAAGTCGATCTGATCGTAGGCGCTTCTTACACTCCTTACGACACCATCGTTACACTTGCCCACAAGACACAGCATTACCTCAATGCAACGAATGCAGCAGTGGTCTACATTTCATCTGCCTGCTCTTCGTTCCTCAACGCCATGGAGATTGTGGAGGGTTATATGGCAATGGGAAAGTCAAAAAATGCGCTTGTTGTCCTTTCCGAGCATAACACGGCCTACCACAACGAACATGACCACAAAGCCGGCCATCTTTGGGGTGATGGTGCCAGTGCCTTGCTGGTGACCAAAGACAAGCCAACTACTCCAAGTTTGGCTGTAAAAGAAATTTTCACCAGAGGTGCCGCCCATGTGGGAAGGGGCCTGGAGGGAGTTACTTTGAGACCTCTCCATGGTGGTATTGAAATGCCCTATGGAAAAGACGTGTTTCTAAACGCCTGTTCTTATATGGCATCGGCCACCAGAGACATCATTGAAAGAAATAACTACACACTTGATGATCTTTCTTACCTGATACCTCACCAGGCCAACCACAGGATAACAAAGAATGTGGCGGAAAACCTGAAGCTATCACCTGAGAAAGCGATTTCAAATGTACAGTACCTGGGCAACACCGGGTGCGCAGGTGCTGCGATTGGCATATCCGAGCACTGGCAGGAGTTCAAAAACGAAGACAAAATAGTGGTAACCGTTTTTGGTGGTGGCTATAGCTACGGAGCCATGCTTCTCGTGAAAGAGTAGCGGTACGTAAAACCATTTTTAATTGTTGCACTGTACATCACCGGCCTATGGCTGTATCATTTTCGGACAGTCTGCCAAGGAAGCATTTCCAACGATACCCACAAACACTTGTATTTCAGCACCTTACAAAAGTTGGCACGTCGTTTGGCTATTAACAGGTGTCTGCAATCAGGCAGGCAAAAAGGTCAAGAACTCAAAATAGAAAATAACAATACGCAAAGTGGATGCTGAACGACAACAACGGAAAAATCTACTCTGCCTCGAATCTCAAGGTTAAAATATACTCCTGAGTCCTGGGGTTTTAAGTGGTTACTTAACACCCAAATACTGGAAAAAGGATATAGTTTTTAGTTTACGGTTGGTTGATGGAAAAGGGAGGGCACAAGCCCTTCTTTTTTTTATTCCACTGCCTCAAGCATTTCCTCTTCCACTTCGCTATCGACATAAACCTCCTCTTTTCTTGGACGCCCCTTAAAGGTGGTGTCTGGCTTAAATCCATTTTTATAGCGTCGCTTCCTGATCTTCCAAACCTTATAGTTGTCTTTGTTTCCGTTTTCAAACTGGAAAGCCATATGTTCAGAAGAACTTACCCATTCCAGGTTGGTCGAGTCATTATTGCGTGGGTTATTGTCAAGATGAATAATCATATTGTATTCATCCGGAAGAACATTGATACAATAAGCCTTTGCAACTTCCTTGTGCGGATAAACAGTTCTCCTCTTCCCGTCATCATTGAGAAGGTCCAGGAAAAAGCACTTGCACGATTTGTTCCACCTTTGCTTCATCACCTTGCCCTTCACCTTCATCATCGTTTGGCTTCCCCTGTGAAAAGTCTCACGGTCTTTGCTTCTGATACGACCCCTATTGGATACTTCGTAGTTCGAAAATTCATCAATGGGCTTCCACACCTCTTCTATACGTTCAATTCTTTGAATGCTCATAGCGTGTGTTAGTAAAATCTTAAACTAATGTTGTCTATTTTATAAATACTTCAATAACGACGGTCAATTACCCCCGTTTGAAGAGAATATTTCAAATATAGCATTTTGTTGGTAGGAGAAAATCAAAATGGGGAGAGGGCAAAAAAATATTTTTGCTGTCAACAAAAATTAATACGTACATAGATGTTATATAAAATAACAGGCCATGATAAAAAATACTATATGGAGGACAAAGAAAATATATTCATAAAAGATTACATAAAAATTTACACATATCGGCTCTATATAAAAATATAAAATTTGTAGCGCAAACGATTGCAAAATTTGTTGATCGGGCAGACATGGTGGCAACACCGGTCAAAACAATCAGCCAGTCGGCGCTGAACGCAAAACTCACTCCCAAGTGAAAAACCCTTTCATATGAGCACTACTTAAAATAGCTCCTAATGAAGAAATATGGAAACAATTTTTCCTATTGATGATTTTACCACTCAATACTGGCTCAGTAATTTCTTCCTTAAAAAAATAGTTATAATTTACCTAGCGCATTGGAGACCCTACATATATACCTACTAAGCACCCTACTATGAGCACGACCAAAGGCCAGGAAGCAAAAGCTGTAAAAGCATTAAAGAGAATTAGCAAAAAGGAAATGAAAGACACCCTTCTTGTGGAGATAGCCTGGGAGGTTCTTAATCAGGTGGGTGGCATATATACAGTAATACGCTCCAAGGTGCCGGCCACGATGCCCAAATGGGGGGACAACTACTGCCTGCTGGGCCCCTACTTTAAACACCAGGTATCAGCTGAATTCGACCCAATTGACGATTTCTCTGATCCTTTTGGTAAAGCCGTTCTTAAAATGCGGGAAAAGGGATTTGAAGTACACTATGGACATTGGCTTGTGACAGGGCGCCCAAAAGCTGTTCTATTTAACCTTGGCAGCATTTGGAACAAGCTTGGTGAAATCAAATACTTACTGTGGGAACACCATGGCATCACCACGCCTGCCGAGGATCACCTGATTGACCAGGTGGTTGCCTTTGGAGAGTGTGTTAAAATCTTCCTGGAAGAACTGTCGCTGGGTGCCGCCAAAAAGAAAAAAATCATAGCGCACTTTCACGAATGGATGGCTGCGTCATGCATTCCGGACATCAGAAGGCAGAAGATGCCAATATCAACGGTGTTTACAACTCACGCCACCTTACTGGGCCGCTACCTTGCCATGAACAGTGCCGACTTCTACCAGCACCTCCCATTCATGGACTGGTCCAAGGAGGCAACCAATTTCAACGTCGAGGCCATTGCCAATCTGGAGAGAGCCGCCGCTCACGGAGCACAGGTGTTCACCACGGTTTCTGACGTGACAGCCCAGGAGTGTAAGTACCTGCTTGGCAGAACGCCTGATGTGATCCTACCAAACGGCATCAACAATCAACGGTTTGAGGCACTGCACGAATTCCAGAACCTTCACCGGGAGTACAAAGAAAAAATACACCAGTTTGCTATGGCTCACTTCTTCAAGAGCTACACTTTTGACCTGGACAATACACTGTATTTCTTTACATCAGGGCGGTATGAATACAAAAACAAAGGGTTCGACCTGGCACTTGAGGCGCTGGCTCGCCTCAACTGGAGGCTGAAAAATGAAGGCAGCGAAATGACGGTTGTGATGTTCTTTATTACCAAACAACCGTTCCATAGCATCAATCCGGATATTCTGCACAGCCGGGCTGTGCTCGAAGAGTTGCGCCAAACAACAGATGCTATCAAGAAACAGGTAGGTGAAAGATTGTTCTACTCAGCCGCCTCCAGCAGCGACCACCGTCTACCCATGCTCAACGACTTTGTTGATGATTATTGGAGATTGCGCTACAGAAGACTTCTGCAAAGCTGGAAGACGGATCAATTACCACCGGTGGTCACTCACAACCTGGTAGACGATGGCGGCGACGATATCCTTAACTTCCTTAGAACATCCAGCCTTCTCAATCACGAGGATGACAGAGTGAAAATTGTGTATCACCCCGACTTTGTAAACTCCACCAACCCGCTGTTTGGCATGGAGTATGGCCAGTTTGTCCGTGGCTGCCACATGGGTGTTTTTCCAAGCTACTACGAGCCCTGGGGCTACACTCCGCTTGAATGTATTGCCAGTGGGGTGCCTGCCATCACAAGCGACCTGGCTGGGTTTGGCGACTACGTATTGCACAATATGAAAGACCACGCCAGCAACGGAATCTATGTAGTAAACCGTCAAAAACGAAACTACAACCAGTCGGCCGACCAACTTGCTTACCAAATGTACAAGTTCATCAATATGAACCGGAGGGAAAGAATCACCTTGCGAAACAAGGTAGAGAGCACGTCGGTGTATTTTGACTGGACTACCCTAACGAAGTATTATGATCAAGCCTATCAGTTGGCGCTTGACAGGTTGAAGGCTTGACAATAAAAAAGCGTCCTCAAATGAGGGCGCTTTTCCTATCTATTAATGATAATATAAACTTTAACCGATTGAAATTCTCTTAAACGAAGTGACAGTCAATCCCTTTTGAACACTATCAAGGTATTGAGCAATCGTTTTGGAGTTGTCTTTCACAAAAGCCTGGCTAAGCAATGTGCTTTCTTTGAAGAACTTGTTCAGCTTGCCAAGAGCAATTTTCTCTACCATTTCCTCTGGCTTACCCTCCTGACGAGCGATGTCTTTTCCAATCTCGATTTCCTTCTCAATAACGGCTTTGTCAACGCTGTTTTGATCCACTGCAATTGGGTTCATGGCTGCAATCTGCATACCCACGTCACGACCAGCGTCAATCACATCGGCGCTGTTCCCGCCTTTTAGGGCTACCAAAACGCCAAGTTTGCTGCCTGCGTGGATATAAGAAACTACTGTTTCGGCTTCCATCACTTCGTAAGCAGAAATTTCAAGCTTCTCACCAATCTTACCAACAAGCTCGATGATCTTCTCGTCGACTGTAAGATCGCCAGCCTTAAGTGCCTTCAAATCTTCTACCGAAGCTGGAGACTTAGCAAATGCAAGGTCGATTATCGTATTGCCAAGCTTAACGAACTCTTCGTTTTTAGCAACAAAATCTGTTTCGCAAGTGAGGGAGATGAGAACTGCTTTTGTATTGCTGTCGTTAGTGCGCACAAAAACGGATCCTTCTGTAGTTTCACGATCAGAGCGGGAAGCAGAAACCTTCTGTCCCTTTTTCCGCAAAATCTCTATTGCTTTTTCGAAGTCACCATCCGATTCTGTAAGTGCTTTCTTACAATCCATCATGCCGGCGCCGGTCATTTGCCGTAACTTGTTTACGTCTTGTGCAGTGATTGCCATTGTTATTTATCCTTTAATGTTTTTTGAAATGCTTTAAACAAAAATTGAACACCGAAGAATCTCCGATGTTCAATTTTTAAAATCTATCCGTTGCCGGATACACTATTTATAAATTAATCTTTTGATTCTTCTACTGCCTCTACTTCATCTACCCGACGCTTCTCATCTTCGTCTTCTTTAGACTTTGCATCGTCTTTTTCTCTCTTGCGCTCGTTGAGACCTTCCTCAATTACTTCAGAGATGTAAGATAAAATTAGTTTCACAGACTTGTAAGCATCATCGTTACCTGGGATAGGGAAATCAACCTCGTTAGGGTTTGAGTTCGTATCCACGATAGCAAACACAGGGATGTTCAGCTTTTGAGCTTCCTTCACCGCTATGTGCTCACGCTTGATATCCACGATGAAAAGAGCTGCAGGAAGACGAGTAAGGTCAGCGATACCGCCAAGTACTCTTTCCAGTTTCTCCTTTTCACGAGTCACCATCAAACGCTCTCTCTTGGCAAGTCCGGTGAAGCTTTCTTCCTTCATCAACTTGTCAATACCCTGCATTTTCTTCAATGACTTGCGGATAGTAGCAAAGTTTGTAAGCATACCGCCCAACCAGCGCTCAGTAGCATAAGGCATCTTCAGCCTTCTTGCTTCATCAGCCACCAGGTCTTTGGCCTGCTTCTTCGTAGCCACGAACATCACCTTACGGCCTGAACGTACTACTTGCTTGAGTGCTTTAGACGCTTCTTCGAGGCACACAAGCGTTTTGTTAAGATCGATAATATGGATTCCATTCTTCTCCATGAAAATGTATGGAGCCATTTGGGGATCCCACTTTCTCGTTAAGTGTCCGAAATGAACACCAGCGTCTAGTAAGTCCTTGTATTCTAGATTAGCCATTAATTATATATAAAGTATATGAAATACTGATTAACGCTTACTGAACTGGAATCTTCTACGAGCCTTAGCACGGCCGTATTTCTTACGTTCAACCATACGAGGGTCTCTGGTAAGGAAGCCTTCCTTTTTCAATGCCGGACGGAACTCCTCGCTGATTTCGCAAAGCGCCCTGGAAATGGCCAAACGAATCGCTTCAGCCTGACCTTTGATCCCACCGCCGTCAACATTGATTTTGATATCATACTTGCCCGACTCGCTGGTAAGTTCAAGAGGCTGCTGAACAATCAGACGAAGAATTTCTGAAGGGAAGTATTCTTCAAGGCTTCTTTCGTTTACGTTGAAAGTACCTTTTCCGCTCTGAAGATATAGTCTCGCTACGGAGGTCTTTCTTCTGCCTATGGTATTGATTACGTCCATTAACTAAATACTAATATGTTACCTTGATTTCTTTTGGTTGTTGTGCAGCATGAGGGTGCTCAGTGCCTGCATAAACATAAAGGTTACGGAATTGCTCTCTGCCCAAGCTATTCTTTGGAAGCATTCCTCTTACTGCCATCTCCACAAGTCTTCTTGGGTCTTTTTCCAACACCATTCTAGGTGAAGCAAAACGCTGACCACCAGGATAACCTGTGTGACGGATGTATGTTTTGTTGTTCATTTTCTTACCAGTAAGGCGAACCTTCTCGGCATTCAAAATGATCACGTTATCTCCACAGTCCGCATTCGGAGTGTAGCTAGCTTTTGTCTTCCCACGAAGAATATTAGCCACCCGGCTTGAAAAACGACCAAGAATCTGATCAGTAGCATCAATCACTACCCAGTTCTTCTCAATTTTCGCCTTGCTTAGAGACTGTGTTTTGTAGCTTATCGTATCCATTTATCGAAACAGCTTTAATTTCTTTATTGTGTACAGAATATACCTTGCCCTCAAAAAGGGACACAAAGATAGAAGTATAAAAATTGAATTACAATAATGCCCTGAAAATATTTAAGTTAGCTCCGACCGCTTGCCAAAATCAACTTCCGCCGGATCAGCTATTCTTCTCCAACTGCTTGATCAGTACCTCAAAATCCTTTGGGTAAGGAGCCACAGCCCCTACTTTCTTACCATCAAGGTCTTTGAAGGCCAACTCATGGGCATGCAACGCATAGCGCTTGATCAACGGTTGCTCTTCTTCAAACTTGCCAATGTTAAACTTGCGCTTAAGGCTGGACAAGTAAAGCCACTTACCACCGTATAGCTCGTCGCCGGCAATAGGCGCCCCCGCATAAGCGCAATGCACTCTCACCTGGTGCATACGGCCCGTCAGCGGCTTGCAGCTCAACAGGGTGTGATTGGAAAACGCTTTTACAGAATTCAGTATAGTCTCCGATGCCTTTCCTTTCCGGCTAGGCTTTACCTCACCCTTTCCGGTTGTAAGCAAGGGAACAGCCACTTTGTGATCCTCAAACTTGTGGATGCCATCCGTCAGCGCATGGTATATTTTATACACCTTCCTTTTTTCAAACTGAATTGCCAGGCTCCTGTAAGCCTCCGGATTTTTAGCGATGGCAATCACTCCCGATGTGTTTTTGTCGAGCCGATGCGCTACCTGAGCATCGGCTACATAGCCCCTGGCCAAATCGAGTATGTTTCGCTCGCTCTGTCTGTCCATGAGGGTAGAAAGAAAAGGAGGCTTGTTTATCAGCAGGTAGTTCTCATTTTCAAACAAAATCCAGTCCTCAAATTTTTCTTTCTTCATGAAGCAAAACTAATTCCGACCACAAAGCTATCACACAAAAAGCAAAAAGCCTTCAATGGTTAAATTAAGGTTGCCAATAGATGATATTTATCCTTCCTTGTTGAAAAGAACCCAATATGAAAAGATCAACCTTCCTGTTTCTTACCGCATTGCTCTGCCAGCAGGCTTTCGGCCAGCAAAATGAGTTTTTAACAAAAGTGGAAGCAGCCTATGACGACTTCGCTGAGAAAAGCATCTCAGTAAGGCGGTTCAAACACGGCGACGTGGAGCCACTTCTTTTGAACCTCAAAACAAAACAAGGCTTCTCTGTTACCAAAGCAGGTGAGAGCATAGAGGGGCGGAGCATTTATTTGGTGAAAGCCGGTACAGGCCCGGTAAAGGTGCTGCTTTGGTCGCAAATGCACGGCGACGAAACAACTGCCACCAGGGTGCTGCTCGATATGTTCAACTTCCTTTCTGATAAAAGCCAGTTTGCCAAAGAAAAGGAAGCCCTTTTAAAAGGCGTCACTTTGTACTTCATTCCCATGCTGAATCCCGACGGAGCGGAGCAGTTTCAAAGAAGAAATGCCCTGGGTATTGACATCAACAGAGATGCTGTAAGGCTACAGTCGCCGGAAGCACAGTTATTGAAGCATGTCAGAGACAGCCTGAATCCTGATTTCGGTTTCAACCTGCACGACCAGAATTCGGCAACCAGTGCTGGCAGCACCGGAAAGCCAGCGTCTCTGTCTTTTTTGGCACCCGCCTATAACGAAGCAAAAGACATTAATGAATCAAGAAAGGCCGCCCTGCAAGTCGTGGTCAAACTTAACAACCTGGTGCAAAACTACATGCCCGGCCACACCGCCAGGTACGACGACACCTTTGAGCCGAGGGCGTTTGGTGACAACATTCAGAAGTGGGGAACCGGCACAATACTAATCGAATGCGGTGCCTACGCTGACGACCCTGAAAAGCAAGTAATCAGAAAGGTGCATTTTCTTGCTCTGTTGGGCACTCTGCAAAGCATAGCTGATGGGAGTTATAAAAAGCTTGATAGCAACGACTATTTCAAAATACCTGAAAATGGAAGGTACTATGTAGATCTGCTGGTTAAAAATGGGCAGCTAGCGCTTGAAAACAGCTGGTACACTATGGACTTGGCAATAAGACTCAGGGAGAACACCCGTGAAGACCTTAGAACCTATGACGTGGCAGGTTATATTGAAGACTTTGGCGACATGTCGGTCTATTTTGGCTACGACGAAATTGATGCGACCGGAATGACGATCGTGCCAGGGAAAGTTTACCCGGACATTTTCGAAACAATGGAGGCCATTCCAGCAGACAAAATCAACAACTGGCTACAGGAAGGGTACACTTATGTGAAGGTGAGAAAGCTGGTTGGGAGATATGTTGACTTGCCGATCAATATTATCGGCGCTTACCAAACACCTGATGGAAGCATCTCATTCGGTGATCCTGCCACATTTATCATCACCAAAGATGGAAGGGTTATGTTCACTGTGGTGAATGGAATGGTTTATAATCCGGCTACAAGCAACAAAGGAGTTAAGAACGGAGTGGTGGTCAGGTAAAACATCCTCTGTCGAGCCCTTGCGTAATTGATGGAAGGCCATGCAGCCTCATGCACTCCATTGAATAATTTAAATTTATTTCATAAATATTATGAAGATTTCATAATATTTCGCAACGAGCACTAATCTCCTCTCTACTCACATAGCCTTTCCATTAAGAATCACTATTTTTGGAAGCCCTAATTTACACCCAGTCGGCTCAAGCCAACCAAAGGCTATGCCGACATAAAAATTATAGCTTTATGACAGACGTGCTGGAACAGGTAAGGATTGAACTTGGCAAGCCTTACGAAGACCTGACCTTTTTGCTGGAAGCCCTTAAGGATTCGCTATCCGAAAACGGAGAAGAAGCCATTGCTTCCAAGATTCCCTGGATCAACAAAATAAATTTTAGCAATACTGATCAACTCACTGAAAAGGAGATTCAGCTATACTCTCTGGTTTTTCAAATAGTAAACATGGTTGAGGTGAATGCCGCTGTGCAGAGTCGCAGACATTTGGAAGACCAGTCTCTACCAAGCATCAGTGGTTTGTGGGCCAAAAATTTGCAGTCGCTCAAAGAAGCTGGGGTCAGTCCAAAAGACATTGCCAGTAAACTTGCCGAAATTTCAATAGAGCCCGTGCTCACAGCGCATCCCACAGAGGCCAAACGGGCGTCGGTGCTTGAGCACCACAGGGAGCTTTACCTCCTCATTGTGCAGCGAGAAAACCAGATGTACACGAAAAAGGAGAAGGACAATATCAGACATAATATCAAGCTGGTATTGTATCGCCTTTGGAAAACAGGAGAGATTTATGTTGAGAAACCAGACGTAGCCTCGGAATTAAGGAATATACTTCACTATCTCGTAAATGTGTTTCCTGACGTGATACCAGTGCTTGACCGTCGAATGATACAAGCGTGGGACGACGCAGGGTTCGATAGATCTATTCTCCTCAATAGCACTAGTTTTCCAAAGATCAGCTTTGGTGACTGGGTGGGTGGAGACAGAGACGGCCACCCGTTGGTAACGGCTCAGGTGACCGCCGAAACGCTGCAAACCTTAAGACTCAATGCCATCGTGGTAGTTCGCCGCCGGTTGCTTATGCTCGTAAAGCACCTTAGTCTGGCCTGCGATATTGATAAAGTGTACCCCCCACTAAGAGAGAGGGCTTACCACCTTATGCATGAGTTGGGTGAGAAAGGAATTGAAGCTTTGCAACGCAATAAAGGTGAAGCATTTCGCCAATTCGTCAATATTCTGATGGCTCGCCTGCCCATTGACACTAAAAGAGGGCATGCCACTGAGCTACAAGACTTCAAAGGCGCCTATGCGGGTTCAAAAGAGCTCATAGACGATCTCACCATTTTAAAAGACGCCTTGATAGACTATGGTGCCAAATCTATTGCCTTTGATGAGGTGATAGGGGCCATTAGGATCGTAGAAACGTTTGGTCTACACCTGGCCCGCCTCGACATTCGGCAAAACAGCGCATTTCACGACAAGGCTATTTCTCAGCTGATGGACGCCGCCGGGCTGAAAGGAGCAGAGTACCTACAGTGGAACGAAGAAGAGAGACTGGCGTTTCTCAACAAAGAGCTAGCCTCCAACCGGCCGTTTGCCAACAAGAATATTCCGTTGGGTGAAAACGCCCAGGCGGTGGTGGACTGCCTCAAGGTGGTGGAGCAACATATTTCAAAGTACGGTGCAGAAGGCATTGGTTCACTCATTGTCAGCATGACCAGGAGTGTTTCCGATTTGCTAGCCGTTTATCTGCTGGCGAGAGAAGCAGGACTAACAACCCAGTCGGAAGAAGGGCTCGTTTGTATTTTGCCTGTGGTTCCATTGCTTGAAACGATCGAAGACCTTGAAAACGGTGGCCAAATTTTACAAGGCTTTTTGGAGCATCCTTTCACCAAAAGAAGCATTAAATACATAAAAACTAAGAATCAGGCCAGCTCGCTCTTCCAGCAAGTAATGGTAGGATATAGCGACAGCAACAAAGATGGTGGCATCATGGCCAGCCAGTGGAACCTGTACAAAGCACAGTCTCGGCTGAGCCAAATTGGACGTGATCTGGGTGTGAAAATTGTTTTCTTCCACGGCAAAGGCGGATCTATCAGCCGGGGCGCTGGCCCGACGCACTATTTCGTTAACGCCCTTCCTCATTCTTCCCTGCAGGGTGCTATCCGATTGACGGAGCAAGGCGAAACCATAGCGCAAAAATACGCCAATAAGGTAAACGCCGAATACAACCTGGAACTGCTGGTTGCAAGCACTGCGGCCAGAACTATTTTGGACGGAGTGACTGAAAGAAAGTATCACCCAATGGCTGAAATTCTTGAAAAGCTTGCCAACGAAAGCAAAGGCTACTACGAGAACTTAATGCATGAAGAAGGCTTCATACAGTTTTTTAGGGAAGCTACCCCCATCGATGCTATTGAATCTAGTAAAATTGGCTCACGACCTGCGAGAAGGTCCGGTGCCAAATCGCTTGAGGATTTGAGAGCCATTCCGTGGGTATTTAGCTGGAGCCAGTCGAGGTACAATATGACTAGCTGGTTCGGCGTTGGTTCTACCCTGCAGAATTTGAGAGATAATCAGCCCGAAATCTATGCGGAGTTCAAGAAGGCTATCAAGTTTGATCCCCTCATCCGTTATGTTTTCACCAACATCGACACCAGCCTTGCTTCCACCGATGAATTGATCATGAAGGAGTATGCTTCGCTGGTAACTGATGACAAAGTGAGAGACAAATTCCTCAACATCTTTATTTCAGAGTTAAAGAAAACAAGTGAAGCACTTGAAGGCCTTTTGGGAAGACCAATGAAGGAAAGGCGTAGAAACCACTACTACTCCAGTCTTTTGAGAGCTTCGCTAATGGACAACCTTCACAAAACACAGGTGAGCTTGCTTAAAAAGTGGCGCAAAGAGAAAGAGGAAGGATCAGACAAGACGGAGGTAACCCTCACTCACTTGCTCATTACCATCAATGCCATAGCAAGCGCCATGCGAAATACCGGTTGATGAATGATTTGAAATGCGCCTGAAAAGTGTCATATTTCTTAATATTTCGCTTTCAGGCTATGAATCATCTTAAACTCTCTATACTTGTCTCAGCATTTATCGCCACGACGCTGTCTGGTTGCTATATGCAAAACGCTCCAGTCCATTTGGGGCAAAAGATAAGCGGCGTGTCTTTGGTGGCCGGCAGAGAGGTAAGTCCGGAGGAAGAGCTTGAGCACTTAGACAGCGTGGGTGCCAAATGGGTAGCCATTATTCCTTTTGCTTTTGCTCCCGGTCATTCTTCAGAGCTGCACTTCAATCATTCCCGTCAGTGGGGAGGGGAAACGGCCAATGGCGTTGGCCAACAGATTGTGGCTGCCCATAGCAAAGGCCTGAAGGTAATGGTAAAGCCGCATGTGTGGGTGCGGGGAGACGGCTGGGCAGGTGATTTCGTGCTGGAAACAGAGGAAGAATGGGCGGCATGGGAAGAAAACTACCTGAGCTACATCATGACCTACCTGAAAGTGGCCGACTCCTTGAATGCGGAGATTTTTTGCATTGGCACTGAATTCAATCAGGCCATCATACACCGCCCTGATTTTTGGGTGAAACTTGCTACCACATGCCGGGCGAACTTCAAGGGTAAACTAACGTATGCTGCCAACTGGGACAATTATATGGAGGTGAGCTGCTGGGAACAGGTGGACTACATCGGCATTGATGCATACTTCCCTATTAGCGACGAAAAAACGCCTTCAGTAAAACAGCTAAAGAAAAATTGGGCAGAGCCGAAAAAGTCGCTGGAAAAACTTTCACAAAAATTTAACCGCCCCATTCTGTTCACTGAATATGGCTACCGTAGCGCAGACTATGCAGCAGCTAAGCATTGGGAATTGAACGAGAAAGAACAGCCACTAAACCTGCAGGCCCAAAGCAATACGTATGAAGCGCTCTTCCAGTCTTTCTGGGACGAGCCATGGTTTTCTGGTGGGTTTCTTTGGAAATGGTATCCTGATCATCCTAAGGCTGGCGGAATGGAGAACAACGACTACACGCCACAAAACAAGCCGACAGAAGTTGTGATCAAAAAGTGGTACACCAGAGAAGCTAATATCCCTCAGGCAGGAAATTAGTCCAGTGCTTTCGCTTTGGGGCTCGCCATGGCCAACACCTTGAACATCCACTTGGCCAACGGCTTGTTTCCCTTTCGCTTCGTAAGATCCAAAAACCAACCATATTTCTTCATGATCGGGATTTTGTGAGTTTCCACCAACTCTATCAGGGCCCCGTCAGGGTCTTCCACATAGGCGAACCGGCCTCCGGCTTCTCCCATGGCAAAAGTTCCTTTGCTGTCAATGGTAAATTTGTGGCCAGCTTTGTTCAGCACGTTCTGAAGAGGCTCCATATCCAGCACGTCGAAGCAAAGGTGAATGAATCCGCAGTCGCCCCAATATCTGGTATCGTCAAAAATTCTTTTTCCTGCTTTGTCTTTCCGTTCAACAAGCTCAAGCTCTATCCCGCCCAGCAGCTGACTAAATGCCCCAACTTGACCGGGAATTTTGCTTAACACCAGTCGTCGGACGGCCGGTGAGTCAGCATCGACGAACTTATCCCCATTGGCCTCTTCATCGAATACTACGCCTGAAGTGCCAAGCAAAGTCTGGTAAAATGGCAGCGATTTGTCCACTGACGAAACCCCAACAACGGCTCCGAAAATACCCCCGGTTAGGTTACCATTCTCCCCGAACCAGCCTTCTGAAATCTCAACAACCTGGAATATATTGCCCATCGGATCCTTTACCCACGCATACCCTCTTCCTTTAGCGTCGGTCAGAATCTCTGACACCTCCGCTTTGGCACTTTGAGCCAGTGCTACAAACGATTTAATGTTTCGGGTTTTGATCTTTAGGGCAAAAAGGCCCAGGTCGCCATACACCGGGTTAAAAGAGCAACTGCCGGGCGTTCTGCTTGTAAACTGCCAAATTTCCGCACCGCCACCGCCTGCCATGTTCAAGGCCAGCACGGCCCTTCTGGAATGCACCTCTCCGCCGGTGTAGGGCGTCATAAGTGCCGCTTCAGCCCTATCGTCGAAGATGGCAACAGACAGCCCAAACATTTTACTATACCAGGGCCAGTATTTATCGATATCCGGCACACCTATGCCTGCTTGCTGAACTCCAGTGATGTAACTTTCCATAGAACCTATTGATCAGTCTTGAGTAGTTTTTTATAAAGGCTTGTCAGCCTATGCTGAGAAGAGCCCCAAAAATACATGCTAAAAACTAAAAAGTTAGCAAATTGAACCCGAAGGTAGCTATTGGCGTCATATTTTCTTGCTGACACTACTATCTCCCTGGGTATGATCCGGAAGCTGCTTCTTTTCTTTATCCGTTCTATGATGTCATAGTCCTCCATGATCAGATAGTCCTCCTGAAAGCCGCCCAAATTCCAAAAAAGCTCTTTTGTGATAAAAAGCGTTTGATCACCGCCCCGACACCAAAGAAATGGGAACCTCGTGAAAAAAGCATTGATTCTAAGCGATGCCTTGTTCGAGTTAAAGCGATAGCGATAACAGCCGCTTTCGTAATCCAGAGAGAGTGATTCAGAAATATCGGCAACATAATCCGGCTCAACAACAACATCGGCGTGCACAAAGTAGAGCACATCGCCGCTGGCTTTTTCAGCGCCCAGATTCATTTGCACTGATCGCCGTCTTGTGGCAGTTTTAACCACAACCGCCCCGGCAGCCGCCGCTAATCGGGCAGTGGCATCATCGCTCCCTCCATCCACAACGATTATTTCCCTACTTCTGTCATCACCGTGCCGTTTCAGGCTTTCAATCAGACGAACGATATTCTGCTCTTCATTATAGGTTGGAATGATTACACTGATTGTCATTGATGGGTTAGGTTGTTCAGGTCTGCTTGTCCATTTGAAACTTGCCTAGTCGGTATTTGTTCACGCCGCTTGAATGCTATTTCCGTCCAGCAGGTGTCCTCAGACTTGCGGCAGTATAGCTGCTTCAAAAGCATCACCCAAAATTTAGCTAATTATTTTTTCGTAGCGGCAGTTACTACTCGTCCTCGTCTGGTGAGTCGTCACGGAGTACTTCAATTTCCTCCACGTCGCTCTTACGGAGTTTAAAAAAGAAAGTGGAGCCTTTGCCTACTGTGCTGGTAACGCTGACTTTGCTGCCATGGGCTTCGATAATGTGCTTGACGATGGCAAGCCCCAGACCAGTCCCCCCCTTCTCTTTCGACCGGCTCTTCTCCACCCTATAGAAGCGTTCAAAAACCCTCTTCAAGTCTTCAGGGGGTATTCCACGCCCGGTGTCTTTGACGAATACCGTTACATCATGCTTTCCCTCTTCAAAATCGATCTCCACCATACCTTCATCCTTGGTATACTTGATACCATTCGAAATGAGGTTAGTCAGCACCTGATAGATTCTCTGAAAATCAGCGTGAACATAAATCGGGGCCTTCCCCAACTTCGTATAACTAAGCTTGATGTTTTTCTTCTCTGCTTTGTCTTCAAACTGTTCGAATATTTCCTCGGTAAGCTCCCGAACGTCAAAGTCCTCAAAGTGCATTTTTATTTCACCGGTCTCCATTTGGGAGATGGTTAACAGGTCGTGCACCAGAATATCCAGGCCATCCAGGCTCTTGGCGGCCTTCTTCAGGAACTTGATTCGAACAGACTTGTCTTCTACCGCCCCATCCAAAAGTGTGTGCACAAATCCCTGAGCGGCAAAAATGGGTGTCTTCAGCTCGTGGGAAACATCAGCAAGAAACTCCCTTCTGAAAGCCTCCATCTTTTTCAACTCGTCAATTTCCCTCTGCTTGATTTTTGCGTAGGAATAAATCTCTTCGTTGATTCTATTAAGTGGACTAAAGGGATTCGAAGAGGGATCATCTACTTCCGTGAAATCTTTTTTCCTTATGTTTTCAAATGCTTCGTTAATGCCATTGATTTCCTTAAAAAAAAGAAATTCGAGCACGAGGCTAATCAAGAGATAGGAGGATGAAAACGAAAGCCCAAATGCCACAAAAAGGGCTGTGACGGTTACCTGAGGCACCAGGTACAAAAAAGCGGTAGTAATAACGGATATAGAAACAGATAGCAGCAGCGCAAGAGCCCGGGAGTTAAGCAACATAAAAGCCTAGTTAGCCTCAAACTTATATCCAACGCCTTTTACGGTAGATATATATCCTTCTCCTATTTTCTCTCTGACTTTTCTGATATGCACATCTACTGTGCGTGCCAACACATAAACGTCGGTGCCCCAAATGTTCTGCAACAGATCATCCCGGCTAAATACTTTTCCGGGGTTTTGGGCGAGAAAGTACAGCAGCTCAAATTCCTTTTTTGGGAGGTTGATCTTATCCTCTCCAATTGTAGCAGTGTAGCTTGTCCGATCAATACTCAAATCACCGGCCGATACCTGATTGTTGTCCTTCTTCTTTTTAGAATCTCTTCTGAACAAGGCGTTTATCCTGCTCATTAAAGCCCTCGGCTTTATCGGCTTTGTAATATAATCGTCGGCTCCGATATCAAAAGCTGCTACCTCCGAGTACTCTTCAGACCGTGCCGTTAGGAAAATAACGAATGAGTTATTGAGCTCTGGTATTTCTCTTAGCTGCCTGCATGTCTCCACACCATCCTGATGAGGCATCATTATGTCCAGCAGAATGAGGTCAGGATGGTAGGTTTTGGCAATTTCAACAGCCTTTCTACCATCGAGTGACGTCTTTACGTCATAACCTTCTTTGGCCAGATTGTACTTTAGCAGCTCTAATATGTCAGCTTCATCGTCTACTACCAGTACCTTTTGCGATTGCTTATTTCCCATTGTTCAAAGGGGATTACGATAATTTAAAACCAGGTCTTAGTGCTGTTTTTCTATAACTCAACTGAAAAATACCAGCTACGAATACTAAAGACGGGTTAAAAGTAGACAATAAAGAACTGAATGTAAAAGCGGTAACAATTTGTTAATACTACTCTTCAACGACCGCCAGCTTAGACTTAATATTCTTTGCGTCGGTGATATCAATATCAACCGAACCCACTAAAAACATCTTAGCTCTCACTTTTAATGGAATCTTGTTGGCGTCGTCAGACATCCATAGCAAGATTGCATCTTCCCCCTCGAAAATACTGTTTTCGGGCATGACCGGGGCGAATACCAAGGTTTTGATCTTGCCGAGTTTAGTCTTCAGCACTTCACGCCTTACAAACCTGATTTTCATATCGAAAAGCTCTTTGTCGAAAAAGGCTTTTACATGAAGAGTATCGTTAGGCTGAGTTTTTGAAAAATCAAGCGTCCGGATGTAGTAGTAACCGCTTACCAGATCCTGAATATTGGACGGTATGTCATACATTTTTGTGTCCTTGGGCTTAAAGGTATGCTTGTCCAGCGTGGTCACCTTGGCCTTTTCATTCTGGTGATCAAAATCAACCACTTCGTATTTTCTGTACCTTCCTTCCTGAATATTCCTGTAAAACTGATGGGGCACAAGTGAGGCGGTGTCATAGTAAGTGCCCCAGTTGTCCTTTACACTGTACAAGAAATCGGCCAGGCCTGTAGTCTTTCCGTAGACATCGATGCGGTAGCAAGGCCTCCCGTTGCGCCTTTCGATATCCGGCAGAATGCTCATGGTAGCTTCACCGGCGGTCAGCATGCCAATGTGCAGCCTGTACTCCAAAAGCTCACCCTTTTTGAAACTTCGGTTACTAAGGGTTCTAAATGCACGATCACCAGCGTACTGACCGAACGCTGAAAAAATTCCTGCGAGTGCTATTAACCCACCTATTTTTGTCAGTATATTTTTCATAACGAAGGATATACTCCTTTTAAATAAGTCACATATGCCCTAAGGTCACCCCCAAACCTCTCTTGCAATTCGTTTTCGAAACTGGTCATCTTCCCACGGTACCTCAGGTATGACATAAAGAAGGTATTGTTGGGCAACCTGTTCTCAGCTTTCCACTGAAACGGCTTTCTTTCTTCGAAGCGCAGGGTGTCCAGGTTTTTCATAATGTCATAAATCATGTCCTTTTTTTGCTCACTTTTCATGGCAACAGACATTGATTCGTCCATAGTTTTATATAAGCTATCCAATTTTCGTGCCCCATTCAAATAGTGGCGGTAGATCTTTTCGTAATCGACCTCTGAATTTACATACGATGTAAGTTCAGCTGAGTTTTGCCCAAACCGGTTCTTTAAGAACTGAATGGCACCCACTCTTCCCACAAAGCTGGCCAGGTTCTCATTAAACTCCACACTGTCTTTAACGTAAAGCGTGCCGTGTGTAAGCTCATGGATGATCAATTCAGCCAAATCACCCTCAGACCTCTCCAGCATTTTACTCAAAATTGGATCCTTAAACCAGCCGAGTGTGGACCAACCGCTTACCATGCCGATATGCGTGTCGTAGCCAGCTGAGTCCAGCCTCTCCCTTTCAAGCTTCGCCTTTTCCAGGTCAAAATACCCCTTGTAGGGAAACGACCCCAGAAACGGAAACTTCCAGCGATAAGGCACCAGGGCGAATGGCTCTGCAGCAGTTACGTTCCAGAGTAAATTTTCGCCCTTCTGATTATACATCGTCGTGTAGTTGTCAGAAGGGGAAATACCCAGAGAGTCGACGGCAAAAGACCTTATCTGCTGAATGAGCCTTAGCTTGGCCTTTAAAGAATCCGGGAAGTCGGGCGACTCTAGAAATTCCCCAATCGGTTGAGCTTCCCACAAGATCTCAAACTGCCCTTTGCCCTGCATCCACCCATAGCTGATCAAATCTCTATAATAGACCAATGCCGCTACCAAAAGCAGAGCGATCGTTAAAACAATCTTTTTCTTCACGATTCCAATTTAGCTCTTCAACACCTAACGACGAAAAATATTGTATAGGAAGCAAATCGCCCAACCATTTAGAGTGTCAAGCGTATAATACCTTGTAAAACATAGTACTAATCATTACCTTGTCTATATGAAGTCTCCTGAACAATTTCAAAGGCACAATAAGATCATCGGAAAAATTCTGATTGTCGTATCACTTCTGCACCTGGTGTTCTCAGCTTTTATGTACAACGCTGTCTATTTTTTCGATAGCTGGGAAATATTTAGTGATATCCATATAGGTGGGCTTACGCTCAGGCATCCTGCTGCCCTTATGTATGCCTTCCCGTTTTTCTATGTTGGGCTGGCCCTTATTGAGTTTGTGTTGGCTGCCGGCATTCTGGCTAACCAGAAATGGGCACAAAAAGCGTCGATGGCTCCTGCCGTTTTCTACTTCTTCAATTTTCCGCTGGGCACAGCATTTTGTATTTATATCTTCCTCACTTTCTGGGAAACACCCACAGCCGCTGAGATGGAAGTCAGTCAAAAGGCGGAAGAGAATAGCTGAAGGCTATTGTTGTGTGACAGGGTAAATCTGCCCCTGATAGCGTTGGTATTTGAGGCGAATCATAGTAAATTCACAGCCCCAATACTCAAATTTTTAATCACACATCATGAGCGATAAAACTGAAAAACTGAAGGCGCTGGCGCTGACCATCGACAAACTTGAAAAAACTTACGGCAAAGGCACCATCATGAAGCTGAGCGATGAGCGAGTGGTTGATATCCCGGCCATTTCTACGGGCTCTTTAGGGCTTGACATTGCTCTTGGTGTTGGTGGAATTCCAAGAGGCCGGGTAATTGAAATTTACGGACCGGAATCATCAGGTAAAACCACCCTTTCGATGCACTGCATTGCGGAGGCACAAAAAAAGGGAGGTCTTGCTGCTTTCATTGATGCAGAGCATGCCTTTGACAAATCCTATGCAGAAAAGCTTGGTATAGACACCGAGAACCTACTCATCTCTCAGCCAGATAATGGAGAGCAGGCACTGGAAATTACGGAGCACCTGATCCGTTCAGGCGCTATTGACATCATTGTGATTGACTCCGTAGCTGCCCTTGTACCCAAAGGAGAACTTGAGGGAGAAATGGGTGACAGCAAAATGGGCTTGCAAGCCAGGCTGATGTCGCAGGCATTGAGAAAGCTGACAGGTACTATCAACAAAACAGGCTGTTCCTGCATATTCATCAACCAGTTGAGAGAGAAAATAGGCGTGATGTTCGGAAATCCTGAAACGACCACTGGTGGTAATGCGCTAAAGTTTTACGCTTCGGTTAGGCTTGACATTCGTCGTGTGGGTCAAATAAAAGAAGGTGCAGACAATGTGACTGGCAACCGCACCCGGGTGAAGGTGGTAAAGAACAAAGTGGCGCCGCCATTCAAAATTGTTGAGTTCGACATCATGTACGGCAAGGGCATCTCCAAAGTGGGCGAGATCATCGACATTGGCGTTGACCTGGACATTGTGAAAAAGTCAGGCTCGTGGTTCTCGTACCAGGAAACCAAGCTGGGCCAGGGAAGAGATTCAGTAAAGGAATTGCTGCTTGACAACCCTGAACTGATGGAAGAAATAGAAAAGAAAATCAAAGAAAAAATAGCTGGTGTTGCTGCTCCGGCTCCTGTAGTGGCAGAAAAAGAATAGACAAACAAAAAGCCTTTAGTTTTTCGACCCTCAACGGGCTTAAAACTAAAGGCTTACTTTTTTTAACAGAATACCGGTCTACTTGGCGTAGGCAATTGATCTCATCTCACGAATTACAGTCACCTTTATCTGTCCCGGGTACTGCATATCTCTCTCGATCTTCTGGCTAATCTCAAACGACATGTCCCCAGCTCTCTGGTCAGACACCGAATCAGCGTCCACAATCACCCTGAGCTCACGACCAGCCTGAATGGCGTAGCACTTGTTCACACCGTCAAACTCCAGCGCCAAAGCTTCCAGCTCCTTCAGTCGGCGGATATACGACTCCATCACCTCACGGCGGGCACCCGGCCTTGAACCTGAAATAGCGTCACATGCCTGAATGATAGGTGAAATCATCGCTGTCATTTCCACTTCATCGTGGTGAGCGCCAATGGCGTTGCACACATCAGGATGCTCTTTGTATTTTTTGGCCAACTCCATACCCAAAATAGCATGTGGCTGCTCTGGCTCCTCGGGCCACACCTTGCCAATATCATGCAGAAGACCTGCTCTCTTAGCCATCTTGGCATTGAGCCCAAGCTCGGCCGCAAGCGTAGCGCAGAGCTTCGCAACCTCTCTTGAGTGCTGCAGCAGGTTTTGTCCGTAAGATGAACGGAACCTCATCCGGCCAACCATTTTGATCAATTCAGGGTGCACCCCATGAATGCCCAACTCAATCACAGTTTTCTCACCAATTTCTACAATTTCGTCGTCGATGTTCTTGGCAGTTTTGGCTACAATCTCTTCAATACGGGCCGGATGAATCCTGCCGTCCTGCACCAGGCGGTGCAAAGACAATCTGGCTACTTCACGGCGCACTGGATCAAAGCCCGAGATGATGATGGCTTCTGGTGTATCGTCAACAATGATCTCCACTCCTGTGGCTGCTTCCAATGCCCGGATGTTTCTACCCTCTCGGCCAATGATCTTGCCTTTGATGTCGTCACTTTCAATATTGAAAATAGAAACACAGTTTTCTATGGCATGCTCCGTAGCAGTCCGCTGAATTGTCTGGAGAACGATCTTCTTTGCCTCCTTGGTAGCAGTCAGCTTCGACTCTTCAATAATCTCTTTAATATGAGACGACGCCTTGGAACGAGCTTCGTCTTTCAGCGTTTCCACCAGCTGCTCTCTTGCTTCGTCGGCAGTGAGGCTTGAAATTTTTTCGAGGATCTCCACTTGCTGCTGTCTGATTTTATCCAGCTCTTCCTTCCTCTTTTTCATTATCTCCATTTGTGCGTTCAGATTCTCCTTGACAGAGTCCAACTCCGCCTCGGTTCTCTTGTTCTGCTCAAACTGCTTCGACAGCGCCTGCTCTCTTTGCTTGATCTTGTTTTCGTTGGAGATGATGATGGCCTTTTTCTTATTAGACTCCTCCTCAAATTCCTCCCTTAGCTTCAGGAATCTTTCTTTGGCTTCAAGAATTTTATTCTTCTTGATGTTCTCAGCTTCAATCTCAGCTTCCTTTACAAGTAGCTTACTCTTTTCTGCAATGTCCGATTCCTTAGACGCATAGGATTTCTTAAGAGCCATTCTCCCCACGAGAAAGCCAGCCACAATCCCCACAAAGGCAAATAGGATGATATATACGGTTGTGTCCATAACATTTAATATAAGGTGTATACTATTACTAGTTAGCACCAGCAGAAATTGCTACAGAAGCACAGTGTAAAAAATGATATGCAGGTTTATAAGGCCTGGGTGATCAGATGATTTAGGTGAGTAATCTTTTCTAGTGTTACCTGATCATTGTCTACAACAGTCTCGTCGACTTTCAGTTTTTCAATAAGCAAGTCGAAGGACACCATTGCCAGCAAGTCTTGTGGATCGTCGATGCCAAATTGTTCCTTATACGACTTCATCCTTTCATTCAATTGCTTGCCTGCCTGACGTACCATGCCCTCTTCATGAGCCGATACCTTCATTGGGTATTCTCTGTTGCCTATTTTTATCCGTATCGAAAGCTGTTCCCCCATCACTTATCCTTACAGGTTATTGACTCAAATGAGCAATGCACCTATCTATCTCCTTAATATATTCATTTAATACTTGTTTGAGTTCTGTCGAGTCGTCTCCGCTCAATGCCAAACTATCAGCAATCTTACTAATTTTAAATTTATTTTGGAAGTCGCTTATCTGATGTTCCTTCGAACTCAAAACACTACGGAGCTCGTCATTCTCCGTTTTCGTATGATCTAACTCCTTTTTCAGGTTTTTATATTCATTTAAAAGAAGAGAAATCTTTCTTTCCAATGAGTTTAATTCCGAGTTGAGTTGGTTTGAGTTCATAGTAATCACTTCCTTATTATTGCGCCAAGCTGACTTTCAAAAGCAGCTATCAACGCATTCATTGTTTTGTCAATTTGCTTGTCCTTCAGCGTTTCCTTCTCATCCTGAAGAGTGAAACTGATGGCGTAAGACTTTTTGCCGGCCTCCAGTTTATCTCCCTCATACACGCTAAAAACATTCAACCCTTTAATAAGCCGACGCTCCGCTTGCCTCGCTACTCTCTCCACCTGCGAAAAACTCACTGACTTATCCAGCACTATTGACAAGTCACGACGCACTTCCGGAAACTTGGGCACCTCAGTATAATCAATTGTGCCTTTGTACCACTTCAGCAATTGCTTCCAGTCGATGTCAGCATAAAAAACCGGCTGTCTCACCTCTGCCAGCTTTAGCGCCTTCTTGTTTACCTGCCCAATGCTTGCAAACACTTTCCCATTCAACAAAAAATCAAGACCCGACTCAAATGTCTTGTCTGAGGTGGGTTGAGTCTCGTATCCTGAGATGTTCAATTTATTTAAAATTTGCTGCAAAGCAGCGGACAAATCGTAGAATTCTATCGCCTTGGTTGGCTGTCTCCAGGTTTCCTCATGAGAGGCACCTGTTGCAAACAATGCAAGCCTATTTTGCTCCCGGTATTTTCCACTGTCCTTCTTATGATAGGTCTTTCCAAACTCAAAAAACTTCAAGTTGGCTTGGCGGTGGTTGTTGTTGTAAGCCACAACCTCCAGCCCACTGAAAAGCATCGATTGGCGCATGACACCCAGTTCCTCACTCAGGCGATTTAGGATAACGACATTCTGCTCTTCCTCGTACAATCCTGACTTGATGCCGTACTCAGCATTGGTCAGAGAGTTTGTAATAATCTCATAGTAAGATCTTGCGGCCAGGAACTCCGAAATTTTAAGCTGAAGCTTGTTGTCATCCACCGCCGGAAACTCAGACAAAGTTGCGGCACCAATAGTCGCCGATAATTCAATATTATCGATGCCATATACTCTTAACACCTCTTCGACGACGTCAATTTCTCGCTGCACGTCGACACGGTAAGGCGGCACAACAGCTGTGAAGTCATCGCTGGTTAAGTCTTCTACACCAATCTGCAGATTTTTAAGAATGGCCAGAATGGCCTCCCTTCCAATATCCTTGCCTATAAGCATATTGACTCTGGCAAAGCGAACTTTGAACCTGAAGTCAGCAATGGGCTGAGGGTAAATATCTACTATATCGGAGCTAATGCTTCCTCCTGCCACTTCTTTAATAAGGAGCGCAGCATGTTTCAAAGCATTTACAGCTCCATTCGGATCAATACCCCGTTCGAACCTGAAAGAGGCATCGGTTTTCAGACCATGCAAGATGGCAGTTCTTCTCACGTAGTCAGGAGAGAAGTAGGCAGACTCAAGAAAAATACTAGTCGTGGTATCGGAAACCCCAGAATGTGTGCCGCCGAAAACGCCTGCTATACACATCCCTTCCTCTGCATCGCAGATCATCAGATCGTTAGCTGAGAGTTTTCTTTCCTTTTCATCCAATGTGGTAAACTTAGTCCCCTCAGGAAGAGTCTTGACAACCACTTTCCCTCCTTTAATTTTCGCCGCATCGAAAGCATGCAAAGGCTGTCCTACACCGTGACAGATATAATTGGTGGCGTCAACGATGTTATTGATGGGAGTGAGCCCTATGGCCTCCAGGCGTGCTTTGAGCCATGATGGCGACGGCCCAACTGTTAAACCGGTTAATGTAACACCAGCATACCTTGGACAGGCCTCAGTATTCTCGACAGAGACATCTATTGAAAGCGACTTATTGTCTGCTTTGAATGTGTCAATAGTGGGGAATTTCAAAAGCCTTCCGTAAAAAGCTGCCAGATCTCTGGCTGTGCCGTAGTGCGAAGTGGCATCGGCCCTGTTGGGTGTCAGGCCAATTTCAAACACGTAATCTGTGGTTGGCTTAAAGTAATCTGCAGCCGGAGTACCATTAGGTAGCTGCGTATCCAGCACAATCACGCCACCGTGGTCGCTGCTCAGGCCTATTTCGTCCTCTGCGCAGATCATCCCGTTCGATTCTTCGCCTCTTATTTTTGCTTTCTTGATTTGAAAAGGCTCACCTGCCTTAGGGTGTATGGTGGTGCCGTTGGTGGCTACCACAACCCTTT
This sequence comes from Imperialibacter sp., assembly GCF_040222815.1. Taxonomy (GTDB): domain Bacteria; phylum Bacteroidota; class Bacteroidia; order Cytophagales; family Cyclobacteriaceae; genus Imperialibacter. The sequence continues at coordinate 330,787 of NZ_JAVKCH010000019.1, read as the reverse complement.
GTCCTTTTGCTACATTGGGAGCACCGCAGACAATGCCTAACAGTTCGGGCCCACCCACATCAACTTTGGTCAGTTTCAGCTTGTCAGCATTGGGGTGGGGTTCGCATGCCACCACTTCGCCCAGCACCAGGCCATTCATACTTCCGGGAATCTCCTCATGAAATTCCAACCCTTCCACTTCCAGCCCCAGCCCGGTAAGCACCTTTGAGACCTCCTCGGGCTTCTCTGTCAGATCAATATATTCCTTCAGCCAATTATATGAAATCTTCATTCCTTGCTTCTGTTCTTCCTTATTTAACTCGTTTCAAAAAAAACGAAGGGGTAAAATTAACCAAATAGCGTCAAGTAGTAGGCGAGCTAGTAGTTTTTTTCGCCTGCCTCTATAGCGATGTCCAAAACATTCTCTTTCAAAGGAAGGGGGCATGAATAACTGCTGTTGTACTCACAGTATGGATTGTAGGCCAAATTGAAATCCAGCAGAATTTGCCTGGCATTTTTTACCGACACGTCGAGGTAGCGACCCCCGCCATACGTTGACTCTCCACTGGTAGCGTCGGCAAAAGCCAGGAAGGTCACATTTTGCATGCCTGGCCCCGCTTGCCTCAGCAAGGTCAACTTTTTCCGCTGACCTTTGATCTCAAACTCAACGAAAGCAAATTTTTGGTATTGCTGAGTTTTCCCGTCGCTGGTGCCCAACGTTACCAGCTCTTTCGTCTCCAGTTGATTGACATTAGCCATGACTTTGTAGGATGGGTCAGCAGGAAAATATTTTAGCTCGGTAAACTCTTTCCCTTTGAATGGAGAGTCGGACGAACTCCGCATAAATTCGTTCTTCTCCTGACGCTCCTTTTCAATAGAAGCTATGTATTCTTCGGGTGATTCGTCGCCGGAGTTGGCTAAAAAAATAGCGACACCAACAACCACTGCAAGAATACTGATAATCAACTTAGGACCTTTCATCTTATCTATAATGTTGCTTCGTCTGCAAAACTATAATATCCCTCGTCACAAAAAATCAAATGGTCAAGTACATGTATCTGAAGCAGCTCACCGGCGGCCTTCATAGACTTGGTGAGCCTGATATCTTCCTGACTTGGTCTGGAGTTTCCTGACGGGTGATTATGTGCCAGAATTATGCCCGTGCAGCCAGGCAACTCCAGTGCCTTTTTATAGATAACCCTGGGATCGGCTACGGTGCCATTGATCCCGCCCAAACTCACTTGTTGCACGGAAATTAATTTGCCTCCACGGCCCAGGAAAATAACCCAAAACTCCTCATGGGCGAGGTCAAGCAAATAAGGTCTCATGAGAATATAGGCCTCTTTACTGGTGATAACTACAGGCTTTACTTCGGTGGCTTGCTCCTTTCTTCGCCGACCCAATTCAAGTGCGCTCATGATAGTAATGGCTCTGGCTTCACCAATACCTTCAAAAATGGTGAAATCGGCCATGCTAAACTTGCCCAGCGCATTCAGGTCGTTGTTTGCCTTCTGGAGGATCATTTTAGCGAGGTCGACGGCAGAGTGTTTTTTTGTGCCGGAGTTGATGAGAATGGCAAGCAGTTCGGCATCTGACAAAACCGATTTGCCTTTCAATATGAGTTTTTCTCTCGGCCGGTCATCTTCCGACCAGCTTTTTATTGAAAGCCGTTGCACGTAGTTACCTTCTGACATACTTGATTGATTTGCTTCTTAAGGTAACCAAAAACAATAAATCAACCACCAATAAAAACGAAAAGCCCCTTCAAATTGAAGAGGCTCTTTAAATCTTCTGCTAAATCGGCGCTTAGTCTAGGGCATTAACCAGCTTAGCCAATTTTGACTTTTTGTTAGAAGCATTATTTTTATGAATAATGTTTCTCTTAGCAAGCTTGTCGATCATGCCTGCTACTTTTTTGTAAAGCTCAGTGGCTTCTGCTTTATCAGTCGCTCCAACAAGCTTTTTGATAAAGGTACGAGTCGTTTTGTGCTGATAACGATTTCTCAACCTTTTTGCTTCTGTAGAACGAATTCTTTTTAACGAGGATTTATGATTAGCCATACTATTTTAGTACTTGCGGTAAACAGTTCATTTTTAGAGAGCGCAAAGATAAAAGTATTGTTTGAATTTACAAAACCCTCTCGGAATATAATCTCCAGTTAAGCAACTGAAAGCCTATGCGCCCCAACAGTAAAGTGATAACATGCTCAGCTTCATTTAAAGCTACTTGGCTATTAGTCGTTTTAGGGACGTTAATCGCAAATATATCATTTTCGAACCCGGGCAGCAGCCGATGGGGATTTTTTGCTCACCAAAAAATAAACCACCTGGCCGTTTACACATTACCTCCGGAGTTAGGGGTTTTCTTTAAATACCATATTCAATATGTGGAGGAAAATGCTGTTAACCCTGACAGACGCAGGTATGCGATTCCGGAAGAAGCCGCCAGGCACTATATAGATATCGACATTTATGGAGACAGCGCCGTTTACAAGATGCCGAGGTATTGGAATGAGGCCGTTGAAAAATATAGTGAAGACACGCTCCATGCATACGGCATCGTTCCCTGGCACATTGCAACGATGAAGAACTTCCTGACAAAAGCTTTTCGGGAAAAAGACATTGATCGCATTCTTCGCTATGCTACAGACATAGGCCACTATATAGGCGACGCCAACGTGCCTCTGCACACTACGGAGAACTATAACGGCCAGCTCACCAATCAATATGGCATACATGGCTTCTGGGAATCGAGGCTACCAGAACTCTTCTTTGAGGATTACGATTTTTTTGTTGGCAAAGCCGAATACATAAAAAATCCCCAGATGGAGGCATGGAAGGCGGTTACCAATGCGCACTTAGCCCTCGATTCGGTGCTGCGGTTTGAGAAGCAGCTAAATGCTCAATTTGCGGAAGACAAAAAATATACGTTTGAAGAAAGGGGCGGCAGTATGACTCAAACCTATTCACGTGAATATGCGGCAGCTTTTCACCAAATGCTGGGAGCACAAGTCGAAAACAGAATGCGGGCCTCGATAAAGATGGTTGGTGATTTTTGGTTTACGTGTTGGGTAGATGCCGGTCAACCTGATATGTATGAACTTGTCAAAATACAGCTCACCGAAAGGCAAAAGAAGGAGCTTGACGCTGAATTGGAGGCCTGGAGAGTAAGGAAAGTGAGTGCTAGAGAACATGAAGATGGCGGCAATTGAAGAAGGTTTCTGTCCTAAAATAATTCATCTCCCACATTGACAACATGAACAGTTAACCACTTGTCGGCCAAACGACAAGTAATTCATTGCCGATCCTATTCCTTTATAAAAAATTGCACTATGAAGAGATTATATATTGCTTTAATTATCTCGTCTGCTTTGGTAAATCAGCTCTCAGCTCAGGTAGCAGACAATAATATCGATATTGGGCTAGGCATCGGGGGCTCAGAAGGAAGCTTGAGTACTTCGTATGTACACAATTGGCAGCTAGGTAAGAAAAAAAAGTGGTCTCTGGGAGTGGGGGGCAGGCTAACGAACTACCTTGGCAAAAACCAATACTATTTGACAGCACCGGCTTCAATCACATCAGGAGAGACAGGGCCACAGGTATTCTTTATCGAAAACATTATCGAAAATATCGACTCTGTTCAGTTTGCATCCGCTCAAGCGAATTCCCTAAACGCATCCTTTAACGTCGGCTATCAGGTTCATCCAAAGGTCTTTGTTGGATTTAACATCGACCTTTTTGGTGTTTCCTTTGGTGCGAAACAGGATGGTAGGTATTTCGAAGGAAACTCCGGCAATACCACTTCGGGAAAGCCCACATCGCTAAATGTGCTGCTTATTTCTGACAATGATATAGGAAGCCTGAACTCGGAACTGTTTGCCAGATACAGCCTGAATGCTACCTGGGGAATAAAGGCTGGTTTCCAGTTCCTTTTTACTGAATACTCCACGGACACGGAAGTTCAACAATCGCCTGAGCCAAATGATCGGTTCAGAAACAAATCGGCTATGTTCACGGCTGGAGTTACATACTTTATTACCAAAAAGTAATTTAAATGAAAACATTCAAATACTTAAGACCTTTAGCACTGCTTGTATTGTTCGCTTGTGGTGGGGAAGAAGAGACTCCCACTGAGCCGATTGAGGACGATTTCAATCCATCTGAAGCTGCGATTGTTTTAAAAGAGGGATCATTTGTTGATGTGGTTCACAAAGTGTCGGGTAGTGCAAAAATTTACTCAAGCAACGGCACAAGAACTTTAGTGCTTGATCCCTTTAGCACTGAGAATGGGCCCGATTTGTACGTCTATTTAACCAATGATGCAAAAGCTACAAAATTTGTTAGTCTGGGAAAACTCAAGTCTACCACTGGCAAACAATCATATGAAATTGAAGAAGCTGTTGTGCTCGACGACTTTTCTTACGTCATCATTTGGTGTCAGGACTTCTCCGTAAATTTTGGTCATGCTGAATTAAAATAAAAATGTCGGTACTAAAAACTGTGTTAGCATTTCTCGCTGTAGCGCTGTCACTTTCGGTTTTTGGACAAGGTTACGTTCCGGCATCAAACGGAACTGCCATCACCTTTTCCATAAAGAACTTTGGCATCAATGTGGAGGGCGCCATGAACGAAATAGCTGGTCAAATTACATTTGACCCAACCAATTTAACGAAATCAATGTTCGACGTGACACTTCAAACGAGCTCTCTCAATACGGGTATTGACCTGAGAGACTCGCACCTGAAGAAAGAAGAGTACTTCGATGTTGAAAATTACCCTTCTATTCGATTCATTTCATCAACTATCGTCAAACTAAGCGATAGTGGCTACCGTGTGACCGGTCTGCTCAAGATCAAAGAGACAGAGAAGGAAGTCATTTTCCCATTTACTGTTCAAAAGTCGACAAAGAACGGCGATACTGTTATTGTCTTCTCAGGTAGCTTCGCCATAAACCGCAGAGACTTTGGGGTTGGGGGGAGAAGCTTTAGCATGGCCGACGAGGTTCAAATCGACTTGAAAGTGAATACCATGCCATCGGGTAGTTAAAACTGTATGATCAGGTGTTTCGCCGCCATTATTCTTAATATTTCGATCTGCTTTATATCAGATGCCCAGGAGGTTATCGAAAGCATCGAAATCAAAGGAATTAAAAGAACGGAGGAGCAATATCTAAGGCAGTTCATCTACTCCCGGCAAGGCGAAACCTATGACTCCTTAAAGGTTGAAAACGACAGACAACGACTTGCTAATCTTCCTACAATCGGTGAGGTGAGTGTTACATACATACTGGAAACCGGGGCGTATCGGCTAACCTTTACTTGCAGCGAACTTCTTAGTGTGGAACCAATTTTTGGTTTAGGTAAGTCCTATAAAAACTTTTGGTGCAGAGTAGGTGTGCAAGACTCAAACATTAGCGGCAAGGGGCATGAGCTCATTGCCTACTACCAGTACTACGATAGACACTCCGCAGTGCTGAAGTATCGTTTGAATAGAATCCATGGTACTCCCTGGAGTTTTACAAGCAGCCTGACAAAGTGGTCCACCATTGAGCCAATTACAATCGATGGATCTGATGGCACATATGACTATGACAATTTGAATTTGGGCATCTCTTCGATTAGGCACTTTTCGTTTCAACAGAGCCTTGAAGTGGGGGTTTCAGGGCTGGATGAAAAGTATATGGAAAGGGATGATAATGGAAACAAAAAAGCCCTGATGTTTCGCAGAGCTGGTCTACAGGCAAAAGCAGCCTTCACAAGCAATTACCTCAACTACAACCTCTTCTATATAAAAGGATGGTTTAATCAACTAAATGTCCAGACCATCGACCGATTTGCCAGCACAGAAAGGTTTGACCTATTTTTTAACGACCTAAAGTTCTTTTCAAAGCCTTACAAAAGTGCCAACATAGCCGTGAGGCTAAGGATAGGGCTGTCCACCAACGTGAACCGCCCTTTCGCTCCGTTCGTGCTCGACAATTTCGTAAATATCAGGGGCGTGGGTAACAGGGTAGACCGAGGGACAGGCTCGGTGGTACTAAACGCAGAATTCCGACAGACCATCTTCGATGGCAACAAGATAGCAGGCCAGGGGGTAGTGTTTACAGATCTGGGGACATGGCGCCTGCCCGGTGGCAATTTCAAGGATTTTACTATGAGTAAAAACATGAAGAGTTTCAGCGGAGCTGGCCTGCGACTAATTTACAAGCATGGATTTGATACAGTGTTGAGAATTGATTACGGTCATGACTTTAGAGAAAGTGGTGACTTTGTGTTTGGGATAGGTCAATACTTTTGATCACTCTTCCATCCTCCTCTTGAGTCTGACAGGATTTCTGGCTTTTCGCATCCTCATATTAATGACTTCTACAACCAGGGCGAAGAACACCGCAAAGTAGATGTACCCTTTCGGCACGTGGTAATGCCAGCCTTCGATGAATAACATAAATCCGATTAAGATGAGGAAGGAAAGTGCCAGTACTTCCAGTGTGGGGTGATTATGAATAAAGTTGCTGATAGACCCAGCGAACACCATCATTACTCCCATGGAAATAACAACGGCTATGATCATCAGCAACAAGTGCTCAGTAAGTCCAACGGCTGTGAGGATCGAATCGAAAGAGAAAATCATATCCAGCAACACAATTTGGACAATAACGTTGAGCAAACTAGCTGACTTGGATGTCTTCTCTGAGTCCTCTCCCTCCATTTTTTGGTGCACTTCCATCACGGACTTAAACACGAGAAACATCCCGCCAGCCATCAGCACTAAGTCTCGGCCGCTCAGGTCGGCACCGAAAAGCGAAAAAAGTGGGTTCGTAAGCCTTGTGATGTAGTTGATGCCAAATAGCAGACCGATTCGCATCACCAGCGCCAGACTAAGCCCAACGGTTCTGGCTCTCTTTTGCTGAAGTTCAGGCAGCCCTTTTGAGACAATGGAAATAAAGAGGATATTATCTATCCCTAGAACAATCTCAAGAAAAGTGAGGGTAAGAAGGGCAATCCACGAAGATAGTTGAAGGAAAATATCAAAGCTCATAAGAAATAACTGGTTTCTATCTACTACAAAAGTAATAAGCAGATCAGTGAAGCTCCGATATTTTCCAACTAATTAAGTCAATGTTTCAATAATCCAAAACCTTAAACAACCGGTGCCCAGCCCTTCTGGTATTCTCTGCTCCAGTTTTTAAGTGCTTCTTTGTCATTCAAAATCTGCCCTTTAGCAGGATCAATGTTCAGGGTTCTTCCTGTTTCCTGAGAAATATTTCCAAAATGACAAAGCTGAGTGCTAATGGAAGCATCAGCAATTGGGGCGTTCAGCGTTTTACCTTCACGAATGGCATCGGCAAAATTATTGAAGTGATACACATCCAAAATGCCTTCGCCCATTGTGTTGGTCGTAGCACTTTCAGCGCCTTCCTTCACTTCTTTCACCAGCTTGCCTGACATGTCAAATAGCTGGTAGGAGTTTCTATCGAGCAAAATCGTTCCTTCTGTGCCATGGATCGTTACTCCTCGGCCTCTGTTGTAAACGTCAAACCCATTACAGCTTCTTCCTTCCCATGTGATCATTTTACCACCTTCAAACTCGTAGTTGACCATCTGAGTATCATAGTATTCCCAATCATCCTGAAACGCATAGCGCCCGCCTGAAGAGGAAACTTTTGTTGGATAATCGACACCCAGTGCCCAGCGGCTTATGTCTATTTCGTGCGTGCCGTTATTGTGCAGCTCGCCGGTGCCCCAGTGCTTGAACCAATGCCAGTTATAGTGCACTACGTTGTCCTTGTATTCCTTCCGGGGTGCTGGTCCTTGCCAAAGCTCCCAGTCCAGCCACTCTGGCACGGGTGCAGATTTACCCACACCTATCGACTTCCTGTTGTTGGCATACCACGCTTTACAAGCATAGGCTTTGCCGATAATTCCATTTCTGATGTCACTTATCGCTTCCTTTGATGCGGATCCAGAGCGCTGCTGGTTGCCCATTTGCATCACAATTTTATTTTTCTTTTGGGACGCAACGAGCATGCCCGTTTCGTTCGGATTGTGACTGCAAGGCTTTTCTATGTAGACATGCTTGCCTGCATTAGCACCCATAATTCCCATCGGTGCATGCCAGTGCTCAGGCGTGGCAATCGTGATGGCATCGATGTCTTTGTTTTCCAGTAGCTTACGAAAATCCTTTTCCGTTTTGGCCTTTTTGCCCATCGCCTTTTCAATATGAGCGCCGGCTGAGTCAAACACTCTGGAGTCAACATCGCATAAGTAACCCAGGCTGGCATTGTTCACTTTCGAAATGGCTGAAATATGAGCCCTGCCTCTGCTGTTGGCTCCCACCACAGCAAAGTTCACACGATCATTAGCTCCAAGAATGGAACCATAACTTCTGGCTGACATGGCAAATGAAAGGCCGACGGTCCCCAAAGCTGTTTTCTTGATGAATTCTCTTCTTTCGTTATTAGTAGGCATCGCTTTGAAATTTTATAATTCTCTGATTCTAATATTCTTATAACTCACTTCGTTTCCGTGATCTTGAAGCAGGATGTGACCGACTGGCCACCTGCCAAACTCCGGCCACTTGCTGTACTTGCTGTAAGCGACCAGGGCTCTAAACATTTGCGAGAAGCGCTCGTATTCCACCACCTTGGTGCCGTTCAGCCAGTGTTCCACATGGCCATCCTTTGAAACTACTTTTGCGGTATTCCAGGTGCCCACACCATTGAACGGCACTGGCTGCCCTGGATCAGACAAATTCTCTGCTGTAATCAAATCGTACAATGACGATAATGTACGGTTTCCGTTCACACCCATTTTAGCATCGGGATGCAGCTCGTCGTCAAGCACCTGAAACTCGCAGCCAATAGCCGAACCTGAGCCTTTGTTCATTTCAGGGTCCACAAAATACTTGATGCCGCTGTTGGCTCCGGGAGTAATTTTGAATTCAAGTTGCAACTCGAAATTTCCATACGTTTTGTCAGTAACAATGTCGCCGGGGCCAGCTGCTTCGGCACCGTCGGTTGCCAATATCGTCAGCACGCCGTCTTTCATTTGCCAGCCCTTGGCAGGAAACTTATCAAGCTTGGCTCCTCTCCATCCTTCAGTGGTTTTCCCATCCCAGAGAAGTTTCCACCCATCGCTGACTTCCTGATCGGTCAGTTTGACGGTTTGATTTTGGGCACATGACTGCGTAAAGCCAAAAATTATTAATACAAAGAGTGTTGTTAGTGTCGTGTTTTTCATTTTATAACCGATTGAATCTATGAAGGTAGTAAAATATAAGGCTACGGAGAATACCGCTCATCCTTTCCCGTTGTTCGCAATAAAAAAAGCTGCGAAAAAACTCGCAGCTTCAAAATAACTCTTGAAAAAACATTATCCAATTCTCACCCGCTACTTAGTCATTTTTCTGTATTTGATTCTGGTAGGGATAATATCACCCCCAAGGCGAGCTTTTCTGTTTTCCTCGTAGTCAGTGTAGTTGCCTTCAAACCAATAAACCTGACTATCTCCTTCAAATGCCAGTATGTGCGTGCAAATTCTATCCAGGAACCACCTGTCGTGAGAAATAATGACAGCGCAGCCAGCAAAATCTTCAAGTGCATCTTCAAGCGCTCGTAGGGTATTGACGTCCAGGTCGTTGGTAGGCTCATCGAGCAGCAGCAAGTTGGCTCCCATTTTTAGCGTTAATGCCAGATGTACCCGGTTTCTTTCACCACCGGAAAGTATGCCAACCTTTTTCTCCTGATCGTTGCCTGCAAAATTGAACTTGCTTACGTAGGCCCTTGAATTAAGCTGCTTACCACCCAACTCCATCAATTCATTTCCTTCGGAAATTGTCTGCCATACCGTTTTGTTAGGATCAAGGTTATCGTGCTCCTGATCGACGTAGCCAGTTACCACTGTGGAGCCCACTTCAAATGACCCGGCGTCGGGCTGAACCTTCCCGGTTATTAATTTGAAGAGTGTCGTTTTACCGGCACCGTTAGGCCCAATAATGCCGACGATGCCAGCCGGCGGCAATGCGAACGACAGGTTCTCGAAAAGCAGCTTGTCGCCAAAGGCCTTGGAAAGCCCGTTTGCCTCGATGACTTTATTCCCCAGCCTTGGCCCATTGGGAATAAAAAGATCCAGCTTGGCTTCTTTTTCTTTGACTTCCTCTCCGGCCATTTTATCGTAGGCATTCAAACGAGCCTTTCCTTTCGCCTGCCGAGCCTTAGGCGACATCCTGATCCATTCCAACTCACGCTGTAAAGTCTTCTGACGCTTCGATTCTGTCTTTTCCTCCTTGGCCATTCTCTGCTGCTTTTGCTCCAACCAGGACGAATAATTGCCTTTCCACGGTATGCCTTCGCCACGATCAAGCTCCAGTATCCATCCTGCTACATTATCAAGGAAATAACGATCATGGGTTACAGCGATGACCGTGCCTTTGTAGTTTTGCAAATGCTGCTCCAGCCAATGCACCGATTCAGCATCAAGGTGGTTGGTAGGCTCATCCAGCAACAGCACATCCGGCTCCTTCAAAAGCAGCCGACACAACGCTACTCTTCTTTTTTCCCCACCAGAAAGGTTCTTGATTAGTGCGTCGCCCGGAGGTGTTCGCAAGGCATCCATGGCAATCTCTAGTTTGCTGTCCAGCTCCCAGGCATTCACATGGTCGAGTTTCTCCTGCACCTCTCCCTGGCGCTGGATAAGCTTATCCATTGCATCGGGGTTGTCAAGCACCTCAGGGTCAGCAAATTTTTCATTGATCTGTTCAAACTCCTTCAGCAAATCCACAATCTCCTGAGCCCCTTCTTCCACAATATCTTTCACCGTTTTATTCGGATCAAACTGCGGCTCCTGTTCCAGCATTCCCACGGTATATCCCGGCGAGAAAACTACCTCGCCCTGAAACTCCTTATCTATGCCTGCTACAATTTTAAGCAACGAAGACTTTCCTGAGCCGTTCAAACCAAGGACACCTATCTTTGCGCCGTAGAAAAATGAAAGGTAAATGTTCTTTAAAACCTGTTTTTTCGGGGGGTGAATTTTGTTCACACCCGCCATTGAAAAGATTATTTTTTCTGCACTCATCGTATAGGGTATTATTGATTCAAAGATGGTAAAAATTATTACCAATGATTCATCTTTGATTTATATTAGTTATTTTGCACCAAATGCTCATTTATCCGCAACATTATAATTATTTAGGAACTTGGAAAGACGAGACATACCCTTTGGGTATATAGCAGACGAAAAAGTTTACCTGTCGGCCTACATGGAATTTTCTGACAGGCAAATTGGCGAAGTAAAAGAAAGTGAAGAGAAAACCATCCAATACTTTTTGGATCGCTTTCAACACCTCGTACAGAAGATTGATGAGCTCGAAAAAGCCATCAACGAAAGCGAAAATAAGGGCTCGTACCTTATGAAGCTCCTTCACATGAAGGAATCCCTTGGCAACTACGATGGACTGGGAGACTACCACCCGCTCTTTGAAAGGCTTACAGTGCTGGAAGAAGATTTGAATGTAGCCATTGCCAAAAACAGGGAAAGAAATAGCGAAATAAAAACAGCATTACTGGAGGAATTGGATCAGGCGCTGGCCGAAAGCGATTGGCGGGAAGCCACTGATAAAGTGCTTGACGTGAAGGATCGCTGGATCAAAACAGGAAATGCCAAAAAGGAAATAAACGCTGAACTGGATTTAAGTTTTCAAACGAAACTTACTGACTTTTTTGACAGAAAGCAGGTTTATTTTGAAGACAGAAGAAAAGCATTTGATGTTCGCATTCAAAAGTGCGAAGACTATATCAACGAATTGAAATCGTTGAAACCGAAGAAAGCCGAGCCAGGCACTATTGACCGGGTTCGTGAGATTCAAAGGGAGTGGAGAAACGTGGGTGAGCTGCCAGCCAGAGAAAAGCGTAGACTAGACAAAGATTTGCGCTATCACACCAACTATTTCTTCCGCAGACCAGACGCACCTAGCGGAAGCTTCCAAAGCAGAGGTGGCTTTCAGGGGCGGAGCGGGCCTCCGGCAAGAACAATGTACGGCGGTGGTGGCAGGCCCCAGGACGGAGCCCGACCAGCCTATAGCGCCCGGCCCAATGTGATGCCATCTCCAGAGGAGCTTGAGAGTAATTTGGTAAGAAAAGTTGCTCTTATTCAAGAGGCGGAAACCCTGGCTGACTTAGGCACCCGTGAAAGTGTAGACGAGCTTAGAAAACTGCAGCAGATATGGAAGGGCATTGGCATGGTGCCAAAAGAAAGAGCCAAAGAAGTAACAGAGCACTTCCTGATTCTCTGTGATCGGGGCCAGGAGAGAATCTTCCTCGAAAACCTGGCGGCCAACAAAGACCCTGAATACACCAAGAAGAACAATCGGGAGAAGACACGATTCAAGATGAAGCTTATTCGTGACCTTCTGGTAAGAGACGAGCAGGATTTGCAGACCTATCAGGAAAATCTTGACAGGCTCAATGCCACCAAACAGGCATTCGACAAGATGCTTCACAATAAATACCTCAACCAGAAGCGCAAAGTGATCGTGAAAAGGCAGCTGTTACAAGAGCTAAAAGTATCGCTGGATCAAATTTGAAGCTTTTTGAAACTTTTATTGGATAATTTTGTATTTATCCATAAAATGAAGCCATCAGCGCTGTGATTGGGCATGCCTATTTTGCCCGTTTGCAGCGATTCAGAGCCGATTTAACTTATTGTGTATGAGAAATTTAATAAAGGCCTTTGATTACAAAAACTGATGACTAATTTTGCGCACTATTTGAAAAACAGAACAAAATTGGAGGTATAGATCATGTATTGGACACTTGAACTGGCTTCGTATCTTGAAGACGCCCCATGGCCCGCCACCAAGGACGAATTAATTGACTACTCCATTAGATCAGGAGCACCACTAGAAGTAGTAGAAAACCTGCAAGAGCTAGAAGATGATGGTCAACCGTACGAAAGCATTGAAGAAATATGGCCGGACTACCCGACCAAAGAAGATTTCTTTTTCAACGAAGACGAGTATTAATACCCGTCGTCAATAGGAATAATGGCTAAAATTATGGCCCGATAGCTTATATCGGGCTTTTTTTGTTTTTCAGGAATGCGTCCGCAATCAGCAAATCGGCAGGATGGGTAATTTTTATGTTTTCCTCGTTGCCCTCTATAAGCACTATTGATTCCCCAGCCGACTCCACCACACTGGCATCGTCGGTAAACAGGGCACTTTCGGGCTGCATGTAAGCCTTCTTGATCAAGCCAATGTCGAATGTCTGAGGAGTTTGGACCAATTTGTATTTGGATCGATCACGTGCTGCCGACTTATTACCAGAGCCAGACACCTCACGAATCGACTCCTTCAGTGACAAGGAAACTATCGCATTGCCTTGCTTTGATGCTACTTTAAAACCCTGAGCAATAACCTCGGCCGACACAAATGGACGAACTCCATCGTGAATGGCCACCAGTCCTTTGTCTGGCAAGTGCTCTAAACCATTTCTCACTGATTGAAACCTGGAAGCACCACCCGCCACTGTTTGATGTGCGGGCAAAAAACGATGCTCTTCGCAGAGCTCCTTCCAAAGAGCCATGTTGCTTTGAGGCAACACCAGGATGACGGCAATGGAAGGATCGAAGGAGAAAAACACTTCTATTGTACGCATGAGTATCGGGCGGCCGTTTACCTCCAGAAACTGCTTGGGCAGTGCACTGCCCATTCTGCTTCCGGAGCCCCCAGCTACTATGATCACGTACTTTTCAGGCATAAAAAAGCTCCTGTTTGTTAAACCTTCGAAAGATAACGCCGAAGTTTTGTAAACAGGAGCTTCTTAAAAGAAATCTGCTTCGTTACAGAATCAGCATGGCATCGCCATAGCTGAAGAAACGATATTTTTCTTTGATTGCCACACGGTAAGCTTCCATCACTAGGTCATAGCCTCCGAAAGCGCTCGCCATCATCAACAGGGTTGATTCAGGCATGTGGAAGTTAGAAATCAAAGCATTGCAAATCTTGAATTCGTAGGGAGGGAAAATAAATTTATCCGTCCAGCCTTCATTGGGCTTTAAGCGGTTGCTGGCAGACACCGAAGACTCCAATGATCTCATCACCGTAGTGCCTACTGCCACCACTCTTTTCTTCTCATCGATAGCTTTGTTGACCATGTCCACTGTTGGCTGGCGGACGAAGAAGTTCTCTGAATCCATTTTATGCTTGGTCAGGTCTTCAACATCTACAGGACGGAAAGTGCCCAAGCCGATGTGCAGCGTAATTGGGTTGATTTCAACACCTTTGATCTCCAGGCGTTTCATCAGTTGCTTGGTGAAGTGCAAACCTGCGGTAGGTGCCGCTACAGCCCCAACATTCTCTGCGTAGATAGTTTGGAAACGCTCTCTATCGTCTGGCTCAGCTTTTCTTTTGATGTACTTTGGAAGTGGTGTTTCTCCAAGGGTATCGATCATCTTATAGAAGTCAACTCCTTCGCCATCATAAAGGAACCTGATGGTTCTTCCTCTTGAAGTAGTGTTGTCAATAACCTCTGCGACAAGGTCTCCATCACCAAAGTAGAGCTTGTTGCCCACTCTGATCTTACGTGCAGGATCCACAAGCACATCCCACAAGTGCAACTCTTTGTTGAGCTCTCTTAGAAGAAATACTTCAATTTTAGCACCTGTTTTTTCCTTATTACCGTATAACCTGGCAGGGAAAACCTTTGTGTCGTTAATGATAAAGTTGTCTCCTTCATCGAAGTAGTCAACTATGTCCTTAAAAGTTTTGTGTTCAATTTTTCCTGAATCTCTGTGCAAAACCATTAAACGAGATTCATCTCTGTTTTCAGAGGGATAAAGGGCGACCAGTCCCGCAGGGAGGTCAAATTTAAATTCTGATAATTTCATTTAATATTACGGTATTAAATTGTGAAGGAGGTGGTAGTCCGTCAAATAAAGGATGCAAAGATATAGAAAGTTTCAGTACGATGTAATTATTTGTATTGAATGTCAACTAATAAATAAAAAGCCTTGCTGATCATCCGCTTAACACTCGAAAGCTTCAGGTTTGCCTGGAACGCTCTTAGGTCTAATCTTCTGAGAACGGTTCTTTCCTTATTAGGGGTGACCATTGGCATCTTCGCCATCATTGCCGTGTTCACGATTGTGGACAGCCTTGAACGCAGCGTTAAAGACAGCCTTAACTTTCTTGGATCAGACAATATCAATGTCGAAAAATGGCCCTATGGGTTTGGCGGCGGGCCATATCCCTGGTGGAAGTACATGAATCGGCCGCAGCCTACCTATACTGATTATCAGTTTCTGCTGGAAAATGGTGACAGCTTTGAAGCCATAACTATCTCTGCCCGAAGAGGTGGTGTTACGGCCAAACAAAAAAACAATTCGACCTCCTCCGACCTTATGGGTGTGGCTTTTGACCATAAGGATGTATATGAAATACCTCTTGAAAAAGGCAGGTATTTTACCCGACTGGAAGCCGATGCCGCCCGCAATGTTGCCATTATTGGCGCCCGAATTGCCAAAGATCTTTTTCCCTACGAGGATCCTGTAGGCAAAACAATAGCCATGCGAGGCCTGAAGTACTACGTGATTGGCACGATTAAAGAAGAGGGTGAGGGATTCCTCGGAACACCCAGCAACGACGACAATATCTATGTGCCCTACAAGACTTTTCTAAAACTCTACTACAGCGGTGCCAGAGATGGAATAGGCTCATCAATTACGGCAAAAGGCAAATCTTCAGACATTGGATTGGTCGAGTTGGAGTACGAGCTACGAGGACTCATGCGCCAAAGGCGGGGACTCAAGCCAAAACAGGAAGATGACTTTGCCCTCAACCGCCCCGAAGCGCTGGTGAACTTTATCAGCTCGACTTTTGACGTACTGAGTGTTGCTGGCTGGGTGATAGGCAGTTTCTCCATTCTGGTAGGTGGTTTTGGTATTGCCAATATCATGTTTGTGTCCGTAAAAGAGCGAACGAATATTATTGGTATTCAAAAGTCGCTCGGTGCCAAAAACTACTTTATCCTGTTTCAATTCTTGTTTGAAGCGATCTTCCTCAGCGTGATTGGAGGCGGAACCGGTATCTTCCTGGTCTATCTGATATCCTTTGTGAGCCTGGGAACGCTCGACCTGCAACTTACGGTAGGCAACATTATTCTTGGCCTGGGCGTATCGGCTGTTATTGGTATGGCGTCGGGCATCATACCTGCTGCTACCGCCTCAAGGCTGGATCCTGTTATTGCCATTCGAACACAGTAAAGGCACATACCTCACCTAACAAATTGTTCATAAGCTCTTTGCTGATGTGATCGGTGTGTTATTTTCTTATTTTTTTGCGGATAACTGGCAACTGTTTGGTGCTAAAGCGTGTTGAATATGCTTTGCTCACCAAAACCTGATCTAACTTTATCATGTCGAAGGAAAAAATCATCCTTTTTACCCTTGCCGGAATAAATTTCACTCATATTATGGACTTCATGATCATTATGCCCCTTGGGGATTTGCTCATGAAGGTATTTGAAATCACGCCCCAGCAGTTTAGCCTCATTGTCTCCAGCTATACATTTACAGCGGGCATATTCGGATTTATGGCGGCCTTTGTCATCGATAGATTCGACCGAAGAAAGGCACTCCTGTTTCTTAATGTTGGATTTGTGGTCGGCACCATTGCATGTGCCCTTGCCCCAACTTACGTCGTTCTTCTTTTTGCAAGAAGCCTTACCGGCGCTTTTGGTGGAGTATTGGGGGCATTGATATTGTCGGTGGTGGCCGATGTGACGCCGGATGAACGCAGAGGACAAGGCATGGGGATTGTGATGGCCGCTTTTTCAGTAGCATCGGTGGCAGGAGTGCCTTTTGGTTATTTCCTAGCAGAAAAGTTTAGTTGGCATGCTCCATTCTTGCTTTTGGCCGGCATGGGCACTTTAATCACCGTGGCGATATTCAAATTTATCCCTTCACTCACTGGGCATATGGTAAAAAAATCGGATCGACCCAGCCCCGCCAAGGTACTAACAAATGCCATCTCGCTACCCAACCAAAAGCTGGCACTGCTCTTCATGCTGACACTAATACTGGGACAGTTCTCCATTATTCCGTTTATCGCACCTTATATGATCCGAAATGTGGGTTTTGAGGGCGACCAAATAACTTACATCTACCTGGTTGGCGGCGGACTGACCATTTTCACCTCCCCTTTCATAGGCAGACTTGCCGATAAATTCGGAAAAAAGACTGTCTTCATTGTTTGTGCCAGTGCCGCTATTATTCCCGTCTTTCTGATTACGCATATGCCTCCGGTGCCAGTAGCAGCGGCTTTGGTGGTAACCGGGCTTTTCTTTGTTCTCGGTGGAGGCCGAATGATCCCCGCTATGGCAATGATTACCTCTTCGGTAAAACCGCAGAACAGGGGGAGCTTCATGAGCATTAGCTCATCGGTACAGCAGCTGGCGGCCGGGCTGGCCTCACTGATTGCCGGTGTGATTGTTATTGACAACGGCGGAAGCCTGGCCAGGTACAACTGGGTCGGGTATTTTGCCATTGCCGTTACTGTGGTTTGTATTTTCCTTGGATCCAGAATTAAGTCTGTCGAGCAACTGGCGGCTGACGATGCTGTTGTAGCAAAAGAAAAAAAGGCCTTTGCTGAAGCCTGATAAGGAAATACATTAGTTCCAAAATCAAAAGCTTTCCGTTCCACTTTGGAACGGAAGGCTTTTTTGTTAGTCAGGCTCCGAAGCGTTACTTAAATTTCGGATGCTTCAAGCCAGGGAAGTTCTTGTCGAAAAACTCGCCGTAATCCTTGATGATCTGAGGCATCTCCTTCCTTAGCCACAAAATGCCGATTAGGTTTGGGATGGTCATCAGGGCAATAGTGATGCCTGATAACGTCCAGATGATAGTGGTATCGGTAAAAGAAGCAAAGAAAAAGGCAATGGTATAAATAATGTGATATGGCATCACTGACTTAGGCCCAAGCAGGAAGGTCATGGCTCTGTCGCCATAATATGACCAGGAAATAGCCGTGCTAAAAGCAAAAAGCAGCAGCCCGATAGCGACAATATACTGTCCGGCATCTCCAAAGAAACTCCTGGTAAAGGCGATGGTAGTAAGGGGAGCACTGTGCACCAGCGACTTTCCTTCGACAAGAATGTCACCAGCCGGATCTACCAAATTACCGTTTTGCACTTTGACAGACCCGGTGAAGGGGCTGCCCGCTTTTGAAATCTTTACATCTTCGGCTATCGAGCGTGCATGAATGATTGACAGGTTGTTGGTCACCGAGCCATCCTGCACATTCAAGTCGCCATTATATAAAGCAACGGCGCTTTTGTTAGTAAGGTGTCCGAAGAGTTTCTCCTGGTCCTGCGGATTATTTTCGTCATAAGTTCTGTCCAGTACAAACATATCAGTGCTTTGAAAAACATTCTGATGCTTTTCATTCCAAACGCCGCTTGAGAGTAGCACCAGGCCAGTTACAGTACAGATTATTATTGTATCAATAAATGGCTCCAGAATAGCCACCATACCTTCTGAAAGAGGCTCGTTGGCTTTAGCTGAAGCGTGAGCAATAGGTGCTGAACCCTGACCAGCTTCATTGGAAAACAAGCCTCTGTTCACACCTCTGTTGAAAGCATAAGCCAACGTGGCACCTAAAAAGCCGCCTGTGGCAGCAGAGCCAGTAAACACATCAGCAAAAATGGAAACGAAGGAAGGAATGATATTCCCAGCGTTGTAGAAAATAACAGCAAAAGCACCAATGAAGTAAATGATTGCCATGGCTGGTACCAGCTTAGAAGTAACGGCAGCAATTCTTTTGATCCCGCCGATAATGACCATTCCAAGGAAAATAGACAGCACAAGACCTGTGATCCAATGCTCGATGCCGAACGTGGCAAACACAGAGTTGGAAATACTATTGATTTGAGGCAAGCTACCAGTACCAAATGAAGACAATACAGTGGCTATGGCAAAAAGAGTAGCCACCCAACCCAGGCTCACTTTTTTGCCAAACAGTATAAAATTGGCATTCTTCATATAATACATGGGGCCACCTGCTTGTGAACCGTCGGCAACAGTTTCCCTGTATTTGTGAGAGAGTGTTACCTCCACAAATTTGGTGGTCATGCCCAGGGCAGCAGTCATCAACATCCAGAATAGTGCCGCAGGGCCCCCCAGGTGAATGGCCAAAGCCACACCAGCTATATTACCGGTGCCTACTGTGCCTGATAGCGCTGTGGACAATGCCTGAAAATGGGACGTGTCGCCAGGAAGGTCAGATTTGTCGTATTTACCTGACACCACCCGCAGTGCGTGGCGGAAGAAGCGTATCTGAGGAAACTTGAGGTAAATGGTAAAGAAGAGGCCGGTTCCAAGCAGGAAGTAAACAAACCAATCGGCACTGCCGATAAAGCTGTCGATAAGAACCAGAAAATCGTTGATTTGCTGCATCATACGGGATAGGTTAATAGTAGAATTGTTGGGAATGAGTTTTGTACAATCGACAAAAATAAGAATAATAGCTTCTGGTGAAAGGAGCATTATATAAAAAGCCTGTTTGACCGTACTTCAAGAAGCTAAAGACCGTTAATTTACTCTGTGACAGAAATAGCAATGAAAATAGATGATTGGCTAACCGTTCTTGAACAGGAACAGTTGGAAGCCACAAAACTCGGCTTGCCTGCTGGCAGCATTCCGTCGTTTCGAACCTATCCGCTGTTTCAAATCAAACGCTCTGACCCCAATGTCTTTTTTCCGGCTCTGATCGCAGGTAAGCTGCAGCAGTGGAAGCACCTCATGACGTCTTCCCAAACAGAACGGGCTGATAAGATTATCGCCGGAATTGTCGACACCTTTCCGCTCTACAAAAGCCGCCGAGGCCGGATGCACTACAACTTCTGGCCAACCAATCCCGACATCCCTTTTCCAAATGGGAAAGTGCTGCATCGGTTCGATTTTTTTCGCTTACCCGACGATATTGATGACACAGCCCTGGTTTATTCGGCACTGTCATCAAACAAGCTAACCATACTTAGCCTGCAGCAGGACATTGACGAGCATTTTCTCCGACATTATCCTAAGCAGCCCCGGGTTTATGCCGCCTGGCTGGGCGACAAAATGCCATGGGTGGTGGATGCGTGTGCCATGATTAACCTGTTGAGCCTATTTCAGCATCATAAGCTCTTACCGACGGCGTTCACGGGAACTTCAGAGGCCTATTTAAAAGACATCATTCTGACCAAAAGGTATATAAAAACACCCTATGAGGTGGCACCCTACTACCCAGATAGCGCCGTCATTGCCTATCACCTCGCCAAATGGCTTAGTGGGGATCGAGAGAAATTGGAGCCCCTGATCGCAGGTTTCGTGTCTGATGTTGAAGCGCTTTTAGCGACGGAAAGGAACGACTTCAAAGCTATGATCTATGCCATTAGCTTGTTAAAACTTGGCGTGAAACCCTTGCGAGAAATCGAGTTATACAGGTTGGAGCGAGTCAGCTATCCATGGTTCTATGGCTCGATGCTTTCGGCGGTAAAGCCGAGTTGGCTCCAAAAAATGGGCCGTTTCAGGCTTTTCCACATTGCCCATTCCTGCCCGGCATGGAATCACACACTTTGGGTAGAATACACGTTGCTAAAAAAAATGATGTAAAAGTGAAACATTGTATCGTAATATTACGATTAATATACGTGTCGGTCAGTCCGACTTATTTTTTACCACTAACCATCGTAATAATACGATTAATAATGAAAACACAAGAACTACTGTCATTGCTTAGGTCAGCAAAAGGAAACAACCTTGAGTTTGAGTATGCCCTTGGCCAATTTGTTCCGGCCACTTTTCACATCACCGAGGTGAAAAACCAAAAAATTACATCCGTCGATTGTGGAGGAAGAAAACTGGCGTTCAACCAAACGGTTGTGCAGCTTTACGTAAATGATCTGGAGGCTATAAGAAAACCCTGGACCACCGACAAAGCACTTTCCATATTAGATTTGGTCGACAAGAAAGATCCGATGGACAAAGAGGCCGAAGTGTTTTTCGAATGGGGACACGGAGAGCTTAGAACGTCGGTCTATAGTGTGGAACAAATTGAAAATGATGAGAACACGCTAAGCATCAAGTTATTTGCTCAGCCTACAGTTTGCAAACCAAGTCTGGAACTTGCTTCGTCGGCAGCGGCGTGCTGTAACTGATTTTGCTTAGCTTGGCTGACAGGTACTGCCAGCGCCAACTGAGAGGTGTACCTGGTACTAAAAATTGCTTCAAATGAAAACTGAGATAGCTGAAATGGTACCCGCCGACTGGCCAGAGGTAGAATGCATCTACCTGGAGGGTATTGAAACGGGGCTGGCGACATTTGAAACCCAAAGCCCCGGCTGGGAAAATTGGGATGCCGGACATCTGCAAAACTGTCGGCTGGTTGCCAAAGTAAATGGGCAAGTCGTTGGCTGGGCAGCGCTAAGTCCAGTCTCGAAGCGACAGGCTTATAAAGGAGTAGCTGAGGTGAGTATCTATATTAAAAATGATTTCAAGGGAAAAGGCCTTGGGAAAGCGCTGTTTCAGGAACTGATCGTTGCAGCGGAGTCGGAGGGCTTCTGGACTTTGCAGTCTTCGGTTTTCAGAGAGAATGTGGCCACCATTGCCCTTCACAAAAGCATGGGTTTCCGGGAATATGGCTACCGGGAAAAAATTGCGCAGCTTGAGGGGATATGGAGAGATACTGTGCTATTAGAAAGACGGAGTAAGACGGTGGTATAATGCAGTTGTTTAAAGGTGGTGCCACCAGCTGACGCTGTGGGCACCACCGCTAATACCCGTACTTCTCTTTCCACAGAGTCCGCAGCTGCTTTCTCATTTCTTCCTCACGGGCGTTCTTCCCGGGGTCGTATAGTTTCGTGCCTTTGATTTCTTCGGGTAAAAACTCCATCTCGGCAAAGTTGCCCTTGTGGCTATGAGCATATTGGTAGTCCTTGCCATAATTGAGGTCTTTCATCAGCTTGGTAGGCGCATTGCGAATGGCCAGAGGAACAGAAAGGTCTCCCGTTTGATTCACAAGGGAAATGGCGCTGTTGATGGCCTCGTAGCTGGCGTTGCTTTTTGGCGAACAGGCCAGGTAAGTAGCACATTGAGAAAGGATAATACGGGACTCGGGGTAGCCTATCATGGTCACCGCCTGAAAAGCAGAAGTGGCTAGCAGCAGCGCATTGGGGTTCGCATTGCCAATGTCCTCTGAAGCCAGAATAAGCATGCGCCTGGCGATGAACTTCACATCCTCACCTCCTTCAATCATACGAGCCAAATAATAAACCGCCGCATTTGGGTCACTTCCCCGGATGGATTTAATAAAGGCAGAAATAATATCGTAGTGCTGCTCGCCCGACTTGTCGTAAATGCTGATCCGCTGCTGGGCGGTGCTGGTCACCATCTCGTCGGTAATCTCCAAAGGGTCGTCGGCGTACTGGTCAGTGACCAGTTCAAACAAATTCAGAAGTTTCCTGGCATCACCGCCGGACAGCCGGAACAAAGCCGCCTTCTCCTTCAGCTTGATCTTCCTGTCCTTCAATTTTTCGTCCGCCTTCATGGCATTGGCCAGCAGGTTCTCAAGGTCTTTTACCTCAAGAGCCTTCAGGGTATACACCTGGCAGCGACTAAGCAGGGCCGAGTTAATTTCAAAGCTCGGGTTTTCCGTTGTGGCACCAATGAGTGTGATTTTACCTTTCTCCACAGCCCCCAATAGCGCATCCTGCTGCGATTTATTGAAACGATGAATCTCGTCAATGAACAATACCGTGCGGATGCCTGGCCTGGCTTTCTGAATCACCTCCCGCACATCTTTCACTCCGGCGCTCACCGCACTAAGCGTTTCGAACGGCACCTTCAGCGTATTGGCAATGATATTGGCCATGGTGGTTTTCCCAACGCCGGGAGGCCCCCAAAAGATCATTGACGGTATTTGCCCAGAAAGGATCACCTTCCTCAAAATACCTTTCTCTCCTACCAGGTGCTCCTGCCCGATCAGCTGATCGAGGGTGGTGGGGCGCATGCGTTCGGCGAGGGGAAAAGTGTTTTGGAACATGTTGGTGCTTTGGCGTTTTACCGGGGAAACAAAGTAAACAATTTTGAGTCAAAGAGCCGGAAGAATACGGCATATTTAGAATGAAAAAGCACCTCTGTAGCTCTGTTTGATTAACTTCTCGCAGAGACGCAGAGGCGCAAAGACATACCAGATCCAGACTTAGTTGAGTAGCATCGCCGACTTCACCAAATTGATGAATTCTATGCGGTAGCCATTTTTATCCTGGCCTTTAGCTTCAGTAGCCAGCGACACTACCTGGTCGTAAGTAATATCACCTTTGAACTCAGAGTTTCTTAGCATCATGCCAAAACCAGCAACAGCAGCTGACCATCTGTAATTCTCCGACGCTTTGGCCGCTGGCTTGTCCATAATGGTGTTGACCAAAAGCTTGCTGGTGTCTCCATCAGGTTGCTTGTAGCGGAGCTTCACAGTCATCAGCTCATCGGTTTTGGCAGCATCAGGCACCACAGTGTTCTGCTGATACTTCAAAGGATCAACAGGCAGAAAGCTACTGTTGACTCCCACCGGTATGATTTCATACAGCGCCGTTACGGTATGGCCTGAGCCTAATTCCCCGGCGTCCTTCTTGTCGTCATTAAAATCTTCTTTGTTCAACAACCTGTTTTCATAGCCAATTAACCTATAGGCTTGTACTTTGGCTGGATTGAACTCCACCTGTATTTTCACATCTTTAGCAATGGTGAACAGCGTACCACCAAATTCGTTGACCAATACTTTCTTCGCTTCAAGAATGTTATCGATATAGGCATAATTGCCATTTCCCTTGTCGGCCAGGATCTCCATTTTTGAGTCTTTGTAGTTACCCATGCCGAAGCCAAGAACCGTTAGGAAGATGCCATCATTTCTTTTCTGCTCAATCAATCTTTCCATGCTGGCATCGCTCGACTCCCCAACATTGAAGTCGCCGTCCGTAGCGAGAATCACACGGTTGTTCCCACCTTCGACAAGATTTTCAAGAGCCGTTTTGTAAGCCAAATGTATTCCAGCGCCTCCTGCGGTGGAGCCGCCAGCCTGTAGTTTATCAAAAGCTTCCATAATGGTTTGCTTATCGCTTCCACTTGTGGGAGGCAACACTAGTCCAGCCGCACCAGCATACACCACAATAGCAACCTTATCGACCGGACGTAATTGTTCCGTCAAAAGTTTGAAGGACGACTTCAACAAGGGCAACTTGTTGGGGTCGCTCATGGAGCCTGACACGTCAATCAGAAATACCAGGTTGCTTGGAGGTAGATTGTCGGTTGGTATGACTTTGCCTTGCAAGCCGATGTGCACCAGATAGTGCTTTGGATTCCACGGAGCATAAGACAATTCGGTGTTGATAGAAAAAGGATCGTTGCCTTCAGGCTGTGGGTAATCATAATCAAAGTAGTTGATCATTTCCTCAATGCGGACGGCGTCTACCGGAGGCTTTTGGCCCTGGCTCAGAAACCGGCGCATGTTGGAGTAAGAAGCTGCATCTACATCGATAGAAAAAGTAGAAAGCGGTTCGTTCAGCGGTTGATGGAAAACGTTCTCGTGGATGGTAGCATAGCCTTCCGTATTGTGAATAACAGGTGCTGGCTCCATTTGATAAGCAGTACTGTAAGCCGCTCCCATGGCCATCGACTTCTTCATGCTTCTTTCCATTGGTTGGCTCACAACCATATCAAAGACAATCTCTTCTTCGTCGGCCAGCTCTTTTCGTTCCGGTTTCGGTGCAACGGCAGGCTTCCAGCTGGGGTCAGCTTTCATCCTCACCTCCAGCAACTTTCTTCCGACCACGGCTACCTCCTTATTAAAAAAACCTGGTTTGGTAAAAATGAGCACATCGTTCTCAGTAGGTACAAAAATTCCGAATTCACCTTTCTGATTGGTGACAGTGGTCTTGCCGGTTGTTTTGACTGCTACATTTACATCAATCAGCGGCTTGCCATCTTTCTCATTCAGCACCGTACCATTGATCTTTATGGATGCCGGGCTATAAGCAGTAAATGAAGATAGCACCAGGGCTATCAGTACGAGGGGTTTTGCTATATTTTTCATTGTCATCATTGTTTGATTTTGATAACAGGATGCAAGACCAGTTCAAATTCCATAAATTGGGCACAACTATTTTTGATTTGTCCGTTATGTCACCAATTGACTGACCGTTTATAAAAGCAACATCTGTTTGGAATTACTCGATAGATTTTCTGATGAGGCCCTGTGGCAGGGGTTCGTGACTGAAAAAGACAGGCAGGTGCTGGCAGTACTGTATGACCGCTATCTCGCTCTTGTGTATGGCGTTTGCCTCAAATACATGGGTGACAAAGAGGAGGCCAAAGATGCTGCCATGGAGGTTTTTGAGAAGCTCTACGAAACCAGCCCTTCCCAAAAAATAGAAAAATTCCGAAGCTGGCTTTTTGTCGTCGCTAAAAATCATTGCCTGATGAAGCTTCGCTCCAAAAAAGGCATCCAGGAAAAAAATGTGCAGCTATTTATGGAATCGACCGAAGTTGTGCATCCTTTAGATGAAGAAGAAACTGATCTCACACCGCAACTACAGCAATGCCTTGAGCAACTGAAGACGGAACAGAAAGGATGTGTGGAGATGTTCTATTTCAGCAAAAAGACGTATGAAGAGATCGCTTTGAAAAAAAGCATAGATGTGAAACAAGTGAAAAGCCATATTCAAAACGGAAAAAGGAACTTGAAGCTCTGTATTGAGAGTAAAAAATGAGCAAGCCCAAAAACGATATTGATCCATCAAAAAGCCAGGAAGAAAAAGACCTTCTGCGCTATCTCAATGAAGAGATGAGTAGCAAGGAAAAGTACGCCTTTGAAAGAAAGGCAGAAAATGACCCTTTCCTTTATGAGGCGATGGAAGGCCTGCAGGACATGGACGTGAAGCATCTGGCCAAAGACCTGGCTGACATGAAAAAGAAGCTGGCCCGGTCTGAAAATGCTTCTTTTTACAGCTTCTCCAACGTTTGGAAAATAGCAGCCGTGGTTACGCTGCTGTTGGTGGCAGGCTTCTCCGTCTGGAGACTGACAATGTCTCCTGGATTGGAGGAAAATGCATCCGCCGGGACGTTAGCTGCGGATTCATCGGTGGCCATCAACGACCCTGCGCCAATTGAGATGGACGAAACCGAAGAACAGGCCGATTCGGCAAAGTCAACAGCCGACAATACCTCCTCTCAACAGAATCTGGTAGCCGAAAGTCAGCCGGTTGAAACAACGAAGCCGATAGCTGATGAAGCAAAGGCTAGTGCACAGACCAGCGGCCCCCTGATAGCTGTTGCTGACGAAGAAGAAATTAATGATGAAATAGCGGTTGCTGAAGAAACGCCTGACCTTACTCTAGCAGACGATATAGAATTTGCTCAGGCAGAAGAAAGCAGTCAGGGTGCTGGTTTGGCATTGCAGGAGACGGAAAAAAAAGATATTGCTACTGAGACGGTGCCACAAGAAGTGGCTGCTCCCAAATTATCTGAGCTCAATGCCATTACAGCGGCTGATGCGAGTAGTGGTGCAGCAAAGGCAAAAAAGGAAGCCGATCAAGCCAGTCAGCCGGTTGCCAGGTCAGCAAGAATTGCCACCACCCAAGTCGCCACACCTTTAGCAGGATTAGAAGCTTTCAGAAAATATGTGACCGACAACCAGCTAAAAACAGCTGACATGGTAACCGGAGAAGTGGGGCTAAGCTTTACATTAAACGTTCAGGGCATTCCGCAGAATATTAACGTAACAAAGCCGCTTTGCCAGGCCTGCGATCAGGAGGCTATTCGGTTGTTGCAAAATGGAGGAGCGTGGAAATACAATGACGGCGTGACCGGTTCACCATTGACTACCACAACTATTCAAATCAGCAACTAGCCTGAATTGGCATGTAGGCGTTATAGTGCCTACCTTCGTGCCTTAATCCCCAGCCATGAAAGCAAACCCCTGGTGGGTTCATCCTGCACTTTTGATTACGGGCTTACTCTACGGTGCCAACTACAGCGTTGCCAAATCGGTTATGCCCGAACCGGTATCTCCTTTTGCTTTCATTCTTGTACGTGTGTTGTTTGCAACGGCAGTCTTTTGGCTCATCCATCCGCTATTCACGAGCGAAAAAATAGAGAGCCGCAAAGATTTTGTCAGGCTTGTCGCTTGCGGCTTTTTTGGAGCTGCCATTAATATGCTCATGTTTTTCCAGGGCCTCAGCATGACTTCTCCTGTCAACGGTGCTTTAATTATGACCCTCACTCCCGTAGTGGTTGTCACCATGTCTTACTTTTTGCTGAAAGAGAGGATCACCAGAAGAAAGGCACTTGGACTTTTCTTTGGCTTATGCGGAGCGGTTTTTCTGGTGGGCCTTCATGAGTTTTCCTTCAGCAACAGCTTTCTTTTGGGAGACCTTTTGGTGATTGGCAACGCTATTTCTTATGCTATCTACCTGGTTTTGGTCAAGCGACTGATGGCACGATACCACCCCTTAACGGTAGTGAAGTGGACATTTCTTTTTGGATTGATCTTCGTCGCTCCCTTTTCCATCCACGAAGCAGTTGCCATCCCATTTGGTGACTTAAGCGGTGCCCAATGGCTCAGTATCGGCTATGTACTGCTCGGAACTACCGTCATTGCCTACATTGCCAATGTGTCAGCCCTGAAGTATGTGAATTCGTCGGTAGTAGGCTATTACATATTTCTCCAGCCCCTTTTTGCCACGCTTATTGAAGTGGTATCAGGAAGGGAACTACCGACCATGGGCAAGGTGATTTCTGCCGCACTGATTTTCCTTGGTGTGTATCTGGTTAGTGTAAAAAGAGGCAATTAAAACACGCTTTTTAACTTTCCGATAGCTTGATCAAAATAGCTAATCATGTCGTCATTGATGTCCAGGTGGGTCACCAGCCTTACCTCATGCTTTCCGAAAGGCACCGCTAAAATGCCTGCTTTTTTCAGTTTGGCTACCATGTCTGTCGCCAGGATCTTTTTGTCCAACTCAAAAATGACAATATTGGTATCCACTGGCAAAAGTCCGGTCACATAAGGAAGCGTGGCCACCTGCTCTCCTAATGTCTTTGCCTTTTTGTGATCAATTTTCAGTCTTTCGACATGGTTGTCGAGCGCATAGATGCAGGCAGCCGCCAAAAACCCTGCCTGTCGCATACCGCCGCCAAATACCTTGCGCACCCGTTTTGCCTTTTTGATGTCCTCATGGCTACCCACCAAAGCAGAGCCTACCGGAGCGCCAAGTCCCTTGGAAAAACAAACAGAGACAGTATCAAACAGATTGCCAACGTCCTTCGGTTTATCGCCCGTTTCCGCCAATGCATTGAAAATTCGGGCACCGTCCAGGTGCATTTTCAAGCCTTTCGTCCTGGCAGCCTCGCTCACGGCTTTCGTCTGAGCCAGCGTGTAATAAGCACCTCCCCCTTTGTTCATTGTGTTCTCGAGTGACACCAGCCGGGTTAATGGCAGATGGATATCATCCGGATTATTGATGTTTTCGAGAACGTGCTCTGGTGAAAGCCTGCCCCGGTCGCCGTCAACCAGTCTTGCCGAAATATGCGAATTGCTGGCGATACCTCCACCCTCATAGAGGTAAATATGAGAGCGTTTGTCGCAGATAACTTCGTCCTGTAGCTGGGTGTGGATGCGGAGGGCAATCTGGTTGGTCATGGTCCCGGAAGGACAGTAAATAGCAGCCTCTTTCCCAAACATGCTGGCTATTTTTGCTTCCAGTTTTTTTATGGTTGGATCCTCGTCGAAAACGTCGTCGCCAACTTCAGAGGTCATCATGGCTTCGAGCATGCCTGGTGTCGGCTTTGTTACTGTATCACTTCTGAAATCTACTGTCATCATGCAGGCAAGATATTAAAATGTGTGAAAAAGTGACACGTGAAGACACGAAGCCACGGCGAGGGAAAAAGTGGCTGGTGAAGACACCAGGCCACAACGAATGCGCTGACCACTACTTCAAATTTTTATCAAAGTAAACTTTGGCAGCTTCAAAAGTTCGGAACCAACTATCATACCGCAGGAAGCCGTGCACCTCGTCGGGAAATATGAGCAGATCAACGTTCACTCCTTTTTCTCTAAGTGTCTCGGCAAGGTCAGTGGTTTGCTGAAAGAGCACATTGCGGTCGTCGTCGCCGTGCACCAGCAGCACCGGAGCCGTCCATTTCGAGAGGTCAGAAACGGGAGAAGACGCATAGGCTTTGTCCATCAGCTCTTCATTAATACCCCACCAACCACCCGGGGGGCCAAATTCCCTTGCCCGAAAAGCCCAATCGTGCACGCCATGAAGGTCAACACCTGCTTTGAAAAGCTCCGGATTTCTTGCAAGGCCCATAGCAGTGAGGTAGCCGCCGTAGGAGCCTCCCCACAGGCCAATTTTGGCTGGGTCTATTTCCGCCCTTCCTTGCAGGTATTTGCCTCCCGCTACAATGTCCTGGTATTCTGCGGCTCCCCTTGGGCCTTGGTTTTCAGCTCTGCGGAAGTCCTTGCCGTAGCCAATTCCATCCCGATAATTCACCGACATCACCACATAGCCCTGGCTGGCCAGGTACTGGTTGAAAGCATAGGCGTTTGAATAATAGCTTGAA
This sequence comes from Imperialibacter sp., assembly GCF_040222815.1. Classification (GTDB taxonomy): domain Bacteria; phylum Bacteroidota; class Bacteroidia; order Cytophagales; family Cyclobacteriaceae; genus Imperialibacter. Next base: position 301,154 of record NZ_JAVKCH010000019.1, on the reverse strand, counting down.
TAGTGGAAGGTCAGCAGCATTTGTCTGATGGGGCCGCCGTGCATGAAAATAATAGCGGGATGCTTCTCACCCTTTTTGTGCGTGGCAGGCGTAAATAGTTGTGCGTGAATTTCAACGCCATCGGGGGATTTGTAAATGACCTGCTCTGGCTTGACCAGCGACTTAGCGGGAAAGGCCGGGGGAGCCGTCGAGGAAATTTGTTTAACGGTCGAAGCGCCAGACGCCAGAAAACCGACAGTCTTATCAAAGTTATACCCCATGTATTGCATCGCCAGCCCCTTCCCAGATGCCAACGGCACCGGTGTTATTTCGCTTCCCTCTCCCTTTGTCAGTGCTTTCGGGGCTCCACCTTTCACTTCCACGCTGTACAGGTGTCTTCTGTCGATGTCGCCACAATTGGAAGAAAAGTACAGGGTGCTGCCATCGGGCGACACATTGCTGTCCTCTGCCTCACAAGCTCCGGGCGTTAAGTCTACAAGTCCAGATCCGTCCGGATTCATGCTGTAAATATGCATCCAGCCCTTGTGCTCTGAATAAAAGAATAACCTGTTCGTTTTTGTCCATCGTAATGGAGCCGCCGGGTACGATTGGGCAAAGCCACCATCATCAGAAGGCGAACTCCATACTTCTTTAGCTGCTCTGGTAGCAGCATCAGCCACCAGAATTGAAAATGACTCTCCACCAGTAATGTTGACGAGTTCATCTCTCTTCAAGCCCTTGTACCTGATAAAGGCTACCTGCCTGCCATCGGGCGACCAAACTGGGAGCATATCTCTACCCACTGACGGGGCCATCCAACGGACTTCTCCTTTTTCTGCATTGAAAATACCTATGAAATTGTGGTCACCTCTCGAGCTTGTAAAAAGCACTTCCATCCCATCAGGTGACCATGCCTGCCCGCCATTGCTACCACGGGCCTGAAATAGAAGCCTCTCACTATCGGATTCGGGGATGCCGTATTCATTGACAGCTATTTGGAAAATACCTACTCGGTTAGAAAAGAGAATGGTATTGTCGGTTGGGTGAGGCACTGGAGCGTAGCCATTGGCCAGCCTGATCGCATCACCGCCTTCAGTAGAAATAAGCCAGATGATTTGCTCGGCGCCTTCGGGGTTGCTATCGGGGTTGGCTATTTCGCCGTTGCGGTTGGGCGCACTGCCCCGCACGTAGAGCAACCACTGGTCATTCATAAAAAAGGTAAGTGAAGATATCTCCTGGCCATCGTCCTTACCATAGCTGGTAAGCTGAACCGAAGGCCCATCAGGCCCTTTTGCAAAGTAGATATTTCTTACCCCCCTTTTGTTTTCGACCCAGGCCATCGCATCGGTTGCCTTGCCAGCTACCAGCTCAGTGGCAAAGGGGTAAGACATCACCTCCTCAAGGCTGAACTGCGCAAGTGCGGGCAGGGAAAGGATAGGAAGCAGGATAACCAGCAAAAACTGGCGGAAACGATTGATCATTTTGTGGTTGGTTAGTCGTAGGTAATTTACCCAAATGAATCGTTCCCGCCAACTGGTTTAAGTGAACCGGCTGCTATTCACTTTCCACGATCAGAAACTCCACCCTTCGGTTGAGCTGCCGGCCATCAGCGGTGTTGTTATCAGCAGTTGGTTTGGTGAGCCCGTAGCCTTTGAATGCCAGTCGCCCAGCGTCGATACCCTGTTTGACTAGATAATCATAAACGGCCTTTGCCCTGTTGGCGCTCAACTTCATGTTGTAGTCAGCGCTGCCCGTGTTGTCGGTGTGCCCCGATATCTCGATACGCAGTCCCGATTGGTCGGTCAGCAGCTTGACAAACCGGTTGAGCTCAGGAGTAGCCTCCTTCTTGAATGTGAACTTATCGACGTCAAAAAAGATGTTGTTAAGCCGCACCACCTGGCCCTTTTCAATTGGCACCAAATAAAGATCCTTATTGATTTCCCGATACTCCTTCAGGTTGACAAGATCCAGATTTTCGCTCACCGAAATAAACCCATCGGATTGACCCAAAAAGCCATAATTTTCACCCGAAGGTAAAATAATGCTGTAGCTACCATCTATTGCATCGCTATTGGCAACGCCTGCCTGTTTACCGGAACTCAGCACTTCATAGTTGATGCTGGCTCCCAGTGGCTCGTTTGTTTTGGCATTGAGTACCCGGCCCCGCACTACCACCACGGGTTTTGGCCTCAGTGATTCAGGAAGTCTCACCCGATACAAATCGCTCTTTCCATAGGAATCGTTGCCGTAAGAGGAGAAGTATGCGTAGTCGCCCGATGCGGTAAAAGAATAGTATGCGTCAAATTGGGGAGAGTTAATGTGTGGCCCCAGGTTTTGTGGCTCTGTCCAGTTGAGCCAGGTGTCGTCGAGGCGTCGGGTAACGAACATGTCGGAGCCGCCGTAGCCGGGCCACCCTGACGTAGAATAGTAAAGAGAAACACCGTCGGCAGCCATATAGGGAAAAATCTCGGATGCCGCTGTGTTTACAGTTGGCCCTATATTCATGGGTGCCGTCCAGGTTCCGTTTTCCCTTTTAAAGCTTACGTGGATGTCTTTGGAGCCGATGGAGTTGTCTCGCTGCAAAGTCATCAAAAGGGTTTGCCCGTCGGCCACGAGAAAATACTCTCCAAACTTATTGTGGTTGTAGAAGCTGTCGATATCGACTTTCACAGGAAAGCCCCACTTTTCACCTTCCTTGTGTGTGATCGAAACACCTGTGCCCATCGTTCCGTCGGCATTGTAGGTATTGAGCAGCAAAGCAGTTTGGTCATCAGGCAAAATAGACTCCAGACCGCTGTTGCTGGCATTGTTGAGCGGCCGCCCAATGTTCACAGCCGTGTCAAGACTACCATCTTCGTTGATATTCGCAAACCAAATATCCTGGGTAGCCGGATCATCGAGATTCTCGGGGTGGCCTTCCCTTGTGAAGTATAATACCTTGCCATCCGGCGAAATAATGGGATTAAGTTCATCGGTCGGTGTATTCACACTTGTTGAGAGATGTTCTATCTGCAACGCCTTGTCCGCATCGGGAGACAGGTTAATCCCCGCTCGAACCGGTACCTCCGAGTCACTAATGGCAATTGCGTCGAGCTCGTTAAAGGCGGGCACCGAAGCTGTACGCAATTCGACCTTTACCGCAGCCACCTTGTAGGTCGTTTTTGGGAACACGTGCGACAACAGCCGACCCGTCTCGCTTAGCGGTGCGGTTGAGTCGTTTTGGTAAATAACCGATTCGTTGTCCGCCTCATCATAGAGCAGGATTCTGCTCACAGCACCTGGATTAAAGATTTCGACTACGGCTACCTGGCTGATTTGCATAGGCTTGTCGAAGCCAACTTTGATCCACTCGCCTTCAGGACTGTTTTCCTTTCCGGGCGTCCAGCCGCATGGTGTCGCTCCAAATACCGGATACCTGCTTGGCTTACCCAGAATCTCTTTAGCGAGATATTGTCCCTTGTAATTGTTGTTGATGTACTCGCTGGAAAAACCAACCACGGAAGAAGCCCACTGTACCTGCTGGGCTTTTAATGTAAACATGCCTGCACACAACAACGTAGCTGTGGCAGCCCACTTTCTAAAACTTGTAGCAATCATAAATGTACCTGTGTTTTGTTAACAAAACAGCGGCTAAACAGGTACGCATCCGGGGGCCAAACAAGGCCCTCTTTAAGGCCGAAAATTATAGATTAATTTTGGATACTTCTCAATAGTCATTCAATTTCTTGTAATTCTTCAGGCCACTGAAGTATCCACTCAGAATGCCGGAATGGCTCCCATCCTACGCTTCCCAGGTCAACTTCCGGGGCAATCAAAGGGTGGGAAGGATGGCCATTGAGACTTACCACACAGTCGACAAATACGGCAACCTCTTCCCACCCCTTATTTTCGTATTCCTTTTTGAGATGATGAGCAAACTGCCAGATGATGTCTGGGTGGCTGCTGGCCATCCTGCCTTTAAGCGACCCCAGGTATTGTGACGGACGAACTTTCTCTACTTCTCCAGTTTTCTTGTTGGTGACCCGGAAAACAGCACTACCGCTTTTCGTCCGAAGCATCATATGCCACGATAACTTATGGCCTTCATCAGTCCAATGGACGTTGCCCTCAAACAAATGATGCCTCAAAGGCAGCAACAGCTGTATGAGGAAATAGCCCAAAAAGAAGAAGTAGCCCAGGTTGTTTGGCGAATACGCTTTTGCTGGCAAAGTAATTCCCCATTTCCACCTTCCCAGTAGTTTTTTTCTGAGGTCGGCTCCTTCGAAAAAGAAGAACAATGTGCCTAGCATGAGGTAGGGGAAGATACCTATTTGAAAAACAAATGAATTAAAGAGGTGAAAAGCTATCGACAAGGTGACACCTACCCAGCGAGTCCTCTTGATTAATAACAACCAAATAATAGCTCCGTCAAAAACGATGCCCCCATAGGCAAGTACATAGTGAACCCACTTATACTGCAACACACCACCCACCAGCCAATAGTGAGACTTGCCCTTCATCCAAATTTCCATCGGCCTTGTTTCCAGCCAGTCGGGGTAAACTTTGGCGATACTGGCAAACGTATAAACGATCAGCAACTGAAGCACAAAAAAGGAGATACACCACCTGGGACAAGACGTTGATCGCCTGTCAGGGTGGTAATGGGCATCAAGAGACAAATCATCGGCTGCAGGCATCAGCGCCATAGCGTAGGCCATCAGCATAAAAAGGTAGTGATGATTGTTATAGTGGGCCTTGTGGGAGAAGTAAATGTATGTCCAGGTCAGGGCAAATGCCCAGGCTGAAAACCTGTACCGCCAACCAAGCATGATCATGATGCCAAGCACACAAACAAAAGCAAAAACCAGGTACATCCCAATGCCTGGCAGCGGCTGCATCCAGCCTAGTCCCTGATAGGTGAAAACAACAACTGCTTCAGTATAAATTTCGGAGATTTGGCCGAGCAAGAAAAAGCTTGCCCCCTCCATAAACACGAGAAAGCCAAAAACCACCCGGAACAACACAAGGGGTGTATTGTCAACTGGTTGCGATAAGTACTGTCGATTAAGCGTCAGAGAGGAAAACACATCAAAAAAGTTTGTGTAAAGAAATGAATCTCTGGCATAAAAAAAAGGGCCCTAAAGACCCTCTTTTTCAAACCAACCTAAACCTATCTACTAAAAACAACTATGCGTTGTTATTTCTTATTCATTTAAAAGCGTTTACGTTTCAATTGACCATTGTGTTGCCCCCAGCAGTGAAATTTTGATCTATTTCTTTCGCCAATTTCTTGGATGTCGCCAATTTCTCAAGCTGCAGCTTTGCTTCAACCCTCATAGCGTCATCTTTTTGGCCAACGGCCGCTCCCGTCAGTGCCCTTTCCCCTGCCACAAATCCTGACCCATTCAAAGACGACAGGAGCGAGACGACTGCCACAATTACTCCCAGTAGGAGAATCTTTGTTGTATTTGCGTTCTTCGATTTCATAGTCTCTTTGTTCAATAGTCATGAAAATAAGTCAACACTTGTGCCAAAAATTTCAACCTACTAATAATCAACTAGTTAAATATTTTCTTCAACAAAAAAGTGTACACATATGAACAATAACCTGCCGATAGATGAACGAAACTGACCTGGCTTCAGCATCTGAAGCGCTACTAATTCGTACAAATGGGCTGATGTTATATTTTCAATCCTCATTTTCCTAATTTTGAAGCTTTATACAACCCAAGCAATGAGTCAGTCACTTGAAGAAATTCGCAGCCTGGTAGAAAAAGAAGTTCAGGCCATTCATAATATCCCGGTAGATGAGTCGATACTGAACGCCATCGATGCGCTGTACGATCAGATACATATTAATAAAGGCAAGATCGTCATTAGCGGCATTGGCAAAGCCGGTCAGATAGGGCAGAACATCGCCACAACTTTTTGCTCAACGGGCTCCCCTGCTGTGTTCCTTCATCCATCGGAAGCGCAACATGGCGACCTGGGAGTTTTGCAGCCGAACGACATCCTGCTTGTGATTTCCAACTCGGGCAAAACTGAAGAAATTCTCAAGTTGCTGGAGCTGGCAGACAACCTGTATCCAAAAATCAAGACTATTTGCATCACCGGCCATCCGGAAAACGAACTGGGAAGAACAGCCAACATTTGCCTGAGCACCGGGCAACCGAAAGAAATTTGCCCCCTCGACCTGACGCCAACCACTAGCACCACTGTGATGTCGGTTTTGGGCGACTTGCTGGTGGTAATGTTAATGAAAAAGATCAACTTTGATAAGGCTGGCTACGCCAAAAGGCACCATAGCGGCTACCTCGGACAAAAAAGCAGAATGCGATGAGTAAACTATTCCTGATAGCCGGCCCTTGTGTGGTCGAGAACGAGAAAACACCTTTTGAAATCGGCAGAAAAGTAAAGGGTATCTGCGACGAGCTGGGTATCGATTACATTTTCAAAGCCAGCTTCAAAAAAGCCAACCGCACCAAGCTCAACAGCTTCACCGGCATTGAAAAAGAAGAGGCCATGGCTATTATTCAGGCTGTGGGAAAAGAACTTGGCGTGCCTACCATTACCGACGTGCATGAGAGCTATGAACCTGCCATTGCCGCCAAGTACGTGGACTACCTGCAAATCCCCGCCTTCCTATGTCGGCAAACCGATTTGCTGCTGGCTGCCGGTGAAACAGGCAAAGGCGTGAATATCAAGAAGGGACAGTTCATGTCGCCTGAAGCCATGAAGTTCTCATTAGAGAAAGTACTGTCCACGGGCAACAAAAATGTGTGGCTTTGTGAGCGTGGGTTCTCGTTTGGCTACGAAGGGCTGGTGGTGGATGCCACAGCTATTGCGAGGTTAAAAAAACATGGCGTGCCCGTGGTGATGGATTGCACCCACTCGGTGCAGCAGCCCAACAAAGCCGATGGTATCACAGGCGGCAATCCAGAAATGATTGAAACCATGGCACTTTCTGCCATTGCCACAGGTGCTGATGGACTGTTTATAGAAACGCACCCCGACCCAGCCAATGCGTTAAGCGACGGACAGACTATGCTGCCGATTGAAAAGCTTGAGGGGATATTGAGGAAGGTAATGAAGGTGAGGAAAGCACTGGAGGGGTAAGCACCAAACGGCAAATCGCAAAATCAAATAAGCTCCAAGGTCAAATATTAAAAAGAGAACTAAGAGAACTAGGTTAGATCAAGACTCTCAACCATTGCCTTGAGCTCATTTGGCTTGAGGTCACTTTTCTCACTCTTGTCATAGATCGTCAGCAAATAGACACCTCCAGCCTCTGTGTAGAAGTAGGTAATTACTCTAGCCCCACCCCTCTTTCCTTTGCCTTTGCTACCAATCCCGAGCCTAATCTTAAAACAATTATTTCGTATGGGAGTACCCGAATCGGGAGTTTGCAGAATCTCAGTTATTAGCTGACTAAACTCCTGCTTAAGAGACGGAAATTTTTTTACGAGACGTTTTAACTCCTTTTCAAATCGATGGGTGGGTATGATGCTATAGCTCATCCAACAGTTCTTGAGCTGTTTTGAGCTGAATTTTTCCTTGCTTATGTAAACGCACCTCCTCTGCAGCCTCCTTCAGGTTCTCCCAAAGCTCAGCTGAAGCCAGGGACATAGGCTTTGCATTCTTCACGAACGACAGGCTTTTCAGTACCTTCATCCCAAAAACGGCCTCTTTGTCAGGAATATCAACCAAAACTTTCATAGTTTTCAATTTTTTGCTTCTTCTTTCAGCCTCTAAGTGAACACGGATAAATTTAAGAAAATTCAGATAGTATTTAAGCTGGCGCAAAATAATGGCTCCGCAAGCCGACTGTGGCAGCAGCGAAAATCAGCATCAAGATTCCCTTTTAGCGGGCTTCTATCCCTTGAATTTGATCAACTTGTGTATGTTTTCACTTTTGTTTTTTGATCTTAGGCCTTTGAATACATAACCTTGATTTTTAATGCCTCCTAAATATAACATCAAGCTCCTCATTCTCGACGTTGACGGCACACTTACCGACGGCGGTATTTACATTATGGAAGACGGCAGTCAGTTCAAAAAATTTAACTCCCGTGACGGTATGGGCATACGGCTGCTACAGAAAGCGGGCATTGAGGTAGGCATTATCAGCAATGGGAAGACCACCTCTATGGTAAAAGCACGTGCCGACATGCTGGGAATGACCAGGGTTTATGTAGGCGAAGCAAAGAAAATGGATGTGCTGGAAGCGTGGATGAAGGAAATGGACATAGGCCTTGACCAGGTGGGCATGGTGGGCGACGACATCAACGATTTGCCTGTCATGGAAAAAGCAGGACTCTCGGCCTGCCCGGCTGATGCAGTGAAGGCAGTAAAGGAAAAAGCTGATATCGTGCTTCAGTTCAAAGGGGGCGAAGGATGCGTGCGTGAATTAATCGACAACTACTTGCTGGCCGATTGAAAATGGGGTTAAACCGGCCTATTTAGGTTTGGCAAAGCGATTATTAATCCTATTTTTGTGCAAAAATCTTACGACAGAATGAGCGTTCTAGTAAATAAAAATTCCAAAGTCATCGTGCAAGGCTTCACAGGCACTGAGGGTAGTTTTCATGCCCAGCAGATGATTGAATATGGAACCAACGTAGTAGGAGGTGTTACTCCAGGTAAAGGAGGTCAGAAGCATCTTGACAAACCCATTTTCAATAGTGTAGAAGAGGCTGTGCAAACGACGGGAGCTGACGTTTCTATCATTTTTGTGCCACCAGCTTTTGCCGCTGACGCTATCATGGAAGCAGCTGACGCTGGCATCAAGGTAATTGTGGCAATCACAGAAGGCATTCCTGTAAAGGACATGATGACTGCCAAAAATTATATCAAGAATAAAAAAGTAACACTAATTGGCCCTAACTGCCCTGGCGTCATCACTCCTGGCGAAGCGAAAGTAGGCATCATGCCTGGTTTCGTGTTCAAAAAAGGAAGAGTGGGCGTAGTGTCTAAGTCAGGTACATTGACTTACGAAGCAGCTGACCAGATCGTGAAAGCAGGTCTTGGTATTTCTACAGCAATTGGCATTGGCGGTGACCCCATCATTGGCACTCCTACCAAAGAGGCTGTTGAATTACTGATGAACGACCCCGAAACTGACGCTATCGTAATGATTGGTGAAATTGGTGGCAACTATGAGGCACTTGCTTCTGAATATATCAAGAGCACTGGCAACAAAAAGCCTGTTGTTGGCTTTATCGCTGGCCAAACAGCCCCTCCGGGCCGTAGAATGGGTCACGCTGGTGCGATCATTGGTGGCGCTGACGATACTGCAGCAGCCAAAATGAAGATCATGGAAGCTTGCGGCATTCACGTGGTGCAGTCTCCTGCTGACATAGGAGAGACACTGGCCAAAGTGCTTAAGAAATAAGTAATACATTATAACAAGCAAACCTAAACCAAAGAACAGAGCCGCCCTGCAATGCAAGGCGGCTTCTGTTTTTCTGGAGTCTCAAAAGCTGCTACCTTAGATTCTACTCTTTGCAAGACTTGTTTGCAAGAGCCTGCGACGAGCAAGGGTTCCAAATACGTGAACTTGTAATATATTTCCGGATTAAAATGCTTTGTACTACCGGGGATTTCCCTTACCTAAATCGAAAAGGCCGCTTTGAAAAACTATTACAAGATCCTTGGAATCAACCCAAATGCATCAATTGAAGATGTCAAATCTGCGTATCGCTCTAAGGCAAAACTAAATCATCCCGATATGCATCTTAAAAATAAAGATCTTTACAACTCGATCTTTATTGAGATACAGGAAGCATATGATGTGCTATCTGATGTGTCAAAAAGAGAATCTTATGATTCTGAGTTCAAAAATACCTATCATTCCACCGTGGTTGACTCCGCAACAGTAAAAGAGTCTATCTTCAGGCCCACAGAGACGCCAAAAATCGTTCTCGTGAATAGCTCCATTCCGTTTTTAAAACATCAGATAGAAGTTTCTTCAAGGCACGTAAAATATAATGACAATGAAATTCCCTTGGAAAATATACACTCTATTCGAGTCGGCTATAGCATCAGCGGCCTTTATCAAGATGATTTCTACTTCATAATATTGCTGAAAACTATCAACGAAAAAACAACCGTAATTCACTTTAACTCATTATTTCAATCTGTTCAATATCGGCATGATAAGTTTCAAAATGTAATGACCTTAGTGGGGCACTATTTAATCCCTAAGTTACTGTCATATCACATCACCCAACTTGATAATTCAAAAACACTAACTGTATCAACAAAATTGGCTTTGACCCGGATGGGAGTAATAATAAAGTCCAAATACTTCGTCCCTTGGAACAGAGTTTTAATTGACGAGAAAAATTTATCAGGACCATTCTACCACAAGACTCAAGTAATCTTCATTAGTGATAAGAGTAATAAGAAATTGGCGACCAAGGTCAGTCCGATAACACATTGGAACGCCCTACTAATTCCATTGATCGCTAGATACTACCAAAACAATTTATAGATTATTTTTTTACTAGTTTTTTTTATTTAATTGAAAAGAAATAATTTTTTCAATTAAGAAACTAAAATTAATAAAAATGGAAACAGTATTAAGAGTCAATGAAGGTCTTTTGGGGGTTTTTAAAAATGGTGAAGCAATTGCAGCTACAGCATCCATATTGGATGAAAGCTATCTCGAGATTCTACCTAAGAAAGGCGAAGGAGTTGTCGCTAGGTTTGCTGATGATGACTATGATGCAGTAGTTCTTGAAAAAAGGTCAGTTGAAAGAAATGCGAACTCAACTACAGTCAACTATACTATCAAGAAGTACAGCAATTAGAGTTCTGAAGGCTTACGTTAAGGTATTTTGACCTTATTCAGGTCAACATCTATTTCGGTGGCAAGATATTTTCCCTCTGTAAATCGAGGCAGTACTTTTAGGACGCTCTGAGTTCCTTAGATCGAGCCAAAACAATGAGCCGCCCTGTAGTGCAAGGCGGCTTCTGTTTTTTTCCACTTGTTTGGTTTAGAACTTCAGCGTATAGACAATGTTAGGCAACATGGCCAGCTGATAGGATTTCACAATGTTGCCAGTGCCAGCCACATAGTATTCATTCACCAATGCCTGGTTGTTGGTGACATTGGTAACGTCAATTTTAAACTCGCTGGTCGTCTTCTTTCTGTTCTTTCTGGTGCCAATGGCCAGGTTGACGAAAAATACGTCATCGCCCTTTACTGAAAACGGATTGGCATCATCCCTCACCTCTGTGCCGAGCTCCCTGGAGGCTTCAAGGTCGATGGGGCTATACCTTTGCCCGCCAATAAGCGCCGCCTTGGCGTTGACAAAGAGTACTCTGTTCTTGTCGGTACTCCCCACTTTAAATTCTTTTCCCCCTATCACATTCACGATATAATTTCCATCAAAAGCGGACGCCCTCTCAACGCCATCTTGCGCTGTGTAAAGTGACTTGTACAACGATACAGTTGACATGTAATAGAAGCCACGGTTCAGGTATTGCTCCAGCGTAAGCTCTACGCCATAGTTTCTCCCGGTTCCTTCATTTACCAACGATTCATTAACAAAAGCTCCAGAGCTGTTGATCATGGAGAAGCTGCTTGAAGGATCTTTCTCCACCGGCACATCATATAGCTGCTGGTAATAGGCTTCCAGCTTCAGATGAGTGCTTTGATTGAGCACCTGATTGAAACCCACAACATAGTGCGCCGCTTTGGTTGTTCTCAGGTTCTTGTTGGGCTGCAAAAGCGAGCCATCCTCCTGAGTTTGTTTAGCCAGGTAGGCAGAAACCGGCTCCAATCGGCTATGAAGGCCAAAGCCTGTAGTAAAAGCCTGCTTGCTGTTGAGGTCGTACTTCAAGCCGACTCTTGGCTCCACAGATTGCGTATTGTTCAAAGCAAACAGGAAGTAGTGAACACCACTGGTCATCGTCCAGGCTTCACTGAAGCGCAATTTCCAGCTACCAAATGCCTGAAGTGTTCCTGTATTCCCTTTATCATCCAGCCACGTATCCATGGTCTTGCTTTCATAATTGTAAAGGTCAACTTTGGCATTGTAACCAAGCCTTGAGTAGATAATGCCCGTTTCAAACTTATTTTTTGCATTCAGTTTGTAGTTCAAAGTGCTGGCTACTCTGACACTATTTTTATTGAGATCAATATCTTCCACATCTCTGAAGCCCGTGTTTTCATTCATGTCGTAATTCGAAGTTTGGCCCGACAACGACAATGCAACAGAGTTTCTGACAAAGACATTGTCGTTGACAAAGTAGGTGTGATTAACACCGGCTACTCCCAGCCGAGCGCCAAAGTCTCCTTTGGAGAGTATGATGTCCTCATCCTCCTCATCGGTTTCCCTTTGGCTGATATTGCTAATACCTCCCAGGCCAAACATGGTCACGTAGTGCTTCTTCCCTATTGGCAAAGCAATATTGAAAGACCCATCCTGATACTTGGGCACGCCGTTGAAGTCAAGAATACCGGCATCTGACAGTAGCTGCAGCGAGGAATAACGATAATTGGCTATGTAGGAACCATTGTAGCCCTGCTTGAAAGGCCCTTCAGCTGTAAAGTCCACGCCGAAGACACCGAGAGAGGTAGTATACTCCCTCTGTTCGTTATTCCCCTTTTTGAATTTGATATCAAAGACCCCTGAAAGCGCATTGCCATATTCAGGCGAAAAGGCTCCGGTGAAAAAATCTGAGTTGTCGAGCATGTTGCTGTTCAAAGCATTCACCGGACCGCCAGTGGCCCCTTCGTTCGCAAAGTGATTGGGATTGGGTATTTCCACGCCCTCCAGCTTCCACAAAATTCCTTTGGAAGAATTTCCTCTTACCACAATGTCATTGTTGCCCTGCGCATCGCCGTTCACACCAGCAAAAGCCGATACCATTCTGGCGGGATCATTAATGGCACCTGCGTAACGCTGTGTTTCCTCCACCGAAAATGAGCGGGCACTCACAAGCGCCATCTCATTCAGTACTTCAGATTTGTCCTTTTTGGCAGTGACAACCACTTCATCCAGCTTGTCAATCGACTCAACCAGGTCAATACTGAGAAGTACTTCTTTGGCGGAGTTGACCTGAATGTTTGGTATTACCCTGTCTTCATAGCCAATGTAAGTCACAAAAAGGGAAGCCCTGCCAACCGGCACATTTGTAATCCTGAAGTTGCCATCCAGGTCGGTCACAGCGCCAAGTATTGGATCGGTGCCAACTATCTGGACGGTGGCGCCAATCAAAGGGCTCTTAGCATCCTGGTCTAGAATCTGTCCTCTAACGGTTTGTGTCATTTGCTGAGAAAATGACAAAGAAGTAGCGAGCAGGAGGAGTGCTCCTGATAATAAAAAAGTCTTCATGAGTGTTTTTGTGTGGTTTATTGGAAAAAGGAGGGGGAGGTATTAAAACCTCACCCCAACATGATAGCCTACCCAGGCCTTCACGTTTGTGCCCGAAAAAGTCTGGTCATAAAATCCATTCTCACCGAGGCCGAGGCCAAAGCTGCCATCAGCATTAACTGAACGGGAAGTGGATATATTCAATATCGGGCCAGCGTTCACTGATAAGGTTTTGAATATTTTGTAACCTACGTTGACTGACAGTTTGGTCACCTGGTTGAGGTCGTCCTGAAAATCATCCACTCTGTTTACCCCAAAGGAGGCAAGCTCAACACTTGTTACAAACTTGTCTTTGATCGGCTTGAACTGTGTACCGAAACCTGCACCTACCGCCCACAGAGGATTGTCTCCTGTTTGAATGCCGATTTCAAGTACGCTGTAAAACTTGTCGGTACCCGACCTGAACGCTGCATTGATATCGGTGATGTCGTTGTAGCTCAGGGCAACCTCGTGCTTACCAGTCCTAACAATGTTCAGAAAGCCTATTGTTGCACCCTTTTCTACTGTGTCGGCAATGTTGATGATACCAAATTGGAAGCCTCGCAGCGTTTTGGTGTAGTTGGCAAAACCAGATGCCTGCACACCATTCACTTCTTTTGCATGGTTATAAAATCCGCTGAGCTGAGCACCTTTCAGAGAATCGTTGGCATAGTTTACAAAACCTGAACCCTGCACGCCCTTTACGCTTTTTGCATAGTTGACAAAGCCTGAGCCCTGCGCTCCGACAACGTCACCCAGTGCAAAGTTCACAAAGCCGGTTCCCTGCACCCCGGTAATATCGCCGTGAGCATAGTTCACAAAGCCAGACCCCTGGCCACCGGTCACATCTCCATGGGCATAGTTTACAAAACCTGAACCCTGCACCCCAGTCAAGTCTTTGCTCATATTGACAAAGCCAGCCATTTGGGCTCCTGTTACCCGCTGTTTGACGCCGTTTACAAAACCGGCTCCCTGGAAGCCTGTAACGTTTCCTCCTACAAGGTTTACAAACCCTGAAAGCTGCAGGTACTTAACGTCAGACCTGTCGACGTTAACAAATCCACCAAGCTCAACACCGTTGACACCGTAATTGTATCCGGCAAATATGTTCAACGAAACATTGTTGAGTGATTGACCATAGGGTTTGAAGTTGGTACCCAACACCGGAACAAACGACACCTGGAGTGCCTGCTCGCTAATAATTTCTTCAGCTGCATCGCTTTTTTGATCTTCGTTTGAAGACTCTTGTGCTTTGCCCGCAAAGGTTACTAAACCAAGGAGCATCATCGATAAAAAAAATTTTGAGTTCATGACTTTAATTCTTTAGAGTTCTATTTAATTTCTCTTTCCCCTATGGAAATTAAAGTCGCTACTACCCCCACGGGTAGATGAAAAAAATCAGAAAAATATTTTTAAGAGTACTATTATGTGGCCAAAAAGGCTAAAAAAGGCGCAAAGCGGCAGTATATCCTACCCAAACCTTAGAGTTGGAAGTTGCGCCAGAAGATTTGAAAAGTGGTCGTCCGCCAAATTTTGTGGAAAGATCCAGCGCCTCACTGTCGGAAGAGTAATTAAAGAAATGAACAACAGGGCCAGCATTGATCGAAGCCCACTTCAACAACCTGAATCCAAAATTGACCTGGAAGCGGTAGTCACTAGGGGCGTCTTCAATCCAGGTATCCATTGGTTGCACAGTGTTTGTTGACAGCTCAAAGTCTGTATAGATTTTCTCGGTCCAATCCACCTCTGTTCCTACGCCTATTCCCATTGACCAAATGGTGTTCTCCTGTGGAACAACGCCAAACGTTAACAAGGTGTAGAAATGCTTCGTGCCGGACCGGAAGGAAAAATTCAGATCAGTGATGTCGTTGGCGCTCACGTCAAAGGAGTGAAACCCTTCTTTCACAAGGTTCACGACTCCTATCGTAGCTCCTTTTTCAACCCTTTTTGCAATATTTAAAATGCCAATCTGTAGCCCTTTCACTGTTCCAGCCATATTGATAAGACCGGAAGCCTGAACACCATTAACGGCGGTGGCCATATTCAAGAAGCCAGCCCCTTGAATTCCTCTCACCCTTCCTGCCATGTTCACAAAGCCTGTTCCCTGAACACCGTTCATGTCGAGCAGCGTAAAGTTAGTGAACCCTGAGAGCTGTGCGCCATTGATGTTGTTGGCCACATTCACAAAGCCGGTACCCTGCAGGCCGGTATACCTCGTGCCAGCGTGATTGACAAACCCTGAAAGCTGCGTTCCGGTGCCTCCGCTAGGTGTCAAATTGACGAAGCCAGATAACTGGGCACCATCCACCTGGCCACCAACAATATTGCCAAAGCCACCTGCTTGAAAGCCCTTGACATCCATCCTGTCAACGTTGAAAAATCCTCCCAGCTCAACACCACTAACCGAATGATTGTAGCCAGCAAACATATTGAGAGAAACATTGTTGCCAATTTTTCCACCCATGACGCCATTGGTACCTATCACCGGCAAAAACGACACCTGTAACCAACGCTGCTCGACCATGTCGACGTTGCGAATATGCTGCTTCGCTTTTCTGTTGACCAAAAACCTGACAATGTTCAAAGAATCAATGAAACGTCGGAGTGTTCTGTCTCTGGCTTCTTCCGTCGCTTCCAGTGGCTGTAGTTCAATCTTAACCGGCGCTATCTGCTGATTAACAATCCTGATTACCGTGTCTTTATAGTTCTCTTTGCTGATGGCGAAAGCCGTCACGCCGTCCTGAAAAAAGGTGGACAGTTTGTAAGAACCATCCTCACCGGAAAGGGTCGATGATAAGTTATTTACGTCGTAAACACTCGTATTGGCAAGGCTCCTGCCCGTGCGGGCATCTACAACTTCGCCTACAAACTCGATATTGGACTTGTGCGATTGCCTATCTGCCACCGGCTGAATAATAATGTAGCTGCCCCGTACTTTGTAATCAAAGCTCTTTCCAATCGTCTTTTTTAAAACTTCCTCAAGTGATGTCTCCTGAAAGCTGGCAGTAACGTTTTTATTTGGAAGCAGGTCCGGATTATAGGAAAATCTGCAGTCGGCCTGATTCGATATTTCAGTAAGCGCCTGCCCAATCGGAAGATCAGTGAAGTTTAGTGACAGCCGTTGGTCAAGCAGGTTTTGACACCAGGCCCTACCAACAACCGCTACAAAAAAAAATGTTAAAAAAATCAGTTTTCCGGACATCCCGCTCCCTTTAAAAGAATGACGTTTCCACTTTTACTAACCTTCAGGTCGAGCGTAAGCGCAATCACATCAAGGATATTGTTCAAAGAGTCATTTTCAAAGTTTACGGATAGGCGACAGTTAGCCATTTGCTCATTTTCGAGCTCAATGTCTACAAAATACGCCTCTTCAATAGCATCGATCACGTCTGGGAGAGAATGGCCAGCAAAGGAAAGCCGACGGGTTCTCCAAAACTGATCCACTCCGGTTGAAGTAGACCCACCGGTAGAGGCCAAAAGTCCCGACTTGGCTGTGTACGTAGCTTTCTCCCCCGGGGTTAGAATAACTTCCTGCGTACCCACGGAAAAAGACACTCTTCCGGTAGCCACAAAGACAGAAACCGTGTCCTCCATTACCGAACTCTTAACGTTGAACGAGGTGCCAAGCACCATGATGATAGCAGGCCCGGCATGAATAACAAAAGGCTTATCAGTATCGGGCGCCACTTCAAAAAAAGCTTCTCCTTTCAAGCTCACCTGCCGAAGATTGGCAGCAAACTCCTTGGGGTATTGAATAATACTTTCTTCATTCAGGGTGATATGGGAACCATCCTGAAGGTCGACGTTTATTATCTCCGACGCTGAAGCTACTTCCATCATCTGAACGTCAGTAAAATAAATACGCAAGAAGTAAGTAATCCCGCCCAAAAGAACCAGAGAAGCTGCGATTCGCATGATCCAGGGATTTCGGCCTTCCGATTTCTTCTGTTTGCCGACAGCGTTATTCTTTGCCGTCTTCACATTGACCCAGGCAGTGTCTACATCAAACGGGGTAGACACGTGCGCTTCGTCGAGCATCACTGCGCCCAGGTCTTCCCAAAGCATTTTCTGCTGAACAAAAGCCACTTCATTTGCCGGAGAACCGGAAATCCATATCATCACAGCTGCTGATTCTTCATCAGACGTTTCGCCCGCAAAATACTTTGCCAGCAACTCGTTAGTGATCATATGTGGACTCTGCCTATTCATCTCTTCATTTGTTCGACAACAAGATTACCATTTACCCCCATGTAAAAACAGAAACAATAATACCGCAGGCAGATATTCCCCCAATTCCTCACGCATAATCTTCAGCGCCTTCCCCATTTGATTCTCGACAGTCTTCAACGATAAGTTCAGTTCGTCAGCAATTTCCTTATATCTTTTGCCCTCAAACCGGTTTAACTCAAATATCTCCCGGCACTTTTCCGGGATTTTGTCCATGGCAATGGCAATCTTTTCTTTGAGCTCCTCTAATTCCAGAAAGTCGGTGGACTCTCCAACCGGTGCCACGTATCTTGTTCTGTCAGCATACTTCTGCTCTACCTTCTGGTGCTTGATATAATTGAGGCAGGCATTCCTGACGGCCCCAAAAAGGTAGGACTTTATCGACGTTTTGATTTTCAACAGATCTGTTTTGATCCACATATCGCTGAAAAGCTCCTGCACAATTTCCTCCGCTATTTCCGTGTCTTTGACATATTTGAGGGCAAAGGAAGCCAGCCCTGAATAATATTCACGGAAAATCCCTTCAAAGACTTTTTCGTCAGCGATGTTGACAATATGGGCAGTATGTTCTATCTGATCTGACAGTTTCTGCGTGATTTCCTGCAATAATAGTGAGTTTTATATCAAAAACAGGTTGCCTCCACGGTTAAGAAACCAAAAACAGCCACCGCAAAAAAAGAAAAGCCGGGAACGCCCCGGCTTTACAAAGTTCAACCTTTTGCAAGACTATTCTTCGTGCAAAATATCAACAGGGTTGCTGAAGGCTGTTTTTACCGACTGATAGCTTACTGTGAGAATGGCCAAAATCAGAGCGCTCAGGCCAGCGTAGGCAAATACCTGCCAGTTGATGTTGGTTCTGTACTGGTAGTTTTGTAGCCATACATTGGCCGCCCACCACCCAAGTGGCACGGAGATAGCGAAGGCAATAATAACAAGCCGGGCGAAATCCTTACCCATTAATACCACCAGTTGGCTGACCGAGGCCCCCAATACCTTGCGAATGCCAATTTCCTTGTTGCGCACTTCTGCCATATAGGAAGCCAGGCCTAGTAGGCCCATACACGCTATGAGAATGGCCAAGCCAGTGAACACTGAAAAGAGTTGACCCAAGCGCTGCTCAAATTCGAAAGCGCTGAAAAACATGGCATCAGTGAACTGGTAGCTAAATGGTAAGCCAGGTGCAAATTCGTCCCACTGCAATGTCAAGAAGCTTAGAAAGTCTTTTACGTCTGCAGCTTGGTTATTTTCCGGCTTCAGTCTGACTGACAGAAAGTGCGTTTCCTGATGTGTAATAGGTGCGCCATAAGGGAACACCGCCAATGGTTGGATCGGGCTGTCGAGCGTCCAATAGTTAAAATCTTTAATCACGCCAATGACATTGAAGCGGGTACCCCAGTAAACCAGCTTTTTGCCTATCACAGTCTCGTCGTTGTTCCAGCCAAGGGCCTTTACTGCATTTTGATTCAGTACAACGCTCGTACGGTCGGCCTGGAATCCTTCTTCAAAAATTCGGCCGTACAGCACTTCAACACCCAGGGTCTGCAAGTAATTATTACTCACGTTCATGTAGTTTATCGGCTGCTCATTCTCGGGGTCATCCTCGGTAGTGAAGCTGTCACCATCCCATATATTGGGAGGAACCGACGTAGACATGCCCACCGAAGCAACCGAAGGATTGTTGCTAAGTACTTCTCTGAACGACACCCTCTTTACCGAGTCCATTCTTTGCACCTGCGGCACAATGATCAGGTTGTTCTTGTCAAAACCAATGTCTCTGTTTTGCAAATACGTAATCTGATCATATACAATAAAGGAGAGCACTACCAATGTAATGGAAATGGCAAATTGAAATACCACCAAGCCTCCACGAAGCAGTTGGCCACCCTTGCCCACCTTGTTTTGCTTTCTAAGTGCCTGAATAGGGCTGAAACGAGCCATGTAAAACGCCGGATAAGCGCCGGCAAGAAGAGCGGTGGAAAAAATAATTATCAGAAGGAAGATGATTTTCATCCCGCTATCAAAAAGACCAAAGGTAGACAGCTGTATTCCCGCCAGACTGTTGAAGTAAGGAAGGCTAAGCTCAACAAGACCTATTGCGAGAGCGGACGAAAATATTACCAGGATAAAAGACTCGGCCAGGAACTGGAAAAGCAGATGCTCTTTCAATGCGCCCATCATTTTTCGCACACCCACTTCTTTTGATCTGCTGACTGATCTTGCGGTGGCCATGTTCATGTAGTTAACACTGGCCAGCACAAGCACCATAATGGCTATTGCTGACAGCACATACACATAGAGGATATTGCTTGTTGGCCCAAGCCTGTTGGGCGAGCTTACCGAATGCAGCCATATATCAGACAAAGGCACTAGGTATAAATGCCACGGACTGCCACCAGAGGTAATGGTTTCATACGCCTGGCCTGCTCTCTTGCTGGGCAGGTCAAAAATACCTTCCCGGACCGACTCTGGATTTGCGCCTTCCTTTAGCAAGGCATAGGTGACAAACCCAGACCAAAACCAGGTCGTTTTTCGGGCAGCGACTTCCGGGAATGATGACATAGAGGCAAGTACATTAAAGCTGAAATGGCTATTTGGAGGCACGTCCTCTATTACACCAGTGACTTTGAACAGCCCCTCTGTTCTACCGTCTGCTATTTTCAGGATTTGCCCAATAGCGTCAACGTTTCCAAAATATTTCAACGCCGATGATCGGGTGATGACCACCGAAAATGGTTCATTAAGGGCCGTTTCGGAGTCTCCATCAATCATTTGAAAAGTGAATAGCTGTAAGAAGGTGGAGTCCACCGCACCCACTCCGTTGTCCTCATAGGCGACAGCATTTTGCTGAGAAGGCACACTTACGAGCTTATCACCCACGGTGTACACCCTAGAGGTTTCCTCTACGCCGGGAATGTCTGTGCGGATGGCGTCGGAAACGCCCGGCCCCGTAGAACCAAAAGTCGGATATGCATCGCCCCAAATAAATGTCTGATCGATCCTGTAAAGTCGATCACCCTTTTCATGGAATCCATCGTAGCTGAACTGGTAGTCGATGTAAAGAGAAATAACCATAAAAACAGCCAGCCCTACACCCAACCCAAACACATTGAGAATGGAGTAAAAGCGCTGCTTGAGCAGGTTCCTGATGGCGACGGTTAGAATGTTCTTTAGCATATCCTTTAATTTTTGTCTACCCAGGCAAGACAACCATTGTACCAAACTATAATCTACTGTTTTTCAGCTAATTAAGGAAAAATGACTCGCTTTCTGAATTCCAGTATCAAACAGAGGTGTCTGATATCGGACGGTGTAAAAAGAAAATCCCACCGAGGGGCGGGATCTTCCAGCATTAGTAACCTATGGCTTTTCAGCTTGGGTAAAGCTCTTCTTATATGTCAATCACATTGTGAAAACTGAGGTCTTTCAGTGAACTCAAGCTTTCATAGTTACTTTTATAATACTCTTCCTGGTCGCTTCCGGAGTATTGTGGTCATTTACGAAGTATGAAATAATATTGGATTTAGCTGTGCCCGAAATTTAGGTAGTTATTTGCCCGAGCACCACCATGTTCTCCAATGTTGGTGACTCCAGCCCTCCTTTGGGCTCAAGGGTGATGGCAAATGCTACAGCTCCTTTAATGTTCTTCATCTTTACAAGGCTATCGGGGTTAGCAAAATCAATTACTCCCATGTCTACTGGCTTACCCTCCACAATGGCCCAAAGCTGATAATCCTGCTGGTCACCTGGCGTGCCTAAGTTGCCAAGGTCGAGGTAGACCTCTTCGGAGGTGGTATTCCAATAAACAAACAATTGAAGGTTGGAGCCTTCTTTTGTGGCATTCAATTGAATTCTCTTGGTACTTTCGTCTGTGGCAAGGGCCAGCATTTGCTCGTTTTGGTCAAGCGAGTTCTTCACCTGGTTAAGTTCCTGCGCCATCATGCTGTTCTGGGCAACCAGCGCTTCATACTCTCCACTAACACTGCTATATCTTTGGAAAAAGAAAAGAGCTGTGCCAAATGACAATAGGGCGAAAGTTACCGAAGCAGCCATCATCCAGTTATTCTTCGTCTCGCTGGCTGGTTGGAGATGTATCTGCTTCCCTTTCCCTACCAGGGTAGACTCGGGAAGAGCGTCAAAAAGTTTCTGCTTAACCGGCACAGGTGGTGCAATTCCCAGCTCCTGATCCATCAACTCCATTGCATGCTCAACAGCCTCAAGTTCAGCCTTCACCTCAGGGTGCTCAGCGCACATACGCTCAACCTCAGCCTTCTCAGGTGCAGAGAGCGTGCCCAGAACGTAAAGTTCCAGTAACCCTGATTCGATGAATTCTTTACTTGTCAACGTTCAATAGTTTTCTTAACAATATCATTCCAGCCCTTAACCTGGTTTTCACCGTGCCAAGAGGAATATTGAATTTCTCTTCAATTTCCGATTGAGTGTATCCCTGAAAGTACATCAAGTCCACAATCTCTGCCTGATCCGGTTTTAGCTTGCTGAGCAATTCCCTCACTCCAATCCCGTCCACCTTCATTTCTTCCATTGGCAAGGCTGCCTCTGCATATACGAAGGACTCCACCGAATCAGTTTTACCTGACTGCGAAAATTCTTTTGATCGTGTTTTGTCGATGGCCAGGTTTCGGGCAATATTGACCATCCAGGTATACAGCTTTCCTTTAGAGGAATCGTATTTTTCTGAGCGCTCCCAATACCGCAAAAAGGCATCGTTAAGCACCTCGGAGGCTACTTCTTCACTTCGGACAATTCGAAAAACGACACCATAAATAGCCTTTGAGTACCTGTCGTACAGGTACTCAAAAGCCAGCTTGTCCTTTTCCTGAACACGGCGGACTAACTCTTCTTCTGGGATGATATAAACGGTTCTTCCGCTCAACTACCGCTTTTTACAAATGAATTACCTCGTCGTAAGCCGCTGCTGCTGCTTCCATCACCGCTTCCGACATGGTCGGGTGAGGGTGTACCGATTTGATAATTTCATGGCCGGTGGTTTCAAGCTTTCTCGCTGTAACAATTTCAGCGATCATTTCCGTCACGTTAGCACCGATCATATGTGCACCAAGCAGTTCGCCGTATTTGGCATCAAAAATTAGTTTCACAAATCCGTCGGCGGCTCCGGCGGCTTTGGCTTTGCCGGACGCCGAGAATGGAAACTTACCAACTTTAAGCTCATACCCGGCTTCCTTGGCAGCCTTTTCGGTGTAGCCTACAGAAGCCACTTCTGGTGAGCAGTAGGTACAGCCAGGAATATTGTTATAATTTAACGGCTCGGGATGATGACCGGCAATTTTCTCTACGCAAATAATGCCTTCGGCAGAAGCAACGTGCGCCAGCGCCTGGCCTTTTACAATGTCGCCGATGGCGTAAATGCCCGGGATATTGGTTTTGTAGTAGTCATCTACCAACACCTTGCCCCTGTCGGTTGCAACACCCACATCTTCGAGACCAATTCCCTCCAAGTTTGTAGAAATACCCACGGCAGACAGTACCACATCGCACTCAAGGTTTTCTTCGCCTTTCTGCGTTTTCACAGTCACTTTGCATTTCTTGCCTTTGGTGTCGACCTTGGTTACTTCCGAGTTGGTCATGATGGTCATGCCGGCTTTCTTAAAGATTCTTTCCAGCTGCTTAGAAACTTCTTCATCTTCCAGTGGCACAATATTGGGGAGAAACTCTACGACGGTGACGTCCACCCCAATTGACTTGTAGAAGTACGCAAATTCTACGCCGATGGCTCCTGAGCCCACCACCACCATGCTCTGTGGTTTTTTGTCGAGCGTCATGGCCTTTCTGTAGCCGATAATTTTTTCATTATCGATGGGCAATGCTGGCAATTCACGTGAACGGCCTCCGGTTGCCACTATGATATGATCAGCCTGGTAGTCAGTCTTCTTACCGTCTTTGGCAGTTACTTCAACTGTCTTGTTTTTCTTTAGCTTGCCGAATCCTTCGATGTGATCGATTTTATTTTTTTTGAAAAGGAACTGGATGCCTTTGCTCATGCCGTTGGCTACATCCCGGCTTCTCTTCACCATGCCATCAAAATCAGCCTCGGCTCCTTTTACTGAGATGCCGTAGTCTTTGGCATGATTAATATATTCAAATACCTGGGCACTTTTGAGTAAGGCTTTGGTGGGAATACAGCCCCAGTTAAGGCAAATTCCGCCTAGCTCGTCACGCTCTACCACACCTACTTTCATTCCCAGTTGAGAAGCCCTGATAGCGGCCACATAGCCTCCGGGTCCACTCCCAATAACAATCAAATCGTATTTCGTAGCCATTTGAATATGTTTATGTCAATTTAAAATATAGTCTGGCGGCAAATTTAAACCGTTTGGCTGGAGAAAAAAATCTTTCATGGAACCATACAAAAGTTATTACCAAACGGCGAAATTGGATTCTCACAATTGGATTCATTCCACCTTTCGGCATTATTTCCAGTCCGGAGAAGTCCGTACAAAAGAATGATAGCTACCGGGAGGATAAGCCATTTTTTCCTCTTTATCTGCATTCTCTCAACTCCTTGGAACACAACAACTGAGTACACAGGAAAAATCCCAGCAAGGAACCTTTCTACGTCACTAGCAACTGGTTTGCCCAGAATTACAAAGCCAAGAACGTAAACAACAGGAATGGTTGATAATTGCCTGAGAAATGTTAACCTTGGTGAAATGGGCTCGCTGGAAAAGAATATGCTAACGACGAACAACAGGCCGAAAAGCCCTGATACAACTAACACATATTGGCTTAATGTACCTGGCAAAAACCACACACCAACAGCTCTTGAATATTCGAGAATGTTACCAGGAATATTTTGAAAATATCCAGCAGCTAGAAAGTCACCTCCCTCTCTGATAAAACCATAGATGTTCCAAATGAAGAAGCCGACCAGGGAAATCAGCAAAGCACCAACAACCTTTATTCGATCCACAAAAGAATTCTCCTCCAAAAAGAGTTCCAGAAAAATGCCTGAAACTATGAATATCCCGGCATTTCGCTGGGCACAAAGAAGGAGCGATAACCCAATAAGGGCGTAAAAAAAGCTTCTCCTTTTGGTCTGACGGTAGAAATACAACGTAACAATGGTCAACTGAATCAGCAGCAAAAAAAGTGGCTCACTCCACAAAAAGGAGTGCACCAGAAGCAACGGGGTCGACAGAAAAATGTAAAAACAGGCAAGAACCTTGTAGCCAATATTGTCAAGTGCTACATCAATCAGTTTCCAGGTCAAAATGAGTGTGACCGCATAACAAGCAATATTAAAAACCTTGCTGAAGAACAGGTTCCCATTCCAAAGAGAAAGAATTGCTGGAAACAAAGGTGGCTGTGCAACATACTTAGCGCCAAGCTGCGTTTCCATTGGACGCCCCTCTCCAATCGCCCTCGCCGCCGATAAATAGTTATGTGAATCGTAAGTAAGACCAAGGCCGCACCAAACAGCGTAAACGAGGGTGCAGCATGCCAATATACCAACCAAAAATGGAATGATCCATGTGTATTTATTATCAATTTGGTCTAGATACTTAGTCAACTTTTTATTTCTTTGATGCATTATCCAGAAATATACAGACAATGAAACTATTGGAAGGAAAAGTCGCCCTTATTACCGGCGCTTCAAAAGGTATTGGTAAATCTATTGCAATGGCATTTGCTGAGCAAGGTGCTACTGTAGCTTTTACTTATCTGTCAAGTGTAGAAAAAGGCCAGGCGCTCGAAAAAGAGCTGTCGGCAAAAGGTGTAACGGCCAAAGGTTACAGATCGGATGCCAGCAATTTTCAGGCTGCCGAAGAGCTTATCAATGCAGTAGTAGCTGATTTTGGAAGACTCGACGTGCTGGTAAACAACGCCGGCATCACGTCTGACACACTGTTGATGAGAATGAGTGAGGAGCAGTGGGATAAGGTGATTCAGGTGAACCTGAAGTCTTGTTTCAATACTGTGAAAGCTGCCACCAAGCCTTTTCTGAAGCAAAAGAGCGGTAGCATCATCAACATGACTTCCGTAGTTGGTCTTAAGGGAAATGCTGGCCAGGCTAACTATGCGGCATCAAAAGCTGGTATCATTGGCTTCACCAAGTCAGTAGCCCTGGAGTTTGGCTCCCGCAATATCAGATCCAATGCCATAGCTCCAGGTTTTATAGAAACTGAAATGACTGATGTGCTTGACGAAAAAATAGTTCAGTCGTGGAGGGATGCGATTCCTTTGAAAAGAGGCGGTCAACCTGAAGATGTGGCCAATGCCTGCATCTTTCTTGCGTCCGACATGTCAACCTACATCACAGGCCAGGTGATCCAGGTCGATGGTGGTCTGCTGACCTAAAACCTTTGAATCGGTAATCAGCTTTGAAGCCCCGCCGGTCATTCATCGCCGATTACCGGTTAACATAACCCAGCGTGCCGCTCACCAAATTTACAGTAACTTCCAACACCCTTTTGCGGTGCACTTCGTTATCATTGATGTGTCTTAAAGAGCCAAATGACAGAAAACAATAATTTACTGTTCGAACATTCTCCCTGGTGGATTTTGGCGTGCTGTGCTTTGGGTTTGCTATATGCTTTTTTGCTGTACCAGAAAAAATCAACCTGGTCAACACTGACAAACCGCATCCTCTTCAGCATTCGTTTTCTGCTGGTAAGCTTCCTGGCCATTCTGTTGCTCAGCCCTTTTCTCAGGCTCGTACTTAATCAGGTAGAAGAACCCATTTTCGTCCTTGCTCTCGATAATTCCACTTCGGTTGCCAGCGGTTTAGACTCTACTCAGCTTTTGGCCGTGTCCAGACAAGTGGATCAGCTGGCTGCCGCACTGGCTGCTAAAGACATTACGGTAGAGAGAAGGAACCTCAACAACGAAGACCTTTCAAAGTTCGTAGGCACACCTTTTGACCAGAAAACAACCGACCTTTCAACGCTCCTCAGAGACTGGCAAACCGAATTCGAAGGAAGAGCGTTTGCAGGTGCACTGATAGTATCTGATGGCATCTACAACAAGGGCATGGCTCCCCAGTATCTCAACTTTACCGGCAAAGTTTATACGCTTGGCGTTGGAGACACAATTCCTGTAAAGGATCTCATTTTGAACAATGTTCAGTTCAACAAAATCGCTTATCAGGGAAACCTTTTCCCAGTGCGGGCAGAGGTAATTAATCAAGGCATTGAAGCAGCAGAGTTAGAAGTCTCCGTTTTAAAAGACGGGAAAATAATCAGCACGCAAAAAATTAAAGGCGGCGGTGGTGAGCTTCTCAACGCCGACTTTCAGGTGCCCGCCGAGCAGAAAGGCCTTCAGCACTACGTGGTGCAGGTATCAAACCACCCAGAGGAGACAATACTTTCCAACAACCAGCAAGACATATACATCGACATTGTAGAAGGGAAAGAAAAAATCCTCATCGCTTCCGGCGCTCCCCACCCCGACATCAAGGCCCTTAAGGCTGCTATATCGAAAAATGAAAATTACGAGGTAAAAACGTACGTGCCAATGGTGGACAAAGAGCTGCCTACCGATGTATTTGACCTCGTTATCCTTATCTCTCCGTTTGAAAGACAACGAAGACTGGCTGCTTTGCTGGAGAGAGTGAAGAATGAAAACATGAGTGCCTGGTATGTGCTGGGCAGCACTACTTTGTGGGCAGAAGCCAACAATCAAAATACCCTCTTCAAGGTGGAGAGAACGAGAAATGAATCAGACCAGGTCAGGCCAGCATACAATGATGCCTTTCAGCTTTTCACGTTCGAAAGTGAGTGGAAAGGGATAGTCAATTCTTACTACACCCCAGTCACGGTTCCATACGGTGACTATCAAATAAGTGGTGGCGTTGCCGTGGCTTTGTTTCAGAAAGTAGGCGCTATTACCACACCCTGGCCCATGTGGTTTTTCTCACAAAACCAGCTACCCAAGCAAGCGGTGACTTTAGGTGAAGGCCTTTGGCAATGGCGCATGCAGGAGTACTCGAGAACTGACAATTATGTAGCATTTGATAATCTCGTGCTGAAAACGGTACAATACCTGAGCTCTAAAGAAGACAAAAGGAAGTTTCGGGTGTACACGACAAAAACTGAATTTTTCGACAACGAGCAGATCATTTTTCAAACTGAAACCTATAACGACGTCTTCGAGCCCATATACGGCACAGAGGTGGAGCTAAAACTCACCTATGCCGATGGAAGCGTAACCAACTACAACTATACTACTGCCCCGGGAAACACCCGGTTCCGACTCAATGGATTGAAAGACGGTATTTACAAGTTTGAAGCCAGTGCGATAGTCAATGGAAACAGAGAGCTCGCTTCAGGTCAGTTTACTATAAGAAAACTCGACCTTGAAAACCTGCAGCTGACCGCCAATTTTAATGTTTTGAGAGAGTTGTCAGCAAGCACAGGCGGTAAGTTTTATGCAGCTAATCAGGTTGACGCCATGATTGCCGACCTGACCGCACTGCAACCAAAAGGCAGGATTTACAGCTCAGAAAACTACCTTCCGATTATTCATATGTGGTGGATCTTCACTATCCTCCTGGTGCTGCTGTCAGCAGAGTGGTTTACCAGAAAATATTCGGGTAGCTACTAAAGCGAAACCTCCATCATTGATTTGAACAAAGACTACAAAAGTTTGCTGCGTACTAGTAGTACAAACGGATTTACCGACCAAGTCGCCAGGGACAGCCGGGCCTGGACAGCCGGGCCTGTCTTCATAAACTTTTGTAGTCTGATAGTAGCGGAAATGGCTGACCAGAAAATATTCAGGCCGCCATTAAAAAGAAAAGCCAGAAGTGAGACCTCTGGCTTAGCTAATTCTATTTGAGTATTTACTTCAGTTACTCTTTCTTTTCTTTCTTCACTTTCTTCTTTTTCAGCGAAATAACCAACTGCTCGGCGTCGGTCACGTGATCGGCAAGGATAACGTCCCCCTCCTCAATTTCACCTCTAAGAATTTCTTCAGCCACAGGATCTTCCAGGTATTTCTGAATAGCCCGGTTCAGCGGTCTTGCACCATATTGTGGATCATAGCCCTTGTCCGACAAGAAATCCTTTGCCTTTTCCGTCAGCTCCACCTGATAGCCAAGGTCTGTAATTCTCTTGAACAGCTTACCAAGTGTGATGTCAATGATCTTATGAATATGCTCCCTTTCAAGGCTATTGAAGATAATGATATCGTCTAACCTGTTAAGGAATTCAGGGCTGAACGTTTTCTTCAAAGCATTCTGGATGGTCGACTTCATCACCTCATCCATGCTGTTTTGTCTCGACTGAGTGGCAAAACCAATGCCCGCTCCGAAATCCTTCAAGTCACGTACACCAATATTGGATGTCATGATGATGATGGTGTTTCTGAAATCGACTCTTCTGCCAAGGCCATCAGTAAGAATACCGTCGTCGAGCACTTGCAACAGGATGTTGAACACATCAGGGTGTGCTTTCTCAATCTCGTCAAGTAGCACCACTGCATAAGGCTTGCGACGCACTTTTTCAGTCAGTTGGCCACCTTCTTCATAGCCAACATATCCCGGAGGCGCACCCACAAGTCTCGATACAGAGAATTTCTCCATGTATTCACTCATGTCGATGCGCACCAGCGAATCGTCTTTATCGAAAAGGTAAGTAGAAAGCACTTTTGCCAGTTCGGTTTTTCCAACACCTGTAGGACCAAGGAAAACAAAAGAACCGATTGGCTTCTTAGGATCCTTCAACCCAACCCTCGTACGCTGAATAGACCTTACGAGCTTCTTGATAGCCTCTTCCTGACCAATTACTTTGCCGGCCAGCTCTTCACCCATTTTCAGCAGTTTGTTGCCTTCTTTCTGAGCTACCCTGCTGGCAGGAATGCCGGTCATCATGGCAATTACTTCAGCCACGCTTTCCTCGTCAACTGCATAACGCTTCGACTTTGTCTCTTCTTCCCAGCGAGTCTTGGCATTTTCCAGCTCCTCTATCAGTTTCTTCTCCTTATCTCTCAGCTGAGCTGCCTCCTCGTACTTCTGGCTTTTCACCACCCTGTTCTTCTCCTTCTTCACATCTTCTATCCGCTCTTCCAGCTGCACGATGTCTTCAGGAACATGGATATTGTTAATGTGAACACGGGCACCAGCCTCATCCATCACGTCAATGGCCTTGTCGGGCAGGAACCTGTCGCTGATATACCTGTCAGACAACATCACACAAGAAGCAATTGCTTCAGGTGTATAATTCACATGGTGGTGCGACTCGTACTTGTCTTTGATGTTGTTCAAAATCTGCATGGTTTCTTCCACCGTAGTGGCATCCACCATCACAACCTGAAAACGACGGGCAAGCGCACCATCTTTCTCAATATACTGACGGTACTCATCAAGTGTAGTGGCTCCTATGCATTGTATTTCGCCCCTGGCCAAAGCTGGTTTGAACATGTTGGAAGCATCAAGTGACCCTGATGCACCACCCGCACCTACTATGGTATGCAGCTCATCTATGAAAAGAATCACGTCAGGTGATTTCTCTATCTCATTCATCACCGCCTTCATTCGCTCTTCGAACTGCCCACGGTACTTTGTGCCAGCCACCAGTGAAGCAAGGTCAAGCGTCACTACTCTTTTATTAAAGAGCACTCTAGACACTTTCTTCTGAACGATTCTCAGCGCAAGGCCTTCAGCAATGGCTGTTTTACCAACGCCGGGCTCACCAATGAGAATGGGGTTGTTCTTTTTACGGCGGCTAAGGATTTGTGCCACCCTTTCGATTTCTTTCTCACGGCCCACAATTGGGTCGAGCTTGTCATCCTCGGCCATTTTGGTCAAATCTCTGCCAAAATTATCGAGTACGGGCGTTCTTGATTTCTCCCCGCCTTTTGCCGCACCAGCTTCTCCTCTTCCGGCAGATCCACTTCCGCTGCTGCCAAATATTCTTGAAGAGGAATCGTCGTCAGTATCATCAGTGTCTGACGACGCCAACGGATTTTCTGTTTGATATTCCAATAGCTCTTTCACGACTTCGTATGTTACGTCAAATTTCTCAAGAATTTGAGTCGCTATATTGTCTTCATCTCTCAGGATGGAAAGCAATAAGTGCTCAGTGCCGATCAACTGGCTCTTAAATATTTTGGCTTCCAAATAGGTGATTTTAAGCACTTTCTCTGACTGCCTGGTCAAGGGTATATTGGCGAGGTTTTTCACATTGCTGGTGGCAGTGCCTTTAGTTGCCTGCTCCAGCGCAGTGCGCAGTTCCTCCAAAGAAACGCCAAGCTTCTTCAGCAAGCCTACAGCTACACCTTCGCCTTCCCTAATCATTCCCAACAACAAATGTTCAGTGCCTATATAGTCATGCCCGAGACGGAGCGCCTCTTCCCGGCTTAGAGAAATTACCTCCTTGACTCTATTAGAAAATTTTGCTTCCATAAAATGGTATATCCTGTATTAGAGTAAAAATAATTTTTTAGTAGCGCAATTACTACTAATTGATGGCCGATTTGAATCTATTTAACAACGCCCTTCTCCCAAATGTTCAGTTCACAATTTACTAAGCTAATAAGGCCACTTTACTGAGGACTTCTTAATAATATGCAATGCATTAGGGCCTTCGCAAAAGATTAAATCGAGAATGGAGAGGTTAGGGACAAATTCGCTGCCAAAGTTTTGCCGGTACACAGCAGGCACGAAATGATCACTTTCCCCATTAGTGCTCTTAGGGCTAATTTTCGACCTCAAATCGGTAAAATCAAAATCTTTTGCCAATAAATATTTTTCTGAGCGTGAAAATTTATCTGACAGTCCGGCGCATTTCAGACATAATGACAGCAACTTTTCATTAAACTCAAGCAACTTGTCTGTCGGGCGCAGAATCGCCTTTTGAAAATCTTCACCAAAAAATTCGAAGAAAGGTGACTTGCCATAAGCGGAAAGGATGCCCTTCCAGAAAGGCCTTTGCCATGGAATGGTGTTGTCAATCAATACCTCATGAAAGGGGATTTTGGGAGCTGTGTGTCGCACAGGCACTGTTAGCGCCAGAGGGCCGTTGGCTCCAAGGATGATGCACCTGTTTCTGTAAGACTGCTTGATGTAATTTTCATGCACATCGAAAATCACCTTGTCGAAGCTTTCCCAAACAGCGAAGTATTCAATGCACGGCAATAGCGGAAACTCGGAAACCACAATTTTTTCTGTGCCCACTATAAGAATTGGTTAAAGTCTCCAAGCCCCTCTCTGATCACCTCAAACTCGTCGTCGACACAATTCACTATGGTACTGGGCACATTGTTGCCATAGCCGCCGTCAATCACTGCATCTACCAGGTCTTCATACTTTTCAAAAATGAGACCCGGATCGGTTGAATATTCAACAACCTCATCCTCATCGTGAATGGAGGTGGTGATAATGGGATTGCCCAGCACATTTACTATTTCCCTGGGAATATTGTGGTTCGGCACCCTGATACCGACAGTTTTTTTATTGGCATGCAAAATTTTTGGCACACGGCTGCTGGCTTCTAAAATAAATGTAAAAGGCCCCGGGAGCGCTTTCTTCATCACTTTAAAAACCGGCGTGCTCAGGTGGCGTGTGTATTCCGATATGTGACTAAGGTCGTAGCAAATGAAAGATAGGTTGGCATTCTTCATTTTCAGTCCCTTAATACGCAAAATTTTCTCAATGGCCTTCTGATTGAAAATATCACAACCCATTCCGTACACTGTGTCGGTCGGGTAAATGATAACGCCTCCGTTTCTC
This sequence comes from Imperialibacter sp., assembly GCF_040222815.1. Lineage (GTDB taxonomy): Bacteria > Bacteroidota > Bacteroidia > Cytophagales > Cyclobacteriaceae > Imperialibacter. The sequence continues at coordinate 268,904 of NZ_JAVKCH010000019.1, read as the reverse complement.
AATATCTCCACCACCTGATCGATCTTCCGCATATCGGGATTATCAGGATGTATTCTTATCAACTCTGCACTCATATGGTTAGCTCTTTGCCTCCTTTAGAAACATTTTCCGACCCCAAAAGAATCTTTTTGCATCAAAAAATTCCAAATCCTGTTAAATACACTAAACTTTGAAGCCGCTAAGTTAACTGAAGTTAAACAGGTATGACAAAACGCAACGTATTGGTTGGGGCAATTGTGGTATTTTCCACCCTGGTATCATCTTTTGCTTTTTACGCTTATCAGGTGCTTTTCACTCCCAATTTTTTGACTGAAACAGAAGGGGATAAGCCGTTCATTATTGAGAAAGCTGCTACTTTCAAGGATGTGCAAAACTCACTGTACGACAATGGTTATGTGACCGATCTGGTTTCCTTCAGCTTCCTTGCCAAGCTGATGAACTACCATGATGCCGTGAAGCCGGGATATTATATCATCCGAAAAGACATGAGCAATATCGATGCCATCAGGATGCTTCGGGCGGGGCTGCAACAACCTGTTGACATCACCTTTAGCAATGTGCGCCTCATGAGTGAGTTGCCTGAGAAGCTGAGCAAAAACCTGATGATGTCGGAAGAGGAGCTCAAGGCTTTGTTGCTTAGCGATTCAGTGGCTGCGGCCTATGGGTTCACCCAGCAGACGTTCATCAGCATGTTTATACCGAACACCTACGAAGTGTATTGGACCATTACGGGAAAGGCATTTCTGGACAGGATGCACAATGAGTACACCAAATTCTGGAGCGCAGAAAGGAAAGAAAAAGCCGATGCGCTGGGGATGACGCCCGTGCAGGTATCCACGCTGGCCGCTATTGTGCAGGCCGAATCCATTAAGGGCGAGGAAAGTGCTACCATTGCCGGGCTGTACCTGAACCGTTTAAAGAACGGTATGCCCTTGCAAGCCGACCCTACGCTCAAATTCGCCCTTGGCGACTTCGCCATCCAGCGGCTGCTTCTCAAGGACCTCGAAATAGATTCGCCCTACAACACCTACCGGAATGCTGGCTTGCCTCCGGGCCCTATCAACATGCCAACCATACAGAATATTGACGCCGTGCTGAACTACGAAAAGCATAAGTACCTGTACATGTGTGCCAGAGAAGATTTTTCGGGTTATCATGCGTTTGCCACCAACCTGATTGATCACAACAAGAATGCAAAACGTTTTCAGGACGCTTTGAACAAAGCCAAAATATTCCGCTAAATATGTATACCCACGAAACCCAGCTGAGAGTGCGCTACGCAGAAACAGACCAGATGGGCTATGCTTACTATGGCAACTATGCTGCCTATTATGAAGTGGCGAGGGTTGAATGCATCAGGTCGCTGGGATTCTCCTACAAAAAACTGGAAGAAATGGGCGTGATGCTGCCTGTGCTGGAGTTGCACACCCGCTACCTGCTGCCTGCCCGCTACGACGAGCTACTGACCATTAAGGTAGTGATCCCCAAAAAGCCGACGCTGAAAATTCTTTTTCAATACGAGATATTGAATGAGGCTGGTAAGCTGATCAACCAGGGAGAAACTACACTGGTGTTTATCAACATGGAAACCAACAGGCCAATGCGGATGCCGGAGGTGATGGGGAAGCTGCTGGAGCCGTTTTTTGGTGAGAAATGAATTTTAAGGAGTGAGTGGTAAATGGTAAGTAGTAAATAGTGGGATACTGCGCCGTTTCTGACAAATAGAAAGGCCACCGCCCATAGAAAGTGACACCTTTTTACCATTTACTACTTACCGCTTACTTTTTTCTTCCTGCCTATTGGCATATATCACCCAAACCACTACATTTGCAATCCGTTTGAAGAACGACCAAGTAAAGGAGTGGCAGACTTGTCTGTAGATCCCTTGAAACCTCAGACGGAATTTTAATTAGAGGAGTGGCAGAGCGGTCGAATGCGGCGGTCTTGAAAACCGTTGAACTGCGAGGTTCCGGGGGTTCGAATCCCTCCTCCTCTGCAACCTATCCAACCCAGTGCGAAAGCGCTGGGTTTTTTGTTTTTCAGCAAGCCGAACTTGTTCGTGCGAAGCTGAGAAAACAAAAAAACCAATTCGACGGAGGAGAATTAGGTTGGATAGGTTGACACGCCCCCTATCAGGGATCACGATAGTAATCCCTCATCAGTAACACCTGATTTTTCATTCCAAGGAATCAGAGCCAGAACGAAAGGGCACTGTATTTTTGAAGCGACCTCCTCACTCCTCCGATACCCGCTTTAACCGGGCTTGATAGGCCTGCCAATAATTTCGTTTGGTGCTCTCACTCAAAAACGAGGCGGCAACTAATTTTTCTACCTTGTCGGATCCCGACTTCAATAAGTTAAATATATCGTTTGTCTGTTTTTCCGATATGCCGACCTGTTCAGCCAAAGCGAAGAACTGCTGAAGGGTAGTGCCCTGACCCAACTTTCCAGGCAGCAGTCCGCCCTCCAGCGCAAAATCTTTATCGTCTATATGTATTCTGCTGTTCAGCAGATCGTAAGCCGGGCTCAGGCGATAGTCACCCAACGGAGTCTCCAGTAGTGAAAAGTTTTTAAAGTGGGCGTCTCCATTGGAAAACAGATAGTTAAAAACCAGTAGCCTGAACAATTTAGGTGCCTCCAGTTTGTAGGCAGGCACATAGTGCTTCATAAGCTGAAAAAGATCCAGGTAGCTACCCAAGTACTTGTAATGCTCGCCATGGGTTTGCGGCGTTCTTTCAGCCAGCGAAGCAAAATCTTCCTGGGCTCTCTTGCTTCCATCTTCCTTGACATCAAACCGTCTCGTAATATAGGCTGGCGATCCATCCTTAAAGAAAATAAGAGCATTCTCAGCTGTTTCAATGCCATATACTTGTCGGGCTATTTGCATCGTCAGGTGCTCATTGGCGGGCATTTGGTCAGCTTTCTTTCCCACCGACGGAATAGGCTTCAGGATGTAAGTCCCCCTTTCACCTTCATTGACCAATCGGAGTTTGTTCTTTTCCAGCAGTGCCGAAAATTTCTCCTGAACACCCGAGATGGATATTCGCTTTGTATTTTCCTGGAATAATTCATCCGCTTCAGGGTTGTCCGACGGAGACTCGTAGGGCAGCACATGATAAACCTTTTTGCCACAAAAAACTCTCTTCAAACAGGTTCTGCTATAGGTATCAAAACCAGCTGCCAGCGTTCCCGGGCAATATTTTATTTCCGGCAAACTCATGGCTGGCTTTCCACCTTAACAACCCTGATTGCCCCTATGGCATCTGTTTTTGCAGTTGCCATGAGGATTCCAAAATGATCATCAGCATCAAGCTTCATATGATGGCAAACTACTTGCTTATTGGAGCCTTCAGGCAACATGTTGAAGAAGAAGGGGAAAAGATAGCTGGAATGATGTTCCTGTTGTAATTTGGGTAAAGTCGGACTGATAGATGGTTTACTACTATCCGCCATCCAACCATCAAGGTACCGGAAAACAAAAGTTCCGTCATCCTGTTGCATGAGCACACCAGCTACTTGGTCCTTAAATAATATATTGGCCGCTCTCATTTGCTATCCAGGGTATTCTTCACTTGCAAGCGAACCTCCATTCCCAGAACATCGGCCAGTTTTTGAAGCGTTTGAAGGGTAGGGTTCCCCTTTCCAGTTTCAAATTGCTTGATGGTACGCAACCCCACACCGGAAATTTCTGCGAGCGTTTCCTGGGTAACCAGCATCATCTCTCTACGATCTTTAACGATCTTATGTATCTCCATAAAGTGCATCATACTGCTCTTTTCAACACAAAAGTATGCTTTTCTCTTGAAAAAGCAAATAAAAGAGCCGTATAATGCACTATTGAGTGTTTCGGCGGTTAGAAAACTGAAAATCTCACCCTGGATGTGCCTGTTCAAGCCCGCAGTGGCACGTGAAGACACGAGGCCGCAACCAGGATTATTTTGGTGAGTGTCTCCACTCACCAATCCCCTTACTCCCCTCCTTCAAAAACGTCATTCCCTTCATTACCCCCAGCCATTATATACGCCAGCAGGTCTTTCAACTCTTCCTCATTCAGCCTGTTCACCAGCCCGGGGAACATCAGCGAAATATAAGAGTACTTTGTGCTCACTACTTCACTCTTGGGAATAGTGCGGGTTACTTCCGGGGCAAATGGGTTCTGGAAAATGGTGTAAGCGTCATCAGTTTCATTGGTCAGGCGCCCGACAATGGAGCTGCCGTCTTTCATGGTGAACACAGTAGACGCATACTGATCAGACACCACCTTGTTGGGGTCGATGATCGCTTCCAGCATATCTTTCTTTGAAAACCTTGTACCAAGCTGAGTCAGGTCAGGGCCAATGCCTCCACCGTCGCCTTGCATAGAATGACAGGAAATGCAGCGAGTGGCGGCGTACATGTTTTTGCCTTGAACAAAGTTTCTAGCGCTTGAATCTCCCTCAATCAATGGCAGCGCTGCTTCAACAGTCCAGTTTCTACCCGGGCCCTTTGGTGACGGTGCATTGTTGGCCAGGTCATTGCCTGAGTTGGTCAACAGCTCGCCTCCGGAAAGCTTGTCGTAATAAGCCAGTTTGTCTTTTGCCACATGCGTCAGCGCAGCTTGCCTGGCTTTGTTCACAAAACCAACATAGCTCACACCACCTTTAAAGCCGAATGCCTTGTTGAACCATTCGAAGTACTTCTGCTGAGTGTCCGGCGTCCAGCCGGTTTTTGCTTCGCTCAACACCGTAGCCAGATAAGTTTGCTGTGCTGGCGGCACCTTAGAAAGCATGCTAGCGATGTCCATACCATATTGAGGGTTTCTCAAAATCAAGTCGGAGGAAGCACTGGCTGTTTTTTCTATCGGGTCATCCTTGGCATTTTCGAGCAGAGCGAGTGTTTTCTCAGTTCCTTTTGGGTCATCCAGGTACACCAAAAGCTTACTAAGCCCCCTGTTCAGCTTATTGGAGTTGGCTGGATAAGCCTCATTCAAATAGGCCGCCACTTGCGCTTTCACTCCGCCTGTTGGTGCACCCATTCTCAGCATCACCAGTTCCATGGCTCGCAAAAGATCGATTTGCTGCATTTCACTGAGTGCCTTATAATCTACCGATGCCAGTGCTGTTAATGCTGCATCTTTCTGGTTGTTATTGCCGTGTCTGGAAAGGGCAATCATCGACTGAGTCAGTGCTACAGGCTGCTTTTCTGCCAGCGCTTTGGCCTGCCATTCACGAACAGGCTGGTGCTCTACAGCCATTCTTGCTGCATAGCGAACGAATCGATCTTCATGGCTAAGATAAGGCCACCCAAAGTCAACCGCCCCGACCTGAGGCGCTCCATGGTAGGCTTCCAGCTGCTTTCTTATGGCAGCGGGTTCGGTGGCTGCTGCAACAGCCGGAGCTGCTACCGACTCGTCGCCTATGTAGGTTACCCTGTAAAGATCCGACTCCAACCGACGACCTCCTGTGAGAAAATACAATGAGCCGTCAGGGCCAAAAATGCCGTCTGTGAGCGGTAGCGGAACGCCGGACAGAAATTCCTGTGGCTCGGCGCTATAAGAAGCCCCTTCAGGGCTTAGAAAAATAGCGTAGATGATACCGAAGCTCCAGTCGGAAGCAAATAGTGCTTTTTGGTATTTGGCAGGAAACTTTGAATTTTTTCCATGGATAAGATTGGTCGGCGAGCCCTGACCAATATTGATCACTGGCGACAAATTGTCCGGATAGTCGGGCGACCACTTGCTGTTGCCCGTGCGCCAGCCATACTCACTGCCGCTGGTTACGTGGCATATGCGGGTAGGGCGGTACCACGGCATGCCAAAGTCCCACTCCATGTCCGAATCGTAGGTGAAAAGCTCGCCCTGCTCATTGAAAGCAATGTCATACGGATTCCGATAGCCGGCACTGACCAGCTCCCATGTGGTCCCTTCGGGGTTTATTTTAGCGATCCAGCCGCCCGGCGCCATCCGGTCGTTGGCGTGACCTCGTGGATCCTTGATCAATGGAAACAAATTATCCTCCTGCCACACTTTCGGGTATCTGTAAGCATCCATTTCAGGCACGTCGGTATGGTTACCCGCAACTACATAAATAGATTTTCCATCGGGTGCCAGCACAACGCTGTGAGGCCCGTGCTCGCCTGCTCCGTGCAAAGCCTTAATTAATGTGATCGATTCAAACTGGTCGTCTCCATCCAAATCCTGTAGCCTGTAGAGGCCGCTTGTTTTTTCGAACTCCTCATTGCCCCAGTGGTTGACCATCACATACAAACTATTGAAAGCATAGAGCAGCCCCTGGGCGTAGCCCATACCTATTTTGAAAGCAGAAGTATCATTTAAGGCCGGTTTAAGATCACCTACTTTCAGCCGCTCTATCCTGAGCGAGTCCCCCGACTCTTTGGCTGGAATTTCCAGCCTGTAGAGCCAGCCATACTGGTCGGAGGTGATCATGCGCCCCTTGTCGTCGAACGTCATAGCCACCCACGAGCCGTTTTCGTTCTCGGACGGGCTGTACAAATGCTCAGCCTCAAAACCGGGCAGCAGCTTCAGCTTGGCAACTTTGGGATGAACAGGCTTTGTTTCGGCTTCTTTCTTTTCCTCGCAAGCTGAGAAAAGACTTACAAAAAGAGCAACAGACAATCCTGCTAGTATTCTCTGGGAAATGGTGAACTTCATGCAGTTTAATGTTAGGTGTTTAGGATAAGAACTAAATCTAAAAAATACTTTCAGATTGAACACCAGTTATTTGCTTAAAGGCAATAAACAGAGCAAAGAAAAATCAAGCTTTGCAGAGATAGATGTGAAATTGGAGCAAGAACCGACCAAATCCATCGATTACCTTTTGGTAAACTTTCTATTCCAGTGCTAATTTCCTTTTCCCTTTCTGTAATAAACCCAGTAGCTTCATTACTAATATTTTAAATTCAATCAGTCAACCCAAACTACTATAAGCCTTGAACATTCTTGTTACAGAACACATCCACAAGAGCTTTGGCGATTTCAAAGCGCTGGATGATGTAAGCATCACCATTCCCGAAAACACCATCTTCGGACTGCTTGGCCCAAATGGTGCCGGCAAAACCACCCTTATTCGCATCATCACGCAAATCCTTATGGCCGACCAGGGCAAGGTCATGTTTCATGGTCGGCCGCTGGAGCTGGAAGATGTGCATCGCATTGGCTACCTGCCAGAAGAGCGGGGTCTCTACAAAAAAATGAAAGTGGGTGAGCAACTGCTTTACCTGGCACAGCTCAAGGGAATGAGCAAAGCCGAGGCCTCCAAAAAGATAAAAGCCTGGATGGAGAAATTCGACATCATCAGCTGGTGGGGCAAAAACGTGGAAGACCTTTCCAAAGGCATGGCGCAAAAAGTGCAGTTTATTGCCACCGTGTTACATGAGCCATCTTTAATAATTCTCGATGAACCTTTCTCCGGCTTCGACCCTGTGAACGCCAACCTGATCAGAGATGAAATCCTTGAAATGAAGAAAAAGGGCATCACCATTATTTTTTCTACCCACCGCATGGAATCTGTGGAAGAGCTTTGCGACCACATTGCACTCATTAATAAATCGAAGAAAATACTCGAGGGGCCAAAGAAAGACATCAAGGAAACCTACAAGTCCAACACGTTCAATGTGCTCCACCATGGCAAAGTAAATGGGCTGCCCGCAGACTTTGACACTTTAAGTACTGAGGAAGTGGAAGGAGCCATTCACTCGACCATACAGATCAAATCGGCTCTCGGGCCTAACGACTTACTCAAGGCACTCATCAGCCAGGTGGAAGTGCATGAGTTTGTTGAAAAAATACCCAGCATGAACGAAATTTTTATCCAAAAAGTACAGGAGGGCGGCCATGAATAAGATATCACTCATTATAGCGAGAGAATACATCACCAGAGTGCGCAAGAAGTCATTTCTTGTTATGACCATCGTAGGCCCACTGCTTTTTGCCTTGCTTATCATCGTGCCCACCTGGCTTGCTACCAGAGACGGTGATGAAAAGGTCATTGAGGTCGTTGATGAATCGGGCTTATTTGAGAGTGTGCTTACCGACACAGACGAGATCAAATATTCATTTGTCAAAGAAAACCCCGATGAACTCAAACAGTCGCTGGAGGGCAGCGAATATTACGGATTCCTGTACATTCCTAATATCGACATCGACAACCCACAAGGCATTCAGTTCTATTCCACATCGAAACCAAGTTTAAGTGTCATTGGCGATTTGGAATGGGGCATCAGGCAAAAAATTGAAAATATTAAGCTGGAAAAATCAGGTCTCGACAAACAAGTGCTCGACAACCTGAAGGCAAACGTCGACATTGCCACCATCAGCATCACCGACCAGGGCGAGCAGGAAAGCAGTTCTATTGCCGCTACCGGCATTGGTTACATTTCCTCATTGCTTATTTACTTCTTCATTTTCTTTTTTGGTGCCCAAATCATGCGTGGCATTATCGAGGAAAAAACCAGCCGTATCATTGAAGTAATTATCAGCTCTGTGAAGCCTTTCCAACTCATGATGGGGAAAATAATCGGAGTTGGCGCCGTTGGGCTTACACAGTTTTTGCTCTGGACACTCCTTACTTTTACTATTACTACGGTGCTCAGCAGTGTGTTTGGTTTCGAACCACAGGCTGCAAATAGCATGGTGAACGCCCAGCCTGGCGTGGCAGAAGTGCAGGCAGCAGCTGCTGATCAAAATGAGTTCGCTAAAATCATGGGTGCCATCGGATCCATCAACATCCCGCAGGTGCTCTTCTTTTTTCTAATTTATTTCCTTGGCGGATACCTCCTTTATGGGTCGCTGTTCGCAGCCGTAGGTTCTGCCGTCGATTCGGAGGTCGACTCTCAGCAATTTATGCTCCCGGTTACACTGCCGCTCATTCTTTCCATTGTTTCTCTGGGAGCAGTTTTGAATGAGCCGGACGGGTCTTTGGCCTTCTGGATGTCCATGATCCCGCTGACCTCTCCTGTCGTTATGATGATGCGGATACCCTTTGGCGTGCCCATTTGGCAACTCCTGCTTTCGGTTACTCTGCTAGCGGGTGGTTTCATGTTCACCGTCTGGCTTGCTGCCCGAATTTACAGGGTGGGCATTCTCATGCATGGCACCAAAGTGAATTACAAAGTGCTGGCCAAATGGTTTATGATGAAAAATTAGCGAGACAATATCTGCTCAAATTTCCCGTATCTTAGCTTTCACTTATAGCCAAAGATATTCGGAATGCAGTATCCCCTGAAAGAAGCCACTACCCTCGAGTTTTATAAGGATAACTCCAACTTCAAATGGGTAGTGGTTTTAATTGCCATCCTGATCAGCATCGGGTCTATCTACTACACCAACATAGTGGTTGAGAGCCTTAAGGAAAGAGAAAAAAGGCTTATCGACCTTTTTGCCAACACCCTGGAGTATACCGCCAATGAAGACGGTGAAGCCAACCTCACCTTCATTTTTGACGAGATCATTGTAGCCAACAACTCAATCCCGGTAATTATAGCAGACGAATTCGGCATCCCCTCGCAGTCGAAAAATGTTAAAAAAGCCGACGAAGCAAAAACGGAACGGGAACGGATAAGAATTCTGGCAGAAACACTGAAGGACATGGAGAAAGACCATGAGCCCATTGTGGTTACGCTGCGTAACAAAAACAAAAACTACGAAATAACAGGCTACAACTATATTTACTACCAAAACTCAGACCTTCTCAAGCAGCTCACCTATTACCCTTACATACAGCTGTCAGTTATTTTCCTCTTCGGGCTCATCGCCTACATTGCCTTCAACTCGTCCCGCTCCGCCGAGCAAAACAGGGTGTGGGTGGGGCTGGCCAAAGAAACGGCCCATCAGCTGGGCACGCCACTCTCCTCGCTCATGGCATGGGTGGAATATTTCAAAACAGACGACCGCTTCAAAGATTCGGATATCATTCCTGAGCTCAACAAAGACATCGAAAGGCTGGAAATGATCACGTCCAGGTTTTCAAATATTGGTTCGGTACCTCAGCTCAACGAAGAAAACCTCTACGACGCCTTAGAGGAAACCATCAATTATCTGCAAAAAAGAGTGTCCACCCGGGTAAAGTTTATTCTCAGCGCTTTCCCCAACAAAGACATCAAAGCCGACATCAATAAGCCCCTGTTTGCCTGGGTGGTGGAAAACCTTTGTAAAAACGCCGTGGATGCCATGAGTGGCACTGGCACCATCGAAATCAAAATCCTGAAAGCCAACGAAGGCAAAGTAATGGTCGACATCAGCGACACGGGAAAAGGAATCCCTAAATCAAAAATCGGTTCTGTGTTCCAGCCAGGATACACCTCCAAGAAAAGAGGCTGGGGACTTGGACTAACATTGGTAAAGCGAATTATTGAAAATTATCACACAGGAAAGATTTTTGTTAAATCATCTGAGCTGGACAAAGGAACCACGTTTCGCATCGTTTTGAAAGTTTAGTTGAGAAAGGCAAAATCGCCTCTCGAAGCCTCATTCTAAGTGGTTCACGTATAAGCTGAAAAGAATTCAAATTCTTTGGAATCAAGATGGAAATCAAACTTGGCTTTAAAGGATTATTGGTTTAATTTTGCACTTCGAAATTCAAAGTGACATAATTCTTATAACACTCACAAAATAATGGCGAACACCGGAAGAATAACCCAGGTAATTGGACCCGTCGTTGACGTTAGTTTTGAAGGCGAAGGCTCCAAACTGCCCGAAATCCTTGATGCCCTTAAGGTTACCAAAGAAAATGGCCAGGTAGTAATCCTGGAAGTACAGCAACACCTGGGCGAAGACAGGGTTCGTACTATTGCCATGGACAGTACAGATGGTTTGAGCAGAGGGATAGTAGTAACAGATACTGGCGCTCCTATTTCTATGCCCATCGGCGATGATATCAAGGGTCGTTTGTTCAATGTAGTTGGTGAAGCCATTGACGGCATCAGCCAGCCTGAAGGCAAAAAGAGGCTTCCTATTCACCGTTCTGCTCCAAGGTTCGAAGACCTTTCAACTTCTACAGAAGTGCTTTTCACAGGAATCAAAGTAATCGACCTTATCGAGCCTTACTCAAAAGGAGGTAAAATTGGTTTGTTCGGTGGTGCCGGTGTGGGTAAAACAGTATTGATCCAGGAGCTGATCAACAACATTGCCAAGGCCTATGCAGGTCTGTCGGTGTTTGCTGGTGTTGGTGAAAGAACACGTGAAGGAAATGACCTTTTGCGTGAAATGATTGAATCTGGTATTGTAAACTATGGCGACGACTTCCTTCATTCCATGGAAAAAGGTGGTTGGGATCTTAGCAAAGTAGATAAAAAGAAATTACTTGAGTCGAAGGCGACTTTCGTGTTTGGCCAAATGAACGAGCCTCCTGGAGCCCGTGCAAGAGTGGCTTTGTCAGGTCTTACCCTGGCTGAGTACTACCGTGACGGTGATGGAACAGGCAAAGGAAAAGACATTCTTTTCTTTATCGACAATATCTTCCGTTTCACCCAGGCTGGTTCTGAGGTGTCTGCCCTTCTTGGTCGTATGCCTTCTGCGGTAGGTTACCAGCCTACACTGGCTACCGAAATGGGAGCTATGCAGGAGAGAATTACTTCTACAAAAAATGGTTCTATCACATCGGTGCAGGCTGTTTACGTACCTGCGGATGACTTGACTGACCCTGCTCCGGCAACTACCTTCTCTCACCTTGATGCCACCACGGTACTTTCAAGAAAGATTTCTGAGCTGGGTATTTATCCTGCCGTGGATCCTTTGGATTCTACGTCAAGAATTCTTTCAGCTGACATCGTGGGCGAAGAGCACTACAGATGTGCGCAAAACGTGAAAGAAATTCTTCAGCGCTACAAAGAACTTCAGGATATCATCGCCATCCTTGGTATGGATGAGCTTTCTGACGAAGATAAGCAGGCTGTATCAAGAGCTCGCCGTGTGCAGCGTTTCCTTTCCCAGCCTTTCCACGTAGCCGAGCAGTTTACAGGTATCCCTGGCCAGCTTGTTGACATCAAGGACACTATTAAAGGTTTCAATATGATTATGGCTGGTGACGTCGATCACCTTCCTGAATCAGCGTTCAACCTGAAAGGAACTATTGAGCAGGCTATCGAAGCTGGCGAGAAAATGTTGGCTGAAGCTGCTAAAGCATAATCTGAAACCGTAGAACATGTATTTGGAAATTATCACACCCGATCGTAAAGTGTTTGAAGGAGAAGTTGATGCTGCTACTTTTCCCGGCAGCGACGGCTCTTTTCAGGTGCTGAACAATCACGCACCTATTATCAGCTCTTTGGCGAAGGGAGATTTAATATACAAAACCAAAGAAGGATCAAAAATCCTTCTTGTTGATGGTGGCGTGGTGGAGGTAAGGAACAATCATGTGATTGTTCTTGCAGAATCCGTGGAATAGATCATCATAGCAAATAATAAAAGCCCCTGATAGCCCTTGTTGTCAGGGGCTTTTTTCATTTTAGCCGATCTCAGACACCCTTGTTGTGGGCGGAGTTACCATTTTCCAGGCATTCAAACTTAGTGTTAACTATTTAGACTACTTTTATCAACACATTACACTTACCTACTTGCTCATGAAAAGAATTTTGTTTCTACTGGCTCTTGGGCCTTTTCTACTCGCCGGCTGCACCTCCAACCAGCCAGCTACCCCCTGGCAAATTGGCCCCTTTGTCAAACAGGATGCTGCCAACCCCATCTTAACTGCGCTCGATAGCACAGCTTTTTTCTGTCCAGTGAGAATGGACAGCGTGTACTGGGAGGCGAAAGACGTATTCAACCCAACGGCACTGGTAAGAAATGGAAAAGTGCATTTGCTATACAGAGCAGAAGACAAGGTTGGAAAATACGCCGGCACCTCCCGCATTGGATTGGCCGTCAGCGATGATGGTATTCACTTCGAAAGGATGCCAGCCCCCATTTTCTACCCCGAAAATGACGAGCAAAGCAAATATGAGTGGGAAGGTGGCTGCGAAGACCCAAGGATTGTTGAAAGCGAAGACGGCACCTACTTTATGACCTACACGGCCTATGACGGGGAAATAGCACGGCTGCTGGTGGCTTCTTCTAAAGACCTGGTGAGCTGGACAAAATATGGCCCCGTCTTTCAATCAGCCGAAAATGGAAAGTTCCTTGACCTTTGGTCGAAATCAGGGGCTATCGTTACAAAAAGAGACGGAGATAAATTTGTTGCTACCAAAATCAACGGCAAGTACTGGATGTACTGGGGCGACACCAACATCTACCTGGCCTGGTCCGACGACCTCATCAACTGGACGCCGGTAACAGATGAGGCGGCTGGAGTAACCGACTACAAACTGAAACCCATATTTGGCCCCCGGCCGGGCAAGTTTGACAGCGACCTGGTAGAGCCGGGCCCACAGGCTTTCGTCACCGAACAGGGTATTCTCCTCATCTACAACAGCAGAAATTATGGAGAAAACCGGACGGCTGATTTGGCAGACGGCACCTACTCCGCAGGACAAATACTTTTTGACATCAACGACCCATCTAAAGTGGTAAGCCGCTCCGACGATTACTTTATGACACCCGATAAAGACTATGAAATCACCGGCCAGGTAAACAATGTGTGTTTTCTGGAAGGGTTAGTGAATTTCAAAGGCAAATGGTACTTATATTACGGAACCGCTGACTCAAAAATTGCCGTAGCGGTAAGTGAATAAAAATCTAATAGAACCGACGATGAAAAGACTAGCACTATCACTGGCTATTGCTGCTTTCAGCACTGCTGCATTTGCCCAAAACAAACTCACCAAAGAAGAAAAAAAGGACGGCTATATGCTCCTTTTTAATGGAAAAGACCTCTCTGGCTGGGTTGGCAATAAGCAAGATTATGTGGCGGAAAATGGCACAATTGCAGTGAAAACAGATGCGGGTGGAAGCGGTAATCTTTATACTGAAAAGGAGTACGCTGATTTCATCTTTCGTTTCGAGTTCAAGCTCACCCCTGATGCCAACAACGGCCTGGGCATCCGCACCCCACTGGAAGGCGATGCTGCTTATGTGGGTATGGAGCTGCAGATATTAGACAACACTGCCGAAATGTACTCCAAACTCCAGCCCTATCAATACCATGGCTCTGTTTATGGGGTTATCCCGGCTAAGCGTGGTTTTTTAAAGCCTGTTGGCCAGTGGAACTACGAAGAAGTTGAAGTGAAGGGCAACAAAGTGAAGGTGACGCTTAATGGCGAAGTAATTGTGGATGGCGACATCGCCGAAGCCAGCAAGGACGGCACCATGGATCATAAAGAGCATCCAGGTCTGAAAAATAAGAAAGGTTACATAGGCTTTTTAGGCCACGGCTCGGAGTTGTATTTCAGGAACATCAGGATTAAGGAGCTTGATTAAAAAGCTTGCCACTAATCAAATCTCAGGACAATAGAACCTCCGCCGGGATATTAAATTCCTTGTGAAATAGCTTAGCCAATTCCAGGGTTAAAGGCTTTCGTTTGTTCAAAAGTGAGGAAACATGCCCTTTGCTGCCATACTTTCCCACCAAATCTTTATTCCTGAGGCCGAGCTCTGACATTTTTAACCTGATAGCATCTATGGGGTCAGGTAATGGGACTGGAAAGTGTTCATCTTCAAACTGCTTAATAAGGAGCAAAGCAACTTCCACCTTTTTGCCAGCTGGGGAATCTGGAGCCACCTTTCCGTCAAACATTTCATCCACCCATTCAAGATAGGCTTCATATTCAGCTTCGCTTTTTATCACCGCCAATTCCATCCTATTTCCTTTTAAATTGCACAGTTGCTACGTCTATTTTGTCATACTCAGTATGAGTGCCAAACCACTTGACCTGTTCAAGGTGAAGAACTATATTAACTTAAATCTGACATCAAGCTTTCTATCTGCCGACTTCTTGATCCAATATCGCACGTATAGATTTGCCCAAATGAAAAGTTTCGAAATCAAAGCCCGAAGAGGTAAAACTATACCCACGGTTTGATATAAGCTTCTTTGCTTCCTTTCCTGGCACCCACCAAAACAACTCCTTTTCCAAAACAGCATTAATTAGTGAATCCATTTTTCTCTTCAACCCGTCATAGTCAGCCATAGCAATGTCAACAAGTTCAACTTTCCTCCTAAACTCTTGATGCACCTCTTGCAAATACCCACTCTTCTCAACACTAATTCTGTTTAACCGGATTGAGCTTATTATCGATTTTAAGAACGTATTGAAATATTCAGCTGAGATAACAGAAACATTACTTCTCAAGAATTTAGTATATTCAATTTTTGACAGTTTTGTGCCATCTACCTGTGTCCAGTGGCCCAAGAGTTCTTCCATCAAATACAGATTTTCTATCTCCCAAAAGTTGAAAAAGTACTGGTTTGGTTTTCCAGACGGAATATACATACCATCCATCCCAGTTAGAATATCAATGAACTTCTCCAGTTCTAACTCTCCCCTTATATAAGCTTTCAAGCGGGACTTGAACCATATGTCTCCATCTTGAATCCCTATCGCCCCTACTTTGGAAACCCTCAATATTTCCTCGAAAACACCTGTAAATGAGTCGCTTTGGTCAACATTTCCACTGCTTCCGATCGGAATTACATTTGGGCGGTTTTCGGGATCAAAAAACTTAACAAGAAATTCTTTGTGATTCAAACCTTCCTTACCTTGGTTTTCAATAAAGATATTGACCCGTTTAGAGAGCATCAGAGGCGAGAAGGCTACTCCGTTGTTAACTAGGGAGTTTATTAAATCAACGTCTCTCTTTGAATTACTTACCTTTCTTTGCTGATCAAACGTTATAAGGTTTGCCAGCTGTGCCTTCTTAGTCACAAGCTTTTCAATCAAAGGTGTGGAGTGTGTTGCTATTACTATTATACTTTCTGGATGTGTCAAAGATAGTTCGAACAAATAATCTGCCAGAGTTTGTGTCATGTCATCATGCAAGTGAATTTCTGGTTCATCGAAGCACACCACGTCAGGGCCTACTTCTTTTGCGGAGGTGAGTGCGAAGATGAGATTTAGAAGCACCGACTCACCAGTACTAATATCTTCAGACTTTATGTAATTATTGTCATCCATCAATGACATAGAAATTCGTCCAGACCTCGTTATCTCTTGATGATTGATCGTAATTCTTTTGTTTGTTTTATGTAAAAAGCGACCCAACTTGCTATTAACCGAATCTTCAAGTTCTTTTATTCGTGACTTGAATTCATTTCCCCCAAAAAGCTCCAGCATCCTGTTTCTTATAAATTCTGACATCGAATGGACTGGTTCTTCCATCAACGAGTGAGCCTTGTTGTCGTGCTCAGCAGAAAAGAAATTGGACATGATATTTCCTGACATTTCTATCTTGTCTCTCGCTAGATTACTTCTTACCAGTTGGTGCTTTAACTGACTTGACGTCGCCGATATTTTAAAACTTTGCCTGAGACTTTCTGGAAAATTTATTAGGTTATTCACCACGTCTTTTTTTTCTTGTTTTGTGAACGAAAGCTCTACTTGACCATGCTTTCCTCTCATACAATACTCGACAATGCTCTTAGAATGGATATTTTTCGTAGTGTTATCATTGTAGTTTCTCAAAAAATTTTCGCAAAATTCAATAAGAAATGAGGACTCAACCCGTCCTGCCAGATCTCCGTTACCTGTGCAAATCGTCTGAATCAGAGAAAGTAAATTGGTTTTTCCACAGCCATTCCGCCCTACAAGCAAGTTGATTCCAGGTCTCAATGTCAAAGGTTCCTCATCCTTGAGTCGAATTCCTGAGTACCCTACCAGCTTAGAAATAACTAAATTTTGACTATTCATTGGAGATTGGGATCATTAAAAAGAAAAACTACGCCTGAAGACAGCTCTCCTGTCGTTTCAAATTAAAGGGTAATTATAATGAATCGCAGATATAAATACATCTACAACCCAAATCCAACTCAATTGCTATTAAATGAAATTTTGGTCACCCATTAAGAAAGTTCACCCTGTATTTCTGGAGATTGCATTTTGGCATAGAGACTTTGCCCGTACCTAAAGAAGCAAAAGATCCAAGAGGGGCGCATTGAACCAGTTTTGCTTTTTTATTTAACCACACACCAATCATTCAATCCCCAGGAACACAGACTGATCCATATAAACGCTGTGTATCAAAGCCTCAACCTTCCTAAACGCAAAAAAGCCATCATTCCTGATGGCTTTTTTACTTCCGCTCCTCCTCTTGGGCTCGAACCAAGGACCCTCTGATTAACAGTCAGATGCTCTAACCAGCTGAGCTAAGGAGGAATTTTCTGGTTCCAATTAACTTACCAAAAGAGAGGCTCGTCAAATGGGAATGCAATATTAGCAGGTTCATTTTAATTGTGCAAAAACAGCGGCCATATTTTCCGTATTCACTCATATAATTTTTTGTGCCAACAATCTGCTATTTTAGCTAGCGGAACACAATGCCTGTTAAAAAACGTTAACGTAGCATCACAGACGATCCTATTTCGTTACACTAGTGTTAACTGACTAAAAAAACCGAGTTATGAATAAAAGACAGATTTATGTAGCGATGCTATTCTCCTCTCTTTTGAGTGCGATGATAGCTATAGGCGGGTATCAACTGCTAAACAATCAGAATGATGAGTTTTCGTCATTCGAAGACCGTCAGAATGTAAGGTTCTCCAATTTCCTCGACACAACCAGTGTGGTGGTGCCGGAAGGACTTAATTTTGTATACGCTGCCAAAGCAGCTACACCAGGTGTGGTGCACATCAGGTCAAAATACACCTCTACACCCACTGCCAGCAACAATCAATTTGACCAATACTTCCAGGACTTCTTTGGTAACAGGGGGCAAAGACCTCCATCCGGTGCCAGCGGCTCAGGTGTGATCATAGCCGACAATGGCTACATCGTAACCAACAACCACGTGGTGGAAAATGCCTCAGAGGTGGAAGTGCTTATGAATGATAACAGAACTTTTGATGCGAAAGTGGTGGGCACTGACCCAACAACTGACCTTGCGCTATTGAAAATTGAAGGTAAAAACCTTCCATTCGTAAAGTTTGGAAGCTCCGAGCATATCAATGTTGGCGAATGGGTACTGGCCATTGGCAATCCCTTCGAGTTCAGGTCAACTGTAACGGCTGGTATTGTGAGCGCCACCGGCAGAAACATCAATATACTTCGTGACCCCAGCAATAGAAACCTGCAAATCGAGTCGTTCATACAGACAGATGCTGCTGTTAACCCAGGTAATAGTGGCGGCGCATTGGTCAACCTTCGGGGAGAGCTTGTAGGTATCAACACAGCGATTGCTACCCACACCGGTTCCTATTCAGGCTATTCCTTTGCTGTGCCTACCACACTTGTGAAAAAAGTGATGGATGACTTAAAAGAATTTGGAGTAGTTCAGAGAGCTCTTTTGGGAGTTAATATCGTGGATGTAAATTCTGCGCTCGCTGAGGCAAGAGGACTCAATGTGTTGAAGGGAATTTCTATTGAAAATGTTAACCCCAACAGTGGCGCTGCCGACGCCGGCCTTGAAAAAGGTGATGTGATTATCGCCATTGATGGGAAGACAGTGGACAACGTTGCCAAGCTACAGGAAAAAATAGCCGTTAAAAGGCCTGGCGACAAAGTGGAAGTTGGTTACATAAGAGATGGTAAAGAAAACTCTGTGATGGTAACGCTGAAAAGCACTTCCGATTCCATTGAGGTTGTGGAAGCCAGAAGCTCTTTCTCAATAGAAGGAAGTAACTTTACAGATGTGAGCAGGGAAGAAATGCAAACCCTAAAAATCGATGGCGGTGCGAAAGCCACCGAAGTGAACGACGGTAAATGGAAGGAAGCCGGTGTTCGTGCTGGTTTCATCATCACCAATATCGACAAAACCACCATCAGAAATATTCAGGATTTGGCAAGAGTGATGGCCAACAAAAGAGGTGGAACACTGATTGAAGGTGTTTATCCCGATGGAACGGAGGCTTTCTACGGCATAGGCTGGTAGTGACTGAGACATTTTTCATTTAAACAAAAAAGGGTTCATGTCGCATGAACCCTTTTTTGTTTAACACATACTCCAGAGTTTTTACTTCAACCAACTACTAAGCATCCAGATGGTCTTTTCCTGTTTGGCCAGCAAGTCGGATATGAGAGAGTTAGTGCCTTCATCATTCGCTTCGGCACTCTGATCCAGAATAGGCCTTTCCAAATTCACAAGCTCGATATACTGCTCAAGAATGCTCTCAACAGCAGTTCTTGCCTCGCTTACTTCAGTCACCTCTCTGATTTTGCTCTCCTTCAGATACTGACTGATAGAGTGCAAAGGCACACCGCCAATTGTGAGAATTCTTTCAGCAATTGCGTCTACGTCTTCTGCGGCCGCTGTGTAGTATTCTTCAAATTTTTCATGCAGCCCAAAGAACTTCTCTCCTTTGATGTTCCAGTGAAAGCCCCGCAGGTTTTGGTAAAACACCTGATAGCTGGCAAGCAAACTGTTCAAAGCCTTTACTTCACTCGCAGCAACATCTTCATCTATTCCTATGTAATTCATGATACTGTTGGTTTAAATTGTTATCCTTTTACAGTTAGATAACATTCAAAACCACGCAATAGATCACTCAAACTGATTGTTATTGTCGATCTGACTATAGGTATTGTCTATGGAGATTAGCACGAAAGCGAATTAACAAAATGAAGTGCTTGCAGTAGCTTCTTCAAGCTTTCCTGAACTTAATTTTGTAGTCCTGGATTGCTTTTTCAACGATTTCTATTGCCACTTTTTTATCCATAAAGTCGTGCACCACTACAGTTTTGTGTTCCAACTTTTTGTAGTCTTCGAAAAAATTCTGGATTTCATTTTTGAAGTGATCGGGCAACTCACTGATGTCATTGTAATGGTTCCAGCTCATATCGTGCTGAGCAACGGCAATGATTTTATCATCCGCCTCGCCCTGGTCGAGCATGCGCATCACACCAATTACTTTGGCAGGCACTATGCAAAGAGGAACCACTTCGATTTGCGACAACACCAGGATATCCAATGGATCCTTGTCATCACAATAGGTTTGAGGGATAAACCCGTAGTTCGCTGGATAGTAAACTGAAGAATAAAGCACCCTGTCGAGCATCAGTAAACCGCTGTCCTTGTCCAGCTCGTATTTGGCTCGGCTGTTTTTTGGTATCTCAATGATCCCATTAATGATTTCGGGTGCCTTTTCGCCAAGACTTACGTGGTGCCAGGGATTAAATCTATCCATAGTTATTGATTGATGTGTAAGTAAAGGTAAGCATCTGTCAGCAGAATTCGCAACTACTCAAACCGGCAAACAGTGAGCATGCACACTTGAGCTGTAAACTCAAAATCAAATGGCGGCAAATTGGTTTTTTCACTTTTTCCTTACAAAAGTGAAACATATCATCGTCGATTCAGTATATTACTTACAATACTGAATAAAATATGGAAAATCTAAAGTTGGGCAATTTTGAAGAAATCGTGCTGTTGCTTGTTGGCGTGTTGTACAATGGCGCCTACTCCGTTGCCATTGTAGAAGAGTATAAAAAACAAACCGGCAAGAGCATCAATATCAGCGCCATCCACACGGTATTGTACCGACTGGAGGAGAAGGGCTTCCTGGAATCGAAACTAGGCGAGGCAGGTGACTTTAGAGGAGGCAAGCGCAAGAGACTGTTTTATCTCACACCATACGCACGAAAGGCTCTGGAAGAAATTGCTTCACTCCGGGAGCAACTGCGCAGTCAAATTCCAGCCATTTCCATACAATAGTTTCCCAGGCCATGAGTCACGAAAAAAATTTCCCGCCACCACTAGCTCTAAAGTTTTTCCGCTGGTACTGCCGCAAAGACAGGCTGGAGGAGCTGGAGGGCGACCTGGAGGAAAGCTTTTATGCCATGCTGCATGCTGGCAAAGCGCCCGGGCTGGTCAAGCTGATCTATTGGTGGAACGTGATCAGGTGTTTTCGAAGCTATGCATTTAAACGTTCGGCCACCTATCGTTCAACAAATACCTATGCCATGCTAACCAACTACCTGAAGGTCATCCGCCGAAACTTCTCCAAACAAAGAGCCTACGCCCTGCTTAATATCGGCGGTTTGGCGATTGGCTTTGCCGCCTTTATCCTAATTGCGATCTACCTGCATTTTGAAACAGGTTTTGAAAACTTCCACACAAAGTCGGATCAGATCTACAGGCTTACCGTCCACTACACATCACCCAGCGGCTACGACACCCACTTCGCCAGAGTAGATACCGACTGGATCAACGGAATTCCCGAAGAAATTCCTGAAGCAGAGAAGCTCATCCGCTTTCAGAACCACGAGCCTAAATTTGTGCGAATTGGAGAAGAAAAATTCAGGCAGGACAATGCCTTTGTTACAGACAAAGATGTCTTTGAGGTGTTCAACTTTCCTCTTGCAAAAGGTGACACGAAAACGGCCCTGGCTGAGCCGCTTTCCATTGTGATATCAGAAGCCGTTGCCGAAAAGTATTTTGGAAATGAAGACCCGATGGGCAAAGAAATATTCATCACTGGCTATTGGTCTACTGACGAAACCGTCTATAAGATTACGGGCGTGATGAAAAACCTGGCGTCCAATACCCACCTCCCCGTTGATATGTTGATTTCCTTTCGGAACGAAGCCGAAAGGTCATGGTGGGCCTATACCTACGTATTGTTTCAGGAGGGTACCAACATGGTGTCTGTTCAGGAAAAGCTGGAAGCAATGGCTATAAAGATAAACGGAGACCAGGCGCTCCAGGGCACAGAGTTTGTCTTTCAGCCTTTGAGCGACATCCACCTCCATTCAAATCTGGCCCGGGAAATAAAGCCCAACGGTTCTATTTCCTATGTTAAAATATTCTTGCTGGTCGCCATACTTATATTGGCGTTGGCTGTGATCAATTTCATGAACCTGACCAGTGCCATGTCCATTGCCCGGTCAAAGGAAATTGGCGTCCGAAAGATACTTGGCGCCGAAAGTCAGCAGATAGTTTTTTACTCATTGACCGAATCTGTGCTATTCAGCATGGCGGCAGCAGGGCTTGGTTTGATCCTGGCCTTTTTGGTTTTACCTGTTTTCAGCGAACTAACAGGCACCGAAAACCTTTTATCCCCTTTGGCGCTCGTTGCTGTTTTGCTCGGCGTAGCGGTAATTACCGGGCTACTTGGCGGTTTCTATCCGGCTTTTGTGCTTTCTTCTTTCAAGCCTGTGAACATTATCAAAACCAGCAAAGCCTTTTCGATCGATAAAAAAACAGGACGGTTTAGTATAAAAAGAGTACTCATTAGCCTGCAGTTTGGCATATCCATTCTGCTTATCGCCAGCGCCATGATAGCCCGTCAGCAGTTCGTTTTTCTGAACGAGAAAAACCTTGGCATGGAAAAAGATCAGGTAATTGCCCTGCCTGGCGTGCCTGATACCGTAAAAGACAAATTCAAATTGTTCAAAGACAAGCTGGAGGGACAACCTGGCATCAAAGGAGTCAGCGCATGTCTTGAAGTGCCTTCCAGAGAAATACGGGATGGAGGAACAGTGACTGCGGAAGGCATTCAAGAAAACGTCGATGATGCCCCGTCGATGGATATTCAGGTAATCGATCACGATTTTATCGACGTAATGGGAATGGAGCTGCTGGCAGGCGAGCCGTTGCCAAAAAGCCTTGCCTACGAACCACTTCCTCAGCTAACCGGCGCCAACAACGATGTTGAAGAATACCTGCTCAGCAAAAGAAGGGCCTACCTCCTCAACGAAACTGCCATGCACGCTATTGGTTGGCAAAGTCCCGAAGAGGCTATTGGCAAAAATGTGGACTGGAACCAGGGCACCTATAAGCTTGCGAAGGGGCCCGTTGTAGGGGTAGTGAGGGACTTTCATCAGGAAACCCTGAAGAACAAAGTGGATCCTATCATCATGGTTTTTGAACCTTTATGGCTGCGCACGTTTTTGGTAAAACTTGAAACCAATGATGTAGCTTCAACGATGTCCGTGATAGAAGGCGCCTGGAATGAGCTTTTTCCAAAGTACCCTTTCGAGTACCAGTTTCTTGATGAGCTTTATGAGAACCTCTATAAAAATGAAAGGCAACAGCTTCAATTACTCTATCTGTTAAGCGGGCTGGCTATTACTATCGCCTTTATTGGGTTGTTTGGGTTAATTGCTTACTCGCTGAAAACAAGAGTAAAAGAGTTGGCCATCAGGAAGGTGATGGGAGCCAATTTCACCTCGCTTATCCGACTAATTGGCAAAGAATACCTGCTGGTGATGCTTGCTGGCGCAGCGCTGGCCATTCCATTGAGCTATTTCTGGGTAAGTAAATGGCTGGAGAACTTCGCCTATAGGATTGATATATCTGTGATGAGTTATTTGATTACTTTGGCGGGCATCTGCCTGTTGCTTATGGCCACAGTGGCCCTGCAAACTATCAAAACTACTGGCAACAATCCGGCAGATACATTAAGAGAAGAGTAAAAAATGGACGGGAAATTGGGCAACCTCCACCAACCGAAGAACCTATCCACCTTTTCGTCAAAGGCTGCCCGGGCAACCGTAGCGACTGCCTTTATTTCCCTAGAAGCTTACTGAAGAGGTAAAAAAAGACCGGCCTTCTGCCGGTCTAATCAACCTACCAACCAATGTTCCTGCATTAGTTATTCACTTCAGGCTTATAGTTTTTGTACGCTGGGCCTTTGAGTCCCTTTGTGTTTTTTCCTTTTAATTCATCAAGCCTAACCACTTCAAACTCTGACTTGTCAATATCCCAGTGCTTTTGGTTTTTCGCCTCTGGCCCCTTGGGTGTAGGAGTTTCTCCTCTTACCAGCAATGTGCTGCTGCCTTTATACTTTTCAGTCGGGCTGGCATTTTTGTACGCCGGTCCTTTCAAAGACTTGCTTTGTGCATTGGCACTGAAACAAATAGCCAGGCCAAGAATAAGGGTTGTTGCTGCTGCCTTTAACATAATTAGGGTGCGTTTAATGTTCATACAAATAAACGCAACAACGGCACCCCCGGCCTTCGCAAAAAATGGGTAATTGGATATGTGGAAAATACGTAATGATATGTGGAAAATACGTAACGCTAAATGAGCTTGCGCCGGTAAGCCGCATTTATCATCTCAGAAGCGTTGGCGGCACCCAGCTTTTTCATGATACGTGACCGGTGCGTTTCTACAGTTCGAACACTGATAAATAATTTGTCTGCAATTTCTTTGGTGATCTTTCCCTCGGCCACCATTTTTACAATCTCAATTTCCCTTTCTGAAAGAATAGGTGAGGGGCTTCCCGGCCCCGACATATCCTCCAGCAAAAGCTCCGATATCTTATTTTTAAAGTGCCGCTTTCCGAGGTATACCCCACGTATAGCTTCCCGCAATTCGTTTTCACTAGTGTCTTTGAGCAAGTATCCCGACGCTCCTTTTTTGAGGCTCTCCTTTACGTACTGGAGTTCCTCATGCATAGTTAGCATGATGCATTTTGTGTCAGGATATTTTTCCCTCACCAAAGGCAGAATATCGAGCCCCGATTTGTCCGGTAAAGAAATATCCAGCAGAATGATGTCCGCCCTGGTGGTTGCCAGCTGGTTCAGGAGTGCCTCGCCAGTTTCGGCCTCACCAACAATTTCAACGCTCTCTTGCGCCAGCAGCAAAGCCCTGAGGCCATTCCGAAATAGCTGGTGATCATCGGCAATAATAATTCTAATAGTACTCATGATATCGGAATTTCTATCTCTATGCCTGTTCCTGTTTCTTCTGATTCTATATAAAAAACACCGCCCATTAATCTTACCCTCTCCTCAATATTTCTGAGCCCCAGGCCGGTGAATCCATCTTTCTGCCCAACTTCAAAGCCTATGCCATTGTCCTTAATATACAATGCCAGATGATCATCGAAAACAGTGATTGAAAGTTGAATTTCGTCACACTGGGCATGCTTGATGGCATTGTTGATGGCCTCCTGCACCACCCTGTAAATATATACTTGCTTATCCTTCTCAAGTTTATAGTTGGAGTTCTCCAGCTCATTAAAAAATAAAACTTTGATCTGAGTACTGTCTTCAATGTCTGAAATAAGCTGTTCAAGAGCCTCGCTTAGTCCAAAATCCCGAAGCACAGCCGGCATCAGGTTCCTTGCCAGGCTTCGGGTCTCCGAAATAGTTCTTTCTATCAAGTCTCTTATGTCAGCACTTTCATCCATAACACCGCTCTTCTCCATTCTTAGCTTCAAAGTAGTAAGCAACGCCCCGAGCCCATCGTGCAAATCTCTGGAAATCCTCTCCCGATCTTTTTCCTGGGCTTCGATCAGTATCCTTTTGGAGTTGAGCTCCAACGCATTCTTTTCGTTGTTCAATGTAACCAGCTGATCCCGCATTTGAAGAATGGCGTTCCCCAACTCATCGTGGCTGCTCAGCATTACATAGGTCGACTCCATCTTGCCTTCACCAATATCGGAGGCAAATGATGCAATCTGCTTCAGAGAATGAATAAGCTTGTCCATCGACTGTGTGATCTGCTGCATTTCAAGCACAGGGCCAGATGGTCTGATGTCGGAAGGTAAGGTTCCCAGCGACAGTTGGTCAGCCACTCTTCGAAGTTGCACAATGGGGTTCGACAGAATTTTACCGAGAAAAACAGAAATGGCTAACGACACCGCCATCAAAATCCCGACAACTATGACCATCTTCTCTCTAATCGAATAGATAGGCCTCATGAGCTCGTCGAGGTCAATTTCTGTTAAGAGGGCCATTTTTATCCCATAAAAATCAACGGGCCGAAAAGCTCCCATCACGCCCACATCCCGGTAGTCTGTGTAGATTGTGACGTCTTCTTTGCCGCCAATGGCCGACAGCACACCGTGGCTGGGGCTCGATATGTTAGTAGGGTATTCCTGAGGGTGGAAGAGAGAGGCCGACATGAGGCGGTGTCGCTCATTAACTACGTACGACTCGCCGGTTACACCAAGCCCGGTACGCTCCAGCAGAATATCCTGGATGTCCTGCAAGCCAAAAACCAGGCGGACTTGCCTTTTCTCACTCGTGAAAAGAAAATTGTAATAGGTGGAGTCTACGTCGAGGCTGGCTACAAACCGAACCTGATTGGTGTCAAATTCGTGCAAAAGCTCAATCCGTTTTATTTCGGATATCGACTGTAGGTTTTCCACCAGGTCGGCCTCATTTACGCCATGAAGGTCGGCGTTGGATAAAATGTGATCCGCCTCTTGCTTCTTGTCTCGCAGGTGAAGCTCTATGAGCCGCCTTTTAAGAATATTAACGGCGTTTAGTTTGTCTTTTGCTCTTAAAACAAGCTCCTCTTCAAGGCTCGAATAGGTAATATTGAACACCACCAGAATAAAAATGGTGCTGAAGACAAAGAGGCAAAGGGTGAGCCATATGTTGAGCTTTAGCTTCAAGGCAGACTTGACTATTCTTGATAAGTCGCCAAGATGCAACCTTTATTTAATAATGGAAAGAGAGATTTTACACAGTGCGAGGCTTTGACTCCACTCATTTTACCTCTAAGGCATATTGCATTTCCTCCTGTTCCACCAGGCAGTTCTCCCTTGGAATAGCCACCCTGAAGGCTGTACCCTTGCCAAGCGTGCTAAACACCTTGATCGTGCCCCCCATTCTCTCCACTTGCGTTTTTACCAGGAATAATCCCATCCCTTTTCCTTCAACATGGTTGTGAAAGCGCTTATAAAGCTTGAATAGTTTACCCTCAATTTGTTTCGTATTCATGCCCAAACCATTGTCCTTCACCCACAAAACCAAGTCAGTTTCAGTCGTATATGAGGTGACCTCGAGTTCGAGAGGCCGTCTGGGATGCCTGTACTTTAGTGCATTCGTCGTAAGATTGTGAACAATTGAGTGAGCATATCCTCTGATCACTTCTAACTGAATAGATTCATCGGCTTGCACACTGATCTTTGCCCCAGACTCCTCAATTTGAAGTATGAAAGACGAAAGTACCTGCTGAATCAGGTCTTTTAAGATAAACTTTTGCTTCACCTGAGTAGAGGACTCTTTTACCTGAAGAATATCGTTCAGATCGATGAGGATTGTATCCAGTTGTTGTGCAGATTCAGTAAGATGCTTTAGTATCTTCAGGTTGTATTGGTTGAAAGCCTGCGACTTATCAAATATTTGGGTCAGTCCGAGAATGTTGACAACCGGAGCTCTCAGATTGTGAGAAACAATTTGAGTAAACTCCTGCAACTCCTTGTTGCGGCTAATGAGCTCGCTGGTTAGGCCCTGCGCCTCATTCTGAGCCTGTTTTCTTTCACTTATATCTTTTACTATAGCGACGAAATAATGTTGGTTGTTATTGCTCAAATCCCCGACCGGCGACACCGCCAAATTGATCCAAAATGACTCTCCATTCTTTTTGTAGGAAACCAAATCCTCCTGGATATAGCTTTCGCTGGTAATAGCATCAAACACTTTTGCCAATTTCCCGCTATCGGACTTTGGGCCCCTTAGCAAACTGATAGGATTCCTCTGCTCCACCTCTTCCGGACTAAATCCAGTCATTTTAGAGAATGCGTCATTGGAGTAGACAACCTTGTACATTGCATCATTTTTTTCGCAAGGCTTGTTAATAATCAACACCGCTTCAGCAATGTTTTTAACAGCTGCCTCCAATATCACACGCTGATTGTCGTGCTTCTTCCGTTCGGTAATATCTGTTTCGATTGAAATAAATCGCTCAAGATTACCCATAGCGTCAAAAATCGGAGTGATTTCAAGCGCCACCCAAATTTTTTCACCATTCTTTTTGTAGTAGACAACCTCTTCTCTAATGATTTGCCTGCCAGCAAGTTTCTCCTCAATCCTCTCCGCAACCGCACTATCCGTATCGGGCCCACTAACAGCATCCGCAGGGGATTTACCTGCTATTTCAGCAAGGGTAAATCCCGTCATCTTTTCATATGCTTCATTCACCCATGCCACCCTCGCATTGGCATCCGTTATAACTACCCCGTTATGTGTTTTACTAGCCACCAAAGAGAGCTTTTGAAGCTCAGATTCGACCAGTTTTCGGTGAGTAATATCAGTGTGAGTGCCCAGGGCTCTAACGGCTCTGCCATCACTATCCCGTTCCATCACCTTGCCCCTATTGTGTATCCATATCCAACGGCCATCCTTATGTTGCATCCGGTATTCCATATCAATCATTTCAATTTCGCCTTTGATGTGTTTTTTCATCAAATCCAGCGCTTCATCCCGATCATCTGGATGGAACAAATTCTGCCAGGCGACTTGAGATCCATCGGATTCTTTTGGAGGGTAACCTAGCATTCCTTTTAACTGATCGTTGTATTGAGCCTTCCAGGTCTTTACATCAAGATCCCAGATACCCAGTTTGGCTCCATCCACCACCATCCGTAATTTTTCGTTGCTTTCCCGGAGCTTCTTTTCCTGAACTACTTTCCAGGTTATATCCCGGCTTACACAAGTTACTCCTTCAATTCTACCACTCTTTGGACTTTTTAAAGGTTGAAATGAATTTTCGTAGCTAGCAATGCCAATAGCCACTGATATCGTATCCTGGAAAGTAAAAGTAATCCCTCTTAGTGCTTTATTATACAGCTCCTTCCATTTACTGTTATCTTCTGCCATGTCTATGGCCAGCACATCATCTCCAAGGCGACAATCGTGCCCGGAAAAAAGCTTTATGGAAGATCGAAATGCCTCATTGAAGAAAAGTAATTTGTACTCTGTATTAACTGCCCAAACCATCTCAGGGCTGTTGTTCATTATATTCCAAGCATAGCTATCACGCTGGTGTTTGGTATATGACGCTTTAGTGATGTGCACGTACCCATAAATAGCGATCATTGCCCCTGTCAATAGCAGAAGTGAAGCTTGTGTGTGCGTTAGTATATATGCAGAAACGAGAAAATCGTTGACCGACACCAACGCCAAGGCAATAAAAACAAACGCCAGAAGCGACTTCATGGGGAGGTAAGCTCCCCTCAGCAAAACTTTTATTTTTTCCATAGCAAACAACTCATAATCCTTTCGTCATTTTGAAGGATTGCAACAATAAATAATTAATAATGTTGTGAGTAATGGAAGAGAGTGATGATACAAAGATCACTATTACAACGAATCAATTGCTATGGCCGATATGTGATTTCGACCAAGTGAGGACAGCGGGGGACATAGACGCCAAATCTTTAGACAACCGAAATTGAGTGCGGGCAAAGAAAGTAAAATACTATACTTTCTTGAAGCTTATGATGAACTCCGTTCCTTTGCCTGCTTCACTTTTGATTTCCATAGAGCCTTCGTTGCTCGCAATGAATTGCTTGACCAGTAAAATACCCAGCCCGGTACCCGGCTCATTGCTGGTTCCGGGCTCGGTCAGCCTTTTGCTTACTTTATTTTGGATAGCTCTCAGCTTTTCTTCGGTCATGCCAACACCATTGTCCGCTATATGTATCGAAGTCATTGAGCTGTTTTGCGAATAATGAATCCTCACTTCACCACCTTCTCTTGTGAATTTGATAGCGTTGCTCAGTAAGTTTTGCACAATGATTTTCAGTTGGGAAACATCCGCCCGCAAGAAAATATTGGCTTGTGGTTGGTGAACCAGGCTTATATTTTTCTCCCCGGCCTGAAAACCATAAACAGCCACTAAATCCTGCACAACAGCAGTGGCATTAACTTCCTCAATAGTTGTTTGAATGCCAGAAAACTGCGCTCCTGCCCAAGTGAGCAGGTTATTGAGCATGTCAGCTACATTATCAACTCGTTTACCGAGCTCGTCAAATAATGCGTAGTCCTTGAATGCTGTTCCGAACTTTCCCTTCATCAATTCTATCGTTGACTGCATCGAAGCTATCGGACTTCGCATGTCATGGCTTATAATAGAAAGTATCAGTGAATTAGTACTATTCAATGCTTCAAGCCTTTCATTTTGCTTTTCTATCTGCTCCTTTTTCCTGGCAATGTCCTCATTTTGCTCCGTGAGTTTTACGTTGAGCCTGCTCTTTATCTTGCTATTTCTAGATAAGAGATAGGCAACGGCAATTGTGAATACCAGCACCACGGCAAAAATAATACTAGCCAGAAAGGTAACCCGAAGCTCTTTTTCCTGAACCTTGTTCTCCTGAGCCAGTTTTTGATTCTCTGCTTCATGGTACTTGACCATCAATAAGTTTATTTCTTTCTCTTTCGCTTCGCTAAGAATTGAGTCACTTAACTGCTTGTATTTTTTATGTGTTTCGAAGGCGTTTTCAAAATCACCGCTTTCAGCATAAGCCTCTGCCAGCACCCCGTAGGCTCTTTCCATGTCCCACATTGCCCCAACTCTCTCTGCATAGTCCAGAGCGTAACGTCCATGATTGATAGCTGTTACGGGTTCGTCAAGGCTAATATAGGCCTCGGCCATACCGGCGTGCGCAAAGGTGCTCTCCCAGTTGCTTTGATAATAATCCGCATTAAGCACTTTTTTGTACTGCTCGATGGCATCCCGGTACCTACCCTCGTGAAAAAAAGTAAGCGCCAGGCGATTGTTTACCATGAGCTTGATTCTTTCATTTTTGTAAACATTGCAAACCCTGATAGAAGCATCGAGATAGTGGTAGGCGCTGTCAAACTGTCGCAACTCGTCGAAAGCGAGGCCAAGGTTAAAATAATTATTCGCCAGGAGGGAGGAGTCAGTGCTGTTTTTACTGTACCAAATTGACTGCCGCTGATACTCAATCGTTCTGATCAAATCGTCCTTGCCGAGATACACCAAACTGATACCATTCAGACTTAGCGCCATCCCCTTTCCGTTGCCAATCTGCCGATGCAACACCAGAGCACTCGAGTGAGCATCGAGCGACAAATCGTAAACACCTCTAATGTAGTAGCAAATTCCCTTCTTGGTGAGGCTATTGGCGAGCCCACGTGTAAAATCCAATTCTCTTGAATACTCCTCAGCCAAACTAGAATAGTAAAGCGCACTGTCAGTGTTGTCGTACTGATAAGCTGTGGCAATGTCAATTAGAAGGTTAACGGTGGTGGTGTCCGGGTCGGTCGTTTTCCTTAATTCCCAATCACTGAGAAGTGAGTCGAGGCTTGATTGCCCGGAAGAAAAATAGGGCGCAAAAAGTATAAAAGTCAGAACCAAACATCTCGGAATCATCATCTTGGAGAACAACAATTAGCAAACAAAAAACACCATAGCCTATGCATAATTATTTAAAAAAAAGGGTAATTCAAACTAAGTGCTAACCCTCCTTATGCACCTGGCTATATGTTCAAGAATTTGGCTTTTATAAAATACGCCATTGCTTGTTAACCAGTTGGCACAATTGCTACTCGAAAAAGATAAAATGAATAAACTGAAAATCTATTTACTTCTTGCTAACGAACTCCACGTTGCCGAGAGCAACGTCTACATTGAACTCCATTAAGTCCAGGGCATCGGGATGATAGCTGGAGCTGGTGTACACATTTTTTCTGATCTGTGTAAACTCGGCAGGCATTTTAACACTGCAAAGAGGCGAGTTGTGCAGATAAATTATCACCGGAACATTTTCCTTCGGCATAATCATCTCCAATCTGCCCGCACCTACGCTTGCCCTTATTTTTGACGACTGCTGACTTTTATCACTAAAGTCAAGTACGGCCGTACCAAATCCTACCTCAGCCACAATTACTTTTGAGTTGGTAAGGTTGATATGATTGGCTATCAGCGAACCCAAGTCAACCTTCACAAAAAAAGTGTCCATTGCTACCAGGTTTCCCTTGCCATCGGCATAATCAACTATGACGTCAGCACTTCCGGTGTTTATCTTAAGTTTCTCTACAGGAATGCCAGAAAGATCCACATCCGCATTGCCGATGCCATAAGCTAGCTGAAGAGAATACACTTTGTCCTCTGTAAGGAGAATCTTCCAGTAGTTCTTGTCGTCTTTCTTGCTGTCTCCAAAAATACTGGAGGTCAGGCTTTTACTTATTGTGGAGGATTGATAGTTCTCAAGGTCAAGGTTGACATGCTTGACGCTGTTCTTTATGTAGGTTTTGAAGGAAGGATTGATGGTCTCGAAGTCTGGATTGCCATAAATATTGACTGGCTGGGCTGCTTTCACAGGCCGGATATAGCAAGAGCCAGAAGTTGCACTCAAGCAAAAATCCACCTTTTGAAAGGCAGAGTCGTTGCTCACAGAGTAAAACTTTTTTAACTGACTAAAGGACGAAAAACTTGCTAAAAGACTAAAACTTAATAAAACCAATCTCCGCATAGTGCCTATCAACGATATACAGCACAGAGAGTTGCGAATGTTGAAAGAAAATAATAAAAAATGCAGTTCCTTTCGACGAAACTGCATTCCGATATAACTTTTAAAAGAATTCTTTCATTTTATCGAAGAACCCTTTTTCCGATTTGCCTGGATTAGGGCTGAAATTGTCAGATTCTCTGAATCTTTCGAGTATTTCCCTTTCCTCTTTGTCGAGTGTTTTGGGTGTCCAAACATTGACGTGGATCAGCTGGTCACCCCGGCCATAGCCGTTCAGGTCAGGAATACCTTTGCTTCTCAGCCTGAGTAGTTTACCGCTCTGGGTGCCTGGCTCAATTTTTATTTTTACGTTGCCATCGATGGTTGGCACTTCCAGCGAAGTACCGAGGGCAGCGTCGGCGAAGTTGAGGTACAAATCAAATATGACGTTGTTGCCATCTCTTTTCAGCAAATCATCTTCAATCTCTTCCACCACAATCAGCAAGTCGCCGGGCGTTCCGCCACCAGGAGCAACGTTACCTTTGCCCGACATTGACAATTGGATACCATCAGAAACACCAGCCGGTATTTTGATGCTGATCACTTCTTCCTGAGGCTGCAAGCCTGAGCTATCTACGCCGGGTGGCCGTTTGTCAACTCTTTGGCCAGAGCCACCACAAGCGCTACAAGTGCTGCTGGATACCATTTGGCCAAGCATGGTGTTAACTACCTTCCTCACCTGACCAGCGCCGCCGCAGGTAGAGCAGGTAGCGTACGTAACGCCTGGAGCAGTTACCAGCCTTGTCACTTTTATTTTCTTTTCAACTCCGTTTGCTATTTCTACCAGGGTAAGCTTCAGCTTGATGCGAAGATTAGACCCCTTTCGACCACCGCCACGACCGGAGCGTCCGCCTCCAAAAAAGCTTTCAAAAGGGCTGCCGCCACCACCACCGAAAATATCGCCGAACTGGTCAAAAATGTCGTCCATTGACATGCCACCGCCACTGAAGCCGCCACCCGGGGCACCACCAACACCCTGATGACCATAACGATCATACCGCTGGCGTTTCTCAGCATTGCTTAGGACTTCATAAGCTTCGGCTGCCTCTTTGAATTTTTCCTCAGCCGTAGGGTCATTGGGGTTTTTGTCAGGGTGAAATTTGATGGCTATTTTTCTATAGGCCTTCTTTATTTCCTCCTGTGGTGCGCCCTTTTCTACTCCTAAGATTTCGTAAAAGTCTCTTTTCGCCATAGTCAATTATGCCCCTGTTACCACTTTTGCAAACCTGATGACCTTGTCACCCAAAACGTATCCCTTCTCCACGACATCTATCACCTTTCCCTTCAACGACTCGTCGGGTGCAGGAAACTGAGTCACCGCTTCGTGTAATTCGGGGTCGAACTCGTGGCCGGTGTCAACTTCCATGGCCTTCAGCCCTTTTTGGTCAAGCACCTTGATTAGTTTGTTGTAAATAAGATCAATACCTTCTTTTACTGAAGCCTCAACCTCTTCACTATCTATTGATTTTTTTGCCCTTTCAAAGTCGTCTACCACAGGAATAAGTACGGCCAATACGTCCTCACCAGCCGTTTTTATAAGTTCCACCCTTTCTTTGGCTGTTCTTCTTCTATAGTTATCAAACTCAGAATAAAGCCTCAGGTATTTATCTTTCGACTCTTCCAATTCTCTCTTCAGTGCAGTCATTTCGTCTTCAGCAGCATCTGACCCATTGTCAGTACTCTCCTCAGAGGCATTGGCATTTTCGCTCTCCAAAACCTGCTCTTCTACACTATTCTCAATAGTTTCTTTGTTCTCTTCCACGTTTTTTTTTGCCATTTCAAGAAACATTAATTCCTGCCAGCAAGAGTCAATTACTTTGCCAAACCCCTTCTGACTGACAAGATGACACTAGCTGTTAATGGTTTGCCAAATCTTATCCTTCAGTTCCTGTATGCCTTGTTGGGTTACGCTTGAAATAAATATGGCTTCTACATCGTCGGGCAGCTCTGCTTTCATCTCCGTCATGAGCTCCTCATCGAGCATATCCGACTTCGTGATCGCCAGGAGACGTTGCTTATCCAGTAGTTCCGGGTTGAACTTTTTGAGCTCGTTGAGAAGGATGTAGTATTCTTTTTTGATATCTGAAGCATCGGCAGGGAGCATAAACAAGAGAATAGAATTTCGCTCGATATGTCGCAGAAAGCGCACCCCGAGGCCTTTTCCCTCAGCTGCACCTTCGATGATGCCCGGTATGTCGGCTACCACAAACGACTTAAAGTCCCGGTAGGGCACAACACCCAAATTGGGCGTGAGGGTGGTAAAAGGATAGTCGGCTATTTCGGGCCTTGCTGCTGAAATAACGGAAAGAAGTGTCGACTTTCCGGCATTTGGAAACCCCACAAGGCCTACATCGGCTAAAAGTTTCAACTCCAGGATTACCCAACCCTCCTCACCTGGCGTACCTGGCTGGGCATAGGTAGGCACTTGATTTGTGGGCGATTTAAAATGGTCGTTGCCCAGTCCTCCGAGGCCACCCTTTTTTAAGATGACTTTTTGACCATCCTCAACAATTTCGAGCAGCTTCTTCCCTGTTTCGGCATCCCGGGCAACCGTGCCCAATGGGACATCCAGAATAATGTCTTTACCCTGAGCACCCGTGCATTTGTCACCTGCGCCAGCCACACCGTTTT
Organism: Imperialibacter sp.; assembly: GCF_040222815.1. GTDB lineage: Bacteria > Bacteroidota > Bacteroidia > Cytophagales > Cyclobacteriaceae > Imperialibacter. The sequence goes on along the minus strand of NZ_JAVKCH010000019.1, from coordinate 234,045 downwards.
CTGCAATGATGTGCTTTCGGTATTTGAGGTGCAACAAAGTCCACAGTTGAGAATTTCCTTTTAGAATAATGTGGCCACCCCGGCCACCATCACCGCCGTCGGGCCCTCCTTTATCAATAAATTTTTCCTGATGAAAGTGAACTGAACCAGCTCCGCCGTTGCCCGACTTGCAGCTAATTTTTACGTAATCAATGAAGTTATTGTCAGCCATATAATAAATGAGGACGCTTTTCGCCATGGAAAAGCATCCCCCTCCTTATTTCTTTGCTCTTAGAAAGAGTCTATTACGCTGCAAATGTCGTGAAATATCTCTTCTATTTCACCAACTCCCTCTATTTGATGGTATTTACTTTGCGACTTGTAGTAATTAGCTACCGGCATCGTCTCATCCTGATAAACTTTTATCCGGGTGGTTATTTTGGCTTCGTCCTGGTCATCCGCTCTACCAGAAGTCTTGCCCCTTTCTTTGATCCTAACCCTTAACTCAGCTTCAGGAACATTGAGTGCTATCATTCCTTTGATAGGTTCGCCCATACCATTGAGCAGCTTGTCCAGCGCCTCGGCCTGATTAACCGTGCGGGGAAAGCCATCGAAAATAACCCCCGACGACCCATCGGTAGACTTCAGCTTGTCATCTACCATGCCAATCACCACCTCATCAGGAACCAGTTTGCCCTCATCCATGTATTTCTGAGCTAGCTTTCCAAGCTCAGTGCCTTCAGTCAGGTGCTTGCGAAATAAGTCACCAGTTGATATATGCGTCAGGTGATATTTGCTAATTAGCTTTTCACTCTGGGTTCCTTTACCGGCACCCGGAGGGCCAAACAAAACAATATTCAGCATTACATTAGGTTTCGTTTCTTTTACAAAGGGTCAAAAATCCGAAATACTTATCAAAAAAAGAATTACAAACTTCAGTCTTTAATTTTATAGATGTCTGGCAGTTGCCTGCCTAGCTCGTCATAGTCAAGTCCGTAGCCCACAACAAACTTATCAGGAATGCTGAAACCAACGTAATCAAGTTGATATTTGTTCTTAAAAACATCAGGTTTTACCAGTAGCGTGCAGACTTTAACTGATGCTGGCGACTGCTCCCAAACCATTTCCAAAAGCTTGCTCATTGTGCGCCCTGTGTCTATAATATCCTCTACAATCAACACTTCTCTGTCTTTCAACTCATGCATGAGCCCTATCAGGGTTTGCACTTCACCGGTTGAGGCCGTCCCTCTGTAAGACTTCAGCTTTACAAAGGAAACCTCGGCATCGACCTTGAGCAAACGAATAAGATCGCCGGCAAAAATGAAGGCACCGTTCAGCACGGCAAGCATCACAAGGCTTTTCCCGGCATAATCCGTGTCAATTTGCTCAGCAAGCTCGTTGAGTCTATTGCTAATCTGGCTGCGATCTATGTATGGCTCAAATTCCTTGCTGTTTATCATCATACCTCTTTAGTTTTTTAAGGCAAATAGCTGTTTGAAATACACAATCATTTGCCTTGCAACCCAACTCGACTACAATTCAGCCATCAATACTTCATACAGACTAATCATAGCAGAGATGTCGTCTTTGTGCACGGTTTCGTTCGGTGAGTGTACGTTACTTTCAGGAGCCCCCACAAAACACCAGTCGATAGGATAGGGAGAAATTTGCACGTCCCGACCATCGGAAGAGCCGCTCCCCTCCACTTCTAGCTGAAAAGGCACACCTGAAGCCTGAGCAATGGCAATGATTCGATCCACATACGACTTTCGTGGAATATTTTTATCTCTCATTGACACTGCAACGCCTTTACCATGATGCACTCCGTCAGTTACCCATGTGATGTCGGAAACCAGTGCCTGTTTTATCTGCCAGCGCTCGTACAAGTATTTAGTGAGGTATTGCACCGAACCACCTCCGTGTTCCTCCCATGCGCTGAAGACTATCACTCCGTGTTCAAGTGTTTCCGCTACTTTCAAGGCATTATAAACGCCCAAACGGTTATCAAGATAACAAGTGGTTACCATGTCGTCGTGTTGTCGAAAGTTGCACTTATAGGTAAGCCCTGTGCCTCTATCAATGGCTCGACCAAATTCATAAAAGGCACGGCCTTCTTCATTTAACACAAGCTTGCATTCGATTGGCCCAAGGCTGTCTTCCCCTACCAGCAACGTACCCGTATCGGCATCTGGCCCGCCAATAGGCACCAGTTGATTGTCGTACCGGACAGTAAACCCAATGGAGTCCATGTGCGCAAAAATTGCCGTCCTGGGATTGCCAAAGGCCAGGATGAGGCAATCCTGAAACTCCGGCCCCTGAATAATCTCAGGCCTCACTTTCCATGTCTTTTGCTGCTTGTTTATATAAGACAGCAAGAACTCCTTCATAGGAGCTTCATCGCCTGAAGGCGCATACACGGCACAGAGGTCTTTCAATAGCTTCATGGATTTTCCAGTTTTCTTAAATGTCAACCCTGGAGAATCAACCCCATGGTCATCGGATGCTTTTTAATGGCGGTTAAATTTATGAAATTGAAACATCTCAAAAGCATTGCCATGAAGATTCATATTTTAAATCAGCAAACCTCAATAGCCAACCAGTTTTTATGTGAATTGAGGGACACGTCGGTACAGACGGACAGGCTTCGTTTCCGTGCCAATTTGGAGAGGCTGGGAGAGCTGATGGCCTACGAGTTTTCGAAAACGCTGATGACAAAAAAATGTGAAGTAGCTACTCCTCTGGGGACTTCGCAAGCAGAAGTACCTGTAAATGACTTAGTAATGGTGACAGTGCTAAGAGCAGGCATTCCCTTCTATCAGGGGTTTCTGAACATTTTCGACAAGGCAGAATCTGGCTTTATCGGCGCCTACAGGGAGGAGGGCTCTGCAAAAGATTTAATGATAACACTTAATTATTCTGCTTTACCCAACCTTGACAACAAACAACTCGTATTAATTGATCCTATGCTGGCTACCGGGAAATCGCTAGTGAAGGCTTTCAACCAATGCCTGAAATATGGCCACCCGAAAGCCGTTCATATCATGTCGGTGATAAGCGCTCCTGAAGGTATCAGCTATCTGAAAGAATCAATCGATCACCCGGGAAGTATATGGACCTGGGCAAAAGACAGCCATTTAAATGAAATGGCCTATATCGTGCCAGGCCTTGGCGATGCCGGCGACTTATCTTTTGGAATCAAAGAATGATTCGTTGACGATTTGTGTTGATTTGGAAAGTGATAACTCCAACTTTTTAATATTGCTTTCACCCTGTATATATGCAGATCAATTTCGTAGCCGAACTCCTGAAATACCTGGGCGTTTATGTTCTTAGCATGTTTAAGTTCATTGTCGGCCCCACTATTGGTATTTCTTCAGGGCTAAATATTTTTGTCACCTTCGGGCTTTCAGTAGCGGGTATGATGACCATGGTTTACCTGGTCACCTACTTTGGCGAGCAGGTGAGGTTCCTCACCAGCCGCTTTTTCAAACCGAAGCCCAACGAAAAAAAATTCACAAAAAAGAAACGGCTTTTCGTGACCCTCTGGAAAAAATATGGTGTCTACGGAGTGTCCTTCTTTTCCCCACTATTCATCACACCGATAGGTGGTGCGCTGATACTCAATACGCTCGGTGTGAAAAAGGAACAGATCATTGGGCCGATGTGGGTGAGTGCCATTTTTTGGGGCATTATTCTCACCCTTTTTGTAAAATACGCCAAAGACCTCATTATTTGGCTCTACTAACTTATCCAAGCTTATTCCCTTAACTTCATCCTTAGCAATCGACTTTCGGAAGTAATGTAAACCACCTTGTCGTCGCCTGCAAAAGCTATATTGGCTGTTGGTGCTCCGGTGATTATTGTGCCCAGATGCTTTCCGGAAGGACTTAGAACAACTACTCCACCCGGGCCAGTGGCAAAAATGTTTCCTTTAGAATCTACCTTCATCCCATCGGGATTTCCGGGTGTTATTTTCGTCAATTCAGTAGCATCAAAGAAGACTTTCCCTTCTCCAACAGAGCCATCTTCATTGACCGGAAAAGACATCCAAATTGACCTTTCGGGGTCAGAATTGGCTACATACAATGTCTTCTCGTCAGGCGACAAGGCTATGCCATTGGGCTTGGACATTTTATCCGTGACAAGTTCGATTTCTCCACTTTTCTTTAGCCGGTAAACGCCGTTGAATGGAATCTCTTTGATAGGGCTGGCGTCCAGGCCTGTAAGACCATACGGGGGATCCGTAAAGTAAATATCTCCCCAGCTGCTCAAAATAAGGTCATTTGGGCTATTCAGGCGCTTGCCCTCGAACCTATCAACCAACGTAACAAATTTGGAGGCAGGCGCATCTATGGGCGCATCCATCCTGGCCACCCTTCTGTCGCCGTGCTGGCACAACAATAGCCTGCCCTGGTCGTCCAAAATAAGGCCGTTGGCTCCAGGCTCCCTTTCTTCCTTTCCTGCTTCCGCAGTGTAGCCCGAAGGCTTCAGGAATACGCTAACACCCTCACCTTCCTTCCATTTGTAAGCCACATTGTTAGGCACGTCAGTAAAAAGCACCATCTGCTGCGATGGCACCCACACTGGCCCCTCTGCCCAGGTGTAGCCCTCTCCCAGTATTTCGAGTTTTGCGTCTTTATCAATTAGTTTGTCAATAGCAGGATCCAGCCGCTCCACTACCTGTGGTTTCGATGCTTCTTCATTGCTAGTTTCTTCAGTCTGCGATTTCGGCGACCCACAGCCGCTCATCACAATGGCAATAGCCACACTATAGTAAATAGGTTTCATACGAGTAGGTATATTAAAAGTAGTTTCAACAATATTTGAGTAGTTAATTTCCGAATATTTTGATTGGGAAGTGGGTGCAAAACGTAAATTTTCGCTTTCGTAAAAAAACTTTTCACATTCGTCGGCGTTTGCTCTATTTTTCTCATGTATTAATTACCCAGAGGATGTTTGGCATATTCAAAAGAAAAAAAGAATCCCCCAGGAAAGAGAAAAAGCTTGAACTAGTTGATCTGGAGCAGCAGCCCCTTGCCGTTGGCGACAAAGTGGAATCCCTTAGGTATGATCTTGGCATAAGCATATTGATCCAGGAAGAAGATGGGCTCTACTACCAGTCAGAAGCGAGCGGAACCAAGGTCCACTGGACTAAAATGATCGATGCTTCTACAGAATTTCAAAAGGTGAAGAAGATTATTGTTGACAAGTAAGGGCTGAAAAAGGACAGTCCACCCGAACAAAGGTGAACAATCTCCGGTCTAAAAGTGTCCGGTTTCGTTACAGCCCAGACCTTCCTTGTTCCATCTATTAACTTGTTTATCAAACAGTTACCTTGTTTGGCATTTGAATTGCAAGCCTTTTGGCATGCGGTCGAAAACTCAAATAAAGGGAGCTATATTCAAAGTCGCTTCTCTGCCTGCTTTTAAAAACATTGTTATCATTCTGGGGATAGCCGTAGCCCTTCTCGTAGGCTTCTTCACTTTACACGCTCAGCCCAATGCAATGGGTGAGTTTGCTATTGATCCGAAGACAGTAAGCTCCAACGTCAGGGTTGTGGTCTCGGATTTTCTTGACGTTGAAACTACGCCTGAAGTGATTATTTATGACAGGAACCTTGACCTTATTTTATCTGCCAATCTGACGTCAATTTCTGATTATGAAAAGGAGCACCTCAGTAGATTGCTGAAAGTATGTGATCTTATGTTTTCGAGCGATAATACAACCATTTATCAATTGGATAAATAATTGCGTTCGCCTATATTCCATAAACCTTATTTAACATGACTCAAAGACTAACAAGATCAAGAGATAAAATGCTGGGCGGTGTTTGCGCAGGAATTGCCGACTACTTTGGGTGGGATCCTACCATGGTTCGCCTTGGTTATGTTGTCCTGTCTCTACTCAGCGCCGCCTTTCCAGGCATACTTGTATACATCATCATGTGGATAGTAGTGCCAGAAAGTTAATTCAGCTTTGCATGGGTGGTCATCCACCTTTCCGGAATTTCACCTTTGGTAGCCGTTTCATAATCTTTGTAGCTACACGGCACAATGCTATTTCTGCTGTACTTGGCTTTTCCTCCCGGATATGGCACTTCCATCCACCACTTTTCCGACGACTGGCTCTTGAAAAAGGTAATGGTTGAGGGCTGGTTGTTCATCGACACCACGTATTTGGTGTAGTCTTTCTCCCTAAAGTGTCTGTCGTCTTTTCTATGATAATACCCCTCTATAAAGTACCAGATCATCGTAGCTGTAACCATGGCGGTTGAGCTACGGATGTCGTCCTTCAGCAGGTTGTAGCCATAGAAGCCAGCAGAACTGAGCTTCTCGCTGTTGCCCGCATACCAGCAAATTTGGCAAGCCTCCTCACCAGTAAGGCCGAAAACCTGTGCATGTTGCCCGCCTGGTGCATAAATAGAGCTCAGTGCCGATATGTCGAAGCTCAGCATGTCAGCCTGCCGGATAGACGGTTCCATTTCGTCAATACTTTCTCTCAAGACCCCGAGGCGTACAGCTTCAAAATAAAATTTCTCGACAATGTTCAGCGCCTGCTGGTCAACCAGGTAGGTTTGGAAAGCAAGGTGAGTATAGTTAAAAAGGTAGTTAGGCTGATGAACAAGGATTCTATGTAGTCGACGATCAGCGTCTGAGGCCTTTTTATCGTCCTCTAAATCGAATGAACTGTCAACGCCAAGCACCGAGATCATCTTGTCGAAAGCCTCATATGCCATGTACTGGCCATAGTCGATATCATGTGAGCCCCCGACAATAATTGGCAGAATATCCTTTTCCAGCAGCGATTGCACCACCTCTTTCAGTCTTAGAACGGTGTCTTCGGCGGTCGGCCCGTTTCGCAAATTGCCGAGATCAACGATGTTATTCTTACCAAGCCCTTTGCTCAGCCCATAAAGCTTTTTTCGAATTGCATCTGCCGATTGATCAATGCCTTCACCACTGTTTTCGCCTCTGTGCTCTTTGATCCCAACAATTGCTATGTCAGTGTTCTTCAGGTCGGGCATCTTGTTGGAGAATATCCTGATGCTCTTTAGAAATGCAGACTTCGGCAATGCTTTGGTGACATCTGAAGAAACCGGGTCGAAAAAAAGCTTGAAGTCCATTTGCTCGCTTGAGATTGAATCATAAAAAAAGGGAAAAATTTTCATTTTTCCCTTTTACAGTGTCTTGATTCAGAGATTATCCTCCGAAGTCATCAAATCGAATATTTTCATCCGGGATACCAAAATCCTCTCCCATTTTCTGAACTGCGGAGTTCATCATAGGAGGTCCGCAGAAGTAAAGCTCTATCTCTTCAGGAGACTCGTGCTTGCTGAGATATTGGTCAATTACAGCCTGGTGCACAAAGCCCAGGAATCCGTCTCCCTCTTTGTCGTTTACATCTTTCTTCACTTTCCAGTTATCCTCGGGCAATGGCTCCGAAAGCACTACAAAGAATTTGAAGTTAGAAAAAGCCTTTTCTAGCTGATAAAAGTGGTCAAGGTAAAATAGTTCTCTTTTCGAACGGCCACCATACCAAAAAGTGACGGTTCTGCCGGTTTTCAACGTTTTGAAAAGCTGATAAAGGTGTGATCTCATTGGTGCCATACCAGCGCCTCCACCTACGTACAGCATTTCTGCGTCAGAAGGATTAATGAAGAACTCTCCATAAGGGCCTGAAATTGTTACCTTGTCGCCCGGCTTTCTTGAAAAGATGTACGAAGAAGCTAAGCCCGGATTAACTTTCATCCAGCCATTATTTGCTCTGTCCCATGGAGGTGTAGCGATCCTCACGTTTAGCATGATTTCTCTGCCCTCAGCTGGATAAGACGCCATAGAGTAGGCTCTTTCAGCAGATTCAGGGTTAACCATTTTCAAATCCCAAAGACCAAATTTATCCCACTCCTTCTGAAATTTCATTGGATCATCGTGCTCCTTAGGGTGGGCAGTAATGTCCATGTCTTTGAAATCAACCGTACATTTTGGCACCTCAATCTGAATATAACCACCGGCCTGGTAGTCCATATCCTCTGGAATCTCAACAACAAATTCTTTGATAAATGAAGCCACGTTGTAGTTTCTAACAACAGTTGCCTCCCATTTCTTGATACCGAAAATCTCTTCAGGTATCTCTATTCTCATGTCTTGCTTCACCTTCACCTGGCAGCCAAGCCTCACGTGCTCCTTTTGCTCGCTTCTGCTCAGGTGACCAACTTCTGTGGGAAGAACGTCGCCTCCACCATCCAGCACCTTACATTTACACATGGCACAAGTACCACCTCCACCACAAGCTGAGGGAAGAAATATTTTTTGGCCAGACAATGTCGACAGTAGGCTTGTGCCAGCTGCTGCTATAAGGGGGTTCTTCTCGTCCCCGTTAACAATGATCCGCACGTCGCCTTGTTGAACCAGCTTGGCCTGAGCCACCAGAAGAATTGCCACCAACAAAAGAATGATGACGGTAAAGGCTACAATAGAAGTTAGAACAATAGATGTCATTGACTATGAAAGATTTTTGGTTCTTACTTAACAGACACAAATATATCTATAACACGGGTTTTCCATTAACCAAACACTGAAAATTTGAATATAATTAGCAAGTGCTATGGTTTAACCCTGCGTGCCCGGTTTAGTTATCAGCTTTTATAAATTAATTATTGATGAGCTTCAAGAGATTGGTAAGTTTTGTCTTCAGGTTCCTTCTATCGACAATAAAGTCCAGAAAACCGTGATCAAGCACAAACTCAGCACTTTGAAAGCCCTTAGGAAGATCTTTTCCAATCGTTTCACGGATGACCCTTGGCCCGGCAAAACCAATTAATGCTCCAGGCTCTGCTATATTAAAGTCCCCAAGCATCGCAAATGAAGCTGTTACACCGCCGGTAGTTGGATCCGTTAATAATGAGATATAGGGTATTTTTGCTTCGGACAAGAGCGCCAATTTTGCCGATGTTTTAGCCATCTGCATCAGCGAGAAGCCTGCCTCCATCATTCTGGCACCCCCTGATTTGGAAATCATAAGGAATGGAATCTTATGCTTAAGGCTATGATCGATTGCCCTGGCGATTTTCTCCCCCACGACCGAACCCATTGAGCCGCCAATAAAGGTGAAATCCATGCAGGCAATTACTATTTCGGAGCCGTTCATTTTGCCCACTGCCGATCTCACAGCATCATTCAGCCCAGTCTTCTTAATAGAGGCCTCAATGCGCTTTGGATAGGGGGCCGAGTCAGTGAACTTGAGCGGGTCAGCCGACTTCATGTTGGCATCGAGCTCCTGAAACTTATTGTTGTCAAAAAGTATTTCGAAATACTCTTTTGATCCAATACGCACGTGAAAGTCGTCGTCGGGGCAAACGTAAGCGTTATTTTTCAGCTCCCGGATATGGATGATATTACCACTTGGCGTCTTGTACCATAGTCCGTCAGGTGCCTCTCTCTTCTCGTCCGTCGGTGTTAATATTCCCTTGTCCTGTCTCTTAAACCACGCCATACTGTTTCCAATTGTTGGACTGCAAAGATATTAGATATTCTTTAAAAGTAACGACGAATTAAGCAGATGCTAAGTTCCCGCATGCAATGAATAACCCACCATTGCTGATTCAAATTTGCGACTCCCACTAGCCCCTAAAACTTAATACTTACTCCAAAGTAGGGCGAGAAATACTGCGTGGCCTTATAGGAGCCGTCCGCTGTTGGCGCAAAGGCCCAGTAGTAATCAACGCCTGCCGCCAAAAACCTATTGAGGTGATAAATGAAGCGAACCTTGGCCAGGGATCTTTCGTCAAGCTTAAATGCGTCTTTCAGAGTGGACAGATTGCCTTTCACATAGCTTCCGTGAATCGACACTTTGTCGCCGAGCCTGTCAACATCGGCATTTAACCTCACCACCGCCGGAGCCGTTTCAGAAACATCGTCGGGCAACAAAATGCTGCCACCAAGCTGCACCTTCTGTAGTATGTGCCCTGTCAGGCTCCCGTAGATTCCGCTCATTTTCTCCGCATTAGCTAACGAAAGCAGGCGTGCATCCTTGTTCAGTTCATAGGAGGCATCGAAGAACTGGGGGAGATAATTAGCGGTATAGTTAAGGCGTTCAATTCTCATGTCAGTGCTGAGAAGGTCAGCGATGAAATTGAAACGAAAATTGATTCCACCGCTGATTCCGTGGCCATCTGTAAATTCCCTTGTATCACCCTGTGAGGCATATATTGTAGCAATTGAGTCTGTCAGGGCAGTGGTGCCAACGTTTAGCTTAGAATAGTTGAAGAATGCGTCAATCTGAATAAAAGGAACCCTCAGCAGATTGATACCTGCATCAAGGCCAAAAGCACCCACACCGTCAGCGGTAAATTGATTCACCACAAAAGTGCTGTCGCTGGTTGGCCGCTGGGTCTGGTCTTTGTCTTTGATAACAGTGGCTCCAATTTCCAGTGTTCTAACTATCGGGATAATCGTCCAGGCCATGGGGCGCACGTAGGGCCTTACAGCCAGCAGATTGAGCGAGGCGGGGTCAAAGTCGCTGTACATCCCTTCCAGCCCAAACAGGCCCTTGAAATTCAGGTCGTAGTGAAGCCCAAGCTTCCTCTTTTCGTAACTAGTAGTGTTAGTATAGTTGTTAACCAACCCTCCAAAACCAATCATGGTATTATTCAGCTCACCAACTCGGACATAGACCGGGTCTCTTTTTTGCGAACCATACCTGATGTATCTGATCAACCTGGCAGCACCAACACCGCCTTCAAAAATCTCCGTCCGTATCGCCTGGCTCTCCAGCCCGTACAGTACAGGCACATTGAGGCCCAGACCTATTTTCCAAATTTTGAATTCCGGAGCGAGTACCAAGCCTACAAAATTCTCATCTCCAATCTTTGTGTAGGTCAGCCCTCCGGTGAAAGAACCTCCGGATTCACTGTCGGGCGGCCCAGCCCTGAAATCTTCAGGAACTGGTGCAACTTCCCTTTTTTCCCGTTCTTCCTTCGGCTCCTTTATCTTTTTTTCTTCTTCTGGCTCACTCTCAAATTTTTCCTCCTCAATGGGCGCCTGCAGACTGTCTGTTGCTGGAATTGTATCAGCCTGGTAAGTAGTAACTGGTGTTATTGAGTCAAGAGGCTGTGTTGGCAGCGTGAGTGTGTCGACCACGGGTACTGGTGCAGTGAGGGTATCGGCTGCCACCGTTGGCTGATCAACCTTCTCAGCTTTCTTGTCTTTTTTCTTTTTCTTCTTTTTTGTGTTCTCCCACAAATAGGAATAATCGGCAAAAGGATCTTCGGCTTCCTGTTCCTGGGCAACTACAGGAGCTGCCACAGATAGAAAAAACGAAGCTACAAGCAGGTAGAATAATATTCTCTTATTCATAAAAGCTAAATTATCATAAAAATAATACTATTTCCAAATCGTCAAGTGATCGAAGTCTTACTTGCCATCAGAAAAAAACAAAAGCGCTTCAATTGAAGCGCTTTTCACTATAAAATCAAAATATTGTCAGCAGTCTATTTTACCTCCTCATAATCTACGTACTCCCCACCTATCTTCCCTGACGATGATTTCCGTTTTTTCACCTCGTCTTCAGGGATATAGTCCACTTTTATTTCCTCGTGGCGGGCGTTGGTCGTTGTTCTGCTCCTATACTGTTGCTGCTGGCGCTGCTGATATTGTCTCCCCGATCCAAAATAAAGGGCCCTCATGATGAAGCCGCCTACTTTATAGAAGACGTAAAAGAATATTAAGAGTATGAGAATGAATTTAAACATCTGCTTTAAATTTTAAGTCTTACTGTTTAACGACTCAAATAAAGATTTCGTTCTGAATAAATCTTTAAGAAGTAGTCATCCATCAGATCGTCAATAAAATATATAGCTTCGCCCGTCGATTTCATTTCCGGGCCAAGCTCCTTATTCACATTGGGGAACTTGTTGAAAGAAAATACGGGAACCTTGATTGCATATCCCTGTTTTTTCGGAGAAAATTTGAAATCCTTCACTTTCTTCTCCCCTAACATCACCTTTGTGGCATAGTTCACATAAGGTTCATCGTAGGCTTTGCATATAAACGGCACAGTACGTGATGCCCTTGGGTTTGCCTCAATAATATACACCTGGTCATCTTTTATTGCAAACTGAATGTTGATAAGACCAACCGTTTTCAGCGCCAAAGCAATGGTTTTGGTGTGCTGCTCAATCTGCCGAATAATGAAGTCTCCCAGGTTGTAAGGAGGAAGCACAGCATAGGAATCGCCAGAGTGAATTCCCGCCGGCTCGATATGCTGCATGATACCAATAATGTAAACGTCTTCTCCATCGCAAATAGCATCCGCCTCCGCTTCAATAGCACCGTCAAGGAAGTGATCGAGAAGTACCTTGTTACCCGGAATGTCTTTAAGAAGATCTATTACATGTGACTCAAGCTCCTGCTCATTGATCACAATTTTCATGCTTTGACCTCCCAAAACGTAGGATGGACGCACCAGCAAAGGAAAACCAAGCTTCTTCGACAGCTCAATGGCCTGGTCGGCATCTTCTATCACACCAAACTCAGGATACGGAATGTTGTTCTCCTTTAGCAGGGAAGAAAAGCTACCTCTATCCTCCGCAAGGTCAAGAGACTTATAGTCGGTTCCGATAATCTTGATGCCATATCTTTCGAGCTTTTCTGCGAGCTTAAGTGCTGTCTGCCCACCTAACTGCACAATAACACCCTCCGGCTGCTCATGCAAAATGATGTCGTAGATATGCTCCCAGAAAACTGGCTCGAAGTACAGCTTGTCGGCAATATCAAAGTCAGTAGAAACCGTCTCTGGATTGCAATTGATCATGATGGTTTCGTAGCCGCATTCCTTAGCTGCCAACACACCGTGCACGCAAGAGTAATCAAACTCGATTCCCTGACCGATTCGGTTGGGCCCAGAGCCCAGGATCACAACTTTCTTCCTGTCACTTCTTACCGACTCATTCTCGTCATCAAAAGTGCTATAATAGTAAGGTGTTTTCGCTTCAAACTCCGCAGCGCAGGTATCCACAAGTTTGTAAACCCTTTTTATTCCCAATGCGTGACGCTTGGTGTGCACTTCGCTTTCCAGGCAACCCAAAAGATGGGCGATTTGTCGGTCGGCGTAACCTTTGGTTTTGGCTATTCGAAGAATTTCCGCCGGAATGGTCTCTATCGTAAACGATTCGATTTCATTCTCTAATTTTAGGAGCTCCTCAATCTGGTCGAGGAACCACATATCAATTTTGCTGAGCTTGTGAATGGTCTTCAGCGGAATGCCCAGCTTAATGGCATCATATACATGGAAAAGCCTGTTCCAGCTTGGATGACGGAGGCTCTCCAGGATTTGCTCCTGATTAGTGACTTCCTTGCCATCGGCACCCAGGCCGTTTCGTTTTATCTCAAGTGACTGGCAAGCCTTTTGAAGCGCCTCCTGAAAGTTACGGCCGATGCCCATTACTTCACCGACCGACTTCATCTGAAGACCGAGACGACGGTCAGCGCCTTTGAATTTATCGAAGTTCCAGCGTGGAATCTTTACAATGACATAGTCGAGCGCCGGCTCAAAAAATGCTGATGTACTGCCAGTAATTTGGTTTTTTAGCTCATCAAGGTTATAGCCAATCGCCAGTTTAGCCGCTATTTTGGCAATTGGATAGCCAGTAGCCTTTGAGGCAAGTGCCGAGGAACGAGACACCCTTGGGTTGATCTCAATGCCCACGATCATGTCGTCTTCAGGATTAACAGCAAACTGCACGTTGCATCCTCCGGCAAACATACCAATGCCATTCATCATTCTGATGGCCAGGTCACGCATGTGCTGGTAAATAGTGTCAGGTAAGGTCATGGCTGGCGCCACAGTAATTGAGTCGCCAGTATGCACACCCATAGGATCAAAGTTCTCAATCGAGCAGATAATAATTACGTTGCCAAGATTGTCACGAAGCAATTCGACTTCATATTCCTTCCAACCCAGAATACTTTGTTCCACCAGTACCTCGTGAATAGGCGAGGCGTGTAGACCATTGTTCAGTGCCTGATCAAACTCTTCCGGCTTCTCAACAAACCCACCACCAGATCCACCAAGTGTGTAAGACGGGCGGATAACCAAGGGGAAGCCAATTTCCTGTGCTATTTCCTTTCCCTGAAGGAATGACGTAGCCGTTGCCCCTTTACACACGTTTACCTTTAGCTCGTGCATCTTCAGCCGGAATTTCTCCCGGTCTTCGGTGGTCTCGATGGCGGCAATGTCCACACCTATGATCCTGACTCCATATTTTTCCCAAAGCCCCGCCTTTTCACAATCGATGGCCAGGTTGAGAGCAGTTTGACCACCCATTGTGGGCAGCACCGCATCAATTTTGTGCTTTTCAAGTATCTGTTTGATGTATTTCTTCTCCAGCGGCAACAGGTACACGTGATCAGCGGTGACCTTGTCGGTCATGATTGTGGCTGGATTCGAGTTAATCAGTATAACTTCTATTCCTTCTTCACGAAGTGACCTCGATGCTTGCGAACCGGCATAGTCGAATTCACAGGCCTGTCCGATGACGATAGGGCCGCTTCCAATGATTAGAATTGATTTGATACTGGGGTCTTTAGGCATCTTTAGAATGTATCGTTAAAAGGAGGGTTAGCAATTCACAAATCCCGGCAAAGTTATATGCCACCGCCCGATTATCAAAAGAGATTTCGGAAAGATGGGCAAGAAAAATGAAGATGAATGACAGGCAGGGCTTGTCGGCTCAAAGAATATCACAGATTGAGTGGTTACCAATTAAAAAGCCACCCTGTGAGAGTGGCTTTTTAAGTGCAATCAATCTGTTTTTTACATGTGAATTGGCCGGTTATCCGTTGCTGCCAAACACGCTTCTTTCACGGCCTCCATGTAAGTGGGGTGTGCGTGCGACATGCGTGACACATCCTCGGCAGAAGCCCTGAATTCCATGGCTGTGACGCCAGCGGCAATCATATCAGCCGCTCTGGCACCAATAATATGGATGCCCAGTATCTCGTCAGTTTGTTTGTCGGCCAATACTTTCACTAGTCCATCTGTATCTCCCGAAGCCCTTGCTCTGCCAAGCGCCTTGAACGGAAACTTTCCGACCTTATATTCTTTTTTCTGATCTTTAAGCTGCTCCTCGGTGTAGCCCACAGCGGCCACTTCCGGCCAGGTGTATACAACACCGGGGATCAGGTTGTAATTAATGTGAGGCTTCTGTCCCATTATGGTTTCAGCTACAAACACACCCTCTTCCTCGGCCTTGTGAGCAAGCATAGCACCCTTGATGACGTCGCCAATAGCCCAAATATTGTCCACGTTGGTTCTCAGGTGACCGTCCACTTCAACCAGTCCTCTGTCGGTTACTTTCACCCCAGCTTTGTCCAGGCCAAGTCCTTCAGTGTAGGCCTTTCTACCAATTGACACCAGGCAGTAGTCCCCCTTGATATCTACCTTTTCACCTTTCGGAGTCTCGGCTGTTATGGTCACTTCCTTGCCCTTAGCCTCCACCGCAGTCACTTTATGAGACAGGTAAAACTCCATGCCAAGTCCCTTCAGCGACTTTTGAAGCTCCTTGCCCATGGTTGAATCCATCGTCGGGATGATGCTATCGAGGAATTCCACAACTGACACCTTGGCCCCCAATCTTGCATACACTGAGCCCAGCTCCATACCTATAACGCCACCACCAATCACAATCATGTGCTTGGGCACTTCGGTCAGTTCGAGAGCCTCGGTGCTGGTGATGATCCTTTTCTTATCGATTTTAATAAAAGGAAGACTTGCTGGCTTGGAGCCGGTAGCAATGATTACTTTCTCGGTGGTAATCTTCTTTTCTTCTTTTCCTGAAACTTTGATGGTGTTCTTATCTATAAAGGAACCCATGCCATGAAAAACATCGATCTTGTTCTTTTTCATCAGAAAGTTGATACCGTCGGTGTTTTGCTTCACCACGTCCGTTTTCCTGGCTATCATTTGCTTCAAATTCACTTTCGGCTGAGGAATGTCAATCCCATGCTCCTTAAATGTGTGTGCTGCATTGTGAAAGTGCTCGCTTGAATCGAGGAGCGCCTTTGAGGGGATGCATCCGACGTTGAGACAGGTGCCTCCCAGGCTATCATATTTCTCAATAATCGCCGTTTTTAAACCCAACTGTGCGCACCTGATGGCTGCTACGTATCCGCCGGGTCCTGAACCAATTACTGTTACCTGATAATCCATGTTGTTTGTTTTAATTAAAAAATAGTAACGGGTTTTACACTCCCAGAAGAAGCCTGCTAGGATCTTCGAGCAGTTGCTTCACACGTACAAGGAAGCTGACAGACTCACGACCATCAATGATGCGGTGATCGTAAGAGAGGGCCACGTACATGATCGGTCTGACCACTACCTGGCCGTTTTCCACAACAGCCCTTTCTACGATATTGTGCATACCCAGAATAGCTGCCTGGGGCGCATTAATAATAGGTGTAGAAAGCATGGAGCCAAAAATGCCTCCATTGGTAATGGTGAATGTACCGCCTTGCATTTCGTCTATGCTCAACTTTCCGTCTCTGGCTTTCAATGCCAGTCTCACTATTTCCTTTTCTATTTGATCGAAGCTAAGTGCTTCGGCATTTCTTATTACCGGCACAACAAGACCTTTTGGCGTGGATACCGCTATCGAAACGTCGGCATAATCGTTATACACGATTTCTTCCCCGTCGATCTGCGCATTTACGGCAGGCCACTCTTTCAAGGCCATTGTAATTGCCTTGGTAAAGAATGACATAAAGCCCAGGCCAACTTCGTACTTTTCCTTGAAGCTGTCTTTGTATTTCTTTCTCAATTCCATTACCGGGCCCATGTTCACCTCGTTGAAAGTAGTGAGCATGGCTGTCTCATTCTTTACAGAAACCAACCTTCTTGAAATAGTCTTGCGAAGAGAGGACATTTTCTCTCGTCTCTGCCCCCTTGAAACACCGCCACCGATTTGAGGTGCGGCATAGGATGGAGTTGCTGGCTTGCCAGCATCAGATTTTGGAGCTGCCGACTTTTCAGCTTTCATGGCATCTTCTTTCGTGATACGTCCGTCAACTCCGGTTGCTTTCACATCAGAGGCAGAAAGTCCTTTCTCTGCCATAAGCTTTGCTGCTGCCGGAGATGCATGCCCAGCTGCATAAGGTGAACTGCCTGATGTTGCAGGAGCAGCAGCCGGGGCAGGGCTTTCGTCCTCCTCTTTGGCAACCGCACCTTCCATTACTTCAATTTTGCATATTAAAGCACCTATCTCAAGTGTTTCTCCCTCCTTGGCGATGACCTGAAGCTTGCCTGTAGCTTCGGCAGTGAGTTCAAAAGTGGCTTTGTCAGATTCAATTTCAGCGATTACTTCATCCAGCTGCACAATTTCGCCGTCCTTTTTGACCCAGGAAGATATGGTCACCTCATTGATAGACTCGCCAACCGTGGGGACATGCATTTCGATTGTCTCGCCAGTCGATGTCGCCTCTTTAGCCGGCGCTGACTTTTCTTCCTTTTTCTCTTCTTTTGCAGGAGCTGCACTATCGGTGTCAATACTGCATATAACAGCACCAATCTCAACAGTTTCTCCCTCTTTGACCAAAATCTTTATTTTTCCGGCTGACTCAGCGTTTAGCTCGAAAGTGGCTTTGTCAGATTCCAGCTCACACAGAAGTTCGTCCCTCTCCACAATGTCACCATCATTCTTTAACCACTTGGCAATGGTTACTTCGGTTATTGATTCCCCTACTGTAGGGATTTTAACTTCAAGGCTCATTATTTATTAGGGTTTAATTATGCAAATGCTTTTTGTACAATCTCTTCCTGCTCTTTGTTGTGCAGTTTGTAGTAGCCAGTGGCAGGAGAGGCTGCTGCTTTTCTTGAAACCAATTCCATTCTTACTTCAGGGAACATCCTTAGCAAGAAGGTCCAGGCACCCATATTTTCGGGTTCCTCCTGGGCCCATACGAGTTTGGCTCCTTTGTATTTATTGATTTCTGCGAGGATTTTCTTTCTCGGGAAAGGATGAAGCTGCTCCACACGAACAAGCGCAACGTCTTTTCTATTACTTTTCTGACGTTCGTCCAGTAGGTCAAAATAAATCTTGCCAGTGCACAGGATAAGCTTTTTCACGTCCTTCGCTTTCACTTCAGTGTCGCCAATTACCTCCTGGAAACCACCTTCAGTCAAGTCGCTGATTGGCGACATTACAAGTGGGTGACGGAACAGCGATTTTGGTGACATTAATACGGCAGGCATTCGGAATGGCATTACCAACTGGCGACGCAGCATATGGAAGAAATTGGCAGGTGTAGTCAGGTTGCAGAAAAACATGTTGTTGCCAGAGCACATCTGAAGGAATCGCTCAGGGCGAGCATTGGAGTGCTCTGGCCCCTGACCTTCGTAGCCGTGAGGTAATAACAACACAAGGCCGTTCATTCGCTGCCATTTGGTATACGATGGCACGATGAACTGATCAGTCATCACTTGCGCACCGTTGGCAAAATCACCAAACTGCGCTTCCCAAATAACCAGCGCATTTGGGTTGGCCATGGCATAACCAAACTCAAAGCCCAGCACACCAAATTCAGAAAGCAGAGAGTTGAAGATTCTGAATTTCTCCTGGCCTTCTTCAATATGATCTAAACTATTATGGGGCTTGTTAGTGACACTGTCACGCAACACTGAGTGCCTGTGAGAAAACGTGCCCCTTTGCACATCCTGGCCAGTCATTCTGACAATCTTTTTCTCAAGAAGCAGCGATCCATAAGCCAGTAGTTCAGCAGTAGCCCAGTTGACGGACTTCTCTTCGAAAATCATCTCGGTACGCTGCTTCAGCACTTTGTCAATTTGCTTCAATGGCTTGAAGCCCTTTGGAATAGTTGTGAGCGCCTTGCCTACTTTATCGATTACTTTCTGATCAACAGAAGTTTTAGGCGGGTTTTCAAAATCATCTGGCTTTGAAATTCTTAGCTCCTGCCACTCCTTCTCCATTGGGGAGTATTGATAAGGGAGCGGCTTTTGCTTCACCATGTTGAGCCTGTCCTGCAAAAGGTCTCTGAATTCAGAATCCATTTTGTCGGCTAGCTGGGCATCCACATCGCCTCTTTCTATCAGGTGCTTGTTATATACTTCCCTTGGGTTCGGGTGCTTCGATATAATATTATAAAGCGATGGCTGGGTGAATTTCGGCTCATCACTTTCGTTGTGCCCATGACGACGGTAGCACACCATATCAATAAACACGTCTCTCTGGAATTTCTGTCTGAACTCCACAGCCAGGTTAACGCAGAAAATAACTGCCTCAGGCTGATCACCATTTACGTGAAGCACGGGCGAGTCAATTACTTTAGCCACATCCGTACAGTAGATACTGGATCTGGCGTCGTCGAAGTCTGTTGTAAAGCCTACCTGGTTATTGATAACAAAGTGAATAGTACCACCTGTGGTATAACCATCCAGCTTACTCATTTGAACCACTTCGTATACTATGCCCTGGCCAGCTACCGCCGCATCTCCATGAATAAGAATCGGAAGCACTTTGGTCGCATCGTTTTTGAATTCCCGGTCGACCTTTGCTCTCAGAAACCCTTCCACTAACGGATCAACCGCCTCGAGGTGAGATGGGTTGGGTGCCAGCCTGAGATCGACGGTGTTTCCTGATGGCGTTACTATCTGGCTGGAGTAACCCATATGGTATTTTACATCGCCATCGCCCATTGTCTGGTCGGTGGCGGCATTCCCCTCAAACTCATTGAATATCTGCTCATAGGTTTTGCCCATGATATTGGCCAGCACATTCAGCCTACCCCGGTGAGCCATGCCTATCATCACTTCCTGTACACCCAGTTCAGCTCCTTTATTAATTATTGCGTCAAGTGCTGCTATTGTTGTTTCGCCACCCTCCAGAGAGAATCTCTTTTGACCTACATATTTAGTGTGAAGGAAATTCTCGAAAACAACCGCCTCGTTCAGCTTCCTTAGTATCCTTTTTTTCTCGTCAATAGAAGGGTTAAAATTCAAGGCGTCGAACTCAACCTTCTTTTTGTACCACTCCAAAATATCCGGCTCCCTGATATACATATATTCGAAGCCGACGGCCCCTTCGTAAATCTGCTTAAGCGACTCAACAATTTTCCTAAGCGTCGCTTTCCCAATACCAATCGTCGCCCCCGACTGAAACTCAACATCAAGATCCGCTTCCGACAACCCGAAGTCACTAAGGTCAAGTAAGGCCTTCCGATCCTTCCTTTCCCTTACCGGATTGGTTTTAGATTTAAGGTGGCCACGTGTTCTGTAGGCATGAATAAGATTACTAACAGCGATCTCTTTGTCCGACACGCCTCCAGAGGTAGTGGCGGCTTGACCATTTTCTCCATACTTCGATTGAGAAAACTCAAATCCCTCAAAAAATTTCTGCCAGGTAATGTCTACTGACTCAGGGTCTTGTTTGTAACTTTGGTATAGTTCATCGATGTAAGACGAGTGTGCGTTGGCGATATAGGAATATTTATCCATGTTCTTGGGTGACGTTTAATTAGGTAAAGGTATATAATACATTAAACGTATTAAAACTGTATATTCGTTTTAACAAATATACCTGCTATTTTGATTTAAAGGCTCATTTTTCTAGTCCAACCAACGGGCAGTTAAAGTCATCCGCACATTTCACTGCCGAACCAGTTATCAATTTGCTGTAGATGAGTTGCTTTTACAAAAAAATCACTAACTTTGCGATCCAATTTTCCGGACGGGTTCCGGAAGAGATTAAATAAAACGAACAAAAAATGGCAGTTAAAATCAGGTTAACACGTCGAGGACGTAAAAAACTTGCAATGTTTGATGTGGTTGTGGCCAACAGTACTTCGCCACGTGATGGTAAGTTCATCGAGAAATTGGGAACGTACAATCCAAATACCAATCCGGCAACAATTGTTTTGAATGATGAAAAGGCCTTTGACTGGGTGATGAAAGGTGCACAACCTTCTGACACCGTTAGAGCCATGCTTTCTTACAGAGGCATTCTTTTGAAAAAACACCTTCAAATCGGTGTGAACAAAGGAGCCATTACTCAGGAACAAGCTGATGCTAAGTTCGAAGAGTGGAAGAACCAACAAGACTCTAAAGTAACAGGTAAAGTTGAGTCTCTTGCTAAGAAGAAAGAAGACGAAAGAAAATCACGCCTTGCTGCTGAAACGAAAGTGAGCCAGGCAAGAGCTGAAGCTATTCGTAAGAAGGCTGAGGTTGCTGCTGCACCAGAGGCCAGCGAAGAAGCTGCTGTAGAAGAAACAGCGGTTGCGGAAGAAGCGCCTGCGGCTGAGGTAGCTGAGACAGCACCAGTAGTAGAGGAAACCCCGGTCGTTGAGGAAACTCCTGCTGCTGAGGCTCCAGTTGCGGAAGCACCTGCTGTTGAAGAGGCTCCGGTTGCGGAAGCACCTGCTGCAGAGGAAGCTCCTAAGGCGGAAGCTCCAGCGGAAGAGGCCCCTAAGGCTGACGCTCCGGAAGCGGAAGAGAAAAAAGAAGAGTAGTCCTTATGCATTTGGATGATTGCTTTCAGCTTGGGGTAATCACCAAAACCCATGGCACAAAGGGCGATGTTCAGGTTTGGATCGATTCGGACAACCCTGGGCATTACAAAAATCTGGAATCAGTTCTGTTGTTGATCAACAACGAGCTGGTTCCTTTTTTTTTAGAGCATTGGTCACTCAATGGCAAAAAGGCCATTGCCCGCTTCGATGAAGTGAGGTCTTTGGATGCGGCTGATAAGCTTGCCGGCACAGAGGTGTACCTGCCAGAAAGCAGCCTGCCGGAGCTTTCGGACGGACAATACTTCTTCCACAATTTGGTAGGGCTAGAGGCTGTTGAAGATGGCAAAGTATTAGGCACCATATCAAACATCCTTAACTTTCCTGGGCACGACGTGCTGTCCATTGATTGTCAGGGCAAGGAAGTGCTTGTGCCAATTAGCGACGATATTATTAAAGCGGTGGATTTAAAGGCCAAGTCAGTTACCCTACAGCTTCCACCCGGTTTGCTTGATATATATTTAGACTCTTAGTCAGTCATGGTAAGATTCGATATTATTTCCTGTGTGCCTGATCTGCTCAAAAGTCCATTTGAGCACAGCATTCTCAAAAGAGCCATCGACAAAGGCCTGACAGAAGTAAACGTACACAACCTGAGAGACTACGCCGTTAACAAACATAAAACTGTTGACGACTACGCCTACGGGGGGGGAGCGGGCATGGTGCTGCAAATAGAACCCATCGACCGATGTATCCAGGCCCTCAAGTCCGAACGTACGTACGACGACATTATATATATGAGTCCTGATGGGGAGCTGCTGACCCAAAGGCTGGCCAACGGACTGGCTATGAAAGGAAACATGATTTTGCTCTGCGGGCATTATAAAGGAGTGGACGAAAGAGTACGTCAGCACCTGGTTACCAGAGAAATCAGTGTTGGTGATTTTGTGCTGTCAGGAGGAGAATTGGCCGCTGCCATTGTGTGCGACGCTGTAATCAGGCTGATTCCTGGTGTGCTAAACGACGAAACCTCTGCACTTACCGACTCCTTTCAGGATGACCTCATCGCTCCGCCGGTTTACAGCAGGCCCGCCGACTACAAAGGCATGAAAGTGCCGGATGTATTGCTATCTGGAAATGATGCCCTTATCGACGACTGGAGACACGAGCAGTCACTACAACGAACAAGAGAGAGAAGGCCAAACTTATTGTAGCCCTCGCCAACAACACATTATCCCATATTAATACAGACAATCTTTTATTTTTTTGATTATTTAGAGGTCTCGATTTTTTATGGAAAACAAAAATATACGGATCAAAGATATCGCCCGCCTTGCCGGGGTGTCTGTGGGCACTGTGGACAGGGTGCTGCATAAGCGAGGCAAAGTATCCGATAAGGCGCTTGAGAAAGTTCATGCCATCCTTGATCAAATTGACTACAAGCCCAACCTCATTGCCAGAAGCCTTGGTCTCAACAGGACGTTCAGAGTGGCGGCTGTGCTGCCCGACCCCAAGCTTGACGCTTTCTGGGTGCAGTCGCATGAAGGCCTGCAACAAAGCGAGCAGGAATGGCAGCAGCAAGGCCTTGTTATTGACTACTACTTTTACGACCTCCACAATAAAGAATCTTACAATCAAGCATTTGAAAAGGCCATTGCTTCAAACCCTGACGGTGCTGTAGTGGCACCACTATTCTACAAAGAGGCTCTGCCGTTTTTTGAAAAATTTCATAAAAATGAGGTGCCTTATATATTGTTCAACACTCACATTGAACACCCGCATCCATTGTCCTTCATAGGGCAAGACCTGTATCAAAGCGGGCGGCTGGCCGCTGAATTGATTTCCCCCGGACTGGCCAGTGGCAAAAAACTGGCGATCTTACATATTCATGAGGATCTGCCAAATTCTGCCCACCTTTTGGACAAGGAAAAAGGCTTCCGGGAATATGTAGCTTCGATGTCCGGATTGAGTGTGGAGGTAAACACTATCAACCTTGAGGCCCCGGAGAACGCCTCCTTCGAAACGGATCTTAGGAAGCTCTTTAGCGATCCACAGTTACACGGGGTTTACATAAGCACCTCCAAAGCCTATCAGGTAGTGGAGTTTATGAAAGCAACCGGCAAAAATGGCTGTAGAATTGTTGGCTATGATTTACTGGAAAAAAACCTCCAGTTTCTGAAAGAGGGGTATATCAACTTCCTGATTAATCAAAACCCAAGCAAGCAAGCCGCCTTATCGATCAGTCACCTCATCAATCACCTGGTGTTTAAGACAACTCCACCCAAGGAGGCCCTTTTACCCCTGGAAATCATCACCAAGGAGAATATTGACAGCTATAAGCCAGCACTTGCGGCACAATAACTGCCAAAAGAGAGATTTTTATTTGATTGTATTATTTGTGTTTAAAAACATAGTCGTATATTTGCAGTCCGTTTCAGAATACGGCTTAAATAGACAGTCATGAGCGAGTTGATAAAACTAGTTGAAGCAGAGTACCAGGAGAAGAGAAATTCACTGCCAGCATTTAAGGCAGGTGATACTATAAATGTACACGTGAAGATCACGGAAGGTAACAAAGAGCGTATCCAGCAGTTTCAGGGTACCGTTATCCAACGTAAGAATATCAGCACGAATGGAGAAACCTTTACCGTAAGAAAAGTATCCTCAGGTATTGGTGTGGAAAGAATTTTCCCGATTATGTCTCCAAGCGTTGAGAAAGTTGAATTGGTTCGTCAGGGATCAGTTCGCAGAGCCCGTCTTTACTACCTTCGTGGTAGAAAAGGAAAAGCCGCAAGGATCAAAGAAAAAATGTCCTAAGGGATTAAATAAAATAGCTGAAAAGCCAACTCTCGGGTTGGCTTTTTTCGTTTACTTGCTATTAGTTTTATGCTATGGAAATTCGTTTTCACAAATATCAGGGCACAGGTAACGACTTCATTCTCATCGATGACAGAAAACTCCAATTTCCTGATGACCTGACCGTTATAGAAACCCTTTGCCATCGCAGGTTTGGCATCGGCGCAGACGGACTCATTCTCATACGCAAGCATCCCGACTACGACTTTGAAATGGTCTACTACAATTCCGACGGCACGCAGAGCATGTGCGGGAACGGTAGCAGGTGCGCAGTGCACTTTGCAAAGTCTCTTGGCATGACTGGCGACAAAACTACTTTCCTTTCTACCGATGGACCTCATGAAGCGACCATCAAAGGAGACATTGTTTCTGTGCAGCTTTATGACGTTGACAGCGTTGAAGAACTTACTGACGGTGTTTTCATCAATACGGGATCCCCACACCATATTGCTTTCCTTGAAGATGTTAAAAACTTCCCTGTTGTGCCGGAAGGAAAAGCTATTCGCTACAGCGAGGCCTATGCCCCAAAGGGTACCAATGTAAACTTCGTAGAGTTGGAGGATGGCAATGCTATTTTTGTGAGGACTTATGAAAGAGGGGTGGAAGACGAAACGCTGTCGTGCGGCACGGGAGTTACAGCATGTTCGCTCGCCGCATCACTCAAAGGATATAAAAGCCCGGTAATAGTTCACACCCTGGGTGGAACCCTCGAGGTCAGTTTTGCGGTTAAGGAGGGTGGCTTTAAAGATATTTTCCTGAAGGGCCCAGCCACGCCCGTTTACTCAGGCCTCATTGATGTGTAAATCTGTCAAGAAACACCTTGGCAATTAGTATCGAATTAGGAAAAAGCGGTTAATTTTAAGGTTTTAAAAAACGACGAAATGTTGAATATATTCACCAAAGGGGTAGCCAAACTTTTTGGAACAAAATCAGAGCGAGATATCAAGGAAGTCCTTCCGCTTGTTGAGCAAATCAAAAAAGAATTTGAGAAACTAAAGAGTATTTCTGACGATGAGCTGAGAGACAAAACCAGTCAGTTCAAAGCGTTCATCAAAGAGGGGAACGCCACTATCCAGAAGGAAATTGACGATTTGCATCAGAGGATAATCGACGAACCAGATTTGGATATTGACCAGAAAGATGACGTATTCAAAAGAATAGATCAACTCGAAAAAGATAAGAACAAGAAAATTGAAGATTCGCTGCTTAAACTGCTACCGGAAGCTTTTGCCGTAGTGAAGGAAACTTCCAGGCGACTTGCTGAGAACAAGAAGCTGGTGGTTAAAGCAACTCTTCTGGACAAGCAGATGGCTGCTACCAAGCCACACATAAAAATCACAGGAGACACCGCCGAGTGGTCTAATAAATGGCTCGCCGCAGGCACTGAGGTAGAGTGGAACATGGTTCACTACGATGTGCAGCTAATTGGCGGTGTTGTGCTGCACTCAGGTAAGATTGCCGAAATGACTACTGGTGAAGGAAAAACCCTTGTGGCTACTCTACCTGCCTATTTGAACGCTCTTGCTGGTAAAGGCGTCCATATTGTTACTGTAAACGACTACCTGGCCAAGCGTGACTCAGAGTGGAACGCTCCCTTGTTCCAGTTTCATGGGCTAACGGTTGACTGTGTCGACAGGCACCAACCCAACTCACAGGAGAGAAGAAACGCTTATCTCGCCGATATTACCTATGGTACCAACAACGAATTTGGCTTTGACTACCTGCGGGACAACATGGCCAGAAGCCCGGAGGAACTGGTGCAGCGGGAACACCACTATGCTATGGTGGATGAGGTTGACTCTGTACTTGTGGATGAGGCCAGAACACCCCTTATCATTTCAGGGCCTATTCCAAAAGGAGACGAGCATGAGTTTTACGAACTGAAGCCCAGAATATTTAAGCTGGTTGAATCTCAACGCAAGCTATGTGCACAGTTTCTGAATGACGCCAAAAAGCAAATTGCTGAGGGCAACGAGACAGATGGCGGCTTGTCACTGTTCAGAGCTCACAGAGGGCTTCCCAAATACAAGCCTTTGATCAAATACCTCAGTGAAACAGGCATAAGAAATGTTCTTCAAAAAACGGAGAATATCTACCTGGCTGACAATCAACGGATGATGCCGGAGGCGGATGAGCCTTTGCTTTTTACCATTGAGGAAAAAAATAACTCTATCGAGCTGACTGAGAAGGGTGTCGATATGATTACCGGCGATGGTGAAGATCCCAATTTCTTCATTATGCCTGATATTGGGATGGAAATTGCAAAGCTTGAGGGTGACACCTCTCTCGCTGAAATCGATATCCTGAAAAAGAAAGAGTCGGTCATCAAAGACTACCAAATCAAAGCGCAGCGGATTCACACCGTCAATCAGTTGCTGAAAGCATATACGCTTTTTGAAAAAGACACCGAGTATGTAGTGATTGATGGCAAAGTGAAGATTGTCGACGAGCAAACCGGCCGCATGATGGAAGGGCGCCGCTATTCAGACGGTCTTCACCAGGCAATTGAAGCGAAAGAAAGCGTGACCGTGGAAGATGCAACGCAGACTTATGCAACCATCACCCTACAGAACTACTTCAGAATGTACCACAAGCTGGCCGGTATGACTGGTACGGCCGAAACCGAAGCTGGTGAACTTTGGGAGATCTACAAACTTGATGTGGTTGTCATTCCAACTAACAGACCGATTGTTAGGAAAGACATGGAAGACAAGGTCTACAAGACCATGCGTGAGAAGTTCAATGCTGTTATCGATGAAATTGTTGCGCTTACTGAGGCAGGCCGGCCAGTGCTTGTGGGTACTACTTCTGTAGAAATTTCGGAAGTACTAAGCCGCATGCTCAATATCCGCAAAATCAAGCACAACGTGCTTAACGCCAAGCAACACCAGCGAGAGGCGGAAATTGTAGCAGAAGCAGGACATCCATCTACAGTAACCATCGCTACCAACATGGCCGGGCGGGGTACGGACATAAAACTGACCGAAGAGTCGAAAAAAGCTGGAGGCTTGGCCATTGTAGGAACTGAAAGGCATGAATCGAGAAGGGTCGACAGGCAGTTGAGAGGTCGATCAGGCCGACAAGGTGACCCAGGGTCTTCGCAGTTCTTTGTGTCGCTTGAAGACAACCTGATGCGGTTGTTCGGCTCAGACAGGATTGCCAAGTGGATGGACAGAATGGGATTGGAAGAAGGTGAAGTAATCCAGCATTCGATGATTACCAAGTCGATTGAAAGAGCTCAAAAGAAGGTAGAAGAGAACAACTTCGCCATGCGTAAGCGCCTCCTGGAATATGACGATGTCATGAACTCTCAACGAGAGGTGATCTACACCCGAAGAAAGAATGCCTTGTTTGGTGAAAGACTACAGCTCGACATCCTCAACATGATGTACGACACATCTGAGGACTTGGCTATATCGGCTACTGCTTCTCAAGACTATGATGGCTTTAGACTGAATGCGCTTAGCACTTTCGGTCTGGACATGCGTATCAGCCAGGAAGAATTCGCCGGTATCAAAAGTGATGCACTTGCAGCAAGACTTTACGACGAAGTGTTAGCGCATTATACAGCCCGAAAAAACACAATCAGAGAAAAAGCGCTTCCGGTTCTTAAGCATACCCTTGACAACAAAGGGGCCACAGTTGTAGATATTCTGGTGCCGTTTACTGACGGGAAAAAGCAACTTGGTATTGTGGTGAACTTAAAGAAAGCGGTGGATACCGAAGGTAAGGAGATGGTAGCCGCTATGGAGAAAATGATCACCCTGGCGCTGATCGATCAAACCTGGAAGGAACATCTTCGTGAGATGGACGATTTGAAACAGTCTGTTCAAAATGCTGTATACGAACAAAAAGACCCACTTTTGATCTACAAATTTGAAGCGTTCGAATTGTTCAAAGTATTCCTTGCCAAGGTAAATGAGGAAACGATGTCGTTCCTTATCAAGGCCGATATACCAAGCCAGGATCCAAATCAGGTAAGAGAAGCTCGACAAACCCGCACGAAAAGCGACTACAAAGAGAGTAAGGAAGAGTCACGTTCTTTGCTGGAAGGAAAAGAAGGTCAACCAGTTGGTTCAAGGCCAGCCGTTACCCGGCCCGAGCCAATGAAGTCGCAGAAAGTAGCTGGTAGAAACGACCGGGTGACTGTGCAGTACACAGACGGAACTTTAAAAGAAGGGGTGAAATACAAAACTGTGGAGCAAGACGTCAACAACAACAAATGCGTTGTGATCAATATTGAAGACTAACCAGCTATGAATAGAGTCGTTTCTTTAGCACTTGGAGTTTTTATCCTGTATGGGTGTTCAAAAAAGGTGGTTCCTTCTTCTGGCACCACTGACTCTTATTCTGAAGACTTGTCTATTTTACACCCGGTTATAACCACTGACGAAAGCCTGCTTAAACCTGCAGAAACAAGCAAATCGACGACTTCTTCAGAGCCACTGAAGACGCAATACGACATCACCCAGGAACTCGATAGCGTCGTAATGTTTATAGCCGAAAAAAACCTCCAAAAAAGGGTTGTAGATGGCTTTACTGTTCAGGTATACTCCGGCCCAAACAGAGACCAGGCGAATAATGCAAGAGCACAGCTTCGGTCTATCGGATTGGACATTCCTTCCCAGGTTGTTTACGTCCAGCCCAACTTTAAGGTAAAACTAGGAAAGTTTTATTCTAGACTAGAGGCTAATCAGGTATATGCGCAGGTTCGGGAGGTATTCCCCAACGCACTCCTCCTTCCCGAAAAAATACCCGTAGAATAAATGGATCTAAAAGACAGAATCAAAACGCTGAGTAATCAGTTTTCGGAGGAGATTATCGGCGTACGAAGACACCTGCACGCTAACCCAGAGCTGTCCTTTGAGGAGTACAACACAGCAAACTACATCAGAGAATTCCTTGGAAAGCTTCCCATAGATCAGACGGACGAAATGGCCACTACTGGCACGGTGGCTATCATTAAAGGAAATAACCCTGACAAGAAAGTTGTTGCATTAAGGGCCGACATTGACGCTTTGCCTATTTTTGAACAGAATACTGTGCCCTACAAATCGACAAACGAGGGTGTTATGCATGCCTGCGGCCACGATGTTCATACCTCCTCACTTCTCGGTGTTGCCAAAATCCTCTGTGCGCTGAAGAATGAATTTGAGGGAACCGTTAAGCTCATTTTTCAACCTGGAGAAGAAAAACTACCGGGAGGCGCCAGCTTAATGATCAAAGAGGGAGTTCTGACTAATCCTTCCCCAAACAGTCTTTTCGGCCAACATGTGATGCCGCTGTTACCTGCGGGCACGGTAGGGTTTCGGCCTGGCATGTACATGGCCAGCGCTGACGAAATATATGTGACCGTGACAGGGCAAGGAGGCCATGCGGCCATGCCTGAAACTTTGGTAGATCCTATAGTAGTGACTGCTTACATTATTACAGCATTGCAGCAGGTGGTTAGTAGAATGGCCAGCCCAAAGATACCTTCCGTGCTTTCGTTTGGCGATATTGAAGGGAAGGGAGCGACAAACGTAATTCCTTCTGAGGTCAAGCTAAAGGGCACATTTAGAACCCTCAACGAAGAGTGGAGAATGGAAGCCCATGCGAAGATGAAAAAGATGGCTGAAGGAATAGCAGAGTCAATGGGTGCCACCTGCGACTTTAACATCATGAAGGGATACCCCTTTCTTGCCAATGATGAGCAACTAACCAATCGCTCTAAATCATGGGCAGAAGAATTTTTGGGGAAAGACAAAGTTGTAGACCTTGATATTTGGATGGCTGCCGAAGATTTTGCCTTCTACTCTCATCACGTAGATTCATGCTTCTATCGACTAGGCACCAGAAATGACGCTAAGGGCATCACCTCGGGAGTTCATACCCCCACGTTCGATATTGATGAAAGTGCTTTGGAGCTTGGCGTGGGGCTTATGACCTGGCTGGCTTTGAAAGAGCTGACTATTTAAAGTTACCAGCCTATCAGGTCAAAAAACTCTTTCCTCATGTCGTCGTTGATCGACAAGGCGAGAAAAATGGAAATGACCAATCCAATACCGGCATACAGAGCATCCTTGCCTATCAGCTTCATGCTCTTTCTTATTCCCTTTCTGCGGCTGGACTTGTTTTTCTTCATGTAGTTGATCGCCAACTCACGGCCTCCCAAAAGCCCTATAAAGACCCAGGTGGTACTTATCGGAATCGTATTAACTACCTTCAGGTAGTAGAGGAGGCATGCATAAACCAGGTCGACTATTGTGGCGGCCCTCACATCAGTAATGTCTGCCTTCTCTTCCACAATCGACTGTATCTTGTCCCCTTTGAGGTAGAACAGCACACCTAGGCCAAGAAATATAAATGACGCAAATGCAACAAACTCCACAGTGTTTAACGCCCTTGGCAATACAACCGCTATGTTTGCAGCATCCTGCATGATCCAAACCGACCACAATGCCCCGCTGGTAAGCCATTGCAGCGGTGCCCACCAGTGTGCCGGTTTTTTCTTAGCATATTTATCAAATAGCTGTGCGGTTAGGGTCCAAACAATGATGGCGATGACGAAAGCCAGTGCATAGCCCACAAGACTTTTTGATAAAATACCTCCGATGGAGCTAGCTTTGGTAGAGAAGGCACTCAACAGTAGGATTGAAGTTGATACCGGCATTCGAAGTCTTGTAAGAACCAATAGGATTACCGGAGCGGCAACCTGAAGAAAACTGAAGGAAGTAGGTGCTACCTCAAGGCCTTTTGTATTCAACCGCTGATACGATACATCTCCACCATAAGTGATCCAGCTATAAGTAACTGTAACAAGGAAAATCAGTCCCATGAAAAGCCACAAGTGATACCACTTCCTATGGGAGTTTGAAGAAATAAAAGTGCCAATGGTTTGAATACTATCATTGGCAATGGCAGAATAGCCAGCCAAAGCAAACGCAACCCACATAGCCACCTCCTGATAGGGATACACCATGCCGCAGACAAACGTGATGGCAAGCAAAAAATAAAGATAGTTTCTCTCCTTTTTTGACACGCTAAACAATTTAAAAGCCCCTTTGCCTAGCTTTTGTGTAGTGATACTATCAGACGGTTTGGAAGACATCGCAGGTGTACGCTTAATTTGAAAGTTCCGGCAAAGCTAAATATAGTTTTTGTTACCACTGTTAAGAAAGTGTTAAGGCTTTTATTTTGTCGTCTTTGCATATTACTTAACCTTATGAGCCATTGACGGTGAAAGCTCCCTGGCTAGAAAGATACCTCAACCTGCGCACGATACATCATTGAGCCGTCCCCTCCTTCAATTTCTATCCTTGTCAAGTCTGACTGTATTTTAAGAGAATGACCAACGATATATTTTGAGACACCAAAAGTATATTGATGAATACCTGCTCGCAATGTTTCGACGGCTGGCAGCACTTCCGTAAACCTAAGGGCCAATTCGAAATTATTTTTGAGTAAGTATCCTGCTTGAATATTAAGGCCAGTGCCAGTATAATAAGTTCCGTCTGAAACGACGGGCCCGTTCGGTGCTTGCTTATTAACATACTCCGACATCACCGACCATCCTCTGTACTTAAAATGCATATCCACAAACACAGCCTGCAGAATCCTGTTTTCACTTAATACTCTACCCAACTGGCCTCTTTCCCTATTAGTGTTGTCGTTATAGTCGTAGACAATTCCAACCATCAGCTTTGGAGTCGATTCTCTTTTGAGGTCGGCTCCAACATAGTCGCCATTGCTCCTGAATCGCCCGAGGGGAAGCCACTCAAATCTGGCCGTATAGTCGTATCCACCTTGATTCTCCTCGGAAATATTCCTGCCCTCTCCTATGGAAACCGCAGTTATTAAACCAAATGTCTCCCCATCATAGCGAACCTGAACTCCCCGGTCTCTGTCAAGGTTGTATCTTGAGTTAAGAAAACTTCGGTCAACAAACTGTAACGATTGAGATGAAATTACCCGTTCCACGTTTCCGGGAAGTTTCGTTTGGCCAACCCACAGGCTCCAGTTTCCATGGAAGTTGTATTTTATCACGGCATCAAGGATTTGCAGTGGCGCATAATTCGATTCAGAAACAATGTCCTGATTGCCAATGTCGCTACCACTCAAGCCCAACTCAATCTTGTATTGTATTTTTGGGTTATGCACAAACCCGTCAAACTTCAACCTTGCTCTCCTTATCAATAGGTTGTCTTTGTATTTGTCGAGCTCCATGTCGTATACTCCCTCATACAAAGTCTGAAACCTGGTGCTAAACTTCATCGAAAATGAAGAGTCTCTGGCAAATACTGAGATTCCGCTTCCGAATTTGCTTTCGGTAATGTCCTGTGCTTTGACAATACCTGGTAAAATGAACGATAGGGTTAAAAAGAAGGCTATTACAATGTTGATCACTCTCTGCATGAATCTTAGGTCGGTTGCTCTCGTAGGGAAGAGCTACAATGTTAAGAAATTGATAACTATATATTAACAAACCCTCGGTTACTTAACAATTTAGAAACATAATTAATATTATCTTAACACAAGCAGGGCTACTGTTTTGGCTAACCAGATTATATGGTAAGTATGGTTAATGGCCAAAAAAAGGCACATTTTCCCTCAAATTTATGATCTCAAACCGGGCATTCACTGCCTTTAATAACGTGCAACTGGCCTTCACAATAGGCAAATCAGCTTGCTTCCCCAGTTCAAGCGTTTGAGCACAAGGTGAATTAACAATAGTTTCATGTCGCTAACGGATTGAACAATTAGTTTTTGATAACTTTGCGGCTTGCTTCTTCTGGCAACAACTCTTCAATTGGATGACCGTCAAGAAAGTTTTAAACATAGACGAGGGAAAGCAGACTTCTGCGAAAAACCTGTACCGTAATATCGGGTACGTCCTCATCACTGTTTTTATTTTTCTCCTTTCCATCAATATGATGGGGCAGGCCTTCAACCAGCTCACTGAAACTGCTGCCCAATCCATCCTGTCTGCCACTTCCGACCCGTTTGTTGGTTTGTTTATTGGCCTTCTGATCACGGCGCTTATACAAAGCAGCTCGTCAAGCACCACCATGATTGTGGCGGCCGTTGCTGTTGGCTCAATCTCATTTGAGGATGCCGTCCCCATTATTATGGGTGCCAATATTGGCACCACTATCACGTCATCAATTGTATCGCTTGGTTATATCACCAAGAGAAATGAGTTCAGAAAAGCCATTGCGGCTGGGGCAGTGCACGACATTTTCAACATCCTCACTACCATCATTCTTTTTCCACTAGAGCTAAAATACCACCTGCTGTCCCGCCTCTCTCGTGAAATAGCCTCTTCACTTAGTGGTGGAGATTTATTTTCGAAAAGCGGACCGATATTTAATATCAACACATTATTGTTTGATCCCATCAGCCACTGGGTAAGTCTTTGGATATCACACCCCATAGTTCTTCTCATTGTTTCATTTCTGGTACTGATAGGCTGCATCAAGCTGCTGTCGAATATCATCTACAAAAGACTGATCGGTCAGTCCAAGGTGAATTTTGAGAACATTGTTTTTAATAACCCCTTTAAGGCCTTTGGATGGGGAACCCTCCTCACGGCTGGCATTCAGTCGAGTTCCATCACTACTTCCCTTATTGTTCCTTTGGCAGCTACCCGCAAAATCTCCGTACAAAAAGCCTTCAACTTCATCCTGGGAGCCAATGTTGGAACAACGATTACTGCCATTATTGCAGCGCTGTTCAAGTCGGAAGAAGCCATAGCCGTGGCAATTGCCCACCTGTTGTTCAATTTAATCGGTGTCCTAATATTCCTGCCCTTCCCTGTTATTCGAAGGATTCCTGTTAAAATGGCTGAACTCCTTGGTAAATTTACGCTGAGGTACCGCATCGTGGGTTTTGCCTATATACTACTCACATTCTTTATCATCCCCTACAGCCTAATTCTGGCTCATAGGTCATTTACACACACAACTTCTCCTCCTGTCGAGCTAATTGATAAAAAGCCTGTCGAGGAACCTTAACCGTTTGATCAAAGTTTCATACCTTGAACGCTTAGTCCAAAGGAGGTATTTTTGTCAAAGTTTTGGAAAATAGATGAATTGATAGATTCCGTCACCGAGTATGTGCGGATAAAAATAGAGCTCGTCAAACTAAATATGATCGAAGAGCTCTCTGGAATTCTCGCTCAGCTGATAGCACTGTTTCTGATTCTCACGGTTTTTATGTTCTTCCTGTTTTTTGGAAGCATTACGCTGAGTACTTTTTTAAACTATCTTTGGAACAGCGCCTACCTTGGGTATGGCGCAGTTACGTGCTTCTATCTTCTTGCATTGCTTTTTTTCGTGTATCTGCTCCAATCCGGCAAGCTGAAAGATGCTGTTGAAAATCAGATTACCAAAGCAGTGAAAGAGAGGGAGGCCCTTACAGAAAAACCAATTGAAGAAGATGAGTAAAGCGGATATTACCAGGCGGAAGGAACAACTTCAGGAAATGGAGCGAAAGGCAAAAAAGAAACTCCAATCCGGAACCGATTCAGTTGAGCAAAATGTCTCCCGGGCACTAAAAACCGGATTGATTATTGGCGGCGTCCTTTTTGCCGGCTACCAGGTAGCCAGACTTATCACATCCTCTTCCAGGAAAGAGGATCTTAAAAAAAAAGCCCTGACCAGCCTGTAGAACCGGCCGAAAAACCAGAGAAATCATTTTTTAAAATGACACTCAACAAAAGCATGGCGGCTCTTTGGGGAGTTTTTCTTCAATTTGGCTTAAATTATATTCAAAAAAGAATACTGACGAATGAACCACCTACTGAGTCAACTGACACAGAAGAGTAACGAAGGCAAACGTTCCCTGGGCATATTGATTGACCCTGACAAGGTGTCGGACAACAGCGCTTGCCTTAGGGTCATCAACATGTGTGTTGAAAATAAGGTTGACTATATTCTTGTGGGTGGCAGCCTTATGACCAAGAATAATTTTAGCCAGATCATTCAGCTCATCAAAGCAAATTCAAGTATTCCGGTGATCATTTTTCCAGGCAACTACTATCAAATAGACTCCAATGCCGATGCCATTCTTTTTCTTTCTTTGATCTCAGGAAGAAACCCGGAGTATCTGATAGGCCAGCATGTGATAGCTGCACCCATTTTAAAAAGAACGCACCTGGAGGTAATACCAGTCGGATACATGCTTGTAAACAGCGGCCATGCCACTGCTGCGAGCTATATCAGCAACACCACACCCATTCCTACCGACAAGGTAAGCATCGCTGTTTCCACTGCAATGGCTGGCGAAATGCTCGGCTTACAAACAATTTATATGGATGCTGGGAGTGGAGCAGAGGCACCTATTCCCCCTAAGATAATTACTGCCGTTAAGAAAAATATTAATGTGCCGCTGATTGTGGGTGGAGGAATCAGCTCTGTTCATTTGGCCATACAAGCCCTTCAGGCCGGAGCCGATATGCTTATCCTGGGAAACAGCGTGGAGGAAAATCCTAATCTACTGATTGAGGTATCGGAGCGAATTCATCACCTCAATCAAAAGCCTTTAAACATTAATTAAAGACTCCCTCCTTCTCATTTTACCAGCAGGTATTCCAAACATCATTTTGAAGCGACGACAAAAATAAGCCGTGTCTTTGTATCCCACGTCCTTGCCGATTTCCCTGATGCTTTTCTTTGAGGTTCGCAAAAGATTAACGGCCTTCTCCATTCGTTGGTACTCAATGTAGTCCTGCGGATTGATGCCGGTCAACATTTTGAAGTACTGCCCCACATAGTCCTCCGACACATTGGCGACATTGGCCAGAATCTTGTTGGAAAGATCATCACCAAGATTGTCCTTTATATAGGCGAAAATATCTATAAGGCGTGGATCTTTGAAGTAATTGCTATTGGTAGCCAGCTGCTCCACATACAGGTTGTGCTGAATGATATACCTGATAGCTTGCACAACCAATCTGTCCGTTTCAAGCTTCACAATTCTATCTCTACCAAGCTTTCCGGAAAAGTGTTCAACAACGATGTCCTGAATCAATGAGCCCATCATTCCGTCTTTCATTACAAACGGCGGTATGTCAAGCGATGCAAAAAAGTTGACAGTGTCGAATACCTTTGCTTCGAAAGTGATATAGCTAAAGTTATCCCTCGTTTCTTCCTCCTGGCTATAGCCCTTCACACTCTCCAGGTACTTCTCTTTGTTGTTCAAAAAGTCGTCGTTGGACAAGCTGATCGCCTTTCCTGAACCATAAGTGATAGACGCCATTTTGCCGCCGGGCACAAAAAGTACCTCACCGGCCTTCACCTCTTCTTTGTCCTTACCAAACTTCAAAACCCCCTTGTGAACCAAAAAAATGGTGTTTTCAACGTCGTAAAAATTCTCTACCGTAACAGACTGAATTACATTGGTGTGGCGTGCCTTAATAAATCTGATACTAAGAGATTCAATAATTTTATTATACTCTTCCATGAATCATACAATTTGCGAGAGCGGGTGGCAATAGAAAAAATTAACAATGAATTTGTATAAAACTAATACAAATATGATTTAATAACAAAATACCTAGCTCAAATATGAATTAAAAAGGAACTCATTTTTTGAGCAACCCTCTGGAAATTACAATTTTCTGAATTTCTGACGTCCCTTCGTAAATCTGCGTGATTTTTGCGTCCCTCATGAGCCGCTCAACATGGTACTCTTTTACGTAACCGTAACCGCCATGAATCTGCACTGCCTCCACCGTCGTCTTCATAGCTACATCGGAAGCAAAAAGTTTAGCCATGGCACTTGCCTGACTAAAATCAGCCTTCTGATCCTTTAATTGCGCTGCCCTGAGACAGAGCAGTCTGGCTGCCTCAATTTCAGTAGCCATATCAGCGAGTTTGAACTGGATGGCCTGGTGCTCAGCGATGCTTTTTCCAAAAGCCTTACGTTCTTTCGCATAGGCAATTGACAGCTCCATGGCCCCGGATGCAATTCCCAGCGCCTGGGAAGCTATGCCAATTCTACCACCATTAAGCGTACTCATGGCAAACGAAAAGCCAAATCCATCGTCGCCTATCCTGTTTGCCTTTGGCACTTTCACATCCTGAAACATCAATGAGTGGGTATCGGATCCCCTAATGCCAAGCTTGTTTTCTTTTTTGCCGACAACAAAGCCTTCCATCCCCTTCTCCACTATCAAAGCGTTGATTCCTTTGTGGGCCTTGGAAGCATCGGTTTGCGCCATTACAATATAGACGGACGCACTGTTGCCATTCGTGATCCAGTTCTTTGTCCCGTTGAGCAGGTAGTAGTCACCCTTGTCCTCAGCCGTGGTTCGTTGCGAGGTGGCGTCCGACCCAGCTTCCGGCTCTGAAAGGCAAAACGCCCCAATTATTTCACCTTTGGCTAACCTGGTAAGGTATTTCTGCTTTTGTTCTTCATTGCCATATTTTTCGAGCCCCCAGCACACCAGTGAGTTATTCACTGACATACAAACAGAAGCTGAGGCATCTATTTTCGATATTTCCTCCATGGCCAGCACATAGGACACAGAGTCCATACCGCTCCCGCCATATTTTGGATCCACCATCATACCCATGAACCCAAGCTCACCCATCATCTTGACTTGCTCAGCCGGAAATTTTTGATGCTCATCTCTTTCAATTACTCCGGGAAGCAATTCGTTCTGCGCAAAATCTCTTGCGGCATCTCTTACTGCCAGCTGCTCTTCAGTTAAGTCAAATTTCATCATGAGTTATGTGCGGGTTATTGTATGAGCTAAAAATAAACAAAAAAGGACTTGAGCCATGCCCAAGTCCCCATCATTTCATTAAAATATTTACTAGTCTCTGCTCATGCCCAGGTAGGACAGAATAAAGTAGAACAGCGTAACCAGTGCCGACAGCGCAGCCACCACGTAAGTCATAGCAGCCCATTTCAAAGCATCTTTGGCCATTTCGTGCTCTTTCGAAGTCACAATACCTTTGCGGTCAATCCACGCCAGCGCCCTGCTGCTTGCATCAAACTCAACTGGCAGAGTAACGAAAGCAAACAGAGTAAATACAAAGTAACACCCGATGATAATCAGGAGCCCTGTTTCCGCAAACCCTTTCATAAAAAAAGCACCAAACAGCATTGCCATAAACATGATGTTCATTACCCTGGCGGTAACGTTCTGCACTGGCACCATGGCCGATCTGAACTCAAGGAAGCTATATGCAGTGGCATGCTGCACAGCATGACCGCATTCGTGCGCAGCCACGGCGGCGGCGGCGGCGGATCTGCCATGGTAAACTTCAGGGCTCAGGTTGACCGTTTTATTGGCCGGATTGTAATGATCCGTCAACTGGCCCTCTACCGACACCACTTTCACGTCATATATACCATGATCTGCCAGCATTTTTTCGGCAATTTCACGGCCACTAAGGTTAGAGGCTAACCCAACCTGGGAGTACTTTTTGAATTTATTTTTCAGCTTGTTACTCACCGACCAGCTGATAATCATAAACACAACACCAATCAGAAGAAGCATCATAAGTTTTTATCGTTTAGCTTAATTTTATTCACAAATGTAGTAGTAGAATACCCATCTATCAATGGGAGTGGAACAACTTTTCCACCGTGTTTCAAAACAAAATCGGCACCTACAATAGTTTCAACAGTGTAGTCACCGCCTTTCACTAAAATATCTGGTTGAAGGGCTTCGATCAGCTCTTTCGGCGTGTCTTCGTCAAAGAAAACGACAAGATCCACAAAACCAAGCGCAGCCATAACCCTGGCTCTCGAGGCTTCATTAACAATCGGCCGTTCCGGCCCTTTCAGTCGCTGAACCGACGCATCAGTGTTCAGCGCCACTACCAGCTTGTCGCCAAGTTGCCTCGCCCTTTCAAGATAGTCGACATGACCAAGGTGCAGGATGTCGAAACATCCATTGGTAAACACCACTGAAAGCCCTTCGGCATGCCAACTAGATACTTGGCTACTTGCCGCCTTCCGATCCTTGATTTTCGACGCTGTTTTCAATTTGGTTCTTTACTGGTAAAAGCACTGCCACAAGAATCGATACGCCTCCCAACACCAGGATGGTTACGACCTGTGACGTATGAAGCAGTGTAGCAAAAAATACGCCTGTTTGCTCTCCGATGCCATACCACAGTAAAATTCCTGCCACAAAGGCATGATATGTGCCAATTCCTCCCTGAACTGGCATGGCCATGCCAATTCCGCCCATCGCTAGCAGCACCAAGCCTGCCTTTAAGTCAAGCCATGCTGTCTCCTCCATAGAAAAGATGATTACATAAGACATGAAAAAGTAACTCAACCACATGGCCACCGTACTGAGAACAAAAAGAGTTGGCGACTTGAGTTTAGTTATGCTGCCTATGCCGTGGCCCAGGTTGACGAGGAATTCCTTGAGCTTTGCGAAGGCCGGCATTTTTTGAAACCTTTTGATCATAAAATAGATAAGAACAACCACTGTAGCAATAATCACCACCGTAATGATTAGCTGCGTGGCCGAAAGCCCTGCCCATAGTCTGCTGAACATATCGCCAAGCAACGACGATATTTTACCAAACTCGACTAGCATAGCGCCTGCCAGCACCGATAAGAGGGAGATTAGATCAACCCCTCTCTCTGTAACCACAGTGCCTATGGAGGTAGACATGGGGATGTTGTCTGTCCTTCTGAGGATAGCACATCGGCTAACCTCCCCCATCCTGGGAAACGCCATGTTGGCCAAATAACCTACCATGACTGCTAAAAATAGCCTGAAAGTACTAACCGATACATCAAGAGACTTGAACAGCAGGTTCCATCTGTAGGCCCTAATCCAATAACCAAAAAAAGATATGCCAATAGACAGGTACACCCAGCCGTATTCTACCTTGTTAAGCCGTGACATGAAGTCGTCCAGGTCGATGTCCTTAAAAAGCCACCAAAGGAGAGCAAAGGCAAGGGCGAGGGTTAAAACGTATCGGACAACACTGGTGATAGTTTTTCTCAACTGATTAGTTCGTTATTGTCGTCAGGGAAAATGAGTGTCGGCTTAAAAGCTTTAGCCTCTTCAAAATCCAGGTGACAGTAGGAAATGATTATTACGACGTCGCCTACCTGCGCCTTTCGGGCTGCCGGCCCATTGAGGCAAATCTCCCCACTTCCGGCATCTCCCTTGATCACATAGGTTTCAAGGCGTTCGCCATTGTTAACATTCACGATCTGCACCTTCTCATTCTCAATAAGGTTGGCAGCCTTCATCAGGTCTTCATCAATTGTAATGCTGCCCACATAGTGAAGCTCTGCCTGAGTAATTCGAACTCTGTGAATTTTTGACTTAAGAATTTCAATCTGCATTTTCTTATTCAGTTTCTTCCTGAAGGAAGATATTATCAATCAATCGAACGCCCCCCACATACCCTGCAATGAACAAGGAAACAGGTATACTCGTCTCAACACTTTGTACAGGCTCTAAAGTTTCACGGTTCGCTATTTCAAAGTATTCCAGTCTTGCTTCCGGCAGGCGATCAAATGCTTGCCTGACGGAAGCAACTGCTCCTTCTACACTCTCTCCCGCAAGAAGTTTTTCTCTCGCCATATACAGGCTTTTGCTGAAAATCACCGCCAACGATCGTTCCTTCTCACTCAAACGTTGATTTCTTGAAGACATAGCCAACCCATCTGGCTCTCTCACTGTCGGTACAGAAATAATTTCTGAGAAGAAGTGTAAATCTCTGACCAACTGCTTAATAATAAGCACCTGCTGCCAATCCTTCCTGCCGAAAAAGGCCTTTTGTGCCGGTACCACGTGCAGCAGCTTCGAAACGACAAGGGCAACACCCTCAAAATGACCCGGGCGATAGCGCCCCTCCATAGATTTTTGCAGGCGGGGGAAAGTTATTTTCACCTCAGGAGTCCCCGGGTACATATCACTATCTCCCGGCGCAAAAACGATGTCACATCCCGACTGCCTCAGCTTCTCTGCATCACTATCAAATGACTTTGGGTATTTCTTGAAGTCCTCTTCGTTGTTGAACTGTGTTCGATTTACAAAGATGCTAACCACAACAAAATCACAGGACAACTTTGCTTGTCTGACCAGCTCCATGTGCCCATCGTGCAAGGCCCCCATCGTAGGAACAAACCCTATGTTTTTCCCCTCCACAGTCAGAGAAAGTATCTTTTTTCGACATTCTACAGGGGACGTTACTATCTCCACAGCACTGATTATGAGTGAGCTAAAGGGCAGCAAAACTAAGTTATAAAAGGGAATATGTATGGAAAGCACGTTATTTTTTTGTACTTTTGTGGCTCGTTTTGTTCCGTCAAATATAAATCAATACTCTTATGGCAAAACTTCGCATTCTATACGTAGCCAGCGAAATCAATCCCTTTCTTCAAACAACTCAAGTAGCAGAATTCGTGAGAAGACTGCCGCAAGCGATGCAGGAAAGAGGCATGGAAATCAGGATTCTTGTTCCACGTTTTGGGTTGATCAACGAGCGAAAAAACAGACTGCATGAAGTAGTAAGATTGTCCGGCATTAACATCGCCGTGGGAGATGAGGAGAAGCCTCTTGTTATTAAGGTTGCTTCTATCCCGAACGCTAAATTACAGGTATACTTCATCGATAATGAAGATTACTTCCACAGAAAGTCTGTGTTTCACGACAAAGAAGATAAATTCTATAGCGATAATGATGAAAGAGCTATTTTCTTCTGCAAGGGTGTGCTCGAAACGGTTAAGAAATTGGGTTGGGCACCAGACATTATCCACTGCAACGACTGGATGACAAGCCTGATTCCGTTGTATGTAAAAACAACTTACAAGAACGATCCCATCTTTCAGACGGCTAAGTGTGTCTTGACAATATACGACAACGCTTTCTCTTTCAAGTTTGGGGACAACCTGCTTGAAAAGGTGAAAATGATTGACATCGAGGACAGCATGTTGAATCCACTTAAGTCTGCAGATTACGAAGGTTTTATTAAGATGGGTATTGAATATTCGGACGCTGTCATCAGAGCAGAAGAAGAAGAAAGCGAAAGCCTGAATAATTTAACCAACGAATTATCCAAAGAAAAGAAATTCAACGTTATCGAAAATGACGAAAACTTTTTAGACAGACACTACAATCTATATAATGAACTTGCAGGGTAGGACTGCATCAGGGTTGCTCTTTGGAGCAGCCCTAATGCTTTTTGGGTGTGAAAGCCCAAGTGAAGTAGGGTTGGAGCTTAATCCAAACGAAAATAATGTAGGTGTTTATGAGGAGGTTTTTACTCTTCCATCTTCTGTTATTCTTTTTGACAGTATAAATACAACCAACGACTCAAGGCTGCTCGTTGGAAGGTTTAAAGATCCATTCTTTGGAGACATTACCGCTAAGTCCTTTTCGCAGGTAACGAGAAACGGCGAGCTTATTGCCATCAACGACAAGGGCGTTCTTGACTCAATCATGTTTGATTTTGAGTTGAGTTATATTTATGGCGAATACGGTAGCACGTTTCAGACCATTAACGTTTATCAGCTATCGGACACACTGTATTCCGGGGTTAGCTACTATTCGGATGACTCAACAAAGTACCTGTCACGTACGCCGGCTGCGTCCAAAAAATTCTTTTATTCGCCGACAAAAGACACAGTAATAAGGATAAAGGCGACTCCGGCATGGGCCAGCAACTTCTTTAGTATTGTTAGAAATGGAACAACAGTTTCTGAGCTGGAAAATGAGATAAAAGGCTTTGCTCTGATCCCGGGGGCAGACAATACACTCATTTTTGGTTTCCACCCCGAAAACTCTAAAGTAAATGTTCATTATCATGTACCTGACGGCGCTGATTCACTGGTTTATTCGCTGAACTTTGGCGCTACGGTACGATACAACGGCGTTACCGCAGACAGAGCAGGCACCGAGCTGGGAGCCCTGGTAGAGCAGAGTGACGAGTTTATTCCTCCATCAGGTCACATGTATCTTCAGGGAGGAACAGGTATTTATACCAAGCTTTCACTCAGACCGTTCAGAAAGTTTGTGGATTCTCTGGGCAATATTATCGTCAACCGTGCTGAGATAAGGCTCGGGGCTATTGATGAATTGACTTCGGTCGACTATCGAATCATGCCTCCAAATAGCTTTATGTATATATTTGCTGATAGTACAAATAAAATAATTGGGGCAAATATTGGCCTGTCCACCAGGATCCCCAATCATGTTGTTCTGAGCGATGTCAGCTATGGCAATCCCAGTTCTCCTCGCCCCCTGTTCCCACTGTACGACTCGGCCTCCCGGGCGTATAGCAGTACGCCGACTTTTTTCTTTCAGGCGTTGCGTGATAGCATATTTAATACAAACGACCTGATCATTTACCCTGGCGCCAATGATGTTACAAGCTTGAACAGATTCGTCGTGCCCAAAGACAGCATCCAGTTAAAAATTTACTATACAAGATTACAATAAGCTATGTGTGGAATTGTTGCCTACAAGGGAAAAGAGCAAGCATTACCAATTCTCATCAAAGGCCTCAAAAGACTTGAATACAGAGGTTACGACAGTGCTGGAGTTGCATTATACGACAATTCCATCTCTGACATTAAGATATATAAGAAGCAAGGCAAGGTCAAAGAGCTTGAAAACCTCATTGACGGTAAAAGCCCCAAATCTGGCGTTGGCATAGGCCATACACGTTGGGCTACTCACGGTGAGCCCAGCGACATCAATGCCCACCCCCACAAGTCGTACAATGACAGGCTTTCACTGGTGCATAACGGCATTATTGAAAATTACGCTGCAATAAAAACCGAGCTGCAAAAAAAGGGTTACACATTTGAGAGCCAAACCGACACAGAGGTGCTGGCGTCTTTTATTGACTATATTATTACGTCAGAAGATTGCTCTCTTGAGGAAGGCGTAAGGCTTGCCCTGACCAGAGTGGTAGGGGCATACGCTATTGTAGTAATCGCCAAAGATAATCCTGACACCTTAATTGCTGCCAGAAAAGGAAGCCCGCTTGTTATCGGCATTAAAGAGGATGATGGCTCTTTCTTCCTCGCCTCCGATGCGACGCCGATCGTAGAATACACCAAGAAGGTGGTGTATTTGAAAGATGAAGAAATGGCGGTTATCACTGGCAATCAGATGACCATCAAAAGTCTTGAGGATGTAGAGCAATACCCTCAGGTACATGAACTTGACCTCAATCTTGAAGCCATCGAAAAAGGTGGCTATGAGCATTTCATGCTTAAGGAAATATTTGAACAGCCTAATAGCATCGCTGACTGTATGAGAGGTCGTTTAAAGGCCGACGAAGGCAAACTGGTGCTCGGAGGCATTCATGAGTATGCCAATGCACTCACTAACGCCCAAAGGATAGTGATTGTGGCTTGCGGCACTTCGTGGCATGCGGGGTTGGTGGCAGAGTACATTATTGAAGATTTTTGCCGCATTCCGGTAGAGGTCGAATATGCTTCTGAGTTCCGTTACAGGAACCCGATCATTAACGAAGGCGA
This sequence comes from Imperialibacter sp., assembly GCF_040222815.1. Taxonomy (GTDB): domain Bacteria; phylum Bacteroidota; class Bacteroidia; order Cytophagales; family Cyclobacteriaceae; genus Imperialibacter. Next base: position 189,244 of record NZ_JAVKCH010000019.1, on the reverse strand, counting down.
TATTGTCATTGCTATTTCGCAGTCTGGCGAAACGGCCGATACACTTGCTGCTCTTGAGCTGGCCAAATCTAAAGGTGCCATTATTCTTGGAGTAGTTAATGCGGTAGGTTCATCCATTTCGAGAATAACTCATGAAGGAGCCTATTTGCATGCCGGCCCTGAGATTGGTGTTGCCAGTACCAAAGCCTTTACAGCCCAGCTGACTGTCCTTATTATGATGGCATTGCGGATCGCTCATCGCAAAGGCACGATTACTGAAAGCAAATACCATGAATTGCTTGTGGAGCTTGAAAGCATACCGGCGAAAATCAAAAAGGTGCTGGATGTTAACGATCAAATCAAAGAAATATCGGCGCTTTTCAAAGACGCCAGGAACTTCATCTATTTGGGTCGTGGCTACAATTTCCCTGTAGCACTTGAGGGGGCACTTAAATTGAAAGAAATTTCCTATATCCATGCAGAAGGGTACCCGGCAGCAGAAATGAAGCATGGCCCTATTGCGTTGATTGACGAAGAAATGCCGGTCGTATTTATTGCCACCAGGGATTCTTCTTATGAGAAAGTTGTTTCCAACATACAGGAAGTGAAAGCACGCAAGGGAAAAGTGATCGCCATTGTTACCCAAGGAGAAGAAACCATCAAAGAGATAGCAGATTTTGTCATTGAAGTGCCTCACACTTCTGAAGCGCTGATGCCATTGGTATCTGTTATTCCACTGCAGTTGCTTTCGTACCACATTGCTGTGATGAGGGGATGCAATGTCGACCAACCACGAAACCTTGCCAAGTCAGTAACTGTTGAATAAGCATGAAAAAGATCGTCTACACTAAAAATGCCCCCGCCCCTATTGGGCCTTACAGTCAGGCTGTACGATACGGCAATCTTGTGCTGGTATCAGGTCAAGTGGCTATCAACCCCGCTACGGGTCAGTTTGAGTCGGGTGATATTAAATCACAGACAAAATTGGTGATGGAAAACCTAAAGGCCATCCTTTTGGAGGAAGGCCTTTCATTTGCAGAGGTGCTAAAGTGTTCCATCTTTATCAAAGACATGAACGACTTTCCCGTGATCAATGAGATTTACGGAGGCTATTTCAAGAGTGAGCCCCCGGCACGTGAAACCGTTGAGGTGGCCAGGCTGCCCAAAGACGCCCTGGTTGAGATTTCCCTGATTGCCGGCATTGATGCATGAGGTTAGCCCCTTTTGAAAGAGACACTATTGTTTCATCGGCCAAAGCCGCCAGCATCATCGCTCTTTTAAAAACGGAGACCAAATCCGAGGCAAGCGCCGGAAAAGACTTTGCATTTACCGGCCTTGTCTACGAAAAATCATTCCGGGTTTCGGTCAACGTAGCCAAGCCTCAAAATTTCATTCCATTGGCAGAGGGTGTTGTCGATCAGACTTCGACAGGCTCGCTGATTCAGGTAAAGTATCGCCTTTTCCCCAGCACCCGTTTCTTTCTGGTTTTCTGGTGCCTGTTGACTTTTCTACTCACACTTATTTTCCTGGGGCCAGCCAAAAATTACCTCTACGGTTGTCTTTCTTTGGCAGGCTGCATTGCCAATTATCTGATAGCATTGGCTAACTTTGACGTCCATTTGAAACAAACACAAAAAGCACTTTACCAAGTACTTGATAAGTTAACATGAACAATTCAGAAGTTAGGGTTCGTTTCGCTCCAAGCCCCACCGGAGCCCTCCACATCGGAGGCGTTAGAACCGCTCTTTATAACTACCTCTTCGCCAGAAAAAACAGCGGCACGATGCTTTTGCGCATAGAAGACACCGACCAGTCGAGGTTTGTGCCAGGCGCCGAAGCATATATTTTAGAATCGCTAAAGTGGGTGGGTATAGAGATAGACGAAGGCCCATTAACCGGAGGCCCCCACGCCCCCTACAGGCAATCTGAAAGGAAAGACATCTATGCGCAGTATGCCCAGCAGCTAATCGACGAAGGAAAGGCCTACTACGCCTTCGACACCTCGGAGGAGCTCGACGCTATGCGGGAAAAGCTGAAAGCTGCCAAGGTAGCCAACCAGCAGTACAACGCCGTGACCCGCAACACCATGCAGAACTCCCTTACACTTCCAGAGGCTGAGGTAAAAGCAAGGCTTGCCAACGGTGATCCGTATGTAGTTCGTTTGATGGTGCCTCGCAAAGAAGACATAAGGTTTCATGACCTCATAAGAGGTTGGGTGGTTGTGCATTCATCTGTGCTGGATGATAAAATATTGCTGAAGTCGGACGGCATGCCCACTTACCACCTGGCCAATATCGTCGACGATCATCTCATGAAGATTACTCATGTCATCAGAGGAGAAGAATGGCTGCCGTCGGCACCACTGCATGTGCTGATGTACAGGTACTTTGGCTGGGAGGACACCATGCCTCAGTTTGCTCACCTGCCTTTGCTGCTGAAACCAGACGGCAACGGTAAACTAAGCAAGAGAGACGCCGACAAAGCTGGCTTCCCGATTTTTCCACTCAACTGGGCAGACCCTGTTTCTGGGGAGCTCTCCCAAGGGTTCAGGGAAAAAGGCTATCTGCCTGAAACAATGATCAACTTTTTGGCTTTGCTAGGCTGGAGCCCTGGTACCGAAAAGGAAATATTCAGCATGGAAGAACTTATCCAGGAGTTCTCCATTGAGCGCATAAGTAAGGCCGGAGCTAAATTCGACATCGACAAGGCCAACTGGTTCAACCAGCATTATATAAAAAACAAATCTGCAGAGGAGTTGGCTGTTTATTTGGAAAAAGACCTGGAAAAAGCCGGTTTAAAAGCTTCCTCAGAAAACACAATCAGGATTTGCGAAGTGCTAAGGGAGAGAGTCTCTTTTCCACAGGAACTATGGGAACAGGGCAGGTTCTTTTTTGAAGCCCCAACCACTTACGACCAGCAGGTTGTTGAAAAGAAGTGGAACTCAGATGTGGCAGCTTTACTTCAGGATTTATCAAAGGGTATTTCCCAACTTGAAGACACCGTTAGCGCCACAACCGCTCATGACACGATAGAAAATTTCTTTGCTACCAAAGGGTTGAAAATGGGCAAATATATGCAACCCCTAAGGCTGTCAATTACCGGGCAAGGCGGCGGGCCGGACCTTATGGCCATCATAGAAATACTTGGCGCCAAAGAAACTGCTAAACGAATTGACTCGGCTATCGTTATATTAGGAGGACAAAGCACACAAGCATGAGCAAGAAAGAAACCGAAAAAAAGAAACCTAAAGTAGCCAAAGACCTGAACGGCTTCGAAATAAGCATTGATACGTTTGGCGAGATTTCTTCTAACCTCCAGATTGATAAGATCAACGAGTTTCTCAACAAAAACGTAGATGACAAGAAACTGCGTGACAGAGAAGACATTGAAGAAATAAAAAAGAAAACAAGCAAAGACGAAGACTAGCCATGGCGATACGATCACACGAAATTGATTACAAGATTTTTGGTGAAAGCATTCAAACCGTTGAAGTAGAGCTCGACCCACGAGAGACTGTCATCGCAGAGGCTGGAGCCATGTTGTACATGGAAGACGGCATCATCTTCGAAACCAAAATGGGAGATGGTTCCGAGCCCGACCAGGGCTTTTTGGGTAAATTGCTTTCGGCCGGTGCCCGGGCGCTGACTGGTGAGTCTGTCTTTATGACCCATTTTACCAATCATGGTGCTGGCAAAAAGAAAGTAGCTTTTTCTGCGCCCTACCCCGGCACCATCATCCCCATTGACCTGGCTACTCAACAAGGCAACCAGCTAATTGTACAGAAGGATGGGTTCCTGTGCGCCGCACTTGGCACCAAAGTATCCATCACTTTCAACAAGAAAATTGGCTCTGGACTTGTTGGTGGTGAGGGCTTCATTCTTCAAAAACTCCAGGGAGACGGGAAGGCATTTGTCCACGCAGGCGGTACGGTGATAGAAAAGCAACTCAATAACGAAACGCTAAGGATTGATACTGGCTGCGTTGTGGCCTTCGAACATACACTGGACTTTGATGTGCAGAGCTCAGGAGGACTAAAGTCGATGCTTTTCGGCGGAGAAGGCCTTTTTCTGGCCACTCTAAAAGGCACCGGAAAAGTTTGGCTGCAGTCGATGCCAATCAGAAAACTAATTCAGGTATTGGCTCCCTACGGTAAAAACAGCGGCAAGGAGAGTAGCTCTATTCTTGGAAGCATCCTTGAATCATAGGTCTAGAATAACTTTGGAAACACAGCAGGGACTCTGGAACGGTACTCTTCATAGTCTCTGCCATATTTTTTTATAAGTTTCTTCTCTTCCAGCCAAATCCCAATCGGCAAGTAGGCGAAAATCCACACGACAGTTACCAAATTGATCATTTTAGGAATGTAAAGCAGAAAGCCCAGGCAAAGCAATATTGTGCCCGAGTAAATCGGGTGCCTGACCCTTTCAAGAATACCTCCCGATTTAAACTCAACGTCCTCCACCTCTTTTTTCAAACCAAGAAAAGCACCTAGAGAAAATTGACGAAAGGAAAGCCTGATGATAATGACACCATATGCCGCCAGTGAAAAAGCAAAAAAGTCAGTAACGGGTGTCTTGCCAAATACGAATGGAGAGTCGACGGTAGCCATGTAAAGCACAATAGCCAACAGCAACAGCAGGGCGACAGTATTGTAAAACAACCGAAACCATTGCCTGTTAAACCTGCGTTTTACAAAATCCGCTGCCAGAAAGCTGTGAAGGGAAAAGTAAAGCACCCAGAACAGGCTTACCAAAATTAATCCTTCCATATGATTATGCTTGTCTTTGCATCTTAGTAATATTGGGGCAAGAATACAACTCCCAATTCAATGATGAAATAGCCATAAGGAATTCCGCACCTTACGAACATGCATAAAGTCGTTGAAAAAGCAATGTTCATTTTCAAAAGGATCTTGGCTATTCCATGTGGCCGTTGAAAAACAAATCTCATACACATGAAAACAAAGGTAGGCATAATCAAAGAGGGAAAAGTTCCCATAGACAAAAGAGTCCCCATTACTCCCGATCAGGCACTTGAAATACAGGCGAAGTTCCCGAATGTAGAAGTCCTTGTGCAAAGAAGCGATGTCCGCTGTTTCGCCGACGCCGCCTACGAGGAAAAAGGCCTGAAAATGGTTGATTCTATGGACATGTGCGACATCATATTTGGGGTCAAAGAAGTGCCTATGGCGCAGCTCATCCCTGGTAAAACCTACTTCTTCTTTTCGCACACTATCAAAAAGCAGGAATACAACAAGCCATTGCTAAAAGCACTGCTGGAAAAGAAAATCAAAATGGTGGACTACGAAACCCTTACTGACGAAAACGGTCAGCGGGTGATCGCCTTTGGTCGGTGGGCAGGGATAGTAGGTGCCTACAACGCTATTTGGACATACGGAAAAAGATATAATCTTTACCATTTAAGGCGGGCGCATGAATGTTTTGACCTTGAAGACTTGAAAACCGAGTTTTCTAAGGTAAAACTGCCCCCAATTAAAATGGTAGTGACGGGTGGTGGCCGGGTAGCCAAAGGAGCAATGGAAGTACTGGTGGGTATGAACATCAGAAAAGTGACACCAGCCGCATTGCTAACACAGTCCTTTGACTTTCCGGTATTTGCACAGCTCAACTCCAGAGACTACAATACACACAATGAAGGCCGTGAATTCAACCGTGGCGAATTCTACTCCCATGCTGAGAACTTTCATTCTGATTTTCTGAAATATGCCAAAGTCGCTGAAATATTAATTGCTGCTGCATTTTGGGAGCCAAAAGCACCAACACTTTTCAAAAGGGAAGATGCTACCAAGAATGATTTTTGCCTGCATGTGATCGCCGATATTACCTGCGACATTGAAGGTTCCATTCCTTCAACAAAAAAGCCGTCGACAATAGATGACCCGGTTTACGACTATGACCCTACTCAAGACGAGATAATGCCCGCATTCAGCGAGGAGGGTAACATATCGATGATGGCAGTCGATAATTTGCCATGCGAATTGCCGAGAGATGCGTCGAATGATTTTGGGAATATGCTGGTCAGTAATGTACTGCCTCACCTGTTCACAAATGATGAGTTCAGAATAATTCAGGACGCCACAATAACTGATGACGGAAAACTAACAAGCCGCTATCAATACCTAAAAGAGTGGGTTGAAGCAAGGTAGTCGGTCAGATTTAGATTTAGCAGGGCACAAAAAAAGAGCGGTTTTAGGCCGCTCTTTCAATTTACAAGTGTTTATTTCTTATCCGTTCATGGAGATCAGGAACTCGGCATTGTTCTGGGTTCCCTTCATTTTGTCGAGAAGGAATTCCATCGCCTCCTGAGAAGTCATGTCGGACATGTATTTTCTCAGTATCCAAACCTTGGATAGCTCGTCTTTTTCCATGAGAAGATCTTCACGACGAGTTCCAGATGCTGGTACATCAATAGCAGGGTACACACGCTTGTTGGACAGCTTGCGATCCAGTTGCAATTCCATGTTACCAGTACCTTTGAATTCTTCGAAGATAACCTCGTCCATTTTAGAGCCTGTCTCAATCAATGCTGTTGCGATAATGGTCAATGAACCACCATGCTCAACATTCCTGGCAGCACCGAAGAATCTCTTAGGCTTGTGCAGTGCGTTGGCATCCACACCGCCTGAAAGTATTTTGCCTGATGAAGGAACTACGGTATTGTAAGCCCTCGCCAAACGAGTGATCGAGTCAAGAAGAATAACAACGTCGTGTCCACATTCCACCATTCTCTTGGCTTTCTCAAGCACGATGCTCGCCACTTTCACGTGACGGTCGGCCTGCTCATCGAAAGTTGATGAAATAACCTCAGCATGCACGCTGCGAGCCATATCGGTTACTTCTTCAGGACGTTCGTCAATGAGAAGAATGATCAGGTAAATCTCAGGATGGTTCTCTGTAATGGCGTTCGCAATTTGCTTTAGAAGCACCGTCTTACCAGTCTTCGGCTGTGCTACGATCATTCCACGCTGCCCTTTTCCAATTGGAGCAAACAAGTCGAGAATTCTAGCTGAGTAATGATCAGGTCTCTTTGGAGAGCTAAGTCTAATTTTTTCTTCAGGGAATAGCGGCGTCAGGTATTCAAAGGAAACCCTGTCCCGTATTTCCTCAGTTGTTTTACCGTTAACGGTTTCAACTCTTAGCAAGGCGAAATACTTTTCTCCTTCTTTTGGAGGCCTGATTTGACCCTTTACAGAATCCCCAGTTTTTAAGCCAAACAGCTTAATCTGCGAAGGTGAAACATAAATATCGTCAGGACTAGCCAGGTAGTTATAGTCAGGAGAGCGAAGGAAGCCATAGCCATCCTGCATGATTTCCAGCACGCCTTCGTTGACTATAATGCCGTCGAACTCTTTGATATTGGTGTTATAATTTCTTTTGGGCTTGAATGGAGCACGTTGCTCTTTTTGATCACCTTTGTCTTCTCTGCCAGGTTGGTCTCCTCTATCCTCACGATTTCTCGTGTCTTCTCTAAGTTCGCCTCTTGAGTCGTTAGATATTTCTTTTTCTACTTTCTTACCTTCTTCAACCACCTCCTTTGCTGAGGAGTCACTGCTGTTGTCATCGTCATCAGTTTCCAGATTGAAAGACTGAAGGAGCTCATCGGCACTGCTTACCTCTCTCTTCTTCGGACGGTCGTCCGATTTGCCTTCAGCAGGCTTTGCTGCGTCCTTTGCTACCACATTCTCCCTGCGAATCTTCGGTTTATTGTTAGGCCTTCTATCGTCCTCCCTTGGCGGACGGGCGGGCTTGGGTTTGTCCTCCGGGGCCGGAGCGGCGGCTACAGGGGTAGCAGCCTTATCTGATTTCTTTATTTTGGAAACTTCCTCTTCTGGCATGACCGCCTGGTGATCGAGGATTTTGTAGACTAATTCTTGTTTTGCAGCTTTTTTGTAGTTGGGAACTCCAAGTTTTTCTGCGATGTCTTTTAATTCTGAAAGAAGACGGACATTAAGGTCGTCAATGCTGTACATAAACTATGAATTGAGATAGTAATATTCTAAATGAAGTGGTTACAAAAAAAAGGTCGAGATTCTATTCCGTTAAAACAAAATTGATAATGAGAAACGGCCTGAGGTTTGTCGGAAAATGACGCCGCAATTATATGCTAAGCATTCATTAATAACAAGTAATTGCTGAAAAAAGACCGCTGGAGACACAAGAGAATTTAAGCGGAACCCAGCCTGAATATTTCTTTGTAAATCTCTTACTTTTGCAAACTTAACTAATTAGGCATAATGTTACAAGTTTCTGAAATACGTGCTAATAAAGAAAAGGTTCTAATCGGGCTCCGAAAAAGAGGTCTGAAAGAGGTAGAGGAAAAGATTGACGAGGTGCTGGCCCTGGACGACAAGCGGAAATCTCTGAAAACAGAGATGGATGTGGCTCTGGCAGAAGCGAACCAACTAGCCAAACAAATTGGGCAGTTGATGCAAAGTGGCCAAAAAGAGGAAGCTGAGAAGATCAAATCACAGACATCAGATCTCAAGGAAACTTCTAAGAAATTAGGTGGTGAGCTGGAATCTACTGAAGAGCTGCTTACAAATAAACTCTATGAGCTTCCCAACGTGCCGCATGAAAGCGTCCCGGAAGGACGAACAGCCGAAGATAATGAAGTAGTGTTTCAGGTAGGCACGTTACCCAAGCTACCGGAAAGTGCCAAGCCGCATTGGGATCTCATTAAGGAGTACGACATCATCGATTTTGACCTTGGCATAAAAATAACCGGAGCTGGCTTCCCTGTTTACAAGAAACAAGGGGCCAGAATTGTGCGTGCTATGATCAACTACTTTATTGATCAGGCATTGGATGCAGGCTACCTCGAAATGAGACCACCAATCGTGGTTAATAAAGAATCGGGCTACGGAACGGGCCAGTTGCCTGACAAAGAGGGGCAAATGTATCATGCCACCGCCGACGACTTGTATCTTATCCCTACAGCAGAAGTGCCCATTACCAACCTTTACCGGGATGTAATTCTGGCTGATGACGAGCTACCTGTGAAGAATGTGGCTTATACGCCCTGCTTCAGGAGAGAAGCTGGAAGCTGGGGAGCGCATGTGCGTGGGCTTAACAGGCTACACCAATTTGACAAAGTGGAGATAGTACAGGTAACTACGCCCGAGGAGTCGTACAAGGCACTTGACGGAATGAAGAACCATGTAGAGCGGCTTATCAAAAACCTTGAGCTTCCTTACCGCATTCTGAAGCTGTGCGGAGGAGATATGGGCTTTACCTCTGCGCTTACCTTCGACTTCGAAGTGTATTCTGCGGCGCAGAAAAAATGGTTGGAGGTGAGCTCTGTATCTAACTTTGAGACCTACCAGGCTAACAGGCTCAAACTAAGGCGTAAGGTGGACAAAAAGACCGAACTGCTTCACACGCTGAACGGAAGTGCCCTGGCCCTGCCAAGGATACTGGCAGCCATGCTGGAAAACAACCAGACCCCCGATGGGATCAAGATTCCGAAGGTGCTGGTTCCCTACACAGGATTCAATATGATCAAGAAATAATTTAACGCATAAGCCTGAAACTAACCTTTCAGGCTTCTTTTATCCCTTTAACCCATTCAACCATGAGAAAATTATTCATTCTTATCGTCTTAGCCGGCTTTGTCAGCTATTGCTCTCAGCCACCAAAAGAAGAGCCTGTTGCCTATCCGAAAACGGACACCGTGGCCCATGTCGATGAATACTTCGGTACTAAGGTGGAAGACCCCTACCGGTGGCTCGAAAATGACACCTCGGCCGCAACTGCGCAATGGGTAGAAGCTGAAAACAAAGTAACCTTTGGCTACCTGAACAATATCGACTTCAAAGACGCAGTGAAAGAAAGGCTTACGAAGCTTTGGGACTATGAAAAAGTGTACGCCCCGTTCAAGCGTGGAGATTACTACTACTTTTATAAGAATGACGGGCTTCAAAATCAGAACGTTCTTTACAGGGTGAAAAACCTTGGCGACGAACCGGAAGAGTTTTTGAACCCTAATACGTTCTCTGCCGACGGAACTGTCTCTCTTGCAGGCTTGAGCTTTTCTAAAGACGGCTCGCTTGCCGGCATGTTGCTGTCTGACGGCGGCTCCGACTGGAGAAAAGGTGTGCTTTTTAATACTGCCACGAAAGAGCTTGTCGGAGATACTTTGAGAGACTTGAAGTTCACCGGCTTTTCATGGAGAGGCAACGAAGGCGTATATTACGGCAGCTATGACAAACCTAAAGATGGGAGCGTGCTGTCGGGTAAGACTCAACACCACAAACTGTACTTCCACAAGCTCGGCGAGCCTCAGGCAAGCGACAAGCTGATTCTGGGTGGGGCCGAATTTCCACGGCGCTACGTAGGAGCTAATCTGACGGAAGATGAGCGTTTCCTGGTTATTTCCGCTTCTGTTAGTACTACTGGCAATGAACTCTACATTCAGGACTTAACGGTTCCCAACAGCCCAATAAAGCCAATTGTTGACAATGTAGACAAAGAGCACTATGTAATCGACAACGACGGAGAGACCCTATTTATCTTCACTAATCTGGACGCACCCAACAACAGGATTGTGAAGACCTCGTTTGCTGATCCAACACCAGCCACATGGGCAGATGTGATTCCCGAAACGAAAAACGTACTCAGTGCGAGCACTGCCGGAAAGAAAATTTTTGCAGAGTACCTGGTAGATGCCAAGTCTGAAATCAAACAATACAACCGAAAGGGTGAGCTGGAAAGAGACGTTGAACTGCCTGGCATTGGAAGCATTTATGGCTTTGGAGGGGAAGAAAGTGACACCGACATCTATTACACGTTTACATCGTTCACCTATCCCAGCTCAATCTTCTCTTATAACATTGCCTCAGGGAAATCCAGCCTGTATCAGCAACCGAAGGTCGACTTCAACCCCGAAGACTACACTACCGAGCAGGTTTTCTATAGCAGCAAGGACGGCACCAAAATCCCTATGTTTATCACCTATAAGAAAGGGGTTGAAAAAAATGGAAAGAACCCCACCTACCTTTACAGCTATGGCGGGTTTAATATCAGCATGACACCTGGCTTCAGTGTTTCCAGGATTGTATGGTTGGAAAACGGCGGCATCTATGCGCAACCCAGCATCCGTGGTGGTGGAGAGTACGGCGAAGAATGGCACCTGGCTGGTACCAAGATGAAAAAGCAAAATGTGTTTGATGACTTTATAGGTGCAGCCGAGTACCTGATCAAAGAAGGCTATACCAGCAGCGACTACCTGGCTATTGCCGGTGGCTCTAACGGCGGGCTTCTGGTGGGTGCTACTATGACACAACGGCCTGAGCTATTTAAGGTGGCACTCCCTGCAGTAGGCGTAATGGACATGCTTCGCTATCACACTTTCACAGCTGGCGCCGGCTGGGCTTACGATTATGGCACCTCAGAGGAGTCAGAGGAGATGTTCAAGTATATTCTGGGTTATTCCCCTGTTCATAATGTGAAAGAAGGTGTAAAATATCCTGCGACCCTGGTTACCACGGCAGATCACGACGACAGGGTGGTGCCTGCTCATTCATTTAAGTTTGCCGCTCAGCTACAAGCCAAGCAGGCTGGCGACAATCCGGTGTTGATTCGAATTGAAACCAGAGCAGGTCATGGGGCCGGAAAGCCAACTTCCAAAATTATAGAAGAAGCCGCTGATCTTTACTCTTTTACCTGGTATAACATGGGTGTTGTGCCTGAAGTAGCAAAAAAAGCAATGTAAATAGCAGCTGGCTTGATGTATTAAATGAAAGGGGCATTTTGGCCCCTTTTTTATTTCATTGAGATGAGGATGTCTATACATTTAAGGTAACAAAGAGAATTATACCGTTTAACCATGGAAGTTAACATACGTGAAGGCATCGCTGAAGACCTACCGCAGGTGCTCAAGCTTGTAAAAGAGCTGGCGGAATACGAGAAGGCGCTTCATGAAGTCAACAACAGCGTTGAACAAATGGCAGCCGATGGTTTTGGCGAGCATCCGGTCTTCGGCTTTTTTGTGGCGGAGAAAGGCGCAACCGTCGTCGGCATTGCCTTGTACTATTACCGCTACTCAACCTGGAAGGGTAAGAGGATTTACCTCGAAGACATCGTCGTCACCCAATCGGAAAGAGGAAGCGGAATTGGTAAACAACTCTTCGACGCCACCATTCAAAAAGGAAAAGATACGAGTTGCACAGGTATGATGTGGCAGGTTCTTGATTGGAATGAACCTGCCATCAATTTTTATAAAAAGTACGACACAAGGTTTGACGACGGATGGCTCAATTGCCATCTCGACTTTTAACCAACTTACTGTGCCTCCACCAGTTCTCCTTCTATCACCGGTGCCTTCATAGTTGGCGCAAAGCTCCATTTGAAATCAAGCATGACATCTTCTCCTTCAAAGGTGCAAATAATCGTCTCGGTGTGCGGACTCTCAATGTACCGCAGTGTTAGTTCCAGCACGTTCTCCTCAGTCCAGGAATAGGCTGCGGCCACTTTGAATGGTGGCAATCCTTTCAACGCATTTTTCGCTCTAGCTACCAAATATGGGCCTGGTCTTTGTGTCTGTGAAAATTTCCACTCCCCCCATCCAATGGGTATAGCGTAGGTGGTGTCCTTGTATTTCATCACCACGTTACTACCTGTCGCTCCAAACTGGAATTGAATACTTTCAATGTTCCTTCCGTTTGAGTCCAGCTCAAAAACTTTTTCGGAAATAGCTCCCTCCAAAGTGGAAGCAAGGCTTGCGGAAGGAATCGTGAGCGCCAGTGAGGCAACCTTTCTTTCAAGCGATGCAACGGCCGCCGCATCAACGGGCAGCTCATCGTCGGACATCGCTGGCAGCAACTGATCCCAAACCATGTTCAAGATTCCCTGCATATCTGATGTTTCAGACATAATGGCAATGACTGCGTCCTGATCTGGCATCACGATGATGTATTGGCCAAAAGCACCGTCGCCCCGAAACGCATTGTTCCGGCACCGCCAAAACTGGTAGCAATATCCCTGCAACCAATCACTTTTTGCTTTTGTCTCTGCTGGTAACTCAGGCGACTGCTGTATTTTGAAAGAGGTTGCTTCAGCTATCCACTCTTCCGAAAGAATTTGCTCGCCGTTCCACTTACCTTTTTGGAGCAAAAGCTGTCCAAATTTAGCCATGTCCTCCGTCTTCAGCCTGAGCCCCCAGCCTCCGGTGTTGTTCCCCACCAGATCAGTCTCCCAGTCGATTCCTTGTATATGCAAAGGATCGAACAGCCTTGGTTTCAAATAGTCGATGACTTTTTGCCCTGTTACTTTAGTGACAATAGCCGACAGCATATAAGTAGCCATCGAATTGTAGAGAAATTTTGTTCCCGGCTTGTTGATGATGGGCGTGTAAAGGAATGACTTTACCCAGAGGCTGTCGCCAGGTATGGTGGCCGACGGGTCTGGATCTTGCCCCACCGACATGGTGAGCAGGTCTTTGACCGTGAGAGCTGCCATGAAGTCGCTCACGCTATCGGTAACATATTCGGGAAAGAATGAGATAACCGAGTCGTTGACAGTTAGCAATTTTTCCGTGACCGCAAAACCAATGGCCGTTGAGGTAAAGCTTTTGCTTGTAGAGTACATGGTGTGAGGCAGCTCTGGCCCATAAGGGCTCCACCAGCTCTCTGCGATCACTTTCCCATGCCGAAGAAACATGAAACTGTGGAATTCGTGCTTGCTGGTGTCAGCTGATTCAAGAAAGGCCTGAATGCTGGAGGAGGGCACACCCTCTGCTTCCGGAACGCCTCGTGGAAGGTCAATGATTTTTTCCTCTACAGGCTTTTCGCAGGAGGCAAGAAAAAGAAAAAACAGGCATGCCCCATAAAGGGCCTTCATATTGAACTGCTTGATCATAACGAAAGTAGTATAGAGTGAATTTAGCTAATAAAACTACTACTACTTCCTTTGATTAGCAATGGGATGGTGCATGGGCAGAACAGCAATTACTACACCTCCTCCATAAGCGTTCGAAAAGCTACGTGTTTGTTTTTATACCTTTCCATATGAGCTTGTACCAGCGCCGGGGCATAGGTTTCGAGGTATTCGTTTACCTGCTTTACAGAAGCTGCAAAAAACTGCACGCTGTATGTGGCACTCCCATCCCCTTCGTCGTGCAATAGCTTGAATATTTTGCTCTCAACAAACTTACCTGTAGCCATTACTTTTGGAATGTGAATTGACTTTATCCAATGCAGCCATTCTTCTTCAACTACTGATTCTATATTAACCGTGACGTTGTATAATACCATAAATTCAGCCCTTCAGCAGGGGTAGACTGTTAAACAAGTTGGCAAATTCTGCACTATTTTCAAACCAAACAAGCAGCGGCAAGTTTACCTTTCTAACTTTGAATAATGAGCAGTAAAAACAAGGCGGCACTGGTAATTGTGGTACTTCATTTGGTTGGCACTATTGGCATGCTGTTACCAGAGTGGGCACCTTTGATGAGGCAACTGACACCTCTCAACCTTTTGATAGTGGCAGCGCTTGTGATCATTTTTCAGCAAAACAAAACCCCTTCCTTCTACGCCTATGCATTGGTGTGTTTTCTGATCGCCTTTTTTAGTGAGGTAGTTGGCGTACAAACCGGCTGGCCATTCGGAAGTTACGAATACGGAGCCACTTTAGGGCCCAAGCTTTTCGGCGTGCCTTTGCTTATCGGCACCAACTGGCTGATACTGGTAGTATGCACAGCTTCTCTTACACGCTCCATCAACAACAAGTGGCTCGCATCACTGGCTGGTGCATTGCTAATGGTGGGATTGGATATATTGCTGGAGCCGGTAGCTATTATGTCGGACTACTGGAGCTGGCAGGGGTCGGGCATTCCAATTCAAAACTATGTTAGCTGGGGAGCACTTGCCTTTGTGCTCCATAGCATACTTTACCATTTTGATTTTGAAAACAAAAATGAGCTAGCCAAATACGTTATTTTGTCTCAGGCATCTTTCTTTGCGCTCGTTGGCTACCTGGGCTAACAAAGTTTTTCAAACATTTTAGTTGAGCATTAAGTTTGTCTCATCATAAACCGATTATAAGATCACGTTTAAATTAGAGTGCGATAACGTTTAAGTAAGTGAGCAACTATTCAATCAAAGACCTCGAGCATTTATCTGGCATCAAAGCCCACACCATCCGGATTTGGGAGCAACGGTACAATTTTATCAAACCCAGCCGCTCCGAAACCAATATAAGGAGCTACGACGATCTCGATTTGAAGCTTATCCTCAATGTTTCGTTGTTGAAAGACAACGGATTCAAGATTTCTCGCATTGCCGACATGAGTTCTCAGGAAATAGCCGAGGAAGTGCTATTGCTGACTGAGAAACACCTGCGTTTTCCAGAGCAAATTCATGCACTCACTTTGGCGATGATTGATATGGACGAAGACAGGTTCGAAAAGATCATGTCGTCTAACATTTTAAAGCTCGGGTTCGAAAAGACGATGCTTAATATCGTCTATCCATTTCTATCTAAAATCGGCGTCCTTTGGCAAACAGGAAGCATCACCCCGGCGCAAGAGCATTTCATTTCTAACCTGATCCGTCAAAAGCTAATTGTTGCAATCGATGGGCAGTATTCATCAGAATATACAAATGCAAAAAAGTACCTCCTTTACCTCCCAGAGGGCGAGCTTCATGAGCTGAGCCTCCTTTTTGCCGACTACGTGATTAGGTCAAGGCACAATAAGAGCATTTACCTCGGCCAGTCGTTGCCTCTCCAGGATCTGGTTTCTGTCTACAACCTGCACAAACCGAAATTTATCCTTTCTATCCTCACATCCGTTCCTGGCATTGATCAGGTGCAGGGCTATGTCAACAAGCTTTCAGGTCTCTTTCCTGAATCGACCATTCTTCTGTCCGGTTATCAGGTAATAGGGCAGGATATTCAAACCCCCGACAATGTGATCATTTTTACCCGGTCGGAGCAGATCACAAGTTTTGTTGAAGAGCACAACGCCGAAGTGCAGTAGTCTCAAAGCCCTAAGTTTCCCCCTTTTCTTATAAAACCTGTATCCACAAGCATCCGCAGATACGAAACCGCCTGCATTGCTTCTGCCGTACCAGGAGTCGTAGACCAGTGCTAACTTCATTTTGTTTAACAAAACAAAAAATAAACTAAACAAAACATTGCAGTTTGTTTAAATATTTGTACTTTTGATTAAACAAAATAACTGACCGATATGACGGCTTTAGAATTCAATTACACTCTTAAAGAAATGTCAGGATCATTGAAACCATTCGCACTGAAGCTAACCAGGGACATGGAAGATGCGAATGACCTCATTCAGGAAACAATGCTGAAGGCATTCAAAAACCGTGACAAATTTGCCACTGGCACCAATATTAAGGCTTGGTTGTACACAATCATGAAAAACACCTTTATTACCAACTACCAAAGAATGGTAAGAAGGAACACCTTTATCGACACCACCGACAACCTGCACTATATCAACTCATCAGCAAGCAGTGTTCAAAACGACGTCTACTCCAGCTTTACAAGGGAGGACATCGAAGCAGCACTCGACAACGTGGATGATGTATATAAAAGCCCGTTCATGATGTATTTCCGGGGATTCAAATACCACGAAATTGCCGAGAAGCTACAAATTCCGATTGGTACCGTTAAAAACCGTATTCACATTGCCCGCAAGGAATTAAAAGCTAAATTGACTCATTACGCTCACAGCTTCTAATTTATGCCAGCACTGGATATTTGCGTTATCGGCTCAGGTTTTGCGGGGTTATCAGCAGCCACTTGCCTGGCTGATCAGGGCCATAATGTCACTTTACTAGAAAAAAATAAAACGATTGGAGGCAGAGCAAGGAAACTTGAAGCAGACGGCTTCATGTTTGACATGGGCCCCTCCTGGTATTGGATGCCTGATGTTTTTGATCGGTATTTTGCACTTTTCGGTAAGAAGCCCTCCGACTACTATCATTTGAAAAGGCTCGACCCGTCTTACACCGTCGTGTTTGATAAGGACGACCACATGAAGGTGCCTGCCAAAATGAGCGAACTGGAGGCTCTTTTTGAATCACTTGAAAAGGGTGCGGGAAAAAAATTGCAGTCCTTTCTTTCCCAGGCAGAATACAAGTATGAAGTTGGCATCAATGACCTTGTGTACAAACCAAGCCGCTCACTGTTCGAGTTTATTGATCCCCGGCTCTTAAAAGGTCTGGTGAAAATGGATGTGTTCCAAAGCATGCATAGTCACGTTCGAAAATTCTTCACCAACGACAAGCTGATCCGGCTGATGGAGTTCCCTGTCCTCTTTCTTGGCGCTGTCCCAGAAAACACACCAGCGTTGTACAGCCTGATGAATTATGCCGACATGTCGCTGGGCACGTGGTACCCGGAGGGTGGCATGTACAAAGTCATCGAGGCAATGGTGAGCCTGGCAGAGGAAAAGGGTGTAAAAATCCTGACCGGCCATGAAGTGGAGAAAATAGTGGCAAAAAATGGGAAAGCTGAAAGTGTGCTTACCGCCAAAGGTGCCTTCAAAGCTGATGTGGTGGTGGCCGGTGCCGATTACCACCATGTAGACCAGCACCTGCTCGACTATGAGTACAGAAATTATACCCCAAAATACTGGGAGAAAAGAACCATGGCTCCTTCCAGCCTTTTGTTCTACATCGGGCTGAACAAGAAACTAGAAAATATTACCCATCACATGCTGTTCTTCGACGAGGATTTTGGCCCTCATGCGAAAGAAATTTATGAAACGCCGGATTGGCCAAGCAATCCTTTATTCTACTTATCTGCCACTTCTGTAACAGATGACACCGTGGCCCCCAAAGGCTGCGAAAACCTTATTCTGCTCATCCCGGTAGCACCAGGCCTGAAAGACGATGAAGCAACGAGGGAAAAATACTACAACATCATTATGGACAGGCTGGAGATTTTAATCGGGCAGGAAGTGAAAAACCATGTGATTTTTAAACAAAGCTATGCACACAACGATTTCATAAAGGATTACCACGCTTTCAGAGGAAACGCCTACGGCCTCGCCAATACTTTGAAACAAACGGCGATTCTGAAGCCATCTTTAAAAAACAGACATTTAAAAAATGTATATTATACTGGGCAACTGACAGTACCCGGCCCGGGTGTGCCCCCGACGCTTATTTCTGGCCAGGTGGTGGCCAATGAAATAAAAAAAGACTTTGTCAGATAATAGTAACACTATGAACCACATAGATCTTTTTGACAGCACCGCATTAAAAGTGAGCCAGCTGGTGACGGAGCGCTACAGCACGTCTTTCACCCTTGGGATTAAAACGCTCCATAAAAAATTCAGAGATCCAGTGTTTGCCATTTACGGGTTTGTCAGGTATGCCGACGAAATCGTAGATACGTTTCACGACCACAATAAAAAGGTGCTACTGGAAAGATTTAGAAAAGACACCTACGATGCTATTGACGAGAAGCTAAGCTTTAACCCTATACTTCACTCGTTTCAGTCCGTCGTCAATCAATACAAAATAGAGAACGAACTCATCGACGCCTTTCTGCACAGCATGGAAATGGACATTCTCCAGAATGAGTACAACGAAAGTGGCTACCAGGAGTATATCTACGGCTCGGCAGAGGTAGTTGGACTCATGTGCCTGAGAGTATTTTGCGAAGGGGACGACAACCAATTCCAGTCGTTGAAAGCACCTGCCCGAAGACTGGGAGCGGCCTTTCAAAAGGTGAATTTTCTAAGAGACATCAAAAGCGATTTTAAAGACAGAGGGCGCACCTATTTTCCAGGAGTCGATTTCAATAACTTCTCTCAAAACAGTAAAAATCAAATCGAAGAAGATATACAGGATGACTTCGACGCTGCCTATGAAGGCATCAAAAGGCTGCCCAAAGGCGCCCGGCTTGGCGTGTACCTGGCTTACGTGTACTACCTGACACTTTTCAGCAAGATTAAAAGGCTGCCGGTTGCCAGAATAATGACTGAAAGGATCAGGATACCTGACTCGAAGAAGATCATTTTGCTGTTCCAAACCTACCTAAAGCACAGTTTAAACGGCTTCTGATGTCACTCTATCTTTGGCTACATATTGCCACAGTCTCGTTTCCCTTACTGAGGTCATTCGAACCAAGAATTGCCTATGCCTCCAGATGGAGGGCACTGTTTCCGGGCATCTTACTCACTGCCGCTTTCTTTATTGTTTGGGATGTCATCTTTACAAAAGATGGCGTTTGGGGCTTCAACCCCGACTACCTCACCGGGCTCTTTTTATTTCATCTCCCCATTGAAGAGTGGCTCTTCTTTTTCACCGTCCCATTCGCATCTGTATTTATTTATGACTGTGTTGTTTATTTTGACAAAGGAAATAAGCTAAACATAAAGCTAAACTGGCTGGCGACTTTGCTGGGTGTCTTCTTAATAATTCTGGCCGCCCTCAACATTCACAGAGACTACACTTTCTATAATTTCCTATTCGCTGGGCTGCTGTTGCTTGCTCAGGGGCTTTTATTAAAATCTGCCTACCTGGGACATTTCTTTGTAGCATACCTCATCCATCTTATCCCCTTTCTGCTGGTCAATGGTATCCTCACCGGGGGAGTGACTGAGGCGCCGGTTGTATGGTACAACAATGCAGAAAATGTCGGAATACGAATTTGGACGATACCTGTTGAAGACACGGTGTATGCACTACTGCTGCTGCTCATGAACATTACATATTACGAATTCTTTAAATCGAGATTTGGTCTCAAACATAATTGAAGTTGGGTGGTTAAGTAAAGTATGTTGAACCTACGTGTAAATATCGATCCTCATTCTGGCTTCTGCTTTGGAGTGGTATATGCCATTGAAATGGCTGAAGACATTCTGGAGGAAGAAGGTAGGCTGTTTTGCTTAGGCGATATTGTACACAACGACGAGGAAGTGAAGCGGCTTGAAAAGAAAGGCCTGAAGATTATCAATCACGACGAGTTAGGCGACATCAGGGACGCCAAAGTGTTGATCAGGGCGCATGGTGAACCGCCATCAACCTATTCTTTGGCCGTTGACAACAACCTTGAGCTCATAGATGCTTCCTGCCCGGTGGTGCTCAAGCTTCAGAACAGAATCAAGAACTCTTTCGATAAAAAGGAAACGATCTACATCTACGGCAAGCCTGGTCACGCCGAAGTAGTCGGGCTACTTGGCCAAACTAACAATCAGGCAGTGGTTTTTCAGGACATCGCCGAATTAGACATCCCGTCGCTGCCAAGGGAGCTGACACTATATAGCCAGACTACCAAAAGTACTGATAAGTTCTATGAAATCACCCGCTTGCTTACCGAAGCCGGCATAAGAGTGAATCCCAATGACACCATTTGCCGACAAGTGTCGAATAGAGATAAGGAACTGAGAGACTTTGCCCGGCATTTTGACAAGATTGTGTTTGTGTCAGGCACAAAGTCGTCGAACGGCAAAGTGCTTTATCAGGTGTGCAAAAACACCAACCCCGACACGCACTTCATCAGCAACGCTGCTGAGTTGGAGAAACAATGGTTTAAGCCCGGCGATACTGTCGGCATTTGCGGAGCCACCTCCACGCCCATGTGGCTGATGGAATCGGTGAGAGATGAGTTGCTGACTTATTGATTATCTTTGGTAAGAATTTCTTCGAATGATCTGGCTGTTTTACACCTTTCTTGTCATAGGCACTTTCTTCTTTATGGAAGCTGTGGCCTGGTTTACTCATAAATACATCATGCATGGGATTTTATGGACGTGGCACAGATCGCACCACAAGCTGCACAACCACACACTAGAGCGAAATGATCTCTTTGCACTTGTCTTCAGTATCCCATCCATTGCCTGTATAGTCTTTGGATCCGAATTTCCCGAAATTCGCTGGCTGATGTTCGTGGGCTTTGGCATTCTGGCGTACGGCCTGTTTTACTTTATTTTCCATGATGTGATTGTGCATCGACGCATCAAGATCAAGTACAAAGCCAAAAGCAAATACATGAAGCGGATCATGCATGCCCACCACGTGCACCACGAAGTGCATACGAAAGAAGGAGCAAGAGCTTTTGGGTTTTTGTATGCGCCCAAGAAGTATGAGAAGGAAATAAAGTAACCCCAAGGCACCTATTTATCCTTTTCGACTGTATTTTGCCTGCCAAATGAGGCAGATTATTCCATTTCTACTTTTTGGGCTTTTGTTCACTCACTGCAAGACCAGAAGCTATTACATATTCTCACCTCCACCCACAAGCACTAACGCATCACTCTACGCTTCCGCATCAAACTATATAGGCTACCAGAATGCAGCGGTCGATTCTCTCATGCCCAACGCCACTACACCCGGAAACTTTAACAGCGGACAAGATAGTGTCAATCTTTACTCACATGATGAAAGACCAGGCAGCCAAAAAAAGCCTCTCATCGTTTCTAAAAAACCTCCCTCTGTTAGCCCCCCACACAAAAAACAACCAAAAAATGATGCTAGTAACAACTCCGCCACTGTACCTGATGAGGGCGACCCGAAACCCAATGCGCTTGCACACGTGAGCTTTTTTTCTGCTATTGGGCTCATACTTTTATACGTGTTTTTATCATTTTCATCGCCCATCGGCGCCATATTGGCTCTCTCGCTCCCGGTTATTGCCATAGCAACTGGCATAATAGCCCTTCCCCAGATCAAAAAATATCATGAAATGGGCAAGCATTTAGCCATTTTTGGAATATGTATTGGGGCGCTGGCATTTGCTCTGGCAATTTTGGCCTTGATATACGTTAATCAATCTCGCCCAAATTGATTACTATAGTATTTGAGCACACTGGCAATAGGAAGAGGTAAATTTCAAAAATCGAGTTGCGTGAGGCGTTAAAAGTGACGGACTATTTATTATTTTGGCTGCAAAATAAATATGCTCAATGAGGCAAGTAGTAGCTGGTTTGCTTTTCTTAGTGATTTTGATCCAATGTAAAGCCCCTAAACCGTATCAATTTCACTTGCCCTTTTCAAAAAAGTCCGAAAAAATCCATTCAAATAAATTTGTGCCAGGTGCAGAGGAAGAAGATCCTTTTTTTGATACGCTGACGTATTTCGAAAAAGAGCAAGAAAAAGAAGCGCTATACTCTCCGGAGTTCAAAGCCAAAAATTTAAATCTGGGTCTTGCGGGAAGTCCCTCTGATTCATCCATTGTACCGATCGACCCGGAAATCCTCAAAAGGGACACCTCCCAACTATCTCCCAGAAATAGCACCATTCAAAAAACCAGCAGTTTGGCGCAAATCAGTTTCTTCTCAGCATTGGCCACTATTGCACTCTTTCTTTTACCTCTTTCGTACCCCGCTCTTGGCTCCTTTTTGTTCTTAGCAGCAGCTGCCTCCGCCCTAACCACCGGGCTGATCGCTATTCAACGCATAAGAAAAAAGAATCAGAGTGGTTACGGCATGGCCGTGTTTGGTGCAAGCATCGGCGGCCTCGTGCTATCGATCCTCGCCATACTCATCTTCTATGGCTATGTCATCAATCAGTAATCGGCCACGCCAGAAGATCACCTTCTAGCATTCAATTCAGCATAGTTTACTCATCCCTCAGCGCTAGCACTGGATTCTCTTTCGTCGCTCTTAATACAATGAGCCCAACGCTGATCATGGCAAACAACAAAACGAGCCCGCCTGCAATCACGAATATTGTTGGATCCAAAGCTATGTGATAGGCAAAGCCCTGCAAAAATTCGCTCATCAGGTAATATGAAGCTGGGGTAGCGATGGTGAAGGCAACCAAAACCAAAAGCAAATAGCCTTTTATCAGCGACACAGCCAATTCGGACAAAGATGCCCCCATCACCTTCCTTATGCCTATCTCCTTGCGCTTGCGACGAATAAGAAACGACGCCACACTGAACAAGCCCAGCGAAGCAATGACGATGGCGAGAATAGAAAAGAAGGCTGCTGAGATGCCGATCCTTTCCTGCTCTCTGTACATGCCGGCAAACTCCTGATCGAGAAAAAAGTAATCGAAACTACTCAGCGACTCCAGCCCATTCCACTCCTTTTCCACCCGAGCCAGCACTGAGGATGTTTTGCCAGGCTGGAACCGGACCACGATCAGGCTGCCATACACATTATCCAAAAAGTGAATGAGAGGCTGAACTTCACCCGCCAGGGATTGATAGTGGAAGTCTTCCGTTACACCTATCACTTTGTAGAGTTTGCATCCATTTTCTCCGCCCTCGCAGAGTGTTTTGTCCTCAATATTCTGCCAACCAAATGCCTGCATAGCCTTTCTGTTGATAATGACCGCAGCGGTGTCACCGGCACGGGTAGCATCGAAGTTGCGGCCTTCGACGAAGCTAACGCCCAGTGCAGGGAAGTAGTTAGCGCCAACATACGACTGTCGCAAGCTGTGAACTATCGTTGGATCAGCTTTATCGCTAAAACGATTGTAGTTTTGCCAGTAACGGCCGGGTACATTTTGGGCCCTGGTCACCACCTCTACACCAGGTTCGGTCGCAAGCGCTTCTTGCATCACTTTAACACGCTGCATGGCTTTTTCAATATCGGGAAAGTCTTGCTCCGACAGGGGCACTACCAACACCTGACTATCGTCGAAGTTCAGGTTCTGGTTTTTCATAAAGGTGATCTGCTTCCAAATCACCACCGTCCCTACGATCATTAAGATGGAAGCAGCGAACTGAAATGTCAGGAGCCATTTCCTGAAAACAGGATTGGTGCCTTTGTTGCTACTCTTTCCCTTGAGCCCATCTGTCGCTTTGATGGAGGTGATCAGCAGAGCTGGAAAAAGCCCACTTGCCATACCAAGAAGCATGGAAAAAAAGAGCGTTGCGCCAACCATGACTGCCCAGCCGCCCGAGGTATAGGTAAAGGCAATAGAGAATATTTCTTCCATGTAAGGAATGGCAAAAAACAGCATCAACCAGGCTGCCAGGGTAGCCAGAAAGTTCACTATGAAAGCTTCTGCCAAAAACTGAGAAACAAGCTGCCTTTTGGAAGAGCCAAGCACCTTCCGTATCGTTACTTCCTTGATTCTCACAAGCGCTTGTGCAGAGGCCAGGTTCACGTAGTTCACCGACGCAATGGCAAGAATGATGATTGCAACTATGCCCAGAAGGTTGATGACCATATCGTTGTTGGCCTCCACTGCCCTGGAGCTTTTTAGTGGGAGCAAATGAATGCTGGTAGCATTGCCAGCTGGCAAAAAATTGTCGGCCACGATCTGATCAAGCTTATCGGCAAGCTGCTGTGGAGTAGCATACTCGTCCAGCATCACATATGCGGTCATAAAGGTGTTGTACCAGTTGGCCAGCTCGGGGTCGGCGAGGTAGCCGGGAATATTGCTCCAACCCGACAGGATGCTGAACTGGATGGTCGAATGAGTTGGGATGTCTTGCAATACGGCGCCCACTATCCATGTTTTGTCGCCAAGCACTTCTTTCACCTGTTTTCCCACCGCCCTGTCATCGCCGAAGAGCTCCCGGGCCTTTTTTTCTGTAATGACCATCTCGCCTTTGGTCGCCAGCGTTTGCTTCAGGTCACCCTCCAGCACTGCGAAGCCAAACATATCGGCAAAATCTTCGTCCACAAACTTGATTGTCTCCTGAATTCGCCCATGCTCAGCTTCGAGCCACGGACTGTCCCACCCTGCAAACCGGGTTGCGGCCACCACCTCGGGCAGGTCGGTCTTGAGTTTGGGGGTCAGGGGCGTTTTGGTGAGGTAATCAGGCTCCCCGCCGTTTTCCATCTCACCGATTTTGTAAATGCGGGCACTGTTGGGATGGAAACCATCGAACGATTTTTCGTAGCTGACAACAAGGAATAGCAGAATGGCAGAGGCAATTCCGAGCGAAAGGCCCAGAAGGTTGATCAGCGTGTAGCCCTTTTGCCGACGCAGATTGCGGTAGCTTACCTTGAAATGATCCTGAAACATAAAAAATGGATTTACTGATGACGGAATAACTGACTTTAAAAGTTTCGGTCGGATGAGTCGGGTGATCTCCCAAATAAAGAGCCACCTGAGTTTCGAACGAGAATTCTCCTGTGCCTTTTGCTCGTATATTTCCAACAAATCCCCTTCAATCTCTTCTAGAAAATCTGCTTTACAGATTGCCCTGAAAAATCGCATCGGCAGGCGAGGTGGAACAAATTGAGGGGATCTCATGGGCTACATAAATTTTAAAACCATCGATGGTATGTCAGACCACAGCTGGGCACGGATGTCTTTGATCTCCTGTAAAGCTCTTTGGGCAGAGGCCGTAATTTTGTAATACTTCTTCCGCTTGCCTCCACGCACGTTGGAGGTTTCGCCCCATGCTGAGTCGAGATAGCCTTTCTCTTCCAGCCTCTTTAGCGCTGTTTGCAGCGCACCTACGCTGGTGCCATAACCCAGCCTGCTCTCCAGCTCGTTTTTTATTGACACACCATAAGCGTCATTATGCAATACAGCAATAGTCAGCAGCACAATTTCCTCAAACTCCCCCAGCTGTGTTTTCTTCATGATTTATATTTTTCCGAAATGTAGAGGTTATCATATTAAATTCCTAATTGAAGAGGTTATAAGACTTCTTTTGCTGATTGTCAGCCACCTTACAGCATGCGAGGCCTCTGCTCTGTACCTTTACATCATGAAAAAGTGGGCAATTGCTATAGGCGTTGTGCTAGCAGTGGGACTTACAGCTTTTCTAAGCTCGAAGCCTTTCGTTGAAAAAGACACCCCATTGTTCACCTCCGGCAGTGGAGGTTTTGCCGTCATTGAGCTGTTCACCTCGCAAGGCTGCTCGAGTTGTCCGGCTGCGGATCAGCTTCTTAACTCAATTATCGAGGAAGCCTCCGCTAAGGGCGAGCCCGTCTTCGGTTTGTCTTTTCACGTAAGTTACTGGGACTACCTTGGCTGGAAAGACCCGTACGCCAGCTCCAAGTACAACGTTCGACAAGGCAACTATGTCAACAAACTAAAGGCTGGCAATGCCTACACCCCCCAAATGGTGGTAAATGGAAAAGTTGAATTTGTGGGTTCTTCCCGGAAGGAAGCGGATTGCGCCATCAAAACTGCTTTGTCCGAACCAGCCAGTTACTCACTAAAAGCGTCAGTCGTTGACAACGGCGAAGAGCTCCTGGTTAAATATGCCCTGGACAGAGCACCTAACCAGACATTGATCAATTTCGCCCTGGTGAAAAAGGAGGCAGAAAACCAAGTACCGAGGGGAGAGAACAAAGGACGAACGCTGACCCACAAAAATGTAGTTGTGGAGTTTCATGCAGTAGCAGCACAGGCGGCTGGAGAAGTTTCACTTTCCTTGCCAAAAGAATTTGACACCGAAGACAGTTCCGTAATTATTTACCTCCAAAATAAAAATGACCTGGCCGTCATCGCTGCTTGCCAGGTCATCCTGTAATTCTTTGTGGGGGTCAGGCACCCTTCAGTTCTTTAGATTTGTCAAGCACTGCGTTCCAAACCCTGAACACGTTCTGATAACAAATCTTGGCAATATCCTCTTCAGTGTAGCCCCGCTTCAAAAGTTCGTAAATCAGGTTAGGAAACTCAGAAACGTCTTTAAGGCCAGTTGGCAGCGAGTCACCCACGCCGTCGTAGTCGGAGCCCAAACCGACGTGGTCAATACCAGCTATTTCTACCACATGGTCAATATGATCGGCCACCACGCCTACAGTGGCAAACAGGTTGATGGCAGAATCTGCCACGTATTGCTTCATATAAGCCTGCGCAGTAGAATCTCTGTAGCTCAATCCATTTTCAGCCAACCAGTTGGTCATGTGCTCCCTTACTTTTTCGCTTTGTTCTCTCACTTCATCGGAAAGAAAGCTCGACCCAAAGTTGATTTGGATCACACCACCATTCTCACCCAGCATTTTGATCATTTCATCCGACATATTGCGCTCAAAACCTGGTGTGAAATACCGGCAAGATGAGTGAGAAGCGATGGCAGGCACGTCAGTCAGCGCCATCACATCATAAAATGTGCTGTCCGACACATGCGAAATATCCACCATAATGCCCTGCTTGTTCATTTCCTTCACAACCTCCTCACCAAATGGGCTCAGGCCATTCCAGGTATAAGTGGTATCGTAGCTGGAGTCGCAAATCTGGTTGTCTTTGCCGTGAGTAAGCGTGATATAGTTGATCCCTCTTTCAGCGAAGTACGCCACGTTGGCCAGGTCTTCCATTAAGGGAGCTCCGTTTTCCATACCCATCGGCAGCGATATCAGCCCTGCCCTAAAGTTCTCTTCAATTGCAGCAGGCGTCTTGGCCAATGCAAATTTGTCGGGATAGGTGGTTGTCAGCTTCTCTACCATGGCAATAAGCGAATCGGCGAGGTCTTTGGCTTCTTGCGTTACTCCATAGCTCGATGGAATGTAAATCGACATCATAGGCGCATCCAGGCCGCCTTCCTTTGCCCGCACATAGTCAAAGTTGCCTTCCGGGGTACGAACTGAAACGTCCATAACTTCCTTTTTTAGGATAAAACCCGCCACCTTCATTCGATAGGGCAAATCAACGTGGCCATCAGTCAGTATATATTTATGAGCAAGTGTGTCTGCGTAGGCCATCAACTCGGCATCCGACATGGCCGATATATCTTTCCTTTCTTCCTTCGGGGTACTACAGGCCGCTAATACAGCTATTAACAGGCAGTAAACTAGTTTTTTCATTGTTTTGGGTTTAGTTGAGTCATGAAATTAAGTGCAAATGACAAAGAAACCAATAGTTTGTTGTCGAGAACGAAGCAAAACAGCACTTAATTCGCTGTTTCATCTAATAAAATGAGAGAATGATTAATAATAGTATAATATTTAAACCGAAGTGAATGCGGCACTTCGAATTAATTAACTTGCCTGAAAGTGGAACCTGACGTCTAAATCTGTAGTTGGGCCATAAAATTGAAAAAATCAAAAACAGCCTAAAATTGAATTGTGTGCGCACACAATATGGATAATTCAAATTTATTGCCGATATTTACAGCCAATCAGCTGGCGCTTCGCAACGGACAGGACAGGGAAGAGGTTTGGATTGCCTACAAGGGGTTCATTTACGATGTGAGCCTTTCCAGGCTTTGGCGAACCGGACTACACTACGAACACTGGGCAGGGCAGGATCTTACCGGTGAATTACCCGATGCGCCACACACTGATTCAGTTTTTGATAAATTCAAATGCATTGGGCGCTTGTCCGGGCATGAAAACACCCAAACACAATGATTCTAATTGCAGACAGTGGGGCAACAAAAATAGAATGGCGTTTGATAACGGAAGATGGCCAAATCAAGCAAGCCAGCTCTGAGGGTTACAATCCCTACGTTCAGGAAGATGAAGACCTTCGAAAAGGAGTGCAGGAACATGTGCTTCAAGTGGTGGGGGCTCACAAAATAACCGAGCTGGCGTTTTATGGTGCTGGCTGCGGAAGCGTGGAAAAAAACAAAAAGGTAGCGGAAGTACTCAGGCCTTTCTTCCCTGACGCCGCCATTGAAGTTAACAACGATCTTTTAGCCGCCGCACGGGCACTATGTGGCAACGACCCAGGCATTGCCTGCATTTTGGGCACAGGCTCCAACTCCTGCTATTACAACGGTGAAAAAATTGCCGCACAAGTACCCTCACTAGGCTATGTGCTGGGCGATGAGGGTAGCGGTGCCAACATGGGCAAAAAGTTACTCATAGCAGCCATCAGAAACAGGCTCCCTTCCACTTTGCAGGAGGCGTTCAACAAAAGATTTGCATTAACGGAAGAAGACCTGCTTGAAAACGTGTACAAAAAGAAGTACCCATCCAGGTTTCTGGCCAGCTTCATGAAGTTCCTGATGCACCACATCAAGGAGCCGTATGTCTACAAGCTGGTCTACGATTCGTTCACCGAATTCTTCACGGAGATAGTCATGTCTTACAAAGACCACGACAAACTTCCCGTGCACTTCACTGGGTCGGTGGCCTTCTATTATGGCAATATCCTGCGCCAGGCAGCAAGCGATCAGGGTATTACTGTCAAAAACATCATTGAGGGCCCTATTGCTGGCCTCACGCTGTATCATCAGGAAAGAACTTTTGGAACAAGCAAAGTATGAGCACCACCGAAAGCAGTTCATATTACAATCACCTGGAACAAATGTCTGTTCTGGAGCTGTTGACCAACATCAACAAGGAAGACCAAACCGTGCCTTTGGCGGTACAAAAAGCATTGCCACAAATCGAGGTGCTGATCGCTCAGATGGTACCACGGATGAAAGAAGGCGGCAGACTGTTTTACATTGGTGCCGGCACCAGCGGCAGGTTGGCGATTGTGGACGCTTCCGAATGTCCGCCTACCTATGGCGTTTCGCCTAATGTCGTAGTGGGTATTATGGCCGGCGGCGACAAAGCCATCAGAAAATCCGTAGAGCATGCTGAAGATGACCCGAATCAGGCGTGGAAAGACCTTGAGGCATACAAGCCAACACCAAACGACACACTTATAGGAGTTGCCGCATCTGGCAGAACGCCTTATGTAATTGGTGGTGTGTCTGAGGCGAGAAAAAAAGGATTGCTTACTGGCTGCATTACCTGCAACGCTGGCACTAAGCTGGCTGAAGCAGTAGAATATCCTATCGAGGCGGTAGTAGGGCCAGAATTTGTGACTGGCAGCACCCGCATGAAGTCCGGAACGGCGCAGAAGCTGGTGCTCAATATGATCAGTACCACGGTGATGATACAGCTGGGGCACGTGAAAGGCAACAAAATGGTGGACATGCAACTGAGCAATGAAAAGCTGGTGCAACGGGGAGTGAGCATGGTGATGGATGAGCTGAAAATCGAAGAACCGCTGGCTGCCGAGCTATTACAGAAATATGGCTCAGTGCGAGGTGCTGTAGACAATTATCCAACGCATGCATGAGCTAGAGCCCTTTTACCGGTGGCTTACTTACTACGACCCTTCCACGGATCCCAACTCCCCTTTTGAAGGGAAAGAATACAACTACGACGTTTACTCTGAAACTGTTTACGGGTATTACCTGGCCCCCGGCTGGGATTATATGGGATCCGAAACGCTGTACATGAAAATTCTCTATGCCGATTACGAAGAGGGCTATGTCGTTTTTGAGTTCATTGGCGAATGGAACGATGCCCTTCATAACGACATCATGCACCTGAAGCGGAACATTGTTGAGCACTTCGAGCGGTACGACATCAACAAATTCATCCTCATAGGTGAGAATGTGCTCAATTTCCATGGTTCCGACGACTCCTACTACGAAGAATGGTTTGAGGAAGTGGAAGATGGCTGGATTGCCATGGTTGGCTTCCGGGACTTTGTGCTCGATGAAATGAAAAACTTCAATATCGACTCCTATGTCAACTTCGGCGGCACCCTACAGATTGACAACTGGAGAACCCTGACACCGAAAGTCTTTTATCAATTGGTGGAGCAGCAGATTCAGAGGAGGATCGGGGGGTAGTGACTAGTACTCAACGCTACTTCATGATGCAAAATCCAGAACTTTCTGTAAATTTATTGTTGTTATTAGTAGCATGGAGAAATCACTTCTACATAGAATTACATTGAATCCAGAAGTTTGTGGCGGCAAACCGACCATCAGAAACATGAGGTTTTCCGTTACCGACTTATTGAGTCTGTTGGCTTCAGGCATGACCCACGAAGAAATACTTAAGGACTATCCATATTTGGAGGAAGATGATATAAAAGCATGTCTTGAATATGCTGTAAGGATTTCCGACCCAAGAACAATCATTCCAGTAGTGCATTGACATGCATTGTTTTCTTGTCGACACGCAATTACCCCCGCTATTGTCTGAGTTGCTGAACGAAAGAGGTTTCGATTCAAAACACACTGCCGCCGACTTTCCAGATGGTCAGTTTCTGGGCGACAGGAGCATTATGGATATCGCAATAGAGGAAAATAGAGTTGTCGTCACCAAGGACAAAGACTTCAAAAACAATTACTTGCTGCAAGGCGCTCCTCCAAAAGTATTATTTATCCAACTCGGGAATTCTTCCAACAGGGAGTTACTCAATTATTTCAGGAAAAATTTAGCCCGCATTGAATCTCTGCTCGACGACGGTCATTATTTTATAACTCTCGGAAAGGACAATATCGCAGCTTACTAGACAAACGTCCAGTTCGACCTAACATGCTTGCAGAAATCATTTGCCTATCGTCTGCTGAGGCATAAAAACTAACCCTTGAAAAAACTTCAATATCGATTCCTACGTCAACTTCGGCGGCACCCTCCAAATTGACAACTGGAGAACGCTGACGCCGAAAGTCTTTTATCAATTGGTGGAGCAGCAGATTCAGAGGAGGATAGGGCTGAAATGGTCATCCTTTAGTTTCTGCCTACAACAACTCCTCTTAAATCACTTTTGAGATCGTAGTTGCTTTTCAGACCTCAGCCAATAAATATTTTTATCCAGTTTTCCCACGATGGTACGAAGCTCAAATGATCCCTGCATAATACTCGTCGATTTCAGTTCGTGAGTAGTATAAACCAAACGATAAGAGCCATAGGTATCATGACTGAAATAAGTACAGACAGAATCGTCTTCGATGTATACGTACTCTTTAACCAGCTTAAGCTTTTCCAAGAATTCAGTAAACTCCCCCTTGTCAGATTCCAAATACTCCACTACAGAATTCGGAACCTGCTCAATCGTCACGTCATTGAGTGTATACACCCACTGGTTTTGGTATGTCTTTGACAGATAACCTTCCCGTTCAATTGTCAACGTTCCACTGAAAATCTCGTCGTTGTTTTGACGTCGCTCCCGAGTTGGCGTCAACCCTTCGAAATTGCTATAATTTATCTTCTGCATCCCTTTTGATCTAGATAACTCGAAATGTTTTAGCCTAAGCGTATAGTCATTTCGCCATTCCCGATAGTTGGCAGATATCATCCTATTGGTTCTCGATTTCAGGAAGGAAAAGATGGCGTCAAATTCAGCTAACTCGTGCTTATAATAAGCAGGAAATTCATTCTGCTCAAATTTACCACGTCGGTAATCAATGTAGTGATGTTGAAGAAAAACTGTCCAAACAACTGTAGCTGCCACAGTCCCGAGAAGAATTACCTTGAATAGTAAATAAAACCGGCTTCTGTCAAACGGCATATAAGAATGTCTTTCAAAAGAGATTGGCTTCTCAGTCTGAGTATTGATGTTAGACTTTGGTAAATCAACATCATCTCCATACACTTGCTTAAGTTTCTTGAATGCTTTTTTGGGCTTTCTTGTGTAATTTTCCCTACGCATTCCGAATCCCATGTAACCCATAGCGAAAAGGTTGGTTTTTGGGGACGTTTAGTAAAACTAAAAAATGCCCCTCGCTCAATAAGTTAAAGAAAATAAGTCACTATCACCCCAACCTCTCCACCCTCGCCACTTCCGAAATCAAATACTTTCTCCCCGTTTTCATCTCCAGACAAATGGAGCGGGTGCGCTTCTTGCCTTCTTTTTTGAAATGGCGTGATTCCAGCAAAAACTCCTCACCAATGACAAGCTCAGCCAGCAGAATGCCTGATTTGTGCACGTCATATTTGGAAAGGGCCATCATGAGGGCAGGATCGGAGCAGGAAGCGGCTTTGGGGTTAGCCAGGTGGCGACGGAGTTTCAAACCCAATTCATCAGGAAACGCTCCAGCTTCCACCATGGGAAACAGCACTTCTTTGAAAGTATTTTTCCACTCAGCACCATGAGGGGCTATTCGTCGGCCATATTTTTCAAAAGCCTGCAGGTGGGCTACCTCGTGCAGGTAGGTTACTGTAAAAGCGTAGGGATTGAGGTCTTGATTGACCGTAATGATAGGCTTCCTGCCTTTGTTGAACCGGAAGTCGCCCAGTTTGGTGGAGCGGCCTTTGACCACCTTTAGCGTGAAGCCATGCTTCACCCAAAGGTCAAAGCAATACCGGGAAGCCTTTGGCGGCAGGTATTTTTCGAAAACTGCAAACTGTGACTGCAAGCGGGCTTAAGGTAAGTCTTCTACGTCTCTTTCAATGGTGATTTTCACATCCTTTAAATCACGATGGATGTTGCGAAGCTCTTTCCTGATTTGCTCTCTTATTTTTCGCACATCTCTGTCGGACACGTCCACTTTGATCACGATATCGTCGAGCCCATCCTCCAGTTCGATCCTGATCTCCTCCACATCATCCATGGCATCGTCGAGCGATTCCTCCACGTCGTTGAGGGCTTCGTTGATGATATCCTCAATTTCGTCGGTGCTGGCTTCTACAGTTATACTGAACCGAT
This sequence comes from Imperialibacter sp., assembly GCF_040222815.1. Taxonomy (GTDB): domain Bacteria; phylum Bacteroidota; class Bacteroidia; order Cytophagales; family Cyclobacteriaceae; genus Imperialibacter. The sequence goes on along the minus strand of NZ_JAVKCH010000019.1, from coordinate 156,030 downwards.
TGTCGTCACGCCGGTCGCTGCATGAGCTGATCATGAAAGCGACTGAAAGTATTGCTAACAATTTTTTCATAGGATAAAACTACCCTATTTCTGTCTGAAAAACAACGTAATGGGCGAACCGGTAAAGCCAAAGTGACCACGCAATTTGTTTATTAAATACCGCTGATAGGATTCTTTGATGTACTGAGGGTTGCTACAGAAAAAGGCGAATGAGGGCGTCTTTGTCGGAAGCTGCGTGATGTATTTGATGTTGATAATTTTGCTTTTGACAGACGGCGGAGGAAATTTTTCTATTTCCTTCAACATAATATCATTCAGCTTGGAGGTCGCAACCTTTTTTATTCGGTTCTCGTGGATTTCCATGGCCAACTCAATTGCCTGAAAAATTCTCTTCTTGGTTACTACAGACGTGAATATAATGGGCACATACGCCATGTCGCCAAGCTTTTCTATCATGGCTTTGGTAAACTTGTCGGCGGTTTTCTCGTCCTTCTCCACCAGGTCCCACTTGTTCACCATGATCATGATGCCTTTTTTGTACTTGTGGGCCAGGTTGATAATGCTCATATCCTGCGCTTCCAGGCCAAGTGTTGCATCGATCATGACAATACTCACGTCGCTGTCCTGAAGGGCCTGAATGGATCGCAGCACAGAGAAGAATTCAATGTCTTCTTTCACCTTGGCTTTCTTGCGAATACCAGCAGTGTCGGTCAAAATAAAGTCCTTGTTAAATAGGGTATAGCGGGTGTCGATAGCATCACGGGTGGTGCCCGCCACGTTGGTTACAATGGTGCGATCCTTGCCAACCAGCATGTTCAGAAAAGAAGATTTGCCCACATTGGGCCTTCCCAAAATAGCAATACGGGGAATGTCTTTTCCCGGATCTTCGTCACCATCTTCCTCAAAATGCTTTACTACTTCATCAAGCAACTCTCCAGTGCCGGAACCGCTATTGGAAGAAATAGGAAACATGTGTTCTCCCAGTCCCAGCTCGTAAAACTCATTCGCAGCAAAAATTCGCTCCGTGTTATCGGCTTTGTTAGCCACCAATAGCACGGGCTTGTTGACACTTCTCACGACGTTGGCGAAGTCTCTGTCCCATGGCGTAACGCCCTCACCACAGTCAACCATGAACAGGATAACCGAGGCCTCTTCGAGCGCTTCCACTACCTGCTCTCTGATGGCAGCTTCAAAAATATCATCCGACCCCACCACATATCCGCCGGTATCAATCACCGTAAAATATTTACCAATCCACTCGGCGTAGCCGTAGTGGCGATCCCGGGTTACGCCGGGTTCGTTGTCCATAATGGCCTTTTTCTTCTCTATCAGTCTGTTGAAGAAAGTGGATTTGCCGACGTTGGGCCTGCCTACAATTGCTACGATATTTGCCACTGGAAAATAAAAGATTAGTAATAATGAATGAGGAAATCAGCCACGATGGCTCTGCTGAAAACAAATATTATTGGTAAAATTCGTCATAATAATTCAGAAAAGCTCCTCCGGCTTTTTCGCTACCATAACAACGCATAACAAAAAGGCCTCAGCGTGCGCTGAGGCCTTGTTAGTAGCGGGGACAGGACTCGAACCTGTGGCCTTCGGGTTATGAGCCCGACGAGCTACCAACTGCTCCACCCCGCGATATGTTTGTTAAAGGGCTACAAATGTAAGGCAGCTTTTAAGCAAAAACAAGTACCTTTACAGAATAATTCAAAAGAATGTCAAAAAAATCTACTGACCAGCCATCTCCAGCGTTCCGTTCGGGGTTTGTGTCCATCATCGGCAAACCCAACGTCGGCAAATCTACCCTCATGAACGCCCTCATTGGTGAGCGCCTCTCCATCATCACAGCCAAGGCCCAAACTACCCGCCACCGCATTTTTGGGATATTGACAGGCAAAGATTTCCAGATTGTGTACTCCGACACACCCGGGGTAATGAAGCCTCAGTATGAATTGCAGGAGGCGATGATGCGTTTTGTGTACCAGTCGCTGGAAGATGCAGATATGATTCTTTTCGTTGTCGAGCTGGGCGACAAAATGGATGGCGACAACGTCGAAATTCTGGAGCTGTTGAGGAAGAGCGGCGTGCCTGCCCTTTTTGTGATTAATAAAATAGACAAGTCAAAAGGCAGCCAGTTGGAAGACAAGGTCACTTACTTCAAAGAGTTTTCGGGTGATATCCCTATTCTCTGCATCTCCGCCCTCGACAAGACCAACCTGGAGCCACTGTTTGACCAAATATTAGAAAAACTGCCTGTCCACCCACCGTATTTCCCTGACGATGAAATGACAGACCGAACCGAGCGGTTTTTTGCATCAGAAATCATCAGAGAGAAAATATTTCTGAACTACAAAAAGGAAGTGCCTTATAGCTGCGAAGTAATCATTGCTTCATTCAAAGAGGAAGAAAAGATTATCCGTGTGATGGCAGAGATTTTTGTTGAGCGGGCCACTCAAAGGGCGATCATTATTGGGCATGGAGGGCTGGCTTTGAAAAAAGTGGGGATAGAGGCAAGGAAGGACATGGAAGCCTTCTTCGGCAAGCAAGTCCACCTCGAAACCTATGTGAGGGTTGAAAAAGACTGGCGGCAAAATAAGCTCAAGTTGAAACGATTTGGGTATGTGGATTGAATCCAGGCCTAAAAATGCCTTCTAAGGATTTCATTTGAGCTACGGAAGGTCAGTCATAATTCCCAAAAAATAGATTCCCAAAAATCTTTCTTTCCTGCCGACAAACCGAAAAAAAATACCCTTATTCAGCATAATAAAACTATCAACTTTTCCATTTTATAAATTATTCCTATTTTAAGCACATGCTCAAACAGGAATAACCAATGCTATCCAGAAAAAACAGCCTCATATCAGGCATTATAATATTTACATATTTTTTTCCACAAACATTCTACGGGCAGGAAGTTATCATAGGGAACGCCTTGAGCTCTGACAATGCGCTTTTGAATATTGGCTCAGAAAAGGGCATACTACTTCCCCGGCTTACTTCCGTGCAGCGGGCAACATTACCCAGCCCCGCCAATGGATTGATTGTATACGACATCGAACAACACTGCTATTACTATTATAACAGCCGCAGCGGCTGGGAGGCAATGAAGCCGGTGCCGGCGGGAACAATTACAATGTGGTATGGGGATATTTCTACCTACTTTCCCGGAGGCGTGGGGGTTAAGCACATGGCGGGGTGGGCGATTTGCGACGGCAACAATGGAAGACCAAATCTGGGGGGCAAATTCGTTGTTGGGTACTCAGGGTCAGGAGACTATGCGACTATTAATGGCACCCCTGGAGGATCTGGAACAGTAGGTCTTGGGGTAGATAACTTGCCAAGCCACACCCACACCATTACTGACCCAGGTCACAACCATGCCGTCACACTGCCTGCAAACACAAGTCATACGCACAGCATCAGCTACAGTTCCAGTAGCTTTGGGCCAACTTTCGGGCGGGCGGACGATCATCTCTCTACCGTCGCTTACAGAGACGGTGGTACTATCGTTGACTATGACGTCACCACAAGCAACGGTTCCTTTTCGGCATCGATGAGTCCCGCCAGTGCAAACATTTCATTGCAAAACAATGGGTCGGGTGCTGCCTTCGACAATCGCCCACCTTTCTATGTTCTTGTTTACATCATGAAATTATAACCATGAAGTTTCCAGCTAAAATTAATCTGATTTTTGTGTTTGCCTTTCTCCTGGCCAACTATACCAACGCCCAACAAGGCGCAGCCATAGGGACGACTAACCCGGAGCCGTCAGCGGCCTTTCAGGTCGGAGAAAGGGTTTCCAATATCAATAAGGGAGTGCTCATACCACGAACTACTACATCAATTGTCGGGCCCACCGATGGGCTGCTTATATATAACACATCCTCCGGATTCCTTGCCTATTCCCAAGGAGGCGTTTGGACAGATATCGCTCCTGTGCCCTCCGGTACGGTGATTATGTGGGGAGGAGATGTCTCAAGTTTGCCGGATGGCTGGGTGCTTTGCGACGGAAACACCTATAATTTGCAAGGGGCTGTAACATCAGGTGGCATCCCAACCCCTAACCTCAGGAGCCAATTTATAGCTGGCTATTCTGGCGGCGGAGACTATGCCACGCTGAACTCCGTCACCGCAGGTGGGGCCTTTCACACACTTACTATAGCAGAAATGCCGTCACATTCGCACAGTATTTCATCTGATCACACACACAGCCTAGGTTTTACTCCAGGTGCTCACGATCATGATTTCTCTGTCAGTGATGCCGAAAAGAGCACCGGCGTTATCGCAGGTGCAAGCACTGCACCTGTTGCCGGGTTTCACTATCTCCCCGTGGCCAACCCCAAGTCAACCTCAAGGGTGGGAACCACGGTAACAGTTGGCAGTTCAGGGACGGGAATTTCCGTAGGGGAAACCGGCTCAAGTCAGGCCATCGACAATAGACCTCCATATTATGTATTGGCGTTTATCATGAAGCTATGAAAAAGATAACCCAGCCACATCGATGGCTACTCACTACCGTCTGCTTTCTTACGAGTTTCTGCCTAAAAGCACAAGGGCCGGAAGACTTTCTTTTTATAGGCACTGGGCCAACCCCGCCTTACGAAAAGGCCGTCGTTGTCATTGATGTCCAGGAAAAAAACAAAGGTGTGCTATTGCCTAACTACGCTACTGAAATGAACGACGGAACCAACCACAGAAAGCACTTGCTAGCGGAAGAAGACGGAATGATGTATTACGACTCTATTGGAAATAACGTCAGTGTTTACAATGGAGCCAATGACGTTTGGAATTCTCTGGCTTCTTTCCCTGTCAAAAGCATCGTGATGTGGAGTGGCGACCCAAACGCACTTCCGGCTGGCTGGTATCTCTGCGATGGTGGCAATGGCACGCCAGATTTAAGAGGCAGGTTTATTGTTGGTCTGAACCCAGGTGGTTCTGACTATCCTTCCAAGGGCCCGGGTGGGGGCTCTGACTACATAATGATTAACGAGGCCATGCTGCCTAACCACTCGCATGGGGTAAACGACCCTGGTCATACCCATGCGGCTACCTTGACTCATGATCATAATTATTCTGTCACAGAATACCGATCCATTATTCCGAACACAAATAAAAGCATGGTGGGCCCGGGGGGCTCTCCAAGCAACACAAGTTCGGTCACCACAAGCTCGGCCTCGTTTACCGGCACTTTCTCTGTCTCCTCAAGTGGTGTAGGAGCATCTGCTGGCGCTACTGGGGGAGGTCAGCAATACGACAACCGGCCACCTTACCTTGTGCTAGCCTTTATTATGCGTGTAAACTAGCATAAACCGGCAGTCGAAAAAGAAGCTGCATTTAACTCAGCAGCCGAACAAACATTTTTCTTCCTATCTTTCGCCTTGCATTAAAAATACATGGAAGCGATCGATAGTGTGCATCTTAATTTTAGTCAGGGATCTGCCTGGGGTCTTAACTTGCTGCTGGCCTTCATCATGTTCAGCGTGGCTATTGAGCTTTCGGTAGGAGATTTTAAAAAAATCGCACAATACCCGAAAGCGGCGGTTGTAGGTATCATCTCACAGTTCCTCGTCCTTCCTCTTCTGACTTTTCTTCTCATACTGGCGTGGGAACCGGCCCCAAGTATTGCTCTGGGCATGATCATGGTAGCGGCCTGCCCTGGTGGTAATGTCTCGAATTTTTTCTCTTTCATGGCCAAAGGCAATGTGGCACTATCAGTCACCCTCACCGCATTTTCAACTGTAGGTGCTATTCTTTTCACCCCTATCAATCTATCATTCTGGGCCAGCCAATATGAGCCTACCGCCAGGTTGCTTACAAAAGTGGATCTTTCCGTTTTAGATGTTTTTACGGCCGTATTCATCATACTTGGCGTGCCACTTATCGTAGGCATGACAGCAAAGCACAAAGCCCCGGAATGGTGCCTGAAATATGGCAATGTATTTCGCAAGGTCTCCCTGGGCATCTTTGCGCTATTCGTTGTTGGAGCCCTTACCGCCAACTACGAAATATTTTACAACCATATTTACCTGGTTGTCATTCTGGTATTGATCCACAATGCGCTTGCCCTGGGTGGAGGCTATGCCCTGGCCAGATTTTCCGGTTTGACTTCCACTGATCGTCGTACGATTGCTATTGAAACAGGAATTCAAAACTCGGGCTTGGGACTTTTGCTCATATTTACTTTTTTTGACGGCTTGGGAGGCATGGCGCTGATTGCCGCCTGGTGGGGCATCTGGCACATGGTATCCGGGATGACCGTCAGTTACCTGTGGTCCCGTTCCAACTAAACTTTAACGTTATACATGATCTATTTCATTTTTCGGCCAATTGTTAGGGTCGCTCTATGGTTTTTTTACGGCCATTTCAAGGTTTCCGGTCTCGAAAATTTACCAAGGAATGCACCTGTCATCCTTGCCCCTAATCACCAGAACTCATTTTTGGATGCCATTCTCCCCGCCTGTTTTCAGCCCAGGTCGCTTCATTTCCTCACCCGCTCCGACGTGTTCAAGAAAGGGCTGATACAAAAAATTCTTTTTGGTTTTCATATGTGGCCTGTCTATAGGCAGCGAGACGGCAAGGATACCCTTGGAAAAAATGAAGAAGTGTTTAAAAACTGTAGTCAGCTACTGAGGGATAATGGATGTCTGCTACTGTTTCCGGAAGGCGACCAAGTCTGCGCACACAACCTTAGGCCGCTCAAGAAGGGGATGGCTCGTATTGCATTCCAGTCAGCACAGGAGTCTAACTTTGAAAAGGAAATTTATATTGTGCCGGTGGGACTGAACTACGAGCACTACTGGAATTTCAATACGGCGTTTCAGATGCGTTTCGGCAAACCGGTCAAAGTGCTCGATTTCAAGAAAGATTATGAAGAGAGCGAACAAAAAGGACTATTATCGCTTACCAAAGCGGTGAGTGACGGTATGGAGCAGGAGATCATCCAGATTGGCAGCAGTGCCAATGAAAATTTTTGGTTCGAAGAAGCTGGGCTTTCGGGGGTAGATTTAACGTCGCCTGAATTTTTCAGAAACATAGACGTCGACTCAAGACCTGCACCCAAACCAAAGAAAAGAAAAATTAACCCACTGGCCCGTGCTTTACACTGGCCCGTGCTCACACTCCTTTCCCGTTTCTTGAAAAGTAAAATCAAAGACAACAAGTTTCTCGGCGCCGTAAAGTTCGGAATGGGCATGGTCTTCTTCCCAATATATTACCTGATTGTATTCGCAATCATTGTCGCCCTTTCTGGAAACTGGTGGCTGGCCACAGGATTAGTTGTTTTTATGATTCTATCCCTGAAAGTAAAAAGCTAAGCTTTGCTGTACTCAAAAGTGCCACGTGCACTGGAAATCGTGACAAGCGGGCTAGCTGAGGCCTTCACCTCACCTATAATTTGCGCATCAACTCCGAAACTGTTCGCAATTTGAATCATGTTCTCCGCTGAATCAGCGTCGGTATATATTTCCATCCGATGCCCCATATTGAACACTTTGTACATCTCCTTCCAATCCGTACCACTTTCTTCCTGAATGATCCTGAATAAAGGCGGTACGTCAAACATGTTGTTTTTTACAACATGGTTCTCAGTGATAAAGTGGAGTACTTTGGTTTGTGCTCCGCCACTGCAATGGACGATTCCATCAATCGCTGCCCGGTGGTGTTTAAAAATCTCCATCATTACCGGTGCGTATGTCCTTGTGGGAGACAGTACCAACTTCCCCATATCTAACGGCACGCCTGCTACCCTGTCGGTTAGCTTGTATTTCCCTGAGTACACCAGGTCTCTTGCTACTGCAGCATCGTAACTTTCAGGATATTTGCCCGCATAGGCCTTTTCAAAAACATCATGACGTGCAGAAGTTAGTCCGTTGCTACCCATGCCTCCATTGTAACTGGCTTCGTAGGTAGCCTGGCCGTACGACGCAAGTCCAACAATCACATTCCCCGGCTTTATCCCGTCAGTCGTGATAACGTCCGAGCGCTTCATTCTGGCGATCACCGTGCTGTCTACTATGATGGTTCGAACCAGGTCGCCAACGTCGGCAGTCTCCCCTCCGGTCAATGCTATATTCACACCATGGTCTCTCAATAGCTGCAGGACTTCCTCGGTACCGTTAATAATTGCTGAGATGACCTCTCCCGGCACTTTATGCTTATTACGCCCAATGGTCGAGGAGAGAAGAATGTTGTCGGTAGCCCCCACACAGAGCAGGTCGTCGGTGTTCATAATGACTGCATCCTGGGCAATGCCCTTCCAAACACTTAAGTCGCCCGTTTCTTTCCAATACAGGTAGGCTAGCGATGACTTGGTGCCGGCACCATCAGCATGCATAATATTGCACCATTCAGCGTCATTGCCCAGCATGTCGGGCACAATCTTGCAAAATGCTTTGGGGAAAAGACCTTTGTCAAGTTTCGAAATTGCCTGGTGCACGTCTTCCTTGTCGGCCGACACACCTCTTTGCAGGTAGCGCTCGTTCATCCGACAAAAATAAGCGACCCACAAGAATTGTTCGCCTTCTTTAGCCAATTAATTGAAGACATGCGACCGACTGGGCTGTAGATTATCATTAGATAGCAAACTCCTTTAAAAGGATGTTCTTCCTCGTTTCGGGATCTTCCCTGTAGATCACAATTCTTCGGCATTCAAAAGCATCGGGAACAGACGCACTGGCAAGGAACTTAATCGCCTTGTCGTAGTTGTCACCCTTGATGTAGTTGCCAATGGTGATGTGGTGCCTCAGGTATTTTTCAAAATCTTCGTGCTGAGGTTTCTCTCCAGTCAGATAATCTTTGAAGGCCTGGTGAAGGCTATTGGTTAATACCCTTAGAGGGAGTGACTTCTCCACATCCACAAAAATCAAACCCCTGCCGGGTGCGATAATTTTATTCAATGAGATGTCGAAAGGAAGAACACCTGTCACTACTTTTTCAACAGCCTGCACAAGCGGCTCGAGGTGACCCTGTTCAACTTTCAGATAAATAAGGGAAATGTGCGGCTCATAGTCCCAATAGAAAAAGTTGCCTATTTTCTCCTTAAGCTGAAGCTTGAGTTTTTGGATATGAGAATAGACCGGCTCCGTGGGAAGCAAAAAGACCTTTACAGTGTCGAGCGCCATTACTGTTGTTCTCCCCCGTTTCCTCGTTTAAAATACTTATCAAACTCATCGTCTTCCAGCGAGCCGGGCTGATCTTCGTCTTCGATGATGAACTTAGACTTGTCGTATTTTGTCACTTTAAATTCGGTACGACGGTTGACCTGATGCTCCTCCTCAGTTTGTGCTTCTTTGATGATCAACTGAGTTTCTCCATAACCCCGGGCCACCATGCGGGAGGCGTTTATTCCCTGTGAAACAAGGTATCTAACCGCTGATCTGGCCCTTCTATCTGAAAGGTCAAGGTTATAGTCGTCGGGAGCTCGATCATCTGTGTGAGAAGCAAGTTCAATTTCAATCTCTGGGTTGTCTCTCATGAGTTGCGCCAGTTTGTCAAGCTCAACTGCAGCATCGGTTCTGATGTCGTCCTTGTCCAGATCGTAGTAGATATTTTCCAACACAATCGGCTTTTGCATAATAATTTTGTCGAGCCGGATTTTTGTCTCAAAAGTTACGTTAGTGATCAGCTCAGTAAGTGTGCTTCTGTCAGGCGTTTTGCCTACAGTGCTAAAGTCGATCCTGGTGGTGAAGTAGTCCGGCTTTTCGGCTACCAGATAATAGTTTTCTTCCCCAAAAACCTGAAAATTGAAGGAGCCATCGTCACCGGTGAAGGTTTCGCTAATCAGCTTGTCATCTTTTTCATCCAGAAGCCTCACTTTGGTATTGCCTAAAATCTCGTCAGTTCCGGTAGCATCGGGCGTTACAGTAGTCCCTGCTAGATGAAAATTGATGATTTTCAGATTAGGGTCGTCATTGACAAAGGTATAAATGTCGTCATCGCCCTTTCCACCGGGTCTGTTGGAAGAAAAGAAGCCTCTCGTAGGATTAAAAAGGAACAAGCCAAAATCGTCTCCTTCCGAGTTGACAGGTGCCCCAAGGTTGTCTACCCTCATCGCTCCGCCCTGTCGCTTGGCCACAAAAATATCCATGCTGCCGAGCCCCGGATGCCCATTAGAAGAAAAATAAAGAGAGCCATCCTCGGCCATATATGGGAATGCTTCGTCACCCGCTGTGTTGATTTCAGGTCCCAGGTTTCTGATATCCACCCAACGGCCCCGGTTGTTTAGGGTAGCTGAATAAATGTCGCTGCCACCCAGTCCGCCTGGTCTGTCCGACGCCCAGTACAAAGTGGTGCCATCAGGACTCATAGCCGGGCTGCTGTCCCACGACGAGGGCTCATTGACATTGACGGGCCTTGGGGTAGACCATCGCCCGTTCCTATATCGGGTAAAAAACAAGTTAATTTGCTCGGCATCACTGCTTTTTCCTGTGTTGCCTTTGGCAAAAATCATCGTAAAGCCATCTGAAGAAAAGGCAACAGACCCTTCGTTAACTCCCGGGTCATTAATAACCGGATCCAGGGCTTTCAGCGAGGTGAGGTCGACAACGGCACCTCTTGTTTTCACACTGTAAATATCTGTAAAACCCGTGCCAGTGGCCTTGTACACTTTTCCACCATCTCTGTTTGAGGTGAAATACAGGTCGCCCTTATTGTAAACAGGGCTATATTCAGCAGCTGGTGTGTTAACCGTTTCAAGGTTTTTTACCCTGTAGTACGACTCTCTGTCTTTCAAAAGATCAAGCTTCTCAAGGCTCGCCAGATCATCTTCTGCGAGCTTCTTGATAGATGGCGTTGAAGCTTTCAGTAAGTAGTCATTCAGCGCATCTTTAGCGTCGTCATATTTCCCTACTGCTTTGAGGGCTTGAGCATATTCAAACCATGCCATTTCGTCATCAATACCATTCTGAATAGCAGCACGATAGTAGGGCGCTCCCTGGCCAATTTTATTCGACTTCTTGTAAGCTTCCGCAAGCCGATAATTGAGGTCAGGATCTCGTGGATTTTTCTTCACCAGTGTCTGATACTGGTCGATAGCAACGTCATATTCCGCATTGGCATATGACTTTTCTGCTTTTTTGGAAACACTGCATCCAGCCAGAAAAAACAATCCCAATACTAGTCCCAAACAGGTGTTTCTCATAACAACTACTATTAAACGAGGTACAACCTTCAAACACTCAATTTAACGAATGTCCCTATTGAAAGGTATGCGCAGTTTTAAAATAACGTTTCAACCAGGTGTCTCCAGCCGCCACCAGCCAATTTGCTTTCAGGTCTTCCTTTGAACTTATCAGTGTATTGAATACCCGAGAATCGGCCTCCAGTTCACCACTTGCTACTTTTGGTTTTATTTCTTGCAGCTTAACTCTCTCAAGAGACTTCCCATTTTTAAAAATCACTGTGTCTCTTGTAAAAAAGTCTACTTTCAGTTTTTCCTGAAGTATTTGGAGTTCGTGAACAGATGCATCAATACTACAACCTGAAGCACCATAAGACGCTTCGTCGACTGCGATAATGACAAACACCTTATTTTCTATAATAAAAGAACTCGTAAGCGGCTGGTTATGGGCCTTCCACGAATCAAGAAATGAAGTAAGCGAACCGGAAAGCCACTCCACCTCTTCGTCGGTAAGGAATCTATCGCATTGGTACACCCACAACCTGCTGGTGTCCTCCATCTGATCAAAAGGAATAAACATGCCTTATAATTTTTAGTAAATATAAAAGCCCGGGGCTACATGAACTAATCGAGCCGTCGCTATTACTAATAATTACAATAAAACTAAAGTTCCAATCAACTACGAATTTGACAGGTCAGAGTTTGATGCCAAAATGAGTTCTGCAAGGTCAAGCACCCTCACCTGACTCTCCTTTTCCTTGTTCTTGACCCCGTCCGACAACATGGTCATGCAGAACGGACAAGCGGCGGCTATCACCTCCGCACCGGTTGACAGTGCCTCTTCGGTGCGTTCAATATTGATTTCCTTATTGCCTTTCTCAGCGTCTTTAAACATTTGTGCTCCTCCGGCACCGCAGCAAAGCCCAGTAGTTCTGCATCTCTTCATTTCCACCAGATCAGCATCAAGTGCGGAAATCACCTCTCTTGGCGCTTCATACACCTGATTGGCCCTGCCGAGGTAGCAGCTATCATGATAAGTAATCTTTTTGCCCTTAAAGGCCCCTCCGGCCACCTTCACTCTGCCTTCATTGATAAGTTGTTGCAGGTAGGTAGAATGGTGGATCACGTCGTAGTCGCCGCCAAGACTGGGATACTCATTCTTCAGGGTGTTGAAGCAGTGAGGGCAAGCCGTCACTATCTTTTTTATTTCATAGCCATTGAGCACTTGAATATTGGCCATGGCCTGCATTTGAAACAAAAACTCATTCCCGGCCCGCTTGGCAGGATCCCCGGTGCACGCCTCCTCCTGGCCCAAAACTGCAAATTTTATCCCGGCGTGGTTGAGGATTTTAACAAAGGCAGTCGTCACTCTCTTGTAACGGTCATCAAAAGAACCGGCACAGCCTACCCAAAACAACACTTCGGGCGACTCTCCTTTGGCGGCCATTTCGGCCATCGTTGATATCTTATACTCCATTGTTTAGTCTTTTGAAGGTTCTTGTTTCAGTTCGTTGGCCCAATTGAACCGGTCGGAGGGTGGGAACTTCCAGGGGGCAAAATTATTCTCGATATTCGAAAACATAGTGTTCCACGAGGCTGGCGAGCCCGATTCTTCCATGGCCACATACTGGCGCATCTGCACAATGATATTCAAAGGGTCAATATTAACCGGACAGGCTTCGGTGCAGGCATTACATGTGGTACAAGCGTTAATCTCTTCTTTGGAGATATGGTCACCCAGAAGAGACTTCCCGTCTGCTCCCGGCTCTCCACCTTTAGCAAGAAAACTCCCGTACTCTTCCATCCGATCTCTCGTATCCATCATAATTTTACGGGGCGAAAGTTTTTTGCCAGTTATGTTAGCCGGGCACTCAGATGTGCAGCGACCACATTCTGTGCAGGCATAGGCATCCATCAGGTTCTTCCAGCTCAGGTCCATTATGTCTTTGGCGCCAAACCTTCCTACCTCTGCCGGAGGTGCGGCCTGATCCGATTGGATTCCCAGCATCATCTTCACCTCATTGGTCACCGTCTCCATGTTCTCAAATTTCCCTTTCGCATTGAGGTTTGAGTACCAGGTGTTTGGGAACGCCATGAAAATGTGTAGATGCTTTGAGTAAGTAACATAAATAGCGAAGGCCAGAATGCCAATGATGTGAAACCACCATGCAAACCGTTCAACAACTACCAGCGTGTCAGTGCTCAGTCCGTCGAATAATGGAATAAGCACAGAGCTGATGTACAGCGTGCCTGTCTGATGATATGCCTCCGGCAATTGAGTCTGCAACAACTGATCGGTGGCATTCATAGTTAGTATCGCAAGCATCAGGATGCTTTCAATTACCAAAATAAGGTTACCATCCAGTGCAGGCCATCCTTTCATCTCAGGCTTTGTGAATCTCGGCACCCTCAAAATATTTCTCCTTATCAGGAAGACAACACAGGCAACTAAAACGGCCAGCGCAAGAAATTCGAAAAAGTTAATTGCCACACCATAAATGCTGCCGAGCAAAGGAGCAAACAGCCTGTGCGTTCCCAATATACCGTCGAGCACAAACTCCAGCACCTCCAGATTAATGATGAGAAAGCCCGCATAAATGAAGAAATGAAAAAAGGCTGGAATAAAACGCTTGAACATCTTCTGCTGTCCGAACGCCACAAGCAGCATGGTCTTCCATCTTTCACTCTTACGATCCGATCTATTAAGAGGTCTTCCCAGTAAAATATTCTTTCTTATCTGCCGGATTCGACCGAAAAGCATAAAGCCCGCAACGGCCAGAATAGCTAAAAACGCAATTTGCGGAAGGTAGGTCATGTTGTTTGTCGCTAGTTTCCTTTATTTTTCAAATTGTTTTTGGATCAAATCATTTAATCCATACTTTTGCATTCTCATTTCTGAGGGTGCTGTAGCTCAGTTGGTAGAGCATCGGACTGAAAATCCGTGAGTCGGTGGTTCGAATCCACTCAGCACCACATCACTTAAATGCCTTCGCTAGCGAAGGCATTTTCTTTTTCTATCCTCCTCATCCCACTTCTTCACGCAGCGATAGTCATCCGACTTTGCTTTCATTATTTCGAAGATATAAAGGATTTATGAAAAATAGTATGCATGCATACTAAATAGTTGACCGAAGCACATTCCGGCCAACTACAATATTAAAACAACTAATGGAAGTTATAAAGGCAACGGAGTGATGCCATTTATCAGTGCACTAAAGTGACTCGAAACAGTGTGAGGCTGAATTAGGTGAAGTTCTTCAGCATATTAATTTCCGACTTAGTAAGCATACGCCACGTGCCCCTGGTAAGGTCTTTTTTGGTAAGCCCTCCATACATCACCCTATCGAGCTTCACCACGTCGTAGCCCAGGTACTCAAAAATACGCCTAACGATCCTGTTTCGGCCAACGTGTATCTCAATTCCGATACCTATCGAATCTGGAGATACGATCTGAATATCGTCGGGCTGAACGGGGCCATCCTGCAACTCAAGGCCTGCCTTGATTTTTGCAAGGTCATCGGCCTTCAATGGCTTATTCAATTCTACATAATAAATTTTCTTCACCATGTGCGAAGGGTGACTCAGCTTTTTAGCCAATTCTCCATCGTTGGTAAAAAGTAGCAGCCCACTTGTGTTCCTGTCCAGTCTGCCAACCGGGTAAATCCGCTCTTCACAGGCATTAGCCACCAGTTTCATCACAGTCTTCCTGTTTTGCGGATCGGTAACTGTAGTTATAAAATCCCTGGGCTTGTTCAACAACAGATAAACCAGCTTCTCAGCTTTCATTACCCTTCCATCAAACTTCACAACGTCCTTTGGCCCTACCTTAAGCCCAAGCTCGGTTACCACCTTACCATTGATGGTCACTTTTCCCTCTTCAATCAGCTTATCAGCCTCCCGGCGTGAAGCGATGCCAGCATTAGCCAAGTATTTATTCAAACGAACTGGCTCATTGGGAGACACAGGCTTCTCATCGTATTTCTGTTTGAAGGGTTTTCCAGCCGCTCCACCCTTTCTTGGCCCTTTTGGCGCACCTTTACCTTTTGGCTTACTGGCAAAGCGGGAAGTTCTTTCGAACGCTCCTTCCGTAGCATTGTCAGGTGAGCTTCTTTTCACACGACCAGTCGACTTTTCACCAAAGCTCCCTGCTGACCTCTTAGGACGGCTGGTGCCCTCTGAAGAACCTCGCCTATTCCGGCCTTCCGACGGCTGGCCTGAGCCGTCAGCAGAGCCGGTAGCAGGCCCCTTGCGCCTGGCAGAAGGCCCTGACCTTTTAGGGTCATCGCTTCTCTTGCCTGGCTCGCTGCGTTTGCCCGCACCAAAAGACGGCTTATCGTCGGAGAATTTCTTTCCTCCTTTAAATGGTTTCTTCATAAGTGGAATGTAATAAAAAAGAAGGGTTATTCTTCCGATTTGGTCTCCCCAATCTCATTTTCTTCTTTGAGAAAGTCTTTGGGGGTCGGCATTTCTTTCAAATCGTTAATGCCAAAGTAGTCCATAAATTTGCTGCTTGTGCCGTACAAAAGAGGTCTGCCTACCCCTTCTGACTTTCCCTTAATTTCGACCAGCTCTTTTTCAAGCAGCTTTTGTACAGCGTAGTCGCAATTGACACCACGAATTTGCTCGATCTCCGATTTGGTCATTGGTTGCTTATAGGCAATAATCGACAAAGTCTCAAGGGAGGAGGTAGAAAGGCGCCTTTTTGATTGCTGCTTCAGCAAAATGCCTATGCTTGCCTGATACGCTGGTTTGGTAAGAAACTGATAGCCTCCTCCAGACTTTACAGGCTCGAAGGCAAAGGTTTCCGCACTATATTTTTCTTTTAGCTTTTCAATCGCAAGGGAAATATCATCTCCAGGCACTTCAGTGCCGAACATTTCCTCCAGCGTACTCTTCAAGTCTTCATCCCTTACTGGCTTGGGTGAGCAAAAGATGAGTGCTTCAATATGATTGACAAGATAATCCAACTGCTATAAACCCCTACTACTTTAGTTTCGTGACTGCTTCAATTTAGCTTCAATAGAATGCATAGTATGAGGAACAGCTTTTAAGCGCTCCTTAGAGATTAGCTTTCCGGTATCTACACAAATGCCATAGGTGCCATTTTTTATCCTCACCATGGCATTTTCGAGTTGAACCATAAATTTTTGCTGCCTGGAGGCCAGCTGGCTCAGATTTTCCTTTTCCATCATGTCGGCGCCGTCTTCCAGTACCTTTATGTTTCCAGAGGTATTATCCGTGCCTTCATCGTTGCTTCTGCTAAGCGACTCCTTGATGTATTTAAGCTCACTTCGTGCCTTATCGAGCTTTTGAGAGATTATTTCCTCAAATTCTCTAAGCTCTTCGTCTGAGTATCTGGTTCTTTCGTCTTGGCTCATAGCATTTCAAGTTTTACCTGACCTGGCGTCCCAAAGGTTTTCAAAAATAAGGCAAATGTATGTTTTCATACCTGAAAAAGAAAGGCCCGCTACTAAACGGGCCTTTCTTTTTAAGCTACCTTTTGCTTTTCCTTAAATTTTTTCAGCTGCCTTCGCAAGGCTTCCACTGCCAGATCGGTTGCAGCTTCAAAAGATTTAGACTGCTCTTTGGCAAACAATTGTGAGCCAGGAATATTCAGCTTTATTTCAACTACTTTGTTTTCTACATCATTCTTCTCGAGACGCATAAATACTTCACCATCTATAATCCTGTCATAAAAGGTATTTAGCTTATCGGTTTTCTTTTGAATGAAGTCCAACAATTTAATGTCGGCGTCGAAGTGGATTGAATGCATCTGCAGTTTCATAATACTAAAATTTAAGGGTACAACAATCAAGCCTTTGGATGGGCTTGTTTATAAACAGACTTCAGCTTGTCAAGTGTATTGTGTGTATACACCTGAGTAGCTGCTAAATTGGCATGACCAAGTAAATCTTTTACAGCATTAAGATCAGCTCCCTTGTTGAGCAAGTGGGTAGCGAAGGTGTGTCTAAGTACGTGTGGGCTTTTCTTTTCCGAGCTAGTAACCATATTCAAATACGCTTTTACCGTCCTGTAAATCATCATAGGATAGGCTTTATCTCCCTCATCAGTTACTATCAAAAAGTTAGAGAAATTTTCAGACAAATGCCCCTTCTTAAGGGTAATATATTTTCTAACTTCTTCAACAAGTGGCGCTGGAATAGGGATCACCCTTTCTTTGTTTCGCTTGCCTAATACCTTAACGTGCCCCTGATAGAAATTGATGTCCTCATCCTTCAAATTAATTAATTCGGAAAGACGTATGCCTGTGCCATACAAAAAATCGAGAATAAGCTTATCTCTGACACCAACAAATCCCTCCGGAAAAGGAATTTGGTCAAGTAGAATGGTCATTTCACTCTCCCTTACGAATGAGGGGAGCATTTTGGGGGTTTTGAGAGGCTTCAGCTTGTCGGCCGGGCTTTTTTCTATCTCCTCTCTGCGGAGAAGAAACTTGTAGTATGACTTGAGGGAGGCAATTTTCCTGTTAACTGACTTGCTTTCCAGGCCCTGTTCAACAAGGTGGATAAGCCACGTTCTCAATGCCTGATAGTTGGCATCCTTTAACCCGTAGGAAAATTCACTGTTTAGAAATGACTCAGCCTGAGTTAGATCACTCTTGTATGAGGTAAGGGTATGGGGGCTAAGCCTCTTTTCGAATTGGAGGTATTTGAGAAAAGAATCAATCATAAGTTAGTGAAATCACCTTATTCACTAACTTATGAAATATATCCGCTATTATAAATTTTCCTGCCCCATCATTTGCTGACGGTAGGCTGCTTTGATTTTTTCTTCTCTGTTTTTAACAGAAGGCTTAACAAAGAAAGTACGGCTGCGAAGCTCCTTAAGAACGCCTGTTCTCTCGAATTTCTTCTTGAATCTCTTAAGTGCCTTGTCGATTGACTCGTTTTCCTTAATGTTTACTACGATCATTTCCTTAATTAATTATGGGCTGCAAAGATAAAGTTTTTAATTCCAAAAACTCAAATTTATTTCAATAGTTCTCTTGAGATAACCACCTTTTGGATTTCGGAGGTTCCCTCGCCAATAGTGCAGAGCTTGGCATCTCTGTAAAATTTCTCCACCGGATAGTCCTTGGTGAACCCATAGCCACCGAAAATCTGCACCGCATTATTGGCCACTGAAACAGCTACTTCGGAGGCATAGTACTTCGCCATGGCAGATTCCTTTGTTACTTTTCCCTTTCTATTTTTTATGGCACCTGCCTGATAGGTGAGCAGTTTGGCTGCCTCCAGCTGGGTAGCCATTTCGGCAAGCATAAAGGAAATCCCCTGAAAGGAAGAAATGGGCTTATTGAATTGATGTCTTTCCTGTGAGTAAGCCAAAGCAGCCTGCAAAGCGCCCTCAGCAATGCCACAGCTTAACGCAGCTATTGATATCCGGCCTCCATCCAATACCTTCAATGATTGTATAAAGCCATCGCCAACCTGCCCCAGGAGGTTTTCTTCTGGAATTCTACAGTCCTGAAAAATCATTTCAGCTGTTTCAGACGCCCTCATGCCCAGCTTATCTTCCTTTCTTCCACCCGTAAAGCCCGGGGTACCTCTCTCGACTATGAAAGCCGACATGCCATGAGAATCACCCGCTTTGCCCGTTCTTGCTATCAAAACAGCTATGTCGCCAGAAATGCCGTGGGTAATAAAATTTTTGGCTCCATTGATCACCCATTCCTTCCCATCTTTCACTGCTGTAGTTTTCATATTAGCAGCATCCGAGCCGGTGTTAGGTTCGGTAAGTCCCCAGGCTCCTATCCATTCTCCTGATGCTAGCTTTGGCAGCCACCTCTTTTTTTGTTCGTCATTTCCAAATTGAAGCAGGTGACCTGTGCAGAGGGAATTGTGAGCAGCCAGCGAAAGCCCTATAGAAGGATCCACTTTCGATATTTCTATGATAGCAGTAATGTATTCGAGATAGCCAAATCCTGACCCTCCCAGTTCGTGCGGCACCATCACTCCCATAAGGCCAAGCTCACCCATTTTATGAAATAGCTCTTTAGGAAAATGCTGGGACTCATCCCATTTTTTGATGTTTGGCGAGATTTCCACGCCGGCAAAATCACGCACCATTTCCTCAATCATTCTTCGGTTCTCCGACTCGGCTTCCTCGTTCCGTTCTTTTGTCAATGTATCCATGTTGTGTATTTGGGCTATATAAAATAAAAACGCAATTATCCATCGTTAGTTTAAACTGACAACCAGCATTCTCGCACGGTTGGTCTCAACGCCGAGTTTAATTAACTCCAAAAACCGTTCATTTACCGAAAGAATTGGTGTAATTATTTTGCAGATTGATAGATTTGCAGCAGACTAATAAGAAAATCCGAACAATATGAAAATTGCTGTAGTTGGAACCGGCTATGTTGGACTTGTGACAGGTACCTGTTTCGCCGAAACAGGAAACCACGTAACGTGCGTTGACATCGACGAAAAGAAGGTTGAAAAACTTAAGAATCAGATCATGCCCATTTATGAACCTGGTTTGGACGTTCTCTTTGAAAGGAATATTAAGCAGGGCAGACTCGATTTCACTACTAACCTTAAAGAAGGCATCAAGGATGCCAAAATCATTTTTCTAGCCCTGCCCACACCTCCCGGCGAAGATGGCTCTGCTGACCTTAAATACATATTGAAAGTGGCCAGCGACTTGGGCCCAATTCTTAGTGAGTATACAGTGATTGTTGACAAGAGCACAGTGCCCGTTGGCACAGCCGACAAGGTACATGCTCAAATAGCCAAAAATGCGAAAGTGCCTTTTGACGTGGTCTCAAATCCTGAGTTCCTCAGAGAGGGTGTCGCAGTAGATGATTTCATGAAGCCAGACAGAGTGGTCATTGGCACTAGCTCAGAAAAAGCCAAGAAGGTAATGGATCAGCTTTATGCCCCATTCGTACGCCAGGGCAACCCGGTTATCTTTATGGATGAGAAATCGGCCGAGCTGACCAAGTACGCAGCCAACTCCTTCCTCGCCACCAAAATCACATTCATGAACGAGATTGCTAACATGTGTGAGCTCCTGGGAGCAGATGTTGACATGGTTAGAAAAGGGATTGGTACGGACACCAGGATCGGAAAAAGATTTCTTTTTGCCGGCATCGGATACGGTGGAAGTTGTTTTCCAAAGGACGTGCAGGCACTTGCCAAGTCGGCGCAGGAAGTTAAATATGATTTTAAGCTTCTAACCTCGGTAATGGATGTGAATCAGGAGCAGAAAACCAAGTTGATCCATCGGGCCAAAGCTTTTTACAATGGGAGCCTAAAGGGCAAGACTTTCGGTATCTGGGGTCTCGCATTTAAGCCATATACCGACGACATTAGAGAAGCGCCAGCCTTAGAGAATATTAAAGAGCTGCTTGCACTTGGTGCCAAAGTGAAGGTATACGATCCGGAAGCCATGGAAAACGTGAAAGAGCTCTTTGGTGACACCATAGAATTCTGTAGCGACGAGTATGCGGCAGTTGAAGGTACTGACGCACTGTTTATTATGACGGAATGGCCTGTTTTTAGAACGCCTGAGTTTGACAAACTTCAGTCTCTGCTCAAGTCTAAGGTTATTTTTGACGGCAGAAACTTGTACGACACACAAGCGATGGAAGATTTAGGGTTTACGTACTTCAGCATCGGTAGAAAAGACGTTGATGGCAAATAATCAAATTCTCGTCACAGGCGGACTTGGCTATATTGGCTCTCATACGGTTGTGGAGCTGATCAATGCGGGTTTCGAGCCAATCATTATCGACAACCTGTCTAATTCAGAGGTCAAGGTATTAGATGCCATTGAGAAGATCACTGGTAAGCGTTGCCTGTTTCATCAGGTTGAAATGTGCAACTATAATGAGTTGGAATCCATTTTTGTGAAATATCCGGAAATGAAGGCGGCTATCCATTTTGCCGCCTTCCTTCTGGTCAACGAATCTGTCGACAATCCGCTTAAGTATTATGAGAACAACTTATTGTCGACTATCAATCTTCTGAAGTGTCAGTCAAAGTTTGGGACCAAAGGGATCATTTTCTCTTCTTCCTGCACTGTGTACGGAAATCCGGAAGTATTGCCTGTCGCTGAAAACGCCCCCATCCAGGAGGCTGTTTCTCCCTATGGCAACACCAAAAAAATGTGCGAGGACATCATCAGAGACACAACTGTTGCCTCCGAAGTAAAGGCGATAGCTTTGAGATACTTCAACCCAATTGGAGCACATCCTACGTCATTAATCGGCGAGGTTCAGCATGGGATGCCACATCACCTGGTGCCTTTCATTACAGAAACGGCGCACGGGAAAAGGGAGTTTCTCAGAGTTTTTGGCGACGACTACAACACAGTTGACGGATCTTGTGTCAGGGACTATATTCATGTAATGGATGTGGCCAAAGCACACGTGGATGCGGTGCAGCGGTTCGCAAATGGAGCTATGGAGTCTTCATACGAAGTATACAATCTGGGCATGGGAGTGGGTATGTCGGTGATCCAAATGATTCAGGCATTCGAAAGAGCAACAGGTATTAACATCCCATACAAAATTGTTGACCGAAGGGGGGGCGATGTCGAAGCAGTTTATGCGGATACGTCTCTCGCCAACAAAAAGTTGAATTGGAAAACCCAATTCGGCATTGAAGAAGCCTTAAAATCAGCCTGGGACTGGGAAATAGCACAGGCAAAACTGAAACAATGAAAAAAATATTAATTACCGGAGGAGCTGGCTTTATTGGCTCCCATGTGGTGAGGCTGTTTGTTAATAAATATCCTGATTATAAGATTTTCAATCTTGACAATCTTACGTACGCCGGCAACCTGGAAAACTTACGGGATATTGAAAGTCTGCCTAACTATACTTTTGTAAAGGGGGACATCACCGACGACAAGTTTATTTTTGATCTTTTCAAAAAAGAACAATTTGATGGCGTGCTGCACCTTGCAGCTGAGTCGCACGTAGATAGGTCTATATCCAACCCCATGGAGTTTATCAAAACGAATGTGATTGGCACAGTAACGCTGCTGAACGCAGCCAAGGATACGTGGAAAGACTCATTCGAAGGGAAACGATTCTACCACATTTCAACCGATGAAGTATATGGCTCACTTGGGGATGAGGGCTTCTTCACCGAAACTACTTCTTACGATCCACAGTCTCCGTACTCTGCTTCGAAAGCAAGTTCAGATCATTTTGTGCGTGCTTATGCCAACACTTATGGGCTCCCTGTAGTGGTTACAAACTGCTCGAACAACTACGGCCCTTACCATTTTCCAGAGAAGCTTATTCCACTTTGCATTCACAACATCAAAAACAGCAAGCCTCTGCCGGTTTATGGAAAGGGTGAAAACATCAGGGACTGGCTGTACGTGGTGGATCATGCGAGAGCCATAGACACTGTTTTCCACAAGGGCACAATTGGCGAAACCTACAATATTGGTGGGTTCAATGAGTGGACGAACATTGATGTGGTGAAGCTTCTTTGCAAAATCATGGACAAAAAACTTGGCAGACCCGAAGGCACTTCTGAAAAGCTAATTACCTATGTAAAAGACCGTGCCGGTCACGACATGAGGTATGCCATTGACGCCAACAAAATCATGAAAGGGCTAGGCTGGGAGCCTTCGTTGCAGTTTGAAGAAGGCCTGGAAAAAACAGTCGAGTGGTACCTGGCCAATGACGCCTGGTTAAGCAATGTTACTTCAGGCGATTATATGAAGTACTACAGTGATCAATACGAAAAGAGGTGATTTAACTGATTGGGCTTATTCTTCGTAAGCCCAATCAATTCCTTGTTTCATGTCTTTTAAGGTGATGCCCTCATTCTTTAGCAGGCTTCTTATTTCATCTACCTTATCATAGTTTTTTGCCTCTTTTGCTTCTTTATAAAGCGTAAGCAAAATACCTATGAGGTTCTTAGGCTCTACAATAAGTTCTTCTTTTAGCCCAAGAATTTCTTCAACAAAAGAAAGATAAGTAGATTTTAGCTTATCAAAGCCCTCTTGTCCGATTTCCCCATACTTAAGTCCGCCTGTTTGCAGCGAGTTGATCTTTTTCAAAAGATTGAACAAGTGCCCGATCGCCAGAGCAGTGTTGAAATCGTCGTTCATTGCTCTGTAGCAATTATCTGCCAAGCCATTGATTTGGTCAACAGCCTGCTGATTCAGGGCCACTCCTTCCTCCGGAACAAAACTCATTTCTTTAATCAGCTTCAGTCCATTCATTAGCTTCTTGTAGCCTTTGTTGGCAGCAGATAAAGCTTCGTTGGAAAAATCAAGCGTGCTGGCATAGTGGCTTTGCAGCATAAAGAAACGCACCGTCATTGGGCTGTACGGCCTGTCGAGCAATTCGTGCGTGCCAGTAATCAGCTCTGAAGGCAGAAAAGAATTACCCAGCGACTTACTCATCTTCTGGCCATTCACAGTCAGCATGTTCGTATGTAGCCAATATTTTACCGGCTCTTTCCCCGAGGCACCAACAGACTGCGCTATTTCGCACTCATGGTGGGGAAACTTCAGATCCATTCCACCGCCGTGTATATCGAATGACTCTCCAAGGTATTTGGTACTCATCACGGAGCACTCCAGGTGCCAGCCTGGAAAACCCACTCCCCATGGAGAATTCCATCGCATGATATGTTCGCTAGAGGCGTTCTTCCAGACAGCAAAATCCAGCGGGTTTCTCTTCTCGTCCTGTCCATCCAGCTCCCGGGTGTTAGCCATCAAATCATCTACAACCCTACCTGACAGTTTACCATATTGATATTTCTCATTGAACTTGCCGATATCAAAATAAACAGACCCTTTAGACTCGTAAGCATATCCATGATCTATAATGGTCTTAATCATCTCTATTTGTTCGAGAATATGGCCAGTTGCTGTTGGTTCTATGCTGGGAGGCAACACGTTGAAAATATCCATCACCTGGTGGAACCCATTGGTGTATTTCTGCACCACCTCCATCGGTTCCAGGTTCATGAGCTTTGCTCTTTTTCCGATTTTATCTTCTCCGTCGTCCGTATCGCCGGTCAAGTGCCCCACATCAGTAATATTTCTGACGTAGCGAACCTTGTATCCCAGATGCAAAAGGTATCTGTAAATAATATCGAAACTGATAAACGTGCGGACATTACCCAAATGCACATCATTGTAAACCGTAGGCCCGCAGACATACATGCCCACATAGGGCGCATTGATGGGCACAAACTCTTCCTTTTGCTTAGTTAAAGAATTGAATAATCTTAGTTTCGGGATCATGCGGCAAATTTAACAATTGTAAGCAGAAGGCAACATTCTTTATTTAAGGAGTCCTCCGCTCAACATATTTGCTTTCAAACGATCACAAGAACACTTTGTTTGGGAGAAGTTTGGGAGGGCCCCTTTGTTAACAAGAAAAATTAATATAAATTTGCGGCTGGATTAAGAAAAAAGGGGACGAGCGTCCCCTTTCTTTATATAGTTTGGTTTGGTATGGCTGAGGAATCGATTATAAAAGGTTGGCTTGACGAAATAATAGACAGTGACCTGTTTGTGGTTGAAGTATCACTAACCGGCCCAAAGAACGCTCAAAAGCTGAGAGTGTTTCTGGATGGGGACAGTGGAATCACCATCGAGCAGTGTGCGAAGATTAGCCGAAAATTAGCTGCCAAACTAGATGAAGAAGACTTGATCAAAGATGCGTATCAGCTGGAGGTGTCTTCTGCAGGCATTGATCAGCCCCTGAAGTTGTTGAGGCAGTACTATAAGAACATAGGCCGGTCGGTGAAGGTATTTAAAGCCGACGGAAAAGAGGAAAAGGGCAAGTTGATAACTGTGAGTGAGCAGGAGATTCAAATAGAAGTAAAAAATAAAAAAGTCACCGAAATGAGCACAATACTATTTCAGGACATTCATCATACAAAAGTTTTAGTCACCTTTTAGGCAGTTTACTATGGATAGCGTATTTCTTATAGAATCCTTTGCGGATTTTGCAAAGAGAAAAAACATTGACCGCCCAACAATGATCCGTATCCTGGAGGATGTATTCAGGACTATGATCAGGAAGAGATTTGAAACTGATGAGAACTTTGACATCATTATCAATGCGGACAAAGGAGACCTTGAGATTTGGCGATTCAGAGAAATCGTAGACGATAACTCGGAAGACATTTGGGATCACGATAAAGTAAGCCTTACAGAAGCGAGAAAAATAGAGCCTGACTTTGAGATTGGAGAAGAAGTAGCGGAAGAAGTTAAGCTTGAAGACTTTGGTAGAAGAGCGGTACAAATGGCTCGCCAAACGCTTATTCAGAAAATCAAAGACCTTGAGAAGGACATCCTTTTCCAGAAGTATAAGGAACTCGTGGGCGAGATCATCCTTGGTGAAGTTTACCAGGTGCTTGGAAGAGAGATACTATTGGTTGATGCTGAGGGGAATGAGTTAATCCTGCCGAAATTTGAGCAGATTCCTAAGGATCGCTTTAAGAAGGGGGAAAATGTACGTGCGATTGTTCATAGGGTGGAGATGGTCAATGGAAACCCAAAGATTATTCTTTCCAGAACTTCGACCGTTTTCCTTGAAAGGCTTTTCGAAAGCGAAGTGCCGGAGGTTTATGATGGCTTGATCACCATTAAAAAGGTAGTTCGTGAGCCTGGAGAAAGAGCCAAGGTGGCTGTAGAATCTTATGACGACAGGATTGACCCGGTTGGTGCCTGCGTAGGTATGAAAGGCTCAAGGATTCACAGTATCGTGAGAGAGCTTGAAAATGAAAATATAGACGTTATCAACTTTACTGAAAACACTGAGCTGTATATATCAAGGGCGTTGAGTCCTGCGAAAATATCCAGCATGAAAGTGGAGCCTGAAAATGGAAGAGTGTCTGTGTACCTCAAGCCTGACCAGGTGTCGTTGGCGATCGGAAAAGGTGGACAGAATATCAAACTGGCCAGCCGTTTGGTGGATCTTGAAATCGATGTGTTCCGTGAGCTTGAAGGTCATGAAGTAGAGGACGTATCACTGGATGAATTCTCAGATGAAATTGAAGGCTGGGTAATTGACGAGCTCAAGAAAATCGGCCTCGACACTGCCCGTAGCGTTCTTAATTTGACAAAGGAAGAACTCATCCGAAGGACCGATTTGGAGGAGGAAACAGTACAGGATGTGCTCTCTATCCTACGTCAGGAATTTGAATAATAATTTTAATAACACGCTTTAAAGAGTCATATTTGCGTATGAGTGAAGACAGAATGTGGAGACTAAGCCAGGTCGCCAGAAAGTTGAATGTTGGTACAAATACTGTCATTCAGGCTCTGGAGAAGAAGGGCTTTTCAATCGATAGCAGCCCGAATGCCAAGCTCACTCAGGAGCAGTACGATCTTTTGGCAAGAGAATTTGCTACTTCTGCCCACGAGAAAGAAGAAGCTTCCGGCATTACTATTGGTAAGAAGCATTCTGACAATGTGGTTATCAATACGAACTCTCCACAGGAGAGCGGATCGTCTGATGAAGAAGAAGAAATCTTAATAAAGAACCTTTCCAGCAAAGAGCAGCCTAAGGAAGAAGCTGCTGAAGAGGTGGAGGAGCCAAAAACTCAAACCCCGAAACTTCAGGGAATTAAAGTTGTAGGCAAAATAGATCTTGAGCCCAAAAAGGCTCCTAAAAAAGAAGCGGAAGATGCTCCCAAAGCTGCTACTCCTGAGCCTCCTAAAGAGGAAAAGAAGGTAGTAGAAGAGGCCCCTAAAGTGGTGGCCAAAGTGGAAACACCTGAACCTCCCGCCGAAGTCGCTGAAGAGCCCAAGGCTCCAAAAGAAGAACCCAAAGAAGTCTCTGAAAAAATAGCCGAGGAACCGCCAATGCTGGCCAAACCGGAGCCAATTATCAAAAAAGAGGATCGGGTAATTGAGGCTAAGGCCGACGCTCTCAAGGGTCTGACTGTTCTTGGGAAAATAGAACTGCCAGAGGCAAAGAAAAAGCAACCAGTTGCCAGCTCTGACGACAGAGACAAGAAGAAAAAGAAACGTCCACGCAAACGCATAGTTGTTGAAGGGAAGGACAGTGGCGATGCTCCGAGGTTCAAAAAACCAGAAGGCGACAGGCCTGCCAGCACACCCGGCAAAGGAAGATTTGAGAAAAAAGAAGAGGTCTCCGACAAGGAGATTCAGGATAAAATAAAAGCTACTCTCGCCAGGTTGAGCAAGGGTAGTAAGCCCGGGCAAGGAGCCAACAGGTCAAAATACAGGAGAGATAAGAGATCGGCCAAAGCTGAGGCGGAAGAAGAGAAGATGCTCCAGCAGCAGGAGGATTCGAAGACTCTTAAGGTGACTGAGTTTATTTCTGCCAATGACCTTGCCTCATTAATGGGGGTTTCTGTTAACGACGTAATTTCTGCTTGTTTAAGCATGGGAATCTTCGTTTCTATTAATCAGCGTCTCGATGCAGAAACGATTACCGTAATTGCGGACGAATTCGGTTTTGATATTGAATTCTCAACGTCAGAAGAAGAGTCAGAAGCTATTAATACTGAGGATGATATTGAGGACGATGAGCCCAGAGCGCCTATCGTTACCATCATGGGCCACGTTGACCACGGTAAAACTTCGCTTCTCGACTATATAAGGAAGACCAAAGTTACAGCGGGCGAGGCCGGTGGCATCACGCAGCACATCGGCGCATACGATGTAGAAACCACGGGCGGCAACAAAATTGCCTTCCTCGACACACCAGGTCACGAAGCATTTACTGCCATGCGTGCCAGAGGTGCGGCGCTTACCGATATTGCAATCATTGTGGTGGCAGCAGACGACAACGTCATGCCTCAAACCAAGGAAGCCATTAACCATGCGAAAGTAGCTGGTGTTCCGATAGTAATTGCTATCAACAAAGTTGACAAGGCAAACGCCAACCCAAACAAGATCAAAGAGGAGTTATCCCAAATCAACATTCTTGTGGAAGATTGGGGTGGAAAATACCAATGCCAGGAGATTTCAGCGAAAACAGGCCAGGGCATCGATGACCTGCTTGAAAAAGTACTTTTGGAAGCTGAAATCCTTGAACTGAAAGCAAAGGCTTCTAAAAAGGCCGTAGGAAGCGTTATCGAAGCTTCTCTTGACAAAGGCAGAGGTTACGTAGCCACCGTGATGGTACAAAACGGAACCCTGAATATCGGTGACGTGGTATTGGCTGGCTCTCACTTTGGTAAAGTGAAGGCGATGTTCGACCACAGAGGCACCAGGCTGAAACAAGCCGGGCCTTCAACGCCGGTGCTTTTGCTTGGTCTTGATGGAGCTCCTCAAGCTGGTGAAAAGCTGAACGTAATGGAAAGTGACCGTGAGGCACGTGACATTGCCTACAAGCGTCAGCAAATCCAACGTGAGCAGAACCTTAGGACTAAGAAGCACATTACGCTTGATGAAATTGGGCGCCGTTTGGCCATTGGTTCATTTAGAGAACTTAACGTGATTGTGAAAGGTGATGTTGACGGTTCTATTGAGGCACTAGCCGACTCACTGCTGAAGCTTTCTACACCGGAAGTTCAGGTCAACATCATACATAAAGCAGTAGGCCAGATTTCAGAATCTGATGTCTTGCTAGCCTCAGCTTCCGATGCGATCATCGTTGGTTTCCAGGTGAGGCCTTCTTCAAGTGCACGCCGCTTGGCCGAACAGGAAGAAATCGAGATCAGACTTTACTCGATCATCTACGACGCTATCAACGAAATCAAAGATGCCATGGAAGGTATGCTTGCGCCGGAGTTCCAGGAGGTGATTACTGGTAACGTGGAGATTCGTGAGGTATTTAAGATTTCTAAAGTTGGTACGGTAGCAGGTTGTATGGTGACTGACGGTTTCATTAAGAGAAACAATCAGATCAGAATAATTCGTGACGGTATAGTGGTTTACACTGGCGAAATACAGCAGCTCCGCAGATTCAAAGACGACGTGGCTGAAGTAAAACAAGGCTATGAGTGCGGTATAAGCATCAAAAACTTCAACAACCTCGAAGAAGGAGACATCATTGAAGGCTTTGAACAACGTGAAGTAAAACGCTCTCTTTAACAGAGCTGATAAATAAAAGTAAATCCGGCCAGTTGGCCGGATTTTTTGTTTCTGGGATTATGAAGCTACTCCAGGCAACAATGGTCATTTTTTTTATGCTAATACTAGCAGGCCTTTACCGTCCCTGGTGGGTGCTATGGTGGATGCCCCGCCAAAACAGAAAAAAGGTACTCCTGATGTATGGAATACCTTTTCTTCTGATGCTACTCATCTATGTCTTTTTCAGCTGAGCCCGGAAGGATACTCTCCACTGCTAACTAGCTGATGCAGTTTTTGCATGACCATATCTTTCTCCTGGCTGTAGGTTACACCCATCCAATCATTGCCGTCAGGTAGCACGTCGACAATGGCGTTTTTCTTCTGCATCAGGTTTGTAACTGCAGAGGGGATATAAAATTCTGCCTTTAGCTCATTTTTATTTGCAGCATAGAACTCGTCCCAAATGCCGACAAGCTCAGGAAACAAAGCAGGTGTGAAGCCCCAAAAATTCATTGAAACGAAGCCCTTAGGGTCCAAAATTTCCGGGTTGGCTTCATTTTCTTCATTGACAATATTAGCTCCTGACTGAAGTATTTTGGTTTTCTCTACCACAGAGATCAATTTACCGTCGGCGTCCACATTGCATATCCCTCTCGCAACCGATCCTGCATCTGAGAGCGTCTCCATCAGAGGATAGCCTACCATGCTAAAATGGAGCGCCTTTGGGTCAACGGACTGGAGAAACTTGCCCATTGCCAGGTAGGCTTTTCTTCCGTAAAAATCGTCGGCATTGATAATAGCGAACGGCTCCTTAACCACGTCTTTTGTTGATAGCACAGCCTGGCCAGTTCCCCACGGCTTCACCCTGTCAGGGTGTTGCGCAGGAGGTGTCTGAAATACGAACTCAATCTCAATCTTGTCACCCCACCACTTGTTCAGGTGCTCGTACAAAACATCCCGCAAATCTTTACGGGTGATAATAACCACCTTGGTAAACCCTGCTTGAATTGAGTCATAAATTCCATAGTCCATCAGCCACTCACCAGAGGGCCCAAAAGAGTCGGCCTGCTTTATTCCACCGTATCGACTTCCTATTCCGGCGGCCAGTATTACCAAACTTGTTGATTGCGTCATATTATCTGTAATTCTTTTTTTAATGGGGTCTGTTTCGGCATGCAAATTTTATATTTTACGGGTTCGAAACAAAAACTATACTCCAAAATGGTCTTAAGCACACTCGACTGGGTAATAATAGCGGTTTTTTTTGCTATTGTAGTAGGAATTGGATGGGCTGCCTCGCTCACCGCCGGGAAAAGCACCTCTGAATACTTTCTGGGCGGTAGAGGAATGCCCTGGTGGTTGCTCGGTATTTCCATGGTGGCCTGTACTTTTTCGGCAGACACCCCCAACCTGGTAACAGGAATGGTGCGTGAAAACGGTGTGGCAAAAAACTGGGCCTGGTGGGCGTTTCTCATTACTGGTATGGTGACGGTCTTCATCTATGCCAGACTCTGGAGACGTTCCAACGTAATGACCGACCTGGAGTTCTACGAGTTGCGGTACAGCGGCAAGTATGCTTCCTTCCTGCGGGGGTTCAGGTCCCTGTATCTTGGCATTTTCTTCAACTGCCTGATCATGGGAACAGTTACGCTGGCCGCTATCAAAATTGGGCAGATCATGCTTGGTATCGAAAACCCAGTTTACATTGTGGTGGGTGCCTCAATAGGGGTTGTTATTTATGCGACAATTGGCGGAATAAAGGGAGTGATTTGGGCAGACTTCTTTCAGTATTCAATCGCTATGCTTGGTGCAGTAATAGCTGCCGTGGTTGCAGTCAGCGATGAGAGAGTGGGTGGCCTGACCAAGCTGCTGGCTCACCCGAATGTGATGCCAAAACTGGATATTTTTCCAAGTTTTGACGATCCAAAGCAGTTCTTGCCATTACTTATTATCCCCATCGCAGTGCAGTGGTGGTCAGTTTGGTACCCGGGCGCAGAACCGGGCGGTGGAGGTTATATTGCCCAACGAATGTTGTCAGCTAAAGATGAAAAGAATGCCATCGGGGCTACACTACTTTTCAATTTTGCACACTATGCGCTACGCCCTTGGCCCTGGATCCTGGTGGCGCTAGCCTCACTGGTTATCTTCCCCGACCTGGCTTCAATAAAAGCTGAATTCCCCGGTATTAGTGACAACTATCTGGGTCACGACATAGCGTATCCTGCTATGCTAACACTTTTAGGCACTGGCTGGAAGGGACTTGTTGTTGCTTCAATTATTGCTGCCTACATGTCCACCATCGGAACACACCTCAACTGGGGCTCATCCTACGTGGTCAACGATTTTTACAAACGCTTCGTAAAGCCAGACGCCACTGAAAAACAGCAGGTGTCTATCGCCCGTTTCACTACCGTCGGGTTAATGATTTTCGCTGCAACCTTCTCGCTCACTATCCTTAAGAATGCTACGCAGGCATTTGATATCCTGCTTCTCTCCGGAGCCGGCACAGGTGCCATTTACATCCTCAGATGGTTTTGGTGGAGAATCAACGCACTTACTGAGATTGTTGCCATGGTAGTAGCTACTGTTCTGGCCTTTCTGCTGGTGCTGGTGATAAGTCCTGAAGCACTTGACAACGCCTATCTGGACGTTTTCTCAACCCGCCTTTTAATATCTCTATTTGGCGTTAGTGCTGCCTGGATTTCTACTACTCTGCTCACCAAGCCCGAAGATAAAGAGACACTAAGAAGCTTCTACCTGAGAACCCAACCTGGCGGGCCTGGCTGGAAAAAGGTCGTTGATGAAGCCATGAGCGAAGGCATTGTGCTTGATGCTTCCAAAGGCGCAAACTGGCAAATGCCCTTGCAAGTAATGATGGTATTTGTAGGTTGTGTAAGCATCTACTGTTCGCTGTTTGGTATTGGAAGCTTTATCTACGGAAACATCGGTCTTGGATTCGGTCTTTTGGGCATAGCCGCCGCCGGTACGGTTATCCTGTTCAGAAATCTGGGCAAGCTTTCTTTGAAGTAAGCACATTATGGATAGTAGGAGGATACATGCTGCTGTTGTCCTGGGAACCGCACTCCTATTTTCTTTGCAAGCATGTCAACAAAACGGGGAATCAGCAGTGGCTGACTCCCCGTTTGATTCTTCTCACCTGCCAACTGACACACTGAATGTTGGCTTCCTCGCCATCAATGGCGTCTACAATTCTGAGTTGATGGCTCCTTTTGACGTATTTCAGCATACTGTATTTCACACCTCTCCAGGCATGAAAACATTCATCGTGTCTCCCACCCATGAGCCCATCAAAACATTTGAAGGAATCAAAATCATACCTGATTTTAGTTTTGACGATACTCCGTCCATTGATGTACTGGTGGTGCCCAGTGCTGAGCACAACATGGACACCGACTTGCAGGATTCGGTTCTGATCGAATTTGTGAAAGATAAGGGCGCAAAGGCCAAGTTTATTATGTCGTTATGCGATGGAGCCTTCATACTCGCCCAGGCCGGCCTTCTCGACAATGTGAAATGCACAACCTTCCCTTCCGATATCGGGAAGTTCAAAAAAATGTTCCCTCACCTCAATGTTCAGGAGGGATACAGTTTCGTTCACGACGGAAAAGCCATTACTTCCTCAGGCGGCGCCAAATCATACGACCCTGCCATGTATTTGGTGGAATATCTGTATGGTAAAAAGGTAGCCCGAGGCATAGGTGGCGGCTTAGTGATCGACTGGAAGCTGGAAGAGGTTAAGCACATGCAATAGTGCCATGCAGCCTGCCTTCAACTAAACTAGAATCGTTTGCTGAATACCTCTGTTCGTTTGGTTTTATAATCATAAATCCTGACCTCGAAAAAATGATGTCCTCTATCGATCAGTTCCCGAAAATCGTACTGAAGCCCTTCAAGTTTAAAGTCCTTCACAAATTTGTTGGAAAGCGTTCGCTTGGTAACTGCGTCCGTAATAGTTACCTGCAGGTTGGTACCCTTCCTCACGGCAAATGGGAAAAAAGCTGTCGTGTTCTCCCTTGCTGGCGTCGCCTCTGTTAGTACTGCCTCCTCATGAAGATAGAGCCGGTGCTCGTTGTTGGCGTCAACGAGATAAACATCATAAGAATACCTACCAACTTCCGTCAGGGTATCTTTCAACAGGTATTCAGACCCCACGCCACCACGGCTATTGAAAGCCAATGGCAATTGCCAACGTTTATTGGAAGCCTTACTTGTTCTTATAACGGAAAAATGGCTTACCTCCGATGTGTCGGGCTGGTATTCCCAGCGCAAGTCGACTGTTTTCTCATTGGCCTCCAATATTCCTTCCGCCAAAGGGTCTTCGATCAGCACCGGAAGCCCATTGGCTTTGTCCGACACCTCGATAGTAAAATCGCAGAAGTCTCCCAGGTATCCGTCTATGATCATAAAGTACCTGATATTAGGCTCAGGGCTATTTACTTTAAAATAAAAATCGTCGGCGGAGGCTGGTGAATTGCACGAAACGATTTCATAACTCTCAGTTTGGCAAAGCTCACCTTTGAAAACAACCAACTGCACACCCCTATCATCCTTGCAACGCTCATGCCTTACGTTGACGTAAAATGAACTCTCATCAGCGGGGATATAGGAAAACCACTGGTCGTTATGGTACTGTATGCATTGGCCGGTAAGCTTTTCGTCAATGCAGGCTCTCTCCACAGTATTGTTGTCGGTAGAAGATCGTGTAAGCGTATTAAGAACTAGTTGGCTAACGCCCGTTGACAGGTCATTAGAAGTTTGAGCTTTGGCCCAAAAAGTGATCAAAAACAGAATTAATGTAAAAAGCGCCCTCATTACGTGACATTTGGCCTTACAGCAAGATACACACCACTTACTCCCCAGAGAAATAAAAAAGGGGCAGTTGCCCCTTTCTATAATTATGTGGATTAACTATCAATCGTCAGCCGACCATCTCCAGTCGCCCTGTATCCTCAGCTTAAGCTTCAAGCCCTGATCTTCAAGCAACTTGCGGGTGCTTTCGTCATCCAGCTTAGCTGCTGGGAGCTCCTGAGCCCTGTCCAGTTCGTAAAGCATCATGCTGGAAAAACGAACATTGTTGACCAGGTGCTCTTCGTTAACAAGGTCGATGTCATCGCAGTCGGCATGATAGCAGTCGTACACCGAACGATCCAGGTTACTTACCGGTGCAAAGAAGGGGACGCCTTCCAGCATAAACGACTGATGGTCGCTATGAAGACCAGCCCTGTTCGCAAATTTATTAGTGAATGTGCTATCCACTGCCTTGATCCTGTCGCCTGCGTCTACAAAAAACTTTTCGGCCTCCAACCTGCCGCCAGCATTAAAGCCAACAGCATTAGATGAAGCGTCCAGATTGAAAACATATTTCAGATTCTCAATTTCGCCTGATTCTTTGAGGGCATTAACATAGTGTTTCGAACCCAGCAGTCCTTCTTCTTCCCCCATCCACATCACAAACTTGAGTGTTCTGCGTGGCTTGATGTCCAGCGCCTTAAAGGTTCGGGCTATGTCGATAACAGAGAAAGAACCGATGCCGTTGTCGATAGCACCCGTTGCCAAATCCCACGAGTCGAGATGGCCGCCGGTAAGAATAACTTCGCTAGCCTTGTCTGTTCCCGGGATAGTGGCTACCACATTTCTTGCTTTGATCACTTCGCTGAAGTTTGTCATTTCAAGCTTGGCTTTCACCGCTCCGGCAGTCAGCTTGTCTTTTAATGCAAGGCCATCCTCATAGCCAATGCACACCGCAGGAATTGGAATAAGGCTTCCTGTAACCGAGGCTGTTCCGGTCAATAAAACCCCACCTTCTACCTGATTGAAGAAAATAATTCCGGCAGCACCATTGTCGATAGCCAGTTTTGTTTTTTCAGATCTATGCAGGTTTTTGGAAGGATCAACTGTCTCAGGCAAAATACTGATGTATACAAATACAATCTTTCCCTCTACAGACCCTGGATTGGCCTCGTAGTCTTCCTCTATTCCGTTGCCCATGTCAATAATTTCGCCTTCAAGGTTTACACTAACAGGTGAGTGAGCCAGGCTGACAGAGCTTACCTCTTCCCAATCGGATCCACTGCTAAACTGCGTTTTTACTTCTCCACGGCTCCACGACTCAACCTCGAAGGGGTCATACTCAACGTCGATGCCATACGACTTGAAGAGGTTGTAGGTGTATTCCTCGGCCTTAGCGCCATTCTCAGACCCAGTAAGTCTGTGCCCTACTGTAGCCATGCAATCTGCCAGCGTGGGATACACTTTTGAGTTAGCCAGCGTCTCTTTGTTGATTTCCTCCAGCATGTTCACTGGCGGCTTTTGCTCACAGCCAGCTATGGCAAGTGTGGCAGCAAATAAAACGGTCAAATGTCTTTTCATCGATTGAAGTTTAGGTTAGTCCTGCGATTTACTAACAAAAAGGGACAACCTGAAAGGTATTTTTATTGGTGGCGAATTGTTTACTGCACTTTTCTCAAGGCGTTCTTTATCGTTTCCACAATAAAATTCACCTCGTCTTTATCAATGATGAGTGAAGGTCTTAGCGTAATAATGTTTCCTTCAATAATTTTAAAAGCGAGCCCTTCCTGCATGCATAGATACATGATCTGCTCAGCTTCATCGGTCGCCCTTTCCTTAGCAGTCCTATTCTTCACCAGATCAACGCCCAGGTGAAGACCTTCCCCGGCCACATTGCCTATAAGAGGAAATACTTCCTGTAGTTCAAGAAGCCCTTCTTTGAGCAGGTTGCCCATCGCTGCGGCATTATCGACCAATTGCTGGTCTTCGATATAGTTGATAGTAGCCAGCCCTGCGGCACAGCACAGCGGATTCTTTTCATGCGTAAAATGCCCAATCGACCGGTGCTGCAACAGATTATATTCTTCCTTTGTTACAATTCCTGCAAAAGGCATCAAACCGCCACCAAGCGTCTTACCTAGTACCAGCACATCTGGTGTTACAAAGTGCTCCGACGCAAACATTTTGCCTGTTCGGCCGAACCCCTCAATAATTTCATCAAAAATCAAAAGTGCATCATGTCGGCGACAAAGCACTTTCACCTCCTCCCAGTATCTTCTACTCGGCACCACAGGTGTAGCCGAAATTGGTTCTCCGACAACGGCTGCCAGGTCAGGATTTCTGTTGAGAATAATTTTCATCTGCCTGAGATACTCATCGTCTACCTGCGCCTGGTTTGTGAAGCCCCAGGGATTACGATAGTAATTGGGAAACTCTACATGAAAGGCTCCGGGAACCATTGGGCCATTGCCTGTATTAAAATGCTCCTCACCCCCCACACTGGCCGACTGGAAGCCCGTGCCATGATAAGAATCCCAAAAGGAAATGGTTTTCCATTTGCCGGTGACTTGTTTTGCCAGCATAATAGCCATTTCTATTGCCTGGGAGCCCCCGGGGCAAAACAGCACACGATCAAGGTCTTCCGGCGTTACTTCTATTAGTTTAGCCGCAAGGTCAACCGCAGGTTGACTGGTGTATCTTCGGGGCGTGAATGCCAGTTGTGCATCCAATTGTTGTTTTACTGCCTGGATGACTTCGGGATTAGAAAAACCGGCATTGTGTACACCGTTTCCATGGCAGTCCAGGTATTTTCTTCCTTCCAAATCATAGATGTAAGCACCTTCAGTTTTTGACAGGCCATTCATCACTGGAGTTGAGAGTGCCTGATGCAAAAAATATTTTTCATCGGCTGCCAAAAGACCCAGAGTGGGTGGGTGTGTCAGCGCTTGTTGATATGCCTTTCTGGTTTCGGTCAGGTTAGAATCGCCTTGTTCGTGAGATGCATTACTGTTTTTCATAAATGAAAATACAGGCGATTTCATTTATGAAGCTTTTCCTACGTGTTAACAAAAGATTAAAAAAAAGCCCCGAAGTGAATCCCTCCGAGGCTAAGTATCTTTGTAGCTATTGCGCTTACAGGCTGACTGCCTCTACAGACTGCACTTCTGGCACCATTCTTTTGAGCAAATTCTCAATACCTGCCTTTAAGGTCACCATGCTGGAAGGACAGCCACTGCAAGAACCCTGCAACGCCACTTTTACAATACCATCTTCAAAATCCTGGAACACAATGGCTCCGCCGTCCGACTCAACTGCGGGCTTAATGTACTCTTCCAATACGCTCTTGATGTTTTTTACCACATCTGGGTCGCTGTCGAGTATGTCGTTTTGTAGGGGATCGGCTTTTATCAAAACTGGCTTTTCAGCTTCCAGATATTCCCTGATATGGGTTTTCAGCTGATCCTGAATATCTATCCACTCCACATTTTCGTCCTTTGTGATCGTCACAAAGTTATTCATGTAGAATACCCTCTTTACAAAGGCGTAGTTGAAAAGCTCTTTTGCCAGGGGAGCATGTTCTGCGCTAGCCTCGTCGGGGAAGTCATAGTTTTCACCTTCCCCTACCAACATAAAGTTCGCGACAAATTTTAATGAATTGGGGTTGGGATTGTTCTCCAGGTACAGAGTAACAAGCCTTTGAGACTTCTTTATCGTAGATTCCATTGGTTTCAGAATTTTAGCTTACTTAGGAACAACCTGCTGCCAAATAAGTTCAGCAGCGCTGCTTTGTGTTTTAATGAACCAAAGATACAACCTGTCATCGACGATATACTCCCTCAGGAACCGGCGTCAGAATTAAGGAGACCTTTATCAAATTCGCTGGCGAGGTCGCCCTCTGAGGCAGCCACTATCACAGCTACCGAGGCATCACCGGTAACATTTACAATCGTGCGAACCATGTCGAGAGGTCTGTCAATAGCAATGATCAAAGCTAGCCCTTCAGGCTCCACACCTATTGCACCCAACACTATCACCAGCATAATTAGCCCTGCACTTGGAACAGCCGCCGCACCAATAGAAGACAGGGTGGCGGTGAGCACAATAATCAACTGGTCGGCGAGCGTAAGGTCGTGGCCAAAGGCCTGTGCTATAAACACTGCGGAAACCGCCTGGTGAATGCTGGTGCCGTCCATGTTGATGGTGGCGCCAAGTGGAAGTACAAAACTCGTTACCTCTTCCGACACGCCAAGGTTTTTTTCCACACAATCCATCGTTACAGGCAGGGTAGCGGCACTGGAGCTTGTTGTGAATGCCAACATCTGAGCCGGAAAAATGCCCTTGATGAATTGTACGTACTTTATTTTTGTGAAAATTCTAATAAAGAGCGGGTATATAAGAAAAATCATCGTACCCAGCCCTCCAAGAACTGTGAGGGCATAAACCCCCAGTGCTTTAAACAAATCAAGAGCACCTGAAGGGTCATCTCCGGCGATATCAACGAGCAGCCCTGCAATAAGCGCAAATACGCCGATTGGGGCATACTTCATTATAATATGCACAACGTTCAAGAGAGTGATGTTAATCCCCTCAAAAAAACCCTTCACCGGGACAAGCTTGTCTTTCGGCGACATCACCATGGCGATGCCCAGCATGAATGCAAAGAAAATCACTTGCAGCATAGCCCCATTGTCAGTTGCGGCCTTAAAAAAGTTGTCAGGCACAATATCTTCAAGCATTTGAAGAGGCCCCGACTCTTCCACGCCTTTGGCACTGGTCATTTTCAGGTTCGCATCTGAAGCGTATTTCATACGAAGCTCTTCCCTTTTGTCGCCAGGAAGAAACTTGCCAGGTTGAATCGTATTCACCAATAGCAACCCAATGGTAATGGCAACTACCGTTGTGAATAAATAAAAACCAATAGTTTTTCCGCCTATTCTCGAGAGCTTGGTGAGGTCGCTCAGATTAGAAATGCCATCAATTAGGGACACAAGCACCAAAGGAACCGCTATCAGCTTCAGCATTTTGATGAAGATGGTGCCGAATGGCTTCACCCAGTCTGTTGTAAATTCACCAAGGCCGCCGAAAATAGCGATCATCCCCCACACCACTCCAGCCAGCATTGCAATTACTATCCAGAGGTGTAAGGGAATTTTTTTCTTTTGGCTTGTCACAGTTTAACGGTTTTGTTGATCAAATAGTAGTCGGCTATAACAAGTGCTGACATTGCCTCTACAATTGGCACTGCTCTTGGCACTACGCAGGGGTCGTGGCGGCCTTTTCCAGTTACTGTAGTGGCATCACCATGCAAATCAACACTCTCCTGATCTGTCATAATAGTGGCTACAGGTTTAAAGGCTATCCTGAAATATATATCTTCTCCATTAGAAATACCACCCTGAATTCCACCTGAGTGATTTGTTTTCGTTTTAACGGTATCGCCATCCTTATAAAAAACGTCATTGTGTTCCGAGCCCCTCATAGTAATTCCTTCGAACCCGCTTCCAAACTCAAATCCCTTCACGGCATTGATGCTCAGCATGGCTTTGCCGAGTTCCGCATGAAGCTTTTCAAAAACAGGTTCGCCAAGCCCTGGAGGCACGCCTTTTATCACGCCGGTCACAATGCCCCCAATCGTGTCTCTGCTTTTTCTAACCTCATCGATCAGGTCAATCATCTTCTCTGCCATTGGCCCATCAGGGCAACGCACAATATTGTCATCGATTTTTCCGAGATCCAGCTCCTGATAAGATTTTTCT
Organism: Imperialibacter sp.; assembly: GCF_040222815.1. Lineage (GTDB taxonomy): Bacteria > Bacteroidota > Bacteroidia > Cytophagales > Cyclobacteriaceae > Imperialibacter. The sequence continues at coordinate 116,349 of NZ_JAVKCH010000019.1, read as the reverse complement.
AGCTTTAAACCACCCACCTGCGACACATAAGCGTAGCACTCAATGCCGAGGGTCTTCAGAAACATTTTTGCTATTGACCCGGAAGCCACTCTGGCCGCAGTTTCTCTTGCAGAGCTTCGCCCACCACCCCGGTAGTCTCTTACGCCGTATTTAACCTGATAAGTATAGTCGGCGTGGGATGGCCGAAATTTTTCAGCGATGTGGGAATAGTCCTTGCTGCGCTGATCCTCATTATAAATCACCATGCCGATAGGAGTGCCGGTTGCCTTCCCTTCAAAAATTCCTGAAAGGAGTTCCACCTTGTCACCCTCCTGGCGCTGAGTAGTGATTTTTGACTGGCCAGGCTTTCTCCGGTCTAATTCTGCCTGAATAAAGTCTTCGTTGATTTCGAGCCCGGCCGGGCAGCCTTCCAGCACTGCGCCAATACCTTTTCCATGCGACTCACCAAAGGTGGATATCTTAAAGAGCTTCCCGAATGAGCTTCCCATCTATTTTCTTTTCACGTACAATGCAGCAGTAAGTGCTAACATAACTAATATAAAAACGTTGGCAAAAATACGTGATGAACCGGCACTTGAAAGTTTTACAAGGGTATTTTCTTCCAGCCCTATCCTGTCGTAAAAAGAGCCAAGGTCGCTGGATGAGATATATTCATTTCTGCGGCTCTCTCCTTTCACTACCAATTCCACTCTCGATTTAAGTGTGTCGTATTTGGCCTCTTCGGGGTTAAAAAACACCATTTGGAAGTAGTCCGACAGTTTGTATCCCCCAGGCTCATTGGGGATGCCAAAATAATTGAAAGTCTTTGTACCCCTCACCTTCCCATTGTTTCTGTTCACACTTTGCTTTACGTTGGGGTCGTAAAAGTCGAAAGCCTTGCTTTGCGCCACCTGAGGCTTGTTAATGGCAGAGATATTTCCTTCCCCAGCTACAATAAATGAGTAATTAAAACTGTCGCCAGTGTTCAACTCTGTACTGCTGATTTCTTCTTGCAGTCTATATTTACCCACCGGCACAGCTTGCTTCAAAGGATGCGGCGGAAGGTCTTTGACGGCCACCACCTTTTCCTTGGAACTAAAGGTCTTGTAGTCCTCCATTCTATTCTGTCCAAAAAATGTTGGGTTCTTTGCGACCTTGTATTTAATCAACTCCAAACCCACAGAGGGAAATGTGATGTCGTCGAGATTGAGCGGGTAGTAGGTAGCCTGATAAAGTTTATACTGCGAATACCGCTTTCCATTGATAGTTACGGGCTCCTTCTGCACATTTTCAATGTTGTAGTTTTCCTCCCAGGTGTTGGCTGGCTTCACTTTCTTCACGATGTCGGTCAGCTGCTTGCCCAGCTCATAAAACTGAAGCGGTGCCTTGTTCTCCTCCGCCACATAAAAGGCCAGGGTGGTTGTAAAGCCCTCCCCAACAAACACCTCATCCTTGTCGGTGGTAAGGGCCAAAAAAGCTTCGTCCTTAATATCAACAAACTCATTTGGTGTGCTTTTCCGACCGAAGAAGTCTTCAAATGGATCAGCCCCGAACGGATCTGCCTGCTGCCTTCTGGCGTTAACCGGGGGGCCCACTTTGATGATTTGCCCCTCAGATTTGAACTTTTCTCCGTTAACGGTGATGGTAAACGGCTGAAGGCGGAAACTGCCCTCCCTCTGTGGGGCATAATTTTGAGTAATACTCTGGGTAGAGCTCATTTTCCCGTTAATGAAATTAGTAGATGTGGAAGAAGACGTGCCTCTTTTTACAAATCCCGAAATTTCAGGAAATTCATCATAGCTTCTCAGTCGGTCATTTTGAACAGTAACCGTAATTGTAAAATATTGATTGAGAGCCATTTCTGAAGGCCCGAGGTCAACAGAAATTTCCTGAGAATAGGATTTTTCCAATATCAAGAGCGTCGCAGCAGCTATCAAAAAACTGGTCTTTGCAAACGATTTCAAACGCATAAAATTGTATTTTATGTTAAATCTATTTCCAGATTAAGATTTCATTAAAAGTAGGACAAATCTTTGCCAATTACCCAACATTTTTTTAAGTTCGACGTACTTAAAACCGACGTAAAGTCTAAACGATTGAAAACGACTGTATGTTATGTTAAGAACAAGAATGCCCATGTTAGAGTACTTTAAAACAATCTTAAGCAAAGTTAGCTTTGACAAATTTCTTTTCGAAAAGGAATTGAAAAAAGCTATTAAGGCGTTGGTACCGGATGAGCTACTCGTTTTCCGGGATTGGTGCTACGAGCAATTTGGAAAGATGTATCAGTTAATCCTAAACAAACAATTCAGTAAAGTCAAATTGTAACATTAACCACCGAAGGGACAAGAATTTGTCCCTTACTTTTTTCCCGCAAATTGTATATTTCTCTTTAGCCCTGCAAACTTAGTTCTCTTCACCGCCGACTTCTTGAATACCCTACCGAACGTCTCTTCGGTCATTTCCTCCCACTCGCTCTTTGAAAAACCCTCCCAACCTTGTGGACTAAAGGCAGCCTCACGATGGGGCTTCGAAAATCGGTTCCATGGACAAACGTCCTGGCAGATATCGCATCCAAAAGCCCAGTTTTCCATTTTCCCGCTAAACTCATCCGGTATGCTCTCCTTCAACTCAATGGTTAGGTAAGAAATACACCTGCTCCCATCAACAACATAGGGTTCAGGGATGGCCTTAGTAGGGCAGGCATCCTGGCAGGCGGTGCAGGTACCACAATAGTCCTTCATGGGGCCGTCAGCTTCGAGCTCCAGGTCAATGATGAGCTCTGCTAAAAAGAAAAAACTTCCCATTTCTCTGTTCAACAGCAGGCTGTTTTTGCCCACCCAGCCAAGTCCGCTTTTGGCAGCCCAGGCACGTTCGTGCACAGGAGCTGAGTCCACAAACACCCTGCCTTCCACTTCGCCAATCTGGGTTTGTATAGCTGAAAAGAATGTCTTGAGCTTTTCTTTCACCACCAGGTGATAGTCCTGGCCGTAAGCATATTTGGCAATTTTGAAATTGTTCTCGCTTTCGTGCTTCGCCTTCGGGTAATAATTGTAGACCAGCGAAACCACACTTCTGGCCCCGGGAACGAGTTTCGTCGGGTCCAGCCGCATATCAAAATGATTCTCCAGGTAACTCATTTTTCCCTGATAGCCTCTATTTAGCCATTCCTCGAGTTTTGGTGCCTCTTCGGCTAAAAATTCAGCCTTCGCTATGCCACAAAAGGAAAAACCCAGCTCGCTGGCTATGGCTTTAATTATCTGTGTGTTTTTTGAAATTATGTGACTGGACATATCAAAAGCCACTTTTATTCATCGAACAGGGTACCTGACCTTCCGGGAAGGGGTACTTTTAAATGTTTGTAAGCCATAGGCGTGGCCTCTCTCCCCCTCGCCGTTCTTTTGATATACCCTTCCTGAATCAGAAAAGGCTCGTACACTTCCTCGATGGTTTCGGCCTCTTCACCGCAAGCGGTAGCAATAGTACTGAGGCCAACGGGACCACCGCTGAATTTATGAATGATAGTGGAAAGTATCCTGTTGTCCATCTCGTCCAGCCCGTTCTGATCGACATCAAGCGCTTTCAATGCCATTTCAGCTATAGGCATAGTGATAGTGCCAGTTCCCTTTATCTGCGCAAAGTCCCTGGTTCGGCGCAGCAGGTTGTTGGAAATCCGGGGGGTACCACGGCTCCGCCTGGCAATTTCGTAGGCTGCGTCGTCCTCAAGAGGTGTATTCAAGATATCGGATGATCGCTTTACAATTTGCGTCAATAGTTTGGCGTCGTAGTATTCGAGCCTGGCATTGATGCCAAAGCGAGCCCGAAGCGGTGAGGTGAGCAGCCCTGACCTGGTTGTGGCACCAATCAACGTAAAGGGGCTGAGGGTAATTTGCACACTCCTGGCGTTAGGCCCTGAATCGAGCATGATGTCAATCCGATAATCCTCCATGGCAGAATAAAGGTATTCCTCCACGACTGGGTTGAGCCGGTGAATCTCATCAATAAAGAGCACATCGTAAGGCTCCAGATTTGTCAGCAGCCCAGCCAGGTCGCCGGGTTTATCAAGCACCGGGCCGGAGGTGATTTTTATATTCGACTGGAGCTCGTTGGCAATGATGTGTGAAAGGGTGGTCTTACCCAGGCCCGGGGGGCCATGAAGCAAAACATGATCCAGAGGCTCGTTGCGTTGCTTGGCGGCACTGACAAATATTTTGATATTTTCAACCACCTTCTCCTGCCCGGTAAAATCACCAAAGTTCAAAGGACGTAATGCCTTTTCTATCTCCTTTTCGGTGGAGCTCATTTGTTCATCGTCGCTACGGAGGTAGTCTTCTCTCATACTCAATTGAGGATTTGCGCTAAGTTAACGAATCGCCTTATTAAGTGGATAGTTCACCGGCCTTTGTTCAGTCAATCAAAATTTTTAACTGTAACTTGCGGGCCTAAAAACTGATTGTCAATGGATCCTTTTGTCAGGAAGCGAGTTGTGCCTCTACTATTTGTTATCGCCCTATTTATCGTTGTGTTTGTGAGGAGAAACAGCTCGCCAACACAGGTAATGATGCTTCAGGGAACAACCATGGGCCCGATCCCCTACCATGTGAAATATATTTCAACTAATGGGGTGTCGTACCAAAATCAGGTAGACTCATTGCTGCAGGCATTCAATCAATCTCTTTCTACTTATGTGCCGGATTCAGAAATATCGAGATTCAACAAGGCCGACTCGCTTGCTTTTGAATCATCACTGATGTTACCTGTGCTGGAAACAAGCAAATTGGTGTATGAAATGACGGGAGGGGCTTTTGACCCAACAGTTGGGCCACTGGTCAACGCCTGGGGTTTTGGTCCTAACAAACAACCTTCGGCCGACACGGCAAAAGTGGATTCTCTGCTCAACTTTGTTGGGTTTGATATGATACGATTTACTTCTGCCTATGCCGTAAAGGAGGTTTCGGGCATGTACCTCGACTTTAGCGCTGTTGCTAAAGGGTATGCAGTTGACCTTGTCGGAGATTTTCTGGCTTCTAAGTCAGTCAGCGACTACATGGTGGAAATAGGTGGTGAGGTGACCTGCCATGGCAAAAATGAAAACGGTGAGGCCTGGCTCATTGGCGTGGACAACCCGAAGCTGGACATTACCAATGAAAATATTGCTGCGACGGTGAGCCTCGACAACAGGGCGATGGCAACTTCTGGCAACTACCGAAACTTCTATGAAGTGAATGGGAAAAAATATGCCCATACTATTGACCCGGTGAGCGGCAGACCAGTTCAGCACTCACTGCTAAGCGCTTCGGTGTTTGCCAACAATTGTATGACTGCAGATGCCCTGGCAACCGCCTGTATGGTAATGGGAGTAGAAAAAGCAGTCACACTTTTTGAAGCGCACAAAGAGCTGGACGCTATACTCATCTATAGCGGAGCCGATGGCGACATCCATACAATTGTGACTTCCGGCATTAAGGCAAATGTGCACTACCTGCTGTTTCCTGAAGCAAGCAATTCTGTATCCCAGTAGCAGCTACACGTAACGGAAAATTTTAGGGCATTGAACCTTTTGCGTACTTTCGGTATTTAGTAACGATACCTGACAAAATTTTTGCTGGCAAATGTGTCTAACGGAAACCCATAAGTCCTTCATTTTTAGCTTACCTGCTCACAATGGTTATTAGTATTATCTCTCTGTTCGTTTTAACACTGGCCGGCGGGCTTGCCTCCCAGTACTTTTCAAAACCTGCAGGCGCCAGCTATAAGCTTGCATTGGTCTTCGCAGGTTCGTACCTCTTTTCCATCACCATCATACACATTCTGCCTGAGATTATGCAGTCGTCCACGGATGGAAAACATATCGGCATGCTGGTGTTGGCGGGCTTTCTCATGCAGCATTTTCTGGAGTTTTTCACCACTGGAGTCGAGCATGGCCATAGCCACGATCACTCGCCGGAAAACCAATCGGGATTAGCTCCCTATTCTATTACGGTCGCTCTTTGCGTACATGCCTTTTTGGAAGGAACTGTTCTGGCTCACCCGGGAGTAATACATGGAGAACACGAGCCCTGGACCTTGCTGGTTGGCATTCTTTTGCACAAGATTCCTGCTGCTTTTGCCCTTATGTCGGTTCTGGGCTACTTCATGGGTAAAAGCAAAAAGGCCATATTGTTACTAGTTCTGTTTGCCCTTGCATCTCCATTGGGTTTGATTGTCAGCAATATTCTCAAAGACCAGCTTATACTTTCCGAGTCTGGGTCGGTGGCTTTATTTGCGATTGTGAGCGGCAACTTCCTTCATATTTCCACCACCATCTTCTTTGAAAGCAGCCCCAAACACCATCATGGGTGGAAGAAAAATTTGACCATCATTATTGGTGGCATCGTTGCCATGATATCAGAAGCGCTGATGTAGTACAACCAATAGTTGAAAAGGCTGGTCTTGAATACACATCAATGCCCAAGAGTTTAATTATCTTTGAGGCTCATTTAAGAAAAGGTTGATTAAAAAGCATCTCATACTGATCATTTTCCTGCTGGGGGGCAACTCGTTTGCCTGGTCTCAGGGCATTTTCAACGATACTTTTGTTGTAGAAGGCACGCTGCTCGATAAAAATGACACAGTGCCGGTGCCGTTTGCCCATGCCTATTCGATGGATTACAAAAGGTTCAGGGTGTCTGACGAGAAAGGCAAATTCATCATCCAGCTTCAAAGAGGCGATACTCTCGTTATATCGTCCATTGGGTATGCCACACGCTTTTTCCTTTTTACTGACATTCCTGCCAGCCGAAAAATAGAGCATGTTATTTATATGTCGCAGGATCCTGTGGAGTTGCAAGGCATCACCATTTATGGCAAAATGCCCATGGAAGGATTCTATGACCATGAGCGCATTCCTTATGACAAGTTCAAAGAAAAAGAGCTGGAGCCTGGCTACTACAAACCCGGTCTAAGCATGAGTCCGGGCGGAGCGGGTGTGTCAGTGGGTTTCAGTGGTGCATTAACTTTATTAGCAGCTCAATTCAATAGCGAGTATCAGCAACTGAAAAAACTGGATAAAATAAGGAAGCAAGAATACCAGGTGGCCCGCTACGAGTATTTTGTAAAAAATCGCCTAAGTCCGAGGTATGTAACTACCAACACCTCTCTGCTAACCACCGAAGTTGACGACTTCATCAAGTTCTGGTCGCCCGACACAGCCTTCGTGGAATATGCCAATGAGTATGAACTAGTCACCGCCCTGCAGGAAAAGGAAAAGCAGTACATTGATCAAATCAAGCGCAACCGGGGTGCCGACGAAGACATAGTAAGCACCATTGAGTTGCGGAAGCTGCTGATGGACAAGGGGAATGAGGAGTAGCGCTCAACCCAGTCTCTTGCAACAAAAGCAGCCACTAATACCCATCTCCATTACATTATTTCACTTGTTTTAGTACCTTACTGTTTCGAGTGGCCAACAAGGCGCTCGACTCAAGCTTAACACACTAAACAAGTTCGCTGATGGAAGACAAATGGCACAAACAATACTGGCAGAGAAACCTTCGCTATCTATCCATACTTCTCATCATTTGGTTCCTTTCTTCGTTTGGCTTCGGGATTTTCTTTGTCGACACCCTTAACACCGTCAGACTAGGTGGCTTCAAACTCGGCTTTTGGTTTGCCCAACAGGGCTCCATCTACATATTTGTCGTACTCATCTTTTTATATGTTCGCTGGATGAACAAGCTGGACAAGAAGTATGACGTTGACGAAAAATAACCCGCTTAAACCTACTTAAACAATGGATGTACAAACCTGGACCTACATTATCGTAGGCTTCACTTTCGCTATTTACATCGGTATCGCCATTTGGTCGAGGGCCGGCAGCACCAAAGAATTCTACGTAGCCGGAGGGGGCGTTTCACCGCTGGCCAATGGCATGGCCACTGCCGCCGACTGGATGTCAGCTGCCTCTTTCATTTCTATGGCCGGACTGGTTTCGTTCATGGGCTACGATGGCACTGTTTACCTCATGGGCTGGACAGGCGGTTACGTGCTACTTGCCTTATTGCTCGCTCCCTACCTTAGGAAATTCGGGAAATTTACGGTGCCTGATTTTATCGGCGACAGGTACTACTCCAACCTTGCCAGAACTGTCGCTGTTATCTGCGCCCTTTTCGTTTCGTTTACCTACGTAGCAGGCCAAATGAGAGGTGTGGGCATCGTCTTCGCCCGTTTTCTGGAGGTCGACATCAACACAGGTGTTATCATCGGCATGTGCATAGTCTTGATATATGCTGTGTTGGGAGGCATGAAGGGCATTACCTATACCCAGGTGGCTCAATATTGCGTACTGATTTTTGCCTACATGGTGCCTGCCATTTTCATTTCCCTGATCATGACAGGAAACCCCATCCCGCAGCTGGGCTTCGGCAGCGAACTTTCTGACGGCACCTACTTGCTGGACAAACTAGACGGCCTCCATCAGGAATTAGGCTTTGCTGCCTACACAACCGGCAAAAAGACCATGATTGACCTGACATTTATAACGGCCGCTCTCATGGTCGGCACTGCTGGGCTTCCTCATGTGATCGTAAGGTTCTTCACCGTTCCAAGAGTAAAGGACGCCAGAATTTCTGCTGGCTATGCACTTATCTTTATAGCTATTCTTTATACGACGGCTCCTGCCATAGCAGCGTTTGCCAGAACAAACCTGATCACCACAGTTCAAAACAAAGAATATTCCAGTCTGCCGGAGTGGTTTGCCAATTGGGAAACTACGGGCCTAATCAAATTTGATGATAAGAACAATGACGGCATCGTTAACTATGTTGCAGATGCGGGCACGAACGAGCTGACCATTGACCCTGATATTATGGTGCTCGCCAACCCTGAAATCGCCAAGCTTCCCAACTGGGTGATCGCTCTGGTAGCAGCAGGTGGGCTGGCTGCTGCACTATCAACCGCAGCAGGTTTGTTACTCGTAATCTCCACATCCATCGCTCACGACCTCATCAAAAAACAAATTGCCCCCGATCTCTCCGACAAGAACCAGCTTTGGTTTGCCCGGGGCGCTGCAGTGTTGGCAGTGATAGTCGCTGGCTACTTCGGCATCAATCCGCCCGGCTTTGTCGCTGCAGTTGTGGCCCTCGCTTTCGGCTTGGCGGCCGCTTCCTTTTTCCCTGCCATCATCATGGGCATTTTCTACAAACGAATGAACAAGGAAGGGGCCATTGCAGGCATGGTCGCCGGACTCGGCATCACATTGTTCTACATGATGAGGTACAAACTGGGCTGGATAGGCGGGCCTACCACCTCAGCTGACTGGTGGTTTGGTATTTCGCCGGAAGGATTTGGCACGGCTGGTATGTTCGTCAACTTTGCTGTTTCGCTAATAGTCTCGAGGTTCACGCCAGCACCGCCAGAGGAAGTGCAAGAAATGGTAGAAAGTATACGTTACCCGAGAGGCGCCAGCGGCGCTACACATAGCTAATGTGTGCGCCAACAATTTCCCCATCCATTTGGAGCGTTGCGGTTGTGAACGTTTCTTCTTTTGGGTAACTTGAACCGACAGACGTTTATAACACATACCATACAGAAAGGGAATTGAGATGACGGATAAAATACAAACCCTCAGTGGGTATATTCACGAATACCAAAAGAGCGTGAATGAGCCGGAGGCCTTCTGGTCAAGAATTGCAGAAAACTTTTACTGGCGAAAAAAATGGGACAAGGTGGTGGAGTGGGATTTTCACAAACCCACCATCAAATGGTTCCGCAATGGAAAGCTGAACATTACTGAAAATATTTTTGAAAGACATCTTTTCACGCTGGGCGACCACCCTGCCATTATATGGGAGCCAAGCGATCCGAAAGAAAAGAATAGAATTATTACACTTCGGGAGTTGTACGAAATGACCTGCCAGTTTGCAAACACCATGAAAAAGAATGGTGTGAAAAAGGGCGACAGGGTCATTATCTATATGCCTATGGTGCCTGAGGCAGCTGTTGCCATGATGGCATGCGCCAGAATCGGCGCCGTGCATTCAGTGGTTTTTGCGGGCTTTAGCTCCACCTCTCTTGCTGACAGGATCAACGACTGCCAGGCAAAAATGGTACTGACCTCTGACGGCAATTTCCGTGGCAACAAGGCCATCGACGTAAAAGGTGTGGTAGACGAAGCCATAGAGAAAACAACGACTATTGAAAAGGTTATCGTTTTCAAAAGAACGGGATCAGATGTCACGATGAAGCCTGGAAGAGACCTTTGGTGGCATGAGGCTATTGAAGGCGTTTCAAAAGAAAACAAAGCAGAAGAAATGGATGCGGAAGACCTGCTATTCATTCTTTACACCAGTGGATCTACAGGCAAACCAAAGGGCGTGGTGCATACCTGCGGTGGCTACATGGTCTATTCGCAATATACCTTCCAGAACGTATTTCAATACAGCGCTGGTGATATATACTGGTGTACTGCGGACGTTGGTTGGATCACCGGACACTCTTACATCGTGTACGGCCCGCTCTTGGCAGGAGCCACCACACTGATGTTTGAAGGCGTGCCTACGTACCCGCATCCGGGCCGCTTCTGGGAAATAATCGACAAATACCATGTGAACCAGTTCTACACCGCCCCTACGGCCATCAGAGCGCTACAGGCTTATGGGTTGGAGCCCCTGGCCCCCTATAAGCTTGATTCGCTTAAAGTGATTGGTTCCGTGGGCGAGCCCATCAACGAAGAGGCCTGGCATTGGTATCACGACCATGTGGGCAAAAACCAATGTCCGCTGGTAGACACCTGGTGGCAAACCGAAACGGGTGGCATCATGATTTCGCCGATTCCGGGCGTTACACCCACCAAGCCTTCTTACGCTACCTTGCCACTTCCAGGTATTCAGCCCATCATCGTTGACCCTGATGGCAAAGAGCTGACTGGCAAAAGTGTTCAAGGCAATCTATGCATTAAATTCCCGTGGCCTGGCATGCTCCGCACCACCTATGGCGACCATGAAAGGTGCAGACAAACATACTTCGGTACTTACCCCGGCCTTTATTTCACCGGCGACGGCGTAAAAAGAGACGAAGATGGCTACTACCGCATCCTGGGCAGGGTAGATGATGTCATCAATGTATCGGGGCACAGAATGGGAACAGCAGAAGTGGAAAATGCTATCAACGAGCACCCTCTTGTGGTAGAGTCTGCTGTGGTGGGCTATCCACATGACATAAAAGGCCAGGGCATTTATGCCTTCGTGATTGCCGACATGTCGAACAGAACGGAAGAGAACCTGATCAACGAAATTCGTGAAACAGTAAGCAAGATCATTGGTCCGATTGCAAAGCCTGATAAGATTCAGATTGTGCCAGGCCTGCCAAAAACAAGGTCTGGAAAGATTATGAGACGGATACTTAGAAAAGCTGCGGAAGGCGATGTTTCTAATTTGGGAGATATCTCTACACTACTTAATCCGGAGGTAGTGGAGCAAATTATCGCTGGGGCAAAGAAGTAGCCGTTTTCTGCCAAAGATTTAAAAAGCTTAGACTTCTTTTAAAGAAGCATCTAAGCTTTTTTCTTTGTGCTTTCATTAGCCCGACTTAAGCACATTTTTCAGACACCTATTGGGAGAAGTCCCAACATCCTATTGTTGATATGCGACAGAAGTTACTACGTGAAGGGGCCAATGAACTTTCCTATGAAATAAGAGGCATTGTTAGAAAGGCGGAACAGCTGGAAAAGCTTGGCTACAACATCCTATGGGAAAATATTGGCGACCCTATCCAGAAGAACCGCAGGCTTCCTGATTGGATGAAAGAAATCATTTCAGGACTCCTCTTCGAAGATGAGACGTTCGGATACAGTCATTCGAAAGGAGTATTGCACACCCGTGAGTTTTTGGCAGATCGAAACAACAAAAAAGGTGGTGCTCAAATCACAGCCGACGACATAACATTCTTCAACGGACTGGGAGATGCTATTGCAAAGATCTATCAATACCTGATTCCTTCTGCCAGGGTCATAGGGCCGTCGCCAGCCTACTCTACTCATTCTTCAGCTGAGGCATCACATGCAAACAATCACCCACTGACCTATAAACTGGATCCTGAAAACTCCTGGTACCCTGATTTGGATGACCTTTATAATAAAGTAAAGTACAATCCGAATATTGTGGGTATCCTGATTATCAATCCCGATAACCCAACGGGTATGGTATACCCAAAGCCTATTTTGGAAAGAATGGTGGCCATCGCCAAAGAGTTTAACCTCTTCATTGTATGTGATGAAATTTACATGAACATCATTTACAACAATGCCGATACCTGCTCTCTTGCAGAAGTCATCGGTGATGTGCCGGGCATGTCCTTAAAAGGGATTTCCAAAGAGTTTCCATGGCCGGGTGCCCGATGCGGATGGGCTGAGTATTACAACCGTGACAAGGATGTTGAGTTTGCCAGACTTTGCCAGACCATCGACAATGCCAAGATGATAGAGGTGAGTTCTACCAAGCTTCCTCAAAGGGCTATTCCAAGAATCATGTCTGACAGCCGGTACCCGGATTTCATTAAGGCAACCAACAAACGGATTGGTGAAAGAAGTGCCTTTCTGTCAAAGACGTTCAAAGACAATCCTTATATCACCTTCAACGAAACCAACGGGGCCTTCTATAACACTATGATCTTCAAGCCCGACGCTTTGAAACCAGGCCAGACAATGCCGATCAAAGACGCCAAAGTGAAACAGTTGCTGGACAGCTGGTTTGAAAGCAATAATGGGCCAATGGAAATGGACAAAAGGTTTGTCTACTATCTGCTGGCGGCAAAGCAGGTTTGTCTGGTTCCTATTTCTTCTTTTTGCTCTGATCTGATGGGCTTCCGCATGACTTTACTAGAAGAAAATGATGAGATCCGGGACGAGATTTTTAAGAGGATCAAAGAAGGAATCGAGGAATTCTGCGGTGCTTGACTTTTCCTTAAAGAAGGTGCAAAAATAACCCCTTCTCATTGCTGAGAAGGGGTGTATTTAAAAGGCAGAATTAATAATCATTTCATCATCCGCTGCAAGATTCGCAAGACTCCGGATCGTCGAGCGAGCACGACATGTCGGCCTGGTTCTTCGCATCCATCTCCTCAAGCTCTGCGGCAGTAGGAACTTTATTTTTTTGCTTTTCCACCGTGAACTTAATAGCGTCAGTGGCTGCCTTGGTTCTCAGGTAGTACATACCAGTCTTCAACCCTAGCTTCCATGCTGTGAAGTGCATAGAAGTAAGTTTACCAAAGTTAGGGTTCAACATGTGGATGTTGAGGCTTTGGCTCTGGCAGATATATGGGCCACGATCTCCAGCCATTTCCAGAATAGTTTTCTGAGAAATCTCCCAAACCGTTTTGTATAGCTCTTTGATGTCATCTGGAATCCCAGGAATGTTTTGGATTGAGCCGTTGGCACCCATGAGTTGATTCTTCATGTCTTCGCTCCATAGGTTTAGCTTAATCAGGTCTTTCAGCAAATGCTTGTTCACCACAATGAACTCTCCTGACAATACCCGACGGGTGTAGATGTTAGACGTGTATGGTTCGAAACATTCGTTGTTGCCAAGAATCTGTGAGGTAGAAGCAGTTGGCATAGGGGCAACCAATAGAGAGTTACGCACACCATTTTTCTTAACATCCTGCTTCAGTTTTTCCCAATCCCAGCGGCCACTATCTGGCGTAACGCCCCACATATCGAATTGGAAAATACCTTTTGAGGTAGGCGATCCTTTGAACGTTTCATAAGGCCCTTCCACTTTGGCTATTTCCATAGAGGCTTCCATGGCAGCAAAGTACATCGTCTCAAATATGTCTTTGTTTAGCTGCTTAGCTTCAGGCGACTCAAATGGGTAGCGCATCAAAATAAATGCATCGGCCAGCCCCTGCACACCAAGCCCGATAGGGCGGTGACGCATATTTGACTTACGGGCTTCAGGCACCGGATAGTAGTTTACATCAATCACCTTGTTAAGGTTTTTGGTGGCTACTTTCGTGATCTCATATAGTTTCTGATGGTCGAACGTGCCGTCCTCACTCACATATTTAGGCAGCGATAAAGAGGCAAGGTTACAAACTGCTACCTCATCTGGCGCAGTGTACTCGATGATCTCTGTACATAAGTTAGATGACTTGATAGTGCCAAGGTTTTTCTGGTTCGACTTTCTGTTGGCCGCATCTTTGAAAAGCATATAAGGAACACCGGTCTCAATTTGTGCTTCTAGTATTTCGAACCAAAGCTCCTGCGCTTTCACAGAACGACGACCTTTGCCTTCCTTCTCATACTTTTCGTAAAGTCGCTCAAACTCCTCTCCCCAACAATCGGAAAGGCCCGGGCACTCATTAGGATCCAGCAAAGACCACTCACTGTTCGACTCTACCCTTTTCATGAAAAGGTCTGGAATCCAAAGTGCATAAAACAGGTCACGGGCACGGAGCTCTTCCTTACCATGGTTTTTCTTCAACTGAAGAAAATCGAAAATATCGGCGTGCCATGGCTCTATGTAAATAGCAAAGCTTCCTTTGCGCTTTCCACCACCCTGGTCAACATAACGAGCCGTCATATCAAAATTGCGAAGCATTGGAATGATGCCGTTAGAAACACCGTTGGTTCCCCTGATATAAGAACCCGTTGCTCTAACATTGTGAATGCTCAGTCCGATACCACCAGCAGACTGAGAAATCTTGGCACATTGCTTTAAAGTATCATAAATACCGTCGATGCTGTCGTCCTTCATTTGAAGAAGGAAACAAGACGAAAGCTGCGGCTTGGGCGTTCCTGCATTAAACAATGTAGGCGTCGCATGAGTAAACCATTTTTCTGACAGCAGATTATAGGTTTCAATCACAGAATCGATGTCATCCATGTGAATACCCACTGCCACTCTCATCAACATATGCTGCGGACGTTCCACCACTTGTCCGTCAAGTCTGATCAAGTATGAGCGCTCCAGCGTTTTAAAGCCGAAGTAGTCATAACCAAAGTCACGGTCATATATAATAGAAGAATCAAGATGAGCTGCGTTCTCCTTTATGACCTTCCATGCTTCCTTTGAAATCAAAGGGGCGTTTTCGCCAGTTTTAGGATCTACGTAGGTGTAGAGTCTCTTCATTGTATTGGAGAACGACTTGCTGGTAACCTTGTGCAGGTTGCTCACAGCAATACGGGCAGCCAGAATGGCGTAGTCCGGGTGCTTGGTTGCCATGCTCGCTGCCGTTTCAGCAGCAAGGTTGTCTAGCTGCTGGGTCGACACCCCATCATATAGACCGTTAATTACCTTCATGGCAACTTCAACAGGGCTAATATAATCTGCATTGAGTGCGTAGCAGAGTTTCTCGATTCTGGCAGTGATTTTGTCAAATTTCACTGACTCTCTGTGACCATCTCTCTTAATTACTAACATATCTATGGTTTATCAGGTATTGGTGGTGGTGATTAAAATTCTTCGTCTAGTGAGAACTTGTGAGAGTCCTTGTCATTATTGTTCATAACGCCCGCTTTCTGGTATTCAGCGACTCTCTTCTCAAAAAAGTTGGTTTTTCCCTGAAGCGAGATCATTTCCATGAAGTCGAATGGGTTGGTTGAATTATACAATTTAGGACAATGAAGCTCATCCAGCAATCTGTCAGCTACAAACTCTATGTACTGGCACATCAGGTCTGAATTCATGCCAATAAGCTTCACAGGAAGTGCGTCGGTAACAAACTCTTTTTCAATCTCTACAGCATCCGATATGATTTTCTGGAGTGTTTCAACCGGCAGTTTGTTCTTTACATGGTTGTTATAAAGCAAACAAGCAAAATCACAGTGCAATCCTTCGTCTCTGGAAATTAGTTCATTAGAGAAGCTAAGGCCTGGCATCAAACCACGCTTTTTTAACCAGAAGATTGAGCAGAAACTTCCCGAAAAGAAAATGCCCTCAACAGCAGCAAAAGCCACAAGCCTTTCCTGAAACGATCCCTCATCGATCCAGCGAAGCGCCCAGTCTGCTTTTTTCTTCACACAATCCATGGTATCGATTGCATTAAAAAGAAGATCCTTCTCTTTAGCATCTCTTACATAGGTGTCAATCAACAATGAATATGTCTCGGAGTGAATGTTTTCAATCGCAATTTGAAAGCCGTAGAAAAACTTTGCTTCAGTGTACTGCACTTCCGAAACAAAATTCTCAGCAAGGTTCTCATTCACTATACCATCGCTGGCAGCAAAGAAAGCAAGGACGTGTTTAATAAAGTGCTGCTCCCCTTCGTTCATATTGGCCCAGTCCTTTAGGTCATGGCTAAGGTCAATTTCTTCCGCTGTCCAAAAACTCGCTTCCGCTTTTTTATAAAACTCCCAGATATCGTGGTGCTTGATGGGGAATAGAACGAACCTGCTATTGTCTTCCTTCAGTATTGGCTCCTCAATTGCTTTTGTCGACATATTAACTACTTGTTACTAATTCAAAATCTTATTTCTCCTGGTCTTACTTTCTTCCTTCTGTACGCCGGTCTCGTTAAATACAATGACTTAGAGCCACCATTCCATACTGAGCAGGTGATATCTTGGAATAGTGCTATAATGTATTTAAAAACGAAAGGCCCGACTGGATTGGCCTGATGAGAGTGAAACCCCCTCAAAAAACAAGCAGTACAAATATGTGAAAACGGTTGAAAAAATCAAAAGTGGTTTGGCACACAAAGTTACGTTATTAAAATAGTGCAAAAACATTCATAACATACTGAAAACTAAAAGCTTATGACTTTATATCGAAACTTCTACTTCATTTCATTTTCGCTGTATTCGCAGTCGAAAAAAAGTTAAATTATTTTAGCATCAACAATGGGTAGTGTCTCTTGACAGGACGCTTGTAAAATATATATTATAGTTATACCTTTGCAGTCCTTTTTACAACAAAAGTTTTAAGAACAACGGATATGTACGCTATCGTAGACATCGCCGGAAAGCAGTTCAAAGTAACAAAAGACCAATTCGTTTATGCCCCTAAAATGGCTGGCGAAGAAGGCGCTTCCGTCGAATTTGAAAATGTACTACTTGTCGACAATGACGGCAAAGTAGCGGTTGGTACTCCTACCGTAAAAGGAGTAAAAGTGTCAGGTAAAATCCTTGGACACGTTAAAGGTGACAAAGTGATTGTCTTCAAAAAGAAGCGTCGTAAGAGCTACAAGAAGAAGAACGGTCACCGTCAGCAGTTTACAAAGGTTTTAATCGAGAACATTAAATAAGAAAAAACCATGGCACACAAGAAAGGCGCAGGTAGTTCCAGAAACGGCCGTGAATCGCATAGCAAAAGACTAGGCGTAAAGATATTTGGTGGCCAGTTGGCAAAAGCAGGAAATATTCTTGTTCGCCAGAGGGGTACTACTCATCACCCAGGTGAAAATGTAGGTTTGGGCAAAGACCACACCCTGTTTGCACTAGTGGAAGGCACTGTTAACTTCAAGAAAGGCTACAAAGACAGATCATTTGTATCTGTTGAGCCAGTGAAGTAATTAGAATAGAAATTTGAAATTGAAGCCCTGTTGAGTAATCGACAGGGCTTTCGTTATTCTAGAGCTCTACTCGGTATATGGCGCCGGTTTAAATAATGGCTTGTTGTCTATCATTCATAACTTTCCCAATATTAAACTGTACATTTTTTAGAAGCTAAAATTGATTAACTTATACAACAGTTCCGTTTTTATCGTTAATTTGCACCAAACCATTTAGCTCGATGCGCAAATTTTCTTTTGTAGGGTGCGCCTATCTTCTGCTTTTCTGTATGCCACTGCATCTTTCCGCTAGTGTTGCCAGCCAAATGCACGCACAAGTCTCCAGGACTTTTGAAACAAGCCCGTTGTCGGAAAATGGACTTGCAATGGAAACCGAAATGGCTGAAAAGCTGGAAGAGGAAGGTTTGGGGCTTTTTGGCCCTGGAAATAGAAAGAAAAAAAGACACAAAGAGAAGAAGAAAAGAATGGGGGGACACCAAAATCTCGGTGAGAGGCTTTCCCAAAAAGGTATCTTCGGCAAACAAACTAAAAATAGTGGTGTAGGCCAAAACGTGCTCTTCCTTGTCGTGCCGGCGGTTGCAGTAGTTGGCCTGGCTTTCTTATTTGCTGCTAGCACCAAGAACAAAAATGCCGACTCTCTGCTTGACCCCGACCCCAACGGAACCAACTAGCTCACCCAAATAATTTGTAGCTCGCCACTTTCTCGAAGAATTCGCCCACCACACCAGGGTGAATAAAAATGCTGTAAACGATGCCCACAATAGCTCCTGTCAAATGCGCCATGTGATTGATATTATCGCTCATTTGCCGTGACTGATTGATCGTGTAGATCAGATAAAGAACCCCCAAAATAAAGCCGGGCAACCCAATCAAGCCAAAAAGGTAGATTTTGTTCAAAGGATTGAATAGAATGCTGCAAAAAACTACCGCAGTCACACCCCCTGAGGCACCCAGTGATTGATAGTGAATGCTATTTCTATTTTTGAAGTAGCTCGGCACATCCGACAAGCCGATCGCTACCAAATAAAACACCATGAACTGAATGCTGCTTCCCCCCGAGTAATAGCCAATAATCTGCTCAGCTGCCTGCCCAAAGAAAAAGAAGGTGAACATGTTGAAGCCCAGGTGCATCCAGCTGTTGTGCACAAAGCCAGACGTCAGAAATCGCCAATACTCTTTCTTCTCCCTAATGGCATAGGGACTCATGGTGAGCTTGTAAAGTAAATTTGGGTTGTTCAACCCCATGATTGAAATAACGACTGTAACAACCAGGATAATCAGTGTGGGGCTCATAGTTCAGGAAGATGGCAATTTTGAAATATAAATTTTTAGTTCTCTCGGGCGATAAGGTAGTCAGCGAAATCTTTCATCGTTTGCTTTTTGCTATCTGGCAAAGAAAGGTCGGAAAGCTGCTTCAACGCAAGATCAAAATAATCATTCATTTTTTGATCCGTCAGCTCCCTAATCCCATTTCGATCATATATTCCCCTGACCGCCTCCACCTTCTCGTTCGTATCAAAGTCCTTGATCATCAGCCAATTTTCGAGCTGGCGTTTGTCATCTCCTGTAGACGTCCGAAGGGCCTGTATCAGCAAAAACGTTTTTTTGTTGGCAATAATATCTCCACCCACCTGTTTTCCGAACTTCGCCTGATCGCCATACACATCCAACAGGTCGTCCTTCAGTTGAAACCCGATGCCTATGTTCTCACCAAAGCTCTTCAAAAGTTGAGCGTCATGGGCACTGGCGTTGCCTAGTACCGCACCTAACTCGAGGCTAAAGCCCAGAAGTACAGCCGTTTTGAGCCGAATCATTTCGATGTAATCAGCCTCGGTCACGGCGTCCATCTTTTCAAAATTCATGTCGATTTGCTGGCCCTCACACACCTCAACGGCACATTGATTAAAAGAACGAATAATCCCTGGCAGTTTTTCGCCCGGCACCTCCAGCAACAGGTCATAGGCCTTTACCAGCATCGTATCTCCCGAAAGGATGGCTACATTGCTATTCCATTTCTCATGCACTGTGGCCTGGCCTCTCCGCAACGGCGCATTGTCCATGATGTCGTCATGCATGAGCGTAAAGTTGTGAAAAACCTCAACAGCCAAAGCAGGGCGAAGGATTGACTCTACATCGTCTCTGAAAAGCTTGTAAGCGAGAAGGGCAAGAATCGGCCGCATTCTCTTGCCGCCCAAATCCATGATGTACCTGATCGGCTCGTATAATTCTCTGGGGTGTTTACCAAATTCAAATTTGGTCAGTTCCTTGTTGAGGAGTTCTGTGTACTGACGCAGCAGCTCTGTCATTTTTCGTTAGCAAATTCCAAATCGATTGTGCGGCGATCAATGTCTGTATTGGTGACCTTCACTTTTACCTCGTCGCCCAGCGTGATCATCCGCTTATTGTTACGACCAATGATCCGGTAATTTTGTTCATCAAATTCATAAAAATCGTCGTTCAGGTCGGCTAGTCTCACCATGCCCTCACACTTGGTTTCTATGATTTCCACGTAAATGCCCCACTCAGTAACGCCAGCCACAATGCCATCAAACACTTTGTCGGCCGCCATTGACATGAACTCCACCTGCTTGTATTTAATGGACGCTCTCTCGGCATCCGCAGCTCTTTTTTCCATGTCGGAGCTGTGAACACACATGGGCTCGTATTTGTCTTGCTCAACTGACTTACCGCCTTTCAGGTAGTGGGCCAGCAAGCGGTGGACCATCATGTCGGGGTAGCGCCTGATAGGCGAGGTGAAGTGGGAATAGTGTGGGAAAGCCAGACCAAAGTGCCCATTGGCGGCAGTCGTATACTTGGCTTTGGCCATACTTCTGATGGCAAGAGATGTCAGCACATTTTGTTCTGGTTTTCCTTCAATCTCGTCTATCAGTTTGTTAAGCGTTGACGAAAGGTTTTCATCTGTCAGGTCGATCTTATGTCCAAACTTCTTGGCGAACAACGTGAAGTTGTGAAGCTTCTCCTCGTTAGGCGAATCGTGTGTACGATACACAAATGTCTTTCTTCCGCTCTCAGTTTTTTGTCCGAATATGAATTCGGCGACTCTCTTATTGGCCAGCAGCATGAACTCCTCAATGAGCTTGTGTGCATCCTTTCTTATTTTGGGCACAATACCCAGGGGTTTGCCTTGTTCGTCCAGCTTGAACTTTACTTCAATGGTTTCGAAGTTGATCGCACCATTTTTATACCGCTTGTTTTTTAACAGCTTGGCCAGGTCGTTGAAAATTTTCAGCTCTTTGCAATAATCGCCAACACCGGCTTCGATAACCGCCTGGGCCTCTTCGTAGCTAAAGCGTCGGTCGGAATGGATCACCGTTCTGCCAAACCACTCATTGACAATTTTGCCGCTGTTCTCCATCTCAAAAACTGCTGAGAATGTCAGCTTGTCTTCATTGGGGCGGAGTGAACAAAGTGCATTCGAGAGCTTCTCAGGGAGCATTGGCACGGTGCGGTCGACCAGATAAACAGACGTTGCTCGGGTGTAGGCTTCTTTTTCAAGAATGGTTTCTTCCTTCACATAATGTGTGACGTCAGCAATGTGCACACCAATTTCATAGTTTCCATTTTCAAGAAACTTGATGGAGAGTGCATCATCAAAGTCTTTGGCGTCCTCCGGGTCGATGGTGAATGTGGTTACGCCTCTGAAGTCCTTTCTGGCTGCTATTTCCTTCTCAGGAATAGTCTCCGAAATTTTATCTGACTCCGAAATTACCTCCTCGGGGAATGTAAACGGCAGGTCAAACTCAGCCATAATTGAGTGAATCTCGGCTTCATTTTCACCTGCTTTGCCCAATACCCGCACCACTTTGCCTACCGGGCTCTTGTTAGTTCTATCGTGCCATCGGTCTATTTTTACAATGACCTTGTCATTGGTCGTTGCGTTATTGATATGCTCTGGGTAAACAAAAATATCGTTATGAATCTTTCTGTTATCAGGAATAACAAAGGCAAACCTCTTGGATAGCTGAAGCTTGCCAACGAACTCATCCTTTTTACGCTGGACAATTTCTGTTACCCGGCCTTCTCTATGTTTCTTGCCATGGAACTTGCCCGAAAGCTCGAATTTCACCGTATCACCATCAACGGCAAACTCAAGATCATCCGTTTTCACATACACATCATCATCAAGTTCGGCGCAAATAATGTAGGCAAACCGTGAGTTAACATGGTCAACAACGCCCACCAACGCCGATGGCATTTGCTGGCTAACGAACCGGCCGTCTCTATTTCGGCTTATAATCCCTTCGTCTTCCAAACGAAAGGCAACTTCAGAAACAAGGTTTTTAGATTTCTTATCACGAACACCGAGCGTTTGAATCATTTGCCTGATAGACCAGGGCTTGCCCGATTGTTGCCTGAACAGATGTAGAACTGATTCTTTGATCTGTCCTGCAGATATTGTCTTTCTTCCTGGTGATTCTCCGCTGTTTTTTCTCTTCTTATTATTCTTTTTACTCATGTAGGAGTTTTCTTACAAAAAATTATGGGTCAATGCAGGTTCTGCATCAATTAACTGTTGGGTGTAGTCTGATGTTGGGTTTGCCAACACATTTTCAATCTCTCCCGCTTCTTTTATTTCACCGTTTGCCATCACTGTCAGGTAATCGCACGTGTGGCGGAGAGCTGCAAGATTGTGCGATACCAGCAGAACGCCCAAGTTACGCTCTTTTTTCAAGTAAAGGAAAAGATCGAGAATTTCAGCCTGAATGGATTGATCCAACGAGGAGGTGGGCTCGTCGCAAAGCAAAATCTTCGGTTGCAACGCAAGTGACCTGGCAATAGCCAAACGTTGTTTTTCACCACCAGAAAGCTGCCTGGTATTGCTTTTCAAAAGACCAGTCGGCAGCTTCACCCAGTCTAATAATTCATTTATGGTGATTTTAGTTTCATTCTGGTTTTCAGCGATGGCTTCATTGAGTATTTGCTCAACGTTTTGACGGGGGTCGAAAGCGCTTGAAGGGTTCTGATAAATCACCTGAACGGCTCTTCGGAAAGCTACCAGCTCTTCAGCAGTCAGGCTGTCGACAGGCTTGCCCTGGTAGTGCAACTTATCGTAGTGAGTTGGGTACATACCTGCCAGCGTCCGCATTAATGTTGTTTTCCCAGACCCGGAAATACCCGCCAACCCACTTATCGCTCCCTGGTAGAGCTCCAGCGAAACAGACTGAACTGCTTTAACCGCCCTATTTCTGCTCCAGAAAAATCCAGTTGGCTGGTAGATAAAATCCAGGTTCCGCACAGTTAAAACAGGTACACCCCTGTCGGAATGCTTCTCAGGTCTTTCCTTTCGTGACAATAGCCGCTTATGCGCTTGAATTAAACTGCTGGTGTAGGTTGCCCTGGGCTGGTTCATTATTTCTTTGGTGAGCCCATACTCAACCACTCTTCCAGTGTTTAGCACCATCAGTTTGTCGCACATGGGTGCCACAATCGACAAGTCATGGGTAATAAATATGAGCGCTGCCTTTTCCTTTTTGCAAAAATCTTTGAGGAGCTTCAAAATGGCCGCCTGGTTCACTGTATCGAGTGCCGTTGTAGGCTCGTCGGCTATAATAAGGCTCGGTTTGGCCATCATAGCCATAGCGATAAGAATACGCTGCAACTGCCCTCCCGACAGTTGGTGGGGAAGACTGCCCAGCAACCTCCCCGGATCATCAATGCCTGTCTTTTGAACCAATGCGTACGCTTCTTCCATTTGAAACTTGATTCCCAAAGCCTGGCACTGATCCTGCCATTGTCTGAGGAGAGTAGTTACCGGAAAACTCGCATCCAGTGGCGACTGGGGAATGTAAGCGATGGAATGGCCTCTCAGTTTGGCGATTTGGTCTTTGAGCGGTTGACCCTCCCAACCGATGCAGCCAGAGGAGTGAAGCCCTTCGTCGAGCAAATGTAGGACGCTATGTGCCAGCAACGACTTTCCTGCCCCACTTTCCCCCAGTATGCCTAGCGATTCGCCGTGCGCCAGGGACAGTGAAACATTCTCAAGCAAATTTTGCTGGCCAAAGCGAATAGTGAGTTCGGAAATTTTCAGCAGGCTAAGTGGATCGGCAGTCATTCGTTAACGTCTACAAACAATATTTTATCCTTCGGAATAGTCGGTTGCTGATGCAGCCGAAGGAAAACCTGGGCAGTAGCTACTACATCGTTTTTACAGTAGCGGGCAATTCTGTCAATGTCTCCGGTGCCATAGTAAACTTCATTTACCATGCTTCCATCAATATCATCCTTTGGAGATGGAATTCCCAAAACAGCTGTGAGAAGTTGCAAGGAGGTAAAGCTCTTTCTGTCTCCGTACTTCCACATTTCCATGGTGTCAAGGTGTGGCACCTCCCATGGTTTCTTGCCTTCAAGTCGTAGAATATCGGGCAACGGGATTCCGTGAATAGTCATTCTTCTGCATAGATAGGGGTAGTCAAATTCCTTTCCGTTGTGGGCACAGAGGAAGTAGCCCTGATTAAACTTTTGCTCCATCAGCTTTTGGAAGCTTGTAAGCAACTGATGTTCATCGTCGTTGCTCAACGATGTCACCCTCAACTCCACACTTTTATCCTCATTGAAAGCAAAGTAACCCAGCCCAATAACGATTACCTTTCCAAACTCAGAGTAAATTGCTGCCCGGTTTTCATACATTTCAGCCGCATCGACCTCATCATTTCCCCCTGAGAGGCTAACAGCCTTTTTGCTCCAGAGTTTTTGCCAAATTGGGTCGAGTTCGTCAAATTTCTGGCTTCCTGCTACGGTTTCAATGTCTATAAAAAGGATCTTCTTTGGAGTGCTGTCTGCCATGCCACAATATTTTTTCTATTAAAATAGAAAAATATTTACGGATGCAAGACACCTTCAAGCCCTATCTCTTCGATATAGCTCAAATTATCTTCTAAAATGGTATCAGGGACAAAAATATATTTCTTGTCATACACCTGGTTGCCAATAAAAAAACTGACCCAGTATTCATTGTTAAGGCCAAAAACCTGGGGATGGATGGACTCTACCTGCATCGCTCCTCCTCCGTCAACTAGTGGGAACATGTGCCGAAGTGTAGAAGTCTTTTGCTTCTCGCCATCTAGTTCGCCATACCCCTTGGAGGTAACCATCACATTTTCCAAAGGCCGATTATTTCTGTTAATGAGGTACACCACCCATTCTGCTTCTTCGTCGACTGTCGGCTTTTTAACCACAGCCAGGGTAACATCTTTTACAGGTAAAAAGGGAATGTCTTTTTTCATGCAGTGACGAGGTTCATTTCAAATAGAGAAGCAATGTTCTTCAAAAGCCTCTGTTGTACCTCTTCCATACTCACTTCAATCCCAAGCTCTTGCTGTAGGGAAGTCACCGCCTTATCATCTATCCCACATGGCACGATGTGCTTGAAATAATCGAGATTGGTATTCACATTGAACGCCAGCCCATGCATGGTGACCCACCTGCTTGACTTCACTCCAAGGGCACAGATCTTTCGTGGGTCCTTCTGTTCCTCACAGTCAAGCCATACGCCTGTAAGCCCGGCAATTCTTCCGGCCTTCACCCCGTATTCGGCTAAGGTCATTATTACAGCCTCTTCTAGTAGTCGAAGGTATTTGTGGATGTCAGTAAAAAAATTATCGAGGTCGACTATTGGATACACCACCAGCTGGCCAGGGCCATGGTACGTAATGTCGCCGCCTCTGTTGATCTTGTAATAGTTAGCGTCTATTTGTTTGAGTTCGTCATCATTTACCAACAGATTCGCTGCTTTTCCGCTTTTCCCCAGCGTAAACACGTGTGGGTGTTGGCAGAACAAAAGATAGTTGGGAGTGGGTTTCTGAAGTTCAACAGGCGCATCCCTGTTTTTAATCTTCAGCGTCACAGTCTCTGCAAATAGCTTCTCCTGGTAGTCCCACGCTTCCTGGTAGTCAATCAAACCAAGAGAGATAACTTGTGTACTAGTGTTTTTGATGGCAGCTGTAGCCTGCATTTTTAGCTGATATAGGATTCCAACATTTTGAATCCCGAAGTAGTTTCAAGCGTTACTTTCTTCAATTCAGCAGGTAGCAGCACACAGTCTCCCATTTTCACTTCTATGCTTCCACCATCATAAGCTATGTTCAGCTCACCGCTCATGCATACGTAAATAATAAACGAGTCGAGGTAGTGATAGTCACGCTCAATATCTTTGGTGCACTCTAGCTTATTTGTGATGAAATATGGGCTCTTCACAAGCTTCACAGGCTCATTCAACTTGTTCTGATACATTGTCTTGTAATGCTCATGGTAGGTGTAATCAATCGCATCCAGCGACTCATCCACATGCAGCTCTCGCTTGTTGCCTTTGTCATCTACTCTGTCAAAATCGTAAATGCGGTAGGTGGTGTCAGATGTTTGCTGAATCTCGGCCAGTAACAACCCCTTGCCAATGGTGTGCACCCGGCCCGCTGGCAGATAAAACACATCGTCGTTGAATACCTTTTCGTAGTTCAATACGTCCATTATGCGGCCTCTTTCGAAGTAGTCCAGGAATTTTTCCTTAGACATTTTGCGGTTGAAGCCAGTGATGAGTTGCGAGCCATGGTCGGCCTGGAAAATATACCACATCTCCGTCTTACCGTGGCCATTGTGACGAGCCTTGGCCAGTTCATCATTTGGGTGCACCTGTATGCTGAGATCATCATTGGCATCGATAAACTTCACCAGCAAAGGAAATTCGTCGCCAAACTTCTCATAGATTTTTTCACCAACCAGCGCAGCCTCAAACTTCTGGATCAGCTCCTTGAGGTTCATGCCCTCCAAATGTCCCTCTGCTACCTCGGAGATATTGCCCTCAACGCCTGAGATTTCCCAGGTTTCTCCGCAATTGGGCAACTTGCCAAAGTCTTTGCCAAGTATGGTCTTAATTTTCTGTCCACCCCAAATTTTGTCTTTGAAGATGGTTTTAAACTTTAAAGGATATAATTTTAGTTGTATCACGTTTATCGAATCTAATCCGCAAATATATAAATGCCTGCCAAGTCACATAACCAAAGCGTAGGGAAAAAAGGAGAAATAATTGCCACAGACCATTTGCGAAAAGCAGGTTATGAAATAATTGCAAAAAACTACAGGGCCGGTCGGGGTGAAATTGACATAATCGCAAAACTTTCGGCCACCCTGATATTTGTTGAAGTGAAAACCCGATCCAATGGAAAATTTGGCTATCCGGAGGAAGCTGTAACTCAAAAAAAAGCTGACAAACTAATAGAAACAGCCCAGGCGTATATGGAAGAAGTTAACTGGGAGGGCAACATTAGGTTCGATATTATTTCCGTCGACTTGCAGCGCAGTGCCGAAATAACCCACTTTGAAGATGCCTTTCACTAAATGATTTACTTTAGCTGCACCATTAAGCGCTCCCTGTCATATATCAACTCTCCTTTGTCATTCCATTCCCTCAGAATGACTGGACTAAAGCTTTCGTCGAAAGGATCTTTTGAATACTCGACCTCACGTTTTCTCCTGTTCCTGATAGGGTAATACTCCCGCCAAACGCCAACTTTGTGGTCAAACTTGTACTCGCCCATTACGGCTATCTGTCCGTTGGCATGAAAAGCATAGTAGTAGCCTTCCTTCTCCCCATACTCAATCGGAATTACTTCCTTCATTTTGGTTCGTTCAACGTCCCAATAAGCAATTTTTGACTCCCTTGGCCAACCCTTGTAGTACTTTTCCTTGTTGAGGAGAATGTCGGATTTATTGAGTTCTACCCATCGACCGTGTTTCGTACCCTTGTAGAAAAACCCTTCTTCCAGCACCTGATCACCCAATACTTTGCGGTAGGGGCCGTGCAAAATTCCGGCATACTCCTTGTCGATATTTCTGCTGGCCACAATTTTCTTTCTTTTGAAATTGTACCAATAAATGTCTCTAACATATTCATCCGGCTCCTGATACACCTTCAGATAGCTAAACAATTCCAGCACCGTATTCTCTCCAAAGCCCGTTCTGGTGAAACCCTTCTTCGTCTTTACTCCATAGTACACGTTCCTCTTTGGCTTTTTCTTCTTAACGTCGATTTTCTCATTCTCCTCGTCAAGCGCATCCAGGTCGATGGTGAGGGGGGAATCGTATTTGGGCTCAAAAGAAAATTCCTCCTCCTGCGCCTGAAGAGGGCCACAGGCTAAAAGCAGCAATACGAAAACTGAGGATATTTGATATTTTATTGCCATTGACACTTCAACGAGTAGAAGGGAACGGATATTTTTCGAAAAATAGGAAAAAGAATCCTAATTATCAGGATGAAGACACCTGTCGCCCCGATGTTCTTGTTGTGTGCTATGTAATTGAAATGGGCAGCGTAATTTTAAAAGTGTGCTGTTGCACAATCCAATTAACTCCCACATATTTAAGAGCTGATGAATAACTGAAACGGCCCTATTCCGACAGACTTTCGCTAAATCACACCTCTGATACCATGACCAAACCCCTGACACAACCCTACAAAGTGGTCACTTCCAACCGGTGCCTGCTGGGCGAAGGCCCTGTGTGGGACAGCCAACGACAAGTCATCTGCTGGCTGGACATCCTGAATGGCATTATTCATGAGTACAGCCCGTCTAAAAACAGCCACCGGCAAACCCCACTGCACGATATGGTCGGAGCAGTGGCCATGTGCAAAAACGGTGACTTCATCGCCGCCATGAAAAGCGGACTGGCCATAGTTGAACGGGACAGCGGAGCTGTAAAGCCGCTGGTTGATCCGGAAAGTCACCTGCCAGGCAACCGCTTCAATGAAGGAAAATGTGATCCGGCGGGTCGCTTCTGGGCGGGCACCATGGCACTATCGGAAGTGGAAGGAGCCGGTAATCTTTACATGCTCGACACTGATGGCACTTGCACGTTAAAAATACCCGGTGTCAGCATCTCCAACGGCCTGGCGTGGACTTCCGACCAAAAAACGATGTACTATATTGATTCACCCACCCGAAAGGTGGTGGCCTATGACTACAACCATGCAACCGGCCATATTTCCAATCAGCGAGTAGCTATTTCCATTCCAGAGGAAGAAGGTTCGCCCGATGGCATGACCATCGATAGCGAAGGCATGCTGTGGATTGGCCACTGGGATGGTTGGCAAGTTGCCCGCTGGAACCCTCTATCAGGGCAAAAGCTGTTGAGCATCCGCATGCCAGCTGCCCGCATTACTTCCTGCACTTTCGGAGGGGATGACCTACGAGACCTCTATATCACATCGGCCAAAGTAGGGCTCACCAACGAACAGCTCGAAGAGCAGCCACTGGCCGGGTCGCTTTTCGTGGTAGAAAATTGTGGGTTCAAAGGGACGGAGGCAGTTAAGTTTGGCTTTAGCTAAGCAAGTCTTTGAGCGGAACAGCACAAAAAAAGGAAAGCCTCCCATTGCTGAGAAGCTTTCCTGAAACCGGTTTGTGAAACGGGTACAGATTGATTCAGTTAATATGCCATCAAATACAATCAAAACTTCAAGTTAGTCGAAGAAAGCAGCAAACCTTTATCCTCGCTTTCGGAGTTTGCTCTACATTTTTTGGTGCAGGCTACTCTTCCTTTGTCCCAAAGGAATAACATCCATTCGAATTGATGAAATGGCTCTTTATAACGAAGGAAAACTACAACGTAAATTATAAAAAGCATGTTTTGTTATCAAATTGCACAGCTTGAACCACTACGTGATCAACCATACTTCTCCTTCATCGCCGCCACCTTTCCTCTAACTCTTTCCACCAACTCTTTAGGCGCCGAAATCCACAAATCCTCTCCAAGGCTTAGAAACCGTGCAATCAGTTCAGGGTTGATATGGGCCTTCAGTTCGTACAAGTTTTCTGCTTTATCCAACTTACGCTGTGTGTGGTGGATTTTCTTAGTGTCTATATAGTTGGCGAGATAAGGAGAGGTCTGGAAGCGAATGGTTTTTGGGCCTTCATCGGTGACTGTTACTCCAACCAGATCGCTGAAATGAGTGGTTGGATTGAAGGTTATCTTTGTTTGATAAAGATCGAAGTAATACTCCTCAATTGATTGTATTCGATCAAGCGCATAGTTTCTTACTTTACTTGTTTCCAGGTCGTGAGCAATCAGGTACCAGCGTGCATTGAATTCTTTCAGCATCAGCGGAACCACTTTTAGATCCAATGGCACTTCTATTCCAAATGGCTTATATTTCAGGGAAAGGGGATTTCGCTCCTTCAGGTGAGGGTATAGCAGACTGATCCATTGCTGAGCAGCTGGGTAATCTGTTTGCTCAAAGCTGATAACATTCTTCAATATAAAAATGGTGCGGGGGGGGTAATGATTCACTGGTTCAAAGCATGCTTGTCAGGTATTTTCATCTTTCAAAAAATGACAAGCAGCTTTTCAAAGTCCTTGTTGAGTCGATACACTATCGTGGCATACCAGAAACTGTGACCAAACTCCCTGTATCAGAAGTCAATACTACTAACTTAGCAGATAGGGAATTTTTATTGGCAATAATTGAGCAGGATGAAAGATCCGGAAGAAATAGCAAAACTAGTCGATGAGCATACCTCTCGGATAGGGCAGGTTGAGGAAGACGTAGTTCAAATAAAATCGCATGTTGGTTTGGTAGATCTTGAAGGACATAAGGGTGTCGCAGAACTGCTCTTTAAAAGCGTTCCTGATAGTGCTAATCGTAAAAGATGGATTTATCACTACGCACAGTTTCTGATAGCTGTAAATAAAGGTGACAAAAGTGAATTATCTTTAGCAGCATGCAAAATCTTTGAGGGACTAACAACATCGATTCTCCCTCACTCAATCACAATTGACGATTTTAACGTTGTATTAAAGGATAAGTACCGCAAAACGCTTAGAGATAATGTTTTCAATACCGGCCTTGTGTTTCGTGTTGATAATAACTACGAACCAAGAATTCTCGAAGCACTTAAGAACCACGTTCTTCCTTTCGAGCTAGGTATCCCAATAGACTTAATGGATAGGATTAAGCTTGCCGCATTCAAATTTCTGTACCGAAAAGAAAAGTGCTGGGGAAATGAAACTCGAATCATTAACGAAATGAAGGGATTTCGAAATTCTGAAGTTCACGATGGCGCTAAAGTACGCAGACAAGACGTGTCAATTCCGCAAATGGTTGACGTTACAGACCTATTTATTCGATCGCTGCTAACATTCTATGCGTCAAGTGATTAACCGGCCAAATACTTTTTTCTAGATACTTTTTCACGATCTAGAGGTCGATAGGCATTTATCCACTCAGCTAATTTCGAACACAGCCTGCTTCATGTCCCAGCCGATTGGTTGGTGCTTTACGCCTGAGAAGCTCATCATCTTGGCAACAAAAGTTGTTGAAAATTACAAGAATTTTTCCAATGCAAATTGGCTGCATTCCCAGCAAGTAAACTTGTACCATGAAGGAAGCAGCAACATACAACGAATTACTTGAGTCCAGTGAATGGAAAACTCGAAGGGATGAAATTCTCAAGAGAGACGGGCACCAATGCCTGGGCTGTGGCTCAACTTCGTCTTTGCACGTTCATCACCGCCAGTATCAGCACATGGAGGGAGAGTTCATTAAGCCCTGGGAGTATGCTGGGAAGTACTTGGTTACCCTTTGCTCAGACTGCCATCGTCTCGGCCACAGTCTATTTAAAGTATCCACATTTCAAATAACTAAAAGCGTAGGCTATGAATTGGTTTAAAAGAAAAAAAGCATCGTCATCAGAAATGGAAAACAGTGCGATTGGCACCCACGCCCTAAATCCACAAATGGAGAAATTTGAGCGAATATTCATAGAGAAAGAAGAGCCTGCTAACCAGGCACGTCCAAGTCAGGCAACAAATATCGAACCAACAGAGGCTTCGTCAAAATCTTCGCTTTTGTTGTTTTTGAATACCGATTATGATCAGCAAGGGTATTCTGACGGATACAACTTCCACAGTGAAAGGTACCTTGAGCTAAAAGTGGAGGAGTTGCAGGGTGACTGCCTGATGTATCTGGAAAGTGAAATTAACCGCCTTCAGGCTGAAGCATACAATCTGACTACTCAGATCAGATCCTACAGATCGGAAGATTTTATTGAATTGCGAGACCAACTTGAACTACGCCATGAGCAGGTTCACGAGGCAATTGGCAAATATGTGGCTCAGAAAGACATGGTAGCAGTTGGGCAGGGATTTCTTCAAAAACCAATCGCCAAATATAAGGCTGGCTATTTTAAGGGAGTGTTTCAATACCAGGAGCTCGAAATCTTGAGCAAACCATTAACTATACTTTAATCCAAAATGTCATGCTAAAAACTGCTTGTTCAATTCTCGGTGAAGATTATAACCTATTGAAAGACGAAACGGCTGAAAGCAGAAAAAAGGTTTTGCTTCTCAGTTCGGTATTGTTTGTTCCTGTGATCCTTTGGTTTTTCCAGGGCTTTCTTTTGGGCCAGATGATTCTTGGTCTGTCGTTTGGGGTTTCCCTGGCGACCGCAATCGTATTGTCGTTCCTGATTTTTTTGCTCGAACGGGCTATAATCATGGCTCCAAAAAACTGGAAAATGAACACCTTCAGAATCTTTCTGGGCCTACTGGTCGCTTCGATTGGATCTATCATCATTGATGAAATCTTGTTTCATAATGACATCAATGGTCAGATGGTCACTTATAAAAAAGGTCTCTTGGATGAAGAGCTTGAGGATATTGAGAACAAGTACTCCCCCGAAGTAACCACCTTAAAGGAACAGGTGGCAGCGAAGTATGCAACCTGGAATACGGCTATGCAAGAGGTAAAGGCTGAAGCCGACGGCACTGGAGGGAGCGGCATCAAAGGTGTAAGTGAAATTACAAAGACAAAATTGGCCCTCACTGAAGCGCAGGGTCAGTCTTATCAAAGGTCCGCACAGGACCTGGCGTTGCTAGAGGCAAAAAGGGAAATGGAAAAAACTGAGCTAGCAACTAAGTTCGAAAAGGGGTTTAGTGAGAATTCACTACTCACCAGGATGAAAGTGATGTTTAAATTCATTAGTAATGATTTGATGATGATGGCAGTGTACATCGTTATTACGCTGATATTATTCACCATGGAGTTTTTGGTGGTGATCATTAAGAGTTGTTCCTCCCAAACTCACTACGAGTTCAAGCTTCAAAAGATGGAAGAGATGGCACGTTCCAGAACAGAAAAAATTGTTGCCAGGGATTTGAAGATGTACAACGCTGGAATGGGTACGCCTGAAGCAAAGGATGCAAGGTTGTATATTGAAAGAGGCAATCAGGGGTATTATAGGGCGGGGTGAGGTGTCAATGATCCTTTCAATAGAAGTAGACTTAGTCTTTATTGATCGACTCCTCCCTGTCAAATGGAAGTCAGTCGTGGTGAATTCAAAATGACAAAATCTCTACTGAAAGAAGTGGCCATTACACTTGCTGTAATAATGACTAAATTAACAGAAATGTATCCGTATGTATACTGAAAAGGTAAAATTTTTGCCGTGGAAAGGACCTCACTATGAGGAAGGACTAAGTGGAGTTACGACACTTGTGTTAGGTGAATCCCATTACACATGGAACGAAAAAGACATTAATAAATGGCCAGAGGTAACACAAAAATTAGTGTCTGAGCAAATCCAAGACAAAAAGTTCAAAAAAGCTTTCTGGACCAATATTGTGATAACCTTTATCGGATTTACCCCTACGCTAGAAGACAAAAAGAAATTCTGGAACTCTGTGGCATTCTACAACTATGTACAAGAGACTGCTGGCGACAGCGCTAGAAAAGCACCACCAACGGACAGTTGGGAAAGGAGCGCCCCAGCGTTTCAGGAGGTATTGAATAAACTGAATCCTGATTTTGTTGTTATTCTGGGCTACCGGTTGTCAAGTCATTTGTCAAGGTTCAAAGAAAACCCGGGGCCGTTCTTAGGTACAGATTCAAAAATCAAAACGTGGTGGATGGCAACAAATGGTGGCCAAGCACTTGCCACTACCATAAGACACCCGTCAAGTGGGTTTAATGGCCGAGCATGGAATAAGTACATCCTGGAGGCATTGACTCTCGCTGCGAAAGAGTAGGTCTACTAGCTAGTG
Organism: Imperialibacter sp.; assembly: GCF_040222815.1. GTDB lineage: Bacteria > Bacteroidota > Bacteroidia > Cytophagales > Cyclobacteriaceae > Imperialibacter. Next base: position 82,839 of record NZ_JAVKCH010000019.1, on the reverse strand, counting down.
TTTTTAAAGAAACACTCCTTGACTCCAAATGCAACGAGTCACAATTCCTGGTTAAGTGGTTGAGAAAGAAATTGACATGAAATAACGCTCTGTCGTGCAAAGGCGACACACATTATCGTTCTACACATTTCCGTTGCATGAGAATTTAACCATTATGTAGCTCTCCCTGTTAGTGGAAATGTGGATCTTTTGGCAGTGTGATGTTGACTGTTGTTGATCTTCCGAAGCTTAGAGCAACAAATAGTTCCTATTGATCCAAAAATTTTCTACTTTCTACTCGAAAGAATTGACTGCTAACTTAATTACTTAGCCAACAACCCACGTTGATGAATTTTCAACGCCCTTTTTTTCATTTTTTCAAAAGGTATCGGACCGCCTTAGCATTAACTTTAGTGATAGGGACATGTGTCAATCTTTTTGGAATTGAACCTCTGTTCCCCTATCAAACACTTGTTGAAATCGAACGGAGTCAAGAATATGGCAGGCTATATTTCCACGACTTCAATAAAGACGGAAGAAAGGAAAGGGTTCGTATTGGAAAGCAATACCAAAACTCTTTTTACATTCTTCTAGATTATGACCATCAGTTCAATGCATTCGGAAATCTTCCAATTAAATCTAGCCCGGCCTTCGGCGACTACAATGACAACGGAATTGACGAGATATTTTTTGCGTCTTACTTGAACGATTCGGTTTTCATAAATGGCTACGAATACTACCGGGAGGATGAGCCAGTTATAAATTCGTTTTTTATTGACCGTGTTGAAACCTACAACGGCGAGGAAGATTTTGTCCTGTCAATAGACGCAAGGTACGATTTCGACGGAGATGGATACAAAGAGTTGCTAGTAGGAATACAAACTCTATACAACTATTCACCTCGAAGATACTACTTGATCAATTTGAAATCCAAAGCAGTAACTGCAACGCCCGTTAGTGGAGCATGGAAGCAATCTTACGAGGTTTTGAATCTTGACGACGACCCTTATCCAGAGTTTTTAACCTGGGGGTACGCACCAGGCAACACTCCCCTAAACTTCCCACTTCATGACCATTGGTCTTGGTTAATAATGTACGACCATGACCTGAACTACCTGGAAGATCCCATTCCTTACAAACAACGCCCAGGGAGTCTAAATTTCTGGAACATTGACGGAGACACCCTTGAAATCATCCTTCAAAGTAAAGCGGATAGTTTAACAAAGGCCGTCCGAATTTTAAAGAACGGCCAAGCTATTGATACCACTATTATTACTAACTCGGATTACACCACCCTGTATTCCAACCAAAGGACTGAAGCCTACAAAATAGACACCGAGGCAGGCGTACTTTACCTACTAAACCGCCACACAGAAAAGACACAATATTCGTTACCAGCCAAGTCAGCCTTACTATATAGTTTTGATGCTGACTGTGATCTCAGGGACGAGCATATTGTTTCATCGTCCGACGAGCTATATATACATACTTTCGATTTCAAAGAAAGCGTATTAGTTCCGATCCCAAAAGGTGAGCTGCGATTAGACCCTAATATTCTTCCCTTTTCAGTCAACTGTGTAAGTGGCAGCCCGGCACAAATCTCACTAAATTATCCGGATCACTTTTACCTATTCGACTACGAAACAAACAAGTTCACTCAGTTCAAATGGGCAATTTTTCTCTTAGCCTATATTGCATTATTTGGCATAGCAAGACTGGTCATTCGCTACCGTGAGCTCAAAGAAGCTTCTCTTGACTATGAATATTTGCTTCTACAGGTCAATTCGTTAAAAAATCAACTAGATCCACACTTTACTTTCAACCTTCTGGGATCCATTAGAACCATATTGGAAACTGGCGAAAGAAGTAAGGCTTTGGAAATATTTGACAAATTGGGGTTGTTGCTGAGAAGCTCACTTGTGGATTCTGACAAAATCGAAGCACCTCTCAGTTCGGAATTGACATCGGTCACAACTTATCTCGAACTCCAAAGGTTTCGATTTGGCGAGAGTTTCGACTTCAAGATAACAGTGGATGAGTCCGTTCCTGACGACTTGCTAGTACCCAAGCTATTGATCCAAACCCATGTGGAGAATTCGATAAAACATGGCATAAAATCTCTGAAACACGGTGGCAGGATAGACGTAAGAGTCTCCCCTTGTGAGGAAGGCGTTGAAATTTTGATTGCCGACAATGGTATAGGCAGAAAGAACTCCCAACGTGAAGGTACGAGAGGGACTGGAAAGGGCATCAAGATAACGTATCGATTGATTCAATTGTTTAATGACGTTTATAGTACATCGGTACACCAACATATTTCAGATCATCCGTACCCCCAGCCACCCAACGTCGGAACATTGGTGCGAGTTTTTATTCCACACCCTTAGGTTCATTTCAAAATTCCTATTGTTCATTCGCAATGCGGCACAAATCGATAAATAACTTCCCTTTTTTTACTACAATGAATTCCTCCTACTCAAAAAATCGCTAAATTAAGATAACAGTAAAGGTCGGATCCATTTGACTGAGACACACACCCAAACTTCGAATGACATCCAAAAAGCTTACGGCATCAATTGTTGAAGATGAGATAGATCATTTACGTATCCTATCCGATTATTTGGTAGAACGAGCTGAGATTGAAGTTATTGGAAGGTTTTCGTCAGTTGAGAAAAGCATAGAAGGATTGCTGGATCATCCACCTGACTTGTTGTTTTTAGATGTTGAGTTGCCAGACGGTAGTGGCTTTGACATTCTCGACGCCATCAAGAATCATACCCCAAAGTTGATGGTAATTTTTACTACGGGACATGAAAAATATGCTGTAGAGGCGATAAGAGCTTCAGCATTTGATTTTGTGACAAAGCCCCTTCGACAGGATGAATTGAACAAGGCTATTGAACGTGCGATCGACCAGCAAGTGCCAAAAAGTTTTGAGCACCGTATCGAGGACTTGCTGTTCAAGTTTCAGAGCAGTCCGAAGGTTCGCCTCAATACCAAGACTGGATTTTTGATGATGAATGTGGCTGACATTATTTTTTGTCAGGCGGATGGAAATTATACTACGATTTGGTTTGGGGATTGGAAAAAGGAAGTGTCAACGCTACATCTTGGGCTGATCGAACAGAAAATTAATCATCCGGATTTTTTGAGGGTTAGTCGCTCTCTTCTGCTAAATATCAACTACCTGGTTAAGGTGGATCGGAAAGATGGGGTTTGTGTTCTGGAAGCTTTCGGCCAAACCGAAGTATTAAGGCTTTCGGAAAGATCCATAAGAGTCATTGGAGGCTTGTTGTAATTTCCAATTGTATCCGCTTGCGCTTACCCCATACCTCTCGGGGCATTATTTCTTTGAGGATACATTAGCATCAATTCCTGGTTTCATTCCTTGATGAAAAGAACGGTTCATTGCCGTATTAGTGCCTCCAATCAATAAGTATGCGTTGACTTTCAGGGCTTTATTTAGTGAGTTATAATTAATGTGCTTTCAACTCTGCACCATTCCAAGAAGCTGGAATATTAAGAAGGTTTGGCTGAAGGTAATGCCGGTGGGGGATGAAGGCGATTAAAGAGCCCGTCAACGGCGAACATCTATGAAAAAGCTGATAATTTTATGTTCTTTAATGCTTCTAAACTTGAGAGCATTTAGCCAATCAGACAGAAGCAAGTCTTTACTTCTGGAGGGCATGATTCATTGGGCGGAGGTTCAAAATAATTGCAACACTCAATTCGATCTTGTTACGGCTTACTCTGTATTAAATCAAAAACCCTTAGGTTTTATCTCCGCTGGAGTTGGAACGCAGGTGGATGTCGGATTAGGTTTTAAGATTTATTTTGACTTAGTAGATTACTATTCATACGTTCATAATGAGCCCAATGCATCTTGGGAAGGTGCTAACGGATACATCACTGTCTATGTAGACTATTCATTGAGTATTGGGGCTTCTCTTCCAGGTATAGGTATCGAGTTTATTGAATTTACGCCTGGCTTTGAAGATCCGTATATCAACCAGAATCTTAACCTTGCCAGTATCGACTTACCTCTTGTTCAATTCAATGGGTTGCAAACGACAATCGACGGATCAGGAAGTGAGAATGTAAATCTGTTTGGCGTTTCGGCTGATGGGTGTGATTCGGACTTTAAAGGTGGAGTTTCATTAATCACATACAGCAATAATTTAGCAAGAGCGGAAATTGCAGCCGAACAACTCATATCAATTCTTAATGATGCTCTAGGGCCAGTTGGCAATGCGGCAATGGCCTTTGATGGAATCGACTATTACGATTTTACAAAGACTTTGAAAAATGATTTGCTACCACTAGTTAAAGAACAAGCTTTCACGAATTGTGATTGCTATCAGCAAGTTCAGTACAGTGGAATCCTATCGGAAATTAAGGGAGGGGAGGACACAAATAATGATGGCAGAACTGATCTGATCTTTTCCTCTGCGAATTTTGATGGAATTCATGTATATCAAGAGAAGCCTCTTGAAATAGAATTCTTTAATAACGGCAATCAACAAAATGATTTTATTATCAAGATCGAAAACTTGACAAAAAATGGTAAGTGGAGAATAAATCCATTGGATAAAAACTACAACGCCGAACTGGAATATTCCATTTATGACACATATAGTCAGACCCTTAAAAATATTTACCCAAGTAGTTCAGCCTATCTTAAGAAATATGCTCTGTCGCCAGGCAATGAAAAGGCATATACGGAAGGAGACATTTTTCTAATTAGTTTGAAATGTGATCAATGTCAAGCCAATGCTTCTGAAAATAGGAAAATATATGTTAAAGGATATAGAGACGAAGATCAGTCACTGTTTCTTAACCTTAACAATACGACAATGCAAAATGATCTCCTTTCTATTGCATGGGACTCTGAGTTTCAGGCTGAAGCAAACCTACAAGTTGCTATTGACCCAGACATTAATACTACCACTCCCTGGCAAAAGGCAAATGAAAACGATCCTGATAACCATCAGTGGATTGGAGATGTAATTCAATTGTCTCAGAGCAGCAAATCGGGATCAAGATCATTTGATCTTTCAACGAAACCAGGAGGGCGATATACGCTATGGGGCATCCTATTTGATGACAAAGGATCAAACTATTTTGACTACATGGGTCAGATCTCGCTGGCAAGAAATTCCCCACCTGGAAAACCAACATTAACAGAAAATCAATATTCGTCACTAAGCCCAAGTCTAGCCTTTTCGCAGTATGTGGCAGATGATCTTGAAGCCGATCCTCAAAAAGGTTTCCAACTAAAGGTCTTCAATTCCTCTAGCGAACTCATATACAACACAGGCTTCATCAACAATTCTTCAGATAATTTTCACACCTATTCATTGGGGTCATATACCGGTTATGACGCTGCAAGCGAGGATGTTCGTAAAAGCGAAGCTCTTTCATACGGGAGTTCCTACACCTGGAAGGTTCGTTACCTGGACACTGGTGATGACTGGAGCGAATGGAGCGATTTAGGGTCATTTTCAATACCCAACAAGGGTGATGTTTTTGATATTAATATTATCTATCCCAATAAGACTTCATACAGTCAGGGTCAAACAATGGCTATTCAATGGCAGTCAGCGCTACCTACCGGTACAGAGTATGTGGTAGACCTGTATAAAGATGATCTACGACGAGCGATCATTACAACCTCCACTACCAACAAGGCAATCCAATGGTTTATACCATCGAATCAGGCATTAGACAATAGCTACAATATCAGGGTTTATGTGAAAGGAGATACTGACATATTCGATGATTCGGATTATTTTGAGATATCGGAGCCACAAGCTAATTATGACATATCCATCAGGCAATTTTCCACAAGTAAATCTTATACGAAACCAGGCAACACCATAACCTTCGATTATCAAATTTTCAATTCAGGCAACGGTACCGCCAGCGGTTTTACAGTAGACTATGTATTACGATCAGAAGCAACGGGAGCAATTGTGGAAGAAAGTGGTAACTACAACAATAGCATTTCTCTCGTGCCAAATGAAACTTATGCCTCGGGCGGGTCGATCCGAGCTCCAGATGAAGAAGGCATATATCTGCTTGAGGTTTCGTTGAACTACAGCAAGGATTCAAAATCTGGAAATAATAGTACAGAATATCCTGTTTATGTTGGTAATAGCAACCCTTATAATGTTTACCTCAATGGGGGCAGTGATGTGTGGTTTTTAGAAGGAAACCACACCATTCACAACTACTCATCATTCAATGTACTTGCCTACGACGACGATGATGCGAGAGTTAGTTTAGCTGGCAAGACGCAGACAATGGAGCTTGATCGAATATGCCTATTCGACGCTGATCGATTTGCTCTTATCTATAAAGGTTGGTTTCAGGGTTATGGGGCAGTTTTTAGATACTATTATCAAGTTGATGATTTTGAACTTGATGAGTTAAGATTTGAGGCGCAAGCAGGGAAGATTACATCCATTCCATTTTCGGCTAGTTCTGGCTCCAACATTGAAGGCGTCAAATTCTTAGATGAAAGTGATGTTAATGATAGCAGGCGAGCAGCTTTAGAGACTTGGGGTTTTCATTTCGATAATTTAAGCGCAGATCAAAACGCTGGTGAGATACATTTTAATATTCCTGCCGATAATCCAAGGAGCTACTATGATTTCTTCATAGAGATCGATCGTAAGTCGGCACCAGAATATATTCAAAGAGTGAAAGTGGATGTCATAGATCCAAAGGCTGAATTTTTACCTGCACTTTCAAAACAAAAGTTAACGCTCGCTCCCGGTCGCAATGAAACCATCGAAGTCACAGCTGAAGGATCATTTGGATTCAATGAGTCTATAGTAGTTTCCGTTCCTGAAATTCCAAATGGAATCCAGGTTTCTTTTGAAAACGGAGTCCGTGCCTTCCAAGTCGGTGAGACTGTAACTGTGAATGTCTCGGTAAATGAAAACTACGATGGAAGTTTTGGCTACTTGAGCAACATAAGTTTGGCCTTTGCATCCGATACTCAAAACAAGGAGGTACCACTATTTGTGGAAATGGTGGATGATTCACAAAATTTCATAGCAATTGACAATGTTCAATACATAGATCTGGACCCAAAGAAGGATAGCTTACAAATCAATTTCTCGGCTGATTTTAGTCTGGGCGAAACAGCTGTGACGTCAAATTGGCAATATTTCGATGGAAGTAGCTGGCTAGACATTCCCTCGGATCAGATCAAGAACAATGCGGCAGTTCCAAAAGGAAGTCATTCCATCATTTGGGTGATCCCATCCAATTTGCGAATAGAAAATGCCAGATTCCGAATGAAGAATAAGAATGGAACTGATTTTTTGAAATTAATAAGTAAAACAGAATCTTTTGACAGCCATCATGATTTTGATGCTGCTGCAGTTTATAATGGGCAATTATATTTTTTAGATACTCATTCGGATTTGTCTTATAGCCGGTTGCGAATCTTCAACCTAGATGATTACGGTACTCTCGTATCAAGCTCACCTTACTTAACCCAGATCCCACAAAGTGATGCTGTAAATATGTACTTCTGTAATAATCGGCTCTACTTCTTCCAGGATGGAAGCTCATCGACATCCGGAACCTTGTGGATTTACTCAACCTCATATTCATATTTAGGGAGTAAATCTTTTGATGGTCAAGTTGATTGCATGGTATGCATCGACAATAAATTACATGAATTCTTCTGGGATAACGATTTGGATACTCAAACATTTTATGAGCTTTCGCAATCAGGAACAAGGACGGGCAATTACAAGGTAATCGAATACAATAACTCTATCAGGTCGGATTATTCACTGTTTGACGGGCAAAATATTTGGATTGTTGACGGGGGTTCATTCTATAGAATTGGGCCAAATCTATCATTGGAAGAAAAAATAATTAGTGGCAGTTTCGATCAAGGTGCCTTATACAACAACCAATTTCTAATAGCTGTTGACGGAACCAATAATGTTTACAAATACTCCTTTTACGACCCCTACTCTTTTTTCTCCGAGTCACAGCCTTTTCATATCAACACCACGTTCCCTCCCCGATTTATTGGTTCAAATCAAATTGATTTAACTGAAGATCAGGACTACGATACGCTCAACTTAATCACATTATTTACTGACCAAGACACGGATTTTGCAGGCCTGACATTTGAGTTTATTGGCATCTCGAGTGGCATAATGGTAGAATATGACATTGCAAAAGGGAACTTCGCCATCAGGCCAAAATCAGATGTTAACACTGATCAGTCTTTTAAGATAACTGTAACGGATGGCTATAATTCTCTTACACAAGATTTCAATGTTTCAGTCTTATCTATTGATGATAATTCAATAGCAATCATTGAAGGTAAAACGGTAACAATTAACGAAGACAAGTCGATCAAAATCCCTTTCGATAGCCTATATGTAGATATAGATTCCGAGCCATTGGAACTGGAGTTTTCCGCTTTTGCATATCAGAAGGATAATCCCGGATATCCAGCGGGTTTTACCCCTAGTTTTAATATTGAAGATGAATACTTGCTTCTTGAGCCATACAAAAATGAAAATGGCGAGTTTGTCATTGAATTGGAAATCGTCAACCCTGAAACGGACAACTCGCTAACTTTAAGTTTCACACTTGTTGTACTACCCCAAAATGATCGGCCCGGATCATTTTCATTAACTTCTCCAGTCAATAAAAGAATATTGCCAGGCGAGTTCGGTTTCAATTGGGAAAAAGCTACTGATCCAGAAGCAGATCCTGTAAGCTATAAATTTATTATTTCTATTGGGGGTGTTGAGTATACAGAAACTCTATTTTCCAATACCGTCATTTATTCTATTGGCCAAGATTTTATTGGGAAGCCTGGTTTCTGGCAAGTGGTAGCAACGGATGGATCTGACGATACTTTTCCAGTCAATAATTATGGACATTTTTATGTAGTGGCAGACTCATCTGCGCTCTATCCATTTGACCAGGTAATAAAAGAAGACATTTCGTACAGCATTGATGAAAATATCTCGACAGGAACCGTGTTTGGTAATGTCCTCAACTATTTTCCATCTGACCTGGATGAGCTAGCGATTTCAATTTTCGAAAATGATAATTTCAATATCAATGCAGAAGGTTACCTATCAGTTAACAATCCATTGGATTTTGAAAGTCAAAATGAGTACTTCCTAAACCTTTCTATTGTTTATGCCGGCTATGATGCGATCAACTTCTCATCTGAAATGGTGATCACATTAAACGACGTTAACGAAGCTCCGTCAGTGGACGGTGGTGCGGTCACGATTGACGAAAACTCACCAGTTGGGACTTCTACCTGGACTGTCATAGCTTTTGATCCTGAAGAAGGTGATATAACCTACTCAATCGTTTCTGGAAATGACTTAGGAGCCTTCCTTATTGACCCAACTAGCGGAAAAATCACGGTTGCTGATCCAGTACAGATTGACTTTGAAATCCACCCAACTTTCGAACTTTTGGTAGAAGTGAGCGATGGAGAGTTCACAAATCAAGCTACGATTACAGTAAACTTGAAAGATCAAAATGAAGCTCCATCAATTGCTGATGACAAATTTACAATTGATGAAAACTCCGTAACAAACACATATGTCGGAACTATAAAGGCAGTTGATCCTGATGATGATGAATTATCGTTTTCAATAACTTCAGGAAACGACACAGGTGCTTTTGCACTTGATCCAAATACCGGAATCTTAACGATATTTGACAGTAGACCTGTAAATTTTGAAGCGAATCCAGTGTTTGATTTACAGGTTGTTGCACATGACACCAAAATGAGTGATACCGCAACCGTTGTTATCAACCTGAACAATGTAAACGAACCCCCATCGATTTCCGACACAACGTTTACTGTAATGGGCCATTCGCCCGTTGGAACCGAAATTGGAAGAATATTGGCGCAAGACCCAGAAGGTACGCCAGTGACATTTTCCATCTATCCAGCCAGCGGCACGGCGAATTTCGCTATTGATCAACAGTCTGGGATTATTTCGGTAGCAGAGGCTGGGGCACTGGATTATGACTTTAGACCTTCATACGAATTTTATGTTGGTGCGAAGGACAACACTCAAAATTCATGGGCAACAGTAAGCATTAACGTTTTGCCACTCCCGGAATCAAATGAATTCCTGCAAGACTCTCTTGCTCTTCTTGCCATATACAATTCTATGGGAGGCTCCAATTGGCTAACGCCATGGGACTTAAAAAGGCCGGTCAACGAATGGTCTGGCGTGACAATTTTGGGAAATCGGGTGACAGGACTTGATTTATCAGCTTTCGTAATGGAAGACGGCCTTACCTATATCAGAGATAATAACGTAGTTGGAGCGCTTCCAGAGGAACTCTATAGCTTAACAGAATTGATACACCTAAGCTTTCGTGCAAATTCAAAAGTAGCTGGTTCGATTTCGCCGGCCATAACGAATCTCCCAAATGTGTATCTTTTAGATTTCACCCAAACTTCTATTGATGGCGTGCTGCCCACCGAACTGCTTCAACTTAAGAACCTTGGCTTTTTGAGTCTTGGACATAGCAAAATATCCAACTTAGAAAGTTTCGACTTCAGTGATCTAAAAGTACTTCAAGGCTTAGACTTGGGCTACGTCTCCCTAAACACCGTGCCTGCTGGTATAAATCTAATGCAAGAAGGATATGTGTATTTGGAAGGCAATAAACTATCAGCCCTGCCAGAATTTACAGCTTCACATAAACTTAGCCTCTATGTTGCAAACAACCAATTGTCTTTTGAAGACTTAATTCCGGTGAAAGATTTGTTTACTGACCAATTTCAATATAACCGGCAAAACATCATGGCGCTAAACTCTCCTGCTATTGAGGTCACACAAGGTGCTCAGGTAACGCTAAAGGCTAACATAGACACAGATGTTCCAGAATGCATCTTCAGCTGGTTCGCACCTAACAACAGTTTGCTTGCGACCTCAGAAGACCCTGAATTGAGCATCACAGTTTCTGAGTCAAATATTGGGTATTACAGATTGGAAATATCAAATGAGATGTTGCCCGGGTTAACTCTATTCGGGAGTACCAAAGTCAACCTGGCTAACCACTTTATCTCTGTAAGTGACACTACTTTTTCAGTGAAAGAAAACAGTCCAAGAGGGCACAAAATCGGTTCTCTAAAAATGTCCGATTCATACAATCACAATTTAGCGTTCTCCATCTCAAGTGAAAGCGTAATTAACAGTGTTTCATATACTCCACAAGGAGATCTATATATTTCTGATTCGGCTGCATTTGACTTTGAAACCAATTCTGTAATTACGTTGAATACCGAAGTAACCGACGGGTTTTTTATTGAAAAGGTTGCTATAACAATCAACGTTGTTGACGAGCAAGAGAACGAGGGAGATGACGATGATAGTGATGACGATTTAAAAAGTTCTCAAACCATCACATTTATTGCTCCAGACACTGTATTTATCAGGAGTTCAATCGAGCTTGTTAATTTAATTGCGACAAGTAGCAGTGGGCTCGAGGTCTCATTCCGTCTAATCGAGGGTTCCGGACATTTAACAGGCTCTCAACTTTCTGTTACCGAAGCAGGACCAGTTCGAATCATGGCGTATCAAGACGGCAATGAAGAATTTGCGCCAGCAGAGCAGGTAGAAGAAACAATCAATTTTGTAGAAGAATCCGTTTCTACTGGCGTCGACGGTAAACTGGCAGAAAGTATTAAAATCTTTCCAAATCCTGTTACAGATAAATTGGAGATAGTATTGAAAGACCTGAGTAGCAAAAATCTTCCACTTGTTGCAGAAATTCATAGCATTAGCGGACAGAGATTCGGAAAGTTCAAAATTTCCAAGGACAAGACTGCCATAGATATGAGCCAGGCGCCTTCTGGAATGTATATCATCACCGTAGCCAAGCAAGACGGTAGAAGCTTAAAACATCAGAAGATTTGGCGAGAATAAGGAAGCAAGGAGAAAAGATGTCAAAGGGCTAAACCTGACTCAGGCGTCCTTATGAACGAAGGGGTTTCTACAAACACCGCAATCAGCCCGATTAAGGCTCATTATATCTGTTTTTGGATCAAGCAATATTTCTGGGGGACTAATTTTTTTGACAAGAGTATTATGTCATTACATAAAGAGGCAAAAGGTCCAAGCCTAACCCGGCCGGGCGGCACGCATTGAACCAGTTTTGCTTCTTTATTGTCTATCATTCGCCAAATGGTACAACGTTATTTCAGCGTCTTACTCCCCAGATTTCCCGCTTGATCCCTGTTTTTGTTCGGACAGTAATTGACGGCACAAATTCCCTTCAAAAATGAACCCTTGTATGTATCAAAAAATAAGGAGTCACAACTTTCGTCATAACTCCTTGATTTTCAATGTGAACCTGGAGGGAGTCGAACCCCCAACCTTCTGATCCGTAGTCAAATGCTCTATCCAGTTAAGCTACAGGTCCAGTTATTTTATTTTCCGCTATTCCCCAACCATCCCACCGGCTTTCTTGTCATGTTAAACGAGAGGCAAGGCTTTCTGGTCTAATCACTGATCGGACGCTGAATTAACATCTCATCATTAATTACGGGGTGCAAAGTTAATATATCTTGATTCATTAAAAAAGACTTTGACATTCTTAGTTAGTAATTTTAAGTTATCTTTGCGCTCTATTATTCAAAAAAGCAACGTTTCTATTCATGCAGCGATTCATTTTATTAGCTCTATCGGTATTAACATTCACTTTTACTGCGTCTGGCAATGCCGGCACGGAGCCTAACGACAACAAAGAAACGCAACAAATACATGGCCCAAGGCCCGACCTGCCTGGCAAGCTCCTGATTAATTTAGGCTCGAGCTACTTTGTCGATGCCCCTGACGGTATGAAAACCAAAGTATTTGAATCCCGCCCATTGGATTTATGTTATACCTATCACTTCGATATCCCCAGCTTGAAGCTTTCCTTCGTACCAGGCATTGGCTTTGGCTTTGACAGATATAGCTTTAAGAAAGCTGTCGGCTTCGACTACGAAACAACGGGAGGTGAAACCAACCTTGTGCTTGATTCCATTGCCGATGTAAAAGTATTGAGGAGTAAGTTAATCACTAACTACATAGACGTTCCATTGGAGCTGCGGTTTGTTCCGAACCTGGAAAACAAAGAACGCAGTGTATTTATTGGCGTCGGTGGCTCCATAGGTTATTTGTTCGAGGCACATACCAAGTTCAAATACGAGGACGATGGAGGCAAGAAAATGACCAAGCAGAGAGAAGACTGGAATCTTAACAAAATAAGATACAGTGTACATGCCAGACTGGGCATTGGCGGATTCTCTGTCTACTACAAAATGGGATTGAGCGACGTTTTTCAAAGTGGCAAAGGCCCGAACGGCATCAACGTTACTGCCAATACAATCGGCATCTCGTTTAACGGCTTCTAAGGTCAGGAAAATACCATCATCATCAGGTAACAAAATCCTCCTCCGAGAACAGCGCCGGCTGCGACTTGCGAAAAACTATGGGCCTGCAGCACCAAACGGGCTGTCATTACCCAGCCCAGCACGACAATTGCTGCCACAAAAGGGATAAGTAACTCGCTTCCCGGAAAAATATGAACCAGGGCCAGGATAAAGCCAACAACGCCACCAATACCCGCACTGTGAATGCTTATTTTCCAAAAGAAAGTGATTCCGGTTAGCAGCACAATCAGCAAAGTAGTGGTCAGCATTAATAGCACCAACACCGGATTTAGGGTGAGTTTGCTGTAAAACATGTAAGTAGTGACTGCGTAAAAAGTAGTAATAAAAACAAAAGGAACCAGCCTGTCATTTTTATCGTGCATTTGAAGGCTTTTGATAGTTGAAGTGAGCCGAAGGGCCAAAAGACTCAGCACAGGTATAATCAGAGTGGTGGTGGACAGCGCCAGCAGAATGTACGGCACATTTTCGTCGGCCAGAGGCCTGAAAGCCTGAGGCACGTACCGAAAAATAACAAAAAACATGATCGTCGGCAGAAGAAGCGGGTGAAAGACCACCGATAATGCCTGCATAAAAAACCTTAGCACTAGAGCTCCTTCCTTAATCTGGCCACAGGAATATTTAGTTGTTCCCGGTATTTGGCTACAGTTCGCCTGGCGATTTGATACCCCTTCTTTTTAAGCAATTTTTCAAGTTTATCGTCCGAAAGCGGCTTGCGCTTTTCTTCGGCGTCAATCATTTCTTTCAGGAAATGCTTCACCTCTCTGCTACTTACATCGTCGCCAGAGTCAGTAGAAATGCCTTCCGAAAAGAAATACTTCAATGGATATATCCCGAATTCTGTTTGGATAGTTTTTGAGTTGGCCACTCTCGACACCGTGGAAATATCCATTCCTATCTCTTCTGCAATATCCTTCAAAATCATCGGCCGCAGCTTGCTCTCATCTCCTTCAAGGAAAAAGTCGTACTGATACTTAATAATTGAATTCATTGTATTGAGCAGTGTTTGCTGGCGTTGCTTGATGGCGTCAATAAACCACTTCGCCGAATCAAGCTTTTGCTTCACAAAAGTGACGGTCTCCTTGAGTTTCTTGTCCTTCTTGTTGCTCTTATCGTAGGCCTGAAGCATTTCCGAATAGTCCCGGCTTACCTTCAACTCAGGAGCATTTCTGGAATTCAAAGAGAGTTCCAGGTTTCCATGATTGTTAAAGAGCATAAAGTCTGGAATGAGGTACTGCGTTTTAACAAGGCCAGACCCTACGCCACCGGGCTTTGGATTGAGGTGGGTAATGAGCTTGATCGCCTCCTTCAGCAACTCGTCATCCTCAAGTTCAAGCTTTTTTGAAATCTTGTCGTAGTGCTTTTTAGTAAACTCATCAAAACAGTCGGTGACTACATGATGTGCCAGCTGCGCTACTTCGCCGCCAGTTTCTATTTTCCGGTCGATTTGCAACTGCAGACACTCCTGTAAAGAGCGGGCTCCTATGCCAGCAGGATCAAATTCCTGGATAAGGTGAAGAATTTCTTCCACTTCGTCAGCTTCACATTCAATGTTTTGAGAGAAGGCCATATCGTTCACTATGGCATCCAGGTCTCTCCTAATATATCCATCCGCCTCAATACTGCCTATCAGCTGCCGCCCAATGGCGTACTGACGCTCGTCCAGCTTGAGAAACCCGAGTTGAGAAATTAGCTGCTCTGAAAGCGTGGAGCTTTCACTAAATGGCACTTCACGTTCTTCTTCATCTCCTCCAGGGCCATCCCCTTGCATCTTATACCCGGCGTAGTCATCGTCTGGCAGGTATTCATCAATATTCAGTTCGTCGCTTGCCGAATTGTCTATATCATCAAAATCATCTGCTTCTTTTGGCTCCTCCTCCTTACCTTCCTCCAACGCAGGATTGATCTCCAATTCCTCCTCGATTCTGGTCTCCAGTTCCGCCGTCGGTACTTGCAGGAGCTTAATGAACTGAATCTGCTGCGGCGACAGCTTTTGACTCAGAGATTGGGTTAAGCCCAGCTTTTGCATACTTCGATTAGTTTAGCCTTTTAGTGCTGTAAAATAAGAAATATAAGGTATTTGGCCATTCTTCCTGCCAACTTCATTACGCAATTCGAATCTATAGGTTGAGTCGACAATGTAGAAACAGAGGAAAGGCTGCATCCGGTTGATTTTTAATGCCATTCACCTTTGATAAAAGTCCTCAATATAGTTTTTTTGCGGCAATTTTAGAGTTCTCAATCGAGATGAACAAATAGGTTTGGTAAAAATACTGCTACCTTGCGAAAAAAGAGAACCGAGTACTTTTTTAATTAACGAGAAATAAGGTGAGCCAGAAAAAAAGGACTAAAATCAAGGACATTCTTCAGTTAGCTGAAGCGAATGTTGTAGTGACAGTGAAAGGCTGGGTAAGGACAAAGCGTGAAAACAAGAATGTTGTCTTTATCAACCTCAACGACGGCTCAACTATCAATAACCTTCAAATTGTTGGCGATCCCTCCAGATTCGATGAGGCAACTATCAAGAAAATAACTACAGGAGCCTCCTTGTCTGTTACTGGTTTGCTTGTGGCTTCACAAGGTTCCGGACAAAAGTACGAACTGCAGGCTGAAACGATCGACGTGCTCGGTGTGGCTGACCCTGAGAAGTTTCCTTTGCAGCCAAAAAAGCATTCCCTGGAGTTTCTGCGTGAAATTGCCCACCTCCGGCCCCGCACCAATACATTCAGTGCCATCCTGCGGGTGAGGCACTCCATGATTTTTGCCGTGCATAAGTTCTTCCACGAAAAAGGCTTTTTCAATATTCACACCCCAATTATTACCGCCTCCGATGCCGAAGGAGCGGGCGAAATGTTTAGGGTGACCACGCTTGACCTCGAGAAGCTGCCAAAAACGGAAGACGGGAAGGTGGACTATAAAGAAGACTTTTTTGAAAGAGAGGCAAACCTCACTGTATCGGGGCAGCTCGAAGGTGAGCTGACCGCATTGGCTCTTTCCGAGATTTATACTTTTGGGCCCACTTTCAGGGCTGAAAACTCCAACACCACCCGTCACCTGGCGGAATTCTGGATGATAGAACCTGAAATGGCATTTTATGACCTGGAAGACAACATGGATCTGGCTGAGGAGATGCTCAAATATCTCGTTACCTATGCGCTCGAAAACTGCCAGGAAGACCTTGCCTTTCTTGAGCAGAGAGCCAAAGATGAAGAGAGCACTAAAAAGCAGGAAGAAAGAAGCGAACTCGGTCTTTTAGAAAGATTACGCTTTGTGGCTGACAATGAATTTGTGCGCCTCACTTATACTGAAGCCATCGATATCCTTAGAAATAGCAACTACAACAAGAAAAAGAAGTTCCAATACCTGATTGACGCCTGGGGCGCTGATTTACAGTCGGAGCATGAACGCTACCTTGTTGAAAAGCACTTCAAAAAGCCAGTGATTTTGATCAACTACCCAAAAGAGATCAAGTCATTCTATATGAAGCAAAACGACGATGGAAAGACAGTGGCAGCCATGGACATCCTGTTTCCAGGCATTGGCGAAATTGTAGGAGGCTCACAAAGAGAGGAAAATTATGACAAGCTCACCAACAGAATGAAGGAGCTTGACATGGATGCAGAAAGCATGTGGTGGTTTCTGGACACCAGAAGGTTTGGAACTGTACCCCATAGTGGCTTTGGCCTTGGGTTCGAACGGCTGATGCTGTTTGTCACTGGCATGAGCAACATCAGAGATGTGATACCCTTCCCAAGAACGCCCGGCAACGCAGAGTTTTAATCCCGCACAAACAAAAGAGGCAGCCCCGACGAATAGGAGCTGCCTCTTTTATTTCACAGTAAGGTTGTATCGTCAGTTCTTAAGAAACTTGATTGCCTTTTTGTACCTGGTATAGTCATCCTTGATGATCAGGAAGTAATACCCGGAATTGAAAGTTTTCACAGGAATCTTGTAGGTGTCCTTCGCCACTTCTTCAGGTTCTATCCTAATAGTGTTCCCAATGATGCTGTGCATCTCAAATTCCACTTTCTTCAAGTTCGAATCTTTTATCTCCACCACAATAAACTCGACGGCTGGGTTAGGATATACTTCAATTTGATTTTTCAACTCCAGTGTGGGGGTCTGTCTGAAGGCACTTTCAGCAGTCACTTGCTCCTTGTCTTCGGTAGATTGCGCATACCCATTCACCCCGAGAAGGGCGACAAGTAACAATCCGATGACAAATTTAATGAAGCGCATAATCTACATATCTGGAGCCAATAAGGCTATGTAACAAAGTACGAAAAAAAAATAGTAATGTTCTAATGCCTAATTGAAATTTTTGAATGTCTTTTTCGTTATCTGCGGTTTCCTCAAAAATGGAGGTGAAATGAACGGTGAAATTAGACCAGACTCAAAATTCGGCTCGAATATTACAATTTTGTAAACGCCGCTGGAAGAAAATCAATAACGTCGGAGGCGATTAAACCATATTCTCCCCTGGATTGAGCGCCCAAGTCGCCTGAAATTCCATGGAGTAAGACTGCTAAACGAGCACTTTTTGTTGGGGAAAATGCCTGGGACAGCAGTCCTGCTACAATGCCGGTAAGTACATCGCCGCTCCCTGCAGTGGCCATGCCGGGATTTCCTGTGCTGTTAAAATAGACCTCTCCGCCTGGCGTGCTGATGCTGCTGTACGCTCCTTTTAGAACCACAATCAACTGGTGTTTTTTTGAAAACTCAACTTGTTTGTTCAACCTTTCGTAGTCGTTGCTCCAGTCGCCTACTAGTCGCCTGAACTCCCCCGGATGCGGTGTTAATATGCTGTTGGCTGGCACTTGCTTGAAAAGCTGTGGATTTTGGCTCAAAATATTGAGTGCGTCGGCGTCAATAACCATAGGTTTTGAAACAATCTTCAGAACGCTTTCAAATGCCTTAACGGTCACATTATGCGTGCCAATGCCTGGCCCGATAGCGACACAATCAAAGTTTGACAAACCGTCAGGCATTTGAGTAATATAGTCATGATGGGAATCCTCGCTGACCATGGCCTCGGGCACAGCGGCGTGAATGGGCGTTACGGCACAGCCCGGCGCATGGGCCGTTAGCAGACCCGCACCAGCCCGCATGCAGGCTTTCGAAGAAAGAATAGCAGCGCCTACCTTACCTTTGCTCCCAGCAATCAGCAGCGTACGTCCTGCATCACCTTTGTGAGCAAACCTGGCTCGGTTGGGCAGTCTCAGATCCTCATCCCCCACCCGTTGGTAATAGTAGGAACACCCCAATTCCTTCATAAACTGGGCTGAAAGGCCAATGTCAACAGATTTCCATTCACCCACATACAGGTAGTTCTCAGGCAAAAGAAAGGCTAGTTTAGGTGCCTGAAATGTGATTGTAATATCCGAATGGAACGCTATTGCGCCATTCTGGGGTTGATCGCAAAAAAGTCCCGAGGGGATATCAATGGCCACTTTTCTGGCTTCAATGCCATTCAAAAAGTCTATTAGTTTCGCATAGTCCCCATCAACCGGCCTGTTCAGACCTGAGCCAAACAAGGCATCAACTATAACCAGCTTATCGGGGATATCCGCAGCGTATATCTCCGACGCTTTGGCCACGCTGACAGCGCCTGTAAGGCGGTTAAGGTTGGCCCTGAAGTCTTCAGTTCCTTTTTCTGCCGATCCCGCCAGCCACACCTTTACCTCATATTTTAGATCTTTCAGCAGGCGAGCTACGGCAAGACCATCTCCTCCGTTGTTACCTGTTCCGCAAAAAACCCATACGACGTGGTCACTAAAAAAGTGCTTTTTAAATTCTTCAACAAAGGCATTACTAGCCCTTTCCATTAGGTCAATAGAGGTTATAGGCTCATTTTCTATAGTATAGGCGTCAGCTTCACGGATTTGTTGAGGAGAAAGAATTTTCATAGCGACTGAATTCTCAGTAAGTTAGAAAGCTTTTTTCACAAGGGCTTTAAAATGATGCCATTTCAGCTAGGGAGTTTATTATTCGTTACCTATCTTTTGAGCTGTTTTTAGCAAAACCTACCGTAAATTCTGATCCTATGATTGAGTACAACCCCAAATCCTGGGTTTCCCTAATTTTTGATGTCTACAGCCGATATGTTATCAAATCGCTTTTCCCGCTGCTGGCATTTATGATGGTGTATTCCACATTCTTGACTTATGTACTCGTTGATATATTTGAAATTCATACTTTTTTCGAGGGAGCTATTGTATTTCATTCACTTTTAGGAGTAGTGCTCGGTCTTTTCCTGGTACTGAGAACCAACACAGCCTACGACCGCTGGTGGGAAGGCCGAAAATTGTGGGGACAGCTCGTGAATGATACCCGGAGCCTTTCCATGAAGGTCAACGCCTATCTGCCTGAGAAATCCAGAGATGACCGCTCTTACTTTGAGCACATGATTCCAAATTTTGTATATGCCATGAAAGAGCACCTCAGGCACGGCACGAAAATGGAAGAGTTGGAGTTTGAAAACGAATATGATGAACAGAAAGTAAAGGCGTGCGACCACAAACCGAACAAAATCAACGCCATGCTTTTCCAAAGGATAAACGCCATCTTTAAAAAGGGCGAAATCACTGGTGAACAGCTCATTATTTTTGACAAAGAAATTAAAAATTTTGCTGACATCATGGGAGCCTGCGAAAGGATCAAAACGACCCCTATTCCCTACTCCTACAGCATGTATATTAAGAAGTTTCTCTTTATCTACACAATGACCCTCCCATTGGCTTTCGTTGTTGAATTTGGTTATTGGACAGTGGTACTCGTTGGGTTAATCTTCTACATTTTAGTGAGTATTGAGCTCATCGCTGAGGAAATTGAGGATCCGTTTGGAAAGGACATTAACGACTTGCCAGTGGAACGTATCTCAATGAATATCAAGAGGAATGTAAAAGAGATCATTCAGGTGGATTTCCCGAAAAAATGAATGAGTACCAGCTACTGCTCATCGTTAACCTGATAGCAGGTGCTGGAATTGTCATTTGGGTCAACAAGAGAAAATATGATGGGAAGAAGGCAATTATCTATGTGCTGGCGCTTGTGCTACCAATACCTACGCTTCTCTATCTGTATCTGTTATATAAGTTCACGGATCAGTTAAAAAAATGAAGGCATGGATTGTAGAATCCATGCCTTCATTTTTTCTAAAGTTTCATCTTGTCAAATAGGCACGTTCACATGCCTTTCAGCATGGTAGCTTGACCTAACCAGTGGGCCGGATTCCACATACTTCAAGCCCCTCTTCAAACCCTCTTCTCTGTACATGTCAAAGGTTTCCGGGTGGATAAACTCAGCCACCTCAATATGCATTTTGGTCGGCTGGAGATACTGACCCAGCGTCAGAATATCGAGCCCGTTGGCTACCAGGTCGTCGATGGCTTTGAACACCTGATCCTGTGTTTCTCCTAAGCCAAGCATAATACCCGACTTTGTGCGTTTTCCCAGCTCCTTGGTTCTTCTGGTCTGCTCTAGGCTTCTTTCGTATTTAGCCTGTGGGCGTACCCTGCGGTAAAGGCTTTCCACAGTTTCCATGTTATGGGAAACCACCTCCTGCCCGCCTTCCACCATCCTATAAAGGGCATCCCAATTGGCTTTCACGTCGGGAATAAGTGTTTCTATAGTTGTTTCGGGGCTGGCCAGTTTGGTTTGCACTACGGTTTGATACCACACCTCAGCACCCTTGTCTTTAAGTTCGTCACGGTTAACTGAAGTAATCACGGCATGCTTCACTCCCATCAACTTAATGGCTTCGGCCACTCTCCTCGGCTCGTCTTCATCATATTCAGGCGGCCTGCCAGTGGCCACAGCACAAAAAGTGCAACTGCGTGTGCAAACATTACCCAGGATCATGAAGGTGGCGGTACCTGCTCCCCAGCATTCCCCCATATTTGGACAGTTGCCACTCTCACAAATCGTATGCAGTTTGTGTGTGTCGACAAGCTGGCGAACCTTGGCGTATTCCTTTCCCACTGGCAGCTTTACTCTTAGCCAGTTGGGTTTTTTTACCCGCTGTGTGGCATCCTGAGAAATTACTGGTAACTCTATCATTGTTAGCTTTCTTCTTCCAATTGAATTATTACAAAATAATACCCTCCATGGTTCACAAACAAATGGAAAATGGAAAGGTTACCGGCGGGCGCCGTAATAGAGTGTGAAAAAGGCCGATGTGAAAAATGCCGTGTTTGTGGCAGCCGGTATGATAATAATCTCCTTTGTGAAAGCTTCTGCCAGCACACCTATTTCAAAACCAGTGACGTTACTCTTGAACGTGCCAAATTCGAAGTTGATAGCTGCTTTGGCATTTAAGCCTGGCTGTATTTTCGACTGACCAAGGCCCTGAAAAAGTCTTCCGGTTCCTAAAATACCGCCAAAACTATGCCTGGCCGGATCAAATTGCTCGACTGTAAAAGTACTGGGCCCGGTGGCGTATTTGACATAGTAAGGAGCAACAATGCCCAAGGTAGGGCCAGCGGCCCAGCTAGCATTGATCTGAACGCCCTGCTGAGGTGCTTTTCGAAACATCAAATAGTCCTTGCCATACTGCAAGCGAACAGCATAAAGGTAGTTTTTCTTAGCCCAGACAAATGGATTGCCGTATTGGGAAATATACCTATACTCTTTTGGGTGCTTCACGTTGATTAGCTCCATTCCAAAAGTTCGGAAGGTCTTTTCATCCATGGCCTGAGAGTACTTCAGAACGATGCCACCGATGAGTCCGCTGTTTGTGTTTTTATTGATGCCCCATATATATTCTCTTGAATATTCATAGTTACCGTTGTCCTGTGACTTGGCCACTGACGATGTCAGAAGAATAAAGCAAAAGATAGAAAGTCCTGTATTTAGACGTTTCATAAGGGAACCAGATATTTTAGACCAAATTAGCCATTTTTAGCTTAATCGATAATCAACAAGACTAAGTTTGAATCAAAATGGTTGACTGTCTCCGAGTAACGGCATGACAACAATAAATTGATTCGGACTTCAATAACAAATCAACACCTGTTACCCCTATCGCTTAGTAAGTAAATACTCTGAGTAGCAACTGCCGGGCTGTCAATAAGGAAAACAAAATTCCTCTGACCCCTTTATAGCACAACATCTTTGGTTGCCGACTTGATCGCATCATACGAAATACTGAAATGCGAAGCGTCGTAAACTGGCTTGCCCTGGAAGAGCACTATAGCCTGTGGAGACTGGTGCTCAATACCCAACTCATTTGCCACAGCGTGCGACGTCGATCTATTCGCCAGCAAGTCGAGGTAGTAGGGTTTCCAGTCCTTCATCTCACTTTCGTCCCATTTGCGTTCGATCCTGTCCAGTGACGCTGCACTTATAGAACAGCTGGTGCTGTGCTTAAAAATGAGCACTGGATGGGAGTTTGATTCTTCGATAACGCTTTCAATTTGCTCAGGCGAGGTGAGCTTATTCCATTTGATCATACTAGTAATTCCAGATGTCTCTTTCTTTTTTGTCGTACTTAGGCTTATCAGGCCCATTTTTAACACCCTTTGCTACCTCTTTGTTCCCGCTCACTCTCACCAATATGATATTAAGCTCCCGCCATTCTTTTCTAAGCTTTCTGGAATTAATCTTCTTGCCTGTGACATAGGCGATACTGGGGTGGCTATCACCCGCTCCTCGTTTTATTTTAAAACCACCGGTATATTCAGCGAGGCGTCCGGCCTCTTTCTCTGCGTGATGCTTTTCTCTTCCCTCCGTTCTCACCTTTAAGAAGCCGCTGTATTCATTGTACATCAAGGCGTATCCTTTGTCTTGTAGCTTTTCCGCAAACTTAGACACCCTTTTTTCGTCACCCTGCCAGTCGGTGATCATCTCATTGTACCTTTTCCTGAAGCTCCTGTCTCTTGGCGTGGTTACGATGGTGGGAATATGGGTCGACACCAGTGGATTATAATTATTGTCTCTTCTCTTTTCTTTATCAGGCAGGGAAAACTGTCTTGCTTCCTCAGAGATTGACCTGTTAACTCCGTTCCCTGGCCGATAGAACCCGGCTTCCTTGCTGTACCTCGGCGTAGCCTTTCCTATTGGGAGAAACCCTGATGTATTATTGAACCCAATTGCCCAACCTCCCTTTTTTACAACAAAGCCCGGGTCTTTGCTATACCTCGGAGAAATGCTTTCCGGCGAAACCTGCTTGGGAGCCTTGCTATATCTGGGAGACACACTTTTAGGGGAAACCAGCTTGGGAGGTACACTGTATCTTGGTGATACACTTTTGGGAGAAACCTGCTTGGGTGCCACACTATAGCGAGGTGAGACACTCTCGGGTGACACCCGCTTCTGGGGTTTGCTGTACCTCGGGCCAGCTTTGGCTATTGGCAATATTCCGGGGGTCTTTCTAAAACCAAAAATCCACTTACTCTTGTTGGTGACAAAACCCTGACTTTCACTGTAGCGTGGTGAGACGCTTCCGGGAGAAACCTGCCTGGGTGCCTTGCTATACCTGGGAGACACACTTCCAGGGGATACCCTCTTTTGGGGCTTGCTGTACCTTGGGCCTGCTTTGGCTATCGGCAATATCCCCGGGGTATTCTTAAAGCCAATAACATAGCCCCCCTTTTTAACCACAAACCCCTGGCTTTGGCTGTACCGGGGGTTAACTGACTGAGGACTTACTCTTGGTTGCGGCACAGAATACCTGGGTGAGGCGGCGTACCGTTTGGTTCGATCGAACCCGGGATTCTTTGAATACCTTGGATTAGGAGAGTTGGGGTTATAGATGCCAATTCTTGGCGAGAGCCTGATCATGGGCACACGTCTGCGTTGCTTGCTTGCTTTTTCGCTATTGGATCTGTATTTGACCTTTGATTTTCTGCGGGAAACCTTTCCAGGCTCCGAAAAACGAGCAGAAGATCGGGGTGAGTTGTCGATGGAAACGCCACCGCCGGTTGACTGATAGTTAGCTCCCTGCCTGATGTTCTTCTTTGGACGTTTAACAGTTCTTGTGTCGACTTTTCTGTCTTTCTTGGATACTTGCCCAGCGTTTTTTTCGGACTTGCCTCGTCTTCTGTTGAGGAAAAAACCGGGATTTTCAGGCTTCTCCTCAACTGTCTTCAGTTTATTTCTTCCCTCCAGCAACTGAGCCTTCGCTACATCAGCAGAAGCCAACCATAACAAAATGGCCAACAAGCTAATCCAGGTAAGCCTCAAGGCTGATGAGGTGAAAGTTTTAAAAGAAGAAGAAATAAACACCCGTTAAACTCAATTAAGTAAACCTAAAGCGGCAATATATAAAATTAATGCCCAAATGAAGAATTGACGGTTCTTACTAAAAACGCAAAAGTTCCTCGATTCTTTCCCTCAGGCGGCCTTTTGGCAAAAAGTTTTGCTCCAATGCCGGTGCAAAAGGCACTGGCGTGTCAAGACTTGCTTCACGCATAACTGGCGCATCAAGACTAGTGAAGCAATGCTCACTTATCCAGGCAGCGATTTCGGCACCGATGCCGCCCGTGAGGCAATCCTCATGCAGCACCAACACTTTGCCTGTTTTCTTCACGGTTTCCCTTACCGCTTCCTTATCCCATGGCAACAAAGTTCTCAAATCCACAATGTCGGCGGACACACCCAGCTCTTTACAAACATGCTGAGCCCAGTGTACCCCCATGCCATAAGTAATAATGGAAATATCGGTGCCTTCGGCAGCTAATCGGGCTTTGCCTATTTCGACAGTGTAGTAATCGTCGGGAATCTCTTCAGTCAGGGAGCGATAGAGCACTTTGTGCTCAAAGTACATATAGGGGTTGGGGTCTTCCAAAGCCGCATTCAGCAGCCCCTTGGCATCATATACGGTAGATGGGTAGACAATTTTTAACCCTGGTGTATGGAAAAACCAGGCTTCGTTGGATTGAGAATGAAATGGCCCGGCGGCCACGCCAGCTCCCGTTGGCATCCTCACTACCACATCTGCCTTCTGTCCCCACCGCCAGTGGCTTTTGGCCAGGTTGTTCACGATTTGATTGAACCCTTCAGTTACGAAATCAGCAAACTGCATTTCCACCATCGACTTCATGCCTTTGATGGAAAGCCCAAGGCCAGTGCCTATGATAGCTGATTCACACAATGGCGTGTTGCGTACCCTGTCTTTTCCAAATTTTTCAACAAAGCCATCCGTCGCTTTGAAAACTCCGCCGTACTCTGCAATGTCCTGGCCCATGAGCACAAGCTCGGGGTATCGCTCCATGCTTTGACGAAGCCCGTCGGTAATGGCATCGAGAAAGCGCTTCGGGGAGGTGCTCTTACTCTTTGGAGCAACTACTTGCTGCACGAAAGGGCTATAAAGGTCAGCCAGCTCCTGCTCTGTAGACGGAATTACCTCCGGCTCACTGAAAGCTGTCTTGACTGCCTTGTCTACCTGGCCTTTTATCTTCTTCCTAGTCTTTTCTGCGGTCTCGTCGGTCAGCACGCCAGTTTCGAGCAGATATTGTTCAAAATTATTAATTGGGTCTTTGGTGGCCCAATAGTCCATCAGCTCTTTAGGCACGTACTTGGTACCGGACGCTTCCTCGTGCCCACGCATCCGGAATGTGTTGGCTTCAATCAGAATTGGACGTGGATTTTTTCTAATGTCTTCCGCCAATCTGGATATGTTGAGATAAACTTCCAGGATATTATTGCCGTCGATGCTGATCGTTTCGATGCCATACCCTGGCCCTTTGTCCACAAAAGATTTGAACTTGAACTGCTCGTTGCTGGGTGTACTCAGGCCGTAGCCGTTGTTCTCTACAATAAAAAGCACCGGCAAATTCCAGACAGCCGCCACATTAAGTGCCTCGTGGAAGTCGCCCTCGCTGCTGCCACCATCGCCGGTGAAAACAGCGGTTGCGGCATTCTCCTTTTTCAGCTTACCTGCCAGGGCAATACCATCTGCCAGGGCCAACTGCGGCCCCAAATGGCTGATCATTCCCACAATCTTGTACTCTTGCGTTCCAAAGTGAAATGACCGATCCCGGCCTTTGGTAAACCCATTGGCCGTGCCCTGAAACTGCGAAAAAAGCCTTTCATAGGGAATACCACGGGAGGTAAACACGCCAAGATTCCGGTGCATAGGCAGGATGTATTCGCTTTCCTTGAGAGCGAGTGTAGCCCCAACGGATATTGCCTCCTGGCCAATGCCTGAAAACCATTTGCTGATTTTGTTCTGGCGAAGAAGAATAAGCATTTTCTCTTCAATCAGTCTGGGTTCTAAAAGCTTTTCGTATATGGAAAGAAGCTGTTTATCTGTCAGCGACTCCCTGTCAAATTTCATTTGGGTGTGGGTTCCGGCCGCAATTGCCATAATCTGTTGTTTAATTGTTAGCCAAATGTAAATGTTTGAGCTTTGCGGAGGAAAGCGGAGATGGAAAATTCTTCGCAAAACCGAACCTTTTACTTATTCGATGTAGTTTCGGACAATAGTATCAGTGAATGCTTATTTTAGCGACAATTTTGTAGCAAATGATTCAATTCGAAAGTTTTAAACTGGCCAATGGGCTGGAGGTGCACGTTATACCCGACCCCAGCACCGAACTGGCAGTGGTCAATATCTTATACAAGGTAGGGTCGAGAGATGAGGAAGAGCATAAGACTGGCTTTGCTCACCTTTTTGAACACCTGATGTTTGGCGGCTCAAAGCATATTCCCAGCTACGATGAGCCGCTTCAGTTGGTTGGCGGGGAAAACAATGCTTTCACGAGTCCAGACATTACCAATTATTATATCACATTGCCGGCCGCCAATATCGAAACGGCTTTCTGGCTGGAATCGGATCGTATGCTGAGTTTGTCGTTTGACCCAAAAGTGCTGGAAGTGCAGCAAAAAGTGGTGATTGAGGAATTCAAGCAGCGTTATTTGAACCAGCCTTACGGCGATATTTGGCTGAAGCTAAGGCCCCTGGCTTATAAAGAGCACTCCTATAAATGGGCGACCATCGGCAAGGAAATTTCTCATATAGAGAATGCGACCATGAGCGATGTGCAAGATTTTTTCTTCAAATATTATCGTCCCAATAATGCTATCCTGGTAGTGGCTGGCAAGGTCACTACAGAACAAGTACAAAAATTGGCAGAGAAATGGTTTGGCCCAATTCCAGCAGGAGATGTCCCAGCACGGCGCTTGCGAGCGGAACCAAAGCAACATGATGCACGAATACTGAATGTGCAGTCAAAAGTGCCTTTGAGCGCTCTTTACAAAACCTTTCACATGAGTGGAAGGGCAGCCGACAACTACCAAACTATCGATTTTCTCGGTGACATTTTGGGCAGAGGTAAATCGAGCAGGTTATACAATGTGCTGGTGAAGGAGAAAAAAATATTCAACAGCATACAGTCGTATGTGCTGGGCTCCATTGACCCCGGCCTGCTGATGATTGATGGCAAGCTGAATGAAGGACACAGTTTTGAAGAAGCCGACAAAGCCATTGATGAGGTGTTGGGTGAAATAAAAACGAAGAAGATCAACGACGACGAGTTGATCAAAGTGAAAAACAAAGCGCTTTCATCTCTTGTTTTCTCTGAAGTGGAGTTACTGAACCAGGCAATGAATGTGGCTTTCATGTCGTTTCTGGGAGACCCAAACTGGGTGAACAAGGAGACCGATAAAATCGAATCAGTGACCACTGACAATATTCTTGACGAAGCCAACAACATTCTCACCAACGACAATAGCTCCACGCTCTACTACGAAGCAATAAAATGAAAAAACCAACTATCAGGATCGGCTACGGATACGATGTGCACCAACTAAAGGAAGGCTACGACCTATGGCTGGGAGGCATTAAAATTGACCACGAAAAAGGGGCTGTCGGACATTCGGATGCTGATGTGATCATCCATGTGATTTGCGACGCCATTTTGGGTGCTGCCAATATGCGGGATATAGGGTTCCACTTTCCTGATACCGACCCGAAATACAAGGGCATCGACAGCAAGAAACTGCTCGACGAGGTGATGACGTTGATTCGAAATAAACACTATGAGGTGGGAAACATTGACGTGACCCTGTGCGCCCAAAGGCCAAAAGTGAATCCGTTTATTCCCAGAATGGTGGCCGTTCTTTCGGAAGTAATGGATGTAGCCGAAGAAGATATTTCCATAAAAGCTACTACCACCGAAAAGCTAGGCTTCGTTGGAACCGAAGAAGGTATTGCCGCCCATGCCGTGGCGCTTATTTATAGAGTAGAAAAGGCGAAGGGAGAAGGTTAATGAACGCAAATGTTTACTTGATCCTGACGGAAGACGGCTCCCATTCCTTAAAAAATGAAGCCCTCAATGAGACCTACCACTCGTTCCATGGCGCTGTTCAGGAATCAGCTCACGTTTTTATCGCAATGGGGCTCGGGCATTGGTGTGATCATCACGACAGTTCACCGAGAATTTTGGAGATTGGCTTTGGCACGGGGCTCAATGCATTTTTAAGTTTGATTTTCGCAGAAGAGCACCAACAGGAGGTTTACTTAGAATCATTAGAGACCTTTCCTTTGCCAGCTGAAATCTATGAAGCACTTAATTATGCTGAGGCGGTCGGAAATGCAGAGTTTGGTCACTTGTTTGACCAGCTACACACGTCTCAGTGGGGTGAAAAAGCTGAGCTGACTGCCCATTTTTCACTTAAAAAAGAAGAAGCTCCGGTGCACGAATATTCTCCAACCACTCCTTTCAATATCATCTATTTCGACGCATTTGCCCCCAACAAGCAACCTGAGATGTGGACAATGGACGTGTTACAAAAGATGTATGACTCGCTTGCCCCAGGAGGTTTTCTGGTCACTTATTGCGCACAAGGGCAGTTTAAGCGAAACCTGAAACAAGCGGGTTTTACGGTGGAGGAGCTCCCCGGCCCGCCAGGCAAAAAGGAAATGGTAAGGGCTGTGAAAAGTTAGGTTATGCTGTCACCTTTCTCAAGCTCACACTCAAATCCTTTTTCACTAAAATCATGTGGTTGTCGGGGATAGGCTTCCAGTCTTCAGCAAACTCCGTCAATTTTTCAGACACAATCATCACCGACTTTTCTTCTGGCGTGGCAGGCAACATGTGGCACATGCCGTCTTCGCACACATAGCGGCTTCCTTCTGAGTAGTACAGAGTCAATGGCTTGTCGCTCGGGTTTGAAATGTACCGCAGGCCCACCATGCGCTCACCGTCAACAAACACCATGTTGAGGTAGGCAGGGTCGGTAATCTCAGCTTCATGCATGGCAGCCTTCATGTCGACAATCATTTCCTCGAAGGAATCGGCCACATCCTCGGCGTCGAAGTTGGTGCCTCTTGTCGCCAGCTTATCAAGAAAAACGGCGAATAGGTGCTCAGAGTCCGTCTGGCCTTTGATCCAGCGGTAGCGATCTTCATGTAGAGAAGTGGTTAGTCGGCGTTTTATTTTGATGAAATCGTCGACGCCACCATTATGCAGCATCAGGTAGTTTTGGTAATGAAAAGGATGGCAATTAGCCTCCGATACGTCCCCTTCGCTGGCAGCACGAACATGGGCTACCAGGCATTCCGACTTTACTTTTGGGGCCAGGTAGCGCAGGTTACGGTTGTTCCACGCCGGATAAATCGACACAAACGTGGCGGGGTCAGGCGAAATTTCTTTGTGGTACCAGCCTACGCCGAAACCGTCACCGTTGAGCGGCTCCTCAATTTCTTTGGCGCTAAAGCTCTGTTTGATCATGGAGTTTTTAGGCTCGTACAGGAATTTATCCATCAGGATGGGTCTTCCCAGGTAGGCGAGGAGTCGGCACATAAGGGTGTGTAGTTAAATTGAGAAAAGATAGGGGATTTTTGGAACAGACAATTTAAATCCCGTCTATTTAATTACTTCGTTGGCAGCCGATAAAGCAGATTGATAAACTTTTGCTGAAATAAAGAAACTTGCCTCTTCAATCAGTTGATCCAAAAGAGGTTTGACAGCACCGATAAACCCTTTCTCCTTTGCTAAAATCAAAATGCCAACAAGGCCAATGCACCGAATATTATACGACTCAGCGATAGCCCTTCCTTTTCTTTCGTCAATCAAAAGGAGGCTATTAGTATATGTCAAAGACAAGGCAATTGCTTCGGACTCGCCTCTATCGAGCGTTTCCGTAAGTTGGTCATAAACGGAAAAATCTTCAAGGCTCTTTGTCTTTATCCAATCGGCATTGACAAAAACACTCATATCGATTCCGAAATTTGCCAACTGTTCGATTTCAACAAACACTCTTTCGGGTATAAAAACATCCCCAAACAGAGAATGGAGCAAATCTAATTTTTGTACCACTATCAAGTTGGACACAGAAGATGTGTCTGCAACTACTACCACCTCAAAGCTTCTTTATTATCTGAAGATCTTTCTCCAAGTCATCTTCACCATAGTGGACAGGTATTTTCCTGTCGGCAAGAATCTTTTGGAACTGGAACGGGTGAATGCCAGCAAAGGCAGATGATTTGCCCATGGTGAAGACGTCCCTTTGAAACAGGAATATAGCCAGTTCAAGCTTGAACTGCTCTTCAGACATGTTTGCCTGATTGAGTATTTCGTCTGTGATAAGCAAACTCATACTTCAAATTTAATCAAATTGAGCCAAATATTACAATCTACACCAGCGCCTCCCACAACACCTCCACCGGATGCTTCGCCACTCTGTCGGTTCCATCTTTGATCTGATGGCGACAGCTGGTGCCAGGCGCTGCGATAATCGTTTCGTCGGCTTCTTTCCTTACCGCTGGAAAGAGCACTAACTCGCCAATTTGCATCGAAACCTCATAGTGCTCTTTCTCATAGCCAAAAGAGCCCGCCATGCCGCAGCAACCACTTGGAATGAGTAGCACCTCATAATTTTTTGGCAGACTAAGCATTTTCTTGGAAGGCACGACGGAACTCAGCGCCTTCTGATGACAGTGGCCATGCAGCCTGATTCTTTTCTTTTCTTCAGTAAACTGCTCCGCTTTGATGTTTCCCTTTTCCATTTCGGCCGCCAGAAATTCGTCGATTAGGAAAGTGTTCTTTGCAATTTCCCTGGCCTGCTCCTTTACTTCACCTCTGGTCAGGTCGATGTATTCATCCCTGAAAGAGAAAATTGTACTTGGCTCAATCCCCAGCAATGGCTTTTCATTTGACACCTTACCCGCCAGCAACTTGATATTCTTCTCCGCCAGCTTTTTGGCTTCTTTGATCAGCCCTTTGGACAGGTGTGCCCGACCTGACTCTTCGTGAGTGGGCATTTCGACCAAATAGCCCAGCCTGTCCAGCAGCTTTACAGCTATGGCACCTATCTCGGCATCGTTGTAGTCGGTGAACTCATCGCAAAACATGAGCACGCTTCCCTTGGCTTCAGATGGATCTACAGTCGGTTTGAACTCCTTCTCAAACCAGGCACGGAAAGTTGTTGTACTTAATCTTGGAATAGGCCTGTCCTGAGCAAAACCCAGGAATGCTTTAATAATGGGTGCGGTAACCGGATTGCTGATGGTGAAATTGTACAAGCCGGGAGCAATTGATGCAAGCTTGCTGGCTTTGGCAAAGCCAGCCACCATCCTGCTACGGAAGGGGATGCCATTTGCTTCATGATAATGCTGCGTGAACTCTGCTTTCAGTTTGCCCATGTCTACGTTGCTTGGGCACTCCGATTTACAGCCCTTGCACGACAGGCACAAGTCCATCACCTCTTTGATCTCTTTGTGGTCGAATGGGTTTTTCTTCGTACTGCTCGTCAGCATTTCCCTGAGCATGTTCGCTCTGGCCCTCGTAGTTTCCTTTTCGTTGCGGGTGGCCATAAAGCTCGGGCACATGGTACCTCCACTCAAATGGGTTTTTCTACAGTCTCCTGAGCCATTGCACTGTTCGGCTGCCCGAACAATTCCCAGCGTTTCAGAAAAATCGAAAAGTGTATCAATTTCTTTGGTGCCTTGCCCGACCGTATACCGAAGTGACGTATCCATCGGCGGCGTGCGAACGATCTTGCCGGGGTTCAGGATGTTTTCCGGATCAAAAGTGTCTTTGATCCTTTCCATCAACTCATAGTTTTTTTGCCCGACCATCTGAGGGATGAACTCCCCTCGCAACCTGCCGTCGCCATGCTCTCCGCTCAAGCTACCTTTGTATTTTTTTACCAGGGTCGCTATTTCCTCGGCAATGGTGCGGAACATTTGCTGGCCCTCGGCTGTCTTCAAGTCCAGAATAGGGCGCAGATGCAGTTCGCCAGTGCTGGCATGTGCATAATGCACGCTGCTCAGCCCATATTTATGCAGAATTTCGTTGAACTCCCTGATATATTCCGGCAGCTCGTTCACATCCACAGCGGTGTCCTCAATCACCGGAACGGCTTTGGCATCTCCGGGCATGTTAGCCAACAATCCGAGCCCTGCTTTTCTCAGCGTCCAAATTTTGCCCATGTCGTCACCAAAGAGAACTGGAAAATGATAGCCCAGGCCAACTGACTGCATCTCAGCAATCATCGCTGCAACATCTCTGTCTCTTTCCTCGGCTATTTCCCTTCCGATTTCAACCACTAAAATGGCTCCCGGGTCACCCTGAATAAAGAACCTGTTTTTGTTTTGTTCAATATTGCTCTTTGTGCAATCGAGAATGATTTTATCAATCAGCTCACAGGCGCTTGGGTTGTATTTGAGCGCAATGAGGTTGCCCCGCAAGCTTTCTTCGATGGTATTATAGTGAACGCAAACCAGTGCCCTGTCTTTTGGGGGGAGTGGTACAAGATTAAGCTTCAATTCGGTGATAAAAGCAAGCGTACCTTCCGATCCAGCCAGCAGCGAGCAAAGATTGAAGTCGGGGCCCTTTTCGCTGAAAGGCTTTTCCCTCAGGAGCATGTCCATGGCATACCCTGTGTTGCGCCTGGGGATGCTTACCTTGGGGAATTCCCGCTCAATTTCCGCCTGGTTTTCGGGGTCATTTAAAATGTTGAATAGTTCTCCGTAAATCTTGTTTTCAAGGCTGGAATTGCTCTCCACCTTCTCCATGAACTCATCCTGATCCAGTGAATGAAAGATTGCATCGGAGCCGTCACTTAGAATTACTTTGGCCTCCAGAAGATGCTCCCTCGTGCTGCCATACACCACAGAATTGGAGCCGCAGGAGTTGTTACCGACCATGCCACCTACCATCGCCCTGTTAGCCGTAGACGTCTCCGGGGCAAACATCAGGCCGAAAGGTGCCAGGTGTTTGTTCAAATCATCACGCACAACGCCCGGATGCAGGCGCACCCACCTTTCTTCCTTGTTTACCTCAAGAATCCGGGTAAAATATTTGGATACGTCTACCACGATGCCACTGCCTACTACCTGACCTGCCAGTGAAGTACCCGCAGTACGTGGAATCAGAGAGGTTTTATGCTGACGAGCAAATTCAATAAGTTTCCTGATGTCGGAAATGCTCTTTGGCATAGCCACAGCGAGCGGCATTTCCTTGTAGGCGGACGCATCCGTAGAGTATAACCTCCGCAGCACATCGTCAATAAAGAACTCTCCTTCCAGGGTCGAGCCGAAGGATTTTAAGGTGTTTTGCATAACTCACAAAGAAGAACTCAAATTTATGAGTTGAATCAAACAAATGAACAATAAGGGGGATATTCTTTATCTCCAGGAGCTAAATCCTTGTGAGCACAAAGTCTTTCTTTTCACCTTGCTCGAAGCTTTTGAGGGTCATGCTCTCATCAGTTTTTTCGTATACTTGCCAGGTGCCGTCTATTACTTTAGATGGTTCTTTTGGATTGGTAAGATCGACGGTCAAAACCTTTGCCGCCTCATCTACCTCATAAGACCCATAGGAATCGTTCTGTCCATTCTTGTTGACAAGAAAATCGCCATTCGAAAATATTTCAAATGTGAATTCCGAAAGCGTTGCTGTTTCGTCAGTTCCAGCCAGCTTATACGTTGTAATCGACCATTCTCCTTCAAAGTCCGCCGCTGTGATAGCCACCGGCTTGGGGTCTTCATCTTTGCTGCATCCCAGCACAGCCACTGCCACAAATAGTAGGGCCCATTGCCTCCACACACCTTTCATCGTCATCCGCTTCTTTTTTATTGTATGAATTTAAACAATTAATCAGGCCTTTACACTGATTCGTCAAATGATTCTTCTGGTTCTCGTCATTTTACATTTAATTTATTATTCGAAAGGAATTACTTAAACGAAATGAAAAGAACACACCCGATTTTACTGGCGGTTGCCTTTTTGGCAATTTTCAACCAGAGCTATGGTCAAAACTCAGATTTGAAAGTCAGCAAATCTTCCGAAATGTCTATTTCTGGCACCTCCACACTTCATAGCTGGACCTGCAATGTCACTGACGTAAGCGGTACTGTTAAAGTAGATGAGAAAATTCTCAAAAAAGGCGAATTCAAGAAAGGCGATAAAATAGCGGCGGTGTCTATTACTGTGCCCGTGCTTAGTATCAAAAGCGAACGTGGTGAAACCATGGAGCAGAAAATGTACAATGCGCTCAAGTATGAAGAAAATCCAAACATTACATTTTCACTGACCGACAATCAGATCACCTCGCCGGGCAAAGAGACCTTTGCTGTAGAAGCAAAAGGAAACCTGACCATTGCCGGTAAAACAAATGCTGTCACCCTCCCTGTGGCAGGAAAGCGGGATGCCAGTGGAAAGTATTCGTTCGAAGGTTCCTACAAACTAAATATGAAAGACTATGACATGGAGCCACCAACCGCCATGTTTGGGCAGATAGTAACCGGAGAAGAAGTGGAAATATCATTTAAACTAATTGTGGAGAACTGATAAGATTATGTTGTTGAAAAGATTGCTAACTATTTGCTGCGTTTCGGTGGCGGGTTTAACTTACGCTCAAGAGGGCCTGGAGCCCATTACCAAGACGATAGAAGGAAGTGAAGTGTCGTTTAAAATGGTTCCCATTCCAGCTGGTACTTTTACGATGGGCAGCCCCGAAGGCACAAAAAACAGGGAAGAAGACGAAGGCCCTGTTCATCAGGTAGCCCTGGAGGCATTTTATATGTCTGAGACCGAAGTGACATGGGAACTGTACGAATTATTCACTGACAAGGACAAAAGAGCTACCCTTGTGTATGTGGATGAGGCAAGCCAGAAGAAGGCCGATGCTATGGTAAAGCCAAGCACGCCTTACCTGGACCCCAGCTACGGCATGGGTAAGTATGGCTTTCCCGCTACCAGTATGACGCAGTACGCCGCTGTCACCTTCTGCAAATGGCTCAGCGAAACCACTGGCGAGTTTTACCGACTGCCGACTGAGGCCGAATGGGAATATGCCTGCCGGGCAGGTTCAACCACAGCCTACTCATTTGGTGACAACGCAGACTCACTTAAAAGTTATGCCTGGTTCTACGACAACAGCAACGACAAATACCACGAGGTGAAAGGCAAAAAGCCGAATGCCTGGGGACTTTACGACATGCATGGCAATGTGATGGAATGGACGCTCGACCAATACCAGGCCGACTACTATGCAAGCATTGAGGACGGCAAAACCAACCCCTGGAGAAAGCCCACCAACCTACATCCGAGGTCGGCCCGTGGAGGCTCATGGGACGACGACCCGGAAGACCTGCGGTCAGCCAACAGAACAACATCATCTCCCAACTGGCAAAAGCGTGATCCACAAATTCCTAAAAGCTTCTGGTGGGCATCAGACGCCCCATTTGTAGGCATCAGACTGGTAAAGCCAGCCAAGCAACCAACAAAAGCAGAGCAAGCGGCCTTCTGGGCTTCCGTTCTTGATGAAGGTTAACTATATTGATTTCCTGAAACTACCAATACATACTTAACACATACCGTTATGACTCATATTGATTCAAAAAATACCTCCGGGCTCAATCGCAGAGATTTCGTAAAGGGTTCTGCCATGGCCGCCGGTGGCATCATGCTCAGCGGCCTGGCATGGGATGCCAATGCCATGACCCTGCAAAAACCAAAGGAGCTTAAGCTTGCCCTCGTAGGCTGTGGCGGCCGTGGTTCCGGCGCCGTAGTACAAGCGCTTATTGCTGACCCCAACGTGAAGCTGGTGGCCATGGCCGACGCTTTCAGAGACAGGCTTGACGCTTGCTACAGCAACATTACCAAAGACGACGTAGACGGCAAAGGCAGTTTGAAGGCAAAAATTGACGTGCCGGAAAAGAATAAATTTGTTGGATTTGAAGGCTATAAGAGCGCTATTGACCTGGCTGACGTCGTCATCCTGGCCACACCTCCAGGATTCCGCCCTTATCACCTGGAGTATGCCATCAA
Organism: Imperialibacter sp.; assembly: GCF_040222815.1. Lineage (GTDB taxonomy): Bacteria > Bacteroidota > Bacteroidia > Cytophagales > Cyclobacteriaceae > Imperialibacter. The sequence continues at coordinate 46,179 of NZ_JAVKCH010000019.1, read as the reverse complement.
GCAGAGCAAGCATATCTTCTGCGAGAAACCTTTGGCTACAGATGCGGTTGGCATCCGTAAAGTTTTAGGTCTTCTGGAAGAATCGAAGCAAAAGAACCTCAATATAGTCGTTGGTCTTCAGCGTCACTACGAGTCTTCTTATCGTGAGGTCATGAAGAGAGTTCACGGTGGCGAAATAGGCGACGTTACGTCAGGCCAGGTTTACTGGAACAGCGCTGGTGTATGGGTGAGAGAAAGACAACCTGACATGACGGAGATGCAGTACCAAATGAGAAACTGGTATTATTTCAACTGGCTGTGCGGCGACCACATCGTGGAGCAGCACATCCACAATATTGATGTGATGAACTGGGCCAAGCAAGGTTATCCGGTGAAGGCGCAGGGCATGGGCGGGCGCCAGGTAAGAACTGGCAAGGAGTTCGGCGAAATTTTCGATCACCACTATGTGGAATACACCTATGAGGATGGTGCTATCATGAACAGCCAGTGTCGGCACATCAAAGGCTGCATGGACAAAGTAACCGAAGAAATTGTAGGCACCAAGGGTCGTGCCGATGGCAGCGGCAACATTGTCGACCTCAAAGGAAATATTATTTACAAGCACAGGGGCAAGGACGATCCGAACCCATACGAGCAGGAGCACGTCGAGCTATTTGCCTCCATTCGCAAGGGTGGTGTCATCAACGACCTTGAAAATGGTGCGAAAGCAACCATGACTGCTATCATGGGACGTATGGCCACCTATTCTGGAAGAGAACTCACCTGGGAAGAAGCAATCAATTCTGAGGTGAACTTGTTCCCGGACAGCCTTGCATGGGATGCGAACCCGAAGTCAATGCCCGACAAAAATGGTTTTTATACCATTGCAGTACCGGGTGTAACTCAGGTTATCTGACAAGAAATCGAGTAGCTATCATTAGACCCTGGCGGCTTCAAACCCGTCAGGGGTTTTTATTTAATTGACAAATGACTGGCCAAAGATGAGTTCCTCTACGACGTCGCCATCCTTCTTCCATACCATAGCCGATACCTCGCTGTTTCTTTCCAGGAACCTTCTTATCTCTTCCATTTCCATTACGCAGAAGGCGGTTGCATAAGCATCAGCCTGAGCGCCTGACGGTGCCGTAACAATGACAAAGGCGCCATTGGTCAACGCCTCCCCGGTTTCGGGATCAATGATGTGTGAGTATTTTCTCCCCCCAAACTCAAGGTATTGATAAATGTCGCCTGATGAGGCAATGAAACAGTTGGAGCATTTGATCAGCTCATTGATGCCAGGGCCGCTGCTATTTTTGTCCTCTAAACGAAACTCCCACGTAGCTTTGTTGGCAGGAGCATCTGCCGCTGCGATGGAGCTGCCCGTTGACACGAACGACCGTGCAAACCCCTCTCCCTTTAGCACCTTAAGTGCCTCGTCAACAGCATAGCCTTTCCCGATTCCTCCGAAGTCGAGTTTCATCCCCTTTTTTACGTATTTTATTTTGAATGGCAGCCTGCTTGTGTCAAACACAATAGCATCAAAGCCATTGACGGCCAAAGCCTCCGCAATCTGCTGTTGTCCGGGGAGCTCATTTTTTCGTTTTGCCCTTCTCCACAACTGTACCAAAGCACCAATGGTAGGATCAAATGCTCCAAAAGTTTGTTCAGATATGGCCTGCGACATTTTGAGCACCTTCCCTAAGTCCTCACTCACTTCTACCCAGTTGGCAGGGGATGTAGCATTGAGCTGCCAGCTTTCGCTTTGTTCTGAGTAGTCGCTCAGCGCCAGGTTAATTTCATCGATTCGGGCAAATGCCTTGTATGCTGCCTGTCGGGCCATAAGGCTGTCAGAGCCATCAATAGTAATATTAAAGATTGCACCCATTTTCGGCTCAGCGAAACTAAACTGCTGGCCCCGGGACTCCAAAACAGATAGTAGCAGTAAGAAAAGTAAAACCGTTGGCTTCAAAACAAGTGACTTTATATAATACAACGCTCAATCATCAAACTAAGCGAGGAATAAACGCAGGTTTTATCTATTTTGAAAGTTGATTTACAGAAACACCTACTTAACTCGTTATGGCAAAGAACATTTCCATGTTTAAAAGGGCGATTGCCTTGTCAATCGCCGCCGCTTTTTTTACCCACTGTTCCCAAGAAACTCCCCCAGTCGATCGCTCCACACTAACCGACGCCCAAAAGCGGCTGCCGGAGTATGCCGTTTCGGGGCTGGAGGTGGCTGATGGGTTGGAGGCGACACTTTTTGCCGCCGAGCCCATGATCATGAACCCTACCAACCTCGATGTTGATCCCAGAGGAAGAGTTTGGGTGTGTGAAGCGTTTAACTACCGCAGCGAGCTCAATCCAGGTAACGAAGTAGATGCGAAAGGGGATAAAATCGTCATTCTGGAAGACACGGATGGCGATGGAAAGGCCGACAGCCGAAAAATATTTTACCAGGGAACGGATATCAATGCCGCTCTGGGCATAGGCGTCTTTGGCAACAAAGTCATCGTATCTTGCAGTCCAAATGTTTTTGTCTTCACCGACGAAGATGGTGATGATGTGCCAGACAAAAAGGAGGTGCTTTTTACGGGACTAGGCGGAGTGCAGCACGACCACGCCATTCACTCTTTTACTTTCGGCCCGGATGGCAAGTTCTATTTCAACTTTGGTAATGCAGGTGATCAGCTACTGGACAAAGACGGCAACCCCATTGTCGACATGGTGGGCAACGAGGTAAACGGCTCCGGCAACCCATACCGCCAGGGGATGCTCTTCCGCTGCGACACCGACGGCAGCAACATGGAAGTACTCGGTTTCAATTTCAGAAACAACTATGAACCGACAGTCGACTCATATGGCTCCATCTGGCAGTCTGACAATGACGACGATGGCAACAGAGGGGTTCGCATCAACTTCATTCTGGAGTACGGCAACTACGGCTTTACCGACGAGTTCACTGGTGCGAGCTGGAGTACCCGTCGCACGAATATGGAAAAGGAAATTCCACTTCGCCATTGGCACCAAAACGATCCCGGTTCGGTGCCTAACCTTTTACAAACAGGTGCAGGCTCGCCTACCGGCATGGTCGTTTACGAAGGGGACTTGCTTCCTGAGAGGTTCAGGAACCAGATGATACACACGGATGCGGGGCCTAATGTCGTTCGGGCATATCCGGTAGAAAAAAAGGGAGCAGGCTACACTGCCTCCATTGTCAATATACTTAAGGGCAATGACGACCCATGGTTCCGGCCTTCGGATGTATGCGTAGCACCAGATGGTTCATTGTTCGTCGTCGACTGGTATGATCCTGGAGTTGGTGGACACCAAATGGGCGATCAGGCCCAGGGAAGGGTTTACCGTGTGGCTCCCAAGGGTGTCGACTATGAGGTAGAAAAAGCAAACGTTTCCGGCGCTGAAGCGGCAGTGAAGTCTTTGCAAAGCCCCAACATGGGCACTCGCTATCTCGCCTGGACGGCCCTTGAGGCAATGGGCAGTGAAGCGGAAGCCGAATTGAAAGGTCTTTTGGCCAGCAGCAATCCAAGAATGAAAGCAAGAGCTCTGTGGCTGTTGGCAAGGATTGACGGGAAGACAGATGAATACATTCAGCTAGCCACCAACGATGCAGATGAGAACATAAGGATCACCGGATTAAAAATTGCCAGAAGCCTACAGGTAAAAAACCTGGATGACTATCTGGCAAAGGCAGCCTCCGACAAGTCGCCCCAGGTAAGAAGGGAAGTAGCCATTGCAGTTCGCTATCTGGATTCACCAAAAGCGGTGGATATTTGGACCGACCTGGCCATGCAATACGATGGAAAGGACAGGTGGTATTTGGAAGCATTGGGTATAGGTGCCGATCCCAGAGGCGAAGAATTCTTTAACAACTGGATAGAAAAAGGTGGCCTGGAGAAGCCAGGAGCCAACGACATTGTGTGGAGAAGCCGGGCCAAGTCGGCCCTGCCAATGCTGGCTAAGCTGGCTACAAATGGAGACGGAGGCATGCATGATAATCTCCGCTATTTCCGTGCCTTCGATTTTCACAAAGATCCTTCAAAAGACAATCTGCTTGCTGGTATGCTGACGATCAAACATCCCCAGCAGGACAGCATAAAGATTCTGGCCCTGAGCCATATTTCGCCAGAGAAAATAAATTCGGATCCGGCAGTCAACAAAATCATGAGGGGGTCGCTGGCACAAATGAAAGGCACTCCAACGTATATGGATTGGGTAAAAAGGTATCAACTAAGGGACCAGGTTCCATCTCTGGTGAGCATCTACACACAGTCGCCAAAAAGTGAATTTGGCCCCGAGGCGATTAAACTTGTGCACCAATTTGAGGGCATCGACTTTTTCAAAAAACAACTTCAGCAAAAAGACAACGAGAAGGTCATCGAAACGCTGAATGCGATGACCAACCTTTGGGGCTCGGAGGTTTGGAATACTTTCAAGGAAATATCACTCGATGAAAGCAGAGACCTGGCGGTAAGGAAAGCAGCCATTAAAGCCTACGGAACAGGTTGGTCGACCGAAAACAACCTTTTGGACATGGCACTGGCCAACGAGGTGCCCGAGGAGCTGAAAGAGACCGCCATGTACACACTTCTCAACGGCATAAAAAGCTCTGTGAGGAAAGAGGCTGCCAAAATGCTGGCCGCCGGAGATACCAAGTTTGGTTCCATCGAAGAGTTGGTGGCTTTGGATGGAAGTGCTACAAACGGCGCTGCCATGTTCGAGAGAGTTTGCTCCACCTGTCATGTGGTCAACAACAAAGGAACCCAGTTTGGCCCACAGCTATCGGAAATTGGTGACAAGCTTGGGAAGGAAGGGCTTTATAAAGCAATTATGTATCCCGATGCCGGCATCAGCTTTGGGTATGAGGGCTTTTTGATCACGACGACAGCCGGCGAAAAAATAGCCGGTTATATTTCCAGCGAAACCAGTGACGCACTTGAGGTAACTGTCATTGGCGGTGCCAAAACAAGGTATGCCAAAAAGGATATCGTATCAAAAGAGCCACTTGAGAACTCGTTGATGCCTACCGGGCTGCACAACGCTTTCACACAGCAGGAGCTGGTCGATTTGGTGGCTTATTTGTCCTCGTTGAAAAATGGAGCGCCGGTTGCTGCCCGATAACACAAAATATACCTACTTGAACACCTAAATAATTAACGAAATGAATAGAAGAGATTTTATTGGCAGAGCAGCGCTGGCAAGTGGCGCAGTGTCGCTTATGGGAGGAAGTGCCTTTGCATTACCGAACAAGAACACTTTCCAAGCCGTTGGTAAGCCATTTAAAATGGACTATGCGCCGCATTTTGGCATGTTTAAAAACCATGTTGGTGATGACCCAATTGAGGAGCTGAAATTTATGTTCGACCAGGGCTTCCGGTCGCTTGAAGACAATGGGATGCTTGGCCGACCCGTTGAAATGCAAAACAAGATCGCAGCAACCCTCGAAAGACTTGGCATGCGAATGGGCGTGTTTGTGATTGACGGCGGCGACAATTGGAAAATTTCCTTGACCACAGGAAAAAAAGAGTTTAAAGATACGTTTGTTGATGCCTGCAAAAGATCCGTGGAACTGGCCAAAAGGGTCAACGCAAAGTGGATGACGGTTGTTCCGGGCTTCTACGACGCAAGCTTACCCATAGGAATACAAACAGCCAACGTAATCGACGCACTAAGAGCTGGTGCAGAAGTACTGGAACCCCATGGGCTGGTGATGGTACTCGAACCGTTAAGTGACAGACCTGACCTCTTCATGCGAACTTCCGCCCAAACTTTCGAGCTTTGCAAAGCCGTGAATAGCCCCGCCTGCAAAATCCTGTACGATATCTATCACATGCAAAGAAACGAGGGAAACCTCATTGCCAATATCAATCTTACGTGGGAAGAAATCGCCTACTTTCAAATTGGCGATAACCCGGGAAGAAAAGAGCCGACTACTGGTGAGATCAACTACAGGAATGTGTTCAAGCATATTTACGACAAGGGATACCGCGGTGTAATGGGCATGGAACACGGCATTTCAAAATCCGGAAAAGAAGGAGAAATGGCGCTTGTGGCTGCCTATAGAGAAGTTGACAATTTTTAGTGTAAAAATAAGCCGTTTACCGATACTCATTCATTACAGCCACTTAGGGAATATCCTCCTTGCAAAATGAGGGATTTTTGAGCTTAAATAGTTATAGAATGCTGAATTGTGTCAACTTTCGAAGTTGGTACAATTCAGCTCATTCCAGGCTTCAATGCCGGGTTTGACTTTGTATTGATTTTTATCTGTTTTACCTATTTTGATGCGAAAACTACTACCCTTGCTTCAGCTGGCCATAGGCGCTTGTCTGTACAATACTGCTCCGGCACAAAACCTCGTCAGCCAAAATCCCTCCATAGAAGTTCTCAGCAATCAGTACGACACCGAAGTCGGGTATAGTGGCAGAATATTCAACGGTGCAGAATATGGAATCAAGTATGCAGATGTTGTTGATCATGCTTTTTTAGTTTCTGAGTGGCAACCTGGCAGCATCAACTTCCTTGATAGAGAATACAAAGGACTCGAACTGCGGTATGACATTGTGAATGACCTGGTTGTTCTCAAACACTACAATCCCAATAACGGCATTTCCATTTCCATCATGCCGGCTCAGGAAAAGATCAATTCTTTTACACTTGCTTCGGTAAAGTTTGTTCGCCTGTCTCCGCAGGTTACCGGCGAGCAAAAATCCCGCTTTTACGAACTGATTGTAGACAAAGAATATAAACTGATTGCCAGGCACACAAAAGAAAAGTTCATAGATAAGTCAAGAGGTGCGCCAGTGGTCGGATTTCAACACAAGGTCAAATTATACCTTAAAAAAGACAATGAATTGGTCATCATCAGAAGCAAGCGAGCGCTATTAAAGGTTCTCGAAGACAAAAAGAAAGAACTCGCTGACTACTCAAGAGCCAGGAAACTGTACTGGCGAGAAAACCCAAAAAGAGCCGCTGCCGTGATAGTTAGCCATTATTTTGATTTAAAAGCAGAAAACTGAAAATGAAAAAAGCAGCTACTTTATTACTTATAATAGGGCTCGGGTTCCATTCTCAGGCACAAAACCCAACCATCACCGCTACTTTCAGTGAAACACCCTTTGATCAGGCTGTAAAAACCATAGAAGAGCAAGCGAAAACAGCGATCTTCTACAATCCACAATGGACAGACACTTTACGTGTAAACGCTACTCTTAACTCCGCCTCTCTAAGAGAAGCTTTAACAGCCATCATTCCGTCGTCTTCCGACTTAAGCTTCTTCATCAATTCAGGCGGCAAAGTGATTATATCGAAAGGCTATGTGATCCGGGAAAGCCTCCCTGTTGATTTTTTCACGAGGGAGCCCGTAGAAGACAAAATGGAGGTAGCTGCCCTGGAATTAGAAAAAACAAGAAATAATCAGGGGCCCGTGGAGGCTGCCATTGAAAACAAGACTTTCGAAGTAGGCAAAAAAACAGCAGTGCTAGCCACTGGCAAAGCCACAGTTGCCGGATATGTGAAAAGCATGGCTTCCGGCGAACCTGTGATTGGGGCTTTGGTCTATATCGAAAACCCGAAAATTGGCACCATTACGGATCAGTTTGGCTACTACTCTCTCACGATTCCCAACGGCAAGCAAATGCTGAAAATCCAGAATGTGGGAATGAAAAGCACGAGGCGCCAAATCATTCTCTACTCCGATGGGCTTTTTAACATAGAAATGGAAGAGGACGTGGTGGCTTTGAAGGAAGTGGTAATCGAAGCTGAACGGGATGTGAACGTTACAGGCATGCAAATGGGGCTCGACAGGCTCGACATTCAGTCGATCAAGCAAATGCCTTCAGCTTTTGGCGAGGCCGATATTATGAAAGTAGCCCTAACGCTGCCTGGAGTGCAAAGCGTTGGCGAAGGCTCTAATGGTTTCAACGTGCGGGGCGGCAGCACCAGCCAGAATCTTATTTTGTTGAATGACGCCGTGATTTACAATCCTTCTCACCTTTTTGGCTTCTTCACGGCTTTCAATGCCGACGTGGTAAGGAATGTGGAGTTGCACAAAGCGGGCATTCCGGCAGAGTATGGAGGCAGAATCTCCTCGGTTTTTGAGGTAGACATGAAAGATGGCAACAAGAAAAAATTTGCCGGCAGCGGCGGCATCGGACTTGTCACCGGCCGACTTTCTCTGGAAGGCCCCATTATAGAAGACAAAGCTTCGTTCCTTATCGCTGGCCGAAGCAGTTACTCAGACTGGATTTTGAAAAGGTTGCCAAACGCCACTTTCAAAAACTCCACTGCCGGTTTCAACGATCTGAATGCGAGAGTGACCTACGACATTGATGAGAAAAACAGCGTCTATATTACCGGCTATTTGAGCAATGACAAGTTTAGTCTCAACTCGGATTCACTGTACCAATACACCAACTCCAACGCTTCCATCAAATGGAAAAAAATATTCAATAGCAGACTTTATGGGGTTTTCACGGGAGTTTCCAGCCACTACGACTACAGCCTGTCATCTGAAGATGTTCCTGTAAACGCCTTCAATCTGGGCTACGGCATCAACCAGCACAACTTCAAAGCCGACTTCAGCTACTTTCCGGAGTCCATGCATAAGATCGACTTTGGGCTGAGCAGTATCTACTATGACCTAAGCCCTGGCTTCAATAAACCCGTAGGTGACCAATCCATTCTTCAGGAGAAGATTTTGGAAAAGGAAAAAGGAATTGAATCAGCCATTTATGTGGGCGACAAGGTCGATGTCAACGACAAGCTTTCCGTCTACCTCGGATTGCGCTATTCTATGTACTCTTTTCTTGGGCCAAAAAGTGTTATTCAATATGACCCAACCCGGGCAAAGGATGTAAATACCATGCAGGACACTGTGCAGTATCCTCCAGGTGATTTTATCAAAACCTATCACGGGCCGGAATACAGGGCTTCCATGAGGTATGCCTTCAATCCCATCAGTTCTGCCAAGTTGAGTTTCAATAGAATGCGACAGTACATTCATCAGCTGTCCAACACCCAGGCCATTTCTCCTACTGATATTTGGAAACTCAGCGATTCCTACATCAGTCCGCAGATTGGAGATCAGTTCTCTATAGGGTACTATCGCAATATGAGATCCAACAGTTTGGAACTGTCAGTGGAAACCTATTACAAGTGGCTAACCGATATGCTTGACTATAAAAACGGTGCAGTGCTTGTGTTGAATGAGCACCTCGAAACTGACGTGATAAAAGCCAAAGGCAAGGCATACGGCCTTGAGATCATGCTGAAAAAGAAAACTGGCAAGCTCAACGGATGGGTAAGCTACACGTACTCCAGAACGCTCGTGCAAATTGCAGGGCAGTTTCCGGAAGAAAGAGTAAACAGAGGCACATACTTCCCCGCCAGCTACGACAAGCCGCATGACCTGACGATTGTTTCAAACTATAAATTCACCAGGAGGATCAATATTTCGGTCAATTACACATACAGCACCGGCCGGCCAATCACCTACCCGTTATCGGTGTACACGATAGGTGGGGCGAACAGGGTTCACTATTCCGACAGAAACGCCTACCGCATTCCAGATTATAGCCGAATGGATCTCTCGATTAACTTCGAAGGCAACCACAAGATCAAGAAGCTAGCCCACAGTTCATGGACCTTCGCCTTGTTCAACGTGCTTGGGCGCAACAATGTGTACTCCATCTACTTTGTGACCGAGCAGGGAGAAATCAACGGCTACAAGCTTTCCGTCTTTGCCCAACCCATTCCAACCATCACCTACAATTTCAGATTCTAATTCCATGAGAAAGCACAAAGGTATTTTTGGAAGAGCGCTACTAAAGTCATCTGTGTTCCTATGGGTGCTGACCACAAGCAACCTGATTCAGGCTCAGGACGTTTCCTACAAGGAAGAGATTCACATACAGCACGATGGGCCTGTGTATTTAACAGGTGATCGGTTAAGATTTTCAGTCACATGTCTTGATCAGTCAAACCGCCTGCTTTCACCACTTAGCAGACTGGCTTATGTTGAACTCCTCGACAGCGAAAATACACCACTGGCACAGTCGATCATCGATTTGAATGATGGAAAAGGAAAAGGCGACATTCTTTTGCCATTTACCGCCACTTCAGGTAACTACACCTTGAGAGCCTATACCAAATGGATGCGAAATTTCCCACCCGAGGACTATGCTTATTCAATCGTTACTATTGTCAATCCATTTAAGTCGCTAGGTCTGGTAGAAACCACTGAAAAGCCAGCTGCCAGAAAAGCATATGCTCCCACAGCGGGCCTGAGCATATCAACCCCCAGCGACATATATCGCTCAAGGCAAAAAGTAACCATCAACCTTGGCTTGAATGGCGTAGAAGGTAGACCTGCTAATGGGCTGGTGTCAGTTTCTGTAAGCAAGGTGCCTGATTTCTTCATGACAGACCAGGAAAATTCCGGGAAGCTTCCTGTGGTTGTCAAAAAAAATCCCTCCCAGGCTTCATTTAAACCCGACAGGCACTACTTGCCTGAAACGAAGGGGCAATTCCTCACTGGTAAAGTGTATGAATCGGGCACCACAACCCCAAAGGCAAATGAATTGATCTACCTGTCCATCATTGGAACTCAACCGGAATTTTATACTTCAAAAGCTGACAGCGAGGGCATCATCCGGTTCGAGATTGTGGACTTTTATGGCCAGGGGGAGGTGCACCTGCAAAGCAGCGATCCTGATGCCAATGTAGATATAGTTATCGATCCTTCGTTTTCAGAAGCCTTTGTTGCACTTGAGGTTCCGTCACTGAATATTGATGAGAAGTGGGAGAGTTACCTCACTCAGGCAAGTCAGAATATGCAGGTTAGAAATGTGTATTCCAGCATTATCCCATTTGATGAACACCAGCCGTCGGCTGACTCATTACCTTTTTATGGCATTCCCGATCAGAAATACTACCTGGATGACTACACAAGGTTCCCTTTGATGGAAGAGGTGCTGAGGGAATATGTAGCTGGTATTTTCCCAAGAAAAAGAAACGACGAATTCTATTTTAAGATGGTCAACGTAGAAAAAAATGAGATCATGAACGATGAACCGTTGATGCTCTACGATGGCCTTCCAATTAAAAAGGCGAACACCATTATGGAGCTGGATCCTCGCCTTGTGAAGCGGATTGATATTGTGACAAAAAGATACTTAATGGGGGGGGCAATTTTTGAGGGCATCACCAGCTTTCATTCATACAAAGGCGATTTAACGGGACTTGATCCTACATTAATTATTGGTCAGGACTATTCGTTTGTCGGTGTGCAACGGGCAGCGGAGTATGTGTTTCCCGACTATGAAGATGCTGCGTCGGCGTCCACATTACCGGACTTTAGAAATACCCTCTACTGGACCGATAGTAAAGAAATAGATAATGGAGATGGAGAGGTTGAGTTTTTTACCTCAGACGATACCGGCACCTATTTGATAGAGATTGAAGGAATCTCAGACTCCGGCGACTTGATCTCTCAAAAAAAGTTTTTCAAAGTGGAGAAATGAGAATCATCACTCTGGCCATACTGATATTTTTCGTGAGTGTTGGCTGCCTCGAAAGATTCGAGCCGCAAGGAACGAAGTTGACCAACCTATTGGTGGTGGAAGGGCAGCTTACAACTGGTGCAGAGGGCAACGCAATCAAACTCTCCAGAACCCGGGACATAGGCATGAAAGACATGATACCGGAGCAAAATGCTATAGTGAAAGTGACAGATGGCCATTCAAACGAATATCTGTTTGAGGAAACGCTACCAGGCACATATTACAACCCGGCGGTAGATTTGACAGCAAAGGTGGGAGAAAAATATGTGCTCGACATTGTAACCGCCGACGGCAGTCACTATCAATCCAGCCCAGTTACGCTTAAGCAAGCTCCCCCAATTGAAAAAGTCTATTATCGCAGTGAAACGAGGCTGACTGACGACGGGAGAGTGCTGTCAGGCATTGCTGTTTATCTAGATGCCTTCGACGAGAACAACAACACCGACTACTACCGTTGGGAATGGACAGAAAATTGGGAAATTCAAATGCCGGTCAACTCAAAATTCGACTTTCAAGTCGATAAAGACACCGTCGGAATGGGTTATCCCATACCTAAAATTCTGCCAGTGAATATTTGCTACAGCTCCGACACCTCCAGCAGAATAATGGTGGCCAGTACCAAAACGCTCTCAGAAGACCGTGTAAAAAAATATGAGATCAATTTCACGAGCACCATGGGATTCAAATTAAAGAGCCTGTATGGCATTATAGTAAAACAATATGCTCTTGACGAAGCTGGTTACAAATACTGGGAGGCCTTAAGGGCAAGCAGCGAAGGGGTAGGCACCTTATTTGACCCACAGCCTTATGAACTTACAGGGAATATTTTTAATACAAGTGATGCCAACGAACCGGTACTGGGCTATTTTGATGCCAGCACAGTGTCAGTTAATTCGCTGGTAGTCATCCGTGACCAACTTGATTCTCTCGTCTATCCTCTGGAGCAATGTTTTGAAGAGAAAGACACAGTGCCTTACAGGCTTGTACAAGACTACCTACAGGCTGGCTACTTAATAGATACCACAGGTCTGTTTGGCACCACTTACGTAATAATGGCACCCGTAGATTGTAGCGACTGCAGACTCTACGGGTCGCTGGAGCGCCCAAAATTCAGACCTGATTGACAATTGGCCGAATTATGTAACATATCGTCCCAAGACTTCTTTGTTAAAGGTAAAAATCTCTTCAGAGTGACTTTCACTCTTTTGATAGGGTTCGACCTCGTTGGATGCACCGAGCCTTTTACTCCAGAGTCGAAAGTTTACAAAGGTGTCCTTGTGGTTGACGGGTTTGTATCAGACGCAGAAGCCAGGTCATCAATAAAACTGACACGCAGCTCCCCTATCGACATTGCAATTCCCACCCCGGAATCAAACGCCATTGTATCGGTAATAAATAAAGAGGGAAAAAGTTTCGAGTTTGAAGAAACCTCGCCTGGCATTTACCAGAGCATAGCGGCAGGTTTTAAGGGTGTGGTCGGGCAAGCCTATTCACTTGACGTTTTGACTGACAATGGCAATCACTACCAGTCCAGGCCGGTTACACTAAAAAAATCACCGCCGATAGATAGTGTTTATTTCGAACCCTCCGTCAGGCTGTCGGATATTGACGGAGATACAATTACAGGAGCAGCCATATTTGTTGACACACATGACGACACAAATTCTACAAAGTTTTACCGATGGGAATGGGAGGAAGACTGGGAAATAAGAGTACCCTACCCCAACACGTACGACTGGATCACCTACGAGGACGGCAAATTTGGGTTTCCCAAAGAAAATGGAAATCAGATCGGCCTGTGTTATAGCCACCAAGTGGGTAGAAACATCCATATTGCCACTACCAATCAGCTGTCAAGTGACCAGATCAGTAAGTTTGAGCTCAACTACGTCACAACCCGGGATGGCTATAAGTTAAGGTCTCTTTATAGCATTTTAGTACGGCAATATGCGCTTGATGAAGAAGCCTTCTTATATTGGTCGGAGCTCGAAAAGACCTCTGAAACACTGGGTACTTTGTTTGATCCCCAGCCCTATGAATTGCGAGGAAACGTTTTTAACACTGACGACCCCGACGAAACCGTTCTGGGCTATTTTGGTGCCAGCACGGTTGAAGAGAAGCGCCTCTACATTACCCGTGAACAGCTTAAGGACATCAAATACCCAACCAACCCCTGTGGCCAGGACTTGCTTGAAGTTGAGTACAGGTATGTGTACGACCATTTGGAAGCCGGATACGTTATTGCTTACCTCGGCGACTACGGGGCTATCTCACTGTATATGGCACCGAAAGATTGCTGCGACTGTAGATTTCATGGCGTATTGGAGAAACCTGACTTTTGGCCGTTATGAGTATGCGCATCAAGACAATATTGAATTATTGGCTTGCCACGGTATTAGCGCTGGGAACACTTGGAGTCAGTTGTATTGAGAAAATTGAACCCAGTCCCAGCTTCAACAACCGTTCGCTTGTAGTTGACGGTTTGATTACCGATGAGTGGGCACCTTACACGATTAAACTAAGTAGAACAGCTTCATTGGGAACGCAAATCACTGACCCCGAGCCAGGAGCAACGGTGGTGGTGAAGTCGTCTGAGGGCCAGGAATATTCCTTTGAAGAATCCTCGCCAGGCCTATACCAAAGTAATCCTGATGAATTTATTGGAAAAACAGGGAGGTTCTATACACTCGAAATAACTACCAAAAATGGACAACACTACCTCTCCGACGCAACCTTGTTAAAGGCTGTTCCTCCCATTGACAGCGTCTATTTCGAACCTGCCTTGAGGCTTGCTGACTTTTCAGGCGACACCATTACTGGTGTAGCAATATTAGTCGACACTCATGACACTACTAATACTACAAGCTACTACCGATGGGATTGGGAAGAAGCATGGGAGATAAAAGTACCTTATCCAAACACCTACGACTGGGTAGTGTGGCCTGTATTGATCCCGACGGCCGAGCGCTTCGGTTATGAGGTTCCTAATAATCATCGTGTGGAGAGATGCTACAGCACTAAATCCTCTAGTGGCCTTCTGCTCAGTACTTCGGTTGGGCTTGCACAAGATCGTATCAGCAAATACGAAGTAACCTACGTCAGCACAGAAGGGTACAAATTGAATTCCTTGTATAGCATCCAAGTAAGGCAATATGCACTTGATGAAAAGGAACATCACTATTGGTCGGAGCTGAAGAAGCTGTCAGAATCGTTGGGAACGCTATTTGACCCACAACCATACGATCTCCGTGGGAACATGCATAGTATAAACGATCCTGCTGAGCCCGTGCTGGGCTACTTCAGTGCAAGTGCCGTCTCAAAAAAGAGATTGTATATCGACCGATCTGAACTTCTTGATATCAAATTCCCCTACAGCGTATGCGCTCAGGAGCTCGCTTATGTTGAAAACAAATACGTTCAAAACTATATAGAAGCTGGGTATCTGATTGCGGCATTAGGTGATTATGGCTCGGGGCACTACTACCTGGCTCCAGCGGAATGTTGCGACTGTAGATTTCATGGCGTATTGGAGAAACCTGACTTTTGGCCGTTATGAGCGAAACGATTCTTTCAGCAAATATCTCCAGAAAGCTAGCACTGGTTTTGCCCATCGTTCTCATTTTTGACGGGTGCATTGAACCTTTTGATGGGAAATCGACAGACTATGAAAACTCGCTGGTTGTGGACGCTGCTATTTCTGACGCACCTGGCCCCTATCAGGTTCTCCTTTCAAGGAGCAGACCGTTCGGCACCCTTAACTCTTTACCTCAGACTGGTGCTTCGGTTTGTGTGACCACACTTGAGGGCGCATGTTATCCATTTACAGAAGTAGCTCCGGGCAAATATCTCAGCGACTCAGCAAAGTGGCGAGCGCAGATAGGCACTACTTACAAGCTGGAAATTGACGTAAATGGAATTCATTTCGAGTCCTCCGAGGAACTACTGCGAAGCACGCCAGCCATAGATAGTGTCTACTATGAGCCTGAGGAGAGGTATACTGACACAAATGAAGTATTGTCGGGAATAGCCTTATTTGTCGACACACATGACGAAAACAACTCGACCAGGTTCTATAAATGGACATTCATTGAAAGCTGGGAAATAAAGATAGAATATCCCATCGATTTGAACCTGTGGAAATGCTACGACTCAGACACTTCCAAGATTGTTCAAATTGTCTCCACCCGTGGGCTATCAAAAAATGTAGTTAGCAGGCATGAACTCAATTATGTGAGCACGGAAGGATTCCGGCTTGGCTCTTATTATAGCCTGCTTGTACGACAGTCAGCCATCGACCAAAAAGCCTATAAATACTGGGCGGAAATCAAGCAATCCAACGAAATGGCTGGCTCTTTGTTTGACATTCAGCATTACCCTATCAGAGGAAATATTCATAATACGTCGGACGCCGAGGAGGTGGTTTTAGGGTATTTTGAGGTGCTATCGATACAGGACAAGCGAATCTTTATCTCCAGAACAGATGTCAAAGATCTCAACTTTCCAGGGCCTTCGTGCTATAGTTTGTGGGATGGCCCTCCACCTGATCCACGGTTTTTGCCCAGACGCTGTACAGACTGCACCTACCATGGCGGCTCATTGAAGAAACCTGACTTTTGGCCTAACTAATACCTTAAAACAAAAAAATTGAAAATCACTGACACAATATTCTTTCAAAGAAAGTTATTTATTACCGGCAGAAATGCGCTATTGCTTGTGCTTTTAGGCAGCTGCATTGAACAATTCGACCCAAAAGTAATTGCTTACCAAAGCGTATTAATAGTAGATGGCTACCTCTCTGATAAAGCAGAGCCTTACAGAATTACTTTGTCACGGTCGAGGGCCCTAAATAATGAAGAGTTTCTTCCTGAGCTTGGTGCCAGTGTATCGATCATCGGAAGTGAAGGCGAAACATATCCCCTGGTAGAAGGCGATTCTGGCCTTTACATGAGCAATCCCAGCGAGTTTGTTGCCATGGTTGAACAAACCTACATGCTGGACATAGTCACGGCCAACGGAAATCACTACCAGTCGGATCCTGTTGAAGTAAAATTAACCCCGCCCATCGATAGTGCTTATTTCAAAAGAGAGCAGCGAATCGATGATGAAGGGCTGAATCTGGATGGGGTAAAAATACTTGTGGATGCTCATGACCCAACATCAGGCACGCACTATTACAGGTACGAATGGTCGGAAACCTATGAAACCTATTTGGCATATGCCGCTCCATGGGATTATGATTCTATGGCGCCAGATCCGAGGTTCCCCATTAAGCGCAAGGAAGTCTTCGCTCAGGTGTGTTATAGTTCAAGGCGAGGCAATAGCATATTGATCGCTGACACAGATCAACTCGCCGAAGATAAAGTAAGTGAATTTGAAGTAACCTATGTAAGCACAGAAGACTACAAATTGAGAACGAGGTATAGCATTTTGGTAGAACAATTTGCGCTGGATGAAAAGGGCTTTCACTATTGGTCTGAGTTAAAAAAGAATTCTGAAAGTCTGGGAACCCTATTTGATCCCCTGCCCTACGAATTGCGTGGAAACATCAAAAATGTAAACGACCCCGACGAAGCTGTACTTGGCTATTTTGATGCGGCTCAATCGTCACAGTTTCGTTTGTTCGTTGAAATTGACCAGTTAAGAGATCTGACTTTCCCATCCACCGGCTGCCCCAATTCCCTGGACACAGTGGCCTTGCAGGACATCCCGATCAACCTGACGAGGGGTCGGCTTATTTCCGTGTTAGGGCCTTATCCAGTTCAGTACGTTCTCATGTCGCCCAGAAGGTGTGCCGATTGCAGAGTCTATGGGTCGTTAGAGAAGCCGGACTTTTGGTAAATGATAAACACTTTCAACCTTGAAAGGAAACACTTTTTTAACCGGCCTTCTTATTCTCACATTGTGGGGCTGCGTGGAACCTTTTGAGCCAGAAACAGGAGGTTTTAAAAGTGTGCTGGTGGTGGAAGGCAACATCTCCGATGCCGATGAGCCCTACCTCATCACTGTGAGCAGAACTGCGCCGCTGGACGCCTCCGGAGCCATTCCCGAAAAAGGTGCCTTTGTCCAGGTGAAAGACGAAGAGGGAGCTGCTTTCCTATTTACCGAGGTTGCGCCCGGCAAGTATCATAGCAACCCACTTGATTTTATCGGATGTTCTGGTAAAAACTACACCTTGAGCATTATCACATCATCAAACCAGCGTTATGAGTCTGACGTCGTCACGTTGAAACCTACTCCTCCCATCGACAGTATTTATTTTGAACGAGAGATGCGCCTAACTGACGCTGGAGACAGTCTGGATGGGATTAGAATTATGGTAGATGCGCATGATCCACTTGGAACGTCCGAGTATTACAAATATTCATGGACAGAAACTTACGAAATACGACCACACTATCCTTCCTATTATGAATGGAATTTTTCGGTAACTCCACCTGCCTTTGTTCGTCGCAATCCAGAAATTAATCTTTGTTTCAAAACCGACACCTGCCGGCAAGTGCTGGTTACAAGCACGGCGAACCTAAAAACGGATCGGGTAAGCGAATTCGAAGTGAATTATGTGAGTACGGTTTCCTTCAGACTTAAATCAAGGTATAGCATTCTTGTTCGGCAGCAAACGCTAAGTGAAAAGAGCTTCAGGTACTGGAGCGAGGTACAAAAAACAAGCGAAAGTTTGGGAACACTCTTTGACCCTCAACCTTATCAGCTAACGGGCAACGTGCACAACATTGATGACCCTGAAGAACCAGTGCTTGGCTATTTTGACGCCAGCAGTGTTGCGCAAAAACGAATTTTCATTGATCGGGAAAAAGACTTGCGCAGCCTGACCTATCCCGCCGAACCATGCATCAATCAACTAAAAACCTTCTCGCCACAGGAGGAAGGAGACGTGTTCAAAGACGAATTCAATCTTTTCATCTCGTGGGGCTACTTAATAGTTGATGCGGAAGGCCTACTATGGGCTCCCCCGGAATGTGCCGACTGCCGACTGTACGGCACGTTGGAAAAGCCCGACTTCTGGCCTGACTCTCCCTAACGAAATTATACTATAAAGTATCAACGGCTTTCGCTAATTTCCGCTTCTAATTAACCCTATCTGAAAATGAAGAAGCTATTTATCCTGGCAATTGTCGTATTGTCTGTAGCACATTTTTCATCCGCTCAAAAATGGACAGTGGATGATGTGGTCAATCAGGAGTCTCTTTCCGACGCAATTTTTTCTGACGACAACAACCTGGTGGCTTGGGTGAAACGCAGGCCTGCTCCCGACAAAGACAGCTTCGTGTCCGACATTTACCTCACCCGGCTAAATAGCAAAGACAGGGACGGCAACTTCAAAACAGTGCAGCTTACAAGAGGCGATGAGTCGGAAAGCAATCCTGTATTTTCTGCCGATGGAGAAACTATCTACTTCCTTTCTTCAAAAGTGAAGGGCAAGAACCTTTGGGCTTTGTCACTTCTCGGTGGAGAAGCTTACGTAGTTGATTCTTTCGACGTATCTATTTCTCAATTAAAAAGGCTGGATGCAAAAACCTTAATTTTTAAGGCGGAGGAAGGCAAGACGCTTTATGAGACAGAGATAGAAAAGAAGAAAGACAATGTGCAGGTGATTGAAGACTCTGTGCATGTGAAACCAAGCAGGTTATTCACGTTCGATACGGACAAGAAAAAAGTGCAAAGGGTAACGGACAACCTGTTCCCCATCAGCAGCTATGCCATTTCGCCCGATGGCAAATGGGCAGTAACCTCGCAAACCATGTCGCCCCATTATGGTGTTGACGGCAAACCATCGCCAACACACCACCTTTGGAACCTCACTGACAAAACGAGTCAAGAGATACTGACTACAGCTTATCAAACCCCGGGCAACTTCCAGTTTGCTGCTGACAACAGCGGATTCTATTTCACAAGCGTCCTTTCGTCCAACCCTGAGTGGCAGGGTGCAGGTATCGACCTGCTGCATTTTTATGCCCTTGCAAACAATAGCGTTACGCAAGTCAACCTGGGGCACGACTGGGGCTTGGGTGCTGGCTACGATGTGGCCGGCTCTCTGGTGATCGGCTCACTGGCAAAAGGCGCCTACAATGGGCTGGCTTTTTATAGCAAAAACGGGGGCAACTGGAGCAAGGAAATCATCAGTGCAGGCAACTACACCGATCATTTGAGTGTGGTAGCGGCGGCCAAAAATGGGGCAAAGCTATTAGTGGGATACTCCACAGCGTCTCTTCCCACCCAAGTTCGGGTAGCGGAAGTTGTCAAAGGAAAGAAGGGCAATTCGCTGGCCGTTGGTCAGGAACTAACCAAACTTAACACACACCTGGCGAAAAAGCCGATGACAAAATCGGAAGTGATTACCTGGACAGGTGCCCTGGAAGAGGAAGTGACTGGCATTCTTTATTATCCTACCGACTATGACGCTGGGAAAAAATACCCGCTCATCGTAGCCATTCACGGTGGCCCGTCGGGTGTGGACATGGATCGCTGGGCCGATCGCTGGGGATATTATCCCCACCTGATGGCCGAGAAGGGCGTGTTTACCCTCAAGCCCAACTACCATGGCTCATCCAACCATGGGCAGAAATTTGTCGAGTCCATCAAAGGGCATTACTACGAATACGAGCTGCCAGACATCATCAATGGCATCAAGCTGTTGAACGAAAAAGGGTATATCTACGAAGACTCCATGGCGGTAATGGGCTGGTCGAACGGTGCCATTCTGGCGACTATGCTCACAGTGGAGCATCCTCACCTGTTCAAAGTGGCTGCTGTAGGTGCTGGCGATGTGAATTGGACTTCAGACTATGGCAATTGTCAGTTCGGTGTCACTTTCGATCAGAGCTACTTCGGTGGTGCGCCATGGGACAACCGCAATGGCAAAACCTACAACGAAGCCTACATCCTGAAGTCGCCGCTGTTTGAAATGGAGAAAGTGAAAACACCCACACTCATTTTCCACGGCAGCGAAGACCGGGCTGTGCCACGGGACCAAAGCTGGGAATATTACCGTGCCCTCCAGCAAATCGGCCAAGCCGATGTGCGCTTCCTATGGTTTCCTGGCCAGCCCCATGGGTTGCAGAAAATCACTCACCAGCAGCGCAAGATGACAGAAGAAATTGCCTGGTTCGACAAGTACATGTGGGGCAAGCCAGACAAAACCAATGAGGCTTTCAAAAAGGGCAGCCCTCTCGCCCAACTGATCAGCAAGGAGAAAGCGAAAACGACAAACGGAGCCTATGGCGAAATGGTGAGGGGAAGCCTGATACCTGAAACTGTTGCGACTAAAAAAGACTCTATTGCCATTGGCAAATTTGAAGTGACTAATGCGCAGTTCAAAGCCTATAGCAGCGAGTTCAGCTACCCGGCCGGGCAGGACAATTTCCCCGCTGTGGTGAGTCT
Source organism: Imperialibacter sp. (assembly GCF_040222815.1). Classification (GTDB taxonomy): domain Bacteria; phylum Bacteroidota; class Bacteroidia; order Cytophagales; family Cyclobacteriaceae; genus Imperialibacter. Next base: position 25,225 of record NZ_JAVKCH010000019.1, on the reverse strand, counting down.
GGAGCAGGCGAAAGGCTACACCTCGTGGCTAAGCACTCAAACCGGCCAAACCTACCGGTTGCCTTCAACGGCAGAAGCCAAAAAGCTGCACGACCTGGGCCTCAAGTCGGCTGCGAAGGAAAACACGCTCAACTACTGGGCTGGCTACAACATCACCATCGACGACCTGACCGACTTCAAAGCAAAATTAGCTGACGTAAAGAGCTCACTGCTCAAAGAGGTTGGTTCCTTTCCGGCCTCTAAGGTAAAAGAGGCTGAAGTCTACGACCTTGGCGGTAACGTGGCAGAATATGCCTCCGATGGAAACACCTACGGTTTTGGAGCCTATGATTTTGCCGATGAAAAGGCTGGAGCAATAACGGCGGACAAAAGGAGTGTTGGGTTTAGGGTGGTGAGGGAGTAAATACGCTCATTTTCCGCTTAAATAGGGCTATCACCGTACAAGTTTGGAAATGAGCGCCTGTAGGATTAAATTATATTAAGCATCACCTACAAATCATTTCCCGCTATGACTATCAAAGCCCTCCTGCTGCTCTTCTTTTTTCTTTGCTGTGTCCGATTAAGTGCCCAACCCGGATGGATTTGGCCAGAAGATTCGACCAAAGCTGCCAAAGCAAAGGAGTACTATGCGCTTTATTCCGACCTGTCGAAGCTGGGCAATTCTGAGGAAGCACTACCCTACCTTGAGTGGCTGCTTGCTGAAGTGGCGAACCTGAACGTGGGCCTTTACATCGGTGCTGCCAAAACCTACGAAGACCTGGCAGAAAAAGCGGAGGACGCAGCAGCTAAGGCATCCTACCAGGGCAAGGTATTGGCCATCTACGACAAGCGCATCGAATACTTTAATCACGAAGGAGAAGTACTCAACCGCAAAGCATTTTCAGCCTACAAGTTCTACAAGGACAACAAAGCGAAATACCCGGAACTGATTGAATTGCTTGATAAGGCAAACAGCCTCAATGGAGTGGCTGCATTCGACAATAACCTCATCGCTTTTATGGATGTGCTGAAGAGATCAAAATTGACTGGAGGAGGGATTTCCGACGAAAAGGTGCTAGAGTACTATGACGGCATCAGCGAAATTCTTGAGGCAAAGATTGCCAGGGAACCATCGGAATGGTTGATTAAAATACAAGAAACCATTGACCAGATTCTCATCGAGATTGTTCCGCTGGATTGCAGTTTTGTAGAAAATACCTTGGGAAGTAAATTGAAAGAAGATCCCTCCAACCTGAAGATGGCAAAGAAGGTTTTTCATCTTTTGCTCACAGGCAAGTGCACCGACAGTCCTCTCTTCTTTGAATCCGCCAAAATCATCCAGGAAGAAGCTCCATCCTATGGTTTTGCCAGAATTCTGGCGGCAAAAAGAGCTGCTGACGATGATCATGAAGCTGCGCTAAGATACTACAACGAGGCGCTAAGCCTCACCGATGAAAATGACAAAAAGGCTGAGACGTCGCTGGACATTGCCAGGATTTATGCAGCTCAGGAACAAAAGGCGATGGCTCGAACGCATGCGAGAAAAGCGCTCGGGTACCAGGAGGAAATGCCTGAAGCCTACAACCTGATAGGTAACCTTTACTACCATAGCTATGAGGATTGCCGTGAAGGCGTAAGCCGGGTGAAAGACAGGGCGGTGTTCATTGCAGCCTATGACATGTACCGCAAAGCGGGCAATGCAAAAGGCATGGAAGAGGCAAAAAGCCAGTTCCCTTCTATTGGAGAAATTTTCGAAGAAGGAATGCAGGAAGGAGATAAAATTGTTCTAAGCTGCTGGGTGAAGGAAAGTGTTGTATTGCAGAAGAGATAGTCAACAACTTTTTTTGTAGTCGCCTACGGCAATTCAGTGATCGGTTGTAGCTTTTCGTATTGACTACATACCGATCACCGCTTACCACTTACCTCCTCACACCCTCTTCATCACCAAACAAACCCTTGCCGGCAAATACACACTCAGAAAGTGCTCTCCATACAGGTTCACTGTTGGATAAGTCATTTTGTCGTCTACTCTTCCGAAGCCTCCGAACTTAGCGTGGTCGCTGTTGAGCACGATTTTGTAGTCACCACCCTGCGGCACTTTGAACCGGTAGTCGGGCACTGAGTTTTGTCCATGAAAGTTGAACAGGAAGATCAGATTCTTGCGCTCAAAAATGATGACCTTATTGGTATCATCCATATTAAGTTGCTGAGCTGGCAAGCTGTCCGGAATAGCCTCCGAAGTAGCCAGGTGCACCATGGCTTCGTCAAAACTGTTGAGGTACTGATACCGCAGATCGGCATGATCCACAAGGCTCCACTGCCTGCGGGCATATTTGTAGCTCCAGCCATTGCCCTCCCTCGGGAAGTCGACCCACTCAGGGTGCCCAAACTCGTTACCAATAAAGGTCAGATAGCCTTCACCGCCCAAAGACAGAGTAAACAACCGTAGCATTTTGTGCAGCGCAATGCCCCTGTCGATGATCAGGCTTGGAAGCTCCTTGTGCATGTGGGTGTACATTTCCTTGTCCATCAACCAAAAAGCCAGCGACTTATCACCCACAAGGGCCTGGTCGTGCGACTCGGCATAGGCGATGTTTTTTTCTCCAAACCGCCGATTTTGCAGCGTACTCCACATCTCGTGGATATTCCACTCTTCATCGGTTTTGTGTTTCAGCAACTTGATCCAATAGTCGGGAATGCCCATGGCCAGCCGATAGTCAAAACCAAGGCCTCCTTCTTTGGTGGGTCGGCACAGGCCCGGCATGCCACTCATGTCTTCGGCGATGGAGATAGTGCCTTTTTTGGAATGAATGATTTCGTTGGCCAGCTGCAGGTAGGTGAGTACATCCCAGTCGACCCCGGCAGCGAAATATTTGTCATAGTGATCGAAGCTTACGTTGCCATGATGGAAGTAGAGCATCGACGTAATCCCATCGAAGCGATACCCATCAAAATGAAACTCCTCCAGCCAATATTTCACATTCGACAACAAAAACTGCTTCACCTCCCATTTGCCGTAGTTGAATAGCATGGAATCCCACTGTTCGTGAAAGCCCCTGCTCCCCTCATGAAAATATTGGGTTTGCGTGCCATCGAGCTTGTTGAGTCCTTCGGCAATATTCTTCACAGCATGAGAATGCACAATGTCCATGATCACTGCTATGCCCATCTCATGTGCTTTGTTCACCAGATAGCGCAAGTCGTCCGGTGTGCCAAATCGGCTGGTGGGTGCAAAATAATTGCTGACATGATAGCCAAAGGAGCCGTAGTAGGGATGCTCCTGCACGGCCATCATTTGTATGGTGTTATATCCCAGCTTCTTGATCCTTGGTAAAGTAAGCTCGGCAAACTCCCTGTAGGTGCCTACTCCCTCCTTTTCCTGCGCCATACCCACATGGCACTCGTAGATAATGGGGCACTTGCTGGCCGCCACCGATGAAAACTTGGCATCCGACCATTTGAATTTTTTTGCTGGCTTATAAACGCAAGCAGAGAAATCATAAGTGGTAGGATCTTGTACCACGTAAGTGGCGTAGGCTGGAATCCGGTCCATTTCGCCAGCTTCAGACTTTACGTGCACTTTGAACTTGGTGCCGTCCTGGAATTTCTCGCCCTTCTTTTCTTCAGCGATGAAAATCTCCCAAATGCCTTCCTTGTTTTTCTTCAGCTTGTGTGCCTCTCTGTCCCACCCATTAAAGTCGCCCACCACTGAAAGCGCATGGGCGGCAGGCGCCCACTCACGGTACCACCAGCCATTGGCCTTGTCGTCGTAGGTAAGGCCAAAATACTCGTAAGCCGAAGCAAATTGATCCAGAGAGCCAGCGGCCTTTTTAATATCCCCCATGGCTGCATTGAACCTTTCGATCCTATTACTCACCTCTTCAGCATAAGGTTCCAGCCAGGGGTCATTTTTAACAAGTATCGGAGTGGTAGTCTTTTTGGCCATAGTTGCGGGGTGTTTTAAATAAAGAAGTCAGGCATGAGGTTGGCAGAAGGGTCGACAGCATAACCAGCGAGATCGGTAATGCCCTCCGCCTTCAACACTTCATCGTCAATATAGAAATTGCCGGTGGCTTCTGATGACTTTCTCCTTAAAATATAATAAGCAGCGTCGGCCAGTATCTCCGGTTTCCTCGACTGGTTCACCATCTGATCACCTCCCAGCAAGTTCTGCACGGCGGCGGTAGCAATTGTTGTTCGGGGCCACAAAGCGTTAACAGCAATATTATCTTTTTTAAACTCCTTGGCCATGCCCAGCACACACATGCTCATGCCAAACTTGGCCATGGTGTAGGCTACGTGAGGCGCAAACCAGCGAGCCTCCATGTTCAGCGGCGGCGACATATTCAAGATATGAGGGTTCTCCGCCTTCTTGAGGTAGGGAATGCACGTCTTTGACATCAAAAAAGTGCCTCTGGTATTTACCTGATGCATGAGGTCGTATCGCTTCATTTCGGTGGCCAGCGTTGGTGTAAGGCTAATGGCACTGGCATTGTTAACCAGTATATCAATCCCGCCAAACGTCTCCACTGCCTTCTCCACAGCGGCCTGCACCTGGTCTTCAAAACGGATATCCACCATCAACGGCAAAGCCTTACCTCCCGCCTGTTCGATTTCCTCGGCTGCAGTATAGATAGTGCCTGGCAGCTTCGGATGAGGTTCGGTTGTTTTGGCAGCGATTACAATATTGGCACCTTCACTGGCCAATTTTTTTCCGATGGCAAGGCCAATTCCTCTGCTGGCACCGGTGATAAAAACTGTTTTATTCTTAAAATATGTCATATATTTATGGGTTCGATCTGCATCATTTAGAAAGGGGTAACGTTATTGTTTAAATTAAGGGAATTATTCATAATTTAAGAATGATTGTATAGAATAACTCCGCAACGTTGCTTCAATAAATAATTCGTTCAAGTAGACGCTCGCAAAACGCCCGCACAATGAGTAAATTTCAAAGACGCCTCTTTATACCTACGCTGCTAGTACTGGCCATCGGCTGGTTTGGTTTTTCCAGCTACAGCGACAAATTTTTTCAAATAGCCAAGAACCTCGATTTGTTTGCTTCCATCTACAAGGAAATTAACACCTACTATGTGGACGACGTGAACCCTAACAGGTTGATCAAGACAGGTATTGATGCGATGCTGGAAAGCCTCGACCCCTATACCGTATATATTCCAGAAGACGACATAGAAGACTTCCGCACAATGACAACCGGTGAATACGGGGGCATAGGTGCCAGCACAGAATTCCTTGAAGGACACCACACCATCATCATGCTACAGGAAGGTTACCCTGCTCACAAAGCGGGCTTGCAAATAGGGGATCAAATCCTGAGCATCAATGGCATTGAAGTTGAGCAAAAAGAAACCTTCGATTTGGGCAAGCTGCTCAAAGGGCAATCCAGAACAAACTTTGGCATCACGGTCAACAGATATGGCAAAAAGGAGCCGATGGTGTTTCAGGTGGACCGTGAAAAAATCACCATCGACAATGTGTACTACTCGGGCATGGTGAATGACAATATTGGCCTGATCAAGTTAACAGAGTTTACCACACATGCCGGGGACGAAGTGAAAAAGGCGGTGATCAAATTGAAGAAAGAAGGTGCCACTTCTATTATTCTTGACCTGAGAGACAATCCCGGAGGGTTGCTGCATGAAGCAGTTAATATCTCCAATATTTTTCTTCCAAAGGGCAAAAAAGTAGTTGATACAAAAGGCAAAATCACCGACCTCAACAGAACTTACAAAACACTGGATGAGCCGGTGGACACTCAAATCCCATTGGCCATTCTGACCAACGGAGGCAGTGCATCAGCTTCCGAAATTGTGGCTGGCGTTATTCAGGACTTCGACAGAGGCGTTTTGATTGGCGAAAAGACATTTGGAAAAGGACTCGTACAATCCACACGCCCTCTGAGCTACAATGCCCAGCTCAAAGTAACTACCGCCAAATACTATATCCCTAGCGGCAGATGTATTCAGGCGTTGGACTATGCCCACCGCAATGCCGATGGCACGGTCAACAAGCTGCCTGATTCTTTGAAAGTAGCGTTCAAAACCGGAAATGGCAGGGTGGTTTATGATGGCGATGGACTGGATCCTGACGTGGTGGTTGAGGTAGAAGACTATCCAAGCATCGCACTTGTGCTATCTTCCAAAGGGTATCTATTCCAGTATGCCACGCTTTACCATTACCAGCATCCACAAATTTCGGCCGCCAGAGAGTTTCAGCTGAGCGACGCCGACTACAACGATTTTCTGAATTGGGTTCGTAAAAAGGAGCTTTCTTACGAAACTTCGGTGGACAGGGCTTATCGTCACCTGCTTGCCGCAGCCAAGAGAGACAAGACCTACGCCACCCTTGAAGACCAGTTGGGTTCTCTGGAAGAAAAAATTAATGCGCTGAAAGAAAAAGACCTCACCAAGTTCAAAGACGACATCAAAGGGCTGTTGGAGCAGGAGATCATTACCCGCTACTACCTGCAGAAAGGCCTCATCGAAGTGACCTTCCCCGACGATCCGGATATTCAAAAGGCGATTCAGGTGCTGAATAACCCTGCCGAATACAAGAAAATATTAGGCTGAAAAACTTTTTAGATAATTCTATGTAACCTTTCTCTTCGACCAAGGTTTTCCCGCCGAACATGAATCGATAACCCCAGGTGGTTTGAATGCTTTGGACGACAACTCGCTCATGCTGAAAGTCAAGGCCGGCGATCTTGACAAGATGGCTTTGCTGTATGAGCGACACAACAGAAATCTTTTTGGCTTTTTTTATAAGCTAACCGGCAGCGGATCGGTGAGCGAAGACCTTGTGCACAATGTCTTCTACCGAATGCTCAAGTACCGCTACACCTTTACGGAAGACACCTCCGGCAGTCATCGGTTTACTGCCTGGATGTATCACCTGGCAAGGAATGTAAATGCCGACCATTACAAAAAACAAAAGAAGGTTTCTTACACCGACGACATGGAGCCCTGGGAAAGAAAGCTCAAGGTGGATGAGAATGCGCATTCTCAAATGGCCAAATCGCAAGATCTGGAGCTTTTGCAAAAAGCGATCAAACACCTGGCGCCTGAAAAGCAGGAGATGCTCATCCTCACAAAATATCAGGGGATGAAGTACGAGCAGGTGGCTCACATCTTCGGGATCACTGAAGGGGCAGTAAAGGTGCGGATGCACAGGGTGCTGCAGGAATTGCGAGAGGTTTATTTAAAGCTGGAAAACGTATAACATCATGAGCCAGGAACAACTAAAAGAGAAATGGATGGACTACATGAATGGGTCCATCACTTTGCAGGAGTGGGAAAGCTTTAAGAGTCAGGCCAACCCGGCACAGCTAGCCGAACTGGAAGGCCTTGAGAAAATCTGGCTGGCCATGGATGAACTCCCCGCCACACCAGAGCCGGGAGCCACAATGGACGAGCGTTTTTACGCCACCCTGAGTGAGTTCCGCAAAGAGGTGACAGCACCAAAGGGAACCGTAAACTGGGCCAATGTTTTCGAAGTATTTTCCTGGAGACGGCTGGCACTTGGCATGCTCATCTTCGCTGTCGGTGGTGGCTTTGGGTACGTTCTCTCGCCTTCCGGCGAGTACAAGCAAGAAATCAGCTCGCTTTCCAGTGAAATGAAAGACATGAAGCAAATGATGATGCTCACACTGCTTGAGAAGCCAGCCGTTCAGGACCGGTTGAGGGCTGTGAGCTTGTCGTCGGAGCTGCCGGAGGCAGACAGCAGGGTTATCGAGGCACTTGTTCAAACATTGAATACCGATGAAAATGTGAATGTGCGAATGGTCACCGTAGAGGCTTTGGCGAGGTTCGGGCGATATCCCGAAGTGCGGCAAGCTTTGGTGAGCTCCATCGGCAGGCAATCGTCGCCCATGGTGCAGATTGCCCTGGCGGAGGCCATGGTAGCGCTCAACGAAAAAGGAGCGGTGGAGGCCCTCAAAGGGCTTTTAGAGAAAGACGACCTGAATGACATTGTGCGGCAAAAAGTACAACAGAGTATCGAGGTATTGACTTAAATACTAATCAAATGAAGAATCTATTGTTAATCATATTGCTGGTTGGCTGCTTCGGCTATGCCCGGGCGACTGAAACAGAAAAAATCAAAATTGAGAAAACGCTGAAGTTTGCTACGCCTTCGCCTGATAATGTGCTTGAGATTTATAATATCAACGGCTCCCTGCAAATAGAAGGCTACGACGGGCAGGAAATCATAGTCACGGCGGAGCTCACCATTTCAGGAAAGACGCAGGCATTGCTTGACAAGGGAAAGAGTGAAATGAGCCTCGGTATATTAGAGGACGACTCCGCTCTGGTGCTTTACAACAAGGCGCCTTTCATTCACAACGAAAGGATTGAAGGCCCGTGCAACTGCCATTGGAATTGGAGCAAGGACGTCGATTATAAATTCAGCTTCGACTTCAAAGTGAAAGTGCCGAGAGGCGTTAATCTGCACGTGCGCACGGTGAATGACGGCTTTATTGCCATCGACGGCATGAACAGCAACGTATCGGCCCACCACGTCAACGGCGATGTTACCCTCACACAGATGGGAGGAAGCGTGGAAGCAAGAACCATTAACGGAGAGCTGCTGGTTCGGCATACCAAGGCTCCGGTGGGTGGCAACAGCTACTATTCTCTCAATGGCGATGTGAATGTGTACTATCCGGGTGAGCCCGATGCTGACATTACCTTCAAAAGCTTCAATGGCTCCTTCTATACTGATATGGAAATGCTGGAAGTAATGCCACCCGCATGGACGAAAGAGGTGACTGAGAAAAATGGCAGCACCAAATACAAGCTAACACAGAAAAACAATATTAAGGTGGGCAAGGGCGGCAATCTGCTGGCCTTCGAAACCTTCAACGGAGATATTTATGTCAAAAAATCAAAATAATTGGACAATGAGAACATTTATCAAATTATCATTTATCGGGCTGTTAGCGGCGGCCATTTCCCTACCAGCCAAAGCGCAAGAGGGAAACAAAGAAACCATTGCTATTCCCCTTTCCTCACCTGGTGAAAAAGGCAAATTGGAAGTAGGCCTGGTCAACGGATCCATCAATCTGGCCGCTTACGATGGCAAGGACGTGATCATTGAGGCAGTATCCGGTGGTGGGAAAAACGACGACCGGGGCGTGGTAACACCCACTGGCATGAAACGCATCAGCAGTAACCCCATGGAGCTGGAGGCAACCGAGAAAGGCAACACGGTAAAAGTTTCCACTAACTCCTGGGCAGTTACGATGACTTTAAACATCAAAGTGCCGAAAAACTTTGACCTCAAACTCTCCACAGTGAACGATGGCGACATTGACGTGAAAGGGGTTACCGGCGCCCACGAGATCAGCAATGTGAATGGAGAAATCACAATGACGCAGGTGGGAGGATCAACAGTGCTCAATACCGTAAATGGCGACATCAAAGTGACACTTGAAAGTGTAAACCCTGAAGCTCAAATGGCTTTTACCACCCTAAACGGTGACGTGGATGTGACATTCCCGGCAGCTGTGAAGGCCACAGCCAAAATGCGCTCTGACCGGGGAGACATCTTCAGCGACTTCGATATGGTGATAGAGAAGTCGGCACCAAAAGTGGACAAGTCTTCGTCCAATGGGGTATACAAAGTATCTATCGAAGACTGGGTATTTGGCAAAATCAATGGCGGCGGAAAGGAATACCTTTTCAAAACCATGCAGGGCGACGTGTATATCAGGAAGAAGTAGTGGAGATAAAAGCGGGACGAAAGCCCGGCTCCAATAGGGTGCCGGGCTTTTTTGTGAAAGATGGCGTTAACCTTCCGCCAGGTATTTCTTTTTATACTCAAAAGGCGTCATACCCGTCACCTTTTTGAAATGCCGGTAAAAATTGGAGACGTTGTTGAAGCCACACTCAAAGCAGATCACCTCGGTGGGCAGCTTGTCCTCTACAATCGCCCGGCACACATTGGAGATTCGTATCTCAGTAAGGAAATCAGAAAAGGTCTTCTTAGTCATTGTTTTGAAATACCTGCAAAAGGAGGTGAGGCTCAGGTTGGCCAGCGAAGCCACCTCCTCCAGGGTGATTTTCTCCTTGTAGTGTGCCAGCACGTAAGAGTAAATTTTTTCGAGCCGCACCATTTCTGACTCGCTGGACAGGTGGCTGAAGGCGTAGGCTGGTGCGATGGTCTCGAATTCGTCAGTTTCTGACAGCACTTTGAGAATGGATAGCAGGTAGATCACCCTGTCGAGGCTTTCGGCACGAGCGGCATCGTCCAATAGTTCAATCAGTCTTGCCTTGCTTTCCCCGTGAATCTTGAGCCCCTTCTTCGCTTTCTCAAAAAGCCTCGGAATAAGGTAGGCTTCCGGCAACGAAAGGAAGTCCTTTCCGAAGCAAGTTGGGTGGAAATGTAGCACATAAGCCTCCACCTGCACATTTTCATCCCCTGCGAAATACGCTTCTTTGCAGCGCCATGTGTGAGGCAGATTTTGCCCTAAAAAAACCATGTCGCCACTAACGAAGTTGCTCACATTGTCGCCAATGTATTGTGTTCCTTCTCCCCTCACAATATAGTGCAGTTCGAGCTCGGGATGGTAGTGCCACAGGGTACCAAAGTTGGGCCGGCTATCGTGCCGGATGCTGAATGAATTCTCAGCACCAATGGGTACTTTGTGAAAATGGGGTTTCATAAATACTATGCTGCTCGTTGCCTGTCAAACGATGGCGGCTAGCCTATTTAAGTATAAAGTTGTCACTTTTTATCAGACTTAAAACAGCAACATGTTAAAATCATACAATTTATTGGTAAAAGCAGACAGTGGTTGATCGATTTAAAGACTGATCTTCGTAAGCGTACACTTTCCTTTTGTAAAAGGCGACTAGCAACACTGAAAGATGCACCGAATTAGTACAGTAATTCTCTTTGTTCTCATATGTAGTTTGGTGACAGCCCAGGCACCTGATGTATCGAAGGTGCCTGGCGTTGTTGTCGCTCACAGTCCCGCTTCATCGGGAAAATACATCGGCTCCCCGAGCCTGGCGGTGCTCCCAAATGGTGACTACCTTGCCTCTCACGACTTTTTTGGCCCCAACTCCAACGAACATGTGAAAGCTGACTCCAGGATTTACCGGTCAACGAACAAAGGGAAATCCTGGAAGTTTGTGACCGAAATTCATGGTGCCTTTTGGTCGAAGCTTTTTGTGAGCGAGGGAAAGCTCTATTTCATCGGCACCGACAGGCACCACGGCCATACCATTATCAGAACCTCAACCGACAACGGCAATACGTGGACCGAACCGGTCGATAACAAAACCGGGCTGATGCTGGAAGGCGAGTACCACAATGCCCCCGTTCCCGTGATTGAACACAATGGTCGGCTGTGGAAAGGGATGGAAAGCGCTATGGGCCCCATCAAACAATGGGGTAAGCGGTACGGGGCCTTTATGATGTCGATTCCTGTAGAAAAAGACCCACTGGTGGCCGACAACTGGACGTTTAGCAATACTCTGTACTACGACTCTATTTACCTCGAAGGTAATTTTGGAGGCTGGCTGGAAGGCAATGCGGTGGTGTCGCCCGAGGGAAAAATACTGGACATACTGCGGGTGGATGATCGCTCCACACTGGAAGAAAAAGCTGCTTTTATTTCAATCAGTGACGATGGAAAAGTAGCAACGTTTGATGAAACAACTGGCTTTGTTCCTTTTCCCGGGGGAAGCAAAAAGTTCGCCATCAGGTTTGACCCAGAAAGTCAATTATACTGGACCATTGCCAACTATATACCGAAGGAAGTAAAGGCCGCCAACCAGGGGAAGAACCCGGCCAGCCTGAGAAATACCCAGGTGCTCTTCAGTTCTGAAAATCTGCACGACTGGACACTGAGGAAAGTCCTCCTTCAACATGAAGACCCGGTGAAACATGGTTTCCAGTATGTCGACTGGCAGTTTGAGGGCAAAGACATCATCTTCCTGTCGAGAACAGCTTATGACGATGGACTGGGAGGGGCACACAGAAGCCACGACGCCAACTTCCTAACCTTTCACCGGATCAAGAAATTCAGGAAGAAGTGAACCTTTCACAATGAGAACTATGGTGTTTAGCAGACTATATTATTGTGGACTAGCTTTAATCGTCGCAGCTTGCGGGCCTTCCAAAACAGCCGAAACCAACATGAACCTGAAAGAATATCAGCTCACAACAGATGCCAAAGGCCATTATTTAAATCAAAGGCAAGCCTTTTCGCCAGACGACCAATGGCTGGTGTACGACAACAGAAACGACGGTTCCCAAATTGGGCTGAACCCTTCAATTGAAATGGTCAATATTGCCCATGGAGAAGTGAAGCAAGTTTATAGTGCGCCGAAAGCCAATGCGTTCGGCCCCGGAGTAGGTGCTGTGGCTTTCAATCCGAAGCAAAATGAAATCCTTTTCATCCATGGCCTCACCCACTTCGACGCCTCAAAACCTTACGATTTTACCCGGCGCACCGGTCTGACTGTTGATCTTGACGACAATAACAAACTAATCAGAAAGGATGCCCGTGACGTAGTTCCGCCCTTCACTCCGGGGGCGCTGAGAGGCGGTACACACGCCCATTCCTACAATGGCGATGGCCGATGGATCAGCTTTACATACAACGACGATGTGATAGCGGAGCTGTCCAAAACAGATTCCACGAAAAAAGACCTGAGGAATATCGGCGTCATGATCGACAAAGGGCCTGTGGCCGTGGAAAGTGAGACAGCCGAAAGCTTCGGCGGTACCATGTTTTCAGTGATCGTGAGCGAAACAATAGAAAAACCCCAACCAGGCAGCGATGAGATTGAGAAGGCTTACGAAGAAGGATGGGTTGGTACCAATGGCTACCTGAAACCGGATGGTAGTCGGGTGCAAAAAGCATTAGCTTTTTTAGGCGACACAAGAGCCGCCAATGGCCAGCTAGTGGCTGAAGTTTTCATTGTCGATCTCGATACTGATCTCACCAAATCCGATCCGGAGAGGCCATTGGAAGGAACTACCACCTCACGACCCTTTCCCCCGGCGGGCGTCCGACAAAGAAGGCTCACCTACACCGCCGACCGAAAGTACCCCGGCGTTCAAGGTCCACGGCAATGGCTGCGCAGTCTGCCCGACGGTTCAATGGTTTTCTTTCCTATGAAAGATGACAACGGCTTTGTGCAAGTGCATGCTGTTTCACCAAACGGCGGCGACACCAGGCAAATCACGCACAATGGCTTTTCACTTGACACCTCGTTCAGCATCAGTGCCGACGGAAAATATTTGGCCTACGGCTACAACCAGGACGTGTACCTCACCAATATTCAAACAGGCGAAACATCGAAGGTGTCCCCTGACAGGAGCTACGACAGCACTGATCTGGACAACATCAACTGGTCAAACGAAGGGCATGTGCTCGCTTACAACCGAAAGGTGGTAACCGCTGACGGTGCCTGGTACCAGGTATTCATTTTGAAATAAATTTTTGATAGCAACTATATGACTGGGAACAAAAAATTGAAACAACCGCTCATCGGCATCATCCCACCCATGGTGACGCCTTTGCTCGAAGACATGAGCCTTGACCTGACAGGTCTCAACAAAGTGGTGGAGCATTTGATAGCTGGAGGGGTTGGCGGCTTGTTTATCCTGGGCTCCACCGGCGAATCGACGAGCCTTAGCTATTCGGTAAGGCATCAGCTGATTAAAGAAACTTGCCGGGCAGCGGCCGGCAGAGTGCCGGTGCTGGTGGGCGTTACCGACACCTCGTTGACCGAGAGCCTCAGTCTGGCGGAAGCAGCACATGTAGCTGGAGCCTCGGCAGTAGTAGCCGCACCGCCCTACTATTTCAATCTAAACCAAAAGGAGCTCTTCAATTATTACGAAAAGCTGGCCGGAAGCCTGACCCTGCCGCTTTTCCTCTACAATATGCCAGGGCTGTGTAAAGTGCACATCGAAGTGAACACTGCTATCAGGCTCTCAGACCATCCAAACATCATCGGACTCAAAGACAGCTCGGCCAACTCAGTCTACTTCCAGTCGCTGTATCAGTCGCTGCGTACAAAACCTGATTTCACCTTGCTGGTCGGGCCGGAGGAAGCCATGGCCGAGTCGGTGTTGATGGGAGGCCACGGCGGAGTGAGCGGAGGAGCAAATATGTTTCCGAAGCTGTTTGTAAAACTTTATCAAGCTGCGGCGCAAAAGGATTTTGTCACAGTTGCGGATCTCCAAAGCATAGTCATGGGCATCAGCAACAGCCTTTATGGAGTGGGCATGTACAGCTCCAGTTACCTCAAGAGCATCAAAACTGCCTTGTCGCTGATGAACATTTGCCATAGCCACATGGCTCCGCCACTGGCAGCCTTCGACGCCGCTGAAACAAAACATGTGACGCCTATCATCGAACAGTTTAAATTGACACTTGAAAAAAGAGGCTTACTTTAACCATCCCTACGCAAAACTAACACCTACCTACCATGGACTTGCCAATTATTGACCTGGCCATCTTCTTCATTTACATGCTGCTGATCATCGGCTTCGGCATCTCGTTTTCGTTTCGCAAACGAACCGCCGAAGACTACACCCTGGGTGGCGGCAGGCTACCCGCCTGGGCGATTGGCATGTCCATCTTCGCTACGTTTGTCAGCAGTATCAGCTTTTTGGCGTTGCCAGGCAACGCCTACATGGGCAACTGGAACGGCTTTGTCTTCAGCCTTTCCATCCCTTTGGCAGCCATAGTAGCTGTGAAGTATTTCGTGCCTCTTTACCGAAAACTACAGAGCGAGTCGGCGTACTACTACCTGGAGCAACGTTTCGGGCCCTGGGCTGGCACCTACGCTTCCGTTTGCTACCTCCTCACGCAACTGGCCCGCATGGGTGCTATTATGTACCTTCTGGCCCTACCCATGAATGCCCTGCTCGGGTGGAGCATTCCGCTGATCATTGTGGTTACAGGTATCAGCGTGATTGTATACGCCTCACTTGGTGGCTTTGAGGCTGTTGTATGGACAGACGCCATTCAGGGCATCATCCTCATTGGAGGTGCATTGGCCAGCCTGCTCGTCATCATGTTTTCTATGCCCGAAGGACCGGGCCAGGTATTTACCCTTGCCTCGGAAGCTAACAAATTCAGCTTGGGCAGCTTCTACTTCGACTTTACCACCTCCACTTTCTGGCTGCTGCTGATTTATGGCCTGTTCATCAACCTGCAGAACTTTGGCATCGACCAGAACTATGTGCAGCGCTATCTCAGTGCCCGCACCCAAAAAGCAGCGGAGAAATCGACCTGGCTGGGGAGCTTGTTGTACGTGCCCGTATCGCTGCTTTTCTTTTTTATCGGCACGGCCTTGTTCGCTTACTACCAGGCCCAGCCCGACCTGCTGCCCGCCGATTTGCAAGGCGCAGGCGATAAGGTATTCCCTTATTTTATTGTCACCGGGTTGCCGACCGGCGTTACAGGGTTGTTGATTGCCTCCATCTTTGCAGCGGGTATGAGTACGGTCTCTACCAGTATCAACAGCTCGGGCACCGTCATCCTGTCCGACTTCTATAAGAAGTTCTTCAACCGAACACCCACCCAAAAAGAGTCGATGCGGGTACTGCTCACAGCTTCGTTTGCCATGGGAGGCAGCAGCATTTTTGTGGCCCTGGCCCTCAATGGCGTGACCAGTGCGCTTGATGCCTGGTGGGCGCTGTCATCTGTCTTCAGCGGAGGCGTCCTTGGTCTCTTTCTCTTAGGCGTGATCTCCAAAAAGGCCAAAAGTGTGCATGCGGCCATCGGTGTGGTAGTTGGCGTGCTAGTGATTCTGTGGTTGAGCCTGTCTCCGGTTTTCTTCACTGCCGACGGCTGGCTGGCTTTCAAAAGCCCCTTCCATGCTAACCTCACCATCATTTTGAGCACGACGGCGATATTTTGCGTGGGGTTTGGGCTTTCAGCTTTGCTTCAGGGTAAAAATAGTAAGGCCTGAGATCGCAGTTTTTTGGATCAATCTGTATTTCTGGGGTGTTGAATGTTTCGTGTGTGGCTAAATAAAAAAGCAAAACTGGTTTAATGCGTCTCGCCCGGCCAGGTTAGGCTTGGACCTATTGCTTTTTTATGACCACTCGAGATGTTGGGGTTGGAAGGTAATCCCCCATATTTTTCAATTGATCCAGTTTTTTGATTTTTACATATTGAGCACAATGCGCCACTTATCAGACTCAGCATATTCCTTAATAGCCAAATTCCGTTGCTTCAAAAGGTTCTGCATATACCTCTTAAGCACAATCGAGTCAAATACTTTCCCAAGGATGCCAAGTGGCGAATCATAATCAAAACAGTCCCGCATTTCAGTTTTCCCATCAACATCCCTGAAATGGTGTTCATGACGGAATCTCTTGAAAGCACCCTCCACCATCTCATCCACAAAGAAATTTGGGTAATCTAACTCAGTGATTCTTGTCATCAGCGTTTGCCTGATGCCGAAGTGCCTTGCTCTCCAGGTCACTGTTTCACCCAAACCAATAAGGCCCGAAGTCACGCCCGCTATTGCTTCTTCCTTTGTTTGACTGGTGGATATTTTATGGAGGTCGATACTTCTCGAAAGATCAAAACACCTCTCAATAGGAGCGGCAATTACCATCTTTATCTGAATAATTGGCATAACAGTTTTCCAGGTCGTCAACAATTTAACGTTTTCTGGGCATGTCTTCACTCATGACCACTGCACTTCACACCCGGCATCACCGCCCACGACCGGAAAGTGGTCGGCAAAAAAATCGTATAATAAAACCAAAAAAACAGCCTGGTCAAAGAAAAAATTATCTCATGATAGCTATTATTGGCCTTTCAATATAAAGTTACATGAAAAAGCTACAACTATTCCTGATTCTATTAATTCTGTCATTTCCACTTTTCAGCCAAAAAAGCTTCACAGAGGGGTTTATCGTCACTCTCGCTGGTGATACTATAAAGGGCAAAATCAACGAGAAGGATTTTTATCTCAACTTCTCTCAATGCCAGTTCAAGGCCGACCAGGGAGATCAAGTGATAAAGTATGCACCGGGAGAGATAGCAGGCTTTAGCATCGAGGGCCTCAACTATTTTATCTCTGAAAGCATTACGGAGGTAGATCCTGATCGCCCCATGAAGTTCATAGAAGTGCTTGTGACAGGCCGAACCTCGCTATATAAATACAAGGAACACTTCATCTTCAAGAAGGACACGCTCCAGTATATGGTAATTGAAAGTGCGCCCATGATAAGAGAACAGAACGGTGTCTATACCAATGCCAAGGCTAACCTTGTGCATTTCGGCATTCTCACCTACCTGTTTCAGGACTGCCCGGAGATTGAGCTATCGCCATCGAAAACCAATATCAATCGTGATAAACTTATTAGTCTGACCAAACAATACAACACCTGCCGAGGATCAGACTACGAGGTAGTCTTCAAAAAGAAACCAATAGCCAGGCTTGCGCCTTCTGTGTACACCGACTTTGGCCAGATGAAGCTAGCATTCGATTATTCAGGTAACACCACCGGGGACGAAACCTTGCTAGGCAGTGGCCCTATAGAAAGTTCGATTCGCCAAACCGGTTTTGCCATCGGTATATTACTTCCGAGAATTAGCGATAGATTGATGGTAGAGGTAGGAATGAACTTCTCGCAATTTGACTATTCGTTTTTGCATAACGTACCATATGTTTTCCCTAATGGAAACATTGCAGAAGCCGTTAATGATGTAATTATCGACGGAAAAATGACGAAAATCCCTCTGGTAATCCACTATGAGCTATTCTCGAAAAGTAAAATCACACCATATATCCGGGCGGGCATGATCCTTAGATCAATGAAATACGGGGGCGATGTTGGACGAAAACGGTACGTACAATATGAAGGCTACTACGATGAAGACTATTACGAATTTGAGTCGGCAAATCCCCAGCCTGGTTTTCTGGCAGCCGCTGGGCTTGAAGGAAAGCTAGGAAGGCATATAGGTATTTTTGGCCAGCTTCAGTTCAACACTTTCGGAGATGCGACCCAATATGACAATAATGAAGAAGGCCGAAGCCGACAAGTTCTTAACTTCAAAATGAAAAGAAATGACTATTTGGTAGGGTTTGGTATTAGGGTTCGATAGCTCCCATCTCGCAAGGGTCTTCCCCCGCCCGGGCGGGCTTGTGGAGATTTGGCTGTGGTGTCTCGCCGTTTCGCAACAGTTATTGCGTGGTGCTGATTTCTTGTAAGACTTAAAAAAACACTACTTTCATAGTCTGGAAATCAAAGAGTTAAATCGAAAAAAGATTCCGATTGTGAAAGTTGACAAATCACTGGACAAGCTTAGCAGCAAGGTGCTTTTTCCAGAAAAATTGGAGAAGGCCAACAGGCAGCTTAAATCCACCGGGCTACCAACACTAAACACGAAGAAATAAGATTTGCTAAACTATATTTAGTTGCAAAATTGTTCGCTGCGGAGAGTCTGACTTCAACAAAGTGTGAAGTTTACCCATGATCAAATGTAAATCTCGGCAGCATGTTTCAAATGGATGAATAGTAATGTTGGGAAAAGACGATGGCGTACCCTTATCCGCAAAGATTCTTATTGCTTCGCTGCTTGTTTCGGCGCTTACATATGTTTTCTATAAGGGCTATACCGTGAACAATTCTGAGGTCAGGTACACTATCGGCGAAATTTTAGAGAAATACAGCGACAGTAAGGGTGTTGGGAAAACAGTGATTTACCGTGTTGGCTCGGAGGACATTAGGGTGCATTGTTTTTCGCCACAGTGCAAAGAAGCGACTGTGGGAGATCGATATGTGCTGAAATACTATATCGACAATCCTGTCTTTTTTGAAATCCTATTTGATCATCCAATAACAGGTAGGTTTGAGGTACCGATGGATGGTTGGGAGCAAGTACCTTCTGACTTGATTCATTGAGATTCGCCACCCTCCCATCTCGCAAGGGTCGCCCCATCCGGGCAGGCTTGTGAGTTCCTTCATTCGGCGTCTCGCCGCTTCAAAAATCATTATTCTTAACAATCTCACACCCTTTCCGCCACCACCAACACCCTCTCCCTACTCCCCACTGTCAGCCCCATCACAAAACCCTCCTCGCCCTCTTTCAACTTCAGGCGCTTTTGAAGCTCCGCCGCTTCCAGAGGAAAGTTCTTGCTCATCACATGGGCTTTGGCAAAAGGCAGCTTCAGGCTTTTCAAGTCTTTCGAAGAAAAAGGCAGCACCTCCAGCACCCGGAACGTCCGGCCGGGGAAGTCGGGCACCAGCGTGGCCGACGTATATAAATGTGTATTAGGGTGGAGCTTCTTCAGCCCATAGCGAACCGCCACCGTTTTGTAAGCGCCCGATTTAGTAATGGCCACATTGGGATCGTAAATGAAGGCCCCAGGCTCACTGAAACTCACTCCAGCCGATGCCTCCTCTTCCAGGCTAAAGCGCAGTACAGTTTCCTGCCCACCCTGCACCTGCCAGGCTTCTAACTCCACAGGTCCGCCGCTATTGTCACACACAAACAACACCTCCTTGCATTCGTTGTTCACCGCCAGCACCAGCACCTTGCTCACGCTGCCCAGGTCACGCAGGCCCTGCTGTATGTCGATCATCGGCGACGCCTTGATCAGCACGGTGGTGGCCCTTTTCAGCAGCTCCGGCAATAGCTGCACCACATCGGGCGTGCTGTCGCTAAAGCCAATCGCCCGCTTGTGGCCCGCCCGGCGGTCGGGGTCGATATAGATAAGGTCAAAAGAATCGGTGTTGGTGGCCAAAAAAGCCTCGGCGGTGCTTTGCACCACCTGCAAATGCTCAGCACCCAGCACCCCAAAATTGTGCCTGGCCAGGGCACACCTTTCGGCGTCTGCCTCCACATACACACCTTTTTCAAAAGACTGGGAGAAAAAAAACGTATCCACGCCCGTGCCCCCGGTCAGGTCGGCGAAGGACCCGCCCGCCCAGCGGGCGGCTTTAAACCGAGCCGTCGTTTCCGACGAGCACTGCTCCATGGCTACGCCATGGGGAAAAATAATGCCATCCCGGCTCAGCCAGGATGGCAATTTGTCTTTGGCCTTTTGTCGGGCCTTTAGTTGAGATGCCAGAAGGGAAGCACTCACTCCCCCCGGCAGGTTCTTCTGCAAAGCAAGCTTCGCCGGACTGTCCGTAGCATGGGCCTTCAAAAAAGCCTGAACATCCGGTTGGCTCAGCGCTTCAATCAAAACACCAGATTGGCTCCTACCAGGTACTCCGCTATTTGCACCGCATTGGTAGCAGCCCCCTTGCGCAGGTTGTCCGCCACTATCCACATATTGATCGTGTTCGCCTGCGACTCATCCCTGCGGATCCGGCCTACAAACACCTCGTCTTTGTTATGCGCCCAAATCGGCATCGGGTAAATATTCTTCGACGGCTCGTCCTGCAGCACCACACCCGGCGTATTGCTCATCAGGTCACGCACCTCACCCAGGTCAAAGTCTTTCACAAACTCCACGTTCACCGCCTCGCTGTGGCCACCTACCGTAGGCACACGCACCGTAGTAGCCGTCACTTTAATGCTGTCGTCGCCCATGATCTTGGTCGTTTCCTTCACCATCTTCATCTCCTCCTTGGTGTAGCCATTGTCGAGGAACACGTCAATGTGCGGCAGCACATTCATATCTATCTGGTGAGGGTATACCTTCGGCTCCGATTTTCCAGCCCGCTCGGCCATCATCTGATCCACGGCTTTTACGCCCGTGCCCGTCACCGACTGGTAGGTACTCACCACCACTCTCTTAATCCCATATTTCTTATGCAAAGGCGCCAGCACCATCACCATCTGAATGGTGGAGCAGTTGGGGTTGGCAATAATGCGGTCGTCGATGCGAAGGGTGCTGCCATTGATCTCCGGCACCACCAGCTTTTTGGTAGGGTCCATCCTCCAGGCCGACGAGTTGTCGATCACAATTGTGCCCGCCGCCTCAAACTTAGGCGCCCACTCCAGCGACGTGCTGCCACCGGCCGAAAAAATAGCGATATCAGGTTTTATGTCCACCGCCGTTTGCATGCCTATCACGCTGTACTGTTTACCCTTGTATTTTATTTGGGTGCCGACACTGCGTTCCGACGCTACCAGGTACAACTCATCAAAGTGGAAGTTCCTTTCTTCCAGCACTTTCAACATCTCGGAGCCCACAAGCCCTGTGGCCCCTACTACCGCTAATTTCATTATAGTCGAATTTTGAATACTGAGGTGCAAAAGTAAAAGAAATCATTAAAGCCCAGCGGGTTTGGGCCATGATAATGCGGGAATGGGAGGGGGATTTTTTTGATGTGGGCGTGCCCCCCGCCAGTAACGTATTGCTTAAGTAGCGTGAGTTGGAGAAAAGAATTTCGTCATTCCGGAAAATAAAGCCCCAAATTCAAAAAGGGGGCTTTATTTATCCGGAATCTCGAATAGCTATGATTAAGACCATTTTTGGCATTCTTTTCTCCAACTCACGCTACAAACGAACATCACCTGGCGGGGGTCGGGCTATCCGCTTCAAGTCCTCACCGCCCCGATATATCGGGGGCGGTTCCGGGCTTTCCGCTGCTATCCCTCACGCAGAACAAACTGTGGATGGTTCGAAGATCTTTGGCAAACCTTGAAGGCTTTCAGTAGTGAAAAAGCTTTACAGCTTGCTTAAAATAGGATAAAAGCTAATCACTCTGATAGAGATAACCAGTTAGAGAAATCTGATAAGCGTTATGAATTATCTGAATAGAGCAATGGATTCAATATTTAAGTACAAAAATATTATGAATAAAAGCAGTTGATACAAGGCATGACATGCCGTTTAGTCTGACAGAATATTCATGACATTTTGTCGTAATTTTGCGAAATATTATCTAACTCGACTGACAAATTACCCAAATAATGTGTTCGGTCGAGTTTTTGATTACATCTGATGAAAATTTAATCCGAATGCAGATAACTACTCATAATTCACTTCATCGTTGGACTCGTAATTTTGTGGAATGGATAGCTCCAGAACCCGACGATGAGTCTGCTACTTGGGATCATGCGCAAAAAGTCCTCGAAAACATTAAAAACAAAGCGGAGGAAAATGGCTTGGTTGTCGTTGACGCTGTAATATCTGGATCACTACCAAAAGGCACTGGTTTAAGGAGACATCTCAAAGGAAATTCTTCCGTTGAAGGTCAGGATATTGATCTTTCTTTCATCCTTGAAAAGGAAAAAGATCTTTTGGGTAATTTGAAATGCCTTGTTCCAGATTTTCAATCTTTTGCAAAATTATGCTATCCTGATTCCGAACATCCACCCCTCACGAAAAGTAGCGCTCCCTTAAAATTCATAGGTAAAAAGTTACACTATGACCTTGTACCATTATTCAAATCTGGCAATAATGATCATCAAATATTGGTCAGAACGAATGGAGATGAGTGGAAGACCTCCGTTTTAAAACATATTGAGTTCACACATTCACGAGTTGCGACAAGCAAAGACGAATGGGGTATTGTAAAATTCAGTGATATGGTTCGACTTTTTAAATGGTGGAGATATGAAATGCAAGAGTCTTCTGGGGTGTTTGGAAATGAGAAAGGCGATCATTCGATCCCTAGCTTTCTCATAGACCTATTGTGTGCAAAGGCTTTTGATGAGTGTGGTGTCAAGTCAACCTATCCCGAAACGCTTGCCATGTGGTTTGCTTACCTTGAAAATCTGGCCCATAATAGGGATGCTGTTGTCTTTAAAGATAATTATAAGACTTGGGAAAAAGATCTAAATGCGAATTGGATTGTTCTGGATCCGGTCGATAAAAACAACAACGTGGTAGGAAATTATACAAAATGGAACAATCGATCTATTGATGAATTAGCCAAATGGCTTGCAGACGGTAGAGATCATGTGAATCGAGCCCTGAGATTGGCGGACAATGGCGATGAGTCCAAGGCCAAAGCAGAATTCATTAAACTATTTGGCAGTGCATATAAAAACCACACTGAAGACTAAAAAAATGACAGCATATTCTACAAACTCACTTTCGGGAACCCGATCAGCAACTGATGCGAATATTCGGGATGTCTTCAAAAAAATCGAGGATGACTTTTGGGCAATCCGCACACGAGGGTTTAGTTCGATTGATTTGAATTGGTTGAAGTCGACCTTCGAGGATATCCAATATATAGCACTGAAGAGGGAATTAGAAATAGCTGAATTACAATTTACATCGGGAAATGAAAAGTGGATTGTTAGATACGAAATTGACGATATTGGATCCATTCAGAGAGACAATGAATCAGGCGGCATTCGATTTATGTCTGTTGCCGCAAATGCCAATATCAATATAGTAATACGAAGGACAAAGAAGACTCAAGAAACAAATGATTACTTGAGCACAAGGGGATGGGGTAACAATGGAAGTCTACAGGGGGAAAATGGCGAAGAAGACAGAGCTTTTTCTACAGGAAACTATAGTGCGACTAGAAAATTGACAGGCAAATGGTAGAAAAAATTGATGTAGTATCCACACTCCATTTCGATAAAGCGTTTCAAAAAAAATTCGACAGTTTAATTGGTCTGGATCAAGAAAAAGAGAGTTTACTTTTTGGGCTGAAAATCATCCTTGATGAAAATGGAATAGCGAGCTGGAAAAAAAAACATCATAAAGACGGGCTGCCGTTTCTGGAGCGGATCAAATCAAGGTCACCTGCAATTATACTATCTGGGGATGTAGGTTGCGGCAAAACTGAATTGGCACTTTCCGTCGCTTCTCCACTCTCGACATTGATGGGAGGTCAGACGATCAAGGTGTTCGAGACTCCCACAGATATACGAGCTGGGGGGTACGTAGGTGACATTTCTAAGAGAATTGTTGAAACGTTTAAGGACGCAAAATCTAAGCTAACTAGCCGAGAATTTGGAATTCTAATTATTGATGAAGCCGACGACCTTGCAACTAGTCGTGAGCAAATGCAAGCACATCACGAAGATCGAGCCGGCGTCAATGTCCTTATTAAAGAGCTTGATAGTCTTGAACGAAATAATGGAAAGATGGCAGTGATTTTAATAACCAATCGGGGTGGTTCTATCGATCCGGCAATTAAACGCCGAGCAAGTCTTCAAATTCAATTTGAAAGGCCAAATCCCGAAACCATTACCCTATTACTAAAAGGAATTTTGGATGGTATTAAATATACAGATTTAGAACTTCAAAGTCTTGTGAAACAATGTATAGAGAAACAACCAGCTTTTACATTTTCCGATATCATCAGAAGAATTGGGGAAAATGCACTAGTCAAATCTATTAAATCCGATTCCCCTCTTTCAATTGAGACAATTCGCAGCGTCATCGAAAAAACTAAACCATCACCTGAATTTAAACAACATGAATAATTATGTCGGGCTAATAATTATTTCTCACCAGACTTTCGGTAAGATTTCTATAGAAGAGATCTTTGACGCTCTTCCAAAAAAATGGAAAGACCTGGACAGAAGGGTCATGGAAATCAAACCAATTATGAAAGAGCTCGGCGATGAAGCCGGAATTGATTGGAAGTCTGTGGCTCATCAACAGACTTCGATATGGAAGGATAGTGTTCATCCAGTCATAAAATCTAATCCAGGTTTCGGGGTTGTATATTTTGGTATGGCGCATATTCCATTAGCTATACATTTAGGACACTTGATGGGAAGCGCTCAAAATTGCGAAGTGTTCCAAAAGCACCATGAATCGAATCAATGGGTTTACAATAGTTCCTCAGCGAAGTTTCCGGCATTTGAGAGCACCGGAAATCCCAAGGAAGAATTAGTAGCAGAAGGAGAGGTTTCACTAAGATTTTCCACACACTATTCAATTGAAAAGGCAGACGTTGAAAATTTCCCGGATCCTCTTGTCGCACATATATATAAAAAAGCGAAAAATTCTGAACTAGATTCTTTCACATCTCATAGCGGCTCGCAAAAGGTTGGGATAGAATTCAGAGATGTATTAGATAGTGTAAAAAACAACTTACCAAATGTTTCCAAAATACATCTTTTTACGGCTGTGCCCGTTGGTGCCGCTTTGATGATGGGTAAACAGATTTCACCAACTATTCATCACGACAAGGAAATTCAATTATACAACTATCAGGAAGGAAGTTATTGGCTATTTCGGTCAGACCATGCCACCCATTTCGGTTTATCTATGCCACTTTGAGAGCGCTGTAATTTGGGTAAAAAATATTACTTCAGCATTCCTTTTCTTAATGATTCTCCAGAGAGGTTTATCCTGTGAGAAGAGTT
>NZ_JAVKCH010000018.1:0-188076 GCF_040222815.1 Imperialibacter sp. | reverse complement strand
AGTGAATGTGGGCTTCACTGGATGTCATAGGGAAGTTTGCTTGGATTGCCCGCCACAATTTATAATTTTAATATCGCCGTGGCTAAGTGCCAGTGGAAGCGGAGCTGCATCAAACTCCCACACTCACTTTACTGAGGCGTTAGGCTCAATAGTCTTCAGGACGGAAATGACACCAACTGACGAACATATCAAAGAGATTGCCGACCTTCTGGATTGTGGACAAATCTGTTTCTTCCACAAGCCGACGGGGTCGATCGAACATTACTCTGACCCTGAGGGTGAATACTTCGACCCCGAACCCTGGAAAGAGATAATGAAGGCAATTGAAGCTGATTTGGACAACTATATACGTTTTGACAAGATGGATTCCCGACAGGGCTTTCAGGTGATGGAAGACTTTGCAAGATCACTAACCGACTCGAACTTCCAATCCAGACTACTCGAAATTCTTGCTCAACGTAAACCCTTCAGCAAGTTTAAGTTTGCGGTAGACAACTCGAAATATCGGCAGACTTGGTTTGATTTCAGAGATCAGGCCAACTTTGAGTGGGTTCGACAGCAGTTGCATTAGAAATACACAACACTGGCCATGACCGGCAACAAAATGCGTCTTATCAATGAATAAAGAACTGATTTACAGAAACATAGCCTTCATTTCTGCAATCATGCTGATTTTTGGTCTTTTTATCAACTTTAGAGAGACAGATGCCGAAGCAATAGTTGATTTAGTATTTGCGTTGGTAACACTCAATTCCGTAATTTTTGCATTCCTTTGGTTGAGGAACGTCGTTCTTTTGATCGGCTACTTCCTCTATCTAGTCTCCTTTAATTTTGAACTTCTAATTAGTCCTTTGTTTGCCGACTATGCAGTACTTGGATCCACTACATTTTTTTTTCAGCTAGACCTAATCGCAATAGGAATTGTCTTGGTTGGGCTTTTCGCAGATAAATACTTTCCAAGCAAACTGAGGCTAACATTAATACCGATTCTGCTTATAACTTTCATTGGGACGGCTGTTTTCCAACTCCTGATGAGGAACTACGGATAGTATCTGGATGACAAGAAATGTGCATAACACAACGGTAAAATGAATGTGGGCTTCACCTGGAATCATAGGTTGGTTGGCTTGGAATGCCCGCCACAATTTATAATTTTATCATCGGCGTGGCTAAGATGTAGTGGAAGCGGAGCTGCATAAAACTCCCCCACTCATTTTACCGAGGTTGGCCACAACTTCTCACAAGTAAATTGTTTACATTTAACGAAACATTTATAGCTTTGTCTCAGTTAAACAAACCAACTGAATGATAGAGCGATTTGACACGGTTTTGCTGGAAGAGGCGATGGAGTTTCTCCGTAAACAGCACCCGAAATCAAAGAACAAAATCTTGCAGAACATCGAACGGGCAAGCCAAAAAACTGACCCAAGGCTGTTTAAAAAGTTGCAAGGTGAAATTTGGGAGTTCAGAACGCTTTATCTAGGCTTGCAGTATCGACTTCTGGCATTCTGGGACAAAACCAATAAAGAAAATACCTTGGTTTTGGCGACCCATGGCACAATCAAGAAAACCGATAAAGTGGACCAAAAGGAAATAGACAAGGCAGAACGAATTAGACAACAATATTTTAAAGACAAGGAATAATGAAAGCTTATACACTTGACGAAGCAAAAGACGAATTAGTCGGAAAGCCTGGGACTCCGGAGCGTGAGCAATATGAATTTGAACTCAGATTGGAACTGGTTGGAGACATGATTCAGCAAGCCAGGAAACAGCGGAATCTAACCCAAGAAGAACTTGGAAAGCTAATTGGGGTGAAAAAAGCACAAATCTCCCGATTGGAAAACAATACCGGTAACATCACACTGGAAACGGTGTTGAAAGTTTTTAATGCGCTTGGTGCCAAAGTGAACTTCAACATCCAAATGATGGACAACCAAATCAACGTGGCTTAACGAAAAATGTGGCTAACATTCGCTGATCAGTCATGGGTTTCTGTGGTTTAGGAAGGTTCGGAGCTGTTGGAAGCTTCAATGCTATATTTAACTTTAGAAGATAAAAAAAAACCCACGCACGATAGCTAGTCGTTGTAGCCCATGATCTTGCGGAAAGTGACATTCGTAAACGCAAAGAAAAAATGGCTCTCTTTCAGGCCGCTCGGTAAACGACTTCGCTGCCATCATACAACCCCTCATCCGTATCACTCACACTAGGCCAACACTTAGCCCCCTCTTTGATGACAACTTCCGACTCGGCCAGCGCACTCAGTTTACATAAGAATCGAAGCTTTGGTTTGTGAGAAGGGTTTGTGTGGAAATAATTTCTTACATTTTGTTAACCAACTTTATGCAATATTCATTTCGCTATTCAGAAGTTCAACTTTGAAATTGACTTTTGCTTTCAAAGCTTCAAATACTTTCAAGATAGTCTCGATAGTCACATTTTTGGCATTGTTTTCAAGTTTAGAAATTTGGGATTTTCTAACGCCAATCAGGTCGCCAAGCTGTTCTTGCGTTAGGTGACGTTCCTTGCGAGCTGTCTTGATCATATCACCAATGAGTTCAAGTTTCAACTCAAATTCAAACTGATCTCTTCGAGGTGTTGCTATCTTGCCAATTAGTAAATCCTGTGCTTCGTCTAAACTATACTTTTTCATATTCCCTTCTTTTTCTGTTCAAAGTATTCAACCCTGATCTGTTCGGCTTTTTCAATTTCCTGAGGGCTTACTTTATCAGTTTTTTTGATAAATCTATGTGTACCGCAAACCAGCGTCATTTCGTTGTTTTCCTTATCTCAAAAGGCGAGAATCCGATATTGAAGTCCGGTATACTTGGTTCGGAATTCGCAAATGTTTTGATTTAGCTTTTTGAAAAGTTTCGGATCATTTAGAATCAGCGCCTTTCGGATATTGTAGAATATCTTGTCCTGAACTTTATCATTTTGGCTTTTGATGAATCCGAAAGCCTCTTCCAGCAACTTGATTTCAAACTTTTTCTCCACTAAATCAACATAAATTAATACATAGCAAAGCTATTTCAGGTTTCAATAAAAGGAAACTTTAATCCATGAATGATTTGAATGCTTGACTATTTTTCTCAGCAATTTAAAGTCTGTTGTGGCTAAGTAAATGTAAATGACAGGACTAAGGCCGCAACACCCCCACTCTGTTTTTCGCCCACGCCGCTTACGCTCAATCCCCTTTCCCGGGCGATTCACGCCCGCACGGCCATCGCACCTACAGTAGACAGTCAGTCTGCAAGGCCATGGACAACTGCAACGCAAGGAAGGCTGTCCTGCTGATGGCGCTGCCAGACAATGAAAAGGGCTACAACATGGATACTATCATGCATGGGGGGCTCGGTGGTAAGGAAGCGGTGGCTGGCTTGGATTGTCCGCCACAAGGGTTAATTTTAACATCGCCGTGGCTAAGTGGTAGTGGAAGCTGAGCTGCATAAAACTCCCACACTCATTTTACCGAGGCGTTAGGCTCAATGTCTGCGGACGTGAATGCAGGACGCAAGAATTGGCAGACTTTCTTGTTCTTGCGGGCATAGTGCAACAGGCTGGCTTTTCAAGGTCTTGCAGAAAAAATTAAACAATCTAAATGGCTGAAGACGGACTAGTCAAATTGCATATCGACCTGCCAAACCATTGGGGAACTGGCGGAGAATCGATGTGGGCGGAACCACTTGGGAATGATCTGTATCGGATAGAAAATGTCCTTTTTTACGCTTATGGGTTAAATTATCAAGATATTGTCCGAGCGACAGCAGACTCAGAGGACTTAAAACCTGAGGTAAGAGAGCTTGTGACAGACGCTGGCCATCGAACGTTCCGTGTGATTTTCGAAAGGACCCTAGATAAGGCTGAGCAAGAAACCATCTTAGATTCCTTGAACGGCTTAGGTATTACATATGAACGAGCCACCCAATCATACGTAGCGCTGGACATGGAACCTAGTGGAGACTACCAAGCAACAATGGATCAACTTGCAAAATATGAAGAGCAAGGTCTGTTGGAGTTTGAGACATGTGAAGCTAGAGTTGAAGGTAGCTTTGACGACCGTCCTGACGAGGAAGATGACGAAAAAAGAGCCTAACAAGGGCCTAAAAATGAATGTGGGCTTCGGCGGTTTTCAAGCATTCGCTGGCTTGGATTCTCCGCCACAAAAGTTAATTTTATCGTCTGCGTGGCTAAGTGCTGATGGAAGCGATATTTGATAAAATTCCCACACTCACTTTACTGAGGTTAGCGACAATTCTTATGTGACTGTTATGTGACTAAGCTAAAATTTAATAGCTATATTTGCTTGTAGACACCAATTCTAATATGATTCATGAGTGATCGAGAGCTGAATATCCTATTGAGTGAGTTACGTTCACTTCCCAATGAAACAGAATGGCTTGAATTCAAGGTTAATAATGATGTTGCACTTGGAGAGTATATTTCAGCATTATCAAATTCGGCATGTATTCATGACAAACCACATGGATATATTGTGTTCGGCATTGACGACAAAACTCACAGAATCGTTGGTACAAATTTTAACCCCAATAAAAAAGGCAAGGGCAATGAAGATCTAATTCCATGGATCACTAGACTTTTGAATCCAAGAATTCATTTTGAAGTATTCACTATAAATCACGCTGAAGGAAACGTAGTTATATTCCGAATAAAGGCAACAACGAACACTCCCGTTGCATTTCAAGGCACTCCTTTTGTCAGAATTGGCTCTTACAAGCAAAAGCTCTCTGATAATCCTGAGAAAGAAAGATTGATTTGGACTAAGAAGCCAGTTGTTCAATTTGAGAATGAAATAGCGGAAGAAAATTTAGATATAGACCAAGTATTAAAGCTATTAGATTATCCATCATATTTCGACTTAATGAATCTTCCGCTTCCATCGGATAAAAGTGGGATAGTTGAAAAGCTAATAAATGAAAAACTCATTCTCAAACAGGGCTCTAAATATGCTATCACAAACCTTGGAGCCATACTATTTGCAAAGGAAATAGAACACTTTGAAACACTTGAAAGAAAGGCTGTTAGGGTTATTATATACGATGGAAAGAATAAGCGTAAAACCATAAAAGAACAAACAGGAAAAAAAGGTTATGCTGTTGGCTTTGAAGGCTTGGTAAACTATATAGACGATCAACTGCCATCCAATGAAATAATAGATAGTGCCTTAAGAAAAGAAGTAAAAATGTACCCTAAATTGGCTATTAGGGAACTCGTAGCGAATGTAATCATTCATCAAGATTTTAGAGAAAAAGGCACTGGTCCGATGATAGAGTTATTTTCTGACAGAATCGAGATATCTAATCCTGGTAAACCGTTAATTAATACACTCAGATTTGTAGATCATAATCCGCAATCAAGAAATGAAAGATTAGCACACTTTATGCGGAGGCTAAATATATGTGAGGAAAGAGGAAGTGGAATCGATAAGGTACTTTTTGAATGTGAGTTTTTTCAACTTCCTGCACCAAAAATAATTGAAGGAGAGAACTACACTAGAATAATATTATACTCTTATAAGACTTTACGTCAAATGGATAAAGAGGATAAAATTAGAGCTTGTTACATGCATAGTTGTTTAAAAATAGTCTCTGGAGAATACATGACAAATCAAACGCTTCGAGAGCGATTTGGGATTGATGAGAAGAATTATTCTATAGCATCAAGAATAATATCAGAGACAATTAAATCTGGCTTAGTGAAAGATTATGACCCTGAAAGCAGTTCTAAAAAGCATGCTAAATACGTCCCTTTCTGGGCATAGTTTAAGTGATCGTAATGTGACTGTGCTAAACAAATTTTCTTTATTGAGACTGAAAATGCAGTTTCTTATGTGATAAATCTCGCTAATCGAGTAGACGGCCGATGAGTGATTAAGCTCACCGGTGCGCCTCTGGAACGCCAGCCCCGTCACATCCACCATACGTACGGCCGGCATGGAACGATCTCGTATACGGCCCGACGTGGAATGGGTTCGTAAAGCATAGATTATCGCTCTTTACACCGATAACCCTTTCCACTACTTTTGAGATAAGGAGTCCGCCAGCTGGCGGACTCCTTATCGAATTTTCACTTCACAATATGTTCAGTCGGGGGCGCCTAGCCCTTCGTCAACTCGTGAGAACTCCTACTCTCTCTGTAGGCTCAGATCCCGCTGATTACTATGACCTCTGCCGCCGGGCAGCCCCGTGACTTCTCAGTCTCCAACTCGTAGAGTCCGAGATCTCCAGGTAAGAGCATATTCCTTCCCTCAATCCCACTGGATCTACTGCAAAGGCATTTGGTAGTTTCCTACCCTTTGGACGTTAGTATGGTGTGCTACCTCATACGTCGGGGACGCCTAGTCCTTTACAGCCTCTGTATCCAGTCGCCCGGCGACCCGGCCCTGTTCGTTAGAACCGAGGTTTGCCGTCGTTGCACGCCGCCTCGCTTCCTTCAGTCAATACCTCACGATATCCAACGGGGACGCCTAGTCCTTGCGACTTGCTAGTGCTTCGGGGTACGAATCCGTGCACAAGGTGGGATCGTTCCACGCCGGTTACACCCTCTGGAATAATTTGGTATCTTAGATACCAGATGCCCATGCCGGGCACACACACAACGGTGAAAATGAAAAATGTGGGCTTCACCAGTTATCATAGATCGGTTGGCTTGGATTGTCCGCCACAAAGTACAAATTTATCATCGGCGTGCCCGCCCGAACGACGTTCAGTCGGGCGGGGCTAAGTGCTATTGGAACTGAACTACATTAAAAACCCCCACGCACGAGCCGGGCGTTCATGCCGCTTGGTAATTGCCTGGCATTCTCACCTTCTTTCTCGCCTCAGAACGATAAAACTCCTGAATTAAGTATCTCAAAGTTAGCTGGCTCCTATTTCCTCAAATAGTATATTGCCAGCACAAACCTTCAGCAATATGAAACCAGCCTCTCTCCTCTTCGCATTGGCCTCCCTCCTCTCACTATCAGCCATTGCCCAGCCCAGCACCGAGGTTTACCTTTTCGACCTGGAAGCCAACGGCGAAACGATCAGCGTCTCCAACCCCATTAACGTTTCCGCCAACCCCGGCCGCTACGACAACCAGCCCTCCTTCTCCAAAAAGACTGGCGAGCTCTTTTTCGTGTCGCAGGATGCCTCTCCGCAGATCGACATTTTCATTTACGATCCGGCCAGGGGCACCAAAACAAATTTTTCGAACAACGCCTCCAACGAATACTCCCCTACCCTCACACCCGATGGGAAATACATCTCCTGCATCAGGGAGGTAGATGGCACACAGCTACTGTGGAAGTTTCCGTTGAAGAAGGGTGAGCCGGTGATTGTGGTGCCCGACCTTGTGATTGGTTATCACGCCTGGAGAGATGACAACACGCTGGTATCTTTTGTCCTGGGCGAACCTCAAACGCTTCAGATCTCGGATCTTTCTGCCAAAACGAATACAATTGTCGCAAGCAATATTGGCCGATCTATTCACAACATCCCAGGTAGCCAACTCATCAGCTTTCTGCAGAACAGAGAAGGGCAGTCGGCGCTTATCCAGTCGCTGGACACAGAAACTGGAAAAATTGAAACAATATGTGAAGTCCTTGCCGATTCGCAAGACATGGCCTGGACACCAGATGGCAAAATCATCATGGGTCAGGGCAGCAAACTTTTTGTTTGGTCACCAACTACAAGGAGCTGGACAGAAGCAGCTGACCTCGCCGCTACTTTCCAATTGAATGGCATCACCAGACTAGCCGTTAGCCCTAAGGGAGACAAGCTGGCCATCGTCGTCAGCGAATAAACAGGAGTTCATTCGTCACAGCTAATATTTTTTTTTCTTAAGTAATTCCAAAACACATAGGGGTACTAATGGTTTAAGTTTACTACTAAGCAAACTAAACTATTAACTACAAAATGAATCTACAGGTAGAATCATTGCTGATTCGGACTTTTCCGGATGATCGTTCTATTATTTCTTCAACAACTCCCAACCCCTGCTTCAAACTATCGTAACTGGCTAAGTGAATTTATTCAGATCAATCTCAACAACTCAATGAAAAAAACTTTAATGCTCGGGCTCTGCCTGATTTTTAGTGCGCTACAAGGATTCGCTCAAGACAAGGTCACCGTTAACGGCTATGTGAAAGACGCTGCCAACGGAGAAGACCTTTTCGGGGCCAATGTGCTTGTGAAAGAAATCGGCGACGGAGCCGTGACCAATTTTTATGGTTTTTATTCCATTACGCTGCCACCAGGCACCTACACTCTCGAATACCGCTATGTAGGATATGAAACGACGGTGAAGACGGTAGAACTAAAGGCAAACGTTCGCATGGACGTGGAAATACGTTCCGAGCAGCAGCAGTTGCAGGAAGTAGTGGTGTCTGCTGAAAGAGAGGATGCCAATGTGACCAGCATTGAAATGAGCGTTGCCAAGCTCGATATGCAAACCATCACCAAAGTGCCGGCATTTGCTGGTGAGGTCGACGTGCTGAAAACCATTCAATTGTTGCCCGGCGTAAGTACCGTTGGCGAAGGTGCTTCTGGCTTCAACGTGCGTGGTGGCTCGGTTGGTCAAAACCTGGTGTTGCTTGATGAAGCTCCCGTGTTCAACTCTTCTCACCTACTGGGCTTTTTCTCCGTTTTCAACCCCGATGCTGTCAAGGATATTAAGCTTTACAAAGGCGCCATACCTTCTCGCTACGGAGGCAGAATTTCTTCTATCCTTGATATAAGGATGAAAGAGGGTAACAACAAATCTTATGATGTAGCGGGAGGAGTAGGTACCATCTTCAGCCGTCTGGCGGTAGAGGGCCCTATCAAAAAGGAAAAGTCTTCTTTCATCATAGCAGGGCGTCGCTCCTATGCCGACGTGCTGGCGAAGCCATTTACCGACGTGTTGGACGATGGTGCCCAGCTCTATTTCTACGACCTGACGGTGAAAACCAACTTCAATATCGATGCGAAAAACAGAGTGTTTGCGTCAGGCTATTTTGGAAGAGATAAGTTTTTATTCGATGCCCGCCAGGGATTTGACTGGGGCAACAAAACGGCCACTATCCGTTGGAACCACCTGTTCAACGACCGGTTGTTTTCAAACTTCACAGCGTTTTATAGCAACTACGACTATTCTTTGGCCTTCGGAGAAAATGACCTGGATAAATTTGAGTGGACGTCGGAAATAACCACGTTCAACTTCAAGCCGGAGTTTAGCTACTTCATCAATACGAACAACGAGTTGAGCTTTGGTGGCGATGCCACTGTATATCAGTTTGACCCCGCCAACGCCCTCGGTGTGAGCAACGGTGAGGTTAGCAATATCAGTCTCGATAAAAAGTTTGGGCTGGAGAGTGCCGTATACGCAGGCAACGAACAGAAACTGTCGTCGGCACTCACTATCAACTATGGTCTTCGCCTTTCATCGTTTAGCTACATGGGGCCTGGCAAATATTTTGAATATGACTCACCAGAGCCAGGTGTGAGAAGAAACGTAACGTCGGTTTCGGAGGCAGACAATCTCGAAACCATTCAAACCTACTTTAATTTTGAGCCCCGGGCATCGTTCTCTTTGTTAGTCGATCCTCAGAGTTCCATCAAGGGTAGCTACAACAGAACAGCCCAGTATGTTCACTTGATTTCGAACACGGTAGCCAGCAATCCGCTGGATGTATGGACACCGAGCACAAACAATATTGAGCCGCAAACCGGGCAGCAAGTGGCGTTGGGGTATTTCAGGAATTTCAATGACAACATGATTGAAGCCTCGGCCGAAGTCTATTACCGTCGCACCAAAAATCAAATCGATTATATCGACGGAGCCGACCTACTGATCAACCCCTTTTTGGAGGGTGATGTGTTGAGTGGTATTGGAAGGGCCTACGGATTGGAGCTATACGTGCAGAAAAAGAAAGGGAAATTGAACGGATGGGTGAGTTATACGCTCGGAAGAACCGAGCTGAAGGTAGACGGCATTAACAACAACAACTGGTATGCTACCCGCTACGACCAAACTCACAATGTGAAAGTGGCCGCTTTTTATGATGTCACGCCCCGTCTTTCTTTTTCGGCCAACTTCAGCTACATCACAGGCACGCCTACCACCTTCCCAACAGACAGGTTTGAGTGGCAGGACTACGTGGTGCCCTTTAACTATGGCAACGGCCGTAACAATGTAAGAATACCAGACTACCATCGCTTCGACATTGGCGCAACACTCAACGGAAAAACTGTAAAAAGAAATGGCAAGCCCCGAAAGGTGACTGACCAATTTGTGCTTTCGGTGTACAACGTGTACAACAGACGTAACCCGTTCTCTATCTACTTTACCCAGGGACGAGACCGACCAGTATCCGGAGAACCTCTTCCAACCGAGGCCATTCGTGTTGCCATTATCGGCTCTGTGTTCCCTTCCATTACTTACAACTTCAAGTTTTAATCGTATGAAATCTGCAAACATATATATAGTCGCTGCCCTTCTCGTCTCTTCATTGTTTGCCTGCGAGGACGTGATCTATCCCGAGCTGGCTGATAGCGAGCCTGTAGTTTCAATAGATGCTTTCGTTACAAGCCAGGACAAAGTGCAAGTGATCAAAGTAACCAAAACCCAATACTACTTTGACAAAAACAGGCCTGCGGGCGTTTCTGGTGCTGAGGTCAGCATCACCGACGATCAGGGAAGAGTATTTCTATTCACAGAGTCGAATACAGACGGATGGTACGAGTGGGATCCTTCGCAAAGCGACGATTCACTGGGACTCCCTGGCGTTCAGTATTCACTCAGCGTTTTAACCGAAGGCATTGAGTACACCTCGTCCTCTGTCACTCAAGGCGTACCAAAAATTGATAGCATCACATTTAATTTTGAGCCGGAAAACGACTTTGCGCTTGCCACATGGTTCGCAGAAGTTTGGGCCAGGGATTTAGATGGGCCAGGCAATGCTTACTGGATCAAGGGCTGGAAAAATGGAAAATACCTCAACAAGCCAGCTGAAATACTAACAGCCTACGACGCCGGATTTAGCCGGGGCTCGGAGGTAGATGGACTTATCTTTATCACACCTGTAAGGTCTGGCACTGGCATCAATCTTAGCACCGACGAGGATCCAGACACAGGTAAGTTTTTACCATCTTATCTGGACGGAGATTCCATTTATGTCGAAATCCATGCCGTGTCTGAAGCCACCTTCGATTTCCTTAACCTGATGAAAATCCAAATTGATCGCCCCGGAGGTTTTGGAGAGCTTTTCGCCACACCCATTGATAATGTACCGACGAATATTATCCCGTCTCAGGAAGGTGTGAAAGTGGTGGGCTGTTTCAACGTGTCTACTGTGAGCAGCTTTGGTAAGAAGCTGGTGGCTGAAAACGAAACACCTTAAGCAACGAGCGTTTCTTTGGGTCATATAAAGTAGCAGAAAGCCAGTCTTTTTGCTACTTTAGTTTAAAGCCGTCCCTTTCAAGTTATGACCAGAACAGAAGAGCTTTTTCACGAAATCGCTGAGTCTTTGCCGGAGGCAAAGAAGAGTAAGATGTTTGGTGCCATTTGCGTGAAAGCACCCAACGGCAAGGCTGCCTTTATGGCCTGGAAGGACAATCTGGTGTTTAAGCTGGAAGGAGAAGCACAGAATGAAGCCCTGAGCCTCGACGGTTGTGAGGTTTTTCGCCCTATGCCGGAGCGCCCACCCATGGGAGGCTGGATTCGGGTGCCGGTTGACTACGAGAACAAGTGGCCGGAGCTGGCTGCAAAGTCCCTTGCGTATGTTAAAACACTGAAGTAAGCGGCATGAAAAAAGTCATTCTTTCCTCCGGTGAGGAAGTCACCATAAGACCACTCGAAACGACAGACGCACCCGCCCTGCTCAAATACTTTTCAGCGTTTTCTGAGCTCACCCGCAAACGATTTGGGCCTCATCCCTTCGACGAAGCCACCGTAAATGCGATTTGCAACAACCTGGATCTTGACCCCTGCGTTCGCCTCACAGTTTTTGCTGGCGACAAGTGTGTGGCCTACTGCCTGCTAAATCCCGGCATTCTTGAGCATGATGCAGATCGCCTCCGCAGCTACGGCATCGACACAGACCAGTACCGCTACGCCACCTATGCTCCCTCCGTCGACGAAAATTACCATGGCACCGGCTTGGCCAACATTATGTTTACCATGCTGGAGCATGAAGCAAAAAAGTCGGGTGCCACGCACATCATTCTTT
This sequence comes from Imperialibacter sp., assembly GCF_040222815.1. Taxonomy (GTDB): domain Bacteria; phylum Bacteroidota; class Bacteroidia; order Cytophagales; family Cyclobacteriaceae; genus Imperialibacter. Next base: position 175,865 of record NZ_JAVKCH010000018.1, on the reverse strand, counting down.
GGGGCGGTGTGCAGCACGGCAACCCAAGGGCAAGAAGGTTCTATGAAAAAAATGGTTTTATCAAGGTGGGCAGCTTTGATCTGAACGGCGGAGATGATGATATGGTGAAGCCGCTGACCTAGCCTATTTTAATCAATACAGTGATGTCTTCCCCTAGCCGCATTATTAATCCTCTCTAAAAATTGCCATATTTGAAACCGGAATATATCTATTCCGTTCCATCAATCATTTTGACTTTGAATCCATCATTGATCTTATGAAAACCTTCTCATTCAAAACAATTTTTTCGCTGGTCACCATTCTTTTTAGCGGTTTGTTTGCTCCTCACGCCAGTGCACAGCTGATGAACAAACTCAAGAAAAATCTCACGGAATCGCTCACATCATCTCCCAGGGACAAGCAAATCACCAAAGACACCACCTTCTACAACCTGGCCATTTCTCAAGGCTCCAAGGTGTCATTTTTCGATAACCGAGAAGACAACCAGAATGCCTTTTTACTGGGTGCAAAAAACTATACCGACAACTCCGGCAACAATGTGGTGAAGTTGACCAGAGCTGAAAAGGTGTTTGATTCCAACCGCTCAGGCAGTATTGCACTAAATATCAGTAAGTGGAGCGCAAGAATGAATTTTCTTGGCGGTCTGAACTATCTGCTCGACGAAAACTATGGTGGCAGTTTAGCCACCAGCTACCTGAGTGATCAAATTCTCAGTGCGTACAACGACAACAACCTGTTTGAGGTAGTGGAAGTAATTACGTCCAACAACTCTCTTGATCTGCTGGAAAAGTACGGCCTGGCCAAAACGATGATGAACATGGCTATCCTCCACCACTCTCAGGGTCAGTTTACCATCGCCAAAAGTTACTACGAGCAAACGGAAACCCTGATCAAAGAACAAATCAGCCCTAACAGCCAGGCCATGGCTTCTGTGCTCAACAACCTGGCCGTGCTTTACAAAGACCTGGGGCAGTACACCGAGGCCGAGAAAGCCATGGCTGAATGCCTTAGACTGATGGCTAAAAATGGTTCTGACGACCAGATGGAGTATGCCGTTGCACTAAACAATGAAGCCATTCTCCGTTTTGAGCTAGGCAGGAATGAGCAGGCGGTGAGTAGCCTCAACAAAAGCATTGAGCTGGCTGCCAAGCACATCAACGAAAAAGGTACCGACTTCACCAAGCTGAAAATCAACCTTGCCGTTATTTACCAAAACCAGAAGAAATACACCGAATCCGAAGCCATTTACAAAGAGCTGCTTGAGCTGAAGGAGAAACGCTTTGGCAAGAGCAGTCCCGACTATGCTGAGATTCAAAACCAGCTAGCTGGACTATACATGGAACTGGGCAGAACGGATGAGGTGGAAGGCTTGCTGACCAGCGCAGTGGAGATTTACAAAAAGAAGCTGAAGGAGGATCACCCAGCCTATGCGGCCACTTTACGCAACCTTGGAAAGTACTACTACTTCACCGATCAGTATGACAAGGCCGTCACTACCTTCAGCGATGTGATTGGTATCTACGAAAGAAACTTCGGCAACAACCACCCTGAATACCTCGGCACACTCGAAAACATGGCCATCACCCGCTGGAAGAAGGGTGAAACGGACAAGGCTGATTCTACTTTTGGTGCTTTGCTTACAAAACATATGGATCTGCTCGAAAAGTATTTCGGAGCCATGAGCGAAAATGAGAAAGGCAAATACTGGGACAAGGTGCGGCCATCCTTTCTGGCTTTTTACAATTTTGCAGCAGAGAACAGCGGCAAGAAGCCCGAGCTGGCCACCAGGATGTATGAAGCTCATTTGTCTACAAAGGGTATTTTGCTGAGCAGTTCTGTCAAGCTTCGTCAGAACATTTTGAACAGCGGCAACCAGCCACTCATCGACACCTACCTCGACTGGACGAACCTGAAGGAGTCGCTGGCCAGTTACTACTCGCTCTCTAAAGATGAGCTGAAAGAGCAAAAGATCAATCTGGACTCCCTGGAGTCTTCCGCCAACGGCCTGGAGCGAAAGCTCAACCAAATGAGCGGCGACTTTTCTGATGCCAACAAGCTGCCGTCGGTCAAACTTGCCGATGTGGCTGCTAAACTCAAAGCCGGTGAAATGGCCGTTGAGATCATCACCTATCCTTCATTTGACAAGTCGCTGACCGACAACAGCAAATACACGTTTGCGCTGGTGAAAAATGGGGCTACATCGCCAGAGCTTGTCACCATCAGCAATGGCAAAGACCTTGAAACCAGGTATGCCAAAGCCTACCGCAACATGGTGACCAACAAAGTGGAGGATGCTATTACCTACGAACAATTTTGGAAGCCTATTGCAGGCAGGGTTGCGAGCAGTAAAAAATTGTATATGTCGCTCGACGGCGTGTACAACCAGATAAACGTCATTACCCTCAAGGCCGCCGATGGCAGCTATGTGAAAGACAAACATGACATAGTGTTATTGAGTAGTACGAGGCAGCTAGCCCAAACTGCCAGTGCCAGGAGTGCTTCGAAAAACACAGTGCTTGTAGGCTTCCCTAACTATGGAGCAAAAAGCACGCTCTCGCCCCTACCTGGAACACAGAAGGAAGTGCAGGCCATTAGCGCCCTGGCCAAGACTTCCGGAACCACAGCAGATGTGTACATGCAGGATCAGGCAACAGAGGCGCTCTTAAAGGATCAGGTCAAAAATCCAAGAGTCCTTCATATCGCTACCCATGGTTTCTTCCTTCAGGACGTTGCGAGCACCGATGCTGACAAAGTACTTGGCGTGGAGATCAGCAAGGCTAAGGAAAACCCACTTTTACGCTCCGGGCTTTTTCTCGCCGGCGTGGAAGGCACCACTGGCAGCGTCGAAAACAAAGAAGTTAATACCTCCGACAACGGCATACTGACTGCCTACGAAGTACTGAACCTCAACCTTGAGCAAACCGACATGGTTATCCTCAGCGCCTGCGAAACAGGCCTGGGTGAGATCAAAGGCGGGGAAGGTGTTTACGGCTTGCAGCGTGCCTTTCAGGTTGCCGGAGCCGGATCGATCATCATGAGCTTGTGGAAAGTAAACGACGAAGCTACCCAGGAACTGATGGTCAACTTCTATAAAGAGTTTTTGAAGTCGGGTGACAAGCAGGTAGCGTTTGCCAAAGCTCAAAATGCGCTGAGAACCAAATATACTGAGCCCTACTACTGGGGTGCTTTTGTGATGATGAACTAAGTCTTAACAAAATCACCCTCCCAGACAAAGGCTCCACACTATTGGGGCCTTTGTTTTTTCCACATAAACTGTAGCAACGGCTTCCAACCAAATGGCTGCAAAAGGTTTCTTATAACAAACCCCTGAGCTATGAAAGTTGTTGTTTCAAGTCTGCTAGTGCTGGCCTTTTCACTGGCCGTGTTCTCCTGCCAAAACGAGCCGATTACTCCCTCATCGGGATTTGCCACAAGTTGGGAAGTCAATGCCGATACCTTTATCGCCGCAACCTCGCAAACGACGGGGGATCCTTTCTTCATCAAAAAAGCTGTACTGAATGACTCGCTGCTAAAAGTAACCGTACAATATGCTGGCGGCTGCAAAAAACATGATTTCAAACTAGTGTGGGACGGAACCATTGACTCCTCAACCATCCCCGCCGTCGCAACCTTTGCATTGATCCATGATGGCAACAATGATATGTGCGAAGCACTTCCCACCGAAGAACTCACGTTTGATCTTCTTGATATCATGAAAGGGAACAGGCCTGCAGAGGGAACAAAGTACTATATCGGCGTCAAAATACTGGATAACTACGAACCAAATCCTGATGTCGTCGTTTGCCAGGCATATCCGGGCGATCATTATAGTGTCGAAATCACTTGCATTCAACCCTACGAATAATCTTAACTAAGTCTCATGATTTGTAAGAGCATTGTGCCGTTGGTTCAATGCTCTTTCCCTTTTCCCACCATTCGGATGAGCGGAAGATTGACTAATTTAGAGCGTCAAACAACCAGGGCTTATCATGAACGTACTTGTAACAGGCGCCACCGGATTCCTTGGTTCCAGAATAGCTGAGGCATTGGCTTTGGATGACAAAATAAGCCGAATAGTTGCTGCCGGACGAAAGCCCGACCCGCTTCACACAGTTGAAAGCCAAAAGCTAAATTATCAGCTTGGAGACCTGGTGGATACCAGGTATGTAGAGCGGCTGTTCGAACAGCCCATCGATGTCGTCGTTAACTGTGCCAGCCTGTCCTCACCGTGGGGCAGCTATGATGCCTTTCGTCAGGCCAATATCGTATCCCAGGCCAATCTGATTGCTGCCAGTAAAAAAGCTGGAGTGCGACGCTACGTGTATATCTCCACGCCAGCTATTTACTTCAACTTCAAAAATCGTTTCAATGTAAAAGAAAGTGACCCCCTGCCCGAAAAGGCTTCCAACTATTACGCAGCCACCAAACTACAAGCTGAGCAGCTACTTGAGAAGTCCGGCTTGAGCTATATTTCGATCCGGCCACGGGCACTGATTGGAAGAGGCGACACCGTCATCTTCCCCAGGCTGATCCGCTCTTACCATGAGGGTCGGCTGAAGATAGTTGGCTCGGGTGACAATGTGGTGGACTTAACCGCTGTTTCCAATGTAGTTCACTCAGTACAACTGGCCATGCACGCTCCTGAAGATGCTTGCGGAGAAGCCTACAATATCTGCAATGGTGAGCCCGTGAAGCTATGGGAAGCCATCAACTATGTTTTGAGTAAATTTGACTTACCGCCACCCAAAGGGCAAGTGCCTTATGCAGTGGCCTCCCTGGCCGCCACTTTGATGGAGTGGAAGTCCAAATTATCCCGGTCACAAAAGGAGCCTGTGCTCACCCGACAATCGGTGGGCATCCTTGCCAGATCGATGACGCTCGACATCACCAAAGCCAGAGAACGGCTGGGCTACAAGCCAGGTCAAACCACCTGGGAGGCTATTGACGAATTTGCCGCCTGGTACAAAACAGCTTACCAATGACACCAAAGCAAAACCAAACAGGCCCATTAGTAAGCTTTGAGCTGAAGTCCGCTGGCTACTGCACAGCCAGCTGGCACCATGCACAAAGGGGCGCACCCAAAAAGACCATTCGGTTTTACGCCACCTATGCAGTGATCAAACATCCAAAGCATGGCGTAATCCTCTTTGATACTGGCTACTCAAAACGGTTTTTCTCTAGCACAAGCTCCTATCCGTACAAGTTGTACCGGGCATTTACACCCGTTTTTATACAACCGGAAGAAGAAGCCGCAGCACAATTAAAAGCCGACGGAATACAGCCGGAAGACGTTCGCTACATCATTGTATCGCATTTCCATGCCGATCACATCGGGGGGCTTAGAGACTTCCCGAATGCCCGATTCATCTGCGACCGGGCAGCTTATAACGATATCAAAGGAAAAAGCGGGTTTGGTGCATTAAAAAAAGGATTCCTTCCCGCACAAATGCCTGAAGACTGTGAAGAAAGAAGCGACTTTATTGATATTGAAAAAGGCACATCGAAAGACGAGCACCTCGGGGCATTGCATGACCTGCTTGATGACGGCTCCATTTTTTTAACCAGGCTGGATGGCCACGCCAAAGGGCAGCTGGGTGCCCTGCTCGCCTCGGAAAAAGGCCAGGTCTTTCTCATCTCCGATGCGGCCTGGCTGAAACCAGCCTATACTGACCTAAAGCTCCCCCACCCCATCGTTCGCCTCTTCTTTGACTCGTGGGTCGACTACAAGGCCAGCCTGAATCGGGTACACAATTACCACAAGGCTCATCCGGACACACTGATCATCCCCTGCCACTGCCTCGACACGCTCACAGCATTAAACAGCTCACCATCATGATCGGCTTCAAACTTGAAATCTTGTGGCATTTTCTTTTGTTCCGCTGGCAAAGAAGAAAGCGCTTCAACCAAAAGTCGCTTGGCCAATTGCGGGCTACAAAAGAAACCCGGTGGAGAAAGAACCTCCAAAAATCATCCTTCTACAAAGCTCTTTCAGGTCAGTTGCTCAGCCAATTTCCCATCATGGACAAAAGCTCGTTCATGACCCATTTCGATGAGATCAATACAGTGGGCATTACAAAAGAAGAGGCTTTCGCTGTCGGCCTTGAAAGTGAAAAGTCAAGGAACTTCTCCCCCACGGTTCGGGGAACTACCGTCGGGCTTTCGTCCGGCACAAGTGGAAACAGAGGCATCTTCCTCGCCAGTCAAACGGAGAGAGCCATTTGGGTAGCTGCCATTTTTGACAGGGTCATTGGTTTTTCATTGCGAAAACGAAAAGTTGCTTTTTTTCTCAGGGCCAACAGCACGCTTTATGAGTCGGTGAACTCGTCGTTGCTGCAGTTTAAGTTCTTTGACATAAAAAGTGATATGGAGGAGCACTGCCAAACGGTGGTAGCCACCAGCCCTCACATTCTGGTGGGGCAGCCCTCTGTGCTGATACACATAGCCAGGCACTATGAACAGACAGGGCAGCGGCCGTCATTCGAGAAGGTGATTTCCGTAGCTGAGGTATTGGAAGATGATCAGAAAGCCTACTTAGAAAAGGTCTTTAAAATAATGATAGAGCAAGTCTACCAGTGCACGGAGGGGTTTTTGGCCCACACTTGCAAGGCAGGCTTTCTGCATTTCAATGAAGATTGGCTGCTGATTGAGAAAAAATACCTGGACGAGGAGAAGAAAAGATTTCACCCCATTATCACCGACCTTCTGAGAACGACCCAGCCCATTGTTCGTTACGAACTGAACGACATCATTCATGAAGGTGGGCCATGCAGTTGCGGGCTAAAAACAATGCAAATCGCTAAAATAGAGGGCAGGTCTGACGACGTTTTTGTGTTTGTCCACGATGACAAAACAATCACGATCTACCCCGATTTTATCCGCCAGGCTGTGGCTTTCAGCAGCGATGCAATTGACAATTACGTGGTGATCAGGCGAAGTGAGAAAAAAATTGGCCTGTTTATTGAAGTAAACAAAGGAGATTTTTTAAACGCATACAGAAAAGCTGAAAGTGCACTTCAGTCTTTATTTGAAATTTTTGGTATTCCCGGCATCACAATCATTCGGGAAGAAGAGCAACTCCTCCAGAAGGGAGTCAAATTCAAAAGGATAAGGAATGAAAGTCATCAGACCATTTAAGATTGTCGGTGTGGGTTATTGCCTGCCATCGAAGTGCGTCCATTCGCAGGAAATGGAAAAAGAGCTTGGGCTCCCGGCTGGCTGGATTTACAAATATTCAGGTGTCGAAAAACGCCACATTGCCACCACTGAGAGTAACAGCTGGCTTGGTGCAGAGGCATTAAAAAAGGCTATGCAAAGTGCCGAGCTGCAACCGGAAGACCTTGGTTGCCTCATTGCTGCCTCAGCCACCTATGATTATCCCCTACCCAACAAAGCCAGCATGATCAAGCATGAGCTGGGTTGGCATCACACTGAAATTGGATGCATCGACATCGACACCACCTGCCTCAGCTTTGTGACTGCACTGGACTATGCGTCCCGCCTGCTCAACGACAGCGACTGTCGGCACGTAGCCATTGTGAGTGCAGAAATAGCTTCAAAGGGCCTCAACCCCGAACACAAGGAAACGTTCAGCCTTTTTGGAGATGCCGCCGCTGCCATCATTGTCTCTTTTGATGATACCGGAGAAAGCGGCCTCGTGAAACACAGTCTGGTCACCTATGCTGAGGGAGCCGAACACACCATCATCAGAGGCGGTGGAAACAGGTTCTTCTTCAAGGATCACCCCTACGATGCAACACTTCATTCCTTTAGTATGGAAGGAAAAAAGCTGCTGAAACTGGCCATGCAAAAAGTGCCCGAGTTTACGGAAAAGTTCTTTTGCAAAATTGGCTTATCAATCGGAGAGGTGGACCTGATCATCCCTCATCAGGCCAGCAAATCAGGCTTGATGCTGCTTGACAGTCTCCTTGGTGGCAAAAAGGACAAAGTCGTCAATAACCTGGCGAACTATGGCAACTGCATAGCCGCTTCCATTCCGCTAGCTTTGACAGAAGCCATCGAAACAAGGCGGCTCAAAAAAGGCGATAGTTGTTTGCTGATTGGCACTGCGGCTGGGTTTTCCGTTGGCGGACTGTTATTTAAATTCTAAGCCTAAAGTTATGAATCTGGTATACGGCACGGGTCTTCTTTTCCTTTTGGTTCTGATGGAGCTTGTCGCCATCAGGTACTTCCTGCAGGAGAAAATCCCCTGGAAGGAAATCGTCATGAACCTCAACTCCGGCCATATCCTGCTGTGGATTTTCCGAGGGTTGGAGGTATTAGCTTTCCATTGGTTGCTGACGCACTTTAGTTTTGGCTGGGTGGCTCAGTGGCCCGTTTCCCTGCAGTGGGTCTTTGCGTTTGTCGCCTGGGACTTTTGCTTTTACTGGCTGCACAGGCTCCATCATGCTATCAGCTTCCTTTGGGCTGTTCACGTAGTTCATCATGAAGGGGAGCATTTCAGTCTATCCCTCGGCATTAGAAACTCCTGGTATTCTTCACTTACCTCCTTCCCATTTTTTGCTGGGTTGGCCATCTTGGGACTTCCACTGGAGATATTCATCGTAGTTTCTTCAGTCCACTATTTTATTCAGTTTTATAACCATAACCGGATTGTGAAAAAGAGCGGCTGGCTGGAGCACATCATGATCACTCCCTCTCACCACAGGGTGCACCATGGCAAGAATCCGGAGTACGTCAACAAAAACTGTGGTGGTACCTTCGTCATTTGGGACAAACTATTCGGTACATTCCAGGCAGAACGTGATGACATTGATATTGAATTCGGCACCAATGATCCTGTTCCATCGGAAAACCCATTCTGGGCCAATAACATCCCTTTTTTGAAGTGGCTTCGTCTTCCGCTGCCGCAATTGAGAAAGCATGAGACTCAAAAAACCTTCTTTAGCGATGCCTTTGTTGGCGTTGGCGGGCTACTTTTGTTCTGTTTGTTGCTTTTTTATATCTACAAGGAACCATCGTGGGCAGGTGCTCCTAAGCTATTCTTGTTTAGCATTATTTTCCTGGGCACTATCGCCAACGGTGGGCTTGCCGAAAACAAGGTATGGGGCGCAGTTTTATGGGTTGCCTGCACAAATTTCTTTATTGTGTTATTCCTTTTGACGCTTTCAATCAAAGAGCCTATTCTGATAGGTTTAGCGATAATAATTGGCCTGCATGGACTGGAAACGCTGAGGCGTCTTTTCTTTTCGCCCAAGCCAAAAAGGATAATGTCGATTTCTAGTTCGAAAAACCAAACTAATCAACCGCAACTGTCGTAAATGCCCTCTGGCCTTTAAGAACCATTAACCCCAACGTATGTCGATCACTTCTCAGTCAGAATTAGCCGGTATCAAACAAATTAGTCATGTGGTGGGCACCACCTTAAAGCTTATGAGAGAATATGCTCAGCCAGGCATGTCCACCAAGGAATTGGACGAGTATGGAGGGGGAATTCTGAAAGAGTTTGGTGCCCGGTCCGCACCAGGGCTAACTTATGGTTTCCCGGGATACACTTGTATCAGTCTTAACCATGAAATTGCCCATGGCATCCCTGCAAAAACGAAAGTGCTTAGGGATGGGGACCTGGTGAACATCGATGTTTCTGCAGAGCTCAATGGCTTTTGGGCCGACAATGGGGGCTCATTCGTGTTGGGGAACGACCACAGAAACCATGGTAGATTGGTGAAAGCCTCGAAGGAAATACTTCAGAAAGCCATCAATGAAATAAAAGGGGGCGTACGTGTGGCAGACATTGGCAGGCTCATGGAAATTGAGTCGAGGAAGGCTGGTTTTACTGTGATAAGAAACCTTGCAGGGCATGGAGTGGGCAGAAGCCTCCACGAGGCACCGGAGGAGATTCTGAATTGTTACAACCGTTTCAATAGAGAGCGGTTTAAGAAAAATTCTGTGGTGGCCATTGAAACTTTCATTGCCACGCATTCCACGTATGCACGAACGCAAAAAGATGGTTGGACACTCGTAGGAAATAAGGGTGGCTTCGTCGCACAACACGAGCATACCATTATAGTGACAGATGGAGAGCCTGTGATTCTTACTGAAAGCAATGAGATTTGGTAAGACTGCCTATCTCAGAATATACAGCTTCCCAAAGCCATTCTTAAAGGCTTTGTCGGCTGACGTTGCCCTGTGCTCCAGCGATTGGCCATTCATGCGAAGCAGCACTCTGTAAAGGTAAACGCCATTGGCCAACTGGTCGCCATATTCGTCGGTTCCATTCCAGGCAAACTGCGTAATGTTATTACCAATGCGAATCGGGCCTATTTCGTCCTGCGTAATCTCCCTCACTACCCTGCCTGACACCGACATGATTTGTATTTTCAGCTGATCGGGTATTTCTGACCCTGTGAGGGTAAACACAAATTTGGTGCTTGTGCTGAAGGGATTGGGATAGGGATAGAAGTTTGTTACCGTCGACTCGTTGATGACCTCAAAGCTGATCTCGTAAGGGGCTGTTCCAGCCTGGTTTCCACTTACATCGGTCGCTATCACACGCATGGCATAAATACCGTCTTCCAATGGCCCCGGTCTGAGTTCAATATTGAACTCCTTCTTTTCGGTGTTGGCTGACCATGTCATTTTGCCTCCGGAAAAAGGCACACGCTGGTAGTCACACTCTTCACAGGGAGATTTGAGATACACCTCTATGCCAATCGTATCTTGCTTTTGCAGGTACTCATAGTCGTCGTACAGTCTCATTTTTACCAGCGGGTTGGGAGAAACGATGTCGCCATTGAGGATATAGGTACCATCAAAAGTCACGTCAAGAGTTGGGTTAACGTTATCAGCGTTTACGTCTAAATAGTTGGTAAATGTCAGTTGATTGTTGGTAGATATCAGCTCCCTTTCTGTGGTTTCTACTATGGTACGCAGGCTTTCCTTGCCTCCTGCTCCCAGGGTGGTCAGCGGCACATTGAACTGCACCGAGTCTCCCGCAGGCAGCGCCGGTAGTTTCATTTCAAACTCCTCAATAGTGCTGGTTTCACTCGACACGAGCTGATACCTGACAGTAAGAGAGTCGGCATAATCAACCGGAGAAGGGTTGAAATATGAAAACGGCACAACAACCTCCTCCCCTTCATTGGCAGTTCTGGTCAGCTTCTTCCTCGCAGTCGGGTCGCTGGTCAGTAAAATACCTTCCGGTAGCTGATTGAAAGTGACTATCCATTTTTTCAATTGCGCAGGCACCAGATTGGCCTCATCGGCCGTATGGTAATCTATTTGCAGATAAGGGTAAAAATTAGCGTCTACAGATGTCAGGTCTATTGTTGACACATTTTCATCGGCAAACAGCAAATCTTTAATGCCATCGTTGCGCAGCCCGTAAATATCCAGGTTGAAGTTTCCGGCGGTTTGCCCGGCACCAAGCTTTACCTCCTGATAAAGCGAGCCCCACGACTTGGCCGGGCCTATCCTTCCCGACAGCACGCTGCCACTAAAGAATTTGCCCTCCACTACGTCGTTCAGCACGAGCTGTTGCTCATCGGACGGGCTACCGCTTCCATCGGAAAGCAACTCCACCGCAGTTCCTTCTGCCTGGCCTTTTCTTCCATAGAAAATCACGGGCTGCCCATTCGCAAGACTGTTCAATGTGGCTGTTTGTATGCCGAACGCTTTTAGCTGCTCTTTTACTTCAGCATCCCATCTGTCGTACTGCACAGTGCCTATACTAAAAAAGACAGCAAAGTCTCCCTCAGGCACGGCATTCAGCAGTTGAGAAAGCCTTCTGGCTCCTCCGTTGGAAGCCGCCGGGTCATACATCTCTCCGTCGGTGAAGTTGTGAATACGTTTTGAGTTCAATCCACAGGTGAGCCTTACGTCAAACTTTTGCCATTCGGGAAACGGCGCATAAGGCACCGTCGATTGCTTATCAAACACAACAACATTAAGCGTGTTGGCCCGGCATACGTTGAAGCTTTCACTTTCCACAAAAAGCTCCAGCGTACCGGCTTTTACGCTGTAGTCACGGGCGGCTGCACCAGGATTGTTGGGGCCAAAGGTTTTTATAGTGATATCCAGGTTGTTCGCCGGGAAAGACCAATCAAACGCTCCCGGTGACAGGGACATTCCTTTTATTTCAGCGTCAGCAAACTGGTTGGCAGACACCATCGCATATCCACTGGGGCTATCATTAATCATGGTGAACTGACTCAAAACCCAGGAGGTGTCCTCTTCAGGTTCAGGGTTCAGGAAGCGACTCCTCCAGTAAATCACGGTAGAATCGGCGATTGAAAATGCAGAAGCCAAATCCACATTTTGAACGGTGATCACCCGCATGTCGCCACTAATACGGCGCTTCATTGGGCCATTGAAATCTGGCGACGTGTCAATTTCAAGTTCGAAACCCCGTGAGGGTGAAAACAAGTCACTTGCCTGAATCACAAAATCGACATTCGATCCTGTAATGCCCCTCTTCATGGGTAAAATAGGGATCGTGGTTCCTTTGGCCAGAAAAAGATCAATACTGGCCGTGTTGTTCCCCTCATTCAGTTCATCTATTTCGTCGGCTGGGTCGAGGATCACCTCAAAGGTATTGTTACCCAATCCAGCGAGGTTCGGGTTTGAAATTCCGAAGTACATGGTGTCCTCCCTAAGGACATACGGAGAAATCAGCGAATCAAGACTTACGCTTCCGTCTTCAAGCCTCCGTCTCACGTAAATCTTCAGGTCAGATTCAGTGGCTATCCCAAAATTCTTCACCACAAACTTGAGCGCAAATGTATCCTTCGCTACCTGTAGCGGGTTTCCTTCCGTGTCTACAACCTCCAGTGCATCGGTGCTGATTTCGTAGTCAGGTTTCCCGGCACCAAATATCTTGATCGCAGGATCTCCCTGAAGCAGCATTTCCTGCACCTGTGTAATGTTCCTTTCCGAAGAGCCATATCGCTCAAGGTATCTTTTCGATGCCTCATTTTTAATATTCCCAAGTGTCTCCTTCACAAACAAGGTGTCAGCAAAGGCCGTCTCATAAAACACACCAGAAAAGTTTCGCAGGTCACTGGAAAAGCCTTTGTAGGTATGGGCCATAAAACCAACTGCCCCAAGGTTGGGCGTCAACGTCCAGTCTTCACCAAAGGTAAACGAAGTTTCAAAAATATTGCCTGCATCGCACCCGTTGACCAAAATCACGGGATACCTGCCTTTGTTGCTGTATCCAAAGCCCGGATTAGACACGTTACCAATGTCGATGTCTGTAGAAAAGCTCGCCGAGTGACCAAAAAATGTGATCATCGAAACACCGTTGTTTACTTCCTCCGCTATATTGATAAGCTCCACTGCATTGCTGGTGGATTTGCTACTTGTGACCACATTAGCTCCCAGGTACTTGCCTTCTGCAATGAACTTAAACCCGTTGACATATGAACGAAAGGTAGCCAGCTCTCCCTGGGTGGCTCCCCCACTCAAATGGATGAAGTTCTTTTTCCACAACTGATCGAAAGGCTGATTTTCCATCTCCATGACCTTGTTCAGGTAGGCTTGCACGTCGTCAGGGTTTCTGGCGTTCAGCCTGCCGATGGCAATCGGCGATTCGTAAGTCGTACCAGCCAGCCCGGCCAGCATGGCGACATCACTTCCAGGCACACCGTTAGTGGGCACAAAGTGGACAAGCGTCGTGGTGGCAGGGTCTTGCCTGTAGTAATTCCGGTGCACGCCTGTTCCTTTTCCAATAAGAAAAAAGTATTCAGGCGCACCGTTGGCCAGCAGGTAGCCCGCCAGTCTGCGAATAGCCCAGGGAGATATTTCCCCATAGTTAAAGGCATCAAATATCTGCTCCATTTCTAAAATGAGCACCTGATGTTGCCCCCCAGCTGCACTTTCACGAAAAGCTTTGTAGGCTGCTACCGGATCGGCAGTTCCTGTAGTAGTGGCCTTTCTAAGCTCGGGGTGAGTGACTATGATATAATTAAAAGCCGTTGGATCGATAGCTGGCATGGTCACCTGCTTAATTGCTGCCGGAGTATAGGGGGTATTAGTAGCGATGAGCTTCCGCTGAACAACAGTGCCGTTTACCACTGCCGTGAAATCAATGGTTCCTGTGATGACGCCAATTTTGTTCACATTATCCGGCTGCGTTACATCAAAAAGACTGCTGACGCCCGCTGGATTGGTCACCCTTATAAAAGACTTGTCGCCGGTGCTCTCTCTTAGCGTCAAAATCTTCTGTGACTGGCCAGCCATATCGGTACTAGCTGCGTAGTTCACTTTCACATAGGACACTGCAGCCCGATCAGCAGCGCTGCCGATGCCAACCACATTCACCCGCACAAACAACTCCCCGGCAGTTGAAATATCTGACCATAAAATAGTTTCAGAAACAGTATAGGGGTCGTGCTCTGAAAACTCAGCTGTATGTAAAAGCCGCAAACTTGCCGAAGATGGGCCGACGTACACTTCCACGTTGTGATCCAGGTTATTTCTTCCAACCAGGAGCACCTCGAGTGCGGGGTCAGGCCCGGAAGTAACCCGATTGGTCAATCCAGTCAAAGTGATCACCTGGTTGGCACCTTTGGCAATATCACTGCCTGTCCATCCTTCGCCATGGTCGTACTGACTAAGAATGATGTCGCCGCCCTGGTAGGTTTTTCCTTGTGAGTAATTGTTCACCTGTAGTTTGAGCACCTCCCGAAGGTAATATGGCTCCGCAGGCAAGTTGCCTACATTGTTTTCGGCCACAGGTGCCGACATCCGCTTGCCAGATGTAGCCGTTAGCGGCCACGTGAGAAAATAGGTAGCTGAATCAGAAAAAAGACTGTATAAGGTGTGAGGCTGCGCATCTTCAGAAACGTAGAGTTCAGTATCCGTCTTGCCATCCGCCGGTTGCCCGTAAAACTCAATATAATCGCTGGCATCAAGCCTGCCGTCTTCCTGCCCCGGCAGATAAATAGCCTGCTCCACGCCTCTGTGAAAAAGCTGTAGTCGCCTGGCATCGATGGAACTCAATGGCACGCCGCTTTCCAGCAGCTGTTGCTGCGTGAGGCGAAACATCCCCTCCCTGGCAACCTTGATTTTATAGTACGATTGCCCTGGCTTGATCCATTCGTTACCCCATGGCTGCGCCTGCACCATTACTGCTACAAATAGCAACCCGGCTAATAAAGCACTTCTGTATGTCCACCCTCTATTTCGCATTCCATCCATACCTTAATGAAAAGATGTGACTATAAGGCGACTGCGCCCTGTTTCCAATGTCTGTCAAAGCATAGTCGATCTGCACGCCCTGAAGGTTGAGCCCAATCCCAAACGACGGCAGGTAAGTCCAGGATTTGCTGCCATCAAAGTCTTTGACCTGCTGTAGCTGACTCACGCCACCTCTTAAAAAGGCCTTTTGCGCATAGCTCACTTCAAAGCCTGCTTTCGGGTCTATACTGGCTAATTTACTTTTGATCAATGTGTTTCTTTGTCCGTCAAACGTCAAATCAACGTCGGCGCCAACAAGCCCCGTCCATTTTCCTCTATTCACCACTGCATTGGCCAATCCCAGCGACAAACGAGGGAGCGTAATTTCGAGGCTGCTCTCCGGGATCACATTGCCAGTTTGAGTATATACATCAATAACCAGTGAAGAATTGTGTGTCCAGGCATTGAACGTTCCTGTGGCGTCTCTTAACACCGCTCCCATCTTCCAATTTCCCCTGTTGTACTGTAGTGCCACATCGAGACCAAAACCCCAGGCATTAGCAAAATCGCCGACAGTCCGATGGATTACTTTCAGGTTGCCGCCCAGCGACAGGCCACCCATTTTCTTAGCAAGCGAAAACATAAAGGCATAGTCAGCAGCAGAAAAGAATCTGATATTGTCGTAGTTGATGGCTCCGCTGGCGTCGTAAAGAAACCTGGTATCGGGGATATTATCCACCCCGAAGCGAATTACGGAGACTCCCATGAAGGTATTGCTGTCTATTGGTGTAGCAAACCCCGCAAAATCGTAATTGGCTATGCCGGCAAAGTAAGCTGCATGCATCAGTCCCACCTGGTATTGTTCGGTGAGCTGAGTGAGTGCCGCCGGATTCCAATAGCCCGCCGTTACATCGTTGGCCAAACCCACCTGGGTATTGCCCATGCCCAGTGCCCTGGCTCCTACTCCTATGGCAAGAAATTCATTACTGTATTTGGGTGCATTTCCCTGACCCACAACAAGGCCGGAACAAAACAAACACAAAGTAAAAAGTAACGCTATCCGCATTCAGTGACTAATTCAACCCAAAATTAATGATATAACATTCTCCACACCAACATACCCGCTCACTTGTTGGAATACTTCGACAAATAGACGACAAAAGTAGATGAAGATGCCGATTCTTGCTGAAAGCTGGCGAAAAAGGATTCACTGACGCACCGCCACTTATCGGAATGCGGCTTTAACGCAGTTACCAACCGCCTTCCGTCCGTGTTTGCGCTGGTACGCCCAGTGGTGTCAAGGGATTAAGAACTGTTTAGCAAAATAAACAGACGCAGCACGACAGTGGCAATCGACGCCCAAACACCTAAAAAGCACCATAATATTGTACTTTTTGAAGCATTAAATATAACTATTCAATGATAATCGTTTATTCACTAATATTTCTTAGCCAGTACTTGGCCATGCAAGGTACTTTTCCGTATATAGTGCTAAGGTCAAAAACTCTTAAACAAAATGCGAGATGAACATTGAGAATACACAGGTGCAGATGCGGAAGGGGATTCTCGAGTTTTGCATCCTTCATATCATATCACGTGGCGAGGTGTATGCCTCCGACATGCTGCAGGAGCTTACCTCTGCAAAGATCATGGTAGTGGAAGGAACACTCTACCCCCTCCTTACCCGGCTGCGAAAGGCCGGCCTCGTTGACTACAAATGGGTTGAATCAAACTCAGGGCCACCCAGAAAATACTATACCCTGACTGATGAAGGAACAACTTTTTTAAATGGGCTCCAGGGTACCTGGGATGAACTTGTGGGCTCCACCAGTAAAATTATGACAACGAAAAAGCAAAACGGGCAAAAGAAATGAATAAGAATATAAGCATCAATATTAGCGGCATTATCTTCCACATAGAGGAAGATGGCTATGAAAGGCTAAAGGGCTATCTCGAATCCATTACCACCTATTTTTCGACTTTCGAAGACAACAAGGAAATTATCGCCGATATCGAAAGCAGAATAGCTGAGATTTTCCTCGAGAAGCTGGACAAGGAGAACAAGCAGGTGGTGGCCATCGAAGATGTCAATATGCTGATCTCCACCATGGGTACCATTGCCGACTTTGAGGCGATTGAAGACGTGGAGGACAAAGCAGCACCTGCTGCCGCAGCCGACACCAGCAGCGAAGAAAGTACTAGTACTGCAGAAGAAAAGACCGAAGAAAAAGAGAAGACCGCTTCGAAAAAACTTTATCGTGACATCAACAGAAAAGTCGTTGGTGGGGTGTGCAGTGGTCTTGCCCACTATTTCAGCATCGACCCCATGTGGGTGCGTTTGCTCTTTCTGCTTATGTTCTTCAACTTCTTTCTACCAGGCTTAAGTGGTGCAATTTTGCTCGCCTATATTATCCTGTGGATTGTGGTGCCTGGCAACAAAGCCCTTGAAGACGACAAGAAGATCAAGAAGATGTTCCGCAGCCAGGAAGACCGGGTGCTGGGTGGTGTGGCCAGTGGTGTGGCTGCCTATTTCGGAGTGGATGTAACAGTGATCAGGCTTTTGTTTGTGCTATCCATCTTCCTTGGGGGCACGGGATTCTTCGTCTATATCATCCTGTGGATCATCACGCCCCTGGCAAAGACCATTACTGAAAAAATGCAGATGCAGGGAGAGCCTGTTACACTTTCCAATATTGAGACAAACATTAAGTCGAACCTCAACATAAAAGAAGACGAAGAAAGTCCGATCGTGAAAGTGCTGCTATTCCCATTCCGTTTGATCGCATTGATCATCAATGGCATCGCCAAATTTATCGGACCTGCCGCCAACGTATTCGTTGATATCATTCGGGTATTCATCGGACTGCTTTTCAGCATCATTGGGTTGTCGACAATGACCGCCATTGCGATAACATGTGCCATGTTCTTTGGGCTCACCATTGGTTGGTGGGACTGGGTATCGGTTGACGGCGTGCCAGTAGAGCTTTTCCAGCAGACACTACCTGGCTGGGCTGTCTTTGGGCTGTTCCTGTCGGCTTTCATACCAGCATTGGCTATCACCCTGGGTGGTATCAGCATCATGGCGAAAAGATGGGTGGCCGGGTCCTTCTTAGGATGGACACTGTTCGGCTTGTGGATCATCAGTCTGGTGCTTGTGAGCTACACAGTGCCACGCATTATCATGGACTTCCGCACAGATGCCATCTACACCGAAACCAAGACTTACGACATGGCCGGCAAAACAGCCATCTTGAAACTTTCAGGAAGCGACCGCCAGGATTGGGACGAGTGGAACGGTCAGTACGAAGCCGTGGAGCTTCGCCTGAGAGGCCACGAAGATTCAGTGTACAAAGCCGTCTTCGATTTTGAAGCAAGAGGAAGAGACCGTTCGACAGCTCTTGAAAATGCGCAGATGGTAACCTATGACGTCGATGTGCAAGACTCTGTATTCAATTTCCCAAGAGAGCTTAAGTTTACAAACGACGCACGCTTCAGGGTGCAAAACCTGGACATCACGCTGTACATCCCCTACAACCAGCCCTTCAAAATGGACGAAAGCCTGGCCAGGATTCTGAGAAACACTATCTACAGAAATGGCTACTCTACCCGCCAAATGGAAGGCAATACCTGGGTGTTTACTGACGCTGGCTTGAAGTGCACCACTTGCGAGGAAGATGACGACTATTACTCATATAACTCAGGCTCAGGAAAAAGCTCCTTCGATGCAAAACCCCTTACTTACGACTTCAAAGGATACGATGAGATTGAAGCCGGCGGCATCTTCAAGTTCTACATTAAGCAGGGTGACTACAAAGACATCGAAATCACTGGCGACGACGAATGGCTGGAAAGAGTGAAAGTGAGCCAGTCGGGTGGCGTGCTGAAATTCGATATCCGTGGCCGCAACTGGGACTGGCGTGACAACTGGGAGTCGAGTGACAAAATCTACGTCTACATCAGCACACCGGACCTGGAAAGTATTGACCTGTCCGGCGCCTCGGAAGCCTATATCGACGGCTTCCAGGCCAACAAACTTAATATTAACCTCTCCGGCTTTGCCCAGGTGGATATGGACATCGACGCCTCCAAGCTCGATATAGAAATGGACGGCGGCAGCAAGCTTACGTTGCGGGGCAATGTGAACGAGCTAAAGGCCGACGTGGAAGGCGCTGCCTCGCTCGACGCCTTTGGCAGCGAAGCCCGCTATGTCGAAGTAAAGGCCCAGGGAGCAGCCCGTGCCAAGGTAAACGCCATGGTCGATCTGAAAGCAGAAGCATCCGGTGCCAGCACTATTGTGTACCAGGGCGAGGCAAGCTCCGATATCAGAAGGTCAGGAGCAGGGTCGGTAAGGAAAGAGTAAGAAGGTAAGAGGTGAGCAGTAAGTGGTGAAGAGAAGCCAACCACTTACTGCTAACTACTTACCAATAACCAAGATTTTCATTTGCCCAATTTTCAAGTCCGAAAAGCCGGACGCCGGAAGGTGTTCGGTTTTTTTTATGTACAAAAAAGCCCGGGGCTATCTACCTCCGGCTTTCCACTGATCTGTGTACCTAACTAAAAGCTTCTACGTATTAGTTCTCGTTGTTGCGTTATTCAAAGTAAACTACCAGCATATCAGTCCCTCCCTCAGGGCCAGGCCCAACAGATGCGGCATGTGTTACCCGGCCTGGTAATCACAAGGTCTTCCGGGGCAATAGTGCCTGCCGGATACACCTTCCCTTCCTTCTTCTTATAGAAACCAGGGTCTACTTCTTCCTAATGTGTGTCCAAACTCCCACCGACCTGAGGGGCAAGTTGATAGCGGTAAACTCATATCCTTTGGCGCCTCTGACTAAGAAGATTTATGGGTATATTTGGATGCGTTTTGGATATATTGAAAATACATAATAGAGAAGGAACTATTTATGGATACATTTGGATGTTATTTGGATATGTCCATAAAAATCAGATGGCAATGAATCAAAAACTTGAATTCGGCGGAGATGTTTTCCAACAACTGATGAAGCTGCTAAGTATTATTGACAGCTTCAAAGGAAACTGGCAATCAATAGAACTAAAGCACAGCAAACACCTCAAAGAACTCAGGAAAATAGCGACCATAGAAAGCATAGGTTCATCTACCCGAATCGAAGGAGCAACATTGACAGATGCAGAAGTTGAAAAGCTCCTTAGGTCTGTAAAAATTACGAAGCTGACCACCAGAGAACAACAAGAAGTGGTTGGCTATTATGAAACGCTCCAAGTCATCCTGGATAATTATACGGACATAGCGTTGTCAGAAAGATATATCCATCAATTGCATGGGATGCTACTAAAGCACAGTGCCAAAGACCAGAGCCAAAAGGGGCAGTATAAAACCCTTTCTAACCAGGTAGTGGCTAATTATCCTGACGGAACACAGCGAACCATTTTCAGAACGACAGAGCCATCTTTGACATCCAGGGAAATGGAAGAGTTGTTAAACTGGACTGACGAACGCCTGACAAAAGCAGATATGCATCCGGTGATGATTACAGCCGCTTTTGTATACGAATTTTTATCCATCCACCCCTATCAGGACGGAAACGGAAGGTTGTCACGGTTATTGACCACTTTGCTACTCATGCAACAAGGGTATGGTTTCGTTCAGTACGTATCATTTGAACATATCATTGAAGAGCGGAAAGAAGACTACTACAGGGCTTTGATGGAAGGCCAGAAAAACCGGTACAAGAAAACCGAAAGGATAGACAGATGGATCTTATTTTTCCTGGATTGTCTGTCTACACTTATCAAGCGCTTAGAAGCAAAATATGAGGTTTACAGCAAGTTAACAAAAGAGCTGAACGAAAGACAGCAAGCAGTGCTTGAGTTCGTCAAAAAGCGGAAGGCTGTTCGTATGAGCGAAATAGAGGAAGCATTTAAAACTCATTCACGAAACACTTTGAAGAAAGACATGGCTTACCTGGTCAATGAAGGGTTATTGTTAAAGATTGGAGAGAGAAAGGGCACTCGATACCACCATCAGGAATAGCGGCCAATCTCATGCAGGTAAACAGAGAGGTTTTTACCCTCATGTGTTACCCCAGCCAGGTAGCAGGCATACCTACACCGTATTTTTTCTATGCTTGTAAAACCGCCAAAAAAACCTTCAGGACGGGCTTTTTCTTGATCTTACGCTGGCAGTTTGCCGATGCACCATCGCCGACATAAAAAAGCCGAAGGTTACCCACCCCCGGCTTTCCACTGATCTGTGTACCTAACTAAAAGATTCTACTACCTACTTATATGTTGTTGATGTGGTAAATTCCTTGGGCGTATAGTTTTAACAAATTAGTCCTTCCCTCAAGGCCAGGCTCACCAAATGCGGTGTATTGTTCACATTCAGCTTCATAAACAGGTTGCTCTTGTGCTTGGCTACGGTTAATTCACTAATGAAAAGGATGTCCGAAATCTGCTTGGCGCTGTAGCCAAACGACAACTGCTCAATGATCTCCTTTTCTCTTCTCGTTAATGGATTGGCTTGTTCGGTCATGATAGTTTCATTTTTAATACACTACCTTATGACGATTCCAAGAAAAGGTCACCGCACATTCTGGATTTTTTTGCTGCTACTTATATTTAGGTATTTTAGGTGACCTTTAGTCTTTTCAATCATTATACTACAACCGGAATGGATGAAACCTTGATCGCTTCGCTTAAAAACGGAGACATGCAGGCCCTCGGCGAATTATATAGCAAATACCGTCAGGAATTTATCGCCATGATCCGGGCTAAATATAAGATGAGCAACGACGACGCCATGGACATTTATCAGGTAGCCACCTTGCGGCTTTACAACAATGTGGTGAAGGGAAAAATGACCATGATGCACGACAGCATAAAGCCCTACCTGTTCAGCATAGGACTCAATGTGTACAAGGAGATGGTGAGGGAAGGCATGAAAATACCTTTGAGCAGTAATCCCCTGGAATGGGTGGATGACAGAGGGGAAGGACAAGAGGCGACCGACGCAGCCCAACTGAAGGAAAGCTTGCTGGAGGCCACCAAAAAGGCCATCGAAAAACTGGGCGATCCGTGCCAGAGTATGCTCACACGGTTTTACTATTTCCGTGCAAGCATCAGGCAGCTGATGGAAGAGTTTGGCTACAAAAACGAAGCAACGGCCAAGAACAAAAAGTACAAGTGCCTACAGCAACTAAGGGAGCTGCTGCAAAAAGAAAAGATTCAAATGGCTTTGGCCTAATAGAGGTAAATGGAAGAGCAGGACATAGCACTAATCGACAGGTACCTCAACGGAGAGCTTTCAGAAAGCGAGGAAGAAGAATTCCGGCAAAGGCTGGCGGCAGAAAAAGATTTCGCACAACTGTTCGAGGATTTGAGATACTTACAGAAAGGACTGGAACGAGCAGAACTGGAGAAAGCCTGGCAGTCGATTCAGGCGGCAGAAGCCGACATTGTCGACACGGCACCTACCGGAGCGGCCACTTTCAGCTGGAAGGTTTGGTTGCCAGTGGCAGCCTCGGTGGCGCTGCTGGTAGTAGCTGCTTGGTTCTTTTTGCTAAGAAGTACGGAGCCACAGGCGCTGTATGCCCAATACTTTGAGGTATACCCCAATGTGGAGGCCCCGATTTACAGAGACAGTAGCGCCAAAGACAGCCTGACGAGCAAAGACCTGGCCTTCAGGAGATACGCCGACGAGGACTATGACATGGCTATTGAAATCTTTGAGAGTATTCAAAAACCCGACGAAGGCACGCTGTTTTACCTGGGCATGAGCTATTTGGCCAATGATGAGGCGGCGAAGGCAGCGAGTATCTGGGAGCCTTTAATTGGGGAAGCTGAAGACTACAAAACACAGGTGCAATGGTATTTGGCCCTGGCCTGGCTGAAGTTGGACGAGGAGGAGAAAGCGAAAGAGTTATTTGAGGAGTTGGCAGAGTCGGGCACGGCTTATGAGGAGAGGAGCAGGGCGATATTGAAGGCTATATAAACTTTATTTTCAACCTATACTTACCATTATGAAGCATTCAATTACAAATCCCAGTGTTTTCATCATCTTACTGGCAATTGTTGGGGCAAGTTGTGGGAGCAGCCGACAGTCAACAGATAACTCCGAAAGCACGGTTGACACGCTGATCTTTTACCACCCGGATCTTGATCTGGAAGACCTGAGAAAAAAAGGTCGCAGAACCCATATTAACGGAGAGGTACATAACCCGTGCTCGAAATGTGATAAAAAATCGACCACAGACTCAGCGCAAAGAATACATAAATATGTGTATGCACTGACGACATATGACTCAACAGCAGACACTTTTCTGCTTCCCGGAATAAACAACGGAAATCTTCCCAATCTCCAGTTTACGAACAAGAACTACTCCATGGTAGTGAGAACTACCATGCTAAAGGGGCTAGCTCAGGATCACCCAATGACAATTGCCTTTGATCTCTGCGAGTTTGAAGATGGGTCTCAATGTAGGCACCCCCACTCCGTTCTGCCTGACGAGGTAAAAATAATAACCAACAATAGCCCTGACAGATTCGGGATAGTTGAAGATCCCTATACCAATGGATTGATTTATGGAAACGCCAATCCATACGGCATGGTGTCCTTTGGTGATACAACACTCATGTTTCTAAAGTCTACAGGCGTATTAGTATCGCTCAAGGATAGCGTTTCATACAAAATTGGTCGGGTTAGATTTCCCCTTGACGGCAAAATGCGGGTTTTACCTCTTGCGTATGATGTAAAGAAAAAATAGAAGGCCTGCCAAAGCTAGTGCCATCATAATAAAGAGAGGGTGAGAGTCCCTTTCTTCTAAATTTCCATAATAAACAAATGAAGCCCATCTTGCCGGATGGGCTGTTTTGTAATCAGATTTCGAGACCAGTTTCTTTCTTGCTTCATATAGCGCCATTAGCGGCGGTTCACCAATTCGCATCGCTCGATAGAACGCACCCATAATTTCAACCGAAGCATCGTCATCAGTTCTCCAAAGACTTTGAATTACCGCCCTGGCCCCGGATAATCTAAAGGCCCTTCCCAAGCTTAATATACCCTCCCCTTTAACCGACTTTCCAAAACCGCTCTGACAAGCACTAAGCACCACAAGCGGGGAATTCGTTTTTTCATTGTGTAGTTGATTCGAATAAACCTTCAACTCCCGACCTTCTTTGTTAGCAAAACTTAGATAGGAGCCAAAAATAGATAAAGTGTCTGTGCCTCCGTGTACTGCGACATGAAGGATTTTGTTTGTGTTGAGATTCTTAAGCAAATCGTCCCGAGATGCGTCATAAACGAACTCGCCTTCCCAGTATCGTCGTATTAAATCAAGCTCTTTCTTTGATCCCGGAAGATTATTGGTGCGGGTTTTTGACAAATTGTAGTATCCCAACCCAACAACTTCTTCAGCGCTCACCCGCTCGTGGCCTGAAGCGATCATCAATTGAGAACTGAAGGAGTAGGCGATTGGAGCAGCAAACAACAAATACTTGAAGGTGTCAAATCCATCACTTGAACCTGGCTCAGCAGTGAGTAGTACCTCGAATGGCAAAAAAGACAGGGGTCCGTCTGGAACTAGATATAAAACTTGTGCAAACTCAAGATGATCGAGAAAGGCGTTATTGAATAGCATGGAGGATAACTTAAATGCAGATGCAGAGAAAAGTTCTGGTTGCTGCTTGTTTGCAGTCAAAATACCCAGCACTGTGGCCAGCTCACTGCCCACTTGATTGACATCAGCAACCTTTTTTACAACAAAATCGTCACCATCATAAGACATGCAATAAATGGAGTTTGCCCCCCAAAAAAACTCTGCGTAGTAAGACGAAGACGACGATAAAAATCTGGACAGCTGGTCAAGACCCCCAAGATTGTTTTGCAAATCAATATTACTGAACTGTGGATAGTTAGATGAAAGGACGGTAGAAATACTGTCAAGTTTGCTCCTCACAAACTGCCTTCGCACTATCATCGGCTTGTTGATAGTTTTTTCTGTTGACAAGTCCTCAAATGTCGCCCACAAGGTTTCATACTTTTTAAGTGAGTCGAGCAGGCCCGGTTCGACGCCATTTCCATCCCTTCTTGTTCCTAAAAGTATTTCTTCCAATAACTGGACAGATTTGCTCATTTGAAGTATTTTAAAACTCCTCTCCAACATCCGTTTACGGTCGGATGCAATAGCCATGCGAGCATAACATATGTCGAGACCCAGCTCAAACACCTTCTTCATGTCACTGAACATGTACATCTTTGTCATATCTCCAGAATAGATTTCTCTTCTTGACAAGAGTAAGTTCTCTAATTCGTTGTAATAGAAAAACACATCATCATTTAAGACACCACTTGTGCTCTCGAGGCTTTTCTTGTGAAGGTATACTCCTTTCCGATACATAAAGGTGAATAGGCTATTACTATATAACACAGTGTCAAAGGGAGGATTTTCGCCAACTCCAAAGTTTTCAAAGGTAGGGTGGGCCGCAACAATCGCCTTTTGAATAAAGTAGAGCGCCGAATCGTTATTCTTCATTTTGTGATGGAACTCAGCTAATCCGCCATATGCCCACCCTACATCATCGTGTTTTAAACCAACAAGGGATGTCTTCAGAGATAGGTTTTCGTTAAAATAATAGCGTGCAGAATCGTAATTTTTCTGATCCAGAAAGAAATTTGCCAAATTCAAACTAAACCATGACGATTCCAGAGACTTTTGTCCTGCAACCCGGGCCGCCAAAGATTTACCACGTTGGAGCACCTGATAAGCCAAATCTGGCACCCCGGCTTTTTTATAGCCACTGGCACAATTGTTATAATAGTTGATTAAACTTCTACTATTAACGCCATTTCTTTCAATTTCCTGATCAATCGCTTTTTCGTAAAAATCCGTGGCGTCACCGAAACGTTCAGCGTTGTAATAGAGGTTACCCAACGCCACGAGGCAATCATTGACAAGCTGACCCCACTGGTTATTCTGAGCAATCGAGAGGGACTCCAAAAAACAAGATTTAGCACTTTCAAGGTCATATTTATCCTGATAGAGAGTTCCGAGCGAGTAGGAAGCGTCGGCATAGAAAATCGATTTTGGTGAATGCGATCTAACGAGATCCATCAGTTTTTCAGCTTCCCGCAACCCTTCTCTGCTTTTAGCAAGTCGCCACCAGTACGTCAGCACTTTGTAGTGAACTGCAAAAAAAAGTGGAACCTTTTTTTCCGTATAAGACTGCCTTAAAACTATTTCCGCCCTGTTCAAAGTGACAACAACGCTATCATTTTCCCGTTCTCTAAAATGATAAATACCCTTAGCCAATAGCCAATTTCCTTTAAGATAAGCATCACCTTTCCTCTCAACCGGTTCCTTCAGAGTCCTGAGCATTTTCAGTCCTTTCTCCAACTCTCTGTTGTGAAAGTGTGTTCGAGC
Organism: Imperialibacter sp.; assembly: GCF_040222815.1. GTDB lineage: Bacteria > Bacteroidota > Bacteroidia > Cytophagales > Cyclobacteriaceae > Imperialibacter. The sequence continues at coordinate 149,331 of NZ_JAVKCH010000018.1, read as the reverse complement.
TTCGTAAACATCCAGCAACAACCCGGCCTCATGCGACAAGCGCTGCTTGCGCAGGTTTTTGATGATGGGATATGCTTTCTCTTGATTAAGCGTAAAAATCAGCGAATCCACCTTCTCCAAATCCTTCCTGATCAATTCGAAATCAGGCGGCTGGGCGGACAAGGAAAAGAATAGGCAAAACAAGGTGCAGGTAAGGCAGGCGAGTCGCATCTATTGATTAGTCAATTAATCAGGTTGAGATCAATATATAAATTGCCAAAATACTATGACCATTCAAAGGGGATTGGACGGATATGGGACAATTAGTTTGAAGAATAGGACTAAGCCAATTCAATATTGCATTAAAAGGCCAGAAACATCTCCTCTCCCGGCTTTTTCACACCTGCTGTTATGTTGCAGCAGCTTTGAATTACATCCCAGCAATACTGACTCAATCTGGTTGATCATACCGTTCCTGACACATGCAATAAAAACTTATGGGGCCTCCCCGGTATTGGTCAACTCCGGTCTTCCGTCTCCGGTCTCCCAACTCCATCTCCCATTCATCACCTCCAAACTCTCCCACTCATTCCTCTCCTACTTTAATACACAAACCCCTTTCCACTCCCAACCCTTTTTCGTAAAATGAAGGATATTTAGAAAACGCTTAATCTTTTTATCCTACTATGTCCGCATTTCAAATCAAAGAAGTCCCCGAGGAGTACGATGTGGTAATCGTCGGCTCAGGTGCTGGTGGTGGTATGTCTGCCAAAGTGCTTACCGAGGCTGGCGCCAAAGTGCTCATGCTGGAGGCTGGCCCCCATTTCGACTCCGCCAAGGGCGATATGTTCAAATGGAATTACTCTTCTCCACGCCGTGGTGCTGGCACCAAAGAAAGAGCATTTGGTGAGTTCGATGCTGCCTTCGGTGGCTGGGAGCTGGAGGGCGAGCCCTACACTCGCACCAAAGGCACAGAGTTCGACTGGTTTCGCTCCCGCATGCTGGGTGGCCGCACCAACCACTGGGGGCGCATCTCCCTGCGCTTTGGCCCCAACGACTTCAAGCGGAAAAGCATAGATGGCCTTGGCGACGACTGGCCAATCTCTTACGACGATATCAAGCCCTACTACGACAAGGTGGACGACCTGGTAGGCGTTTTCGGTTCAAAAGAAGGCATCTACAACGAACCCGATGGCAACTTCCTACCCCCTCCAAAGCCTCGTGGCTACGAGCTGCTGGTAAAAAAAGCGTGTGACGAGATCAAAATACCAGTGATTCCTTCCCGCCTATCCATATTAACTCAGCCGCACAACGGGCGAGCCGCCTGCCACTACTGCTCGCAGTGTAACCGGGGTTGCAGCACACACTCCAACTTCTCTTCGCCCTCAGTGTTGATCGGGCCTGCATTGGCTACCGGCAACCTAACCATTCTGAATGGTGCCATGGCCAGAGAAGTGACTACGGACAAAGAAGGAAAAGCCACAGGTGTAAGCTATGTGAGCAAAGAAGACGGGCTGGACTACCACGTAAAAGGCAAGATCGTGATCCTGGCTGCCAGCGCCTGCGAGTCGGGCCGACTGATGATGAATTCCAAGTCGTCGGTACATGCTAACGGCCTCAGCAACAGCAGCGGCATACTTGGACACTACATTACAGACTCTACCGGTGCTTCCCGCTCGGCGCTAATTCCTGCCCTGCTGGATGGCATCCCTCACAATGAAGACGGCGTAGGCGGATTGCACGTGTATACTCCCTGGTGGCTCGACAACAAGAAACTGGACTTTGCCAGGGGTTATCACATCGAAATTTGGGGAGGCCGTGATATGCCTGGGTACGGCTATATGTCGGGTATTGAAAACCTCAACAAGCACCTGAAGCTTCCTGACGGCAAGACCCGCCCCAGCGGGGGTGGCTATGGCGCTCAGCTGAAGCAGGATGCCCGCACGCTCTACGGTGCCACTGTGGGCTTCTCTGGTCGTGGTGAATCTATTGCCCGCTACGACAACTACTGTGAAATTGATCCGAATGTCGTTGATAAATGGGGCATCCCAGTGCTACGGTTCAACTACACATGGAGCGACCATGAGATCAAGCAGGTGAAGCACATGCAGGATACCTTCGAGGAGATTCTGACCACCATGGGCGGTATTTTCACGGGGCCAAAACCCGGCCCTGAAAGCAACTATGGCATTGCGGCTCCCGGGCGTATCATCCACGAGGTGGGTGCCACCCGCATGGGCAACGACCCTAAATCCAGTGTACTGAATGCCTACTGTCAGGCGCATGAAGCCAAAAACGTTTTTGTTTGTGATGGAGGGCCTTTTGTGTCGCAGGCCGACAAGAATCCTACGTGGACCATTCTGGCGTTGAGCTGGAGAACTTGTGATTACATCATTGATCAGATGAAGCAACAAAACCTTTAATCAACATGGAACCAATTAGCAGAAGAGATTCCCTTAAATATATTACGTTAGCCTCCCTGTCCGCCACCGCATTGATTGCCTGCGAACCAGGAAAGGAAGGCGAAATGGCAGAACATGTGCACCCGACAGAGATGCCCGAGGGCTATGCCAACCTTACCCCTGAGGTGATGGAAATGCTTAATCAGAAGTTTTTCACCGACGAGGAAAGACAAATGGTGAAGGTGCTGGCCAACCTTGTCATCCCTGCCGACGATAAGTCAGGAAGCGCAGAAGATGCCCTTACAACAGAATTCATTGAATTCACTTTGATCGACAGAGAGTATATGCAAACGCCCATACGTGGTGGACTGCGGTGGATGAACATTGAAAGCACAAAACGTTTCGGCAAGAACTTCACTTCTATTTCGGAAGCAGAACAAAAGCAGATACTGGATGATATCGCCTATCCACAAACCGCCAGCCCTGTTTTCAGCCAGGGGGTAGCCTTTTTCAGCACTTTCCGCAGCCTGGTGCTTACAGGCTTTTTCTCCAGCAAACTGGGAGTGGAAGACCTGCAGTACATGGGCAACCGCCCCACAGTGTGGAACGGCGCTCCGCAGGAGTGGCTGGATCGACTTGGCGTAAGCTACGATGCTTAAGCAGGTTCGTGAAAAACGCACCAGAACGGGGTGGGGCATTGAAGCACGTCCTACCGGATTAAATTTACAAATGAATTTAGGGTGTGTCTCACACCCTATTTCATTTCCAACCCTGCGTTTGTTGATGTATTTTTTACATCCCATTTTAAGTGTAGTGTCAGGGTAGTCTTCACACCCTTCCGTTTCATCTTGTTCGTGAGTGTGTTTCCACACCCTAAATAACCCTTAAACCAACCAGCAATGAATATTTTAAAATACAAGGCATTTACAGCCACCCTTCTTGTCATCGCTTACAGCTGCTCTTCCCATCAAAAACAAGCTGAGCAGGTAACTGAAACCCAACAGCCGGAATGGCAGCAGCTTTTCAACGGCAAAGATCTTGAAGGTTGGATTCCGAAGATCAGCGGGCATCCTGTGAATGACAACTTCGGCAATACCTTCCGGGTGGAAGATGGCTTACTGACCGTAGCCTATGACCAATATGACTCCTTTCGTTACCAGTACGGGCACCTGTTTTACAAAGAGGAGTTCTCGAAATATATCATCGCCACCGAATACCGATTCGTTGGTGAGCAGGTCACCGGCGGCGAAGGCTGGGCTGAGCGAAACAGTGGCATCATGGTGCATGGCCAGGATCCGGCCACCATGACTGTGGAACAAGACTTCCCCATCTCCATCGAAGTGCAACTCCTGGGCGGATTGGGTAGCGGTAAAAGACCTACGGCCAACCTTTGCACGCCCGGCACACATGTGTTTCTCGGCGACTCCCTGTTTACAGACCACTGCATCAACTCCACTTCACCTACTTTCGACGGTGAAGTGTGGGTAAGAGTGGAGACACTTGTGCTGGGCGACTCGCTGATCCGGCACTATGTAAATGGCATGAATGTGCTGGAATACACCCGCCCTCAAGTGGGCGGCGGCGTAGTCAATCGCTTCGACCCCGCTGCCAAACAGGACGGCATGCCTCTCACCGAAGGCTGGATTTCCCTGCAAAGCGAAAGCCACCCCATCCAATTCAGGAAAGTGGAGCTGATGAACCTGGAAGGCATCGAAGTACCGGAGGGGTATCGGAAGTAGGAAGTAATCTCACGCAAAGGAGAAGAGTAAATTCTCAGAAATCCCGCAAGCGTCTGCCCAGCCGGGACAGGCATGTGGGTTCCTTCAATCTGGCGTCCGCCAGCATCAGGATGGAGCTGCACCACCATCCTGTTTTATGCCATTCCGTCCTGGCCACTTCAGGGATTGGCAGCTTGCCTGCCTACTTCACCCCAGGCACACCCACCGGCTTAAAGTTATTCCACGGCCAGTCTTTCCTTTCTACTTTGGTCGGATACACTTCGCTCAGCGTCGCTCCATCGTACAGCCTGCCATTTTTCATCACAAAGCGAATCGTATTGGTGTTCCGCAGGTTCTCCAGCGGATTGGCATCCAGTACAATAAGGTCAGCCAGCTTACCTGCCTCAAGCGAACCCAACTCATTCTTCAGGCCAATATCTTCAGCGCTCTGGATGGTAGCCACCCTCAGCGCCTCATGCGGCGTAAGCCCACCGGAGCCCACCGACCATAGCTCCCAGTGGTAGCCCAGCCCCTGCAGCTGACCGTGGCTGCCGATGCCTGACAAACCACCCGCATCATAAAGGTCCTTTACAAACTCGGCATGCTTTTGAAACACATGCTCCTCGTCCATGAACCAACCCGAGCCATTGCCTCCTCTCCTTCTGCTTTTCTGATCCAACTCTTCATGAGGAGTGAAATGCGACAGTTTCTCATCATCATGCACCTTTTCGGTAGCATAGTAGTAGTTCTCGGCCCAGGGGCCACCATACGACACCAACAATGTGGGAGTGTAAGCCGTCTTCAGCTGAGCAAGCAGCGACGTAATGTCTGAATACAGCGGATAAACAGGAAACGAATGCTCATGCCCGGGGAAGCCGTCAATCACCTGCGTCAAATCCAACTTAAGGTCGAGCGCACCTTCTGTTGTTGGCATCAGCTCATTTTCACGGGCTGCTTGAATCACCCACTGCCGCTGCTGGCGGTTGCCGGTGATGTACATCTTGATCGTTTTCGTGTCAAAGTACTCCTTGTAGCGCCTCATGATCTGCCGGGCATGATCGAGGTCACGAATGTTGGTATTCCAATAGCCAACACCCGGACCAGTAGAATAAATACGAGGCCCCAGCATCCTGCCTGCCATCACCATGTCCTCGTAAGTCAACACATCCGTAGTGGCTGTCTGCGGGTCACGGGTGGTGGTCACACCGTAGGCCAGGTTGGCGGTGTACATCCACGCCTGATCTTTATGGATTTCCCACTCCGGCCACATGTGTGCATGCGCATCCACAAAGCCGGGAATGATGGTTTTGCCCTTCACATCAATCACTTGCGCATCAGCGGGTGCATTGATCTCTGACGCCTTCCCTACCCTTACGATGCGGTTGTTCTCGATATAAACAGCGCCATTTTCAATCACTTCCGTGCCATTCATGGTGATCACCCGGGCGCCAGTCAGCACAACTTTCCCTTTGGGTATATCCCTGGCCACCTCCACTTTCACACGCAACTCGTCGGGCTTAAAAGTGGGCTTGTCTTTTTTCTCGTCTTCTTTTTCTTCTGTCTTTTCGTCGCCCTCGTCTTTTTTCTCTTCCTTCTTTTCTTCCGCTTTGGCCTTCTCAGACAGCTTCAGGCTATCGGCAAAGGCCTCTCCTTTGGCCAGGTCGTAGTAGAAAAACGCATTACCTATCGACCAGGTGATGGCGCTGGCATCCGTTGTCCATGCTGGAAACTGCCCACCGAGATCGGTCAACCGCCTGGCTGGAAACGACGCCTTGTCCGGATCATTTACAGAAATACTGGGCGTTTCACCACCCACCATGGGTACGGTGACAAGGAAAACCTCATTATCGAGCAGCGCCATGGCCTTGTCTCCCTTGGGTGCCATTTTAATATAGTCAGCCTCTGTTGGCTTTTTCGTGCCAGGAACTGTCTTTCCAGTCACCTTCAAATAAGCTTTTTCATCCGTGCCGTCCCAGCGGATAGAAACGAGACCTTTTTCATCGTCGTAGAGGAAAATCCTGTCCTTGTCGGCCGTGAAGTGAGGCACGTTTCTGCCTTTTGCTGTAGCAATTACCGTGGGTTTGCCTCCCCCATCAGGAATCCATACCAGATCCTGCGAAACACCAAGCGCATCAGTAGGGCCGTAGCTGTCGGTCATGGCTTGCATAGGTGCTTTGTAAGTCACTATCCTGCCAGTCGCACTCCAGGCGATGTCACGGTATACCGCTGGCTCCTGCGTCAGCTTCACAGGCGGCGTGGTTTTCTTCCCAAACGTAGTTTTGTATATATGGCCACCGGCTGCATTGCTCCAGGTCACAAAAGCCAGCGAAGCGCCATCTGGCGACCAGGAAGGGTGGGCTTCTGTCATATCAAAGGTGGTCACTCTTGAAGGCGTGCCGTTCGGATAGTCCATTACGTAGAGTCGGTCAAGGGCGGTAAAAGCCAGCTTCTTGCCATTGGGCGAAAGCACCGGGTTCCTGACCTGCTTCACTATGAAGGTTGGGTCATCGCTGATTTTATAGTTGAAATGCACAGACGGCCCCACCTCAAGGTCTTCTTTCACCGTGAACGGAATCTCTACCGCATCACCACCGGCGATAGGCAGCTTCATGATCTTTCCACCATACGACAGCACCAGAAACTGACTATCGGGCGTAAACGACATGCCGGGCAGCACGTCACGGGTGGCAATCGATTCCTGGTCGTCACGCTGCACAGGGTACGCCAGCCACTTCTCATCGCCAGTAGCCAGTGTCCTGATCACCAATCCTGTCTCTGCATCGTGGCGGCTGCCATACACCAGGTATTTGCCGTCGGGTGACAGCGTGGGCCTGAAGGCCGAGCCGTAGCGGCTTGTTTTGGTTTCGTATTTGCCCGTTTCCCTGTCGTACACAGCCAGCTGGTACTGCGGAAACACAGCATTGTACTGCCAGTTGCGGTTGCGGTGGCTGAACCAGATATAGCGGCCGTCAGGGCCAAAGGCAGCCTCCACTGTCTTTAGCTGCTCCGGCTCTTTAATAAGCTCGATGCCGCTGCCACCATCTTTGTGCAATAGCTGTAGCTTTGGTACACTCCGCAGGATGGCCCCTTTCGATACCACCACATACTGACCATCGGGCGTCCATTCCGGCGATTGAAACACGTTGTTATTGCCTTCTGTGAGCTGGCGCTTTGTCGTATCGGCCAGTGTCATCACATACACATTCTCTCCGCCCGAAGCATCGGAAATGAAAACGATCTCCTTGCCGTCGGGGCTGAAGCGGGGCTGCGAATCAAAGGCAATGTCTTTCGTCAGGCGTGATGCCTGCCCGCCAACTATGGGCAGGGTGTAAATATCGCCCAGCAGTTCAAACACAATGGTCTTCCCATCGGGGCTCACATCAAGGTGAATCCACGACCCCTCGTTTACTTCAATGGGAATGGTGCGAAGAGAGTCCAGGGGAAGGCCCTTCTTTTTGTCATCTTTCTTTTGGGCAAGTGCCGCCACTGAAAGGCACAGCATTAGGGCCAGGGTTGTTGTTCTTTTCATTTTGGGTTAATTAGTAAAAGCCTGCTAGTTAGGGCAAAAAGGCAAAAGATACAACGGGGATTATTTGGGGGCGTCGGCACGGCCATAGCCACCCTGAAAGAGGCGTCAGACATCGGAGGGCATCCTTGTCTCGTTCATGTGAGACGAATGAAAGGAGGTTACTCTGCGCTTCTGCCAGCAGGATTGAATTAAAGAGGTTACTCTCTGCGTTCCTGCAAGTAGTAACCTCTTTAATCCTCGTGTCTCCAATCACCCCATCAACAAATGCTTCAACAGCTTTGGGCGTGCCCCCTTTGCCGCCGGAATGTTACTACTCACCCGATAATCCATTTCGGCGGCAGGGGTCGGGCCTTCACCAGTCGCCGGCCAACGCACGAAAAACCAACAGCGGGCTCCAACCCCGAAAGCTTTCGGGGCTCTGTCCCTCACGCAAGGAGGCATTGGTCAATCGAAGCGCCATTGTTACTCGATCGTCACGCAGTGCAGCGATAGCAAAGCGGAGCCGACGTGGAACCCGATGCAGGAACCCGATGCCGGAACCCGATGCCGGAACGAGGCACTCCAGTTTCGGAACCAAATCCGGCCGAACTACCATCACCACTTGCTGGTTGCTGCGCTACCCGATCTGGCTATCGTCGTTTTCTGTTGGAAAGAAATCCGTTACATAGACCTTCCTTTCTCTCTCCTCGATGTAATAGATGACTTTAATGTCAGCTCGTGGGCTTCTTCTGAAAAGAATAAACCTGTATTGGTTAGCCCGATGGCTGAGTCTGGATTCTATGGTTCCCCTTTTTGGAAGGAGTTAAAGGCTTTTAGTAAGATTTCTGAGAGAATGGGCAACTTGTTCGGCCCGATCAAATGTATAGTTGTCAAACAGATACTCCAGCACTTCGTAAAACGCCAGCTCTGCAGGACTGGTAATTATTACTTCGTATCGTTCTTCTTCTTCTGGGCCATCCATTCCTCAAAACCTCTGTCAAACTGATCGAACGATTTTACTTTTCCTCCTGAAATAGCCTCTTCGGAAAGGTTCGCTCTCCGATCCATTTCCTCGCTGGTGAGCATCTCCCTGGTAAACGTAAGCACCTTCTCCTGCTGGCCTTCCCCGAGCTTTTCCAATTCCTGTAGCAAATCTCTGTTAATAGCGTGAGGCATAGTCTTCCCTTTTTTACGATGATAAAGATAACGATTTTGGTCATTATTCCGAGCATGGCAGCAGCATGTAATGCACCCTTCTGAGCCTGGCAATGTGCTGAATGACCAACTGACATTGAGGTTTCCGCCCCTTTGCGGCCTCTGCGTGAAACTACGTCCCTTTGGGACCTTTGCGTATTCGTCCTCTGTGTCCTCCCTTGGCGACTCTGCGCCTCTACGAGAAACTTCCCTCCTTTTGCGTCCTCGGCGTGAACCCTCCTCTTCCTTGCCCCCGTCTACCGACGATACACTGGTTGGCGTGCCATCCCCCTTCTCCGGTAGTTGATGTGCCGTACCTGCGGCACTCGCTCCATCGTTGGGGTATTGCCTGTGGTTTTAGACACATTTCATCCCTACGGAACTCCTCCTTTACTCCTCTGCATCGTTTGCGAGAACCTTCCCTTCCTTGGCGTTCCTCCCTTTGCGGCTTTGCGGCTCTGCGTGAAACCTCCTCCTCTGTGTCCTCCCTTTGCGGCTCGGCGCCTCTGCGTGAAACCTCCTCCTCTGCTGTCCTCCCTTTGCGGCTCTGCGCCTCTGCGTGAAACCTTCCTCTTTCTCATCATTTTTTGTACGCCCACACCGAATGTCTACTATATTAGCTAAATGAAACACGCTTTGTACCTACCCTTCCTCCTGCTCCTTGCTGCCTGCGCACCAGGCAACCAGCCAAAAGACTACACCAACAGTAAGCCGTTGGTCACGGCACCATTTGAGAAACTCGATACCCTGGCCACCAACGATTGGTGGAACCGACCCAGCAATCCCATTATTGACCTGAAAGTGCACCGCAGCGAAGTGGTGGCCTTTGGGCTTTACACGGTGTCCAACAATACCCTCAAGCTCTCGGCCCAGCTCTACCCTTTATATCCCGATGAATCACGGGAGGTTCGACTCGAAGTAAAAGAAGTCGGCAGCTGGAAGGAAATCCAAACAGCGAAGGTCAACGACCTGGGCTGGTCGGCACTGTTTCGGGTGACCGATTGGGACAGCACCCTCGACACTCCCTACCGCCTCCTTCACGGCGACTCAGCAACTTTCGAAGGACTCATTCGCAAAGACCCGGTAGATAACAGCAATATTTCTATAGCAGCCCTTTCCTGCAATTCCAACAGAGACCGGGGCGACAGGGCCAACTTTGTGCGCAACATCAACCTCCAGGATCCTGACCTCATGTTTTTCGCTGGCGATCAGTCGTACGACCACACCGAGCACACGGCAGCATGGCTCAAGTTCGGGCAGCAGTTCAAAGAGACCTTTCGCACCAGGCCCTGCATTACCATCCCCGACGACCATGATATTGGACAGGGCAATCTTTGGGGTGAAAATGGCAGGAAGGCTTCCCGGGTGCAAGGTGATGACGGAGGCTACTTTTATCATGATCAATATGTGAAAATGGTGGAGCGGTGCCAAACGGCCCACCTGCCCGACCCGTTCGACCCTACGCCCATAGAGCAGGGTATTGGCGTGTATTACACCAACCTGATGGTTGGCGGGGTTGACTTTGCCATCATCGAAGACCGCAAATTCAAATCGGGTCCGGGTGGAAAAATACCGCAGCAGGGCCCACGCCCCGATCACATCCGCAATCCCGATTATGACCCAGCGTCCATTGATGTGGAAGGCCTGCAATTACTGGGCGACAGGCAGCTTGCCTTCCTTGACCAGTGGGGCGCCGAAAGCCAGGGCGTGATGAAAGCGGTACTTTCGCAAACCGGGTTTTGCGGTGGTGCTCACATCCACGGCGATTCCACCAACCGCCTGCATGCCGACCTCGATTCCAACGGCTGGCCCCAGACCGGCCGCAACAAAGCACTGGAGAAAATCAGGGCTGCCGGTGCAGTGCACATTGCCGGCGACCAGCACCTGGCCACGGTGATCAAACATGGCATCGACGAGTTTGGCGATGGCCCATGGGCATTTGTAGTGCCTGCCATTGTCAACAACTACTACAGCCGCTGGTGGTGGCCTGCTGATGGAAAAGCAGGTGCCCATCCGAATACCGCTACCAACCTACCCTGGACGGGCGACTATCTCGATGGGTTCAATAACAAGATCACCATGTATGCCTATGTCAACCCTGAAAGCCCTTCCAGTGGCTCAGGCTACGGATTGATTCGTTTCAACAAAGAGAACAAAAGTGTCACCTTTGAATGCTGGCCCAGAGAAGCAGATGTAAGCAAGGGCGACGCCGGACAGTTTGAGGGGTGGCCGTTTACAGTGGCCATGGGAGGAGAGTAAGAGGCAAGCCAAGTGACCTATAGCTAGCCACACCATCTGACCGATGACGACCTTCACACCACGAGCAATGACCTTAAGTTAACCTTCACATCAGAACAGCAATGCCAACCTCTTAGAAACAACCTCACTCCCCTTGTAACCAGGCAATTGCCCGGTTGATCGAGGCCTCGCTGCTAGTTGGGCCGTCAGGTTCTATGGGGACACCAAAGACGTTCTTGTTCCGGTCGGCCTGGTAGGCCGTAGTGAGGATCAGCAATGAATCATCGCTGATTTGGTAAGCGGTATTGCTGGTGGATAATCCGCAGGTAGCTTCACCAAAGCTTTTGGTATTTTCCCTACCTATAAAGCTAATCGCCACTATCTCGCCTGAGCTCGCAATGCCATTGTTCAACAGCACCGCTACCTTAGGGTTATCCTTCATCAGCTCGTAAGGTTCGGTCAGCGTTGTCACGGCACTTCCGTTTAAAGTCGAAGCACCTGCTTGATATCCCCACGACTCTTCCGATCCGTCGGGATAAACAAAATAACCAGCGACTCCCTCGCCCAGGATAGGCCCTATCCCAGCTATCATAGGCCACATATTACCTCCACCATTATTTCTCACATCCACAATCCAGCCAATATTATCCTCGCTGTCCTGAGTTTTGATCTGCAACTGTATGGCTCGTGCAAAGGAAAGCGCTGCTCCGTCGGCAGACCCTCCCGAAAAAAAATTCACTTTCACATAGCCTATGTTATCCGGAATAGTGGGCAGCACATTATTTTGCCCTTCGCAGCTAAGCTGCCCAACGAAGATAGTGCCTGCTCCGCCACTTTTTCTATAGCTGCTGTGGTTGTCGCCCAGCAATGTCAATGCCTCCTCAACAGCGATGTAGGTATCTTCTATACTCTTTGCTCCTATAGCCTTAGCAAATACCTTTTCTCTAAAGACTGTCCAGTCTATTTTATCCCTGTTGATTGAGTTGGCTTCCATGATGTCCAAAATCTCAGTCAGGAAACTCTCGGCTTCCGCTGACAATTCGGTAGGGTCGTCGTCTTTGTTGCAGCTGGCAGCAAAGAGCAGGCTTGCGGCCATCATGGCCACGAAAAGGGAGGATCGTTTTGGAAAGTTCATAATATGCAAAGTCAAGTAAGTAGGAAAACGGCTCTATTGAATATTTCTACCAGTGAAATGCTAACGAATAGTGGATCATTTTCTACAGAAAAACACCTTTATAAGAACAATTATCTTAGCTATAACACCTATTTGATACAAATAAAATGCCAGGAAACTGGTCGTTGAGCCAATGGCGTTACCTCCCACGTCGTTCCTAACCGGACTCGCAGTGTGGCTAGGTCTCGCCACTGGCAAGCCCTGTAAGGGCGTAATATCACTGCGAAGGGTGCCAGCCCTTCGCACCGAAGCAGACACGCCAAGGCGATACTTTATATACCGTACCTACGGCACTCGCTCTACTCCACTGCCCTACTTTTGGCGTTACCGCCATGTCGTCCCTAACGGGACTGGTGGTGCTGGAGCGGCTGGCGATCTGCAAGCCCTGAAGGGGCCCGGACGGAGTGTAATATCACTGCGATCGGTGCCAGCCCTTCGCACCATAGCCACGCCCTGGCGTGGTTTCTATATACCGTACCTACGGCACTCGGTCTGTTTCGAAGTTCAATACAATGCCCGGCAATTCTTATGTGGTCGGTGCATCACTTTTCTCCCACCCAACCCCAACAAAAACAGACAGTTGCACCTCAGAGCAAACCCAGAAATTTACTGCAAATACGATTTAGTACTATGCGACATACTTTTTTTGAAATAGTATAAAAAAAACCGCAACCTGTTTGTGAAAACCCTTCATTATCCTGGTGAGCCAATGTTCAATTGTTTTGCTGCCGACTCCGAGCAACAAAAAACGGAGTAAGGTTGATACATCAATTGCAGTTTTTCACAATTTATAGTTCAGCCATGGCCTGGATATAACAGTCTGAAAAAAATCCGGTTTTCGGTTAGTCGCACGAAGCGCCTAATTTAGTAGTGAGTTTAATTCTCAACACTAATCTTTCCTTCAATGAAAGCTTTGTTACTACCTCTTTTCTTTTATCTGGCTCTTATGGTTGAGTTCACTACCCAAAGTGCCTGGGCTGCTTGCCCTGCCAACTACTCCACGAACCAAACGCAAACGGGCTCATGCACCGTTACAGGCAATGTTACGCAAGGTAATATAATAAGCGACCCTACCCTTACTGTCAATGGCACAATGACCATCAACGGCGACCTTATTATAAATGACCACATAGTGGTTAACGGTGACCTAATCGTCAATGGCAACATTATTGTGAATACTGGTACCCTAACAGTTAACTCTACTGGCACAGTTACAATGACAGGCACGTTTTATAATGGGGCCACTATTGTACTAATTCCTACCACTGGCTGGCTAACAAACGACGGAGACGTCGCCGTTGGGGGTGACTTCTACAATAACCCCCTGGGCTCAGTGGCTGGAAGCGGCACGATGTCAGTAACCGGCACTTACTACGAAAACGGCACGAATTTAATGTCGGGTGATTCGGATTGCGCCGACGGATGCTGCGGCACCGGGTGTAGCTCCCCCCTTCCTGTAGAATGGCTTTACACAAAGGTAGAAAAGGGCGACGGCAGGTCGGTTGAGGTAAAATGGGCTACTGCCTCCGAAGTCAACAACGAAGGATTCACAATCGAAAAATCATGCGACAACACGCAGACATTTAAGGAAATAGGCACCGTGAAAGGAAATGGCAACACCGAATCCATCTCCAACTACAGCTTCGTAGATCTAGCTGGCGGAGCTAATGTCTATTTCAGAATCACCCAGACCGATTTCGATGGTACGCAGTCGATAAGCCCCGTAATGCACCACCTCGGCAACCCCGAACCAGGCACAAGTCTGGCCACTGTATATCCCAACCCCTTTAAAGGACATGTAAGCTTGGACTCAGAGCACTCTTCGTTTGATTCAATTTCACTTACGTCGTCCGATGGGCAGGTGGTATTTCAGACTGCCAACCAGACGTCGTCGGTGGTGGAAGATTATCTCAATATGCATCTGGAAAACAACCGATCTGGCGTATATTTTTTACACATGAAGTCGAGAGGCAGTCAGCAAACCATCAGACTGATGAAGAATTAGCCTTCCCTATCAACGGGACATGCGCTAATTAGCAACAAAACAGCATCGCTCATCGTTTTTCAAGGATAATCGCTAAATTCATTTCTCAGAACCGAATTTCCTTTGCGCAACTACTACGAAATACTGGGCGTTCCCGAAGAGGCGGGGCATTACGAGATCAAGGCTGCTTTCAAAAAGCTGGCCATGACCTATCACCCTGACAAGCATGCTGGTGACCCTGCCATGGAGGAGCGCTTCAAGGAGATCAACATGGCCTACCAGGTACTATCCGACCCTATTCAAAAGGCCAACTACGACTACCGGTTCAAGTACAGCGTGCCCACGTATGAATACACTCCTCCCTCCCAAACCTATGAGACCAGGCGACCTCCTTATGCGAGAGGAGGCAAAAAGAGCACGTATTCGTACGAGGAGCTCAAGCGCAACAACAAGGGCACACTGTGGGCTTTCGGCCTCTCACTGGCACTGGCCACGGTCATCATGGCTGCCATGCAAGCTTATGCCTTTTACCAGAACATGAAAATGGAAGCCCTTCTGGATGAGAGAAGGGGTATTTTTGATACGGCAGTAAAAGAAGCAGAGCTTGGCCATGTGGACGAATCGTTGAAAATCCTCTCTCCTTTTGTGACCTTCTATAGAACTGAAGAATATATCAAAGATTTCAAAGAGTCGCTGCTTTCCAAAGTGATTCACGACGGCGACGTATTTTTCGAAGCAAAGGATTACCGCTCTGCACTCGAAAGCTACCTGATTGCTGAACCATACCTGATTTACCAATCCTTTGACTTTAAGCTCAGGATGGCCCAATGCTACAAAGAAACCAACCAATTCAACGCCGCCATCGACACGTACACCAATCTGTTGCAATCGGGATTGCAAAAGCGGCACATCCTGAAGAGCATGGCCGAGATTTACCGGGATAACCTATCGGACTATGAAGCGTCGCTCGACTACTATCATAAAGCAGCAGATGTCGTCATTAATAGTTACATCTCGTCGTTTGGAGAGGCATATATCATATTGATACATAGCGGGAATGTGGGCCGGGAAGATCTTGATATATTTCTGGGTGAAGCAAGGGGCTATCTTCTTGTGGGCAACGTGGAACAAAGCCTGCATGAAACGAAATGGCTCGCCAATGTATGGCCCAAGGCGCAGGAAATCTACCTGCTACGAGCCGACTGCTACCAGACGGTGGGCGATGAAAAGGTGGCCTGCCAATACAAAGACCTGGCAGCGAGAATTGCCCCGTTGCCTGAAGGCGTGGTCGCCTGCCATTGATCAATTCCACTTCTTTCGATTTAAAACACTCGTTTTTACGTTACTTTTAGGGCTGTAACCAAATACAACATGAAGCCCATTTTAAGCACCCTTCTTTTCGCTCTAGGCCCGTTTCTTCTCTTCGGCAGCGACCCCTACCCACTGAACCCGGCTATTGACGTGCAGCACTATGCCTTCCGGCTGCAGCTGTCTGCCGAAACCAACAACATTGCCGGGAAGTCTGTCATTGAGGTTTTGTTAAAAGAGGACATCAAGACTTTTGCACTTGACCTGCAAAATGAAGACGCAAGGGGAGGCATGAAGATTACCCAGCTCGATATTGATGGAAAGACCACCACTTATGCGCATAACAGTAACCGAGTTATCGTCAACGTAGAAGCCAGCAAAGGCGAAACGTTGAGAATGACCATCCAGTATGAGGGTACTCCGCAGGATGGACTTATTATTGACACCAACCTGTTTGGCGAAAAAACCTTCTTTGGCGACAACTGGCCCGACAGGGCGCATCACTGGCTTCCCGTGGTGGATCATCCTTCAGACAAAGCCACCTGCGAGTTTATCGTTGAAGCGCCGATCTATTACACCGTTGTGGCCAACGGGCGACTTAAGGAAGAAACGGTGCTTTCTTACGACACAAAAATCACTCACTGGATAGAGTCGGTGCCCATTTCTACTAAAGTGATGGTATTTGGGGCGGCCACCTTTGCCGTGGATCATGTGGGCTCGGTAGGCGACATCCCCGTATCATCATGGGTGTATCACCAAAACAGAAATGCAGGGTTTTATCGCTATGCTCAGGCTGTGGAGATATTGGCTACTCTCCAGGACATTATTGGCCCATACCCTTTCGAAAAGCTGGCCAATGTGCAGTCCAAAACGAAATTTGGCGGAATGGAAAATGCCGGCAATATCTTTTATAACGAAAAGACGGTCTCGG
The DNA here is from genome assembly GCF_040222815.1 of Imperialibacter sp. Classification (GTDB taxonomy): domain Bacteria; phylum Bacteroidota; class Bacteroidia; order Cytophagales; family Cyclobacteriaceae; genus Imperialibacter. The sequence continues at coordinate 132,895 of NZ_JAVKCH010000018.1, read as the reverse complement.
GTGACCGTGATATTGAAGGCCTGATCGCTCACGAGATAGCCCACCAGTGGTTTGGCAACTCCGCTACCGAAAAGGACTGGCACCATGTTTGGCTCAGCGAAGGGTTTGCGACCTATTTTACTCAAGTGTACAGAGAAACAACCTACGGAAAAGACAGTTTGCAGGCAGGGATGAAGCACATGCTGCCAAAAATTAATGAATACCGCGCAAAATACCCCACCTCGCCGATTGTAGACTCCACCATCGCCGACATCAAAACACTGCTCAGCCCTAATGTTTACCAAAAAGCTGCATGGGTTTTGCACATGCTGCGTAAACAAATCGGGGACGAGGCTTTCTTTCAGGGTGTGCGCACTTACTACGACACTTACAAATTCTCCAATGCACTCACGAGCGATTTTCAGGCCGTGATGGAACAAGCCAGCGGACAGCAGCTTGGCTGGTTCTTTGATCAGTGGATTTTCCAGCCATTGTTGCCCGAGCTTTCCCTGAGCTGGAAGTACCATAAAAAGCTGGGCAAGCTATCTGTTCAGGTGAAAAGCCCGGGACTAAGCAAGTCGGTCAAGTTGCCGCTGGAGCTTGGCATCAAAGGCACTAACGGAGCCATCAGCGAAATTAAAACCATAGAGGTGTCGGGAGAAAGCACAACAGCAGAATGGGAGGTACCCCAAATGCCGGCCGGTATTGTAGCAGACCCAAACACATGGCTGCTGGCTAACATCAAGGTTTCCAACAAATGACAATTAGGGAAGGCACCATAGAGGAGGTTGTGGCGGCTTCACAACACGTTCCTGAGCTAGTGAACCCCTACGAAGAACCGGTCTACCACGAACGCTTTCAAGATAGGCCGCATCTCATACTAGTCGCTGAAGCAGACGGCAAAATTATTGGGTTCAAAGTGGGGTACGACCGATACAAAGACGGCAGCTTCTACTCGTGGATGGGCGGGCTGCTGCCAGCCTACCGAGGCCAGGGTATTTATCAGCAGCTAACCGCCGCAATGGAACAGTGGGCCGCTGAGAAAGGTTATACCCACATGCTGCTCAAAACAAGGAACAAGCTGAAGCCAATGATTCGGTTTTGTCTGTCGCAGGGCTACTATGTAAGTGGTTTTTCTGAGCACACCGATCCTATGGAGTCGAGGATTTATTTTAGGAAGGCACTTGGAGTGAAATCACAAAACGCAAACGCCAAATAACAAATAACAAATAAGCACCAAATAGCAAATTCAAAACTTCAAACGTCATGCGTCGGGTTTTGAAATTGGGATTCAGAATTTGGGATTTGTTTGAGTTTTACTTTTTGGCTGTTGGTATTTCCTAAACCTCATCTACAAAAGTGAAATCACAAAACGCAAACGCCAAATAACAAATAAGCACCAAATGCTAAATTCAAAACGTCAGGCGTCGGGTTTTGAAATTGGGATTCAGAATTTGGGATTTGTTTGAGTTTTGCTTTTTGGCTGTTGGTATTTCCTAAACCTCATCTACAAAAGTGAAATCACAAAATTCAAGCACCAAATAACAAATAAGCACCAATGCCGAAACTCAAAACCTCAAACTACCCGTGTTTCTGTTTTGATTTTGGTGCTTCGGATTTGTTATTTATTTGGGTTTTGCCTTTTGTCTTTTGGAATTTCCACATGACTATCTGTCAAATCAATTAAACTAGTTTGCCTAAATTAGTCTCCGTTACAATAAACTGACACACCATGGCTGGCTACTCAGGCACTCCTCTCGCTAAAAAACTGGGCATCAAAGAAGGAAGCAAAGTGCTTCTCATCAACCGTCCGTCACATTACTTCGAACTATTTGAGGATTTTCCCGACGACGTGCTGGCTCATGAATCGCAAACTGTTGACCTGTATGACATCATCCACTTTTTCACCACCAGCAAAGACGACCTCCACACACAACTGCCGAAGCTAAAGGAAAAAATAGAGCAAAATGGCATGATTTGGGTATCCTGGCCCAAGGGAAAGTCCAAAATACCTAAGAACCTCATCGAAGACGACATCCGCAACTTGATGCTAACCATCGACATGGTGGATGTGAAAGTCTGTGCCGTCGATGAGGACTGGTCGGGCCTCAAAGGCGTTATTCGGGTAGAAAAGAGGAAGGTTTAACGTTTTTTCACCATAATAAATGTTGAGCAACAAAAACTATTTAGCTTAATTGCGCCCTTCTTTCGCTTGCAACTTTCTAAAACAACATGGCTTTCATTAAATGATCCGCAATCTGGTGACAGGAATGGAGCCCAAACACAAAAACTCTCAATGAAAAAGTTGACAATACTGCTGAGTCTGTTCCTGAGCCGAGCAGGCAAGCTTTCCCATTCCTCCAATGTTCTTCATGACAAGACCCTCAAGATGAAGCTATTTAGCATGACTTTTTTAGTCTTTCTATTATTACAATTAAACACTACGGCACAATCTGTTGTCAAAATGGAAAAGAACAATGGTGTTTTTACTCTTCCATGCAAAGTAAATAACCTACCACTGAGATTCATTTTTGACACTGGAGCCTCTGATGTTTCAATCTCGGTAACAGAAGCTGCCTTTATGCTAAAAAATGGATACTTAAATGAGAAAGACTTAATTGGTTCAGAATACTATCAAATCGCAAATGGTGATATAGAGAAAGGAACAAAAATAATTCTAAGAGAGCTCGAAATTGGAGGCATAAAAATCTTCAACGTTGAGGCAAGTGTTACCCATAACATGAATGCTCCGTTACTTTTGGGACAATCTGCGCTAAGCAGACTAGGTAGTATAAATTTCGATTATTCTAATAATACTCTAACGATTGGAAAATCAGCTCTATCCTCATCCACAAAAACGACCAACCCAGCTCAAAGTGAAGCTACCGATGAGTTAATTGCCAATTTGCGATATCGGGCATTTCTCGACCTCAATGTTGTGAAGAATGATAAAGTAAAAGTGAGCATTGAGTTACCTGCTGTGTCAGCATCCGAAATTGAATACCAAATGCCAAAAATAGTACCAGGCACTTACAGCATCTACGACTTTGGCAGGTTCCTTTCCGACTTCAAAGCCTTTGACATCAATGGCAAGGAGCTTTCCGTTGATTCACTTGACCAGAACAGGTGGCTGATCAAAAATGCCGCCTCACTGGCCAAAGTGGAATACTGGGTGGAGGATTCGTATGATACCGAGCAAGGCAACACAGTATTTGAGCCGGCGGGTACCAATATTGAAGAAGGAAAGAACTTCGTCATCAACACTTTCGGGTTCTTTGGCTATCTCAAAGGAATGAAGGATGTGCAGTACGAAGTGAATATCTCCTACCCTGAGGGCTTCTACGGTGCTACCTCTTTGCAGGCTGCCAGGTCAGAAAACAATACTGACACTTACATCGCCGACAACTACTTCAATCTGGCCGATGCACCGATGATGTATTCGGTGCCGGACACCACCACCATCAATGTGGGGGGCGCCGAAATTCTCTTTTCTGTCTACTCACCCAACGGCCTGCTTACTGCTGAGTTTGTAAAAGACAATGTGAACCAGATACTGGAAGCTCAGAAAAACTATTTGGGGGGAACATTGCCCATTAAAAAGTACGCTTACATTATCTATCTTTTTGCAGGGCCATCGCAGTCAGGCGCACTCGGTGCACTGGAGCATTCGTATTCCTCTATGTACAGCCTGCCAGAAGTGAACCCCAAGTACCTTACTCAGCTGATCAAAGATGTATCGGCCCATGAGTTCTTCCATATCATCACGCCATTAAGTATTCACTCCGAAGAAATAGGAAATTTCAATTTTATTGATCCGAAAATGTCGAAGCACCTCTGGATGTACGAAGGCGTAACTGAGTACTTCGCCGGACACGTGCAATTGGCCGAAGGGCTTTTTGGCATCGACGAATACCTCGCCAAGATTGAAGAGAAGGTGGTAAACGCCGCTGGCTATAACGACACGGTGCCCTTCACTGTTATGAGCAAGCTTTGCCTTGACCAATACAAAGATCAGTATGGCAACGTATACGAAAAAGGTGCACTGATAGGGCTTTGTCTGGACATCAGGTTGCGGGAGCTTTCCGGCGGCAAGTACAGCGTTAACCAACTCCTAAAAGACCTGTCAAATGAATACGGCAAAGACAGTTCTTTCAAAGACGATGAGCTGTTCGATAAAATCACTGAGCTTACGTACCCGGAAATCAGGGAGTTTTTCAGCACCTATGTGGAAGGGAACAAGCCTCTGCCATTGAAAGAATACCTGGCCAAAATTGGTGTCAGCTTCACTCCATCTCAGGCAAAAATGGAACCGTCTATGGGAAATATCTCGTTCGGACTAGATCAGGAAAGCGGCCATCTGGTGGTAGCGAAAGCTGATAACCTGAATGCTTTTGGTATCGACATGGGTTATAAGGAAGGAGATCATCTGCTAGAATTTGACGGTATACCACTTACTGTACAGAATTTCCAGGAGGCTGTAATGGCTTACAAAGAAAGCCGCAAAGAGGGTGACAAAATCACAGCATTGGTCCAACGTGAAGTAAAGCCAGGAAAAATCAAGAATGTGAAGCTAAAAGCGAAGGCGATCATGGTAAAAACGCAATCGCCTCCATCCATCGAAATGATGGCAAGTCCTACTCAGCAGCAGCTTGATCTCCTGTATAGCTGGATGAGTAAGTAGGTTAATACCTGATATTACCGCTACATTATTAAAGCCGCTGTGAAAGATCATAGCGGCTCTTTTTTTGTCATTTAGGAGTTCCCTTGCTATTTTAAGGATTCATTTTTTTTAATCAAGCTGCCTAATGTTGAAGCTGCCCTGGCTACTAATGCTTTTCATTTGTACAATTGGCGATGCAGTTGCATCGGATGGCGGTGTCGACAGCCTTAAAACAGTTTTATCAAAGACCACCAACAATAACGCACGAATTGACCTCTTGACGGAGGTCGCCAACCAATTCAGAAACAAGGACGGCGACTCAATGAGGTGGTATGCCGAGCAAGCGCTACTACTCACTGACGCCAACACCCCGCCAATCGCCATAGTGAAAGTGCTCAATCTTATAGGCATTTATCATTTTCAAACATCCGCCTACGACTCCGCCATCTATTACTTTGACCGAGGCATACCCAACGCACAGCTTGCGGGCGACACTGCACAGTTGGCCAGTTTCCTCAACAACATCGGACTTTGCTTCACTTATAAATCGGCCTACGATAAAGCTATTGACTACCATCTGCAAGCATTGGCACTCAGGGAAGCGTCGAACGACCCAAGGGTTAGCTCCTCTTACAACAACCTCGGTATTACCTATGATCGCATGAACGACCTGGCAAATGCTGAAAAGTATCAACTAAAGGCGTTGGAGCTAAAAAGGCAGGAAGGCCAACAACTTCCCCTCGCCAATAGCCTGCTGAACCTGGGTATCATCAAAAGAAAACAAGAGCAGTATAAGGAAGCCATTGCTTACTACGAAGAGTCGCTTGCCATTGCGAGAGAGTTCAACGACGAGAAGAAAATAGCCAATGCCCTGAACAATATTGGCTCTGCTTATGTGTCGTTAAATGACCTAAAGAAGGCTGCAGGATATTTTGAAGAATCCATTGCGCTAAAAAGGAAGATTGCCGACCAACAAGGCCTCGCCCGCACACTTGGGGAGCTGGCAGAGGTTCGGGCCTTTTATGGGGATTTTGCCGAGGCGAGAGCTCTTCTGTTAGAAGCGGAATCAATTGCGGCCACCATTAGCTCCAAAGAAATAGAGCATCTCACCTATGCTAACAGGGCCGACATTGAAGAGATGGCCGGGAACTACAAAGCAGCCCTGGAGTTCGAAAGAAAATCAGCGTCTGTGTGGAGCGAAATGGTAAGCCAGGAAAAAAATGATAGAATAGCCGAATTGGAGGTGGCATTTAGCACTGCCCAAAAAGAAGCGCAAATTGAGCGCCTTTCACTTCAAAGCCAGGTCAACGATGCTAAGGCAGCCAACGAAAGAGCATGGTTTACAGGCACCGTTATTTGCCTATCAATGCTGGTGATTGGCCTCATGATTTATGCCACCATGCAGGGGAAACACCGAAAAGCAGAAATGATTATTCAGGAGCACCAATTTGACGCCTTGCAAAGGCGTTATGTAGACCTGCTGGAAGGCCCCATGGCCTCAGAACTTGCCGTAGACTTTGCCGCCATAAATAACAAACTCGTGGATCCGCTAACCGAACGTGAATTCGAAACATTCACGCTCAGCCTGGCAGGCCAAACAAACCAGGAAATAGCAAATAAGCTATTTGTGTCTATTAATACCGTTAAGTTCCATTTGAGGAATGTGTATGCTAAATTGGGGGTAAGTAACCGAAAAGAAGCTGTTGAGTATGTGGTGTCCAGTTCCTGAGAAAGGTGCCTCTCTATTTGTCGTTGTTTTTTTTATCAGTATTCACTGCCTGGCACAGGGAATCACTATTGATCGTTTGAAAGAAATGGTCAGGGCGGAAGAGTACGAGCAGGTGGTATCCGTTGCAAATCAGTTGCTCGAAAATTCAAAAGACCCGCTTGAAAAAGCCAGGCTCTACCAGCTAAAAGCCGATGCTTTATACTACATTAACAACCTGCCCGAGTCGCTCGAGAACTACCTGCTGGCCATCGAGGCTGCGTCAAAATCAGAAGTAAGCGACCTGCTGCTGATGCTGGAATGCAACTCTCATGCTGGTTTCTGTTACCGGGAGTTGGGCATCTATTCCAAAGCGCTGGACTACTATTTCAAAGCGCTGGACTATGCAGTTTCATTGCAGGATTCTACCGAACTGGCCACTGCCTACTACAACGTGGGGTCTGGCTATCAGTCGCTTGGTGATTTTGCCAATGCTATTGACTATACTAACAAAGCCTACGAAATCGACAGAGTCAAACGAGACACATCGGCCATAGCTTTTGATTTAAAGCAGATGGGTATCCTCAGTGAGGAAAATGGAAACTACAACAGAGCCATCACTCACTACAAGGAATCCATACTGATGCACAAAAAAGGTGGTGGTAATGCCAACTCAGTTGCCGAGCGAATGAACAGTATTGGGTTAGCCTATCAGCAACTAGGCGTGGTCGACAGTGCGCTGTACTATGTACAGCAATCCCTTCAGGCCCACCAGGCACTCAACGACAGCATCAATATAGCTGAGCGCTGGGTGAATCTTGCCTCCATCTACAACCAGCAAAAGAAATACCGTGAGGCACGAAGGTTGGTGGAGCAGGCCATGCATTACTATGAGGGGCTGGAAGAAAGTGAGCACCTGTCTTCTGCGAGGCTAACACTGGCAGAAAACTTTATGTTAACCGGCCAGTTTGCACAAGCAGAGGCCCTGCTGACCGAGAACCTCAACTTTAGTAAAAAAAACCAACTCCTCACTCAGTTGAAAGAGAGTTACCGCTTGCTTGCTGAGGTAAAAGAGTATAAAAGTGAATATATCGAAGCCCTTGATGCATTCAAACAATATAAACTACTGGAAGACTCTACCCTTACCATCTTTAATAGAAATGCCATCTCCGAACTCAACATCAAATATGCAGTGGATGTAAAGGAGCAGGAAAACACCATACTCCGGCTTGAGAATGAGGTGCAACAAAGCGAGATAGCGAGCCAGGAGGTTCGTGAAAGATGGCTCATGTTTTCGCTTGCTATCGTGGTTATTTCATTGTTGTCGATCACACTGGCGCTAATGTCGAGGTACAGGGCAAAGCGCCTGCAACTGGAAGCGGAGGTCAACGAAATGCGCACAAAGATAAAAGTCGTGCTTAACCCGGATACCCAGGCACTGAACATGGAGCTTGATGACATCAACCAAAGACTTGCCCAACCTCTTTCTGAGCGTGAATTTGAAATACTCACCCACGCACTGAGTAACCTCAACAATTCTGAAATCGCCGAGAAAGTATTCGTTTCGGTGAATACAGTGAAGTATCATTTGAAAAATATCTACGAAAAATTAGGCGTCACCAACCGCAAAGAAGCGCTACAGTTCGCATTGAGCACTCCCAAAGAGTAGAATTCAACAATCTAATTATCAGTTAGTTAAAAAAACTACCCACCCGGGTAGGTGCGAAACTACCCCGGTAGGATAGGCCTTTTCTTCTGTATTGGGCGCAACTTCATTGGCATAAATCGCAAAAACCTTTATGCCATGAAAACCTTTTACAAATTGAAAACTTCGTGCCTCAGCACACTGGCCTTGCTGGGAGTATTTGCATTTTTTTCAAGTCAGAAAGCCAGAGCTCAGGTAACAGGCGGTACTTATACCGTAGGAACAGGGGGCAACTACACGACTCTTCAAGATGCCTTCAATGATATTTCGCCATCGAACCCATTCACAGCTGATGTGGTGTTTGAATTAAAAGCAGGTTACACATCATCAACTGACCTGAGCGTGACAAGTCCTCCAAATTATCTGGATTATTCTCTCACAGTGAAGCCGGCGGCCGACGTAACATTTATCGAACTGAATCACGACATCACTTTCAGTGGTGAGCGAAATGTAATCTTCGACGGTGCACATCCGGTGAGTGGAGATCGGGTCATCCAGCTGAATGGGGTAATCACGATCCAATATTTGAATGATGGCATTACCATCAAGAACATGAAAATCAATATGGTGGACAGATACGGTATTTACTGCGGAAACAACGTTTCCAGCACCGCTCACTGGCATAATGTTACTATAGAAGGAAACGAGTTCTTTACAGAAACTCCACTTGATTTAACAGGCAATATATATGCGATTATATCGTATCCGACATCAACAGCAGTTTCTCAGTGGCCCACCAATTTCAGAGTGGAGAACAACCTTTTCCACAAAATCGAAAGAACCAACAATTCGGGCAATGTATATGCTATTTACGTCCGAAACGCCCTGCGGGCTTACAATAACTATATTCATCTTACCCACAGCACTGCCATGCCAACTAACATTGGTATTCATTCCGACAGGGGCGACATCGAGGTGATGCACAACACCATATTGTTCGACGGTGGCAATACCAGCTCGAGGAACTCGTCAGTTGGCATTAACAATGGCGCCATTTACAGCGAGACCAACGGGAAAATACAAAATAACCTGATCAGCATTCAAAGCGAAAGTGATGCCACGGGAGGGAAAACCGGCATTTTCGCCGGCAGCTTCAGCGCCAAGAGCAACAACATCTACATAAAAGATGACGGCGTAAGCACAATTAAATACTATAGCAACACAGCCGGAGGAGATAAGGCTGCTGCCCTGGCCTACGACGCTACGACGACATTTGCAGAGCCCAGCTTTACAGATGCGGTAAATGGCGACCTGTCGCTGGCAGGTGCATCGCTTACTAATCCAGACTTCCGTTCCAGCTTTATCACGACGGTCACAGAAGACATAGAAGGCACAACCCGTCATCCGGCCCGGCCCAGCAAAGGAGCATTTGAGGCACCCAATATGGTGGCTGATATCCTAACTTTCAGCCATGCCGGCCAGTATGAGTACGCCATTATCGATAATTCAAATTCCACGGTGTTTCAGGAGGTAACCACAGCTACAAATCTTAGTGCCGTAACGCCCACTATAACTACCTATTACGGCGCTACGATTAGCCCACTTACCGGTGTAACAAGAAACTTCACCTCACCGGTGACCTATACAGTAACAGCAGAAGACGGCGTGACGACAGATACCTGGACCGTCACACTTGTTCATAAAAATGACGCACCAACTGATATAATCCTAAGCAATGCCGATGTAGACGAGAACACTGCCACAGGTACTGTCATCGGAATATTTTCAACCACTGATGCCGATGGCGACGACACTCACGTTTACACCCTCGTTGGTGGAACAGGAAGTACCGACAACGGCTCCTTTACTATCGATGGGTCCAACCTAAAAGTCAACACTTCGCTGGATTTCGAAACCAAAACCAGCTATTCGATCCGGGTGCGAACTGACGACCAGGTGGCTTATGGCGGGACTTTCGAGAAAGTCTTTACCATCAGCGTAAACGACCTCCCTGATGAAACACCGTCTGCCATCAGCATTGACAACTTAAGCCTGGATGAGGGGGCTCCTGCCGGGACAACCGTTGGCTTGCTCAGCACAGAAGATTTAGATGCTGGTGATGAGCACACCTATACGCTTGCAAGCGGGGCGGGCGACGCTAACAATTCCCTCTTCGATATCAGCGGCGATAAACTGATCAGTAAAAAGAGTTTCGATTTTAACATGGGCTCAAGCTATTCTGTTAGAATTCGGTCAACGGACAATGGGGCAAACTTCACCGAAGAGGCTTTTACCATTGCCATAAAAGATTTCTCTGCTGGTGCTCAGGGCATCTCTGGCAGCCAGCTACAAAAAATTGTGGCAAGCGACAGACGCACAGGTGATAATTTTGGAGGGGCAGGAGCTATTTCAGGAAATTATGCCATCGTTGGGTCAACTAATAGTGACTTTGACGAGAACGGTGCCAACTATGTAAATGGCGCAGGTGCTGCTTATATATTTGAAAAGCAGGAAAATGGCACCTGGGAGCAGGTGCAAAAACTAGTGGCTCCGATTCGTACCGGGTATTTGTTTTTTGGCTACAGCGTGAGCATTTCCGGAAACTATGCAGTAGTTGGGGTGCCAAACGACGAGGATCAAACAACCGGAAATTCAGACGGTGCAGCTTATGTATATGAGCGAAACGCAAGCGGCACATGGGAACTGATTAACAAGCTTGTTCCTTCGGATGGACAAGACGAAGGCGTAGAATTTGGTACTGCAGTTGCCATCTCAGGCGAACGGCTGGTGGTTACAGCATTGTATGAATACTACGACGAAAACGGGATGAACTATGCAGATGATGCAGGTGCTGCCTACGTTTTTGAAAGGAATGAATCAGGAGAATGGATTGAAGTGCAAAAAATTGTTGCCAGTGACAGGGGCACCCGAGGGTACTATTTTGGTGAGTCGGCAGCTATTTCAGGTGATTACCTGGCGATCGGAGCTCCTGAAAGCTACAGCCTGGATACCGATGGAATCACCGAAATTGAGAGCACAGGCGCTATCTATGTATTTGAAAGGAACGAAAGCGGGGTTTGGGTAGAAGTTCAAAAACTCACTGCAGCCGAGGGTGAAGAATACGACTACGCAGGCTATGCAATCACCATGAGTGGAGAAACCATTGTCATGACTGACGAAAATAAAGGTTTTGATGAATCAACATCAGATGCCGGAGCAGTCTACGTTTTTTCACGATCGGCAGGAGGGGTTTGGGAGCAGTCCCAAACAATATTGTTTTCAACACCATTTGAAGAACAATATTTTGGGCGTAGTGTGGCCATTGAAAATGAAACGCTGATGATATCAGCTGAACGAATGGAGGAGTCTGTGGACCTACCTGCCGTTTTTATCTACAGTAAAAATAGCGAGGGTGAATGGGTAACAACTGGCACCTTAACTTCGTCGGATGGTACTTCAAATGACGATTTTGGTGGTGTGATAGCGGTAGACGGACAGTTCGCATTGATAACCTCAGAACGTGATTCAGAAGATGCAGAAGGCTTAAACTTTCTTAGTAGTGCTGGTTCAGCTTACCTATTTAGTCTTTGCGAAAATCCAGATTTACCGGAGATAACTGCATCTGATGCGGAAATTTGCCAGGGAACAACCGTAACACTCTCCGTAGGCGACGCAGTATTGAATGGCGCTACTTCCTGGGAATGGTATGCTGGAGACTGCAATGGCACATTCGTAGGCTCGGGTGCCTCTGTTGAGGTAAGTCCAACAAGCACAACTACCTACTACGTGAGAGGTGAAGGCGGCTGCGCCGATCAGGGTATTTGCGCTTTCATTACTATCGAGGTTTTTGAGACTTGCCCGGAAGCAAACATTGTTACGTTCGAACTGGAAGACCAGCTCAACAACGCCATTATCAATAGCACTGCCCACACAGTGACCCTGGAAGTTCCAACAGAAGTGGATGTGACTGCTCTAACTCCCACCGTGGCCGTATCATACGGAGCAACTGTAACGCCCGCAAGCGGAGCTGTTCAGGACTTTTCCGCCCCTGTTACCTACACAGTCACCGCCGAAGATCTCAGCACACAGGCATGGACAGTCACTGTCCTGCGGGTGCTATCATCAGCAAACGACATCCTGGCGTTTGAACTCGACGAGCAAACAGGCGATGCCCTGATTGATTCAGAAAATCATACAGTGACCATCGAGGTTGCACTGGGTACCAATTTATCAACGCTTATTCCTACTGTAACTATGAGTTTCGGCGCAACCGTGAGCCCCGCCAGCGGCACTAGTGTTGATCTTTCTTTACCTACAGTCTTCACTGTAACTTCCGAAGATGGCACTCCACAGGAATGGACGATAACTGTCACAGAGGCTCCAAACACGGGCACTGATATCCTTTCATTTGCCCTTGTTGAACAAACTGGAGATGCGGTAATTAGTATAACCAACCACACGGTGGCAATAGAGGTCGCTTACGGCACCAGTCTTGCTGCGCTCACACCAACCATCACTATCTCCGAGGAAGCCAGTATTGATCCTGAAAGCGGTATTGAACAAGACTTCACCAATCCTGTAGGGTACGTTGTCACTGCCGAAAACGGAGATACGCAGGAGTGGACGGTGACAGTTACCATCGCTCCCAATAAAGCCAGCGACATCCTCACCTTCATATTGGCAGAGCAAACAGGTGACGCTGTGATCGATTCCGAAAATCATACGGTAGGGATAGGTGTTCCTTATGCCACAGATCTTACGGCGCTTACACCAACCATCACCGTTTCCGACCAGGCAACTCTTGCGCCAACAAGTGAAAGCACGGTCGACTTTTCTTCTGCGGTCGTTTATACAGTGACTGCCGGCGACGGTAGCACTCAGGAGTGGATAGTAACAGTAACGCCCGCTATGAATTCAGCCACCGATATCCTGACCTTCGTGCTGGCTGAGCAAACAGGCGACGCAACGATCAGCGCAACAGACCATACGGTAGCCATTGGAGTCCCTTACGGCACCGACCTGACCGCCCTTACTCCAACCATTACGGTTTCCGAGCAGGCAACCATTGACCCAACAAATGAGGCCGCTGTCGACTTTTCTTCTGCTGTCGTTTATACCGTAACCGCTGGCGACGGTAGCACGCAGGAGTGGACTGTAACAGTAACGTCTGCTATGAATTCCGCCACCGATATTCTGACCTTCGTGTTGGCCGAGCAAACTGGTGATGCAGTGATCGACGCAGAAAATCATAGCGTATCGGTGACTGTTGCCACTGGTACCAATGCCACAGTGCTTGCCCCCACCATTACTGTTTCGAATCAGGCGACAATTAGTCCGGCGAGTGGTGCAGCACAAGATTTTTCTGCTCCAGTCACCTACACGGTAACTGCCGGGAATGGTGCCACCCAGGAATGGACAGTCACGGTAACAGTTGAGCCTGCGCCATTGAGCAGTGCCAGGGACATCCTCACCTTCTCGCTGCCGGAAGAAACCGGGCCAGCAGTGATTGACGCTACTACACATACCGTGGCCATCGAAGTAGTTGCTGGCACCAATATAACCAGCCTTACCCCTACCATTACCACTTCAGCTGCTGCTTCTATCAGTCCTGCAAGTGGTGCCCCTAAGGATTTCACGAGTGCCGTGGTCTACACGGTGACGGCCGAAGACGGCAGTAGCCAGGAGTGGACAGCAACCGTGACAGTAGCTCCAGCCACTGAACCTTTAAGCGCCGCTAAGGACATCATCAGCTTTTCGCTTCACGAACAAACAGGTGATGCACTAATTAATACCACGGATCACACCGTGACTGTGGAGGTGGAAGCTGGCACTGACGTCAGTAACCTTAGTCCTGCGATTACCGTGTCAGACAATGCCTCGATAAGCCCTGGTAGTGAAGTGGCCCAGGATTTTTCATCAGCAGTTGTGTACATCGTTACGGCTGAGGATGGCAGCACACAAGAATGGACGGCTAGGGTAACAGTTAAAGAAGGGACAAAAACAGGTATTGCCGAAGCCTTCGCCAACGTCACCGTTTACCCCAACCCTGCAACTGAGCAAATAAAAGTGGCGGGGCTATCCAAAGGCAGCAGCCTTCAACTGGTAACTCTCAACGGCGCCATCATCAATCAGGTCAGCAGTAGTATCTATGAAGTCGAATCTATCAGTTTGACTGGCTTAACCGCAGGGGTGTATGTGCTGCAAGTCTCAACCGAAGGGAAAATAAAATCCTACAGAATCATCAAAGAGTAATTCCACAACGACAACGAAAGGGCATGGCAGCATAAGTCCCTTTCATCAGTAAACCGGCCATCTGGTCGATGGCTCACTGGTTTATGCGATCAAATTCCCTCTCAGGGAAAAGTAAAACCCCGGCATTGTGTGCCGGGGTTTTTATGTTTTACGACTTATTTTAAGCAATAGCTCTATGCTCCTTTCACCTGATAGCCCTGCTTCCTGAGAAACTCAGCAACCTTGGGCCTTAAATCTCCCTGAATCAAAATCTCGCCATCTTTCACACTGCCGCCAGTGCCACAGTGGGCTTTCAATTTTTTACCAAGTGTCTCCAGGTCAGCATTGGTTCCAATGAAGTTCTTCACAAGCGTGACCTGCTTGCCTCCCCGGCCCTTGTTCTCATAAAAAATTTTCAGCACCTGCTGATTAGCAGGCAGTGTATCCGCCTCTTCCTCCTGATCTGTGGTATAATCAAAGTCCGACGCAGTGGAGTACACAATGCCCACCCTATCCTTATGACTGTTTTTTTTCGACATGAACTAAACCTTCTTTATTATTTATGAAGGCGGTAGGTCCATACTGGTCTTTCAGCATGATTAACTACGTCCTCTGCAATACTTCCAAGGAAGAATCGACCAATACCGGTCCGGCCACTGGTGCCCATGGCTATCATATCCGCCTTTATATCACCAGCATAGTGCATGATCCCTTCGTCAGCATTCAAATCATTGTAAATACTTCTTGAGGTGTTCTCAAGTCCGTATTTTTTAATGAAGGCATCCATGGCGATAATATCGTCGTGAGATGGATGGAAGTCATGAGGGGTGTTCACCTTTACAACATGAAGCTTGGCACCGAAAAATGTTTGAAGCAGTTTAAGCTGCTCAATCAAAGCAGGTTGGTCTTCAGTGAAATCGGAAGCAAACACAATGTCTTTAATGTCAATCGTCACGGGTCTTTTTAAAGTAATCACCGGGCAGGTAGCATGACGAACCATTTTCTCGGCATTGGAGCCAACCGTCAGCTCGTCGATTCCGGAAGAGCCTGAAGTTCCCATTACCAGCAAATCAACATTGCTGTCGTTGATTTCATGGGTCAAAACCTGGAAAGGGTTGCCAGAATGAATATGTGTTTCCACCGTTACTCCCGACACGCTCGCAGCAAGCTCAGCCAATCTTCTTTCGGAGCTTTCAATCAGCTTGATGGTGAATATTTTCTCCATCGGATCGTCGCTTTCCACTTCGCCGGTTACATGGAGAGAAGAGCTGCTGGGCACTTCAAGCACATGAACAAGTTTGATTTTAGCTGACGCTTTTTTGGCGATGACAGCTGCAAAGTCTAAAGCATATTTGGCTTGTTTTGAAAAGTCGGTTGGAACAAGGATATTCTTCATGTCGTAAAAATTGTGATGTTAGAATGAACCTAAAAATAGTAAATACCTCAGCATTTACTAAGCTTTTTAAACAAACAGGTAACTGATTTAAATCAGAATGCCTATTCCGAAGGTGATGACAAAAAGCATTGTGCTCAAAGCCATCATTTTTAAAAATGGGTCGAGCTGCATTGGATCTTCTATGGTTTGCACACCCCTCCCCACTTTCCAGAAGAGTGGCAAGCTGACGAGAAACAGCCAACTGCTATAGCCCCCGGCATTTTGCAAAACATAGATAGCGCCGCAAAAAAGGCCCGCCGTTAGCAGTATCCAATGGTAAATAACAGCCTTTGACCTACCAATACGCACGGGGATGGAATATTTTCCGGCCGCCTTGTCACTTTCTATGTCTCGAATATTGTTCACATTGAGCACGCCCACAGAGAAAAACCCAACAGACAAAGCCGGAAGCAGTACAGGCCAGTCAATGGTTTGGGTGTGCAAAAAATAAGAGCCGCCCACTCCCACCAAGCCAAAGAAAATAAGTACAGAAATATCGCCCAGGCCGGCATAGCCATACGGTCGCTTTCCGTTGGTGTAGCCTATGGCTGCCAGGATACACAATATGCCAAGTCCCAGAAAAATAAGCAGCAGTTTCAACTCAGCCCCGAGGGCTACCCACAGCAATGCCAAGCCGCTGGCAAATGAAAAAAGCGCTGTAACCACCATCGCCTTTTTCATGGCAGCAGAAGTTATTTGCCCCGACTGTACCGCCCTGCTTGGCCCCTTGCGGTCACCTTTGTCGGCTCCATGAATGGAGTCACCGTAGTCATTGGCCAGGTTAGAAAGAATTTGGAGCAGCAAAGTGGTAAGGGCCGCCAGCCACCATACCGACCAGCGAAACTGGCCGTGGGCAGCAGCCAGAAACGAGCCCATAGCGATGACCGAAAGCGCCAAAGGAAGAGTGCGGAGCCTGAAGGCCGAAATCCACGGTTTGATTTGCATGCGACAAAGGTAAGGAGGAATTGGGAAATTGTTCGACTTGCCAGGCAAAGTCGAGTCATCCTGTCATTTCCCGTTTTTAGATTCCACATAACAATATGTAACTTACCTCCTAACACTTTGGTTTATGAAACTGATTCCATTAGCCCTTCTTTGTCTCGGCTTATCCATTTATTGTTCCCGGGCATTGTGTCAGGTCGATCCGGATGCTTCTGACAAAACCTTCTATCTCTACGACAACCTAAGAAGGGTACAAGCCAGCAACCAGTTTCTTTTCGGTCAGGAGTTTTTCAACAGCTTCAGTTACGCTTCTGGTTCAGCCCACGGAGACAAGGAATCATCGGACAGTAAAGACGTGACAGGGACACACCCTGCTGTATTAGGGTCCGATTTTCACTACTATTTGGAGAAATCGGAAGGAGAAAGACGCTACCACACAGAGGCTGTGAAATGGGCTTACCAGCAAGGCTATGTCATCACTTACGATTGGCACCTCAGTGCCAGGGGCACTAACAGCTATGAATATAAGGATGATGTGAAAGACCTTGTGAGCAATATTGTGGATGACCTGAACGGCGACAAAGACTGGTACCTGGGAGAACTCGACAAAGTAATTGACATTATCAATAACGAGCTGGTGGTCGATGGTGAAAACATCCCCATCGTTTTCCGGCCCCTCCACGAAATGAATGGCGGCTGGTTTTGGTGGGGCAGCAAAGCCACTACTCCGCAAACTTACAAGGCCCTTTACCGGCTCACGCAGCAATACATAGAAGAACGGACGAACACCGTGCTCTTTGCCTGGTCGCCCAACAATCCAGTCGATTTCAATTACTACCCTGGCGACGACTATGTGGACATTGTGGGCGTAGATGCCTATGAGGTTTCTGTTTCGGGCTTGCGCAACATTCTGGCGCCCATTGTCGACTACTCATTTGCCAGCGGCAAAGTAGCAGTGTTTACAGAAACTGGCAACCGAACCAACGGAGGGGTCTCCAACGGAGATGATGCAGCCCGATACTGGCTGGATACAATATTGCCTGCCATCACAGGAGACCCAACCGGCCGATCCCAAAACATCGCCTGGGTGCTTACCTGGATCAATGCGGCCTGGTCGTTTCCTTACGTGCCCTACGCCAATAGCAGCGAGGCTGCAAAAGCAAGCTTCATTGCCTTCCAAAGTTCGTCCGCAGCGATATTTGGGAACGAAATGCCCGACATGTACAGATTCTATGATGTAACTGCCGTAGCCGAGAACAAACCTAATGAAGAAATCCAGCTCTTTCCCATGCCGGTCACCAGCGAGCTTACTATCCGGCTGTCGGGGTTCGAGAACCAGTCTCTGGTGAAAATATATGACCTGAGAGGCAAGCTGGTGCACGAGTTGACTACCGAAGGAAATGAAATGACCGTTCACACCGAAGGGCTGCTATCAACTGGTGTCTATTTACTAAGTGCTACCGACTCAAGGAAAGCGGTGAGCAGGAAGGTGGTGGTGAATTAATCACACTAAACCCTCCAAGGGTTCAAAACCTCTTGGAGGGGTTGCAAGAAAAAGGGGCTCGTCGCCCCTCTTCATTTCAATGTTAAACCTTCTTAGGATCAGGATGCACCCATGGGCTGCTGTAAGCCCTTTGTAACTTCTGAGTGGCTTCAGCATCGCCCGGTACGGTCATTGTTTTGGGATCGTACGACAACGGCCTTCCCAACTCCATCGATATATTGGCTAGTATACAGCTTGCCGTAGAGATATGCCCTTCCTCAATGTCGGCCACGGGTCTGCTTTTCTTATCAATTGCATTCAGGAAGTCAAGCATATGCAATCTGGTGGCAGGTGCGGCATTCAACTCAATGCGCTCTTCTGTCAAATCTTCAGGATACTTCTCTCTTTCGTATACCACGTCTTTGTGAATCTTTTCTCCGTCACCCACAGGCACAAAATCATACTGCATGGTGCTGGCAGAAAGCGTCCCTTTATCGCCGTAAAGCTTGAACGACCATGGGTATTGCGGGTCAGCCGGTGTACCCCAGGTGCGGTGCGTCCACACGCAGTTCAGCTCCGGATATTCGAAGTTGGCTACCTGTGTGTCTGCGATATTGGACTTGGCATCTTTCTGGACAAAAATGCCTCCATTGGCACTAATTTTTGTTGGCCAGCCCAGCTTCAGCATCCAGCGTACAGTGTCGAGCATATGCACGCACATGTCGCCAGTTACGCCGTTGCCGTACTCCATAAACGCTCTCCACCACCGGATATGAGGAATGCCATCATAAGGACGAAGGGGCGCAGGGCCAGTCCACATTTCGTAATCAAGAAAATCAGGCACTGGCTCTAGCGGAGGATTAGAATTATTACGCATGGCAAAATAGCAGCACATTTCCACGTGACGGATGGTGCCAAGCAACCCTGCATCAACTATGTTTTTCTTGGCGTCAATCAAGTGAGGAGTGCTCTTGCGTTGCGTACCCACCTGCACCACCTTGTTGTATTTTCTGGCGGCGGCTACCATGGCTTCGCCTTCCAGCACATCTACGCTGATTGGCTTCTGCACATACACATGGGCGCCTGCTTTCACAGCGTCAATCATTTGCAGCGAATGCCAGTGATCGGGCGTGCCAATCAACACGATGTCGAGCTCATTTTCCGAAAGCAGCTTGCGGTAGTCGCCGTACAGCTTCGGCTTCTTCCCTGACTTCTGGCGCTTGCTGACCAGGTCAGCCGCAGCGTTCAGCATGTTTTTATCTACATCGCAGAGGGCAACCACTTCCACAGGGGCTACCTGTATCAACCTAAAAAGGTCGCTCTTTCCATACCAGCCTGTTCCGATTAGCGCTACCCTAAAAGGCTGTTGTGGATTGATGAGATCGATGCCCCGGAACCCAAAAGTAGACAATGCCAGGGTTGCCGAGGCCCCTTTAAGAAAATGCCGGCGATTGATGTTAAAAGTATTCATTTAAGTAGGTGTTTATTGTAAACGCAAAAAGGAAATGTGGCATGTCGGCATCAATGAAACCGTTATCCCTTATCTATATAGTTAGAAAATAAGTAAGAAAAAAGTACGGGAGCGCTTATCGGACATTAGCAAGGCTGAAGGGAAAGACGAGGCTGTTTTTGAAGAGCAAAGAAACTATTGGAAAAAAGAGATGTCTTTTGATTGCAACAGTTATTTTTTACATGAGAAAGCTACTTTTCAACCTAAACATCAACACTTTCATCATCCTGTTTCTGGGTACCCTCAGCATTGGCTGTGGTTTATCAAAAAAGATGCACGCCAGCAAAAAACCAGAAGCAGCTCAGATGGTCACCTCTGACATCGATCAATTCTGGAGTTCCTTCGACAAAGACAATGGGAAAAACCAAGCGATGACTTACGAAAGTGAATATTTGAGCAAAGGCAGTGCCGGGCTAAAAAGCTTCATCAAGTTGCGGATAGGGAATGCCAACAACCTTACCAAAGCTATTTATGAGAACAGGGAGCAATATGAGAACATAAGAACCGGCAGCCTGGCACTTTCCTCAAAGGAAACTGAAATCAGGAGCTACTTCAGCAGATTAGGCGCACTGTACCCAAAAACCATTTTTCCTGATGTGTATTTTCTGATAGGAAGAAACAATTCCGGCGGTACCATATCGGCCAAAGGGCTACTGATTGGCGTAGAGATGTATGAGGACTCCGACATGATCCCGGAAGTAGTTGTTCATGAGTTGATCCACTACCAGCAGAGGTACTATTTCAAGCTGAAGTCATTCACTCTTTTGGAGCAATCGATCAAAGAAGGTAGCGCTGATTTTATTTGCGAGTTGGTGACTGGCACTCGCCCTTACAAAGAAATTTATCAATATGGAAAAGCTCATGAGGGCGAACTGAAGGCAGAGTTTCAGCAATTCATGCACAGAAAATGGAAAGAGGGCTGGGACGGCTGGATGTATGGCGGAGCGAAAGAAGGCAGACCTGATGACCTGGGATATTGGATGGGCTACCAGATTGTGAAGGCGTATTATGACAAGTCGGAAGACAAGAAAAAAGCTGTGAAGAACATACTGACCATTCGGAATTTTGACAGGTTTGTGAGGGAGAGCGGTTATTTTGAGAAAGGGCATTTGGCTACTGCCCTGCGTTGATTGGCGAACTATCGCACAAACATCTCCTGCCGGTCATTGCGATCGATCTTTCTACTTATCAATTGTGACTGGCTTAAATCAGCGAGAGAACCAATCTGTTTATTGCGAAGCGCTACCCTAACTGGCAGATTGCTTCTCCGCCAACCGGCGGATCGCAATTACCGGCAGGTGGTGTTGAGACTTCGAATCGGTGTCTGACGGCCGCCAACGCTTTTGCCAGCGCTGCCATGCCGACACCTACAACAACCCAGTCACCTGCTCGTCCATCGGGTTGACAGCAGACGGGAAAAACTGAACGACCTTGCCATTTTCATCGATCAGGTACTTGCAGAAATTCCAGGTGGGCACCTTGCCAGTTTGCTTCTCCAGCCAGGTATATAAAGGAGCCGTGTTCCTACCAACCACGTCAATCTTTTCGAAGAGCTGGAAGCTAACGCCGTAGTTCTTTTTGCAGAACTGAGCGATCTGCAGATTGGAGCCTGGCTCCTGGCCGCCAAAGTTGTTGGCCGGAAAGCCCAGAACGGTCACCTTGCCGCCGAATTGTTCATGCAGTGCCTGCAGGTCTTCGTACTGTGGGGTGTAGCCGCATTCTGATGCTGTATTGACTATCAGTATCTTTTGTCCTTTGTATTTTGAGAAGTCGATGGTTTCGCCGTCAATAGAGACCATTTTGAAGTCGTAGAAGGATTCTTGTGCCATAGCTGTGGAAGAAAGAAGAATGAGAAGGTAGAGTAGTTTTTTCATGGTCTTGCGCATTATTAAAGAGGTACTATCTGTCGAAGCGATTAAAGAGGTTACTCTGTGCGGAAGCGCACAGAGTAACCTCTTTAATTCGTTTTACATCCGCTCAGGAACGTCTATTCCCAATAACCCCATTCCGGTCTTAATTGTTCTAGCCACCACGAGAGAAAGCATCACCCGCAGCTTCACCTTTGCCTGGTTGTTTTCATTGAAGATGGAATGCTCGGTATAGAACCTGTTGTACTCCTTGGCCAGGTCAAACACATAATTTGCGACTACTGCAGGGTTCAGTTCTTCTGCCGACACTCTCACCTTGTCGGGGAAGTCGGCTATCACACGGATCACTTCAGCCTCTAATGTTTCCAGATCAAGTGTTGATGGGTCAAATCCCTTCAACTCAATGCCAAGCTGCTCTGCCTTTCTTAAAATAGCTGTGATACGGGCGTGGGTATACTGCACAAATGGCCCCGTATGGCCATGAAACTCTACAGACTCCTGTGGATTGAAGAGCATCCTTTTCTTCGGGTCTACCTTTAGCAAATAGTATTTCAAGGCACCAAGCGCCAGGGTATTGTAAAGCTCTTTCGCTTCTGCTTCAGTGAACCCTTCTATTTTTCCCAGCTCGGTGGTGTGCTTCTCTGCTGTATCCAGCATTTCCTGGATCAGCTCATCCGCATCAACCACGGTGCCCTCCCGGCTTTTCATTTTGCCAGACGGCAAATCGACCATACCATACGACAGGTGATAAAGCCCATCAGCATAGCTGCGACCCAGCCTTTTCAAAATACTGAACAGCACCTTGAAGTGGTAGTCCTGCTCGTTGCCCACCACGTAAATCGACTTATTGAACGGGTAGTCGGCATACTTCATATCGGCGGTGCCCAAATCCTGGGTCATGTACACCGACGTACCATCGGAGCGGAGCACCAGTTTGTGGTCCAGGCCTTCTTCCGTCAAATCAGCCCAAACAGAACCATCCTCCTTTTTGTAGAACACACCTTTGGTCAGGCCTTCGTCCACGATGTCTTTGCCCAGCAAGTAAGTGTTCGACTCCTGGTACATTTTGTCGAAGCTCACGCCCATTGCTTTGTAGGTGGCATCGAAGCCTTCGTACACCCAGCCGTTCATCAGCTTCCAAAGCGCAACAGTATCGCCATCGCTCTCCTCCCACTTCTTCAGCACTGTTTGAGCTTCGAGGATCAGCGGTGCTTTTTTCTTGGCTGCCTCTTCATCCATACCTTGTGACTTCAAGGCTTCAATTTCTTTTTTGTATTCCTTATCAAAGATTACATAATACTTACCAATCAGGTGGTCACCTTTCAGCCCGGCCGACTGCGGTGTTTCGCCATTGCCCCATTTCTCATAGGCAAGCATCGACTTGCAGATATGAATGCCCCTATCGTTGACCAGGTTTACTTTGAACACCTCGTAGCCATGGGCATTGAGTATGCGGGAAGTGGCGTCGCCCAGGAAGTTGTTGCGCAGGTGGCCGAGGTGAAGTGGCTTGTTGGTATTGGGCGAAGAAAACTCCACCATCACTTTGCCACCGTGAGGCGGCGTGATACCGAAAGACGGGTTGGTGTATACTTCAGAAAGGGTTTTGCCCCAAAGCGTGTCCGTCATCGTCACATTGAGAAAGCCTTTTACCACATTGTAAGCAGACACTACGCCGACATGAGCCACCAGGTAGTCGCCCAGCAGTTGGCCTGTTTCTTCAGGGTTCTTGCCTGTTACTTTCAGGTAGGGAAAAGTAACAAAGGTATGGGAGCCCTCAAACTCCTTTCTTGTAGGTTGAAAAGCAACGTCGGCTGCCGCTAGCTCGTGGTTAAATACTTCTTTGAAGGCCTGTGAAATGCCTTCCTTCAACTGCTCCTCTAAATTCATCTGTGATCGCTCGGACATGGGCCTTCTGAAAGGCCGTTTCTAAAATGCAGTGCAAAGGTACAGGTAGTGGGAGAATGATACAATGGAAGTTGGGTAAAAGCCGGGTGACCGCCGAGGAAAATACAATTTGCCTCATTTACTATTTTTACCACCGTCAAAAATCAGTTAGATTCACTGGATGATACAATGGGAATATGGCCAATAGCCATCCCGAATTGTTATGAGTCATTGCGGTAACGCACATTTCAACAATCAACGGAACGAACTGCTTTGGGTGAACCTAAACTCACGACCAACAAACTTTTCTGGGGACTCGTCATAACCATCTTAATCTCAGGGGGGCTGCTGAACGGTGGAAGATTTGACAGTAACAGCTTTATTGAAACTTCTCTAGAACTGTTGCTTTTAGCTTCAGTCCTGACTCTCCTATACATGATTTGGAGACGAACAACCTTGAATGCTACAACTCGAACAGAAAAAATCATCCAACTGCTAAGAATTTCACTAACCTTGATACTTTTTTTCTCGCTTGGGCTTGTGACTAGTGACGACTTGAGGAAGCACGACGGACTGATTCTTGGACTAGTAATTTCTTCTGTTGTTTCTGCCCTTGGTCTCTTTGTCCTGACTTTGTTGTACAACGCCCTAACTTCTAAGGATTCATCCAACAACTCGGATAAAGACTCATAACACACCGGTAAAAATGAATGTGGGCTTCAGCGGTTATCGTTGGTCAGTTGGCTTGGATTGTCCGCCACAAATTATAATTTTATCATCGGCGTGGCTAAGATGTAGTGGAAGCGGAGCTGCATAAAACTCCCACACTCATTTTACCGAGGCGTTGTGAGCAAATTTCATCAATGAGACTTCTGCCTTTAATCTTAATGACAATTTCAACTAGTCTGTTTGGACAACATGCCATTGGGGATAAGTATGAATTCTATAAAATGAAATCTGTTAAGCTTAAACCAACAACATTCCAGGCTGACTCTGTACCAACATTAGTCTACATAAAAAGAAACGGAGAAATCTATTTTAGGCAATCGGACATAAGGACTTATATTCAAGAAGCAATTTCACGTGACTCTACCAACAAAAAAGTTGTAACTGAGCTACTGACATTAGTAAATGGAGAAAAGAAAAGGATTGAAATTATTGACTTATTGTTTGAAGCTTGGACTTCAAGCGAATCTGACAGCCTAAAAGCAAAACGGCTGACAAGTGAATATTCAAGCGTGATAAACCATTTAATGGAGTTTATTGGTGCGGACTTAATTTATGAGGGAAAGTTCATGGTTTATAGTTCTGTAGCAAATCAATTTATTAACAAAGGACTTAAGGGAAAATGGGTTGGTACAAAGCAAGGTTCCACGACCTACGACTTTTTATTACCTGACAGGAGTAGATTCTATTGGATTCATACAAGTTTTGTGGACTGAAAACTGCGCATAAGATAGCCAACGATACATGAACGTAAAAACTATCTACAAGACATTGATTTGGGTCGGACTTTTGCTTTTCATCGCTCGGATAGTGGGTGATGAAAAAGCTATCGAATACCTGAGATATGGGCGACTGTCGGCTCCATCCTTTTTGGTATTGGGACAGTAGCTCACTACCTCACTGACCTACGAATAGAAAAGCTCACAACACAGCGGTAAAAATGAATGTGGGCTTCATCGGTTCTCAAGCGTTAGCTGGCTTGGATTGTCCGCCACAAATTATAATTTTATCATTGGCGTGGCTAAGATGTACTGGAAGCGGAGCTGCATAAAACTCCCACACTCATTTTAGGCAGGCGTAGCGGCAACCACTTTTAAAAAAGGAAGCTGTGACAGAGACTTTTGACATGGCTGTTAAAAATCAAATGAATCCAAATGACTTCATTCTATTTCTTGAGAACTGTCGACAGGAACGGGCTTGTTAGATGGGTTCATTACACACGGATGCAGGCGTGTGAAGACACTCGCCAGAACGAGTTAGTTACAAAAACAAGAAATATTAACTAAAATTATAGTTGATAGCCGTATCTTAGCCTTTTCATCAATACAAGACCTCCAGCTATGAGACTGCTTTTAACACTTGCCATTTGCACCATTGTATTACCTCTCCAGGCTCAAACGTTCGACGAGTTGATTGGCAATGGGGCCAAACACTACGATGAAAAGCAATACGCTGAATCAGGAGCGGCATACGACCAGGCATTTGCGTTAAACGAGGGCACGGCCAGTCAATACTACAATGCGGCATGTGCCTGGGCGCTGGCTGAAAATGCAACTCAGTCGACAAAATACCTGGACCTGGCGGCGGACAAAGGCTGGAAAAACGTGAAACATGCGCAGCGAGACAAAGACCTGACCTCCCTGCATACCCATCAAAACTGGGAAGCGACTTTAGCGAAGATGCAAGCCAATCTCGATGATTACGAAAAGGATTTTGACAAACCCCTGAAGGAGCAGCTGGAGAAAATATACGTCAGGGATCAGACACTGCGACAGCTGTACATGGATGCAGAAGAGAAATTCGGGAAGGGCTCCGAGGAAATGAAGTACTTCTGGCAATTGGTTGCCGAGCAAGACAGCTTAAACGAAGCGGAAGTAGTAAAAATTATCGAAGAAAGGGGCTGGGTGGGCATACCGCTGGTGGGAGGACAAGCCAATATCACCCTGTGGCTTGTGACCCAGCATGCCCCACTCGAAACCCAGGAGAGATACCTGCCTTTGCTGAAAGCATCGGTGCTAAAAGGAGAATCGAGTGGCAGCCACCTGGCGCTGTTGGAGGACAGGATCCAGATGCACAACGGCCAACCACAGACATATGGCTCCCAAATAACCAGTGACAAGGAGAGCGGGCAGCAAATAGTGTATGAAATCAAAGACCCCGAGTACGTGAACCAGAGGAGAAAGGAAGTAGGCCTCGGCCCTATTCAGGAATATGTGAAACGCTGGGGCATAGAATGGACGGTGGAGCAAAAAGAGAAATGACCGTCAGCCTGTAAAATGCCTTCCAGGAACTGCTCCTCTAAATTCATCTGTGATCGCTCGGGCATGAGCCTTCTGAAAGGTCGTTTCTAAGATACAATAGAAAGGTGCGGTAGCAGGAGATTGATACAATGGAGCGGGTAAAAGCACTAGCTTCTTGTGGGAAACTCAATGGATTTGGCTGGCAAATAACCTCAGTAAGGTAAAATATCCTGACGCCAATCCCAAGAGACAAACCACGCAAATAGTAACCACACAAATTGACTGAAAGAAGGTAAAACTCAACTCCCTTCCCCTGCTTTCAATACACCATAGAATGTCTTTTCCTGTGCCCACACGCACGGCAACTACAATTTGCATATCATGCTAGCTTTGGTTAAATCGGAAATAACTTTAGCGTTAGTAACCCTGTGTGACCGATTGTTTCAGATCATTATTTCCCATTAGCACTCAGCTATGGCCTTGAGTTGCGCAATAAAAACAAGGGATAAAAATCATTTTTCAATAAAAAAAGTTACTTTCCAAACAGAAAAATAACGACCAATGCTTAGACACCAGCCAATAGTTTTCCTGCTGCTGATGCCGATTTTCGGGCAGGCCCAAAACGACACACTTCCCCTAATAAAGCCACTGGAAATTTTTGAAAAGGTCAGAGAGTTCCGTAGCAATGAAGACTATGTTGGCGCCGTCGAATTATTAAAGCATATACCCGAAAACGACACAAGCTATTTTCTTGCCCAAGCCGAACTGCTTGTTACTTACGGAGCGGCAAATGACATTAATCCTGCCAAAGCATTGGGCGCACGTCTTACGGCGACAAACAACGAGTACAATGCCACCAATTTTTTAGAATGGGGGAATGCCTGGCTCAATGCAGGGGATGCCGAAAAAGGAGTCGATATCTATAAAAAAGGCCTGAGCAGGTACCCCACACACCATATGATGCACAACAATATTGGTGTTGCCTACTTTAGATTAGGTCAATATGCGCTGGCCGAAGACCATTTAAAGGAGTGCCTGAGCGTTAGCCCATTCTATTCCAATGCCCATATTATGCTCGCCCGCATAATGATTCTCAAAGGGCTGCGAACGAAAGCTATGCTGAGCTTAATGACCTATTTGGCGATTAATCCGGATGACAACAGTGCACTGGTAATGCTGGAAAACCTCGTTAACGGCGCAAACCGCCTGGAAGGCACGCTCGCTGCACATGAAATTAATAATGATTTTTACTATATCGAGCTGTTGCTCAGGTCAAAAGCACCATTAGACGAGAGGTTCAAAACTTCGGTGGATTTCAATGCCTCCCTCGTTAAATACAGCACGATGCTTCTCGAAAACTTAATTTACAATTCTGAAAGTGAGGATTTCTGGATGCGATTTTACGTTCCATTCTATCTCAAGTTACATAAACAGGGTCTTTCTACATTTTTCATCTACAAGCTACTTTCATCCACAAAGAATGAAAAAGTGAGCATGTGGTTAAAAAGTCACCAGAAAGAAAACGATGCCTATGTCGACTTAGCAAATAAGGAGTTGGGCAGCGCCAAATTCAGTAAAAAAATCACACTTCTCGGCGAGACAAAGATGTTCCCTGTTTGGTACTATGGCAATGGAAGAGTGAACGCCTTTGGAGAACAAGTGGATGATGACACTCGTGTTGGCCCCTGGGTAATCTATTATGACAACTGGGAGAAAAGTAGTATTGGAAAATACAGCGAAGATGGAAAGAAAATTGGAGATTGGTTTTTCTATCACAAAAACGGCGAATTGCTAAGAAAGGAAGTATACGATGAGAATGGGCGGGTGATTGAAAATGTGGTATACTATGATAACGAGGGGAGACTTTCCACTGAGGCTCCCTTTTCAGACGGCAAACTGAATGGAGAGCTCACGTACTATATGGCGTGTGGTCAGGTATCGGAAATCCAGCCTTATGAAAATGGAGCCAATACCGGTCAGGGAGTGGTTTACTACAGTAGTGGGCAAAAGTATTCCGCCATGCAAAGTCAGGATGGGTCGTTGGAAGGAACATACGACTACTACTACAAATCGGGAAATCTAAAAACGTCCTATACCTACGCAAATAATCTACGCCACGGCCCTTTTAGCAGCTTTCACCAGAATGGTTCAAAGGATGAGCACGGGGCTTTCTTCGAAGGCAATGAAACCGGAGACTGGAAAGGATTTCATGACAATGGAGAGCTAAGATACGAAGGGGCTTTTCTGGACGGAAACAGGACTGGTGAATGGAAATTCTACAATCAGGACGGTTTGCTTACCGAAATTGAACAGTACGATCAAGAAGGCAATAGTCACGGTAACTATAAATTTTTTGACAAAAAAGGGCGCCTTTATGGCGAAGTAGTTTACTCAAAGGATCGGGTAGTAGAATACACCTACTACGATTCAGAAGGGGTTGTTATTGCACATGAAGCCGACGTTTCAGGAAACCTGCCTTACAAAAGCTACAATGCACTTAGACATGTGTTGGCAGAGGGAACGCTGACAAGTGGAAAGCTGAATGGCCCTCTCATCTATCGTCATTATAACGGTAAATTAAGCCAGCAAGGCAAGGCCGTCGACAACAGCTGGGACGGAGAATTTAAAAGCTTTTATGAAAATGGGCAGGTAAGGGAGCACAACACTTATTCTGACAAAACGGCTAACGGCTACTATCGGGAATACTATATTAACGGAAAGGTAAAATCAGAAGGCTGGCAGCAGGATGATATGCCCGTTCAGACATGGCATTACTACTACCCGGATGGCACGTTGGAACGTGAATCGTATTACCTGAAAGGTGAACTTCATGGTCCGGTACGTGAATATGACTTCAAAGGGAGGTCTTTCAGTGAATACACTTATGATCAGGGCATATTGGAAAAAATTGTACTCTATGACACGCTTGGATCACCCTTCTATAATACCCATTTGAAGAATGGCTCCGGCACCTATGAGCTTCAATATATTAGTGGAAAAATTCGGCAAAAATCCGAAAGCGTCTGCGGTGAATACACAACCGATGTGTTTGTATACGCCTCTGATGGGCGTGTGACAACAAAAATCCCTATCAAAAATGCAGAATACAACGGCACCTACGAATTTTTTGGATCGGAGGGGAAGCTGAAGGTTACCGGCAACTACCTTAACAACAAACAGTCCGGATTATGGACATGGTACGACGACAAAGGCTCAGTGTCCTCCACAACTGAATTTCTAAATGGTTTAAGGAACGGAAAAAGCATTCATTATTACGAAAACGGCAAGGTGGAGTCGGAATGTTCCTACAAAAATGGGGTGAGAGAGGGAAGCTGCCATTACTACAGCATGAACGGTACACTACAGGTAGAAAAAGTTTACGACAATGACCATGTGGTGGGTTATAGACACCTCCTGCCCGATGGAAATATTAGTCAAATATTCCCATTCGATCCGTCTGGAGATTTTACACTCAAGGCCTATTTCCCCAACAAGGAACTAAGTTGTTTGCAGGAGTATAAAGACGGACTGATCCACGGGTCGCTGAAATATTATGAAACTAACGGAACCGTTCAGGAAGAAGGGCATTACTCGCATGGAGAGTTGTCGGGACCATACAGACATTTCCTTGCAAACGGTCAACTTAGTAGTGAGTCTCATTACAAGTACGATGAATTGGAAGGTGTTCAGAAGTTTTTCTTTCCAAATGGTAAGTTACGCAAGGTCGTAAACTGGCATATGGGTAAACAAAATGGTGAAGAGATTGTGTTTTCTGCTGACGGCAAGGTGAAAAAAAGAAATTACTACTGGAATGATGAATTATACCAATAAGCTTTTTATAGGTCTCTTGCTTGTAATCTTCCCGGGTGCGTTAAGCAACCTGTACGGGCAAACTGGCGATCGGGAAGCGACCTTTGCCAGGTACAAAAGCTTGTATCCCGATGAGCAGGCAATCTACCTTGTTCTTAAGCAGCATATGAATATCTCAATGGCAAATGACTCGCTGATGATTACCACGAGTCATTATGAGGAGATGCTTCATTTGGGCGAAAATTCGAAACCCTATGCGCAGGGAAAAATCTACAGCAGCTCATTTATAAGGGTTAGCCAATTGGATGCAAAAACTCTCGTTCCCGCTAAAAAGAAATATGAAGTTGAGCAAGTCAAGGAATTTAAAGAATCGTTTGACAAAGATTCTAATATATTTTACGACGACGTCAAATATATCAACTTTCTCTTTCCCGCAATCCAGCCTGGGGCAAGAACTCAACTGTCATATACCGAGACGGTTACCGATCCGCATTTTTTGGGACAATACCGACCAGCTACATTTATTCCTGTCATCGAGTCGGAGTTCGTGGTAACGGTAGATGATGGAATAGACATTAACTTTTATACCTTCCACCGATTTGAGGACATTTATTCGAGAGAAGAAAAAAGTATTGGTGGAAAGAGAATTTTTCGCTTCAGCGGCAAGAATATTCCGAAAATCAAATTTGAAGCCAATAGTCCTAGTCTAAGCTACGATGAGCCTCATTTAATTCCTGTAATAAGAAGCTTTACGTCCTCTGAAAATGACAAAGTCAATGTATTGTCTTCGTTGCAGGATCTTTACAGCTGGTACCGGGGGTTCATTCACGACCTGAAAAAAGACGACCCGTCGATAAAGGGTATTCTTGATTCAATAGTCAACCCTGAAGATACCGAGCTAGAGAAGGTGCGGAAGGTTTTTTACTGGGTGCAGGACAACATCAAGTATATCGCATTTGAACAAGGTATGAGGGGGCTGATTCCCCACCCCGGCAGCTATGTACTCAACAACCGATATGGTGACTGCAAGGACATGTCAAGTATAATCATAAGCATGCTGCACCAACTTGGCATTGATGCCAGGTTTGTATGGATTGGGTCACGTGATCTTCCCTACAAATACTCCCAACTCCCAAGCCCGATGGTTGATAACCACATGATCGCTGCCTACCAGCACGGAAAAGAATGGATTTTTCTGGATGCCACCGGGCAGTACATTCCGTTCGGTTACCCCACTTCTATGATTCAGGGGAAGGAAGCGCTGGTGGCTGTGGAAGAAGATCACTACGAATTAGTCACAGTACCGGTGCAAACCCCCAGCGAAAGCATAATGAGCGATTCCTATACCTATTCAATTGAAAAAGGGATGGTGAAGGGAGAAGGAAAATTACAACTCACAGGCCATGCAAGAGTATTCAACGCATACAAAATGATAAAGTCCAACAAAACCAGCGTTGATAATTATGTGAACCGCCTTTTAAGCAGAGGAAGCAATAAATTCTTTGTAGATAGTTATCAAATAGCTCACCTCGACAACCGAGACGAGCCCATCGCACTCGACTACCAATTTCGAGTGGAGGACTATTACCGAACAACAGGGAATCAGATTTTTTTCAACATGAACATGGATAAGGGTATGGCGGGCGGCACCATCAAACCGGACCGGGTTCATTCTTTGGAAAACGAATATCAGTACGTGAATTCCAGCGAAGCTATTTTTAATATTCCTGAAGGCTACGCCATAAGCTTTGTTCCTCAGGACTCAGGCATAGACACTGACATTTTTAGTTATAAAATAACCTATACCCAGGAGGCAAACAGAATTGTGCAGAAGAGAGATTATCAGATTAAATACCTACAGTTGCATCCACAGCAATTTTCCGTTTGGAACGAAGCAATAAAACACTACTCCGAAAGTATGCGGCAGGTAGTCATTCTCAGTAAAAAAGAAACAGAGTAAGATGAAAAATATTTATCCCGTAAGCATATTTATTTGTTTCGTTTTTCTTTCAAACAGCTCGATGGGGCAACAGTTTGAGGAATACACATGGACGCCCGACCGAGTGCTCACCAGCTTAGATAAGGCAGAGGCAGATTTACCTTTGCTCTACCTGAAAAAAACCATCCATTACCAGTACCTGTACGAAGAAACTGAAAAGGAGCCCGTATGTTACTTTACCGACCATCAGATCATTCGGGTAAATAACGATGAAGCACTTCAGAGGGTAAACAGAATCTACATCCCTACTGAAAACATGATTGAACTTATCGACGTAAAGGCACGAACCATTACTCCTTCAGGCAAGGTTGTTTTGTTAGATGAAAGTAATATTCGTGAAGTAAAGGATGAAGAAGAGGGTGGATATCAGATTTTTGCCATCGAGGGGGCTGAAATTGGCGGCGAAGTAGAATACTTCTACACAAAAAAGATAACTGCCCGCTATTTCGGACGTGAATTTGCGCAGCTCAAATACCCTATGAAGGACTTTTCCTTCACATTGACGTGTCCTGAAAATCTTGAATTTGAATTTAGGAGCTACAATGGACTACCCCAGGTAACACAAAGCGATACATCAAAGTCATTCAATCGTTATACGCTACACGCTGATTATATTGAAGATCTCCCGGAGGAAGCTTTCTCATCGTTTGATGGCAGTCGGCAAAGGCTGGATTTCAAGCTTTCTTACAATTCCGCATCAAGTAAAAATCGACTTTTTACCTGGAACGATGCTGCGTCGAGAATCTACAATCAGATCTACAGTTTTGATCCTGCGGAGATGAAAGATGTAAAAAAACTGCTGAAAGTTGTGGGAGTGGATAAGTTGGCAACAGCAAAAGAAAAAATATCAAAGACTGAGCACTATGTCAAAACAAATTTTTACCTCAATGAAAATGCCGGCTCGGAGGCAGAAGATTTAAGCACGATACTAAGACAAAAATTTGGTAATGAAAGAGGCCTCACGATTCTCTTTGCAGCATTGCTTACCGAGCTGGGTGTTAGCCATGAAATAGTACTCACGCAGTCTCGTTCGGAGGTGTATTTCGACAAAGATTTTGACACTTGGAGTTCGTTGAACGACTACGTTATTTATTTACCTGATCTAAGCTCCTACCTCGCTCCGTATGCCTTCGAGCTTCGCCTGGGGAATATTCCATCAGACCTAACAGCCACAAACGGCCTCTACATTCGCCCAATGAAGGTACGAGACTTCACCTACCCGGTTGCCGAAGTCAGGTGGATACCTGAACCCGATCACACTACGGAGTTTGATAACCTGGCCATCGACGTCAAGATACCCGACGATCTCAGCGCAGCAATAATTGACGTACAGAGAAGTTTTGGCGGGGTACAAGCATCCTATCTCAAATCTATCTATGAGTTTCTTGAGCCTGAGAAAAAGCAGGACCTTCTGGAGGAAATGATTGAATTTTTGGCAATCGATGCGGAGGTGGGAAATGTAAGTCTGGATAATAAAACATTCACCTACCAAAACTGGAATGATCCATTCGTCATAACTGCGAATTATAAGGCCCCCTCTTATCTGGAACTCGCCGGTGACATCATGCTGTTTAAAGTCGGTGAACTCATCGGGCCGCAAAGCGAGCTTTACCAGGACGAAAAGCGGATTACCAGAGTACAGAACACCAATAACAGGAGCTATTTTCGCAAAATACAAATCCATCTACCACCTGATTTTTTGATCGAAAACGCCGACGATATTGACATGAATGTTCAGGTGGAAGAGGACGCCAGAGTCATCTATGCTTTTAAGAGCACCCATCAACTTCAGAATGCCTTATTATCCATCACCATTGACGAGTTCTATAATGAAATCTATTTCCCGCAAGAAAGATTCGAGGAATTCAGAAAAGTAGTTAATGCGGCTGCCGACTGGAACAAAGTGACCCTGGTAATGAAAAGGAAATAGCCTCTTACTGAGCTTTTTGACCACGAACTTAGCACTAAGCACTTTTCACCTAAAAGATTCACTCTATTTTACCTACCGACTTAGTCGCCTCCAAAACGAAGTACTCAAGCCACTGAAGTGGCAGGTAAGTCCGCTCCCTAATCAGGGTTCTCAATCTGCTCTACTGCCACAACTTGCGTAATAGGAAACACAGCAGGGCCAAACTGGTTGTAAATGGCCACATCAGCAGCGTCACGGCCATAGCCAACGGCCACATAGCCTCCCTTAGTGCCTTTTTGGACAGCATCGAAGGTGTACCAGTTGCCACCTACATAGGCTTCAAACCAGGCATGCAGGTCCATGGGTTCGAGGCCATAAAGGTACCCCACCACCATGCGGGCCGGAATGCTGAGGCTGCGGCACAAAGCTATGCCCAGGTGGGCAAAATCTCTGCACACGCCTGACTGCTGTAGGTTGACCTCGGCAGCAGAAATAGGACGACCGCTGTTGCCGGAAAAATAGCGGATGTTCTTGCGCAGCCAGTCTTCGATAGCGGCCACCTGATCATAGCCCGGAAGGCTCCCATTAGTTATAGAAGTAGCCATTTCTCCAAACCTGTCGGACTCGCAATAGCGGCTTGGCAGCAAATAGCTCAGCACCTCATTGGGCAGGTGTTGAATTTCAACAAAGGGTGCACCAGGTGCGGTGTCTACCAGATCTATTGTTTTTACATTGGCCGACGTTCGCACCACAAAATCACCCACCGGTGCCACCAGTCGCTGGCAAAGATTCTTATAGTCGTCGGTGTACTCAAACACTGGCACATACGGCAGGATGGCATATTCCTCTCTGGCAACCCATTGCTGTCCGCCGCTTCTTGGCCTGAGCATGAGAATAAAAGGAGTCGGTTCAGCTATACTGAAGGTCAATTCGCAACTGGTTCGCAACCACATGCAACGAAGATATTTAGAAAATGAAACGGTTAAGAAAAGATAAAAAGGGAGTCGGGGCGCAAATGTACGGTATATGATAGCCTGAAAAAAGCCGGACACCAATAGTAATCAAATATTAACTCAACCACTTCACTGATGCCTGCTACTGCATTGAAATGCTCCACCTCCTTAAATCAGACAAATGAGTAGTCTTTTGCACTCTTTACACAATTGAAGTATCAAATAATGTTAACTTACGGGTTCTTTACCGGCCAAACAGCAACTTACTGTCGGCTAATGGATTAGAGCCTATTGACCTGAGACGTGCTAATGACGAAACTTTTTAGCTTTGTACTTGTACTAATGCTGCCTGCCCTGTCGGCTGTGGGACAAACCTGCATCCAGAAGTACGACAGCGTGGAGCGGTACAAGCACAGCTATCCTGAGAAGGCAAAGTTTTATGCCAATGCACTGCTGGTCGACCTTGATTCGGGCAGGTGTGTAGAAGAAATTGGCCTGGCGGCTCTCTACAACAATATAGGCCTCCTCTTCTGGGACCTTAACGACAGAAAGCGAAGCGTTAACAGCCTGTTAGCCGGTCTTAAGCACGAGTTGGTCAATAAAGACTCTATCCACAAAGATCTCCTCGGGCTTTACTATAACCTTTCCACCATCAATCAGGAAACAGGAGATTTTGAAACGTCGGGCAGATACTTGAACCTGGCAGAGCGGGTGGTAAATAAATGGTACCTCAACAATCATGAAGCGCAAACACGATTCCTGCTGAACAAAGGCATTTACTAC
Source organism: Imperialibacter sp. (assembly GCF_040222815.1). GTDB lineage: Bacteria > Bacteroidota > Bacteroidia > Cytophagales > Cyclobacteriaceae > Imperialibacter. The sequence goes on along the minus strand of NZ_JAVKCH010000018.1, from coordinate 97,133 downwards.
CGTGAAACCGGCGATTTCGAAAAAAGCCTGGCCGCACTTAATGAAGCTGTTAGCTTTATTGGCGAAAAGAATGATTCGATTAGAATTACCCTCCAGATCGAGCTGGGCACCACTTACAGGCATTTCGGCGACCTTGAACACGGAGAAGAAGAACTGATAAGTGCAGTAGAACTTGCCCAGGGAAACCATGAGTGGCTGTATTTTCAAGCGATTGACAGGCTGTCATCGTTGAAAATCGAGCAAGGAGACTATTCCGACTCGGAAAACTACCTGCTGCACAACCTCGAACGAAAGAGGGAGATTTATGGAGACCAGCCTGATGAAATGCTGGAAACATTGAATGAGCTGGGCTATCTGTATTACCGGCTGAATGACCTCGAATCGGCCGAATCATACATGGATCAGGCACTGGAAACCGGGAAAGACCTGCGGAATATCCGGCCCTATATGCTCAACAACCTCGGTGCCATTTACATGAAAAAAGGTGACCTGGAAAAAGCTGAGGAGTGCTTCACCGAAAGCTCTGAAGGTTTCAAAAGCCTCTACGGCACCATGAACCCTGACTACGCCAGCAGCCTGAACAACCTGGCTGGCATTTTGAAAGAAAAGGGAGAGCTGGGTGAGTCACTGAACCTGTACACCAGGGTGCTTGACATGGACAAAGTGCTGTCGGGCGTTAATCATCCAAACTACGCCACATCGCTGAACAACGTTGCCTTGCTCTACATGCAGCTGGGCAACTATTCTCTGTCTGGCAAGCTGCTGATGCAGTCAAAGCAAATCCGGGAGAAAGCGCTGGGCAGATACCATCCGCTGTATATCAAAAGCCTCAACGACCTCGGGATTTATCATTTGCTAATGAAAGATTCGGTGGCGGCCATGGACGTATTTAACGAAGCGCTGGACTCTGAAATAAAGCACATGCAGGATGTGTTCCCTGTGTTAACGGATCGGCAACGAAAGCTCTATTTTGATGAGACCAGATACAATATTGAAAGATTCTGTTCGCTTGCTTTTTCTGAAAGCTTTTTCAGTGGCCAATATGCCGAAGATGCGCTCAACCACTTCCTGAATACCAAGGGGGTTCTCTTCTATGCCTCCGAAAAAATGAAGAAACTCATCCAGGGAAGTGGTGATGAAAAGGTGGTTAATATGTACAACGACTGGCGGGACAAAAAATACAGGCTAGCCCAGGCGTACCTTTTAACGGAAGAAGAAAGGATAAGACAAAATATTTCGATAAGTCTGCTGGAGGCAGAATCGGCTCAGCTTGAAAAAGAGCTTTCTCTATCGTTCAAAATCTTCTCCGATCAGGAGAAGTCGTCGTACCACACCTGGAACGAGTTGAGCGAGGTAATGAAGGAAGGCGCAGCCATGGTGGACATCATTCAATTCAGGAATTATTCTGTGGAGGTAAGTGACAAAAAGCTGAAGCAGGGTTTCGAAGAAAGGGAGCGTTATGCCGCCTTTGTTATCAAGCCGGGCAACGTGCTGGAAACAGTTACCTGGCCCAAGCAAACAGACTTTGCCAAGGCATTTTCATTGTACAAAAATGCCCTGCAATTTGGCGTGCAGGATGTGAATAGCTACAACGTGTTCTGGAAACCCATTGGAGCGCATTTGAAAGACGTGAAAACCATTTACTTTTCACCTGATGGCCTTTTTCATAAGTTGAACCCTGTCATCTTTTTCGACAATGAACGTGATATGTACATTGCCGATGAATACGACTTGATTCATATCACTAGCGGAAAAGACCTGCTGTACTCAGAAGACACCAAGTTCGTAAGAGATGCCAAGATCTTCGGCAACCCTAACTTTGGCCGGCTGGGCGAAACACACAAACTGCTTCAGCTCCCTGGGGCCGAGCGTGAAGCCAACGACATCACCGGCATCCTTGATGTGAGGAAGTGGAAGTCGGACACCTATTATTTCAACGACGCCACCGAGGGCCAAATGAAACGGCTGTCGAATCCGGGGCTGATCCACATCGCCACCCACGGGTACTTCAACGACGACCCCAATCATGTTGACCCGCTTCACAGCAGTGGCATTTATCTTTCCAGAGAAGAAGAGACCGACGATAACGATGGTCTGCTATCCGCCTACGAAGCCATGAACCTTGTGCTGGATCAAACCAGCCTGATTGTGCTGGCCGCTTGCGAGACCGGCCTGGGCACGGTGAAAAATGGAGAAGGAGTATTCGGTTTGCAGAGAGCTTTTTTGGTAGCAGGCGCCAAGAATATTTTGCTCAGCCTCGTCAAAATCAATGACAATGCCGCTCGTCGGTTTATGAATATCTACTATCAGGAATTGTTGTCACTTGAGGATCCGCAGGAAGCATTCTTCAGTGCAAGACGGCTGTTTAGAAAGGAGTATGACAACCCTTACGACTGGGGCGCTTATATTCTAGTCTCTAAAAACTTCTAGAGGGGGAGCATTGAGTTCCACCTTGTGAAGAAATTCGAATAAATTCTCCTCAGTGATAAAATTGGCCATATTTGGCGGGTTTGGGGCTGGTTCATACACCCGAATAGTGCTGCCTTTTTGCAACGGCTTTTTTGGGTGACCATTCCAGGCGTTGAAAGCGTCCGATTCGTACCCAAGCTGCCTGGCAATCTCCATAAGGTCATTGGGCTTTCTCAGGATGTAGGTGCTTGCTGAAAGCAGGCTAATGGGTGTGTTCGTCTCAATTTGCACCTCCACCCTTCTCCGCAAAATCCTTTTGAACCAGTGATCACTGTCACCGTCAGGTGTTAATTCACCCCGTGGGTAAACAAAGACCTTCTCCGCTGGCACGCCAAGAGTCGTAAGATAGGTCTTTACGGCTTCTCCCCTTTTCTTACAGAGTTCCATATTGTACTCTTCGCCACCAAGATTGTCAGCAAAACCAAACAGGCTGATCTTGCTGATATTATCGATGCTCACTTGCTCCACCATGCTATTCAAAGCTGCTTTCGCTTGTGGTCGTAACACCGCCATGCCGAAATCGAATAGAATCTTCTCAAACCCTTGGTTCCTGGAAGGCTCCGACCTGCCGCCGGAAAAGCCCATACGGGCCTTACTCCCAGCGCCTGACGGCAGATAAGACGGCCCGGCTCCTGTTCGTTGTGACCCCGCTCCCTGCGTACCGCCCCCATCTGCAATTGCTTCCGGATTGTATACTTTTTTTGGTCGGGCGCCCATTTGCTTTTCAACTATCAGGTCGGGTTTTGGCTTCTCAAAGTTAACCGCTTCATAGAGCTCATATCCCTGATAGTCCTCTACTCTGAGCGTCACAATATCAATCGAACGGGTATCTCTCAGGTTCGACATAATACGGGCATCTATCAGCGATTCCCCGGAAATGAGAAGGGACAAAAACAACTTTTCGTCGCTGACCTGAAAAGAAAAAAGGTCCAATATTTTTCCGTTGAGCCGGTTGGTGGTGAGGAAGCCAATGGAGTCGGAAATATTAAAGTAAGTATCGTCCCAGGTGGAGTTAAACGGAGCGCCCAGGTTGTAGACATGGGGCTCAAAAAAGGACTGCCCTTTTGCTGCATAGAGGTCGTAGCCGCCATAGCCGACATGTCCGTCGCTGGCAAACACCAGGCAACTGAACACCTCAGAGTAGTAAGGTGTTATTTCGTTCTCCGGGGAGTTAATTACTTTACCCAAATTAATGGCTGGCGACCATGATTCGGCATACGCCCCTGTCAAACTCATCCATATATCGGCTCCTCCGGCTCCGCCAGGCCGATCTGAGCTGAAAAACAGCGTGTCCCCTGAGCTGGTAATGTAAGGATGTTTGTTTTCCGACCCAGGCTCGTTGACGTACTCATTCAGCACCACGGGCTTTGTCCATTTGTCTTTCTCCAGATAGCTAACATAGATGGAACAGTCTGAAGCAGCCTCTCCCAGGCAGGATGAGAAATAGAACTTCTTTCCATCGGCAGTGAAAGATCCAGACCCCTCTGCCCAATGGGTATTAACATTGCCAAAATTTTGATCGCCACTGGCGTATACCCATCTATTGTTCCTCCGGTGCTCATAGGCCGCCAAATCGGGGAGCAGCCCATCGTACTGACTGCCCTCAAACTGTTCGCCAGGCAAGTTGCGGGTTGTAGCAAACACCAAATGAAGATTGGCAGGATTCACCACAGCACCAAAATCATGAAATTTTGAATTAATACCCTCCATCACTCCCACAGTAAATCCTCTGTCAAGCTTTTTCTGTCGGATGGCCAGCAAACACCCCTCCTTGTGGTTTCTCGACAAGTCAATTAGCTCTGGACTTGCGTCGGGCATGGAGATCAACACATTGTAAACAGAGTCTGCTTCTTCATAGGCACTGTCGTGCATTCGCAGTGTGGCATAATAATAAAGGGACCTCGCCCGAAAAGGATGGTCGGGTCGGTTGCCCAACGCAACAAATGCTACCTCCGCTTTATCGTACTGAAGTGTCTGTTGATAACAAATGGCCAGCTTGTACCTCGACTCAATATTTTGCTTATCGATACTGACAATCTTTTCGTAGTACTCAATAGCCTCCAGGTACTGATGCGCCTCAAAGTGTGCCTCCGCAAACTCCACCAGCTTAGGCACCGACTGCGAGAAGCCGATGTGGGCTGATAAAATAAAAGCGATAAGTATTACTTTTCTCATTGGCTAGAAAATGGGGCTGGTCATATTACGCAGCGGCCGAGACAAATTCAAATTATAAGTAAGCGAGATTTCATACGTTGGCAGGTCGTTGCTTAGCTCCGTGCCCAGGTTGTAAGTTTGCGCATTCAGGTCCACGCTGAACCCAAGCCTTATATTTTCTACCTGGAAGCCAGTAAGCACAATGACTGAATCTCCCACTCTGTACCACGCTCCAAACTGCATAAGAAACGCAGTGCGGGAGCGCACAGAGCTAAGAAAGGTGGACAGGTAAGTACCAGCGTTTACCTGAGTATTGCCATGGGAATAGAGCGCATAGAAAGACGGAAATATGTGCCAGCGGGGTGCCAGTGGTAGCTTCACCGAGCCGAAAGCCTTATAAAGGAAATTGAGACGGCTGGGCTCAACACTTTGGTAGTCGATGATAGGTCGGTTAAGGTTATCGATGCTGGCACCAAAAGTGAAGCTCCTGTCTCTGATGTACAGGTTTTGGTTATCGAAAGCCGTGTACATGACCCCAAAATTAAAGACCGGGTAGAACACGGAAGAAACTGGAATACCCTCCCCTGGCCTGGTGTCGTCATAACCAAAGTACTTATTGAACTGAGAACCCCACTGCAATTGGTTGCCATTGATTCGCTGCTGCACAGCGCCCCCCTGTAGGCCAAAAATAAAGTAACGGTTTGAAAACTGGTCAAGCTTGATATTGTAGGCTCCGTTCAAAAGCACCTTTCTGGCACTGTAAAGCCCCTGATAACCCCGGCGTTCCTGAAAAAAACTGATCCCTGCTCCACCTACCTGTACCGATTTGCTGGTGTGCTTTTGAAACGGGTAGGTGAAGGTGGTTTGCACCATCTCAAAGAAGTTTTCTGAATTAGGGCTGCCCCCTCTTTTGTAGTTGGAATTAAGAGAAAGGTTGGGGATAGCTCCTGTAAAGGCCGGGCTCATAAAAGACGAGCTGGCAAAATATTGCGAAAACTGTCCCTCCTGAGCCAGGAGGTTGAGTGAAATAAAAAATAGTGTCGCAGTAAAAGTTTTTCTCATATTATTTTACCAAAAGTACTGCGCCCGATTGATTATGATTCTCAGTCTCGCCCTGCAACTGAATGGTGTAGTAATATACACCATTCGGAGCTCCCACCCCTGAGGGCATGGTGCCGTCCCAGCCCATCAGCGAAAGATCGACCTCGTCTCCTGCCTGGCTAAAGAGGTATACCTCTTTGTTGAACGAGTCGAACACCCGCATATAAATACTTGTTACCTTATCACCGGAGTAAAACGGCCTAAACAGGTGGTTCTCGTCCAGTTCGCCATTGGGTGCGAACGAGTTGGGGACAAAGAAGTGGGGCCTGATGATGACCGGTATCAGTGCTATGTTCAAACGAGTAACTTCACTTGAGATAGGAATGCGTTCCGTCGATTCAAACCTGCCAAACGACTCCGACTGTGGGTCAGAGCCATCGACAAAGACACCCGGAACGCTATGGTATAAGGTATCATCTGCAGTGTACATAACTAACGCCGCTTCATATTTTTCAGATCGTATCTGCTGCCCATTTTGAAAATTCTCCAGATCGATGCCTGAAAAATCCACGCTAACAAAGGCGCTTGCCGGCACTTCGGGAGATACCACCTGCCACTCTACCTGGTCGGCAATTCCCACAATGTCCTCATCAGGATTCAGTGTGGAACCGTCCGGACTCAGGATTCTCACCTCGAATGTAATATTTGGATCGAAGCCGCTGAAGGTAATATAGTTAGTAAATCCGTTGATGCCTGTAGGGAAGGTGAGTTCACCATTAGAAAGCACACCCAACGCTCTGCCTTCAATATACCCGGTACCACCGGAGGTTGTGCTCCCTTTAATAACTACTTCCTGGTCAGCATCGGTCTTGATCACACCCCTGGCCATGCTCATGGTGCCATTGACCGTAATTTTTCTTGGGTTTACCCTTAGCTGTCCATCTTTGTCCACAGTAAAGTCAAAGAAAATCAGCTCTTCTCCAATAAGCTCCTGGTCGGCCGTGCCAATGAATTTGATGCTACCGACATCCGTGTTCGACACGAAGTTGATATCGCTGAAGCTGGTCACTTGTCCCTGGTTGTTGAGCTTCCCATTCAGGGTAGTGTTGCCCCCGAAGTAAAAGCTGGCGTCGCCACCCACGAATAGGCCGGCGTCGCTTCCGAGGTTGAAGGTCTGTGAGCTGGCGGAAAGCACAGCTAAAGTAAAAAATATGGTGAGTAGATTTCTCATCATTGATTTAATGACCGTCCTATTTCGATCCACGCACCCAACCCTAAATCGTAGATCAAATGCAATGTGGAGGTGGTACTCATGTTGAATGTATTATTATTATTCAAGAAAATGGTGGCTCCGTCATTTACCGTAACTGCCGGCCCTGCATTAATAAGAATAAGCTCCTGCCCGTTTTGTCCTGCACCAATGGCATTGATGGTTCCGCCTGCAACTAGACGAACAATTCTTGATCCCGGGGTTGGCAACGAGGCAACCACCGTTTGGTTGGTGACAGGAGGTGGCGTAATAAACGGGCCATTGTGGATGGAACTTCCACCTACCGAAAGGTCATTGGTGTTGACTGCAGCTGATGTGCTTATGTTTCCATCAGCCACAATTGAACCAGCAGCACTTGAATTAGTCACTAAAATGGCTGGGTCGGTACCCGCCAGGTTCATGTTCACCAGCAGACCACTTCCGGTAGTTGTACCGCTATAATTTACTTCAATGGCATTGCCATCTGTAGTTTTATCTACCTGAAGCCCACTACCAGCTGCGGCATTTTCTACTACAAGAGTTGAGGCTACATTTCCCACATTTGTATTTCTGAAAACTGCTGCCCTTGCACTGCCGGCATTGTCTACAATCACAGCATCATTGGAATTGCCAACATCTGTAAGATCAACTATCAAACCTGCTCCAAGCGCCGCATTTTGGCTAATAACTATCCCATTTTTATTGGCTTCACCAACTAAAGTCGCTACTCCCAGTCGTCCTGTAGGGGCGTTAGTACCAATCCCTACGTCAAAAGTTGTGTTGTTGGAAATACCATCGCCAATAATGGCTGTCTGAGCGGTTGTTGCAATAGTTCCGGCACCGAAGGCCATGCTCCGCACGCCGTTTGCTTGTGTATTCTCTCCTATGGCGATAGCCAAGTTACCCGAGGCGCTGGCACTAGCACCAATTACAACAGAATTACTTCCTGCCGCATCTGCGTTATCGCCCAGCACCACATTATTACTTCCATCGCCAGTGACGTCTGCTAGGCGGCCAATCACCAGGTTATCTGACCCTCCTACTAAACTCACCGCTCCAGAATAACCCGCAACGATATTTCCATTTCCAACGGTCAATGCACTAGCTGATAAATTTCCAAGCACAATATTTTGAGCACCCGTCGTAGTTGCCGAAGCGGCACTTGCTCCACCTTTCTGGTTTTCATTAGCGTCAATGATATAATTACCAGCACCGGCTGGATTCCACGTCAAGGCTCCAGATCCATCATTAGTCAGTGCACCAGTGCCATTGGCGCCCGGCAAAGACAGGTTATAGCTCGTGATGACCGCCGCCCCATTGATAGAAACCCGGCCGGTTCCCACGTTGTCTTCTATTTCCAACCTACCCGACTGAGTTGCACTTACTTGGCCGAACCGGGCGACTCCCCGCATATCTATCCAACCATTGGTTCCTGCGGACGTGCCTGGCTCAAGACTGATGTTTCCCCCATTGCCAGTTGTTGCATTTCCTCCTCTGAGGTTTAGCACACCTCCGTTGGCACCCGCAAACAAACTATTTCCAGCGGCTACCTCTAAATCATCTCCTGCTGCAGCCAAATTGTCCTGAATAGCAATCTTTCTGGTCAAATTTTCTTCAAAGGCGATATTTCCGGCAACAAGCACGGCAGTGCCGTTGGTGAATGTATTGGCAAACCTGGCAGCAGGGCCGGTGCCCGTATTGTCAAGGTCGAATAGGGCGTTGATATCAGCAACAGCATTGGTATATGGGAGAGCGAAGCTGCCGGGCTGCCAGGTTCCAACACCAGTAGCATCGGAGGTAAGCACGTATCCGGCTGTGGGGCTGGTGGTTAGCTGTATATTGCCTGACGTGATAATATTCTGTGTGCCGAAATCGGGAGTGATTTTGGCTCCGGCAATGGCGGCTGTGACGCTAATTTCGCTGTTCGTAATAGTTGTTGCTGCAATTTTTGTGTTATCAACAGCATTAGCGGCAATTGTGGCGACGCCGGTGTTTGAAAGTGTTATATCCCCTGACATTGTCACCGCAGACGGCAGGCCTGCATTGCCAACCCAGATACTGCCGTCGACGAGCGTCGACCCTTCATCCACGCCATCACTAAAGTCCGTAGGCACACCCTTCAGCTGGCTCCAGTCAATAAGGTTACCTCCTGTGTTAATAGTGCCAACACTACCTAGCGTCGTTCTGTCCGCCACCCAAACAGGGTCGGCTTCAGTCTGCAAAGCCGTGCCCAACAACGTCCGTTCCGCTCCAGTGATAATCTGCCCACTGCCGGCATTCGTTACATCGCTGAATTGAGTAACGCTGCTGCCTGTCAAATAGGTGCCAACCCTGGTATCAGTATAGTAGAAATTACCGGCCCCTTCTGTGAGATCGTCTGTATCAAACGAGGTCAAGTCAGTTACTCCATCGTCAGTATCATCAGCAAAGCCTACTGGAATTCCTGTCAACTCAGTCCAATCGACACCATCCTTTACGCTAGCTAATACTGTTGGGTCAGCTTCAGTCTGCAAAGCCGTGCCCAACAACGTCCGTTCCGCTCCAGTGATAATCTGCCCACTGCCAGCATTCGTTACATCGCTGAATTGAGTCACGCTGCTGCCTGTCAAATAGGTACCAACTCTGGCATCAGTATAATAAAAATTACCAGCCCCTTCTGTGAGATCGTCTGTATCAAACGAGGTCAAGTCAGTTACTCCATCGTCAGTATCATCAGCAAAGCCTACTGGAATTCCTGTCAACTCAGTCCAATCGACACCATCTTTGATGTTGGCCGGGACAGTAGGGTCCAACTCTGTAAAAGGCACACCCGTCAAGCCACTGCCATTGCCAACAAAACTTCCCGCCGTTACCGAACCAGTAGTGCTAATATTTTGAGTGCCAAAATTGGGGTTGATCTTCGTTCCAGCTATCGCCGCAGCCGCATTAACATCGGCATTCACCACGCTAACACCTGTTAGGCTGCCATAGGCCCCATCAAAATCATCAGTAGCGTCCAGGTCAAGAGTCGGATTGGCGATCACAAGAGCTGTTGCAGTTGCTACATCAGAAGCAGTTTCGCTTCCTACAAAATCAACAACCAACCCAGTTCCAAAATCACCGCTTACATCGCCACCGGAAGGCGTATCAGACAAAGTAAGATCGTCGCTGAAATCAGGATCAATTGAAGGGTTGTTGATCACGAAAAAAGTGGCTGCACCAACATCAGCAGCTGCCTCGCCCCCCACCTGATCAACCACCAGCCCTAACGCAAAGCTCCCTGAAACATCGCCGGGGGCCGGAACGGCGGAGGTAGTGAGGTCATCACTGGTGTCAATATCAAGACTTGGGGCCGTTGCTATGGTCGACACAGCCGTGCCAATGGCAGCAGCAGACTGCCCCCCCACCTGATCCACTACTAAACCCAGCGCAAAGCTCCCCGAGACATCGCCAGGGGCTGGAACAGCAGAAGTAGACAGGTCATCGGTATTGTCCACATCCAAATTGGCCGGCACATCAGCAAGGTCGTTGAACGACCCGCTGGCTGCAATCGTCGCCAGGCCGGTAACCTGGGCAATGTCTATTACCCCAACAGAAAATGGTGTCGTGTTGCCATCGCCTAATATAGTGGTGCCGTCGCCTGCAGAACTTCCCACCTCATCCACACCGTCGGCAAACCCAGCGGGAATGTTTGTCAATTCCGTCCAGTCGATGCCGTCTTTGATAGCATCAGGCACTGTTGGGTCAGTTTCAGCCAAAAGAAAGCCTGTGGCTGCCAAGTCCACCGAGTTGCCGTTTTGAATGGTAAGGTTGGTGCCCGACACAGCAAGGGTTTGATTGTCAGTAACTGACAAAGCAATCCATCCGCTATTCAGCCAGAAGTAGAAAAGCCCCTGTTCATTGTCGTACACAAGCAAACCATTGGATTGAGCATTGAGCCCGCCCGCCATGCTTGTTCTTTGCGCAGTGGTAAGTTGAGGAATGAGGAGCCCCTGGTCGCCGTTTGGGGAAACGAGGTGTAGCACTGCCCTTGGGTTGGGGTTTTCGGTATTTACACCGGCAGAAAAATTCTGTGCAGAAACAGTGCCTGATAGCAATAGCAATATCAGCCCCACTGCTGCTTTTAGGTTAGGTCGAACAGCCATAATGAGTAAAACTTATATAATTTAGCCTAAAGACAAACGCAAATAAAATTCATACACCTGTTTGTCCAATAGCTAGAAGAGGCATAATGTATCCAAAAAAAGATAGTCAATCGATAAAGGTACCGCTTATATAAAAAATACCCAAATAATTCTTGTATAAATTATATTTTATTTTCTATTCTCGCTTTAGCCTCCAACTGTGGCATTCCAGAAAGAAATCGAACCTACCCGACAGCTCACAAGCATCTTCGACAGTCTCATGCGACTGCTGCTATTGGCTACAATAGTCCTTGTTTCAGCTTGCAAGGAATCCGAACCTGTGGCTGACCGGCCAAACGTCATTGTTTCTACAGACATCGGCGGCAGCGACCCCGACGACTACCAGTCTCTCATTCATCTACTTGTATATGCTGACAGATTCAACCTATTGGGCTTGATAAGCTCACCCCCTGATGCGGGGAGAAAGGAACACATAGAGGAAACAATTGCTGCCTACGCAGCTGATTTTGAAAAGCTCAGAAAGCAGTCAGCACTTTTTCCAACTCCGGAGTACCTGCTCAGTATCACCAAACAAGGGGCAACCGATTCGCTTCAAACTGAAGTTCCAACCGAATTAAGTGAAGGCGCCTCATGGCTCATAGAGAAGGCCAAAGAAAACACTGGTCAGCCGCTGTACGTCCTTGTTTGGGGATCAATCACCGATGTTGCCCAGGCAGTGCACCATGACCCTTCCATCAAAAGCAATATAAGAGTATATTCCATTGGGTCGTGGAACACAGTGATGGATCCAAAATCGAGAGATTACCTTTTTGACAACCACCCTGACCTGTGGTGGATAGAAAACAATACCACGTTCAGGGGCATGTATATGGGCGGCGACACCACCAATAGCATGGGCAATCTCACCTTTGTTGAAAACAACATAAAAGGCCATGGCGCATTGGGAGACTTGTTTTGGGGCAAGAAAAAAGACATCAAAATGGGCGACACGCCATCGGTGCTCTATTGCCTCAATGGTGACTTAGACAGCCCTGAAGGAGAAAGCTGGGGTGGTTCATTTATAAAGACGAGCCACGGCCCCAATTATTGGACTGACAACCCCGCAGATTCTCTTATCGAAAACAACAGAGCCGGAGCAAAGACGGTCAACAAATTTCGGCAGGCGTATTTGAAGGACTGGGCTGAGAGGATGGAGTGGTTGAAAGACTAGGGCAACGGTATTTTCGTAAGTCAACCAGGGCCATTTTTAAGGAAATTAAATACAAGGAAATTTACAATATTTTCTTATTATATTTCTATTTTAATAAAATTTATTTACCTGATATTCAGACAGATAGCTCCCCCACTCCCAACTCAGGCTGTTTTGAGCCGTTAGCAAAAGAGAGATCATTCTATTTTCAACCAAAATTAAAAGCTATGTTAAGACTGATTATTGGACTGCTGATTATCGCATTGATAGCAGCAGTTTTAGGCTTTGGCGGGATAGCTGGAGCCGCAGCAGGTATCGCACAAATAGTGTTCTATGTGTTTGTAGTATTGCTAGTATTATCACTGATATTTCGACTCATACGGGGCGCTTAGCAACGCTGCCTAAAAATAACAACAAAGGCTGCATGAATAACGCAGCCTTTGTTGTTTTAAGTTAGTAGTGCAATTCCTGTATTAAACCAACACCGGCTTCATCCTCGAATCTTCAAACGACCTGGCGGTCGCCTCCATTATTTCAAAAGCTACTTCGGCCATCTTGTTTTCTGAATCCAGCGTTGGGTTGATTTCCACCATTTCCCAGCACAGCACCTTTGGGCTTTTCACCAGCTCAGTATTGATCACTTTTGCTTCCTCTACCGTCAATCCACCAGGCACGGGGGTGCCAGTACCCACCGACACAGAAGGATCGAGGCTGTCGACGTCAAATGACACATAAATCATGTCGCACTCCCGCAGTTGCTCAAGCGCCATGGCTGCTACTTTCTTCGGGCCATATTTTCTTACCTCCTCAGTAGTATAGTTACGCATACCATGTTTTTCAGCAAGGTAGTCTTCAGGCGCTTCAGTGTCACGTTTTGAAATAAACACAACATCGGATGGATGCAGCTTTGGCCCCTCTACGCCGATTTTTTTGATCTCCTCCCAGATGTGGGCCACCTCGGCCGGCGGTTCGTTGGTTTGAACATCCCGGTTGTCGGTGCCCAGCGCCATGGCCAACGGCATGCCATGCACATTGCCCGACGGCGTTGTGTAAGGCGTATGCAAGTCGGCATGGGCATCTACCCAAATCACGCCAAGTCTCTTGTCCGGAAATGCCTTTTTTACGCCTGCGATAGTGCCAAACGCCGTGCTGTGATCGCCCGCCAGCACCATCGGTAGCTGACCAAACTCCAGTGCCTCGCAAACTGCATTGCACACCCTCTTTTCCACACCAATAATAGCATTCACATACTTAGCCGAAGGCGAAATAAAGCCGGTGAACAGTGGGCTGTTGTCAGTGCGAACGTTCACTGAGTCGTACCTTGCAAAAAAATCTGACTGAAGGTCGATGCTGGCAATTTTAACCGCATCGATGCCCAAACTGGCACCTCTCGTGCCTGCACCGAGTTCTGACTTAACTTCGATGAGCAAAATCTCTTTCATTGTAATGGGATTATGTTGTTTAAGCTTTGAAAACCAGTTTACGAACGCCCATTGCTTTGCGATGTCAAAAAAGCAGAACTATCGGGCGTTCCAGAATCAGGCAGGGCTAGTTATACGAAAAATGATAATAGGGCAGGTATATTCTGCACGGCAACGCTCTGACTCTGAGCGCCTGGTTGGGTTCCAGTTGTTTACCTATGTAGCAAGACATAAAATTAGGGTAAGGATGCCAATATTATTCATCCACGGTGCAATTTAAGATATTTTCAGCATCGAAATCACATCAATTATTAAATATTCGCAAAAACACGCAGGAAAATTGCGCATGTCACCAAAACTCAACCCATACCTTGAAAACCCTCAAAGCGCATCTGAAATGTTAACGTTTTCTTCATTTTCACTAATCATCTGAAATATAAGCGATTATATAAAAAAATCGTTGCTTACCTAGATCATTTGGCAATACTGTTGTTAATGGCCGACCTATACCTTTATATTTGCTTTTCTGTGCCCTTTATAGCACGGCACCTGGTATATTAAATGTAATCAAGAACCGCACTGATTTAGATGAAAAGCTACTTCGATCTGATTGATCAGACCTTTGAATTCCCGACTGAAGAATTTAGAGTAGAAAACAATCAATTGTTGTTTAACGAAGTGAACCTGATGGATGTCATAGAACAATATGGCACGCCTCTCAAGCTCACTTATCTTCCGAAAATCAGTGAACGAATACAGTACGCAAAAGAAATTTTCAATAATGCCATAGCCAAACACAAGTACGGAGGCAAGTATACTTATTGCTATTGCACCAAGTCCTCGCACTTTTCATTTGTGTTGGAGGAAGCCCTTAAAAACGACATTCACATCGAAACGTCGTCTGCTTATGACATTCCCATCGTTAGGAACCTGTTTGAGAAGGGTAAGATTTCCAAAGACACCTTTGTGGTTTGCAATGGCTTCAAAAGGCCGCTTTATACTGAGTATGTTACCGATCTGATCAATGACGGTTTCAAAAACTGTGTGCCCATTCTTGACAACCTGGGAGAGCTTGATAAATACGAATCGGGCGTGACAGTTGATGAGTTTCAAATCGGCATCCGGGTGGCTGCTGATGAGGAGCCGAACTTTGCGTTCTACACCTCTCGCCTTGGCATCAGGTACAACAACATCATCGACTTTTACAAAAACAGAATCAAAGACGGTAAGTCGAAAGCGAAGCTCAAAATGCTTCACTTCTTCATCAATACCGGCATAAAAGACACTGCTTACTACTGGTCGGAGCTCAGCAGATTCATTTACATGTACTGCGAGCTAAAAAAGACCTGTCCCGAACTCGACACTATCGACATAGGCGGCGGTTTCCCTATAAAAAGCTCGTTGGCGTTTGAATTCGACTACCCCTACATGGCTGAGCAGATCGTTGAAAACATTCAGTGGATTTGCAATAAGAACAATGTGCCGGTGCCAGACATCTTCACTGAATATGGCTCCTTCACTGTTGGTGAAAGCGGTGCCACGATCTACTCGGTGCTTGACCAAAAGCTACAAAACGACAAGGAGCTTTGGTACATGATGGACGGCTCGTTCATTACTCATCTGCCCGATGTTTGGGGATTAAACCAAAAGTACATCATGCTGCCCATCAACAACTGGGACAACAACTTCCACAAAGTGAACCTTGGCGGCCTCACCTGCGACAGCATGGACTACTACAACTCAGAGGCTCACACTTCTGAGGTGTTCCTGCCAGTGATTGAAGACGACGAAACGCTTTTCTTTGGGTTCTTCCACACGGGTGCCTATCAGGAAAGCCTGGGAGGATACGGCGGCATCCAGCATTGCCTGATTCCCGCTCCCAAACACATTATCATCGACAGAGATCAGAGAGGGACAGTAACAACCAGGCTATTCAGAGAAGAGCAGGAAAGCGACAGCATGCTGAAGATACTGGGCTACAAATAACCAGCTAACTTCTGCTACCGCTAGTCTATTTCATAATGACATTGGTGACCGCTTCCAGAAGGCTACTTACGCAGGCATCAGCGGAGGGAAACTTTTCTGTAGCCCCTATGCCAATCGTATGCATTCCCAACTTTCTGGCGGGCACCAGGTCCCGGTCGTTGTCGCCCACCATCCATGATTGTTGCGGGTCAACATTATACAAAGCCAATGCTCTTTCAAAAAGCAGGGAGCCCGGCTTTCTGCCCAGCGATTCTGAGATAGGTGGGTAATGTGGTGCATAAAACACATCGTCTATAAGCCCCGGCAACTGCTCATGCATCTTCGCATGACAAGTCTCCACGTCCTCCCTGGCATAGATACCTTTGGCAATTCCGGCCTGATTGGTAATGACAACCGTTATGTACCCCTTCTTCTTTAAGATTTCCAAAGCCTCTTTCACGCCCTTTTCGATAGTAAAGTCCTCAGGTTTAAAGGTATACTCTCCTCTTTCAACATTAATTACTCCATCTCTATCAAGAAATATGGCTTTGTTCATAAACTGATCCCGGTATTTAATCGTTAAAAAAGCGGCAAATTCACTTTATATATTCAAGAAACGAAATGGTTTTAATATGTTTGGCGTTCACTAGCAAAAACTGTGAATAAAGGCTTAGTCATTATCCCAACTTACAACGAAAAAGAGAACGTCGCTCTTATGATCGAAGCGGTGTTTGATTTACCCATGCAGTTTGACCTGCTTATCGTGGATGACGGCTCTCCGGATGGCACCGCAGCCATCGTTAAGCACATGCAGAGTATTTGGCCAGAAAGACTTCATATTCTGGAAAGAGAGGGCAAGCACGGGCTTGGCACCGCTTATATAGCCGGATTTCAATATGGGTTGGATAAGGGCTACGAATACATGTTTGAGATGGACTGCGATTTCTCTCATGACCCTAAAGACCTTGCGAAGCTTTTTAACGCCTGCGACAAGGATGGCTTTGATGTTGCCATTGGCTCAAGGTACGTCGACGGGCTGGTGAACGTGGTCAACTGGCCGATAAGCCGGGTAATGATGTCTATTTTTGCCAGTTTATATGTTCGTTTCATTACCGGTATACCTGTGTCAGACACTACTGCGGGCTTCAAATGCTACCGCCGGCATGTGCTGGAAACTATTCCCTTCAACAAAATTAAGTTCGTTGGTTACGCTTTCCAGATTGAGATGAAGTTCACAGCCTGGAAGTATGGCTTCAAAATTAAGGAGATTCCGATCATTTTTACCGACCGAAGCCGTGGAGAATCCAAAATGACCCGGGGCATTTTCCAGGAAGCTGTTCTTGGCGTGCTGCAAATGAGGATTTATAGCCTTTTCAGGAAATACCTGCGGGTAGAAGCTTAGTCAAACTTGATAGCAGCAATGGGTCTGATGTTGATAATGACTGTTGTGGGAATAAACAACGTGAGGTTCACTACCACAAAAGTGAGGATATTTACCAACACAATCGCCCACCAGTCCCAATAGATAGGCACGTAGTGCATGTAGTAGCTGGCGGCATCAAGTGGTATGATGTGAAATTGACTTTGAAGCAGGCCCAACCCACCGGCAATTACATTGCCCCAAAGCATCCCCTTGGCAATAAGTCGCATGCCATTCCACGAAAAAATTCGCCTTACCGTCAGGTCGGTGGCCCCGAGGCCTTTCAGCACCCCAATCATGTTGGTGCGCTCCATAATGAGGATGAGCAGAAAAGACACCATATTGAAGCTGGCAACAAAAAGAATGAGCACCAGAAAAATGGCCACATTCCTGTCCAGCATCTGCAGCCACTCAAATATCTGAAAGTATTTGTTGTCGGCCGTATCGGCGTATAAGTCCGAGTCCAGCACATCGTACATCTCATTTTCAGCAGCTTCCATATCAGAAGGATCACGCAAAAACACCTCATAGCCTCCGACCAACGAATCGGGCCAGTTGTTGAGCCGTTGCACCAGGCCCAAATCCCCTAAAATCATCCTGTCGTCGAAATCTTCGAGACCTGTCTCATAAATGCCTGCAATCGACAACCTTCTGAACCTGGGAGGATTTTGCACCACATACATGATCACTTCATCACCAACATCCTTCTCCAGCTTATCGGCTATTCTTTTACTCAACAACACTTCGAGAGAATAAGAACTGTCAGAAAAGTGGGGGAAATGACCTTTCAGGAGGCTTGGCGCAAACTTGGTTGAATCAAAATCGATGGTCACTCCCTTGAACACCACACCCAAAACGGCTTCCTCAGTTTTAAGAATCCCCATCTTGTAGCCAATAGGCTGCACGTGAGAAACAAAGTCATATTCCTTCCAGTGAGTGTAAAAGTCAGACGTAAGGCTGATTGGGGGCTCGTCAAAATTGTTGGATTTCAAGGTGTACCTTGAAATCTGCATGTGCCCCGCAAAACCATATATCTTGTCAACGATCGTAGTCTGAAAGCCCCTCAGGATCAAAAAAGCCACTAAAGCGCTGGCCAGGCCTACAGCAATGCTAGCTATAGCGATCCTGCCAATAGAGGCCGAAAATGACCCTTCATGGTCTTTGTTTATTCGCTTCGATATAAAGTAGGAAAGATTCAAAAATGATTAATTTTGCCAGCAGAATTAGTTTCGACCCTCACAAAAATAAAGACATGCCTCACATTTACACTATGATTAGGATTGCATTTTTTAGCATTATGCTGACTGCCTGCGGCTCTGATGCGGCAAAACAAGGAGATAAGAAGGCCCTAGTGGAAGAGGTAGCTGATTCTCAGATAAAAGTTGGCGCAGCGCAGATGGAAGAATACCTGCCACTCCTGCAAAACAAAAACGTGGGTATGGTGGTGAATCATACCACGATGCTGGGCCAGACGCATCTGGTTGACTCACTGCTCAGCAGAGGGATTGCCATTAAAAAAATATTTGCACCGGAGCATGGCTTCAGGGGTGACACCCCCGCCGGCGACAAGGTGGGAAATGAAGTCGACTCGAAAACAGGAATCCCCATCCTTTCCCTGTATGGCAGCCACAACAAACCTACAAAGGAAGACCTTTCAGGGCTTGATGTAGTGATTTTTGACATCCAGGATGTGGGGGCCAGGTTCTACACCTATACCAGCACCATGAGCTATGCCATGGAAGCCTGCGCAGAAAACGGCTTACCATTTATAGTGCTTGACAGGCCCAACCCACTCGGCAATGTCATTGACGGGCCGGTTATGGAAGAAGCCCAAAAGTCATTTGTTGGCCTCCATCCCATTCCTATTGCCTATGGCCTTACCATGGGTGAGCTGGCCACCATGATCAACAATGAGGGTTGGCTGGAAAATAGCGTTAAAGCCGACTTGCAAGTGATCAAGCTGGCAAATTGGACACATAGGAGCTCTTATAATCTGCCTGTAAGCCCATCGCCCAATCTACCGACGGATCACTCCATCGCCTGGTATCCGTCTATCTGCCTTTTTGAGGGCACGATGATGAGCCTGGGCAGAGGTACTCATTTTCCCTTTGAAGTATTGGGCTACCCTTTGCCTGAGTTTGGCGACTTTCAATTTACTCCCGTTCCAATTCCGGGCATGTCGATGGATCCAAAGCATCAGGACAAACTTTGCTATGGTATCGACATGAGGCAAGCTCCCGTACCCAATGCCGTGGATCTTTCCTATCTCATTTCATTTTACAAGAAAACGCCAGCCGACTCCAGTTTTTTCAACAACTACTTCGCCCTTCTGGCAGGAACTCCTGACCTCCGAAAGCAAATTGAACAAGGAATGAGTGAGGCTGAGATCAAAGCCACCTGGCAGGAAAAGCTTAATGCATACAAGCAGATAAGAAAGAAACATCTGTTGTATGATGATTTTGAATAAACAGCCTTCATGACAAAGGATCTTCGAATAGTATTTATGGGTACGCCAGAATTCGCCGTACCAAGTCTTGATATTTTAGTAACCAATGGGTGGAATATTGTTGGGGTGATTACAGCGCCTGACAAGCCACAAGGGAGAGGTAAAAAGCTGGGTGTATCGGCTGTAAAAGCCTATGCTGAAGATAAGGGGCTCAATATCCTGCAACCGACCAACCTTAAATCGCCAGAATTCATTGCGGAGTTGAAGGCGTTGGGCGCCAACCTGCAAATAGTAGTTGCCTTCCGCATGCTGCCCGAAATAGTATGGCAAATGCCGGCCTTAGGCACTTTCAACCTGCATGGATCGCTTTTGCCCAAATACCGTGGCGCAGCACCCATCAACTGGGCTATTATCAACGGCGAGAAAGAAACGGGTGTCACTACTTTTTTTCTGAAACACGAAATCGATACTGGCGATATCCTTTTTCAGGAAAAAGAACCGATAAGCGATGAGGACAACGTTGGCACAGTGTATGAAAGACTCATGAATAAGGGAGCCGCACTGGTGTTAAAAACAGTCGAAGCCATTGCAGAAGGCAACTACAAGGAAAAGCCGCAGGAAGTTTTCGAAGACACGCCTACGGCACCAAAAATATTCAGAGAAACCTGTGAGATCAATTTTGAACAACCGACGGAGCAGGTGGTTAACTTCATCAGAGGCCTATCGCCCTACCCCACCGCCTGGACAAGCCTGATGGGCAAAACTGTGAAAGTTTACAAAGCACGAAAAATCAACCAAAAGGGCGAAAAAGAAATGCTGAGTGACAGCAAGACGTACCTCTATCTAAAAACCGCAGATGGGTATATCTCCATCGAGGATTTGCAGATGGAAGGCAAGAAAAGAATGGACATTGAAGAATTTCTCAGAGGCAATAGAATATGATCATATCCCAAATAGTAGCAGTCTCCCGGAATGGTGTCATCGGCAATGACTATAAAATGCTGTGGCATATGCCCAAGGACTTCAGGTACTTCAAGGACCAAACCATGGGTCATCATGTGCTCATGGGGAGGAAAACCTTCGAGTCGCTTGGTAAAATTCTCCCTGGCAGAACGTTTATTATTGTAACAAGAGACAAAAACTTCAGCCTGGAGGGCGCCCATGTTGTTGATTCTATAGAAAAAGGCATAGCGTTAGCCAAAGCAGCCGGAGAAGAAGAGCTTTATATCATTGGCGGGGGGGAAGTCTACAAGCAAACACAGCCCATTTCCGACATCCTTTATATCACAGAAATTGATGTAATTGTGGAGGGAAATGTGAAATATCCTCTTCCTGACACACACATTTGGAAAGAAGTTAGTCGAAAAGACATGTCCTCTGACGAAAAAAATCCTTATAATTATTCATTCACCCAGTGGAAAAAAAGAAAGTAGCGTATGGCTGAGGTAAAAGGCAAAGTAGTGTGGATCACAGGTGCATCTTCAGGAATTGGGGAGGCGATTACCTATGAAATGGCCAGAAGGGGAGCGAAACTTATTCTGTCGGCTCGCCGTCAGGAAGAACTGGAGAGGGTGAAAGCTGCTTGTTTGGCAACGGTGCCGGGCCTGGCTGAGGAAAATGTAAAAATACTGACAGTCGACCTGGCCAATGCAGCAAGTCTTGAAGCCAAAGCGAAAGAAGCAGAAGCCATGTTTGGTGTGGTCGACGTGCTTGTAAACAACGGCGGCATCAGTCAGCGCTCACTGGCCAAAGACACCCAATTGGATGTTGATCGCAAGGTAATGGAGGTCAATTATTTTGGAGCCATTGCCCTTTCAAAGGCGCTACTGCCCGGTATGATCAGCAGAAAAAACGGGCACCATGTAGTGATCTCCAGTGCTGTGGGCATCATCAGCTCGCCTTATCGAACAGGGTATGCGGCCAGCAAACATGCCTTGCATGGCTTCTACGACGGGCTCCGGGCAGAACTGCACGACGACAATATCAAAGTGACCATCATCTGTCCTGGATTTATCCGGACGCAGATTTCCGTCAATTCAGTTACTGGTGACGGGGGTAAATTCAACGAGATGGATGACGCTCAGGCAAATGGTATTGCACCGGAAGCGGCAGCAAGGACGATTGTGAAAGCAGTGGAAAAAGAAAAGGAAGAGGTGTACATAGGAGGAGTGAAAGAAGTGGGCGGTATTTATGTGAAGCGGTTTTTTCCTTCTCTCTTCTCACAGATAGTGCGAAAGGTAAAGGTGCGTTAGCAGCTTAAGAAATGAGGGTAAGCCATTGGTATAAAGTGTTGTTACCGGGCAGTTTTTTGCTGCTCATGGTCTTATGGCCCATGGCAAGCAGTGCCCAACCCAGCAGAAGATACCAACTACCGTCGGGCAAATCAGCGTCGGATATCCAGTCTGATCAGCTCATCATTAAATTCAAAGACGGCAGCTATTCAACAGGCGCCAGGACGTTACAAGCCGCTCCCGATATTGCCCCATCCACTATTGGCCAGAAGATACCGATAAAGGAGCTGAAGGCACTCGATCCTGCATCCAATTCAAACGCAAGGACGCTCCAGCGGCCAAGCAAATACCTGGCTAACATGTACAAAGTTGAGTTGGCAGAGGGCAATGTGCTGGAAACGATCAACGAATTACTTCGGTATGACAATGTGCTTTATGCCGAGCCAGTTTTCAAAGAGCAGCTCTTTCTGATACCCAACGACCCGGACGCCGCCACAGCAAGCCCCAAGCAGCCCTATCTCTCGTCTATCAAAGCCTATGATGCCTGGGGGATTACGACTGGCGATTCTACCATTGTCATTGGCATTATTGACACCGGAGCAGACTATACCCACGAGGACTTAAGCAAAAATATCTACCTGAATACAAATGACCCCATTGATGGCGTCGACAACGATGGGAACGGTTACGTAGATGACTACCGTGGCTGGGACTTTGCCAATAGAGATAGTGACCCTAAGTCAGATTTTGGAGATCACGGCACACACGTTTCCGGTTTATCGTCAGCCAGAACCAACAATGCCAAAGGAATGGCGGGAACAGGCTTCAATTCTAAGTTTGTGCCATTGAAGGCCTTTAAAACGGAAGACAATACTTCATTCGGTACTTACGAAGCTATTATCTATGCGGCTAACCAGGGCATGGACGTTGTCAATCTTAGCTGGGGTTCGGCGGGGAATTATAGCCAGGCGGCGCAAGACATTATTAACTATGCTGTTCTGGAAAGGGATGTGGTGGTAGTGGCTGCCGCCGGCAACACCAATGCCGAGCTTACCTTTTACCCGGCCAGTTATGACAACGTATTGTCTGTAGCTGCTTCCACCAACGACGGCACCAAGTCGTCCTTTGCTACCTATAGCTACTATGTCGATCTGGTAGCTCCCGGCACCGCCGCCTACTCAACAAGGAACAACAGTACCTATGGAACTGCTGATGGCTCATCTTTCTCGTCGCCTCAGGTGGCTGGTGCAGCTGCTTTACTCAGATCTTATTTCCCGAAATACTCTGCCATCCAGATAATGGAGCAGTTGCGTATCACTGGCACGTCGGTGGATGGGCTGGCTGGTAATGCTCAGTACAAGGGTCTGCTGGGCCGGGGTATGCTCAACATGTACAGTGCCCTAACTGATACGCTTTCTCCTTCGGTGCGTTTGGTGAAAGATTCTTTGTATACGCAAGCCGGGAAGAAGGTCTTTTTTGGCGACACTGTACACTATGATTTGCAAGCCATTAATTGGCTCAAGCCTGCCTCAGGTCTTGAAATTACCCTCGAACCCCTTAGTGATTTGGTAACGTTAAGCAGCAACACCTGGACTACCCCCTACCTGGCCACATTTGACTCTACCAACTATGCATTTTCTGCTATTCTGGATGAAAATACTCCTCCTGGTTCCAGGGTCATTTTCAAAGCCAAAGTCAAAGCTTCTGGTTACAACGACACCCAATATTTTGAGTTCACCACGCACCCTGATTCGACCACTACCTCGTCTTCCAATCTATCACTTACCATTAACTCGAAAGGAGACCTTGGCTACACAATGGACTCTCTAAAAGCAGGCAATGGGGTCAAGTTTCAAAATATTAGTGTGGCAAGCCATGCTGGGTTTCTCCTCGGTAATAGTGATACAACATTAGCTGACAACGTTGCCAATAACCTCATATACGGAACGAGGAACAATGATTTCTCCGTTAACAAGCACCTCAAGTTATTCGGCGGAACAGTTGCCGACAATTACTACGAAAACAGCTTTACAGCAAGCCTGACTGAAGTTCTATCAACTCTCGTAGAGCAGAAAACGCTGTCTTGGGATTCTGCTGATGACCGAAATTTCCTAATCACTGAATATCGGATCACAAACACCTCCTCTGATGCCATCGAGAACCTTCATGCCGGACTCTTCGCCAACTGGAACATCGGCGTCGGCGACAATAACCGCACTGAATGGGTCGACTCTCTAAGACTTGGAGTTACCTACATTGACGAAGACAATATCTATGGTGGGATAGCACTGCTCACAAACAATATTCCAACTTTTTATGCTGCCGACATCGACAACCTGAACGAAAACATGGCCGTGACCGACTCGCTGCTTTCGGATTCGCTCAAGTTTGCCTGGCTGAGTGCAGAAATGGTCAAAACGAATGCCGGCCAAAGTGGAGCAGGCAATAACACTGCTCAAATGAATGGTGTGAAGATCGGGAACCTTGGCGCCTTTAAGAGTGAAAAAGTAGCTTTTGCCTGGATTACTGCCGAGTCAAAAAATGGGCTCATTACTGCCGTGCAGCGAGCCCGCCTCAGGTATGCTGAATTCCAAAACAAACCGAGAACCATTGCGACAGTTTTGGCCTGCAAGGATTCTCCGGTTACCATCAGCCTGTCCGGTGGTACTTCATTTGATTTCTTTGCCGACGCCGGAGCCACAGACACGCTGCTGATTCACGGAAATAACTACCTGACTGATACCATCAAATCACCCGCCACCTTCTTCGTGCGAAACGCTGACAACAACTACACTGGCGACTTGTTTTCTGTGCAGGTTAATATGGACGGCCTTGACGCCAATTTCAGCGTTAGCTCAGACACTGTTCTGCTTGAGCCAGGTGTTAACCCCACCATCAGCCTCGCCAGCCAAAGCGAAAAAGCAGTGAGCTGGGCCTGGGACTTTGGCAATGGTTCCCAAAGCACTTTAGAAAATGCTCAGGCAAAATACAACCAGCCTGGCACCTATGACATAACACTAACAACGAGCAGCAAAGCAGGGTGTGTTTCCAACTCCACTAAAGCTATTTTGGTGGCTAACAGAGCGCCACAGCCGGTCATCGATGCCATAGTAATTTGCGCAAATGCCTCCGCAACTATTCAGGCTGCAAATGCCACAAAAATAAAAGTCTATACCGATTCGACTAGCAAGGCCGCAGTCTTCGAAGGCGCCTTTTTCACCTCCGGTCTGCTTGATAAAGACACTTCGTTCTACGTGGCTAATGCAGACAGTCTTTTTGAAAGCCGCAAGGTATTGGTCTCTGTACAGCTGAATCGACCCATCGTTGACTTCACCTATCTCCCTGATACTACTCAGTTCGAATCGGCGATCCTTCTGGTCAATCAAAGCAGCAATGCCACTGGCTACCAATGGTATTTAGCCGACAGCCTCATAGGAGACACCATGAATAGCCAATTGATTTTGGGAGAGCAAACCGAAATTACCATCAGACTGTTGGCCAGCAATGAGCAGGGATGTACCTCATCAGTTTCAAAACTATTGAGCTTCACCAAGTCGGAGCTGCCGTTGGTGTCCAATAGCCCGGTTTGCCCCGGCGAAAACTTCACTCTGGTGCCGGAAAACGGGAGCAACTTTCTTTTTACCTCAGCAAACACCGGGGAGCCACTGCACAAGGGAAGTAGATTCGATGTTTTGAACGTGACGGACACTGTTAAGCTAATTGTAAAAGGTATCGACTCTATTATAGAAAGTGACCCGGTTGAAGTTTCAATATACCCTTACGACTTCTCTGCAGACTTCCTTATTGAGCCTGAGGTTCTCATCCTGAAAAAGCAAAGAACTGCCACTTTTACAAGTCTGTCGCCAGGCGCCACTTCGTGGGAATGGATGATCAACGGAAGCCTGATAGACATTTCCCAGCAGCCCTTGCTGGCATTCGATTCCGCTGGGATTTATGACGTGATGCTGATAGCCCACAATGAAGAGGGCTGTGCAGATTCTGTGTCGATGGCGTACCAGGTATTGGAAGTAACTGGGGTTGAAACTGCAGCGGACATCTTCAATTTATTCCCAAATCCGGCAAGTGAGACCATAGCTATTGAACTTCTCAAGCAGCAAAATGACGCTGTTATATCCATCATCAATATGGCTGGGCAGGAGGTTCTTAGTCGCTCCCTGGATACCAGCCCGGGACAGTCTGTTGAAATAGCAATCGGTTTGCTACCAAAAGGTGTTTACACCATCCGCCTGTCAACTCCTTCGCAAAGCTGGCAACAGCGGCTCATCAAAAAATAATCTGATTAGTTCTCAAAAAGGTAGTTTTGCTTTTATATTTTTAGATTAACCTAAATTAATTTTATTGTATTTGAAAATTTAACGAGTATATTTGTCTAATAATTAATAAAGGTTGGTCGAAATGCAATTAACTAAGTCGTTATGCTTTTTATGTTTGTTTTGCCTTGTCCTAGGTGGCTGCCAGGGGATCATTCCTGAAGCACCCGAAGAAAACACGCTGCTTGATGGGCCCGTAGAAGGGCTTTCCAATTCTGAGCGAAAAAGATTCCTTAACGGTGATTTTGCTTTTAATGCCGAAGTATTCTCGTCTGCTAACGGGCTTGGCCCCTTATTTGTCGCCACATCTTGCGGGAGCTGTCACGCCGGAGATGGCAAAGGGCACCCCTTTACAACCCTTACTCGCTTTGGTCAATCAGCACCAGGTGTCAACCCGTTAATTGGAAAAGGCGGCCCACAGTTGCAAAACAGGGCCGTGCCAGGGTATGAGCCAGAGCAGCTTCCTGATGGCGTCGCATTCTCCAGATTTACTCCACCCGCCAATACTGGCCTCGGTTTCCTTGAAGCTTTGACAGATGCGCAAATCCTTGCCAATGCCGACCCCGACGATAGCGACGGAGATGGCATTTCGGGCGTGCCCAACTACATCACTCCTCCGCCCTACTTTCAGCCCGGCGCAACGCATACAGATGTTGACGGCAAGTACATTGGCAGGTTCGGGAAAAAGGCGGCCGCTATTGACCTGCTTCATCAAACCGTAAACGCCTATAACCAGGACATCGGCGTTACTACCACCTTCGAGCCAGTTGACCCACACACTCACCTGCCTACCGATCCGGAAGTGTCCGATCAGGTCGTTCACGATTTGGTATTCTATCTTCAAACACTCAAGGAGCCCATACCCCGGGCGAGCTCTGATGCTGACGTGGTGAAAGGCAAAGCGCTGTTTTCGTCCATTGGATGCGCCAATTGCCATATTCAAGAGTGGACAACCCCGGAAACAAGTATCAAAGCGCTTTCCAACAAGAAATTTTACCCTTACACCGACCTGCTCCTGCACGACATGGGGCCCGGGCTTGATGACGGTTACACAGAAGGCTCCGCTGAAACATACGAATGGCGTACACCGCCTCTTTGGGGATTGGGGCTTTCACCCAATTCACAAGGTGGTAACTATTTTCTGCTTCACGACGGCAGGGCAAAAAGTATAGAAGAAGCCATACTGCTACATGGCGGTGAGGGGCAATTCAGTAAAACGCAGTTTGAGTTGCTGACCAAAGAAGACAAAGATGCTATCCTCAAATTTCTTAAATCACTGTAGCCATGGATAGAAAAAAATTTATCAAAACATGTGGCATTGGCTGTATGGGTATGCTTGGAGGCCTAAGCCTTCTGCAAAGCTGCGCCGGAACAAAATACATTACCGGACAGATAACCGGGTCGTCTTTACTGGTTCCCCTCTCTTCTTTTGAAGAAGAGAAAAAGGGACAAAAGGCATTCAGGAGGTATGTGGTAGTGCAAAATGAAAAGCTGGAATATCCGATCTGTGTTTACAGGTTCTCGGATACCGACTTCAGTGCCGTACTCATGCGATGCACACACCAGGGCACGGAACTGCAAGTGTTTGGCGACAGGCTACAATGCCCGGCTCACGGCAGCGAGTTCTCCAGTACCGGAGCTGTACAAAACGGCCCGGCAGACAAAAACCTGAGAAGATTCCTCATTGACAAGGAGAATGACATGTTAAAAATTGACCTCTCATGAAATCAATTTTCATTACCCTGATATTTTTCAACCTAAGTTTAACTGTACAAGCCCAAATAGACAGCACTTTATTGCGGCGGGCGCCGGTTGATACCACAATGGCCAAAGGAATGAACATGGACGCCGTTTACAACAGGCCATTTCTTCAGATGGGGAAAATGCCCGTTTCTCTTGGTGGGTATGTCGAAGCCGACTACCAGTACATGGGTGAAGATGGCGTAACTGAAGGGCACACGTTCCGCATACCAAGAATGACATTGTTTGTCGCATCCACCATCCATAGAAAGATTAAGTTTCTATCGGAGCTAGAGTTGGAGGAAGGTGGCAAAGAAATTTCCATAGAATTTGCAGCCATGGATTTTAGTTTTCATCCCCTGGTTAATTTACGTGGAGGCGTAGTCATGAATCCAATAGGTGCCTTCAACCAAAACCACGACGGCCCAAAATGGGAGTTTGTGGATCGTCCGGTTGCCATGACCCAAATGCTGCCTGCCACCTGGAGCAATGTCGGCTTTGGGCTCTATGGCAAGCAATATGTGAACGACTGGGCATTTGGCTACGAAGCTTATGTAACCAACGGCTTCGACGATTCCATCATTAGCAATACTGAAAACAAAACATTCCTGCCTGCTTCAAAGGCCAGTAAGGACAGGTTTGAAGAAAGCAGCAATGGGCAGCCTTTGGTTACCGGTAAGTTTGCGATAAGACACAATATGGTAGGCGAAATCGGCCTGTCGTACATGGGTGGGGTGTTTAACAAGTTTGAAGACGATGGCCTTGTACTTGACGATAAAAGACGCCTGGATGTGTTGGCTGTAGACGTTAACACCACGCTGCCGTTTAGCAAAACGTATGTCGTGGGTGAATGGGCCTGGGTGATGGTAGACGTGCCCGAAACCTACAGTCAGACTTACGGCAACAAGCAGAGAGGTGGCTTTATCGATATTGTGCAACCCGTTCTTAACCGGCCAATGCTGGGTTTTGAAAAGGCCGTATTGAACGTGGCCTGTAGGCTGGAGTATACCGATTGGAATGCGGGAAAGTTTCGGGAGACGGGAGGTAATATCTCAGAGCATCTTTGGGCCATAGTGCCGGCAGTGAGCTTTCGTCCGACAGCCCAAACCGTCCTGCGAGCTAACTTCCGCTACATGCAGCAGACGGACTTGCTGGGCAACCCGCCTGCACTCATTAGCGGCGTTCAACTTGGTGTGTCAAGTTATTTTTAATCAAACTTCCCTCCGGCATCCACCCGGAGGGAAGTGATTGGATTGGCTTAATCAACTTGCCTCATGAAACATATGCGTTGACACGGCGATTCTATTCCATGCGTTGATGGCAATAATGTGGGCAATCAGCTGTGCTATTTCATGGTCGTTGAAGTGCCTGGAAGCTTCCTGGTACGTAGCCTCAGACAATCCCTTGTCAGCAATAAGTGTAACTTCATCAGTGACCGCCAGGGCAGCCTTTTCTGCATCGGAAAATAAAGGCGACTCCCACCAGGCACTCAGTGCATAAATTCGGTATTCGCTTTCTCCACCCTTTCTTGCATCCACAGTATGAATTTGCAGGCAGTAGGCACACCCGTTGATCTGCGATGCTCTTATTTTGATAAGTTCTTTAAGCCCGGCAGCGATGCCCGTCGAGGCTTCGTATTTTCCCAGCCCGAACATCGCCTGATAAAAGCCCGGCTCAAGGTCTTTGATATTAATTCGTTGCTTCATTTGTTCAGCTATTTATTGTTAGAGATTTGTTCGATTGAAGCTGACAAAGCCCGTCGGACTCAACTTCAAAGGTGAGGTTCATCAGATTGTACACATGCTCGCTGGTCACCATCCAGGCGATGGCAAGCATTTGCTCATCAGAATAGTGGCTTCTGCAACTATCGTATGTATCATCGCCAACCTTTTTATGCAGCGTCATTTCCGTAGCAAACCTGAGCGCTACCCGCTCCTTGTCTGAAAACAGAGGTGACACTTCGAAGTCATTTACAGTAAAAAATTTCTCCTGGTCTTTAAACCGCTGCACGGCATGTGCCTGTCCGATGTCGATGCAGAAATGACAACCGTTTAGCTGAGCTACATGAATCCTCAGGAGTATCCTCAGCTCCAGGGGAATTGGCAGCTTGTTCTCAAGGCTGGAGATTTTTCCGCTCCAGGTGCCAAAAGCAATTGGCATGCGTGAGTAAATCTTCTTCAGGGGAGTAATCACTTTCCCAAAGGTTCTTTTGGAGTACCAGAAGGCGATTCTGAGCATCAGCCCTCCAGGCTTTTCGATGGGTGTTAATCTTTCTGACATAAGCTTTTTTCCTTATGTCTGAATGCCCAGCTTTTTGTGACAACTATTTCAGCTGAATTTTATCCGGATTTCTTATTATGTAGATATTTTCTACGCTATCGCCTGTCATCGAAAGATATGAAACAGAATACGGCTCACCTCCGGCAAAGGTGACAAAAGCTGGGGCACCATTGACGGTTGCCTGCCTTAATTCTACGTTGAAAGGCAAGCTCTTTCTAAAAATGCCCAGTAAAAACTTCGCCACTGTTTCAGGCCCGTGAAGCGAATTGACTGCGGCTTTGACTTTACCTCCTCCGTCGGAATAGAGGGCAACGTCATCCTTCAGAAGTGTTTCAAGCTGCTTTGTATCTCCCTCAGTACATGCCTTCAAAAAACTTTCTACCAATTGTCGGGCTGCATTATCTCCTGGTCTCTTTTGGCTGCTCATGCCCTTTTGGTTGGCTTTCTTCCTTCCCCGATGAAGCACCTGCCTGACGTTTTCCTCACTCAGGCCAAACAGTTGACTCAAGTCAGCAAAGGAATATTCGAATGCTTCCCGCAACACAAACACGCCACGTTCTACCGGCGTAAGCTTTTCGAGCGCAACCATAGCCTCATAACTCATCACACCTTCATCCGTAACTGTGGGGAAAGAAAAATCTACAACAGGTTCAGGCAGCCATGTGCCGAAATAGCTCTCCCTGGCCTTTTGCAAAACCTTCAAACGGTCAATGGCTTTATTGGCCACCACTCTGGTGAGGTATGATTTCGTATTATGGACTTCGACGTTCGGCTTTTTCAAAAAAGATTCAAAAGCATCCTGAACAATGTCCTCAGCTTCCGGTATTTCGCCGAGGATGTTGTATGCCACTGAAAAGAGGTAGGGTTTAAGCTGCGCAAAAATTGTATTGCTGTCCTCACCTCCCTCAAACCGGCTAACGTAAGGCCTCTGGTTAAAACGGGAACTTGCCATGTCGACAAAGTTAGCGCAATTCTTATTTCGACTTTTCCTTCCGAAAATTTTTCTTAGCTTAAATGAGGAAACAATACTATCTAATGGAGGAAGATAAAAACGAGCTAAC
Source organism: Imperialibacter sp. (assembly GCF_040222815.1). Classification (GTDB taxonomy): domain Bacteria; phylum Bacteroidota; class Bacteroidia; order Cytophagales; family Cyclobacteriaceae; genus Imperialibacter. Next base: position 66,012 of record NZ_JAVKCH010000018.1, on the reverse strand, counting down.
CCCTGAAGAAAAAATTCGGCAGGAAAACGACCTTCTCAAGTTAAAGTTGATGGCAGAACAAGGAGCCAAATTTTTTGAAGGTTCAGAGACAGAGCTGAGCCCCACGATAGAAAATGAATGGCTTAACTACATTCAAAACTTCGAGGCGTTGCACAAAAACGCTAAAAAAATTTCTGTCTACAAACTCATTGGTGAGCCGGCTTTCGAAGCCGAAGAGGATCTTGACGATGCCTCAATTACCAAAAAACTCAACGAGCTCCTTGAGTACATGGGCGAGCATGGCGTTTGCCTCGACTACATGGATGGCTACAGTGACCGTGTTATTTACAAGTTTATCGTCGATGAGCTTTTCATATATGAAATGGACGATGTTCGTATGGATGGCATGGTGAGCCACTTTATCTATGAGGAATTTTACCCCAACCATAACCACGATCTCACGCAGCATACAGAGGAGTTTATCTATCAATTGCTCAAAAGTGAATGGAATGAATTTGCAAGCCATACCCTATGCAAGGAATTGTATCAAAGTGGACAGGAGAAGGTTTCGGAAGAAACATTTGTCGAGAAAATAAAACTATTTCAGGCCGCCTGGAAAAACTTTGAAGTAACGAAGGAAGAAATCACAGAAGTTGATTTTAGCCTAAAGAAGAAAAAAGCCAGGGTTGTCGTCGACCTGGCTTATTCCGCATTTACTCCAAATGGCGAAAAAGTTTCTTTTGCCGGCAGTGCATTGCTTGGCTTCAGACACCAGTATGGTTACTGGTATATCAATCAAGCGCACATTCCCGGTTTTTCTGATTAACCTTACTCACTCCTCAGCGACCTGGCAGGATTGGTGAGCGCCGCCCTACGGGCCTGATCCGAAACAATTGCCAAAGCAAAGCCAAGAGCTACAATACCAACCAACGGAAATATCCACCAGTCTATATTAGTGTGTATAGTATAACGCTCCAGGTATTTGCTTAGCAGGTACCAGGCCATTGGGGCAGACACGGCAAAAGCGATAAGCACAAGCTTGGTAAAGTCTTTGGAAATGAGTGCTACCAAACTGAACACTGAAGCGCCAAGCACTTTCCTTACCCCAATCTCCTTGATCCTCTGCTCCGCCGTGAATGAGGCAAGGCCAAACAGTCCCAATCCTGTAATGAAAATGGTAAGAAAGGAAAAGATAGTTGCCAGCCTTTGAGTCATATTGATGGTAGTGAATTTCTTCTGGAATTCCACATCGACAAAAGTGTACTCAAATGGGTAGGCTGGGTTGTGTTTGTTAAAGATGTCGCCTACCACCGCCAGCGACCCTTGCAAGTCATCCGTAGCTTTTAGCCTCACCGTAATGGCATCCGTCCAATTGGGATCCAAAATCATGAACATAGGTTTGACAGGATCGTAAGGTGAGCCCATCATCACATTGTCCACCACGCCGATCAACTTCCTTTTGCCACCCCAAAGATCCAGCGGTGTACCAATGGGATCTTCAAGTCCCATCAAATCAAGCGCAGCCTTGTTGATAACAATGGAGGCAGTGTCGGTCGTAAATTCCTTCGAAAAGTCCCTGCCCATCAACACTTCGATACCCATGGTTTTGGCGTAGTCATATTCGCAGGCAATTGTTGTGAAAATCACACGCTGCGTTTCCGGCTTACCAGGCCAGCCCAAAAAATTGTTGGAGTTGATATCAGTAATGGCACTGTTAGAACGAGTTACAGACTCTACATAACCGGACTGCTCCAGCTCCTCTTTGAAGATGTAGTAGTTTTTCGCTATCTCTTCATTGTTCTGAATGGTGATCAGGTTCTCCTGCTTGTAGCCCAACTCCCGGTTCTTAGCCAGCTCAATCTGCTTGAATATCACCACTGTGCTGATCATCAGCATAATGGCAAAAGCAAATTGTATGATAACAAGTACCTTTCTTGGTGTTGCACCACTTTTTCCCACAGAAAAAGACCCCTTCAGCGTGCGCACCGGGTTGAATGAAGAGAGGTAAAATGCCGGATAGCTGCCTGAAAGTATACCAGTTACAAACACCACAGCGATTGAGTAGATCCAGAACTGAGTTGAGGCAAAGTCAATCACCAGTTCCTTTTCCACCAGGTTGTTGTAGGCAGGCAGCACCAAAAGAGAGATGATTACAGCAATAAAAAACGAAAGCGTCGACAGAAAGAGTGACTCTCCCAGGAACTGTGCAATCAGCTGGCCCTTTCTCGAGCCAAGGCTCTTTCTGATGCCCACTTCCCTGGCCCGGCGTTCGGAGCGGGCGGTGGAAAGGTTCATGAAGTTGATGCAGGCAATGACAAGAATAAAAATAGCGATAGCCGTAAACAACCTGACATAGTCGCTCATGCCTCCGGTGATCTTTCCGTTTTCAAATGAGGAGTACAATCTCCACTTCAAAAGTGGGTGAAGAAACAACTTGGTAATTAGTTCTGTTTCGCCGTGTTCATAAAGCATATTTTCGATGCCAGCTACCACCTCGGGCCGCTTCGATGCATCCACTAACTCCACGTATACCTGAAAGGAGTAATTGCCCCAATTGGTCTTATTTTCAACCACCCAGGGATTGATAGCTTCCCTGTGCTTCCAGGGCATCAGGTATTCCAACTCAAACGACGAGTTATTGGGTATGTCTTTGAGAATACCAGTTACTTTTAATGAACTCTTATCGTCCACCCGAATGACCTGACCTATTGGGTCTGCATCGCCGAAAAGTGACTTAGCCAAAGATGTTGTAATGACAATTGAAGACGGGTCGTCCAGCACAGTTGCAGCATCTCCTACCAGCAGGGGAAACTCAAACATTTCCAGAAACTCCTCCCCGACATAGTAGCCTTGCTGCATCATTCGCTTTTCTCCGACCTTAAGCAGGTGGTTGCCGCCCCAGTCGGCTACGGTGGTGTTGGCGATGCCACTATGAGCATCCTTCAATGCTTCATAAGTCGGCAACGGCACCGACCGCCACGAGTTGATTTTGCCATCAAACTCCGCATTTCCCCACACCTGATAGAGCCGGTCAGCTTTGGGATGAAAGGAGTCGAATGAGGTTTCGTCGGCTACCCACAGCAAGATGAGCAGGCTGCAGGTGAACCCTACCGAAAGCCCCGAAATATTGATAATCGAATAGAGCCGGTTTTTACCAAGGCTCCGGATGGCAACGATGAGGAAATTCTTAAGCATGATGTTGAGTTTTTGACTAGTCTATTTCCAGTGACAAGCCTGAAAGAAAAGGGTTGCAGAAGGCACACAACTTTGGTTACTGGCCCTTCCTTCGGCTGGAGTGAGTACTTAGGTGGGAGGAAAAGGTTACAAGCCAATTTCCCAAATAAAAGGTTGGGGTGCGATCTTTTTGTTCAATGATCAGGATATCTGTATTTTAATTTATCAATCGAACCAAATAGCCCATGCCCAACACCTACAATAAGGTCTATATCCAAACTGTTTTTGCTGTAAAATTTCGGCAAGCACTTATCCAAAAAGAATGGAGAGCTGACCTGATGGCAGTCATAGGAAACCTCATCAACGAGACGGGATGTAAGAACATCATTGTAAACGGAGTCGACGATCATGTACACTGCTTTTTTAACTTAAAACCCTCTCTGGCTATTTCTGATGTAATGAAGTCTGCCAAGGCCAAGTCATCGAAATGGATCAATGACAACAAGCTCACCCCGCAACGCTTCGAATGGCAGGGAGGCTTTGGTGCGTTTTCATACAATCAATCGCAGGTGAACAATGTCTTCAACTACATCAAAAACCAGGAAGCCCATCACAACAAGCAGAGCTTCATTGAAGAATACATTGAATTTCTGGAACGATTCGAGGTTGATTATGACAGGGAGTATTTGTTTAAAGAGCCTGTTTGATGACCCAAGCAGCCTTGAATGAATTCAAGGCTGCATAGAAAACCGTGCCGATGGCACTACAATTTGGCAGATCATCCCGCAGAGTGCCGTAGGTACGACCAATCTCCCAAACCCTGAATTTATTCTGGGTGGCTGATGGTAAGAAACATCAGCAAAAATCTATAATCCGAACGACCAGAGCGTTCCCCAGCCTCCACATCTCATAAATCCATGTAATCTTGGATCTATCCGAGGTTACGCCAAAGAACCTACGCCTCATCATCACAATCAGCCTCGAATAAATTCCAGGCTGTCTAGAAAACCGTGCCGATGGCACTGGCAATTAGATCACCATAATCAAAGTGCCGTAGGTACGACCCATTTCCTAAACCCTGAATTTATTCTGGGTTCAAAGCTGCTCAGAAAACTGTACCAATGTTACTACAACCTGGCAGGTCAATCCTCAAAGTACCGTAGGTACGACCGATCTCCGTAAAACCTTGGATTTATCCCAGGTTACCGTCTGCAAAGCAGCAAACCATCAATGGCACTGGCTAGTTGCCCCGCACAACCTAAAGTCCCGTAGGTACGACCGGCACCCGTACCCTTGGGTTATCCCAGGCTACCCCATATAAACCTACTCCTCCCTCCCCTTCACCACCAAAAACCAATCGTTTTCCAGAGGCAAGTAGCCGTAATCGTAGCAGTAGTAGTATATATTGCTTTTGCGGTTGGTGTAAGTATGCGTCATGAAACGAAACTGGAAACCGCCCTGCGTTAACTTATCTCTATGGGCTTTGGCCATCACCTCTCCCTCCGGTACAATGCCCTCCAGAATATTTCGATTCTTCTTCAAAGCATTGTTAATATTCCGGACGAGGTTATTGCTGGCCGACTTCGTTTGATTGTTATATGTATTGCGGCAATAATCATCGCAAAATTTTTTATCTATCCTTCCCTGTAAGGGTTTACCACAAGCCAGGCAGGTTTTTGAATCAGCTATTTCACTCATTATCAAATAGTTTACCCTCCAATATAAGGCTAATATTATCCGAAAACAAACGTTTGTAAACGTTTACAAACGAATACTATCGAATGTAAACGACTAGAAACCGGCTTTTTTTTTTGCTCCCTGCACCTTTGTATCGTCGGTTCGGCGAAAGCAACTAAGCCAACGCCTTCCGACTGAGATAAAAATTTTTAACCAAAACAATTACAGTTATGTACGCTTTAAAAAACAAAGTGCAGTTGATCGGAAACATGGGTGCCAAAGCAGAAGTGCGCACCACAGACAGTGGAAAGAAAATGGCAAGGTTTAGCCTGGCAACGAACGAGAGCTACCGCAATGCAAAAGGTGAAAAGGTTGAAGAAACACAATGGCACCAGCTGGTAGCCTGGGGCAAGCTGGCAGAAATCACAGAGAAGTATACGGACAAAGGATCGGAAATGGTTGTAGAAGGCAAGCTGGTGCATCGCAGCTACGAAGACAAAGAAGGCAACAAGAAGTACATTACCGAAATACAGGTAAATGAATTACTTCTTCTTGGCGACAGAAGCTCGTCGAAGTAATGCTATCAACTTTAAATGCTGGCCGGTCAACTGATCGGCCAGTTTCTTTTTACAACTTTCTTAACTTCACGATCTCCATGAAGCATTCAGATACATCCAATCAACTCTTTCAACTGGCAGCCTCGTTTGTCAACCACACCAGCAGGCACCTATTCCTGACCGGAAAGGCTGGTACCGGAAAGACCACTTTTCTAAAACACATTGTAGAAACCACAGGAAAAAACTATGTGGTAGTGGCACCCACAGGTGTAGCCGCTATCAACGCAGGTGGGGTCACCATGCACTCCTTTTTTCAGCTTCCGTTCGGGCCTTTCCTGCCTGTCAAGCGCAACTGGACAGGACAAGAAACCGATGGCGCTCATGACAAGCTATCGCTGTTTCAGAAGATGAAAATGCACGGCAACAAGCGCAAATTGATGCAAGAACTCCAGTTGCTGATCATCGACGAGGTATCGATGGTGCGGGCCGACATGCTTGATGCCATCGACCAGATTTTGCGGCACTTTCGCCGACGCTTTCACGAACCATTTGGCGGCGTGCAGGTGCTTTTGATAGGCGACCTGTATCAGCTACCACCCGTAGTGCAAGACCATGAGTGGACCCTGCTCGAAGAACACTACAAAAGCCCTTTCTTCTTTGATGCACATGTGATGTCAGAAGCATCTGTATTGCGCATTGAATTGCAGAAAATTTACCGCCAAACGGAGAAAGATTTCATTGGGTTGCTCAATGGTATCAGAACCAACACTGTCACCAGAGAACAGTTGGCCTTACTCAACAGGCGTTTTCTTCCCGACTTTAGAATTCCTGAAGGAGAAAACTACATCACCCTCACCTCCCACAACCATAAAGCGCACGCCATCAACGAAGAAGAGCTCTTAAAATTACCCGGCAAGACCTACAATTTCAAAGCGTCAGTAGAAGGTGAATTCAGCGACAGGGCCTACCCTGCCGACGAGGTCCTGCAACTGAAAGTCGGTGCGCAGGTGATGTTCATCAGAAACGACAAGGGAGAAGAAAGGCAGTACTATAATGGTAAAATCGGCATCGTCAAAAGTATTGACGATGACAAGATCATCGTCTCTACACCGGAGGACAATTCGACGATTCGGCTGGTCCAGGAAGAGTGGCAGAACATGCACTACTCTTACAACACCGAAAAGAACAGCATCGACGAAAAGATAATGGGCCGGTTCAAGCAGTACCCGGTCAGGTTGGCTTGGGCCATTACCATTCACAAGAGCCAGGGCCTGACCTTTGACAAAGCGATTATCGATGCTGGCCAGTCGTTCGCTTCCGGCCAGGTGTATGTGGCCCTCAGTCGATTAACCAATATGGAAGGCTTGGTTTTGCGCTCAGCCATTCCAGCACAAAGCATCCTTAGCGACGACAAAGTCAATGAGTTTGTGTCTCAGTCGGAAAGCGAAGAATCGCTTTCGCCCTTGCTGAAGATCGAGCAAAAGGCGTTCATTGAGAATAAATTGACGACCACCTTTCAATGGCAGCCAGTTTGCCAGGAGGTGACTGATTTTTACAAAGGCTTCGACGGTCGGCAGGTGCCTAACAAAGAAGAAGCTGTGGAGCTGTTCAGCAAAATGGTGCAAACCACGCTGGGTCACAAAAATGTGGCGGATAAGTTCCTGGCCCAGCTTCAAGGCTTGTTACCCCACGCCGAGCAAGACAAGTACGCCCAACTCCATGAACGCATGTCGGCTGCACAGGCCTATTTCGACAAGCGAATGGCAGAAGAGGTCTTCCAGCCCCTGAAGGCGCATATCGCTTCAATGATGAAAAAGCAGCGTATAAAAAAATACCTGAAAGAACTTCACGCACTCCAGGTGCAGTTGCTCGCCCGGCAACAATTGATTGAACAGGCCCTGCTGCTAACCAAAGGCTTAAGCGAAGGGATCGACAGCAGCCAGGTGTTGCAGCAAGCGGACAAACATCACAGGGAGGTGGTTGAGAAGCTTCCACCTCCTCCCCGGCTGCCCAAAGCCAAGGCAGGCGACAGTAAGCAAACATCAATGGACTTGTTCAAAAAGGGCAAGTCCATTGCTGATATAGCCAAGGAAAGAGGATTGGCTGTGGGCACTATCGAAGTCCACCTGATCGATTTTATCAAGACGGGAGAACTCTCCATTTTTGATCTGGTGCCCGTAGAAAAAGTGGAGAAAATACTCCCGTTGGTGCAAAAGTCTGAGAACTTCAGCGCTACTCCCATCAAGGTTCAGCTAGGCGATGACTATAGCTACAATGACATCAGGGCCGTTTTCAATCATTTCCTCTGGAATCAAAGTCAGAATTGATTTCAAATAATTATATTTGCACACATAATATGTGTGCTATGAAGAATGTAACACTTTCAATGCCTGACGACCTCCTTTCTAAAAGCAGGGAGTATGCAGAAAAACATGGAACAACCTTGAATGAAATGATAAGGGACTACCTAAAGAAAACCGTCAAGTCTGACCAATCTGATTTCATAAAAAGGTTAGAGTTGCTTCAGCAGCAAGTGCAGGTAAAAACTAAAGGAGAACGATTCGATCGTGATGAGCTTTATGAGAGGTAAAGTATTTATCGACACTAATTTTTTGATATATCTGTTCAGTGAAGATGATCAGATAAAAAAAGTCCATTGCACTCAATTGATAGATAGCCTTAGAGACAAAGTTGTTCTGGTTTGGTCAACACAGGTAATGCAAGAGTTTTACAGGGTAATGACTGTTAAACACCACATTCCACCTCAAGTAGTGAAAGACATCCTTCAGCTATTCGATGATTTTGAGCTTGTTATCAACAACAAGGAAACAATTAATACCGCTATTGACATACAGACGGTTAATAAGATTTCGTTTTGGGATAGCCTGGTAATAAGTGCTGCCTCTCAGGCAAAATGCACAACAATACTTACTGAAGACCTAAATAACGGCCAACTTATTCAAGGGGTTTTTCTTCAAGACCCATTCAAACTGGATTCGCCATGAAAAAGAAACCTAAGGTCAAAGATCAAGCCATCAAAATCTCCAGCCCAGTCTGCTTCATTGACAGCTCCGAACTCCGGGAGGAATACAAAGCTCTTCCCAAACCCAAAAAAAAACAGCCAAATCAGACCAAAGGCAAAAAGGAAAAATAGCACCTAACTACTTTTTCCTGGCAACCAACCTAAGAACAATTCTTGTGATCCATTGTTCGTTATGTACCTTGCAACTCCTACAAACTCAATAGCTATGAAAAAAATTATCAGTATTTTACTTATCGCAGGTGGTATATACCTGGGATATGAAGGTGTAACCCAGCTCCAGAATTCATCGGCATCGTTGAAAGTGGGCAAGTTGGAGCTTTCTGCTAAAAATGAAACTAGCGCAACTACCGCCTACATTTATCTTGGTTTCGGAGTGCTCCTGGTTATTGGGGGCGTCTATGTCCTGAGAAAATCATAAAAAATGTCAGGTCACATGACCTGACATCCATATCTCCAGCGCAATCAAAAGCGTCCGTTTAGCTTTTGATTTCAGCGGTTCCTGAGCCAGTACTCACTTTAATTCTCACATCAGAAGACCCCATCTTCTTTGTTTTCTTCACTGTGGTATTGCGGCCATTCCCTATTTCCTCAGTGCTGTCAAAATCAAAGGGAGCATCAATATCACCATTGTTTTTGTTGGCCTCCATTACTATCACACCCTCAATCTTATTCCCTTCAAAGTCAAGCGTTGAATCGCCTGAGCCACTGTTAACCGATATATCATAAGCCGGTGTGGCGGCTAAAGACACCTCCACGTCTCCTGAGCCAGAATTAAATGAGCTTCCTCCCGCAAGTGTTAGCTTTTCAGCACTCACATTACCGCTTCCCACATTGGCACTCACTTCAGCGTCTACGGAGTACAAGTCGATGTTGCCAGAACCAGCGTTGAAGCTAAGGTCGCCTTTAGACTCTCTGGCTCTGATATTACCAGACCCGGTATTCACCCTGATTTTTCCATTCGAATTTTCAATTCGGGTATTTCCAGAGCCCGAATTAGTGCTCAGGTCGGCCATCAGTCCGCTGATCTGTACATCGCCGCTACCTGTATTGAAGCTGATGATAACTTCATCCGGCACCTTGATTGTCCATTTCGAGTCTCCACTCCAGCTTCTACGGTTCTTCATCTTTTCTTCATTGATAACAAGCGTCGAACCCTTTTGCTCTATAGTGGGCTCATAGTCGTCAATGTCGTGCTCCATCGCCACATATACTTTGCCATCAGCAGATTTCTCAAAAAAGGCATCGCCGGATGAAATGCTCATAGTTACTTTATTGATACCACTGAACGTTCTGTCTACCTTCTGCTGTGCTGTTGCCATTCCCGCCACCATAAACAGTAAGGCTACAGTTAATCCTGGTTTGTTGAGTAATTTCATAGTTTTTGACTTAGAGTGATTAACCTATTTACGGGAAAAGACATAAGTCGATCACAAGGGTTGCATGCATCCTTAAATCGACCTCTCAATACCTATTTACTCATTCCGCAAAGAGGCGGTCGGATTGCGGCGAGCTGCCTGCAGGGACTTATAGCCAACGGTAAGCAACGCTACCAAGGCAACCACAAGTCCGGTTACTGCAAAGGTGGAAACTGAAAGCCCTTCCGTGTAGGCGAAGGTACTCAGCCATTTGTCCATCAGCCAATAGGCCAGTGGGCTGCCCAGTGCGAAGCCAATCAGCACCAGCAACAGAAACTCTTTTGAGATCAGGTAAACTAGCTGCTGGTTGGAGGCTCCCAGCACTTTCCTGATGCCAAACTCCTTCAGCCGCAGTGAGGTTGCGAAACTAGCCAGACCAAGCAGGCCGAGACAAGCAATAAAAATTGCCAACCCTGCCGCCAGGGCAAAGACGGTTCCTCTCTTCACATCATCCCGATAATACCGCTCCCACTGTTGGTCAAGAAAATTGTATTCAATAGAACCTTCTGGGGCAAACTTATCATGCACAGCACTTGCATGTTCCAGCACGTTAGATGGGTCGCCCTTCGTATTGAGCACGAAGTAGTCGATGGACATTATCACATTGTTCCACGGGCCGATCACCATCGGGCCAATCTCTTGATAAAGTGATTCGAAATTGAAGTTTTCCACAATCCCAACTACCTGAAAAGTAATGGATTCTTCCCCGTCGTGAAATTGAATCCTCTCACCTACTATGGTTTCGACCCCAAGCACGGCTGCTGCTTTTTCGTTGAGCAGAACATGGAGAGAATCTACCTGGTCGTTGCCTGTAAAATTACTCCCCGCCTTCAATTTGATGTCAAATGTTTCAAGTGCATCAGGGTCAAAACCCATAAAACGCATCAGTTGGGGGTCTTCGCCTGCCGTCTTTGTAACAGAAACAGCAGGGAGTGATTTCCACTCACCAGGCACCCGACTGACTGCCGCCACATTCAGCACATCAGGGTGCGATGCAAACTCACTCTTCATCGCTCTGAAGCTTCTCCGAACATTTCCTGAGTTAATATCAATCACCATTTTTCGTTCTTTGTCGAATCCCATATCCCGGTTTTGTACATAGTCCATTTGATTGTACACCACAGCGGTAGCTATGATCAGAACAATGGACAAGGAGAATTGGAAGACCACCAATACTTTTCGGGATATCAAATTCCCCACCTTTTGAAAATGCCCGCCCAGCACCTGGCCCGGTTGATACGCTGAAATAATGAAAGCAGGTACCAAGCCAGAAAAGATGCCGGTTATAGCGCTCACACCGAAGATTGCCACAAGGATGGAGGGCTGTTGAAGATAAGGGATTTCGATAGTTCTTTCAGTAAGGCTATTGAACCATGGAAGTGCCAGTTCTATAAGCCCTAATGCAGCAATTAAAGCGACGGTTGAAACCAACATTGACTCCACTAAAAATTGGCTTATCAGCTGCCCCTTTGATGCACCAACTACTTTGCGAATACCCACTTCCTTGCGTCTGAAAATAGCTCTTGCAGTCGCAAGGTTGATGTAATTGATGACAGCGATGACAAGCACAAAAACGGCTATGAGCCCGAAAATAATGATATATTGCTGATTACCCTTGGCATGCTGTGTGGGAGTATCAATGTCTACAGACCTAAGATGCACATCTGTAAACGGCTGCAATTCAAAATCCCTTGTCTCCCACTGCTCTCCCAGGTTGTCTTTTAGAAACGCCTCCTTCTTTTGCATGATAGAAGCAACAGCCGACTGATCGTTCAGCACCAGAAATGTGCCGCAATTTCGAGGCTCCCAACTGGCGAAATATCTTTGGTAATTTTCGCTCCACATTTTTATATCGGCGAGATAAAAAAAATCAGGCTGAAAGCTCGAGTTTTTTGGCACATCCTCCACTACAGCTACCACCTTGCAGGAGCCAAAGCGGTCAGAGTCAATCATTTTGCCAACAGGGTTCTCCGTGCCAAAATACTTTTTGGCAGCCGAATGAGTCAAGATGAGATCCACCCCATTGTTTCCAACGTCCTGGGAGATGTTTCCTGCTGTAAATCGGTGGTCGAACACGTCAAAATATGATTTCTCAACCACATAATAATTTCGCTCCAGAAATTTTTTCTCACCAATTGTGTGCATAGCACCCCCAAAAATAAACACCCTGGCAACGTCCTCCACCTCAGGAAACTCAGCTTTCAACGCCCCTCCCATGGCCCAGTTCGTGAAAATAGTTTTCACTTCTCCCGCTTCAGGAGTAGTCCCACTTTCTACAATTCTATAAATCTTATCAGCTTTCGAGTGATACAAATTGAAGCTTTGCTCATACCTGATATAAAACATGAGGATCAAAAACACTCCCAGACCTACCGACAAGCCCAGGACATTGATCAGTGTGTAGCCTCTGTGCCGCAGGCTGTTGCGGAGTGCTGATTTCAAGAAGTTCTTCAACATAGTGATAGCAGTTTTACTTTTGCTGGCGCTTTTGCAATCATCGTTCCATAAATTATTTAACTGACAGTCAATTAATTGCAAACATATCACTTCCAGCTACAAACCTGATTTGCCCGCTGGCGGACGGTAGCGGTCACTGCCAAACATTAACCAGCCTGGAGCTCTTTTCTGCCTGGTAAGAACACAGCTATGATACCCAACAGGGGGAGGAAAGAACAAATGGCAAAGACATATTCAATGCTCGTCCGATCAGCTAATTCTCCCAAGAACGCCGAGCCGATGCCGGCGGTACCGAAAGCCAGGCCGAAGAACAAGCCAGCGATCATACCTACTTTGCCAGGCACCAACTCCTGGGCATAAACGAGGATGGCCGAGAAAGCTGACGACAATATGAGGCCAATAACTACGCTTAACACCCCCGTCCAGAACAGGCTGGCGTAAGGCAGCATCAGTGTAAAAGGCGCCGCACCAAGTATCGAGAACCAGATCACATACTTGCGGCCAAACCTGTCCCCCATTGGGCCACCCAAAAATGTACCAGCGGCAACTGCGAACAGGAACATAAACAAGTACAATTGAGACGACTTTACCGTTACGTCAAATTTTTCAATCAGGTAAAAAGTAAAGTAGCTGCTCATGCTGGTCATATAGATATACTTGGAAAAAATCAGCAAAAGCAAAATAGTCAACGACCAGATTACTTTCTTAAGAGGTAGGGCAAATATCCTTTCGGGTTCAGCAACCGTCCGTTTGGCTTTCCTACTCTTGACGACCAACTGAAACTTGTACCATTTGCCTACATTGGCCAATATAATCATCGCTAGCAAAGCCAGCAGCGAAAACCATATAACGTGAAATTGCCCAAGCGGAACAATGATCAACGCTGCTAACAACGGCCCCAAAGAGCTTCCCGCATTACCGCCTACCTGAAAAAGTGATTGGGCCATTCCATGACGTCCGCCGGAGGCCATATGAGCCATACGGGATGCCTCGGGGTGAAAAACCGATGAACCAAGGCCAATAAAAGCTGCCGCCACAAGAATCATGGAAAAACTTCCCGCCATTGACATCCCCAGAAGCCCTAGTAGCGTGAAGCCCATTCCTATGGCCAGCGAGAACGGCTGCGGTCGCTTATCGGTAAATGCCCCAACAACAGGCTGTAGCAGGGAGGCCGTAAGCTGGAACGTAAGTGTAATCAAGCCAATCTGGCCGAAAGTGAGTTGATAGTTCTCCTTCACCATAGGGTAAATGGAGGGGATCAGCGACTGCATGGTGTCGTTCAGCAGGTGTGAAATACTAAGGGCCACCAGAATAGAAAATGTGGCTTTGTTGGTGGTTTCGTTGGCCATGGTGGCCGCAACTGCTCCGTTATTCATCAATCTTCTTCTATTATGTCACGCAAAACTCTTACTGCCGACCATATGCATTGCAAATTAACGCAGTTGTCAGAAATAAAATTCTCAAAAGTATTGAAATGAATAATGGCACTCCGGTGTGTACGATAGCCTGAGTGCACATGAAAGGAACCTTTACCCAAATACGGCCCGATTGCCAGTGGGTTGTTCTAAGAAAAGCTGCCGGAAAGAAACGCAGCAGGATTCAACCTAACGTCACTAAATCTATTACTATGAATCGCTATTTGCTTCTGTTTGCACTGATTGTCGGTTGTAAATCACAGCCCGAAAAGCCGTGGGAATACCTTGGCCAGGCAAAGCCAGGCACCACTCCTGAAATGTTTGCCCCTGCGAATGTCTCAACTGGCAACAATGAAAGAGATTTTGCGATTTCCCCCGATGGAACTGAAATCTACTATTCTCTGGTGGGCGTCCAAAAGAGCGTGATAGTGATGCGCAAGTATAGTGGAGAGCAATGGGAAGCCCCTGTGATTGCTTCATTTTCTGGCGATAGCTATGATATTGAACCTGCCTTTTCACCCGATGGATCGAAGCTTTATTTTGCTTCAAGGCGGTCGCTAACAAATGGTGGCCCAGAGAAAGACTTTGATATTTGGTATGTCGAAAAGCAACAGGACGGAAGCTGGACGGAAGCCAAAAATATGGGTGCGCCTGTGAATTCCGATGGCCATGAGTATTACCCATCTGTAGTCAAAAGTGGCAACCTTTATTTCACACTCAGGCTGGAAGAAGGTGGCATGGGCGGAGAAGACATCGTTTTTTCCAAATTTGAAAACGGCAGGTTCATGGCACCTGAACCATTGGACTCTGCGGTCAATTCATCCACCGACGAATACAATGCCTTCGTTGACCCGGACGAACGATTTATCATTTTCGGCTCCTGGCAAAGGGAAGGCAGCCAGGGAGGTGGCGACTTATACATCAGCAGAAAAGATGCCACGGGCAAGTGGCTGCCAGCCGTTAATATGGGAGCGACCATCAACAGCCCACGACTCGACTATTGTCCTTTCGTTTCGCCAGACGGACAGTGGCTTTTTTTTACTAGCGAGATTGTCAAGTCTTCCGATCAGATCGAAGGCTCTCTAAGTTACGAAGGATTTGTCAGGCAACTCAACTCTCCGGGCAATGGAAGAGGAGACATTTATTGGATAAGGATGCCGGTAGTCGAAAAGTAGCGTTCGAAGATTGCTACCGATTGGCGAAAAAAAACAACGGCAAAAAAAATTCCGCCGTTGTACTCTACCAACCGAATCGCTTGATTTTCCTGCAAGCTTCTATTAAATACTTCTGATGATTGTGCTATAAGATGTAGAACGCCCTGGGCTGCATCGACTCTGGAATATGCTTTTCACGTAACATTTGTTTCAAGTCACGCTCAATATTTCTCGAAATTGCCAGCACTGGGGTATCAGTCGGCTTATTCTCAAAAGGATCCTGAAGATGGATAGCCATTTTTTCTATGAGAAAAAAACATGCAGCAATCACTACAAGAATTGGAACCATGAAAAAACCAAACAGGTCGAGCATAGCAAAGGGCAATAGTAATATGAAGAAGTGCAGAGCAAGATGTATGTACAAGCTGTAAGTAGAAGGAAAAACAGTGTTCTTTATGCGTTCACATTTTCCCATAGAGTCGCACAGCCTGGTAAGAGTTTTATCGATTTCAACCTGCTGAAAATCGTTCAACCATCCTTTTTGATAGGCGTTTCGCAAATCAATAGACTGGAGAAGGGTAAGCCCTACATGCACATTGTCGTAGCTCGCCAGAGACTCAAGCTCATCATCATTTACATGGCCTTCCACAAATGGGAAGGGATTGTCTTTCCTCAACCCCTTACCCAATGCGTAGCACCAAGCCACTTGCCTATGAATAAACCTCTCCTGAAATCTCCGGGATGAGTCCGGATCAATGTCTTCATTTACCAACGACAACACCTGCCTGGCAAGTGTCCGGCTGTCGTTTACAATAGCTCCCCAGATTATCCTGGCCTCCCACCACCTGTCGTAGGCTTGGTTGGACCGAAAAGCAAGTAGTAATGAAATGATAGTTCCCAACACCGTTGGAACCGTCATCGGTATGGAAATTTCTGAAATATGATAATTCTGGTAAACTATTTCGATGGCGATGCCATAGCCCATAACAACCAAAATCTCATACTTGATTTTCCCAACGATGTATTTAACAGGAATACTTCCCTTTAGTAACATATGCTTCGTTTAACGGTTGAGATCTAAGCCAACTAAATCCGGGCAAATGGAGTTGAAAGGGATTGGAAAATAGCCGAAGAATCGATATCCACCGACTTACACTCCGATTGCCTGATCAAAGTCCTCATGTCGACGCTATTGGCGGACAAGTCTCCAAAACTTTGCTCAGAAGAATAAACAATCAAAGACACGTCGTAATAGTCTAGATAACTTGAAAAAAGCATTGGGGTGGTACCGTAAAAAAAATCAACTATTACGTTCTTTACCTTGTAGGAAAATACATCTTTCAAGTCTTCAAGCTCCTTCAAAAATTCAGGGGAAACGTATTTTCTGCTTTCATTTCTATAACTCCCAAAAAGCAAATCCTGTTCGCTATCTGGCATATTAAAAGCGTGAACAAACAGTAAGCGGATATCGCATTCGAAAGCTTGAACGGCCTCTTGAGCCACTTTAATCGTATTGGAAGTAAAATCTGCAGGAACAAATATAGTTTTCATATCGCATTTTGTTTTTCTAAAACTGCGATTGAAGAATTAAGATGTGCTAAGATTCAGATTACAATCTGCTAAGAACACTATTAGAATGTGATTAGAGTGCTGCTTCCATTAAATGGGGGAAATAGGCTATGACAGTGGTGCCCTGCCCTTCTTTGCTTTTTACATTTACATGGCCTTTGTGCATCCTTATAATGTTGTTGGCGAGCGGAAGACCAACACCATGTCCCTGATATTTATGTGTATTTGATGCCCTGAAAAACGGCACAAATACCTGTGGTAAGTCATGCTCGGGAATCCCAATACCCTGATCACTCACCTGAACATATATCCGCCTGTCGTCCGTAGTCACCCTAATTCTCACCTTGTTATTATCAGAATACTTACATGCGTTCATAACGATATTGCTCAACGCAACCCTCAGCAAGGTACCATTACCTTCCAAACACAATTTGCTATTGTCGGCAGGCAGACCTCCAAAGTCTACCTCTACTTTATTATTAAAATGAATTTTGTTAATCGTATTCTTCACCGAAAGGATGATTTCGTCAAGCCGAACTTCACCCCAATGTTGTTTTACGCCGTCAAAGCCCGTTTGAGCAATGGCCAGCATCCCATCTATCAACTCCTTAAGTTTTTCTGCTTCATAGGTAATGACCTCAAGAGACTGCCTCATGCTATCAGAAAGCTCGCCCTCATCCTGACCAAGTTCCGCTTCTCCAGCAATGATGGTCAGCGGTGTTTTGAATTCGTGCGAAGCGTTACTGATAAAATTGTTTTGCATCTCGAATGTCATTTGCAGACGAATAAGCATGTCGTTAAATGTATGCGTAAGGTCTGCTACAACATCATCACTTTTGGTGTCCTCAAGGCGTTCATTTAAATTGTAAACACTGATCCCCTTCACCTTATCAATAATCTCCCTTACTGGCTTAAATATTTGATTTGAGAAAACTCTACCCAAAGAATAGGCAACGATGATACTTCCGAAGAAGCCGAACAGTAATAGCTTTTTCAGGTAAGCAAGTTCTTCCATTCCAAGCGTGTCCACCGCTTCGGAAACCACCACAATGTCTTTCCCCCCCTCATTGATGAGCTCTCCAACGTAAAAGACGTTATTAGAAAAATGACGCACTCTGCCTTCTCGTAAAAGCTCCTGGTAAAAAAGGTCGTCCAACGGCAGGTTTGGCTTTTGTGCCAGTTTCATCCCCGAACCATCGTCTGCAAACTCAATAATGTAGTGATCTTCGTCGGGCAGGTTTTTAAGATGCCTTTCCTTGACTGTATGATAGATTGCGGCATTGCTCTCATCATCTTCCAGGTAGGCGTGTCCAATGATGGCCGCCCTTACTTCCAGTCGGTGAAAAAACATCTCGAAGGTGCTCCTCTCCGAAAAAATATAAATGAAGATGCTCAGTAAAAGAATTATCGCTCCGGTAATACCCGTAACTATCAGTGATATCTTATTATGAATGCTCATTCTTCGCTCCTCATGACATAACCCATTCCGAACACCGTATGGATGATCTTATTGTCACTATTTGCATCAATTTTTTTTCGTAAATAGTTGATATATACGTCGACTACATTGGTGCCCAAATTGAAATTAATATCCCACACGTTTTCAAGAATTTCCATTCGGGACAGTACCCTATTCCTATTAGCGAGAAGGAATTCGAGTAGCCGAAATTCGGTGGCCGTCAGGGATATTTTTTTTCCTGCCCGGGTCACTATTTTTGTAGCCCTGTCCAGCTCAATGTCAGAAAATATCAACTTGTCTCCTTCGTCAGGCCGAGCACCAGGTCGACGTGTTAGCGTCCGCACACGGGCATTCAGTTCGGCAAGTTTAAAGGGTTTAGTCATGTAGTCGTCGGCTCCTCCATCAAGTCCAGCCACAATATTTTCGGTGGTACTGAGTGCCGTAAGCATCAACAGTGGCGTATGCGAATTCTTTTTTCTGAAATTTTTACAAACTTCCATGCCACTCAAAACAGGTATCATCAAATCCAATATAATCAAGTCAAAATCATTATTCAACGCCATTTGGAGACCGGTTTTTCCATCCATAGCTACGCTCGTGTTATAGCCGGAGGAAGAAAAGCTTCTCTGAATAAGCGAAATCACACTTGGCTCGTCTTCTATTAATAGAATATTCATTTGATGGTATAATCAATACAGGAACTTCAAACAAGATATAAAAACTGTCAAATAGCCAAAAAAGTTTGAACAACCTTCGCCCTCAACAATTTCACTGGCAACTCAAGACACTGTTAAAAAAAAGAAAGCGCTGGGAAACCCGGCGCTTTTCAATCAGGAACCTAACCTAATCAACCTATATTATCTTTCTCGGGTCAATCCAGCTTCACCTGCATACGACCCAGCTTAGTACCTTTGTTATACACCTCGATCTTGTAAATTCCGGTTGTCAATTTTTCCTTAGGAGTAAAAACCATCTCTACCCTTTGAACCATCTCAAACTGGCCCGGATAAACTCCAAGGCTTGCGACAGGATTTCCATCTCCCTGCAAGAGGTGATGTGAAACAGTGCCATCAGCTTTGGAATAAACTTTTGAACCAGGAGACACTACTTTGAACTCAAGGCCACCAAGCGCACTCTGTGGCACGTCGAACACAAAGTTAATTTTCTTGGCTTTCTTAGCTCTTACCGTTAATTTTTCATTCTTTTTGGTAACAAGCACAAGGTTATCCTCGGTCAAAGCGGTAAGGAGACCCATGTTTTCAGTAAGGACTTTGTTGTCCATTTCCAACTGAGCAATCATGGCATTGGCATTGGCGTTCTCTTTTCTCAGGTTGCCGTTTTCATCCCGAAGCTTGTTAATTTCTCCGTTAAGGCTGGCAATTTGCGAATCGAGACCTGATTTCAAAGCTTTCAACTCAGCTATTTGCCTGTTCAGCTCTGCTATAGAACCATTGCTCCGTTTAATCTGGCTTAGTTGGGCTTCCTTCTCAGCCAGGTTATCGTTCGCCTGAGCCAGGAGATGATCAAGATTGGTGTTTTTGCCTGTCAGAGAGGCTATCTCTTTTTTAAACTTATCAATCTCTTTCTGAAGTTGAAGTTTCTCTGAAAGCAATGCTTCAGATTTAAGCTTCTCCTCGTTAAGACTGGCGACCGCCTCCTTATTCAGGGTGATATAGTGGGCGCCAATAAAAAGGCTTACAAACAAAAGCCCGGCTATTACATAAGCTGTGACTTTAATTCTCGATGTTGATGATGACTCGCTCATACTTTTGATGTTTATGATACAATTGTACGACGGTCACCTAAAGGCCCTATTAGTGCGAGATTAAAATGGCATTAAATTTTTTTCTTAACCGGAAGCGTTAGGGTAAAAGTGCTGCCCTTGCCCTTTTTTGACATAAGTGTCAGGGTACCCTCGTGCAGTTTCACTATTCTTTGCACCAGCGACAGTCCTATGCCGTGGCCTTTGATGTTTTGGGCATTGCTTCCCCGGTGGAAAGGCTCGAAAATCAGCTCCTGTTCTTCTTCGTCTATTCCGATGCCAAAATCCCGGAAAGTCAGCACTAGCTGTCCCTTGTCTGGTTCAACACTAACTTGCACTTCATGAGGGTCAGAGTATTTGCACCCATTGTCCATCAGGTTGAGCAAGGCAGTCTTTATCAATTGTTCATTGCCTACGATGGTCAGCTGATCATCTTCCAAATCTTCGTTAAACGATATTGCCACCTTGTACGAAGGGTTTCTTTTCTGCAGCTCACCAGCGCTTTGCCAGAGAAGCTCATCCACCCTTATAGAACCAAAGGAGCTTTCAACACTCTCAGAGCTCGCCTGTGCCAGCAGCAGCAGCCTGTTAGACAGATAATTCAGGCTCTTAATGTCATCAAGAACAGAATTTACAGTGCGTTTATAATCTTCGGCAGTTCTATCGCTTAGTAAGGTCACTTCAAGCTGGCCTGTGATGGCCGTAAGCGGCGTTCGCAACTCATGCGAGGCATTCGCAATGAAGTTCTTCTGAAGTTTGAAGGCCTCTTCCAGCCTGTCGAGCATTTCATTGAATGTGCCAGCCAGGTGAGCCAGTTCATCCGTTTGGTTTCCCTCGTCCACCCGGCTGCTCAGATTACTTATACCAATGGCATCGACCTGAGCAATTACCCGGGAAATGGGACTTAGCGTACGTTGGGCAAAAATCCGTCCTGATATGAAAGTAAAGAGTAAGCCTGCTCCAAAAACAATGAAAAGCACATTCCGCAGGTTGTCCAATTTTCGGTAACCAAAAATATCGGTGGCCGAAGCAACCACTACCACTCTATCGTACTGATCAGTAAAAAGTACGCCGAGCACCTCCTGGTTTCCGAACACAAACCTTACCTCTCCTTCCAGCCTTATCCGGTTAAGCAGTGGCTCATTTACGGCTACCGTTTGCTCTCCCTCAGAGCTATAAAGCACCTGGTTTTGGTAGTCGAAAATAGTTATTTCTTCATTTGGCAGACTCACCGGGTTGTTTTCCTCAATCTTCCGCAGCAGCTCTGCGTCCACCTCCTCTACTTCAATAAGCAGTTTGGCCACATTTCTGGCTTTGTTCTCTATCCTTTCATAAAACTCTTGCTTGCGATACTGAGCCGATAAGTAATAGATCGCCAGGGAAGAAGCGCCCATGATCAGCGCCACTATCAACAAAAAAAGGAAGGTGAGCTTGTCCCTGATTTGCATTAGGCTTTTTCAAAAATATACCCCATCCCTATCCGGGTATGGATGAGCTTGTCCTCAAAGTCCCTGTCTATCTTTTTCCTCAGGATATTGATATATACTTCCACTACGTTGGTGCCGGTGTCAAAATCAATGTCCCACACTTTCTCCGAAATATCGATCTTCGACACTACTCTGCCTTTATTCCTCATCAGGTATTCGAGTAATCCAAATTCCTTCGCCGTCAGGTCTATTTGTCTATTTCCCCGATGAGCCACTTTTTTATCAAGATCAAGGGTCAAGTCGGCCACTGTCAACACATGTGAGACTACTTCCTCTCTCTGACTTCTGCGGGTAAGTGCTTTGAGCCGCAGCAGCAATTCCTTGAATTCAAAGGGCTTGACCAGGTAGTCGTCGGCACCAGCCTCAAAACCATTGACTTTGTCTTCGGTGGTACCCAGCGCAGTGAGCATGATTACCGGCAGTGAAGGTTTATTGTTCTTTATCGCCCGACAAAGTTCTACCCCACTGATAAAGGGGACTATCACATCCAGAACTGCGACGTCGTAAGACCCCTTTAGAAATAAGGTTAGCCCCATTTGCCCGTCAGTAGCCAGGTCAACCACATAGCCCTGCTCTTCAAGCCCCTGCTTGATAAATGATGCCACCTTTGCTTCGTCTTCTACCAGTAGTATGTTCACACTATTCGTCTTTTGTTCGGTATTACACCTTAGTGAATCTAAAGTACACGTACTAACGCCATTATTCCACAAAAACTCATGATAATACAGAGATATGAAAAAGGATTAAGCCTCAAATTAAAACGATATTAAAAACAACATTTTTTGGTGAAGCTCGTATTTACATGTACATACATATAAACTAATCTTGAGTTGATGTAACAGAGGATTTTTCTCTAACTTCAGCTCAGAAAGGAGAACAGAAAATGAAAACCGTTTTGCATCAGGCAAACACCAGAGGCCACGCCAACCACGGTTGGTTAAACTCTTATCATACGTTCAGTTTTGCCCAATACTACAACCCTGAAAGGGTACATTTTGGCGTGCTGAGGGTATTGAATGATGATACAGTAAGCGGCAGCATGGGCTTTGGCACTCACCCTCACGACAATATGGAAATCATCTCCATTCCATTGTCAGGAGACCTTGAGCATCAGGACAGCATGGGCAACAAACAGGTGATCAGGCAGGGAGATGTGCAGGTACTGAGTGCCGGCACAGGCATCTATCATAGTGAGAAGAACTTCCACAAAGACAAAGAGGTGAAATTCCTTCAAATATGGATGTTCCCCAACAAAAAGGATGTGACACCCCGCTATGACCAGATCACCCTGGACGCTGACAAAAAACACAATGCATGGCAGCAGGTGTTGTCGCCCAATGCGGATGATGAGGGTGTGTGGGTACACCAAAATGCCTGGTTTAGCATGACCAAGCTTGACGCCGGCAAGTCGCTCGACTATGAGGTGAAAGGAAAAGGCAATGGCCTTTACTACTTTATTCTGGAAGGCGACGTAGAAGTGGACGGACAGAAACTGGGCAGAAGAGATGGCTTCGGCGTATGGGAAGCTGACCACAGCAAGCTAACCGCCTCCACCAATGCTGAAGTGCTGTTAATGGAAGTACCTATGAATTAAACGAAGTGATGGCTGGCAGATTGATCTGTCAGCCTTTTTAATATCTTACAACCATGCTAGAGGTAAAACAACGGAAAGAAGACTCAAAAGGATCATTCTACATAGAATCGGAAGGTCGCAAGGTGGCCGAGATGACCTACAGCAAAGCTGGCACAGATCGTATCATTATTGACCACACCGAAGTGGGTGGCGAATTGCGTGGCGAGGGTGCAGGTAGGCTAATGGTAGAGAGCGCCGTAGCTTATGCCAGAGCAAAGAAGATAAGCATCATCCCTCTTTGCCCTTTTGCCAGGTCCGTATTTGATAAGAACCCCGAATTAAGAGACGTGTTATGAACATGGACGCTTGTAGGACTATCAATAACCCCGACAAAAAGAGGTTTGAGTTAGAGATTGATGGTGTTCTGTCTGTGATAGAATACACATTCAAGAAATCAACCAATCAAATGTTCCTTATTCATACGGAGGTAGATCCGTCATTGAGAGGAAAAGGAGTGGCCAGCAAGATTGTAAAAGAAGCACTGGACATGATCAGAACGGAGGGCCAGGAGCTGGTGCCACTTTGTCCGTTCGTGGTGGCGTTTTTGAAAAAGCACCACGAGTATCATGATCTGATGAATGAAACAAACAAAGCAAGATTCAAATAACACCCATGGCAGAAGCAACAGCAACCCCAAACGGCGCAAATTTTCAGGTGAGCGCAAAAATCCGCCAGCACGAAGTATTGCTCGATGAACCCGAAGACAAAGGAGGAGGAGATACCGCCCCTACGCCCTCAGAGTTTGTTTGTGCAAGCCTTGCTGCCTGCACCACTATCACGTTGCAGATGTATATTCAGCACAAAGGGTGGGAGGCGTCTGTTGAATCAGTGAACGTAGTGTATGAAACGGTTGATGGCGTGGGCACCTTCAGGAGAAAGGTAGTGCTGGCTGGCTACACCCAGGAGCAGCTACCCCGGCTTACTGCCGTGGCCAATAGCTGCCCCATTCACAAAATGCTCTCAAAAGCTAACCCAATAGACACAGAAATTAACTAAACTGATATGGCCGACAACATAAAAGAGTACAATAACGGAGAGGTAGCCATCATTTGGCAGGCTGAAAAGTGCCAGCACTCGGAAAAATGCTGGAGAGGTTTGCCTGGAGTGTTTAATTACAAGGAGCGTCCCTGGATAAAGCCTGATGGCGGAACAACTGAAGAAATTATTGAGCAGGTGAAAAAATGTCCTTCGGGCGCCCTTACCTACAGAATGACGAGCAAATAGACTGGATTGGTGCTGTAACTTCATCCTGAAAATCGGCCTGTTAAATCAATTATTTATATTTAGTCTAAATAAACTTTAATTTCTCAAGGGACTTGCTGTTATTTGCAGACTGAGGATAAAATGCCTGATGTCTGCACCTAACATAATCGTAGCTGATACACATGAGTTGTCCGTCGCCGGCTTGTTATACCTGGTGCATCAAGCTTTTGAAACCGTACAGGTAGAAACGGCCAAGAGCCGTGTTGCATTGAGCAACGTCCTGAAAAATTTTCGATCCGGCATCCTTATAGTCAACCCATATGGGGTGAAAGACCTGGATCCAGCGAGTCTCTTAAAAGTGCTTACCGACAACCCTCAAGTATACCCTCTCCTACTTGTTCCTCGCATCGATCAGGGAGACTTAAAGCCACTGATCAAATTGGGCTCCATTGGCATCATCACCAAAAACTGTAGCCTGCGGGAGGTTTTGGCGGCCCTTGAAGCTGCAGTTCATCAGGAGAAATTCGTTTGTAACAAAGTGATGGAAGCTTTCCTGCCAGTAAATGCGCCCGACGACCAGCTTTCCGGAAACCAGCTTTCTGAAAGAGAAATCGGGGTTATCCGATTTATAGCAAAAGGCATGTCGACAGAGGAAATTGGAGAGGAACTGCACCTAAGCCCTCATACCATTCACGCCCATCGAAAAAATATCCTGAAGAAGATGAACGTGAAGACACCAGTGGAACTCGTCGTAAAGGCTATCCGGGAGAAGCTTATTACTGTTTAGTTTCCTCAATCAGTCAAACCTAGACTTACTCGTTATATCTGTATGAGCAATAAGAGAATTTTTATAGCTCATAAAATAGGTATATATTGAGCTATAAATAGAAAAATATAGCTCATGACTTGGAACTGGCAGCACAAAGAGTGGCCCCAATTCAAATACCGGATTGACATTTACGAAGGCTACGAACGAGACTTCCTCCACAGAGCGGGGATTATGTTTGGAAGCATGAAGCATATCGGTGTAGCCGACCAGGATGTTTTGAAGGTTGATTTAATGAGCAATGAAGCTTTTAAAACATCAGAAATTGAGGGTGAGTTTTTGAATAGAGAATCTCTACAGTCTTCTATTCGACGACAATTTGGCCTCAAAACTGATAGTCAACGGAGAATTACTCCCGCTGAAGAGGGAATAGCTGAGTTAATGATCGACTTGTATAGAACATATAATGCTCCCTTAGATGAAAGTCAACTCTTTTCCTGGCATGAAATGCTGACTTCCGGGAGAAGAGATCTTTTGGATATAGGCACCTACAGAACACATGAAGACCCCATGCAAGTGGTGTCAGGTGCGCTCAGCAATCCCAAGGTGCACTATGAAGCCCCTCCCTCTTCAAGAGTGAAAAAAGAAATGGACACCTTCATCGCATGGTTCAATGCGACAAACCAGCCCTCTTCAAACCCGCTCTCACCACTTGTAAGGGCTGGGATAGCCCACCTGTACTTCGAAAGCATTCACCCCTTTGAGGATGGAAACGGGAGAATAGGAAGGGCTATATCCGAAAAAGCACTTTCTCAGGCGCTTGGAAAACCTACACTCATTGCCATTTCTCATGTTATCGAAAGCAACAAAAAGGAATACTATGAGGCTCTCCAAAATAATAGCACTAGTTTAGCTATCGATCAATGGCTGGAATATTTTTGCCATCTGGTTATACAAGCGCAGAGTCACACACAAAGCACAATTGATTTCCTGATTGAAAAGGGCAAATTTTTCAATCGGTTTTCAAACGCATTAAACCCACGTCAGGCCAAAGTAATAGAGCGAATATTTAAAGAAGGTATAAACGGCTTTAAAGGCGGCCTTAGTGCTGAAAATTATATTCGTATTACTCAAACCACCGCCTCTACCGCCACCAGAGACTTGCAAAACCTCGCTGAGCAAGGGGCACTCAAAAGAACGGGCGTAAGAAAAGGAACAAGGTATTATCTAAACATCGACCACGAAAGCACGGCAGTCTATTAGCTTGTCGACGTCCTGCTTTTAGCAATTTTAGATCCTTCAACCGGCTGGTGCCTTCACGACACATTTTCGAAAAGCACCACACACAACTGGCTCGTTCGCAGTGATATGTGATTTCTTTCTGCTGCGAAAGCACCAATAGCTTAAACTAGCTATTACAAATCCCCGCTACAAGCACTTCCTGTGCTTAAAGAAGCAGTTATTTAAGCTCAATCAAGCGATTGACAGCCCAATCTCCCCGGCCTACATTTGCTATTATTTAAAATGATTCTAAATAAATGAAGCATATCAATCTATTTGGCATTTCTGCTGTGTGCCTGCTCGTATTCAGCCAATGCGGCCCCTCAAATACAACATCGAAGAGTACAACAAACTCAACTCCCGAAAAAGCATCACTAAAAATAGTGAGTATTGGAGGCACTTTGTCAGAGGTCGTTTGTGCGCTGGGAAGTTATGATCAGATTATTGCAGTTGACAAAACAAGCACCCGGCCTAAAAGCCTGCAAGACCTTCCTTCGGTAGGCTATCGCACTGGCATCAAAGCCGAAGGCGTGCTGTCGCTGGATGCTGACATTGTATTAGCTGAGGAAGACCATATCAATGCCGAGGTTGTTACCCAGTTGCAAGCGACAGCCTTGCCAGTTCATACGTTCAAACATGAGCTTAACGTCGCCTCCACTAAAAAGGTCATTACTGACATAGGCAAAATCATTAACAAAGAGCAGGAGGCAGAGCAACTGGTTGTCACGCTGGAGCAAGACCTCAATCTATTGGATTCGATGATTGGCAAAACCAGCACGAAACCGAGGGTGCTATTCGTGTATGCACGTGGGCTTGGCTCATTGAGTATCTGCGGCAAAAACACATTTGCCGAGGAGCTCATCAAAATGGCCGGTGCGCAGTTTGCTGTTGACGAAATATTCGACTACAAACCACTAACGCCAGAGGCCCTGGTAGTAGCCAACCCTGACTACATCTTGTTTTTTGACAGTGGGCTTGAAAGCCTGGGCGGCGTGGAAGGAGCACTTCAAATACAAGGCATGATGCAAACCACGGCAGGAGAAAAAAAACAGATCCTTGCCATGGACGGGCTTTGGCTTTCAGGCTTTGGGTCGGGGGTGGGCAAAGCAGCTATTCAGCTGGCGACTAGCATTCATCCAGAGCTGGCAGCACACAACGTGGCCCAAAGCAATTAACCTATGCAAGTGGCTACCCTACCGGCAATGAAAGCTAAAAGCAACCTCACTACCAATACTGCGATATTAGGCAGTCTGGTGGCCTTGCTTGTGTGCACTATGTTCATTTCGCTTCGTGTAGGTGCCCTGGGCATCAGTGTTGGCCAAATCGTTAATATTCTCCTTCACAACCTGGGGATTGACGTGGCAGAAGTCAGTTCAAGAGACTCAGCAGTATTGCTGTCGATCCGTCTTCCAAGACTGGTGCTTGGCGTGGCAGTTGGTGGTGCACTGGGTATTTCAGGTGCTGCATTGCAAGGGTTATTCAGAAATCCGCTTGTGGAGCCCGGCATCATCGGCATTTCCAATGGCGCCGCTTTGATGGCTGTCGTTGTCTTGGTTTTCGGCCCTGGCATCGCTTTGTTTTTAAGTCCGAACCTTACAACATGGCTACTGCCAATAGCAGCCTTTTCAGGTAGCCTTGCTGCCACCTACATCGCCTACCAGTTCAGCAAAGGTGCATATCAAACCGACGTCACCATCCTCATCCTTGCAGGTGTAGCCATTACGGCGCTTTGCGCAGCCCTCATGGGCATTGTCATCTTCCATTCTAACGAAACGGCGTTGCGCTCCTTCACTTTCTGGAGCATGGGCGATTTAAGTGGTGCCTCATGGGATAAGATTGGCTTCGCCATCTGGCTTATCGTGCTGCCTGCTGTGGCCCTTATCGGGCAAAGCCAGGCACTCAACGCTATGGCGCTGGGGGAATCGGAAGCCCGGCATTTGGGAGTGGAAGTAGAGAAAATCAAACACAGGATCATTTTACTCAGCGCTCTGGCAGTGGGTGCATCGGTGGCCATGGCCGGAGCCATCGGGTTCATTGGGTTGGTTGTTCCACACATTCTGCGCATGGCGTTTGGCCCGGATCATAAGCTGATACTTCCAGCTTCAGCTATAGGCGGTGCCATTTTGCTCACAGTAGCTGATATGATTGCCAGAACAATTGTTGCTCCTACAGAGCTCCCTATCGGGATTATCACAGCACTAATGGGAACGCCATTTTTCATCTGGATGCTCGCCTCAGCCAGAAAAAAAAGAATTCAGATTTAATCGGTCACTCATGTATCAGGGAAAAAATATAAGTTATTCGGTAGGCCCTAAGAAAATACTCGACCAGGTGTCGGTTGCCGTTTTCCCGGGCAAGTTTACGGCCATTGTAGGCCCCAATGGTGCCGGCAAGTCAACACTTTTGAAAGCGCTATGCCGGGACATACTCCCTGACGACGGAGAAATCAGCATCAACGGTCAGGCAATGCCTGCCTACACTTCAAAGGAGCTGGCATTGACAAGGGCAGTGCTGCCGCAAAAAACACACCTGAGCCTGGCCTTTACCGCTGAAGAGGTGGTGATGCTCGGAAGAACTCCTCATAACACTACCAACAGCCAAAACAAAGAGATTGCAAAGGAAGTGATGAGGGAGGCAGATGTTTATCACCTCAAGCACAGAGTCTACCAAACACTATCGGGTGGCGAGCAGCAAAGAGTGAACCTGGCCAGGGTACTTGCTCAATTGCACGACCAGCAGGAGCATCCGACTTACCTGCTGTTAGATGAACCGACCTCAAGCCTCGACATAGCGCAACAGCATGGCTTGCTCGACATAGTTCGGCAAAGGTGTGTGGAACGTGGATATGGAGTGGCCGCTGTGATACATGACCTCAACCTTGCCGCTCAGTATGCCGACTATTTTCTGTTTATGAAAAACGGGAAAGAAGTGGGGCAGGGCCCTAGTCAACTTATGCTCAGAAAGGAAATGATCGAGCATACATTTTCCTACCCTGTTGAGCTGATTTACGGTGAGAATAGCGACATACCTATGATATACACAAAGGGTTCCGTCCCTTTTGAAACTACATCCCTTTTGAACGAAACTATAAATAGCAGATAATGGAAAACTTAACGATTGATAAAACTGATGTTCAGGCTCTAAAAAAAGCCTGGGAGGAGATTCAAGCCGCACAACCAAATGTAAGAATCAGAAATGCTGCCCAGGAGCTGGGAGTAAGTGAAGCAGAACTTTTGGCAACGGAAGTAGGCCCGACCTGCGTAAGACTGGACGCCACCCCGGAACGAAGCTGGCCCGATTTTTTGAAGCGGCTACCAGAGCTTGGCTACGTGATGTCCTTAACCAGAAACGATGCATGTGTGCTGGAGCACAAGGGTAAATTCCAGAAAGTGGAAACTTTTGGCCAGGGTGAAAGAGCTATGGGAACGGTGATTGGCCCTATCGAAACCCGTGTTTTCTTTAGCGCCTGGCATGTTGGGTTTGCCCACCAAATGACCAAAGGCGACAGAACCCTCACCAGCTTGCAGATTTTCGATAAGGCCGGAGAGGCGATCACAAAAATTTACCTACAAGAAAAAAGCAACAACGACGCCTTTCTGAAAATTGTTGAAGACTACCGGTCCGACAACCAGGAGCCAGGACAAACCGTGGAGCCATACAGCCAACTCACCTTTGGAGACTCCATCGACAAACCCGCCTTTCTTCAAGAATGGAGTGAATTAAAAGATACCCACGACTTCTTTGGCATGCTGAAAAGGCACAACGTGCATCGCTACAAGGCGCTTGAGATTGCCAATGGCACTTTCAGTTACCCCATAAGCACCGACAACCTGCAGCAGGTGCTCGAAACTGCCGCAAGCACCAAACTTCCCATCATGATTTTTGCTGGCAACCGGGGCAACCTGCAAATACAGCAAGGAAAAGTAAAAACGATCCGCCTTCTCGAAGCTCAGGAAAAATGGCTCAATGTCCTTGACCCGGAATTCAACATGCACCTGAAGCTGGAGGCCAGCCAAACTGCCTGGGTAGTGCGCAAACCCACGCCAGAAGGCAATGTCACCAGCATAGAAGTGTTTGACGCCGGGAAAAATATGATTGCCCAGTTTTTTGGCCTTAGAAAACCAGGCATTCCTGAATTGGAGGCATGGAAACAATTGGTCGACTCACTACCAAAGCTATAGAGATGCGAATAGTTTTTCTCTTCACCTGTCTTTTGGTTCTTCATTCTGGCCTCGTAGCGCAGGATAGCCTGAAAAGCTATGTAATGGACGACATCGTTATCACAGGCCAGTTTGAACCTCAATCGGCCAGTAGATCGGTGTATCAGGTAAGAACTATTGCTATGGAAAGAATCCAGTCACAAGGAGCTAATCGTTTGCAGGACGTGCTGCAGACGGAACTAAATGTGAGGTTTTCTCAGGACATGGCTCTTGGTGAGTCGAGTATGACGCTACAAGGACTTGGCGGCCAGAATATCAAAGTCTTGATAGACGGCATGCCTTTGATTACAAGGGAGGGCACCTCCAATTCGGGTGCCCTTAATCAGGTAGATGTCAACAACATTGAGAAGATAGAGATCGTGGAAGGGCCTATGTCGGTAGTGTATGGTGCTGATGCGCTGGCAGGAGTGATCAATATTATTACCAAAAAGCCAGAGAACGGCAAGCTCTCACTGGACGCCCGGATACAGGAAGAGTCTGCCGGGTCGGAATACGGGCTTGACAAGGGTGTTCACAACCAAAGCGTTGGTGCGGGTTACACCTTGGGGAAAGTGTATACCCAGGCAAGGCTGAGCCACAACCAGTTTTATGGCTGGCAGGGAAATGCGACGGGTCGGGACAAACAGTGGCACCCAAAAAACCAATGGCTAACCAGCGGTCTAGTCGGCTTCAGAAATGATAAATCAAACATTTTCTACAAGCTCGACTATTTGGACGAGTCTATTCAAAATCCGGGCGTTTTCAACGGTGGCGAGGCGCTTGATCAGGAGTATATCACCAAAAGGTTCAACCACCAGTTGCAAGGGCAAACCAGGTTATTTGACAAATTGAGCTATAATGGTGCTGTTTCTCTTATCAATTTTAGCAGGCGCACGCTCACAACCACAGTGAACCAGGAGACTGGCGATGTAAGACTGGCTATTGGAACAGGTTTGCAAGACTTATCTTCGTACGACGGTGTTAGCCTGAGAGGAACGTTTCAGTACCAGCTTTCACCTCAATGGTCGTTTCAGCCAGGCTACGATATTAACCTGGAACAGGGAGAAGGTGGCCGCATCAGTGCCGACGCTCCCTGGTTGAACGACTACGCCTTCTTCTTTTCCACTGAATACACCCCAACTGACAGAATAAGCATCAGACCTGGATTTAGGGTGATCAAAAACTCAGTGTATCAGGCGCCACCCGCAGTTCCTTCCATCAACACTAAGTTTCAGTTAACCGACAACCTGGTACTAAGGGCTGCCTACGCTAGAGGCTTCAGGGCACCATCATTGAGAGAACTGTACTTCAACTTCTACGACGCCAGCCATTCCATCGAAGGAAACCCCGACCTGGAGGCCGAACTATCTAACAGTGTGAATGGTGGACTTAGCTGGAAGGTGATAAGCACAGCCAAATCGAGGATCGACATGACACTGAATAGCTTCTATAACGCAGTCGATAACATGATTAGCTACGGACAGAAACCCAGCAACAGTCTGATAACTACCTACATCAATATTGATAGATTTAAAACGAAGGGACTTATGTGGAACACCGCCTATACGGACAAGTCTCTTGAAGTAAAAGTGGGGGTTTCCTATACCGGGCGATACAACCAACTAATAGAAGACGACAGCGAGCTTCCCGAATTCACATGGACGCCTGAAGCAAACCTGGTAACCACCTATCAACTGGAGCCTGCCGGGCTGACCTTCAATCTGTTCTATAAGTATACTGGCTCGTTGCCTAACTATGAAGTTGGCACTAACGACGCTGGTAACGAAACTATTCAGTTAGCCAAAATTGATGGATACCACATGATGGACATCACCGCCAGAAAGGAATTGTTCGGCTACCTGAATGCCACACTTGGAGTGAGAAACCTCCTCAACGTGACGAATGTAAACAACACATCCACCGACACAAGCGGAACCCACAGCACGGGCGGAGCGAGGCCAATTGGCTACGGAAGATCTTACTTTTTGGGGCTGAATTTTAACCTGAACAAGTAAACAAGAGTAAAAAATTTAGAAATCTATTTATAATAAGTCTAATTAAAATTAATAATGAAACGAACAATTACTCAATGGATAAGGGCCAAATATTTTGCCTTGTCAATATGCTCAGTAGCCATTTTAACAGCTTGTGGCGACGATGAACCGGCGCTTCCCGACAATACCATCAACTTTCAATCGCCTCAGCAAAGTATCGCCGAACAAGAAGCTGATCTGGAAGTTGTGATCGCATTTTCCAGGGCATTGGATGTGGCGTCAGCTATAGTCAGCGTTGAATTAACAGGCGAAAACATAGATTATGGATCAGAATACACCACAAGTCCTGCGGCGACCAGCAATGTAATTACGCTGACAGCCGCTGAGGGAGACGAGCAAACCTCCTTCACTGTGTCAAAAGCAGACGGAGTACTATTTGACGGCGACGAGGTGATCACCTTCACTCTGACTTCATCCGGTGATGGGCTCATCCCTGGAAACACGACCACCCTGGAACTTCGCTTTGCCGAAATACTAGCTGAGCAGGGCCAACTGGTGATTGACGGTGGAGGTGCTACCTATCCCAACAAGGTGTTCATTGACTTGAGTGCCAACCGCCAAACAGCAGTGAACCGCAACGGATGGGATCTTGGGTTTTACTCAGGATCCGATTTCAAAGTAATTCTTAACTCGTCGGTTACCATGTTTGCCCAGGCACTGGAAAAGACTGATCTGGCTGAAGTAACTGCTGCGGACACAGTTGGGTTCGCAGCAGCCATGAGCATCAATGCCTTTTCTACCGATGCTTTTGGCTGGATCGATGACCCCAGCGGTGACCTGAGCAAAACGGCCATAGCAGAAATTTCAGCAACGGCTGACGAAAACGTTGTGTACATCATCAACCGGGGTGAAGCACCGGCAGCTGCTGCGGGTGCTGCAGGCGAATCAAGAGGATGGAAGAAAATCAAAATAAACCAAACAGCAGACGGCTACCAACTTCAGTATGCCGACATAGATGCTACTACTTTTTCCGAATTGGAAATTGATAAAGTGGAAGCCCAGCAATTCGTTTACGCACACTTTGAGGATGGCGTTGTGGATGTAGAACCAGCCAAAGACAAGTGGGACATTGCCTGGACCGGCTTCATGAATTCCACCAATTTTGGAAGTGGCCTTATCCCTTACTATTTCCAGGACATAGTATTGCAGAATACAGCCGGAGTGGAAACAGCCATGGTGCTGACAGCAACTAAAAGCTACGAGAGCTTTGGCAGTAGCGACATCGCCAGCCTGGAATTCAGCGAAAGTCAGGCGGCGATTGGTTCAACCTGGAGAGTGACCGGCGGGCCGGGTGGAAGTCAACCGGCTGTACATGAAGACAGGTTTTACATCATTAAAGACGCAAGTGGCAACTACTACAAACTGAAATTTACTGCACTGATGCAGGGAGGCGAGCGTGGGAAACCACAGATTGCCTACGAATTGCTTGACTGAGGCATCCGGGCTGCTAAGAGTTTACTGAATAACAAGTAGTTTAAATAGGATGTAGTAGATAGGCAAGGCCGTCCCTGAAAGGGATGGCTTTCCTTTTTCTACTCTTTCTACATCTGTAGCAATATCTTCCAGGCTATCTCCACATATCCCTCATGCAGGTATTGCTGGGCGAGAAGATGCGTTAGCTTCCCTAAGGCAACATCTTTGCACCGGAGGTAAACACCTCTTTCGTAATTCCAATATTTGCCAGTAATCTAATTTACTGGCGTTTTTTTGATTTCCAATATTCGCCAGAATTTTGTATTTTTGGTAAAAATTGGATTTTAAATGCCAAAGATCATAGAGAACAGATTGATTGAAGAATTTAAGGAACGGGAGTATTTCACCCGAGAGGATCTCTTTGAATTCTATCGATACTTTGAACCAGATCTTAAAGAAGGAACGTTCGGATGGAGAATCTATGACCTTAAAGACAAAAACATCATTAGACCACTAAAGAGAGGTCTCTATGTTATTTCATACAAACCCAAGTACCAGCCGGAATTATCTCCTGAGCTTATTAAGTTCGCAAAACAGACCACAGACAAATTTGAGGAAGCCAAGCACTGCATTTGGGAAACGGAATGGCTCAATGAATTTTCACAACACCAGGCAAGTAAACGAATCATACTCATTGAGATCGAAAAGGATTTCATTGAATCATTATACTATGAGCTGAAAGACTCATCAAGAAATGAGCTTTATCTAAATCCAGATGATAAAGCTATTGATTTTTACATCGCAGAAAGTAATTATCCAGTAGTCATAAAGAAGTTGATAACACGCTCCCCTATTGCTAAAAGAACGGAAAATAAAGTTAAATTTTATACACCATTACTTGAGAAAATATTGGTGGACTTGTTCGCAGAGGAAAAGCTATTTTACTATTTGCAAGGTTCAGAGTTGATGCGCATTTATGAAAACGCAATAAGCAAATACGCAATCAATTTCACTAAGCTCTTTAGTTATGCAAAACGAAGAGAAAGGGAACAGGAAATAAAACAGTTCATGACGAACCACATGTACAACTTAGTAAAAGGCATTATCGAATGATTAAGGAACATTGCTTTACAGATGAGTGGCTAGAGGGCTTTAAGAAACAAAAAGACCACAGACGAATTGACAAAATCATTTTGGAAAAGATGATTTATGCTTTGCATTTGCTAGAACGTTTGAAAAGTAATGGACTTAATTTCGTTTTCAAGGGTGGTACCAGTTTGGTGCTTTTATTGGAAGAGGGTAACCGATTCTCCATTGATATCGACATTATCAGCAAAACTGACCGAAAGGAACTGGAGCGCATTTTGCAAAAGGTTGTTGATTCTTCCAATTTCACTAATGTTGAACTGGACGAACATCGCAGCTACAAGCCCGGAGTACCCAAAGCACATTACAAGTTTAAATTTGATTCTGGCAGGCAAGGTTCCGGTACTATTCTGTTAGATGTTCTCATCGAGGATTCAATCTATCCGGAAGTGATCGAAAAACCTGTAATTACCAACTGGATTGAAACTGATATGGAGGCCATGGTCACCATGCCAACCATTGATTCAATCACAGGAGATAAATTGACAGCATTTGCCCCAAATACGATCGGAATCCCTTATTTCAAGGGTACAGACAAACAGCCGTTCTCCATGGAAATATGTAAGCAGTTGTTCGATTTGAGTAAACTCTTCGAGAATATACAAAGTATGGAAATAGTGGCTGCCAGTTTTCAGAAATTTGCCGAGCATGAAATCGCTTATCGGGAAAAAGGAAATCCTGAAACTAAACTCACCCCGGAAATTGTTTTGCGAGACACAATTGATACCTGCATGATCCTCGCAAAGAGAGATCGTGGCAATGATGATGAAAAAGCAAAATTCAAAGAATTGCAAAAAGGGATCATCGCTTTTGGTACCGGCTTTTTAATGGCTGGTACCTTTAGAATCGATGATGCGGTACCTGCATCTGCTCGAATTGCTTACTTGACAGCAAAAATCATTGTGAATGATCTTTCACCGATCACCTATTATAAAGGTCAAGACATTAAAGACTTAATCATAGAGGATCAAGATTGGAACTTCTTGATGCGACTGAAAAAACAACCAGATAAATCGGCATTCTATTATTGGTACCAGGCGGTACAACTTTTAACAGCCGAAAAAGCACTATAATCAGTCAATCGAACCAGCAGGGGAAAAACTATCAACCAAGCGTTTCCACTAAAAGTCTGAGAAGTTCTGATGGGTCACCAAAAGGCTCCCTATATCTGCAATAAAATCTTCCACGCTATCTCCACATATCCCTCATGCAGGTATTGCTGGGCGAGCTGATGCAGGGCCTCCTCGAAACCAGTAGGGTCATTTTCGTATTCCTCAACTAGCAGTTGTACTTTCTCGTGCTTATGGTACTCCCTTACCTCTGCATCGCTGGGTAGGTGCTCCACGTTACCCAGCATACCAAGGTCGTTGCCTGTTAGCACACTGCTGAGTCTGATACGCTCTGGCAGCTTATCCACGCCCATTCCCTTTTTCTCTAAAGGCTTCGGTACTTCAAACAAAGCCTCGCCGTGGGCTCTGCAATACCAGTTGCCTCCCATGCGGGCGACTATATCCGCCTTTTCTGTATCCACCCTCCCCTGCTCGTCCAATATCTCTTTTTTGAAATGCATGAGCAATACCTTGCAAATCACCAGGTTGCCGGCACCACCCTGATCGCCCAGGGGGATGATCTGCTTGACCTTGCATTCAAACGCAGCCGGTGACTCCCCTACCCTGGGCGGTTTCACTTTTCCTGAAGGAACTTCCGTAAACCCAGCCTTGATAAACTCATTGACGCCTTTCTCATATTCCGTACTGGATAGCGACATTTGCTGCACCATGGCGTAGTTGACTATATTGATCACCACCTCCCCATGTTCGTGCACATTGTCTAGTGTGTGCTTGGTAGAATTGTCACGTACCCTTCTGGAAGGAGAAAAAATAAGAATGGGGGGATTGGAGCTGAACATGTTGAAAAAGCTGAAAGGGCTGAGATTGACCTTTCCATCTTTATCAACTGTGCTGGCAAAAGCGATAGGCCTCGGAGCCACCACACCCTGCATGAGCCCATGCAAAGCTGGCACGCTTATATCCTTCGGGTCAATGGTCATCAGCTGATCCATGCTATTTGATTTTTTTATAAACAGCTTCGGCTATCAGGTTTGCCCCGGCCGCATCTGGGTGCACACCATCAGGGAACATTTCAGGATGGCCTGACAATGCCTTGTAAAGGTCGATGGTCTTCAGCTTCGCCTCTTTCGCTGTTTGCTCCACTCTGGGAATCACCCCTCCTTTTACCACTTCCTCGGTAATGTTAAAAGCGTCTTTGTAAACTGGCACCGGCAGGCAAATGTAGATTTTTGGCTTGCTGGGCAAAGAGGCAAATGACTGAATAAACTCGAGGTATTCGTCGATAAAATCGCCTTTGTATTTCCAGTTTTGCGGCTTGCTGTCGTTGGTCCCTAGCTTGATCACTACGATGTCGGGCTGCCAGGCCAACACCTCTTTGTACTTCGGTTCGTTCCAATAAGGAAAGTCGCCCTGTTTTAAAAGCGTCCGGCCGCTGATGCCGTAATTCCTGACCTCATAGCCATTGCCCAGCAGCTGCCCCAGTACCTGCGGGTATCGTTTGTCTTCCTCGTCAATGCCATGACCTTCGGTGATACTGTCACCAACACAAGCCACTTTGATTGGTTGGGCCTTAACCATAAAAAAACCTGCAAGCATAAATGTAAGGAGAATGGATTTCATAGGATGGAGCGTTTAAGAAGCTGGTAAAATTTCAGCCTTTACTTCACCAAAACCAATTCTTATCCCATCTTTTTCTGCATATCCCCTCATCGTCACCGTATCGCCATCCTGCAAAAAACTCCGGGTGGTGCCATCGGGCATAGGTATTGGTTTGGTGCCTTTCCAGGCCAGCTCCAGCATCGAGCCATAACTATCTGGCGTAGGGCCGCTGATGGTGCCGGAGGCGTACATGTCCCCCACATTGATATTGCACCCGTTGACGGTGTGGTGGGCCAACTGCTGACGGATGTTCCAATACATGTATTTAAAGTTGGATTGGCACACCACTTTCTCGGCACCCCCTTTTGGCTGAATCCCCACTTCGAGGTTAATATCAAAGTTGTTGAGACCTTCGGCTTTCAGGTAAGGCAAAACTTCCGGCTCCTGCTTTGGGCCCGCCACTCTGAATGGCTCTAGTGCATCGAGGGTCACCACCCAGGGCGACACAGACGACGCAAAATTTTTGGCAAGAAACGGCCCCAGCGGCACATACTCCCAGGCTTGCATGTCCCTGGCCGACCAGTCGTTGAAAAGCACAAAACCGAAAATATAGTCGTCAGCTTCTGACGCACGAATGCTGTCGCCCAGCTTATTTTCCTTGCAGGTGACAAACGCCATTTCCAGCTCGAAGTCGAGGCGGCCGCTGGGGCCAAACACCGGCTGGTCTTTATCGCCATCCTTTCGTTGCCCTTTCGGCCGACGAATGGGCTCACCGCTCACAATAATTGAGGAAGCCCGTCCATGATAGCCCACTGGCAAGTGTTTCCAATTGGGCAGCAAAGCATTTTCAGGATCCCGAAACATGGTGCCCACATTGGTAGCGTGCTCTTTGCTGGAATAGAAATCAGTGTAGTCCCGCACCAGCACGGGCATGAGCAGTTTTGCCTCTTTCATAGGTACCAGCAAGTCGGGAAGCAGATCTTCCTCATATCTGAGGTCTTCATTTTCATCATTGAGCAGCTCAGCTATTCTGTTTCGCAGGGCACGTGTCTTCTCCTTTCCGTAGGCCATTAGGTCGTTCAGGTAAGGCTGTGCAAACACCGATTCTGGAATATGAAGTGCATCCAAAAAGCCTTCATGGGCCAGCATTTTGAGGTCAAGCACGTAGTCGCCGATGGCCACGCCCACTCTGGGCTGGGTGTTTGCCGTTTGAAAAATGCCGAAGGGAAGGTTTTGAATGGGGAAGTCAGACCCCGGCCTGACTTCTACCCATGATTTTAATGATGGATCGTTTGCTGTTATAATCATCTTTGGGTCTTGTTCTTTCAACTACAGCAAAGTTAAAAGAATGATCAAGGAATCTTAATCAGTAAAGCCCTTG
Source organism: Imperialibacter sp. (assembly GCF_040222815.1). Lineage (GTDB taxonomy): Bacteria > Bacteroidota > Bacteroidia > Cytophagales > Cyclobacteriaceae > Imperialibacter. The sequence goes on along the minus strand of NZ_JAVKCH010000018.1, from coordinate 27,119 downwards.
AGCAACCAATATCGCTTCGAGAATTCCGTTGGGCAATTCGAACCCAGCGAAGAAAATACCAACACCAAACACTTTGTTCTTATCATTGATAACACTCAGAGCCAAAGGAAGTCCGCAAACCGACACCATGCTGTAGAAAAACGAGAAGAGCAGCAGAAGAATAAGTGTCAGGTAGGAGTTTTCCACAAAGTAGATAGCGAAAATGATAGCGAAAATCGCCACTACGCTTACAAGCAATGATATGTAAAGTGGCCTTTTTTCAACAATTCGGCTGATCGGCAGCGAGAAAACAGCAGACAGAAAGAGGACGACCGAGATGATCACACTGCTGTTTATATCGAAGACGTGACCAATTTTTGGCTCCAACCAACCAGGAAACAAATTGAACAGAATGGTGGTAGAAATACCAAAAGCAAGGCCCACAATGAATGCGTATGTGTAATCTGATTTCTTTTTATCCTCTTTCTTCACATCTGTTACAATGCCATCAAGCGTTTTTCCCATGTTCTTTTTCATTAGCAAACCTGAACCTGCGGTGATAACACCACCAACAACGAAGGTTAGGGGAGCACCCAGAAAATCAACCAGATCAACGATTACTGGTTCAAGGGCATACAGTGCGCCATACACAATAGTGATAATGGCCATCGCCCGTGGCAATTTATTTGCAGGAGCAAACAGGTCAATGGTTGAAATGGCGGGACTTGTGAAAATACTCATGGAAGCCAGCCAAAACACTATAAGAATAGGTAGTATCCACTTGAAAGTTTCTCCCGGATCCATGATAAGCGTAAACGCTACAGACATAAACACCATGGCAGCGGCGCTGATGCCCGCACTGATGATCGGGAGTCTGTTGCCTTTTGATTTTCTGAACCTGTCGCCCAAAAGTCCGGCAATAGGCGGTGTCACCACCATGATGATACCCTGGGCTATAAAAAGAAAGAGCGTTAGGTCTGTGAAGTTATACTTATGAAGGAGTATGGGCTGGTAGTTGTAATAGGCAATCCATCCTATGATAACCGAAGCATAAAGCGCCACAAGGCTCCATAATTGCTTCCATTGAATTTCTCCCGAGTTTGACGGTGCAGTTGCTGTTAATTCCATTTTGTTTTTAAAGATTACTTTTTCTAAGGTTACTCATGTTTCTGGAACATTTCGAAGCTACTTACGTGACGAAACCTCCAATTGGATTTCTTGTTCAAAAGATTTTTTACAGAATAGTCAAAGCACACCGTTAACTCGTTATTCTGTTACTTCTTACCCCTGGAAATTTTATTCGTTCATGAGTCGGCTCGCTTCTATTAAAAAAATATCAACCTAAGTTAACCTATTAATTGCCAGGTCTCAAATATTAGAGTCTAGCGCCACTTGCCAGCCTTTGTCAGCGCTTTTTTTCCACACCAACACATATTTCCCGTTGTAGCTGCCCGAACACTGGCCAATCTCAAAAGCCAAGTCCGGGTTGACCATTTCAATCACGATAGGAGTCAAACTCAATTGATAGCTGGAGTTACCCATGTACCAGTACTCTTTTGCTATAGCTTCCGTACCGACTATCATCGGTTTATGGTTGTAGTACATCGCATCTGCGGTGTACAACTCAGCAACCAGCTTCAGTGGATCATGTTCATTACATAGCCGTATCCATTTGGCTCTGGGCGCATCAAGCACTTCAGCAGTTACGTTGCCTTGGTTTACAGACCGTCCAATTACCTCAAGCTCTCGCAATGGCCCACCGTTTTTCTGATTCCAGATAATCAACTGCGTATAGCTTTCATCACCTGCCTTAAAAGTGACAATCTCATAACCAATATGTACATTGGCATCAGTAGCCCCGATTGATTGCAGCGACTCCACCTTCTTCCATCCTTTGTTTCTATAAAAATCAGAAAGCCCATTTACATCTATGGCCCTTAGTCCATTTTTATCAGCGTCTATAACGACGGCCTTAGTCGTGTATAGTTTCTCGGTATAAACCATCGACGAAGTCACAGCCTGTATCCAGGCCGCTTGTTCAGCGTCATGACTTGTCATTTGTGCATCTGCGGAAATGTGCCCAACCACAAAGGCGATTGCCAGGATGTTCCTCTTTAATTTTGCCATCGTAAGCTAAAAATAAGGTGTATCGATCTTCCTAATTTCCATAAACTTCTAAAGTTTAACAAAGCAAGGGCAGTCTCGCCCTCATTCAAGCAGATTTTCATTACTTTTGCCCCTCGAATTTCAACTCAAGAAGATACAGACACTTTATGGCACTGGCTACCAAATACGACCCAACTCAGGTAGAGGACAAATGGTACAAGCACTGGATGGAGCAAGGCTTTTTTAAAGCCACACCCAATCCAGACAAAAAACCTTACACCATCGTCATTCCTCCGCCGAATGTCACAGGCGTATTGCACATGGGCCATATGCTCAACAATACGATTCAGGACATCCTCATCCGCAAGGCAAGAATGCAGGGCTTTGAAGCTTGCTGGGTGCCTGGCACCGACCATGCGTCTATTGCTACGGAAGCCAAGGTAGTGGCCATGCTGCGTGAGAAGGGCATCAAGAAATCGGAGATCGGCCGGGATGAGTTTATGAAGTATGCCTGGGAGTGGAAAGAAAAATATGGCGGCATCATCCTGGAGCAGCTTAAAAAGCTGGGTGCCAGCTGCGACTGGGATCGTACGTCGTTTACCATGGATCCCGACTACTATAAAGCGGTAATCCGGGTATTCGTTGACCTTTACAACAAAGGCTATATCTACCGTGGCCTGCGCATGATCAACTGGGACTGTGAGGCCAAAACAGCCCTTTCCAACGAAGAAGTGATCTACAAGGAGGACGGCGAGAAGTCGCTGCTTTACTCTGTAAAATATGCCATCAAAGGCAGCCCAAATGAGTTTGTGGTCATTGCTACGCAGCGACCAGAAACCATCATGGGTGACACGGCTATTGCTGTTAACCCAACAGATGAACGTTACAAACACCTAATTGGCAAGTTTGCTTTGGTGCCATTCATCAACCGTGAAATTCCGATCATTGCCGACGACTACGTTGACAAGGAATTCGGTACAGGCTGCCTGAAAGTAACACCAGCCCACGACCCAAATGACTACGAAATTGGTCAGCGTCACAACCTGCAGGTAATTGATACTATTGATCTGGACGGCACATTGAACGAAAAGTGTGAAGTGCCTGCTTATGTGGGCAGAGATCGATTTATCGTTAGAAAAATGGTGGTGAAAGACCTTGATGCTGCCGGGATACTTGTTGGCTCAGAAGAGTTTGTTACACGCATTGGTCGTTCCGAAAGAACAAACACTGTAGTAGAGCCCAAGCTTTCGCTACAGTGGTTCATCAAAATGAAAGACATTTCCGCCCGTGCCTACAAGGCCGTGATGGACGATGAGGTGAAATTGCACCCAAACAAGTTCAAGAACACCTACGCCTACTGGATGGAAAACGTGCGTGACTGGTGTATCAGTCGGCAGCTATGGTGGGGGCACAGGATTCCTGCTTACTACTATGGAGAAGGCGAAAACGACTTTGTGGTGGCTGAAACGGAAAAAGAAGCTTTGGAAATGGCCAGAAAGGCCAGTGGCAATGCTGAACTGAAGGCTGAAGATCTGAGCCAAGACTCCGATGTGCTGGACACCTGGGCATCGAGCTGGCTGTGGCCAACGGAGACCTTTGGCGGCTTTGCCGACGAAAGCTTCGACAAAGCAACCGGCAAAATCGACCTGACTAAAGCGAAAGACCTTGGCTACTTCTACCCCACCGACACGCTGGTAACTGCTCCGGAAATACTTTTCTTCTGGGTAGCCAGAATGATCATTGCTGGCTATGAGTACACAGGGCAGCGGCCGTTCAAAGACGTGTACCTCACCGGCATTGTGCGGGATAAATTGCGCCGCAAGATGTCGAAGTCGCTGGGCAACTCGCCCGACCCACTCGACCTCATTCGTGACTTTGGTGCCGATGGAGTGCGTACTGGCATGCTTTTCAGTTCGCCGGCTGGTAACGACCTGCTGTTTGACGAGAAGCTGGTAGAGCAGGGCCGTAACTTCTCCAATAAGATTTGGAATGCTTACCGACTGGTAAGCGGGTGGGAAATAGATGACAACCTTTCGGGCAAAGACAACGAAATGGCCATTCGCTGGTTCGAGAGTCGTTTCAACCAGGCCCTTGCCGAACTGGAAGACCATTTCGAGAAGTTCCGCATGAGCGATGCACTGATGACGGTATACAAGCTCATTTGGGATGACTACTGTAGCTGGTACCTGGAAATGATCAAGCCGGCCTATCAGGCACCGATTGACAGAGCCACTTATGATGCCACCATCAGGCTGTTTGAAGACCTGATGAAAGTGTTGCATCCGTTCATGCCTTTCCTTACCGAAGAGCTATGGCATGCGATGAAAGAAAGAAGCGACAAAGACTGCATCATCGTTGCTGAATGGCCCGAGAAGAAGCCATTCGATGCGGAGCTTTTGGAACAGGCTAGCTGGGCTTTTGAGGCAGTTGGCCAGTGCCGTAACACGAGAAACGCTAAAGGCCTTTCTCCAAAAGAAGCGCTTGATCTGCTGATTAATACAGAAAAGAAAGGATTGTATGAATCCTTTATGCCCATCATGCAGAAGCTGGGCAACCTAAGCTCGGTAACCTTCACCTCCGACAAAGTTGACAACGCCACTCAGTTTGTGATCAAAGGTGATGAGTTCTATATCCCTATGAGCGAGAAGATTGACGTGGAGGCCGAACGCAAGAAAATGGAAGAAGAGTTGGCGTACACCAAAGGCTTCCTGGCTTCTGTAATGAAGAAGCTAAGCAACGAACGCTTTGTGGCCGGTGCACCTGAGCAGGTAGTGGCCATGGAAAAGCAGAAGATGGCAGATGCCGAAGGGAAGATCAAGAGTTTGGAGGAGGCGTTGAAGGGATTGTAAATTTGAGATGGCTAATTGAGATGAGGCTTCGAGGCTTTAGATGATAATGGAAACCGGGTGGAGACGCCCGGTTTTTTTTCTGATGAGGGGGCCAGAAGTGCTGCAAAAGTCTCTCTTTTGCTCGAACGAATTATTGCAATCTACTTTCAACAAAGAATCTTGTTTCCACTCTTGAAACCAATACTCCAACTTTTCTGTATCTTTAACTATGAACTGGCAAGATCGAATAGTTTCTGATAAGAATATCTTACTTGGTAAACCCACCATCAAAGGTACCCGCATTTCTGTGGAGTTCGTTCTTGATCGGCTGGCAAACGGGTGGACTGAGCACATGCTATTGGAAAACTATCCGCACTTAACTAAAGAAGATTTACAGGCTGTGTTCGGCTACTTGAATGATTGCGTGAAAGATGGATTACTGGTAGAAATCAGATCCTAGGCCTATAGTGAAATTCTTAGCCAATGAAAATTTCCCGGGCCCAAGCGTAAAACTCCTTCGCTCGAAGGGCATTGACATCGAATGGATCGCCAAGTCCTCTCCAGGAATCGACGACCATAGCGTAATGACATTGGCGATAGTAGAGCAAAGAACTATTCTTACTCACGATAGCGACTACGGCGAGCTAATTTTTAAGCATGGTTATAAGCCAAAAGACGGCGTAGTCTATTTTAGGCTAGGTGAATTCATGCCAGAGGACCCCGCCAAAACATTGCTTAAGTTAATTGAGGCGAATCACGATTTTGAAAACCGTCTCACTGTGATAGATGCTAGTTTAATACGAGAGAGAATATATTAATAGTCACCAAGAAAACTGCAATAATCTTGTCATGAAGGCCCATTTGATTGGAATTTTTTTCTGCGTTAGTTACACCGTTCTTGCACAATCCTCAGATGTGCCAAAACGGGAAACGGTGGACTACAGAAGTTACCTGACCTACTACAAAGAAATAGGGAAAATTGACCAACACGTGCCTGGTTTGTACTACCCTGATGATGAGTTTAAAAAGGGTGTGATCCTCATTGGTGACGACCTTGTCTCTGACACATTGATGATGAGGTACCATAAGCTCAATGATGCTATTGAAATAAAGAATAAGGATGAAGTGTTTGATATCCGTCCCACCAGTGGAGCGAGTGAAGTGCATATTGGAAAGTTGGTATTCGTTTCGGAAGCATTTGAGTTCCAGGGAGTGACTCGATTTGGTTTTTTTGAATTGCTTACATCGGGTCGGAGCGAACTCCTCTCAAAAGAAATCTACAAATCAGACCCTGGCATCATGCAGGATGCAGCAAGCTCAAATCAGAAGACACCAATTTATGTCCCTGTTGGACGCAGCTATCTGAGTGCAGCTGAAAACACTCCGGCGGGGTTCAAATTTCTTGCAGAGGATTTTGAACAGCGCTTTTACTTTACAACTGAAAATGCTGGCATGAGTGAAATCAGAAAACTTAAGAAGTTTATCAATCTGCTCCCGGGTCATCATGAGGAGCTTCTTCGCTACTCAAAAAAATATAAGCTCAAAAAGAACCGGGAGGGGCTGGTCTCCCTCGTTAGCTATTACGATTCGCTGAATAAATACTAGACAGCTCTTGCTTACCAAGCGTCAGTTGTAACCAACTAGTATCTCATCAAAAAAGCCCCTATGTAAACTTTTTTCCTACCTTTCACCTTTTATTAATTCACAAATTGAAGTTAACGAATGAAAATCGGCAAAGAAAAAGTGGTTTCCATCCACTATACCCTGAAAGACAACGAAGGAACCACGCTTGACTCAAGCGTTGGCGACCAGCCCTTACTATACATTCATGGCATTGGCAACCTTATACCAGGTATGGAAGAAGGCCTGGACGGAAAAACGAAGGGCGACAAAGTAGAAATTAAAGTGAGCCCTGAGAAAGGCTATGGCGTTCGTGACGAGCGAATGATTCAGAAGATGCCACGCTCAGCTTTCGGCGACCAAAAAGTGGAAGTGGGCATGCAGTTCAATGCAGGCACAAAAAACGGGCAGCAGGTGGTGACCGTTACCAAAGTAGAAATGGACGGCATTACCATTGACGGTAACCACGCCCTGGCAGGTGTTGATCTCAACTTTTCGGTAGAGGTGCTCGACGTGCGTGATGCGAGCAAAGACGAACTTGCCCACGGCCATGTGCATGGCCCCGGTGGACATCATCATTAACGAACAATAATCTAATATTAAGCAACGTCACCTCGGTAATACCGAAGGGAGCCGAAGTGGATGAGGTCTTCCTGTAGGAGCGCAGAGTCAGGTTGAGGAGACCTCTCCCTCCTGCGTCGGATCGAGGTGACGTTATCGAAATTGCATTTGTCTCGATGGCAACCTTCCTCCATTTAAAATCCTTATTTTTGCGCTCTCTTAACCCAATACCATGAGCGTAGCCTCTGAACTCGAAGCAAGAAGTGAATCAAAGTGTGAGCTTTGCCAAGCCACAGAAAGCCTCTCCGTCTTTCTCTTATCACCTGGCGAGAACGAAACGATCGACAACAGCATCCTGGTTTGTGGTAAATGTCAGGCCCAACTCAGCGAAACTGAGCCAGCCGACCCCAACCACTGGCGCTGCCTTAACGACACCGTCTGGAGCGAAGTATCAGCCGTAAAGGTACAAGCCTATCGAATCCTTCATGGTTTAAGAGCCGAAGGTTGGCCCCAGAACCTGCTCGATATGATGTACATGGCAGAATCGGAGCTGAAATGGGCCCAGGCTACTCTGATGCAAGACGGAGAAGTGGCCGTCGTCCATAAAGACAGCAACGGAGTGACCCTGGCCAATGGCGATACAGTGGTGCTTGTAAAAGACCTGGATGTAAAAGGAGGCGGCTTTACAGCCAAGCGTGGCACAGCAGTGCGCAACATTTCGCTGGTTGCCGACAATGCAGAGCAAATTGAAGGCAAAGTGAATGGCCAGCAGTTGGTGCTGCTTACAAAGTTCTTGAAGAAGTCTTAGCTGTTGCTAGCCATGTGGATCTGCCCCCTATGTAACCATAGCTTCTCCCGGGAAAATCAATATCACTCCTGCAACGACCGTACGCTGGAGAGTTTTCTGGAAAGGCGAAAGCCAGACATAGTGGAGCTGTTTTACTACTTCATTGATCAGTATAAGCAAATTGGCGACTTCGAGGTGCATCCCGCCAAAACCCAGATTGGTTTGGGAGCCAAAATCAGGTTTGGCTACATACCAAGGGTAGGTAAAGAGTTCATTGATGTGGCCCTCACCCTGCCCAGAAAATATGCAGACAACCTGTGCTTCCATCGCATTGGCGAGGTGCCGGGAATCGAGATTTATCAGCACTACTTGCGGCTGATGCACAAAGATGACATCAATGATGAAGTAAAAAAGTATATGAAACTAGCGCTGGACTATGGTAATAAGGAGTTTAACGATTGGTAACCAATCAACACCCTGATTTATCGCAGCCATTTTCAAACCTTCTCAGAATCACTACGTAAAAGCTTTCATCTCAATTTTTTATCATGATCGGGCAAATTCAAATATCACCTCCTGACAGGTGAACATCACCAGCCGTCTCTTCCGAAGATGGTAGAGTCATTCTCTTTTTTTACCTTCGAAAACTCATGTTGAAAGTTTTATATTTCCTGGCTGTTACTGCCATCCCATTGTTCGCTTCGGCACAAAAACCGGGGAATCCCTACCCCGATGACGCCAAGAACCCAAGCCTGACCGGCGGACATATCGATTCTGCTGTAACGTCCTTCAAGCAAGGCAAGTGGCAGCAGGTAGTCGCCATGTTCGATTCCATTGTCTCCAACAACTACTTTACTAACAACCAGCTCTACTATGCAGTGAGCAAAAGCCTGGAAAGTCTTTCCCGGGAAACGCCAGAACCCACAAAAAAGGATTCGCTGATGCAAGCCTCAAAAAAGGTGTATGAGGCTAGTTTGGACGAATGGGGCGAGCAGGTCATGGAGGGCGGCGTGGACTTGAAGGTCTATTCAATCGCTGACAAAAATCCGGAGCCAGTAGGTGGCATGAAAAACTACACTACCTACCTGGAGCAAAACATGAACTACCCGCCCGATGCACTTCAACAGAAGAAAGAGGGGAAAGTATTCCTGCAGTTTGTGGTCAACAAAGACGGGAGCGTTGATGGGATCAAGGTGCAACGTGGATTGTGCAAGACCTGCAACGAGGAGGCAATCAGGCTTATCAAAGAGGGCCCTAAATGGACTCCTGGCAAGCAAAACGGACAACCAGTGTTTGTGAGAATGGTGTTGCCAGTTTCCTTCAACATCAGAGACTACTACCGGGCACTAAAGGTAAAGAACACCAATTAGAATTAAGCCGCCTGTGAGTTCTCTCTTTCAGAAGCATTAAGTAGATTTATCTATTCAATCTAACTAAGCTGATCGCTATGCCAGGGATATCCAAATCCACTTTTCAATTCCTTAAAGAACTCAAAGAGAACAATAACCGGGAGTGGTTCACAGAAAATAAGAAAAGGTATGAAGCCGCAAAAGCCGAATTCGAAGCTTTCATCGATGCCCTTATTGCAAAAATCGTTGAGTTTGACCCCGCCATCGGCCACCACAAAGCCAAAGACTGTGTCTTCCGCATTTATCGGGATGTGCGCTTTTCGAAGGACAAATCACCGTACAAAACCCATTTTGGTGCACATGTGACCGCTGCGGCTAAAAGGTCTGAAATCCATACCAGGGCTGGTTACTACATCCATCTGGAGCCGGGTGGCTCAATGCTTGCTGGCGGTGCCTATCTCCCTGAGAAGGACTGGCTAAAAAGCATCAGGCAGGAAATAGATTATAACGGAGCTGAGCTGCATAAAATACTCGACAGCAAAGACTTCAAAGCTACTTTTGGTCAGATAGAAGGCGAAAGCCTGAAAACAACCCCCAAAGGCTATGATGCGGATCACCCTGAAATAGCACTTCTGAAACAAAAGAGCTTTCTGGCCAGCCATAAACCTAGCGATAGCCAGGTTATTGCGGGCGACTTTTTAGATCATGCTGCGAAAGTCTTCAGAGTATTGCAGCCCTTTGATGAGTTCCTTAACAAAAGTAAGGAATAGATAATATGGCGGATGGAGGTTAAATTTACTTTCCTTCGCACGAAAGCCTGCTGTTCATTACCAGAAAATGTCAAACTTAGGATACTCCGAAATTATTCTGCTAATCGCCATTGGGCAAATGACGATGCTTGCTTTTGGTGCCCTGCGAAAAGGAGCCATTCCCTACGCACAGTGGCTCACTTACTCCTGGGCTTGGCTAACGATCCTCAGCCTGATTTTCTACTTTGGGCCAGCGCTCAGTGTTTACCTGGTTTTGCCAGCACCAGTTCTTTTAAGGGGCTTGCTGCTTAGCTTTTTCGAAAAGCCAATTCCCAAGTCATACACCCTACAGCTATTGCCTCCTTTGATCATAGGCATTATCATCTTCTTTGTTCCATTAGTCACCGGGCCCCTAGCTGCTATCTATTTGATGTGGGAAGCTTACGCTCTTATCAAAACCTACCTACTTTATTCCAGGCTTAAAGGCATCGACACCCCTGGCTCCGGCAGCAAAAAAGTAATCTGGCTGAAGTTCTTCTTCCTGATGGTGACCACCATGATGGTATCGGTCGTTCTGCGGGAAGTCTGGCCCTTAGCATCGCCACAGATACTGTTCATCACCTGCGCTTTTGCGCTCTCCACTCAATCGGCCTGGTACTTTTCGGGGCCAGGTGCACATGAACCACTGAAAAGCGAGCAGAAATACGGCAGCTCATCTCTCGATCAGCCTGAAAAATACAGGATCATGAATGCGCTGGATCACCAGCTGACAGAAAAAAAATATGCACTGGAGCCCGATGCCTCCCTGGCCGGACTGGCCAAAAAGGTGTTCGCATCACCACATCAGCTTTCTCAGGTGATCAACGAATCCAAGGGGATGAGTTTCTTTGACCTAATGGCCTACCACAGAGTGCTGGAAGCTAAAAAGTTGCTTCGCAAAGAAGAGAATAAGACACTGAAGATTGAGGAGATAGGTGAAATGGTGGGCTACATGTCCAAGTCCTCCTTCAATACTGTTTTCAAGAAATTCACCAGGCTTACACCATCACAATACAGGGATCGGGACGTTCGACATGATGATCTCGAACGCCGACATGAGGCCAACATACCTCAAAACCTCGTTATGCACGGTACTTTTGGTTCACTACAAATCACAGGTATCATGCTCAACAACTTCATCAAAGTTTACTTTAGAAACCTGACAAGAAAGAAGGCCTTTACCTTCATCAACATGTCAGGACTGGTCATAGGAATGGCCAGCGCCATGCTCATTTTCATTTACATCCAGCATGAACTGTCGTACGACAGATTTCATCAAAGGGCCGAGGACATATACCGGATCGCTTTCATGTCGAGCAATCCGCAAACCCGCACGCCTCACCCCATGGCACTGGAGATGGTGAAAGAGTTTCCTGAAGTGGAAGCGGCAGTTTCCCTAACCCCTCTTTATGGGCCTGGACTCACCAAGCAGTCCATGTATATCCGAAACCCCGAGAAAGATGTCATGTTCCGGGAGCCTGACGGCTATGCTGCCGACAGCACTTTCTTCAGGGTTTTTGACTTTAAGCTGCTGGTGGGCAACCCTGATGCTGCACTGAAAGAAATAGGCGGCATGATCATCTCGTCTTCGATGGCCAAAAAGTACTTTGGCGACGAAAATCCCCTCGGAAAAGTGCTTGAAGTAGATGCCGAAGGCCACCCAGTTATGATCACAGGTATCATGGAAGATGCGCCGGTTACTTCACACTTTCACCCTAATTTCATCATCTCCTATGTCACTTTGAAATACATGGACCCAACAGACTCCTGGTTTCAGTGGGACGATTACGGCCATTTCAACTATTTAAAGCTGCAGCCTGGAGCTGATGCCCTGGCACTGCAACAGAAAATCCCAGAGTGGATGCATCGCAATGGTCACATCAGCGACCAGTGGTACGCTGGCTTTGAAAGTGGTGAAGTTAGGTTCGACCTGCAGCCCATCACTGACATCCATCTCAAGTCGCATATCCGCTGGGAGCTTGAAGCCAATGGCAATGTTGTTTACGTTTACATCCTTTTTGCAGCCATTGCCTTTATCCTGGCTATCGCTTCTATCAATTTCATCAACTTGTCTACCGCCCGGGCTTTCGAAAGGGCCAAAGAGGTAGGCGTGCGAAGAACACTCGGAGCCAACAGAACGGGCATTTCCTGGCAGTTTCTGTCCGAAGGCATTTTCACTTGTTTGCTAGCCTTAACCTTGGCCTATTTGCTGGCCCTTCTGGCTTTCGACGGCTTCAAAAATTTAACTGGAAAGCCATTCGTTTACAGTGATCTGTTCACCACGCTCAATACACTTCTTGGCCTTTTAGTAGTGGTTATTGTGGGAACTATCGCCGGCCTGTATCCGGCCCTCACGGTATCCCGAATCAAAGCCGGCGAAATATTAAAAGGTAAATTTGTGACCGGTACCAAAAGCAGTTTGGTAAGGAAGACGCTGGTAGTGATCCAATTTTCTGTCTCGGCCATTCTCATTTTTGGCAGCACCATTCTGGTGTCGCAGGTAAAATACATGGAGGAGGTGCCCCTGGGATATGACGATCAGCAGGTGCTCGTGGTAGAACTCAAGAGCAGAAATGTGGTGGAAAGCCTGGAGGCCATGAAAAATGAAATCAGCAAGGTGCCCGGCGTCATAGACATGGGAGCGGTATCCAACCTTCCGGGCACCCAATTCAATCAAAATGGCATCTTTCAAATTGGCGCACCCGACATCAATGTGGATGTGTCAGAAATGGGGATGGATTTCGATGCTAAAGCTCCACTTGGCCTGGAACTGGTATCAGGAAGGTGGTTTGATAAGTCGAACGGCATGGACTCCCTTGGCAGGTCTTACATATTGAATGAAACTGCAGCAAAAGGCCTTGGTCTGGCCGACCCTCTGGGTAGCCGACTCCTTTGGGATGACGAGGATGCTGTGCTTGACGGTATCGTGGTTGGCATCGTAAAAGACTTTCATTTTCAGTCGTTGCATGTGCCCATTCAGCCCCTGTTGATCACTGTCGATTACGACGAACTCAACTTTCTGCTTGTAAAACTAAATGGCGGAAATATCCAGCAGGCTGTTGCCGAGATTGGCAAGATTTACACAGGCTTTGACCAAAAATTTGGCTATGAAGCGTATTTTATGGATCAGAAGAACCAGCAACTCTACACGGCAGAAAAACAGGCACTCAGGGTATTTAATCTCTTTGCAGGCATTGCCTTGTTACTTGCCGCCATGGGACTTGTTGGTCTGGCCTATTTGATGATGGTGCAGCGCACCAAGGAAATGGGCGTAAGAAAGATCCTCGGAGCTTCTGTTGGCAATCTACTTTGGCAGGAAAATTTCAGCTTCCTGAAGCTGATTGCCATAGCCTTCGTACTCGGTTTGCCAGTTGCCTATTTCACCATGAACGAATGGCTGGCGGGTTTAGCCTACAGAGTGCCCATCGGCCTACTTCCCTATGCCATCACCATCGCCATTATCCTTGCTATCGCCAGCTTGAGTGTGACGCTCGCCGTACTAAAAACGGTAACGGTGAATCCAAGTCATGCCTTGCGATACGAATAGTCAACTTATGCAGAAGAGTTTTCGTTGACATGATTTTTAGCCGACAAATCAATTTGTCGGCTACATTCATTTTTGCGTTTATGAAAAGTAAGACGGTGAAAGTATTGGCGATTTCAGGTAGTATCAACCCTGGCGCAACCGCAGGGAGGCTTCTACAAGCTATTGAAAGGCTCGCCGGCCCTGGCTTTCAATTCACTATTTTTGAAGGGCTGGGCAACATCCCCCACTTCAATCCTCAACTATCCGACAGTACGACAAACGAACATGTACTGGCCTGGAGAAATCTCTGGAAGCAAGGCGGCGCCGTCATCATCTGCACACCAGAGTATGCTTTTGGAATGCCTGGTGTATTAAAAGACGCCCTCGACTGGCTGGTAGGCAGTGGCGAAGTATACCACAAGCCATTGGCAGCTTTGAGCTACTCTCCATCTATGATGGGAGGCGAAAATGCGCTCTCCACGCTGCTCCTCACACTGAAAGCCCAAAACGCAGACTTTGATGAAAGCACCACCTCAACCATTCCGGCCATCAGGCAACGATTTTCACTTGAAGGAGAAATTACGGACCCCACCCTTTCTACTCTCCTTACCAAAGTTCTTGAGTCGCTCGCTAACAAATGTGAGAAAAAAACTGATTCCCACTGACACAAGGTTGTCAGTGACCTGCGTTCTTTTGCACCCAATAACAACGAAGCGCAGTAATGACGAAGATTGACCTCTCCAAAACCGACAAAACATATTACACAGCCAAACAAAAGCCTGAGCTATTGAAACTGGCACCTATGCAATACCTGGCTATTGCAGGCCAGGGCGATCCGTCATCAAAAGGTTTTGCTGAGTGCATAGAAGCTCTCTACTCGGTCGCCTACACCATTAAATTTGAGTGGAAAGCTGCGGAAAAGGACTTCGTGGTGCCAAAGCTGGAAGGGCAATGGTGGTTTGATGAAGACAAGTATGGCGGGGTATCCATGACAGACGCTCCCACCAAAATCCCCAGGTCAGAGTGGATGTTTCGTTTGCTCATAAGGATGCCAGAATTTGTAAAAAAGGAGAATATTGCCACTGCCGTATTCAACGTTGCTAGCAAAAAAGGACTGGCACTCGCCAGGCAGGTAGAGCACTTTGAAATGAACGAAGGTAATGTTGTGCAAATCCTCCATGTTGGCCCGTTTGATCAAGAGCCCGAAAGCCTGGGTAAACTACAGGGGTTTATTGAAGCCAATGGCTTGAAACGGAACGGCCTGCACCATGAGATTTATCTGTCGGACTTCAGGAAAACAGCCCCGGAAAAATTAAAGACAATTTTGCGGGAGCCGGTAAAATAACCTTTTCAAAACTTTCTCGTTAAGCAGATCATCTCTAAATTTGAATATCAATAATTGATGTATCAATAATGAAAGATGATTTGTCGCAAGTTGTGCTCTTCATGCTCGACCAAACCAACAAGCTGGCCAAGCAATACTCCCAAAAGGAGCTGGATAAGAGAGGTGCAGGCATCACTGTCGACCAATGGGTATTGCTAAAAGTGATTGAATCCGACCCTGGTCTCTCTCAGCGTGACCTGGCTGAAAAGTCAATTAAAGATCCGGCTTCCATCACCAGAATGCTCGATTTACTGGAAAAGAAAGGCCTTATTCAAAGGGAGGCTATAGAAGGTAACAGGAGGCAATACATGATTACAGTTTCCAAAGAAGGACAAAAATTCATCAATAAGCATATGGACATGGTACAAAGTCACCGGGCCAAAAGCCTGGAAGGGTTTTCTAAGAAAGAGGTAAACAAGCTGAAAGACATGTTGCTGAGAATCCAGGGAAACATGATGTAAAAAAATTTCTATATACAATTGATATATCAATAATTGATAGTAATGAAAATAATAATTACAACCATCGGAATCCTTTGCGGCGCTGTGGCAATGTTGTTTAACCCCACCCCTTCTAATCAAACCAACAGCATTCGCAAAAACGGAATGGAAGTCACCTGGGCCTACGAGAACAACCGGGTGCAATTCGAAATGAAAGCCCCGACAACGGGCTGGATGGCCATAGGCTTCAACGAGGCGGATCAGTTGAAGAACACCTACCTCATCATGGGTAGCGTGGTCAACAACTTGGTGAAAGTGAAAGAACACTTTATTGTCGAGCCGGGAGACTATCGGTCCATTGAAACTTTCGGAGCTCCCGTATTGGTCGACGCTATAGAAGGCCTGGAAAATGAAGAGGGGACAGTAATCAGGTTCTCATTGCCTATAGAGGCAATTGACGCCTACCGCAAGAGTTTAGAGCCAGGCACACACTACTCCCTATTAATGGCCTTTAGCCTGGAAGATGACTTCCAGCATCATTCGGTCATGCGAACACAAACAACAATTCAATTATAAAACTCAAACAATTGCTAAACATGAACACAAACATTTCAAACATTATGATGACCGTATTTGGCACTATGGTATTTAGTATTGCTCAGGGGCAGGAAACTGGCGTGGAAGAGGTAAAAAAGACGGTCATGCAATTCGCAACAGCAGCCGACTATCAGGATCCGATTATCCTTGAAGAAGTACTGGACACCAACTTCAGGGTGGTGATGAACCGCCTCTTTGGCTCAGATGGTGTGACGATCATGCCCCGGGAAGTTTACCTGGCCAAAATCAAAAACAAAGAATTTGGTGGAGACAAAAGGGAGGTAACTATTTCCAATGTGACTATCAATGGAAATACTGCCAACGCTCTGGTAAGCTTTAAGAGCAATAAAATGACTTTTGTTTCTACCCTGCTCCTGGTTTTGACCAGGGAAGGTAAATGGAAGCTGGTAGCTGACCTGCCAAACGTGATTTAACAATGTGAGGCTGTCTCTACCGTTGGCTTATAGCCAATGCCTTGAGGCGGCCTCCAATTTACGTCCCGGCAGATACGGTAATGTGTTCCTCCCTTGTTTTAAACTTGCGCTGAAAGAAAATGATCGCAGGTGTAAAAATTACGGTCGGGATAAGCCAAAGCAGCCATTGATACTGCGAACCTCCCATGATACGGTCACCGTTTTGCACTGCGAAAGCTGTAATGGCTGCAATATAGCTGCCACCAATGGCACTGATATGCTGACGCAACCACCACAGTTTATAGGTCTCTTCCTTCGGCTTTAGTAAAAAAGCCAAATCTCTGTAGGAAGCAAAAGCAGTGAAAAAACCGAAAATGTAACTGAGGATAGCCAAAGACGCTCCAAAACCATCGACACTTCCCACATAGAATCCGTAGCCCACCAATCCGACACCAAAAGCCATAGTAAGTCCCGAAGCACCCAGGTCAGCCCAGGTGTGCTCCCCCAGCTTCTTGCGTTTGGTCACCCTATAGCCAGTGAAAGTGGCGTAGAAGCTCACTACCCCTACGACCATGAGGAAGGCACTGAACCGGTAGAAAGCGATGATAAGTATGGCAGAAACAAATATCCAGGCCATTCCCAGCACATACGCTATCCCCAGCTTTTTGTGGAGATTGCCGCCCTTCTTGCTAATGAAGTTGAGCAGGCCAGTGAGTAGCACCAATGCACCTGCGGAGGCGTGAGAAATAAGTATCGCTTTTTCCATATCGTTTCCTTTTGATCAAAGAAACGCCGCAAAAAGTGACTATACCACAAAGAAATGCTGAACCGTCGATTTACAATGACGAGTTGTGCGGGATACTGGATGTAGCTATTAAATGGTTGTTTGTTCAAGCAACTCCCTGAGAGCGCTCATCGACTTGGTCATTTGATAGTGAACTATGGGGTCTGTGATAAGCCGTGGTACGGCGCTTGGCTTGGTGCTGACCTGATAGCTGATTTCGACTACGTCAAATCCCAAAGATCGGATCGTCCATTTTCCCTGCACCTGTTCCATCCTTTCGGCGCCCTTCTTCAAAGGAAGGACATCTTCTACACTTTCAATAGCCACCTCAATAATATTACCCTTCTCTACCAGAGAGTGGCGAAGCACAGCATCGTGGTCGTTCAGTGGCCAGGGCAGGTCGTATTCAATATATGTGACCCAGGTGTGTTTCTCGTTGTTGAGCACATCGTAGGCACCGGCGCCGATATTCCACTGCATTCCCTTATCAGCATTTCTCAGCATTTCTACCACCACCGCAGAACTACTCCTGGCAGTAAAGACAGCTTTCACCTCCCGAACATCAACACCATATCTGTTAACAATGGGCCGCTCATGAAGGGTAATGTTTTCCCTGGCGTACACCTGCCTGAAGCCGGCTTCTTTGGCAACATCAGTTTTGTCCGGCGAAATAGACCAGGACGATGTGAAAAGGATAACAGCGGAAACGAACTTCAACATCTTAACAAAATGATAATAATACCACAATGACGAGCGGGCGCAAAAATAGTTGCTGTTCGTGAATAAAAAATTTATTTCTTTTAATAAGGCGCAAAAAAAGGCCTCAAGCATTCTTGAGGCCTTTCACTTATATCACCAATGTGATCTATTTCTGAGACTCATACTTCCGCTTGAAGCGGTCGTACAGCATTTGCTGCTTGCCATCCAGTATGATGCCTTTGCCCATAATAAAGGCACTGGTCACCTTGCTGGTGCGCATATCGAGAATATCTCCTTCAGACACCACGATATTGGCATCTTTGCCGTTTTCCAGTGTGCCGGTCGTGCCATCGATGCCCAGTATCTGCGCAGTGTTAGAAGTAATCATCTTCAATGCCTCCTCTTTGCTGATACCGCCATAGGCTGCTACTGTTCCTGCTGTGAAAGGCAGGTTCCTTGAGCCATGAAGGGTTTCATAAGTCAAACCTACTTTGATACCTGCATTAGATAGAATGGCTGGCAGTTTGTAGGCCAGGTCATAGTCTTCATCCTCTCTGCCCGGGATTCTGTGCACGTCTGTCAGCAACACCGGAATGTCGTTGTCTTTCAGAAAATCGATGCAGTTGCCTGCGTCAGTTCCGCCAACAAGAACGATGCTGGTAGCACCGCTCGCCTTGGCAAACTGAATGCCTTCCATGATCTCCACTCTCCTATCGGCATGAACAAACAGCTTTTGTGCGCCGGTAAACAAACCTTTCATCGCTTCCAGTCTTAGGTTGGTCACCGTAGGCTGTCCTTCACTATAGGCTTTTGCGTCTGCAAAAAACTTCTCCAGCTTATCAATCGACGATTGGTAATTGGGGTTCTTGCGAGGTTCTGTCTCGCCCATCCACCAACGTGGCCCAAAGGTCTTGGTAGGCCAGTTCAGATGAATGGCATCATCAGCTTTGTACTGAGCATCTTCCCAGTTCCAGCCTTCCAGCATCATGATAGAAGACGTGCCAGTAACCAGGTCGCCCTGCGGGGTGCTCTGAGCAAGCAGAATACCGTTGTAGCGCAACGTAGCAATCACTTCAGAATCTGTATTATAGGCCACGAGGCTTCTCACGTGTGGATTCAGGTCTCCCACTTCCTCGCTGTCAATAGACGCTCGCACTGCAGAGATATCCTCAAGGCCCAAGGTAGTATTAGGCAGGATCAGGCCCGGATACACATGCTTGCCTGCGATATTGATGACGTCGAATTTCGTCATGTCTAACCGCACAACAGTGGCATCACCCACGTTGGTGATTTTGCCGTTCTCAAAAGTCACAAATGAATTTTCAATCACCTGGCCATTGCCAATATGCGCCGTGCCATTCATTAGCAGGATAGGTTTCTCCTGTGGCCCTACCGGCTCAGGCACCTGAGCTTTGGCTTGTCCTGCTATCAACAAGCAGGTTGCAATTATATATTTCAATTTTTTCATCTCGTTTAGCTTTTAAAGTGGACGATTAGTCTTCCTGCGAAGCTTTGATCATGTCGCCAAGGTATTCGTCTTCGCAATCCCATCTATGCTTGTACTGACGGCTTGGTCTTTGCGTTGGAGCACCAGAAGCCTTCGCTGACTTCATTTTGGCAATAATCCTGGCTCTTTCATCCTGAATGGCGTCTCTCATTTGTGCATCTTTCTCAATATCGAAGTACACAATGCCATCTACCATAGTCTTCTCTGGTTTGGCATAAATAGATAGCGGATGATCGTTCCATAACACAAGGTCTGCATCTTTGCCTACTTTAATGCTGCCCATTCTGCTGTCGAGGTGAAGTAGTTTGGCTGGGTTGATGGTCACCATTTTTATGGCTTCCAACTCACCCATGTCGGCATACTTGATCGATTTGGCAGCTTCCTGGTTCAGGCGGCGGGCCATTTCAGCATCGTCGGAGTTGATAGCCACCGTTACACCGGCCATGGTCATCAGCGCAGCATTGTAAGGAATCGCCTCACGGACTTCGTATTTGTACTGCCACCAGTCCGCAAAGGTACCACCACCCACGCCATGCTCGGCCATTTTATCCGCTACTTTGTAGCCTTCCAAAATGTGAGTAAAAGTGTTGACACGGAAGTTGAACCGTTCAGCCACCTTCATCATCATATTGATTTCAGGTTGCACATAAGAGTGGCAGGTCACAAAACGCTGTTTGTTCAATATCTCAGCCAGTGCATCCAGCTCCAGATCCTTCCTTGGCTTCACTGCTGTTGCTTTCGCCTTGGCAGAAAGGCCATTGTAGGCTTTCCACTCCTTGTCGTATTCCCCGGCCCTGGTGAAGGCATCAGCCATTACCTGCTCCACGCCCATCCGGGTTTGAGGGAAACGGATGTTGCTGGTGGGAGGTCGGTTGGACTGCTTTACGTTTTCACCCAAAGCAAACTTGATGTACTTATCAGCACCTTTGATCAGCAGGTCCTGAGGCGCTGCTCCCCAGCGGAACTTGATCAATGCCGACTGGCCGCCAATAGGGTTGGCCGAGCCATGCAGTAGCTGAGCGGCTACCACACCACCAGCCAGCTGACGGTAGATATCGGAGTCCTCAGAGTCAATCGCATCTTCCTGGCGTACTTCAGAAGTAACAGCTTCAGAACCTTCGTTCACGCCGCTAAGTGCAATATGCGTATGCTCGTCGATGATGCCCGGGGTCAGGTGTTTGCCAGTACCGTCGATAGTTACAGCGCCAGACGGAGCGGATAGCCCCTTGCCTACCTGCGCAATCTTGCCGTTTTGTACCAACACGTCAGTGCTTTCCAGCTTGCCGGCATCTTCGCTCGTCCAAACCGTGGCACCTTTGATCAGGTATGTTTTGGCTGTTGGAAGCTCTTCGTTACCGAAAGCGACAAAAGGATACATGATCTTACCAAGATCAAGCGCTTTGTCGCTGTCTCCGTCCTCTTTCTTCTCTTTCTCTTCAATGGCGCTCTGGTAAGTAGCTGTCCACTTGATCCAGTCGCCGTTTTCCAGCTGACCATCACCTTTGAAGTTCTTACCATTTAACCAGCCACTCAGTCGGATGTTACCATCTTTTTTCTTTTCAGGCTGAAAGCTCAGGCTGATGTTCTGCCCATCAATAGTCGTTTTGGCATCTACAGAAGTTGAGTCGTTCACTTTCACTTTAGCCTTCTGTGAGCCTGCTTTACCTGAAATCTCCAGTGTATAGCTGCTGCCTGAGTAGCTCAACTGATAGTTGCCGGCATAATCAGGAGCGCTCATGTCGGTCACCTCATATTTGTTGCCCTGAACCCAGTTTTCGTAGATAGCTGTTTTCTCGTCAAACAGGTTGCCTGAAGTAATCAGGAAGTTGGCCAGCATGCCTTTCTTCAGACTGCCTACTTTGTCAGCGGCCTTCACAAGGGATGCTGGCGTGTAAGTAATGGCCTTCAGGGCTTCCTGCTCGCTCAAGCCATACTTAATGGCTTTTCTCACGTTTGGCAAAAAGTCAGCCGGGTCTTTCAGATCGCTGGCGGTGAAGGCAAAGGTGATGCCGTTTTTGGCTACTGCTGCTGCGTTGGCAGGTGCAAGCTCCCAGTGCTTTAGCTGAGAAAGCGACACATTCAGTGCGTCGTAAGGGTCGTCTACATCGTAGGCAGCGGGGTAGTTCACCGGAATGATCAAAGAAGCCTTCGTGGCCTTCACCTCGTTGATGCGCTGGTACTCATCGCCCGAGCCTTTGATGATGTACTGAACGCCGAACTCATCGCCCACTTTGTCGGCCAGCAGAAGTCTCAGCTTGTTATCAGTTTCGAAAATTTGTGGAAGGCTTTGAAGCGCATTGAATGCCTCAAGGCTCACATTGGTTTGCCCCTTGTTGAGTGGTGATGTGTACCACTGAGCATCGTAATAGGTTTGGCGAAGCAACGCCACATAGCCCATGATCGAGTTAGGGTAGTTTTGAGTGGAGCTACCTTTGTCGAATGCATAGTTGGCAGCTACTCTTTCTTTCACAATCACTTCGTTCACCGGGCCATCGCTGAGCGTCACCAGGGTGGCGCTTCCTCTCACAATGCCGTCGGGCCTGAAGGCCAGCACAGTGCCAAAGCCTTGCTTTCTCCACTTCTCGGCTGTTTTGGCATCGATGGTAAACTCGCTGGCTCCGTCGAAGTCGGCTTTGATGGCGTCGTTCCAACCATAAGCTTCCTTGCGATCCGAATCAAGCTGTGGAGGATCCATAAAGCTTCTCCTTCCCCGCTTCACCTCAGGCATACCATAACTGGTATAAGGGTCTACGATAGAAGGATAAATGAATTTTCCGCCAAGGTCAGTAACGATGGCGCCTTTGGGGATGGCAACACCTGCTCCGACCGCTTCCACGAAGCCGTCTTTCACAAGTAATGTTGCATTCGTTAACGTTGTTTGATAATCCACCACCACGGTGGCGTTCGTAAAAGCATAAATATTTAGCCGTTTATCCTGGGCACCATTCACAGGAAAGTTTTCCTGAGCCAGTGCCGGAGTCAAGACCATACTTACGCCCATAAACAGGAGTATTAATCTCTTCATGTCCTCAATGTTTTTTGGTTTTCTAAGAGAGCGAAGATACAAGGAAGAGGATCAAATAGCGGCTGGATTTATACAGGTGGCTATGTTGATAAAATGTCGGAATTATTAGTCTATTTATGAAATAGAGCCCTTCCGGAGAAAAGTCATGCCGCCGATATTTACCTCACATAAAATGTCGTTGATATGAAGTAAAGTGGCCGTTTTGCTAATTTCACGGCTGATGGTATGTAAAAACTGCGGAACGGTGTTTCAGGGGAATTTTTGCCCGAATTGTGCACAAAGCGCCAAAGTGGATCGCTTTGATATGAAAACATTGTTGGGGGAGTCTTTCGAATCGTCGCTCGATATCGAAACGGGCCTGTTTGGCACCCTCAGAGAACTAGCGATACGCCCGGGACAAGCCATTAGGGGATATATCGATGGCAAGCGGCTCAGTCTTTATGTGCCAGCCAAATTCTTGTTGTTGGTTGGCGCTGTTACCACCATTCTTTCTATCCGCTACGGCATCTTCAAAGTGGCTCAGGAAAACAACTTTTTTGAAGACTGGCATTGGTACAAAATGCATTTCGTTGGTTTCTGGGACTTTGCCAACGAGTATTCTACCCTCATCAACATTATTGCCATTCCTATCTATACTTTTTCCACCTGGCTTTTTTTCAAACCCATTGGCGACAATTTTTCGGAGCACCTGGTGATGAACATTTATGTAACCGCCCAGCAGCTGGCACTCATCGTCATCATGTTCCCATTTCTTCAGCTATTCCCGGATGCCAAGGCGGCTATCATAACCGTTTACACAGCAATGGTGCTTCTGTATAATATTTGGGTTTACACCACTTTCTTTCGAATGAAAAACTGGATGGGTGTTACGCTGTCGATCATGGCCACAGCCTATGCCCAGCTCTGCACCATCATTATGACACATTTGACTTTCCTGGCACTGGATATGTTGAACTTGCTGCCTTATCTGGAGTTTGAGTTGTAAAAAGGCAGCGGAAAAAATTGTATCTTTAGAATACAAGTTCAACTTAAAACACCCACCAGCGATGCTCTACGTAATGGTTCAATTTCGTGTAAAAGAAGGCCATGTGCAGGAAGCCGAAAAGCTGATACGTGACTTTATCGACAACATCAGAAATAACGAGCCTGGCACGCTGGCCTATCAGTCATTTCAATTCAATCACGACATCCAGGAGTTTGTGCACCTAATGTGCTTTACGGGTGAGGATGCTGACGAAAAGCACAAAGATTCCCCCTATATCAAGCAGTTTGTGGACACCCTCTACCCTATCTGCGAGAGCGAACCCAGGTTTCATCACCTGGGGTTGGTGGCGGAGAAATGAAATGGAGCCTCTAAACGAAAGAACTGCCAACTCAAGCTGGTTTCTTTTCATATTGATTTCTGCGAGTTTCGTTTCGGTGAAATTCTTTCCGATCCAGAGTTTGCCTCATGCATTCGTCAACCCTCAGTTTAATAGCTAGCTGGTAAAGGCGAGGATTATCTGCTCTATAAGTCACCAGCAGCGACACGTCCACATAGGGACTATTTTGAGCATGATCTCATGCCCTCAACGAGCCACGGAATCCCCTGGCACCATAGTAAGACTCAGCACCGTTGTGGTACAGAAAAACATGATTGAAGCGGCGGTCGCAGAAGAGTGCCCCGCCAAGTTTTCGTATGGCAGGAGGCGTTTGCACCCAGCTTGAGGTTTTCAAGTCGAACTCTCCGAGGGTTTGCAGAATGCGATACTCTTCTTCGGTCAGCAACTCAATCCCCATGCTAGCGGCCATGTTGGCAGCGCTGTCGGCTGGCTTATGTTCTTTCCTCGACTCCAACGCCTCATGGTCGAAACAAAGGCTTCTACGGCCTTTCGGGCTTTCAGCCGAGCAGTCATAAAAAATGTACTCCCTGGTGTTGTCATCAAAGCCGACGACATCAGGCTCACCGCCTGTTGTTTCCATGTCATCAAGCGCCCAAAGTTTGCCCGGGTTACCTTCCAACCTTGCCTTCACTTTGGCCCACTCCAGTCCTTTGTGGCGATTCATGTGCTTCTCAAAGCGGGTCTTCAGGGTATTGAGCAGCTCTTCGCTTTGTGCTGGTGACAGTTCTTTTTTTGACATCTGGCTAATCGTTTAGTCCTTTTCCATCCAAAATATGCTGCATATACTTTTCGATCCTTGCCTCCCGGGTTTTGGATTGCTTGGGTTGAGAAAAATGCAGCAGATACCCCCTTTGCCTCCCTGGCGTCAATGCCTCAAAAGCAGCTTTGAAACCAGGGTTTTCGTCCAGCGTCTGGCGAAACTCATCCGGCATATTGAATTCTGATGTTTTTTTGAGCACTACCTGAGCGCCAGATTTTTCTACCTGTATAGCCTCAAGGAGATAGTCTTTGATAACTGGCTCCATCTCTGCTACCTGCTCAGCACTGGTAAACCGGAGTTGGCGTGCCACCTGAACATTCTCAGTTTGCTGAATGAGCAAGCCATGCTCGTCCTCCAGCAGCACACCCTTATGAAAAAGCACGGCGCAGTATTCCTTAAAACCATGGATCAACGCCACATTGTTTCCCTGCAACGTGTAGCAAGGCTTTCCCCACTTCAACTCCTCCTCCAGCTCGGTGTCGAGAATAATCCTCCTCAATTGATGGAAAGCCTCCTGCCAGCGGGAAGTTTTACTGAAAAAAGCATCGATACTGGGGCTCATATGGCTCATGTGGCTAAATTTAGGTGAGAGGCAGTAAAAACACAATCCGAGGCATACATATCGCTACCGGCTCAGGCAACTGAAGCAAGTTTGCGGGACGACGGCCTGAAATACCACGACACTACAGTCAGCACCAGCAACAACGTTGGCCCAAAGAGCTCCATGGGATCGCTGTCGGCAGCTACATGAGAAAAGATGGCGCCCACCATATTGAAGAAAAAGCCAGCATAAGCCCACTCCTTCAGCAGAGGGAATTTGGGGACAAGCACGGCCACCACTCCCAAAAGCTTCAGCGGGCCAAGTATGGTGAGTATGTAGCTGGGGTAGCCCAATTGAGTCATTTTCTCTACCTCTTCCTGCATTTTTATCAGCTGCACGATGCCAGTTGAAGTCATGCCCAGAGCCAGCCAAATGGTGGCAATCCAGTAAATGATTTTCTGTGTTTTTGTCATGGTTAGTCGCTTTGTGTGTTCGGGTGTAAGTTTTAATATCTTTCAGGAATTAGCTACGGCCTAATATTTCCTGGATGCGGTTGTGGGCCATATTGATGCCTTGCGCAAAAGGCAACTGTAATATTTGGTCACGGATGGCCACCGACCTGTAAACGACGTGCATGGTGAGTTTGCTGGTATCGGCACTCAGCTTTTCAAATTCAAGGAACTCCAGCTGCACGCCAAATGGTGCATTGTCCATTTCAAAAGTCCTCGTTATCTTTTCATTGGGAACGAATTCATGTATTGTCCCATTGAAGCCATGCTTGTTCCCTTTTGGATCGGTGGTTTCAAATTGCCAACTGCCATGCTTTTTACTTTCAAGCTTCAGCACTTTCGTGCCCATCCATTGTTCCACAATCCCTGGCTCTACATAGGCCTTAAACAGCAGTTCCAATGGCAAATCAAATTCTCTCGTGATCAGCAATTCCTGCTTGCCATCTTCGGCGTGAATCTTTGTTTTTCGTTCCATAAAATCCTTTTTACCGGGTTTTGTGCTGTTTCATCACAGCTTCCAACTTATTGAACCTGTCGTCCCACATTTTGCGAAATGGTTCAATGAAATCGGCTACTTCTTTCATCTTTTTCGCATTGAGGTGATAGGAAATCTCCCTTCCGTTCTGCTCTTGCTCAAGCAATTCGCATTCAGTGAGAATCTGCAGATGCTTTGACACCGTCGGCCTGGCAGTGTCGAAGTTGGAGGCGATGGCTCCTGCTGTCATCGACTGGGAAGCCACCAGGAGAAGAATGGCCCTCCTTGTGGGGTCGGCTATGGCCTGGAAAACGTCACGTCTTAAATTCATTATGTAGCTATTTGACTACAAATATATATGTAGTTATTTAGCTACGCAATAATTTTATGGAATAATCAGCACTTTCCGACAGGGTCAGGGCATTTCGGGGGCTCGCAGGCAAACTTACACTACCCGCAAAATCTTCTCCATCTTGCGGCCTTTTGCCAGCTCGTCGACCAGCTTATCCAGGTATCGGGTTTGTTGTGTCAATCGATTTTCGATCTCTTCCACCCGATAGCCGCAGATGACGCCGGTGATCAGGTGAGCATTGGGATGGAGCGAGGCACCCTCAAAAAATTGTTCGAATGTGGCCTTGTTTTCAATGAGCTCGTGTAGCTTTTTTTCATCATAACCAGTTAACCACTCAATAACCTGATGCAATTCAGCTTTGGTTCTACCCTTCTTTTCAACTTTCGTTACATAATGCGGATACACCGAAGCGAATGTCATTTTCGCAATACGCTCATCATGGTGACTTGTGTCCTTCATATTCGATCTGTGTTCTAGCTAATTTCGATGCTGCCAGCTGGCACGATCCTGTTAACTAGTTTGGGTAAACAAAAATACACAAAGTGGCGAGAACTACGTTCGAAAGCATTTAGAAGCCCAGGGCAAATGCATTTAAAACTATTTAGCTTTGAAATTCTTCCTTTTTACCCTGACCCTAAAGGGAAAGGAGAATTTCAAAGCTGTTTCACCCTTAAGGGCAGGGGTAGAAAAACAGCTTTGATAATAAT
>NZ_JAVKCH010000016.1:0-1091 GCF_040222815.1 Imperialibacter sp. | reverse complement strand
TCTCCGATAAAGGAGACCTTTGCTTTTTAGTGAGCTGTGAGCCCAACGCATTCGGTAAGTATATCTGTTTTTGACTATTTCAAATGGAAAGCACAATGCCCAAAAAAGCTACCAAGCCCAAAATCAACCAATTGATCACTCCTGAGTTTGACACGATTTTAAGATAAGTATTTGATATAGAGCCGATTAATAAATGGCTTTCGATATACAGGATTTTATAAGTATTTGATTATCTGCTCTTTAGAAAGAAGGTCAGGCAGGTTCTTTTCAGCCACTGCTTGTAGCAATTGCTGTGAGATTTCAGAGGTCTTGGAGCGTAGGTAGAAGTATTGGTCGGCTTGTTTGACAAGACTTACCTGCATTTTGGACAAGTGAGTTCGGATGGTTTGTTCTGTAAGTGGTGTGCCTTGTCTGATAAGTCGAAGTTGCAATTGGTTTAACAAGCTATAGGCGATATAGCACAGACAAATGTGTCCCTGGATACGTTTATTGGTCCAGTGGAACATCGGACGGGTTTCCAGATAGCCTTTGAAAGTACGGAAGCTATGCTCTATCTGGTATAGATGGTGGTAGTGATCCAGCACCTGTTCGTGAGAGAGTCCTTTGGCGTGGTATGCGATGGCAAGGAACCCGTCATACTTTTCGCTTCGTTTGATTTTTTCAGTATCAACTACATACTTTTCCCCTTCGGTATTTTTGAGGTAGTAGTGATGGGCCTTCTTCTTGAGTTGCGTTGGGTTTTTGAGCAACAGTTCGGCCTTACGAAGCTTTTCTTCTCTTTCTTGGCGATCCTTTTCAGCTCGCTTTTCACTGTAGGTGGCTATGATCTTCCGCTCATTGTATTCAAGTACAGTGAAGCGTACTTTGATCGGCTCACGCTGCGAACCTGTTGAAGAGCTCACCCATTGATGGTGATAATTATCCAGGTTGATCAACCGGGCCTGGATGGATTTGGGGAGTACCTTGAGCCGCTCTCCCATGATGAACTCATAGCCTTTGTCAACAGTGACTTGCAGGTTGTCAGTATTGAGCATGCCTCGGTCGGCTACCAAGACGATGTTTTCGATCTGGTATTCTTTCTTGAGGCTTTC
>NZ_JAVKCH010000015.1:0-582478 GCF_040222815.1 Imperialibacter sp. | reverse complement strand
AGGCTTGGAGCTGGTTAGCGTCACCGGTAAGCCCGAGCTTGACGAGGCAGCCAGCTCAAATGTGTCATCCCCAAAAGTTTTGCCTTCTGGTGCTTCAAAGGTTATGGTTTGAACGCCTTTAGATATGGTAAGCAGCCTGGTCACTGAGGTGGCAGCATCGTAGTTGTCGTTGCCAGCCTGGGTGGCCGTAATATTGACATTTCCAGACTTGACGATGGTCACTGTATTGCCAGCAATGGTAGCCACACTTTCGTTGGACGAAGTAAATATCACAGGCTGGCCGGAAGCACCTCCTGTTGCCGTTAATTCGACTGCCGAGCCAAATGTCGTAGGTGCCAGGGACTCAAAGGATATAGTTTGGGGGGCTTTTTTAATGGTAAAATCAAATACTTGCTCCCCATCATTGAAATATTGGTTGCCATCCACAGCAGCTGTCACCGTCAAATTGCCCGCTCCAAGTATGGTGGCAGTCGTGCCTTCTATACTCACCAAGGCTGCGTTAGAGCTTGTATAAGCCTTTACAGGATTGCCAGAAGATGTAGAGGCAGAAAGCTGAAAAGCAGCATCGCCGTAAGTATAGTGCGTGGGGACATTCAAGCCAATTGTTTGGTTCCCAATGATAATGTTTACTTCTTTCTCAACGGGTGTGGCTGGGAGGAAATACTCATTTCCCGGCTGCGACGCTTTTATCGTGACTGTGCCAAACTTCTTTGTGACAAATCCCTCCGAGGTAAACGTTGCAATGCTGTTATCAGAAGAAGTGAAATCGAGAGGTAGTCTTGATGTGGAATAGGCAGCTAATTCAAAAGGCGCTTCCCGAAAAGGCATGTCTGATCCGAAGACGAATTGGATACTCTGAGGAAAATCCGTGCCTTTGCCAGTAAGGTTGATTTGGATCGAGGAAAGCAATTCATCAGTAGATTGCAAATCGATATAGGCTTCTCTCACCCCACCGTCAGTGGGCACAAACTTTACATCAATATCAAATGATTCGCCAGGCCGCAGCACAGCGGGGAACACGGGATTGCTGATAACAAAGTCATTGGCGGCTTCGCCAGACACTTGCAGACTATACCCTTCAGGAAATTCCCAGTCTACGTAGCCGTTGTTGGTGATGGTGAGGGTTTTCGCAGTTGACTCAGTGGTATATGGAATGGCGCCAAAGTCCAGGATTTGACCTGCGGATAATGGATCGAAGTTGTAGGATATGTAGATGTCCGGAGCAAAAATTGGAACCTTCCAAAGACTATTAAATAGCCCATCGTAACCGCTGAACACTAAGTCTTCTCCAAATACTTGATGATTGTTGGTAAAGTAATCGGCCAGTGTGTGGTCGGCAGTGTATGTGTCGAGAATTTTTTTATCAAATGATGAACTGCCATCTGTATACCTTAATTGACTATTTAGGATGTAATAAATGTAACTTCCTTTGCTAACGGCTCCGTATTGAAGAAGATTCTGGCTTTCGTTAGCTATTGAAATTTCACCTGAGAGATTTAAAAAGAAGGTCTTAGTGGAAGAGGTTCCGGCTGAGATACCTGAGAAAAGTAATCCATTTTCTGTTTGAATAGCTGGAATCAGTCTACTATTTGTTCCTAAATTCATGACATAGGACGTTCCTGAGGCCGTCCCGTCCGTCTTCCATAGACTAAAATTGTAGTTTGTATCCTCCGATACTACATACAAATCAGCACCCACTACAAAAAATTTCCTTGCCTTCATTTGCTGAATTGCTACAGTATTGCTTGGCAAGCCCCCAGAGACAAACAAGTACGTAATGGCTCCAACTGTCGCCGAAAAAAATAACTTACTTTCGTGGGCAAAAAAATTGGCTGGATTTGAATCGGAACTCCCGACATTTAAATCAGAAAAAAGATAAGTCCCCGGCTCGGTAAGATCGCTCACCCAAAGCTCGTTCCCATGAACCTGGTTGTTGGCTGCAAAAAAATACTGGCCATTAAAGTATTCAACTTGCATCTCAAAAATGGAAGAAATTGCCCTGCTACCATCTGGAGCTATGTCTTTGATTGGGTAAATTTCTGATTTGTCTTTTCCCTCGGCCACCCAAAAATCTTCACCATTAGAACCCTGTGCCGTAAAAAAAAGCTTGCCATTGGCTTGAGCAAAACCTCCCGGGAAAAGGTAGTCTTGCTCGTAGGGAAACTTCAGGCTATTTTCATCATACACTGCTAAAGACTGTGACTGATATCCGTCGTTTAAGCCATGTGCGTGAAAAAACAGTAAGTTGTCAAGCGCAGATATTTCGTAGTTTGTAACCGAGTAGGCAGGTTCCAGATCCAATATATTTTGAAGAATAGATCCGCCTTTTTGCAATTGAAAAAGGTTTGGTTCGTCGCTGTTGACATTGGTCACTAAATACAAGTAATTGATCGTCTTGGCAAGTTTGCTTATACTAAGGCTGCTTGGCGAAGTGACAAGGTCTGCTACAATTGAAGTGCCGTTCGTTGAGCCATCGGTAGTCCAGATTTCTATTCCATGGCTTTGATCCCGTGCATAGAAAAAGACCTTATCAAAGGAGGGCGAATAAACTGCATTACCATAGAACCCTGAAGTTGGACCTGGGTATATGTCCGACAATATATGTGTACCCTGCTCACTCCCATCGGTAACCCAATACTCTCTTCCGTAATTGAATGTATTAATGCCAAATAACATCTTGCCATTGATGAACGAATAGCTTGCAATGTTTGGATAAGGGCTTTGTGCTTCAAAACTAAAAATTTTTGAAGCAGATACCAGACTTGGCTCGAGCTTCCAAACATTAACATTGTTAGTAAAAAGGTAGGCGATATGATTGTCAGATATCAGATCAAAAGAAGCCTCAGGAATCATAATTACATCTATTGATATTTTTTCGGAGTCGACAAACCGCCTTATTACGGTATGCCCACCTTCAACAACTGAATAGATGAGCATGTCATCAATTACTCCGATAGATGTTTTTTGGAGTTGACTTCCCAGGTCAACGATTAATTCTGTTCCCTCGGGACTTCCGTCGGATCTCCAAATTTGATTCTTGTCTGGCGAAGGGTCGACAAAATAGAAGAAGTTACTGGTGACAGCCAATGGTTCCTTTTCGGAAAAAGAAAATCCGATATTTGCTAGCTTTTCCGTTCCTCCCATAGTGCCATCCGATATCCACAGGCCAGCTGCCGATTTTATAATTGTTTGGTCTTTAAAGGCGAGATAGGATATCCAGCCGAAATAAGGCTCCTCAATGATCTTAAAAGTGCCTTCAACTGTCCCATTGGTACCCCAAATGTAGTCGTTTTCAGGGCCATAGCTTCCAAAATATCCCACTTTGCCATTGCCGTAAAAAAATTGAAGCGAGGTAGACCCTGAGCCGGGGGTGACATCTTTTAACAAGGACGCTTCCCCTGTTTCGGGGTCGACCATAGCAGGTTCCCTTCCATAGTCGCTAAATCCAAAGGAATTAATCAACAGTTTACCATTTACTGGAGCCACTTCGTAGATGAAAGTTTTGAAACCAGATGGGTTAAATGGTTCGATCTTTCTAGGAGCGGAACCTAACTCGTATTCATAAATGTCTCTTTCGTTGCTGCTGAAATATATTTTGCCATTTAATTCGCTAATTGTCGCCATATTCTGATCCCCGGTTCCCTCGTTTTCAATCGGCACCCGAACAATCTCCGGTTGAGCAAGACTTTCTGAAAAATGCATTATAATCAAGAAGACAAATACAAATATTTTAGTTATGCTGTCTTTGAGGGCGTAAAATAGGGTATCTCTCATAATTGTTTAGGCAGAAGAAGATGCAGTATAAATATTAAGCCCAAAGATTACAAGAGATTCTTTCCATCGTAACATAAAGCCTCCATCACAATTTTCGGCGACTCCTCAAATATTCATTTCACCACATCAATCCTCTGCTTACTTTGTGCTTCCTTCTAAAACTTGACTCCATGAAAAAACTTTCGGTTTACCTGTTTTTCTTCCTGGCCATTTCCTCAGGCCGGCTGCTGGCCCAATACCCCACCGACTACCTTGGCAAGGATTTTCACAAAGAACGCCGGCAGGCGCTTCGTAAAAAGATGCCACCAAATTCAGTGGCCGTCATGTTTGCCAACCCCGTTCGAAATCGGGCCAACGATGTGGAGTATGTTTATCACCAGGATCCTGATTTTTACTATTTAACTGGATACCAGGAGCCACATTCAGTGGTGCTTATTTTTAAAGAAAAACAGAAAAATGTACAGGGAAATACATTCTCTGAAGTGTTGTTTACACAACAAAGACAGGCCCGAAAGGAGATGTACAACGGCGCCAGATTGGGAGTGGAAGGAGCTAAGAATGAGCTTGGCTTTGAGGCGGCCTACGACGCTACCGAGTTCAAAAATTTCAACATGAACTTCTCCGTGTTTGACAAGATTCTGTTCCTCAATTTACCCTCCGATGTGAGGGACGCCACTGGTGATGAGGCCGATCTTTACAGCCTTCTGCTGCAGTTCAAAAACAAGGTTGATTACCCGGTCGACTTCAATGCCGATAAATACAAAATGTACGACTATATCAAGTCGGAGGAGTTTCTGAAGAACCCGCAGGCGGCCCAGATTTTGAGACAGCTGGTGAATAGCTTTCCAGATTTTGCTTCAAATGAGCAAATCAGGGCTGTTTTGGAAGCAAAGTCGCCCGAGCAGAGGAAGCTGATGATTGAGAAGCTGCCTGAGCCGAAACACAAGCTGGACGGTACTTCGTTGGGGAAGTACTTAACCGATTTAAGAGAAGTGAAGACCGACGAAGAGGTCGCTTTGCTGAGGATGGCTGTCGACGTGAGTTGCGTGGCGCAGGCAGAAGTGTACAAGGCCATGCGCCCAGGCATGTCGGAATCGGAGGTACAGGGTATCCACGAGTTCGTTTTCAAGAAATATGGCGCTGAAGACCTGGGTTATCCGTCGATTGTTGGGGCAGGCAACAATGGCTGCACACTTCACTATATCAGCAACAACAAGATGGACATCAAGAGCGATTTGGTGCTGATGGATCTTGGGGCGCAGTACCGGGGTTACACAGCCGACATTACCCGCACTATTCCGGGCAGCGGTAAGTTTACAAAAGAGCAGAGGGCCATCTACGAATTGGTGTTGAAGGCACAGGAGGCAGCTTTTGCCAGGTCTAAGCCAGGCAATAAGATATCAGACAATACCCTCGTTTGCAGGCAAGTGATCAACCAGGGGCTAGCTGAGCTTGGCATTATTGAGTCGGCGGATACACCGCACAATTACTTTCCTCATGGGGTGTCGCACCACATTGGGTTGGATGTGCACGACAGGGGGAACTACCAGGAGTTCAAGGAAAATATGGTGCTAACTGTTGAGCCCGGAATCTACATTCCGGAGGGTAGTCCTTGTGACAAAAAGTGGTGGGGGATTGCCGTGCGGATTGAAGACGATATTTTGATCACAAAAGATGGTTACGAGCTGCTGAGTACCCGTGCTCCAAGGACACCTGATGAGATAGAAAAGTTGATGGCGGAAGAGAGTATTTTCTCTAATTATAAATTACCTGATTTGAAGAAATAATTTCTTCAATATTTTTCTCCAAGTCAGAAAATAAAGTGTGTAGACTCGGAGAAAAATATTGAAAGTTTTTTTTACTCGGCCATCATCCACTGGGCAAGTAAGTAACCAGCGCCTTTCGTTACCACCTTGTCAAAGCCTTCGGGTATTTTACCTTCGGGAAGTAAAATCCACCCATCCATTTCAGCCGCTTCGGTAACGTCGATAGCCATAAACACAGCGCCATCACCAGAGGCTTTTTCCAGGAACACGTACCTGTTGTTGTCAGCAAACACAGCTGCTATGGCCGGCACTGCATAGCCGGTGGCTTCACCTGTTATAATTTTCCCTTCCACGTACATGCCCATGATGAAAGGGATATTCTCCTCTTCGAAGTGGCCATGCACTTTGACCGCCCTGGTGATGTCGTCGAATGCCTTGTCGATCAGGTAGATATCAGCTTCCAGCACCTTGCCAGGCATCGACGGCAGCATGATCTCCATTTTTTGTCCCTCTTTTACATTCATTGCCTCCGATTCATAAACGCTGAGCTCGGCATGTATGTGAGTGAGGTCCACTATTTCCATAAGGGATTGCCCGGGCGTTATGTAGCTCCCGATTCTTGCGGATACTTCTGTCAGGTAGCCATCCATCGGCGCCCGGATGGTGAAGGACCTGGCAATAGTCCCTTTGTCGAGCGTGGCCATGTTTACATGCAGAAAGCTGAGTTTTTGTTGCAATGCTTCAACTGAGGAGGCCGTTTGTTCATACACCGCCTGAGCGAGTTGCAGACTCTTCTTTGATGTAATAGAGTCAGCCGCCAGGTTGCTTTGTCTTTCAAACTCGGACTTTAGCACTGCCAGTTGGCTCCTGTGCTCAAGATACTGCTGTTGCAGATCAACGAATTCCGGCCCTTCCATAACGGCCAGCACTTCTCCTTTTTTTACTTTTTCACCAATGTGTTTGTCGGCTGATTTTACATAGCTACGCAAAAACGTGGTAACCGAAGCCATGTGCTGTGTTGGAACATCGAGCAAGCCATTTGCAGATACAGATGTTGTGATCGTTCGCTGCTCTATTGTTTTGGACTGGAGACCGATTTTTCCAATCTGCTGGGCCGACAGTGTCAGGCCGTCAGCAGTTTTTTGGGCTTCCTGACTCTCAGCAAGCGGCTCTGCCTGGTTGGTGCAACCCTGGAGAGCAGCCAGAAGTGCAAGACCTAAAATATATAATTGATAAGTTTTCATGTGTGTGTAGTTTGTTTTTGCAGCGGCCACATGGAATAGCTTCTACCATTAAAGAATGAATATTTCGACTTTCGACCGACTTCTTCATTCCGATGGGTATGGGGCTCCTTGTGGCTATTTCATGTTTTTAGATTAATCGATTAAAAAGAAAGCAACGTTGACTTCTGCCAGCTTTAGCTGATGCAGTTGGTCGATGTAGCTTAGCCTGATTTGCCTGGCAGTTTCGAAATTCAACAGCAATTGGTATAAGTCTATTTCCCCTGCGGTGTATGACCTGTTGGCCACTGATATAAGCTCTTCGGCCATTTTCAGCCCCTCAGTTTGGTAATAGGCAACCATTTCCTCAAACTTTAGCCGGTTGGCCTGCAATCCCGCCCATTCGGCCTCTCTTCGCCGCTCGTAGTTGTCTAGCTGCTCGCCTGCGGCCTCCGCATACAGCTTACTGGCCTGCACTCGCCTCACTTGTGACAGCCCCAGCAATGGAATGCCAATCCCAAATTGGTAGCCATCAAAATTGGCAGCGTTTTCCCCCTGCCCAAAGCCTTTGAAATACTGTGCCTGAAAGGTAGGTGCCAGCCTTGATTCTTCTACTTTTTTAAGTGACTGGCTGCTGGCTTCTTTTTTTACCAGCTCCTGATACTTCGGATCGTTCTGGGAAGCCTCAAGGCTAGCGTTTTTTGCCAGAATATCGGTGCGGCTGAGAGCACTGGCGGGGAGTACGATTGCGTCTTCACTTTGCAGGATGCCTTTGAGCCGTTCCCGGTAGTGTGCCATTTCCAATTGCGACTGTGTCAGCGCTGCGTGCACTTCGCTGGCTTTCGATTTGGACTGTATCAGCTCGAGTTTGGTGGCGTCACCCACCTCTGCTCGCCGTACCACAACCTGGTTCATGGCAGCGTACAAGCTATCCAGCACCTGCCAATGCTCCAACTTCTCTTTTGATCGGGCCATGCCGAGATAGAGAATAGCGACGTCTTTGCTGAGCTGCCTTTTGGCAATATCAAGCTGGGAAGCAGCAATGTCGGTTTGGTTAACAAGTGCTTTTTTGGACGCAGTGTAGAGGCCCGGCCAGGCGATTTGCTGCTGCACGCCGAGCACCCTCAACGGAAAGCCGTTGGGCGCTATATTGTTTTGGTCATAGCCATAATAGATATGAGTGGGGCCGGGGTCGAAAGCAGTCTTCTCCAGCTTCTCCACACCTTGCAAGGTTGTTTGTGCCGCATTAATGCCCTGGTTGTTTTCCAGGGCCATCTCAATGGCTTTGTCAAGCGTCAAGGTGGATGGAGCGTTTTGAGCGCTGATCGCAAGGCTACTGCTCAACAACAGCAGTAGCATGGCTGCTTTTTTACCTTGCCATTTGAAAAAGCCAGTTTCCAACAGTGTGTAAAGCACCGGAAGCACCACCAAGGTCAATAAGGTTGCGGATACAAGCCCACCGATAACGACCGTAGCCAGCGGCCGCTGCACCTCTGCTCCGGCCGAACCAGAGAACGCCATGGGAAAGAAACCAAGGGCTGCTGCAGAGGCGGTGAGTAAAACAGGTCGCAGCCTCATTTTCGTGCCCGTCATCACTCGCTCCCGGATATCATCAACGCCTTTGTGTTTCAGTTCATTAAAAAACTCAATGAGGACGATACCATTCAATACGGCGATGCCAAACAAGGCAATGAACCCAACCCCAGCGGAGATGCTGAAGGGCATGTCCCGAACGGCTAAGGCAATGACGCCCCCAATGGCTGCCAGCGGAATGGCCGAAAAGACAAGTAAAGCTTCGCTGACCGCCCCAAAGGTAAAATAGAGCATAATGAATATAAGGAGCAGGGCCACCGGAACAGCCACCGTCAGCCTTTCCTTGGCATTTTGCAAGTTCTCAAACTGACCACCGTAGGTAATATGATACCCGGCAGGTAAGTCCAAACCCTGGCTAATGATGAGCTGCATTTCTTCGACTAGTGATTCCATGTCTCTGTTTCTCACGTTGATGCTGACGACAATCCTTCTGCGGGTATCATCCCTCGAAATCTGCGCTGGGCCTGCTTCGTAGGTGATGCTGGCCACTTCCCGCAGAGGAACCTGTCCTCCCCCTGGCAACGACACAAACAGGTTGCTTAAATCCTGCATGTCTTTTCTGTTCTTCACGCCCGTTCTCACCACCAGGTCGAAGCGCTTCTCTCCTTCGAAAACAACCCCGGCGGCCTCCCCGGCAAAGGCCATCCTGATCACCCTGTTCACGTCTTTTACCATGAGTCCATAAGAGGCCAGCTTGTTTCGGTCGTACCGTACCGACATTTGCGGCAGTCCGGCAATTTGCTCCACGCTCACGTCAGCAGCACCTTCCACATTTTGAACCAGGTTCTTTATCCCGTTTCCCAGGTTGAAGAGCGTATCCAGGTTCTCGCCAAAGATTTTAATGGCCACATCAGCCCTTACACCTGTAATCAGCTCATTGAACCGCATTTCGATGGGCTGAGTGAATTCAAAACCGATACCCGGCAGCACCAGCATTGCAGCCTTCATTTTGTCTGCAAGCTCATCTTTCGATGCTGCGGAAACCCATTCTGACTTGGGCTTCAACCTGATAACTACATCCGTCATTTCCATCGACATAGGGTCTGTAGGGACTTCGGCGGCACCTATTCTGGTAATCACCTGGCTGACTTCCGGGAAGTTCTGCAGCAGGATTCTTTCCAGCTTGGTGCTGATGTCGACAGTTTCGGACAGAGACGTACCCGGCTTAAGGATGGGCTGCACCACGTAGTCGCCTTCATCCAGCGTGGGGATGAATTCGCCACCCAGCCTCATAAACAAAACTATGCTGACAATCAGCATGGCTGCGGCTATCCCAATAACCAAAGCCTTGAAGCGCAAGGCGAATGATATTGTTGGCGTGTACACACGCTGCAAGGCGTTGATGATGCTACTGGAAATGCCTCCTTCTTTGACTTTCGGCTTTTTTGGCTTCAGGAAGAAGGCCGACATGGCAGGCACATAGGTTAAACAGAGGATCATGGCACCTATGAGAGCAAAGCTGAACGACAATGCCATAGGTTTGAACATTTTTCCTTCAATGCCTGAAAGAGAAAGAATAGGGATGAAAACGATGAGAATAATAATTTGCCCGAAAATGGCGGACCTCATCATCGTAGAAGCGCTGTTAGCAGTGATTTCATTTGTTTCGGCAGTTTTTTCTGCGTCGGTGAGCGCAAGGAGGCTGGTTGAGCGGGAAGTTATTTGAAGCACAGTGTATTCCACAATAATCACTGCGCCGTCGATAATGATACCGAAGTCGATGGCGCCGAGGCTCATGAGGTTGGCCGACACACCGAAGTAGTTCATAAGTGTGATACCGAACAAAAGGCTCAGTGGAATAACAGACGCCACGATCATTCCGGAGCGGAAGTTGCCCAGCAAAAGAACAAGTACAAAAATGACAATCAGCGCTCCGAGGATGAGGTTTTCGGCAACGGTCGCAGTCGTTTTGTCAATCAGCTCCGTTCGTTCCAGAAATGGGTTGATATAGACGCCCTCTGGAAGCAAATCCTGGACTTCGTGCACCCTTTCTTTCACGGCGCTGATCACCTGGTTGCTGTTGGCACCCTTGAGCATCATCACCTGGCCCATTACTTTTTCTCCCTGGCCGTTGGCGGTAATGGCACCAAAGCGAACGGCGGTACCAAACCTGACTTCCCCAACTTGCCTGATGAGGATGGGAATGCCATCTCTGTTGCCAATCACCACACTGCCAAGCTCCTCCAGAGACTTGATCTGACCCTCTCCTCTAATGAAGTAACTCTGGGAGGCCTTTTCTATATAGGCACCTCCAGTCACGTCGTTGCTTGCTTCAAGTGCGTCAAATACTTCTGTGATCGTAACGCCCGTTGCATTCAGCAACGTAGGATCCACGGCGACTTCGTATTGTTTAAGAAAGCCACCCCAGGTATTTACTTCTACCACGCCCGGTATCCCCGACAAATAGCGTTTGACGATCCAGTCCTGAATTGTGCGAAGTTCTGTGGTGGAATATTTGCCCTCATAACCGGGCTTCACATCCAGGACATATTGGTAAATTTCGCCAAGGCCGGTAGTAATGGGGCCCATTTCCGGAGTGCCGAAACCCGCTGGGATGGACTCCTGGGCCTTCTTGATTTTTTCTGCAATAAGCTGACGAGGCAAATAAGTGCCCAGGTCTTCGTCGAACACAATGGTGACGACGGAAAGCCCAAACTTGGAAATCGAGCGGATTTCCTGCACACCCGGCAGGTTGGCCATTTCCAGCTCTACCGGGTACGTAATGAATTGCTCCACGTCCTGGGTGGCGAGGTTTCGTGACACTGTTATCACCTGCACCTGATTGTTGGTGATGTCAGGCACGGCCCCGAGGGGAATTTGACTTAGCGAAAACAGGCCAACGCCTATAATGGCTAATGAAAACAGCACAACGATCAGCTTATTGCGTATGCTGAATCGAATGATTGAATCGACCATTTATAAATAGATTTAAAGCGCCCTGTGGGGGCATGAGAAATCAGATAACCAATAAGATTATCAGGCGCTTTGGGGAGGCTGAAACCAGTTGGAGGTGTATTGAAACTGGTAATTGATAGAAAAAGGCTTGAAGTGTTTTACCGCATACTCCTGCACTGAAGCTTGCAAATCTGGTGCTTGGGGGATAGTGAAGAGAAAAGACGCCACCACCCCATTGTGTAGAGGCAACTCTGTTTCGTGTGAAGGCTCGCTGTGGTCGGAACTCAAACTAAAGTGAAGCACCAGGAACTCAGGAAAGGTAAGATCTTTGTCGAAAGCATTTTTGTGGTGCTCATAGTGTGCAATCATAGAGGGCACCTTCTCCAATTCTTTGAAATTGGATCGGGGCAAAACACTTCCAACGATGAAGTACCCCACAAAAACCAATGAAAGCAGACTTTTCACAATTCAAATGTACAATTTGATGAACTCTTACAATGGCCATTCATCAATTTGGAATGTATCTAAAGAGTTGGTTTCCACTATTCTAAAACAAATACCTCTCTTTTTGATTTACTAAACAGGTAGTTTTATTAATAGAAATGAAAATAAAAATCAGAACCCGGGTAAAAGCTGATTTGCAGACAGTAAGAGAAGGATTTACCGACAAGCTTTTTTTAAAGTTAAATCCGCCTTTTCCGCCTGTGAAGCTCCTGCGCTTCGATGGTTGCAAAAAGGGAGATAAAGTGGGGCTTGAGCTAAACTTTATCTTTTTTACGCAGATCTGGGAAAGCCTCATTACACATGATCTCTCAAATGGTGCTGTGTTTTCCTTTGTTGACGAAGGTGTTCGGCTGCCTTTTTTTCTGAAAAGCTGGAAGCACCACCACCTCAATGAAGCCAATGCCGAAGGAGGCACAAGCATCACCGACGACATCGAATTCACCACACCTGCGTTGCTCACCAATTGGCTACTTTACCCGATTCTCTATCTTCAATTCCTCTACCGGAAACCCATTTACCGAAAAGTATTCAGTAAGTAAGTCTTCTCTTATTTTTATTCTAATTTTGGGCCATCGTGGCCAAAGTAAAATCAGCTTTTTTTTGTCAGAATTGTGGTGCACAATCACCGAAGTGGACTGGTAAATGCCCCTCTTGCGGGGAATGGAACACCTACGTTGAAGAAGTAATAGAAAAGGAGCACGCTTCGTCTCCTTCATGGAAAAAAGCCAGTGGCCCTGCCCGTGCGTTTAAGCCTCAGGCGATTGACCAGGTGGAGTCTGTGGCCATGCAGCGGATCAAAACAGCCGACGAAGAGCTCAACAGGGTGCTTGGGGGCGGTATTGTTCCCGGCAGTCTGGTGCTGATTGGCGGAGAGCCAGGCATCGGCAAGTCGACACTGTTGCTGCAAATAGCGCTACAGTTACCCAACCTCAAGGTGCTCTACGTATCGGGAGAAGAAAGTGAGCAGCAGATCAAAATGCGGGCGGAGAGAATAGGCATCAAAAACAACAACTGCTTTGTGCTGTCTGAGGTAGGCATTGCCAATGTGTTCCGGCAAATCGAAGAGCTGGAGCCTCAGCTTTTGATCATCGACTCCATCCAAACACTCTACTCCGATAAGGTAGAATCAGCTGCCGGCAGTATTTCTCAGATAAGGGAATGCACAGCAGAACTGATGAAGTTCGCCAAGGAAACCAACACGCCTGTTTTTCTCATTGGTCACATCAACAAAGAGGGCGCTATTGCCGGCCCAAAAGTCCTGGAGCACATGGTTGACACGGTATTGCAGTTCGAAGGCGACCGCCATTTGGTATATCGCATTTTGCGCACAACAAAAAACCGCTTCGGTGCTGCTTCGGAGCTCGGCATTTACGAAATGCAGGGAGAAGGCCTCAGAGAAGTGAAAAACCCATCCGAAATTCTTATTTCGCAAAAGGACGGCGACGTGAGTGGCGTGGCCATTGCCGCTACCCTGGAAGGCAACCGCCCTTTGCTCATCGAGATTCAGAGTTTGGTAAGCCCGGCCACCTACGGCAATCCGCAAAGAACGTCTACCGGCTTCGACAATAAGAGGTTAAGCATGCTGCTGGCGGTGCTCGAAAAAAGAGGAGGCTTTCGGCTTGGAACGCAAGACGTTTTCCTGAATGTAGCCGGAGGTTTGAAACTGGATGATCCTGCCGCCGACCTTGCCATCTGCATGGCCATGATCTCATCTCTGGAGGAAATTCCTGTGTCCTCAAAAGTTTGCTTTGCTGCGGAAGTGGGATTGGGGGGTGAGATCAGAGCAGTGAACAGGATTGATGGGAGGATCATGGAGGCCGAAAAACTGGGCTTTGAGGCCATTTATGTTTCTAAGTTTGCTCAGCGGGCAATAGAAGGAAAAAAGTTTAAAATAGCCGTCAGGCAGTTTGGAAGAATCCACGAAGTGATTTCCGATTTGTTTGGCTAACTAAAACAGGCAATGAAAGAGTTTTTCGAAGGTTTGGGGATCAGTGAGTCGGTGTTCACCTACGTAGTTATCCCTGCGCTGATATTTCTCGCCAGAGTGTGCGATGTGTCCATTAACACAGTGCGGATTATCTTTGTCATGCATGGTAAGAAGTTGCTTGCACCACTTCTTGGTTTTTTTGAAGCCTTTATCTGGTTGCTTGCCATCCGGCAAATCATCACCAATATCGACGCCTTCTATTCTTATTTTGCCTATGCAGGAGGTTTTGCCACGGGAACCTTCCTGGGCATGGTCATCGAAGAAAAGCTTGCCCTTGGCAGGGTAGTAGTAAGGGTAATTACCCAAAATCCGGCTGAGCAGCTCACAGCCTTTTTAAAGGAGAAGGGCTACCGCTACTCTAACCTCGATGCGGAAAGCAATGATGGCAAGGTCAATGTGCTTTTTACCGTTGTGAAAAGGGACGAGCTGCCAACCTATATCAACATCATCAAAAAATACAATCCCCAGGCTTACTACACTGTGGAGAGTGTAAAAAAAGTAAGCGACGATGACGTGTTCGATCAGCCTGCTGCCTACCAGGGAGTGCTGGGGCGGCTCAGAGGGATCAACAGGAGCTAGGTTAGTTATCCGACTTCTTCTTGAACCAGTTCTTCCAGCTTTTTGGCTGCTTCTTTTTGGTAATGATGGTATAGATATCCTTTTTGCGAATCACCGTAGGCGGTTTCAGTCTTGGGTCGGTGGGGTAGTCCACCCCCTCATCGTTGCTTGAGAACTTTGGCTTGGATCGATACGCTGGCGGTAAATCAGTTTCATTCTTCGCTTTGCCACTTCCGATGATAAGGTTAACCCCCATTTTAAAGTCCAGTGTGTTCATGTTACCTACATTGGCAAACCCAATCAGATTGTCGGAGGCGATATAATACTGAACAGGGCCCCCGGCCATCGACAAAGCGAGCCCTGGCCTGGGCCATTGCTGCGGCAGTTTCACCACGCTGCCAGAAGCTATAATACCTGGCGTTAACTGCTTCACATAAGACACAGCGAAGGCCGATTTTACTTTGCCCACAAGAAGTTGATTCATCATTGTAACAGTAACTCTGTCAACAGGGCCAAGCAGCAGCGATCCGCTTACTATTGATTTGGCACTTAACATCGCCGAATATGGATTGGCCGTTTCCTTTGGTGTGAAGGCATTCTTTAGTGAGTCAATGGTGCTTTCAATATCGCCATCAGCCGTGAAATTGACACCCTGAAAAGCAAATGAAGTATCGCTGAGAATGAAATTCTGGCTAAACTCCTTCCAGTGCACATAACCGAGGTCGGCGATGGATGCCGACACACTATACAGGTTTTGATGATTCCACGTGGCACCGAGGTCAATGGCCGCTCCTTTGTTTGGGTTTGAAAGCAGGTAGCCAACGGAGGGATCTTCATTTACTCCAGCGGCATTTAGTCCAGCCCTTTTAAATAGAAAACCGTAGCTGTAGGTTTCCGGCTCAAGATCCACTCTGGCATCCATTCCCCAAAGTGTTTTCACGTTGTATATCCCCTGGATCAGCTTTATTCTGGCGCCAATTTTCAAGTCATCATTCATCAGGAAAGTATTCACTCCAACTCCATACTCTCTGAAGTATGAAGCGCTGAACGCCGACTTGCCTATATCGAGCGGCTGGCCTACAAGTGAGTTGGTGCCTTCCCAGGCTGTCCTCACCAAATTTTTGGTGTACTGGCCCCGCACATTAATTCGTTCGTTGACAAACAAGCTATAGCCAAAAGAAGACTTTTCCGGCTTGATGCCCACATAGAGCAGGGGGATACTTGTTTCAAATAGCAGGGCATTCTTCTTTTTTAGGTGAGAGATGACCTTGTCAACGTCCAGTTTCACAGAGTCATTTTCCAGTTTGGTGAGTGCCTGATTATAACCGAAGCTGTTGTTAACATGCAGT
Organism: Imperialibacter sp.; assembly: GCF_040222815.1. GTDB lineage: Bacteria > Bacteroidota > Bacteroidia > Cytophagales > Cyclobacteriaceae > Imperialibacter. The sequence continues at coordinate 566,832 of NZ_JAVKCH010000015.1, read as the reverse complement.
CCCATTTCAGAAATGACCGGCAGGCCCAACACCAGCTTGCCTTTTATTTCATTGGCAGGATTCAACCGGCTATTTTGGGGCACAGCATCACCCAGTGTGTATAGCCCCAATCCATTTTGCGCCCTCACAGTTGCGCAACAGCAAATAATGATTGATATGGTTGCTAGCCAGCACCTCATTGGATTTTTATTTTCAAGCGGCCCAAAACGGAGATATTGATATCAAGTGCATAGTCGGCATACAGCCTGACGTACTCCTCTTCAGCAGCATTAAACGTATTGATGATAATGGCCACATTGAGATGGTCGGCGTTCTTTAGTGCCTCGGTGCCCTCTATTCCCAGGTCAATTTCTGACAGCAGCTTTTTTGACTCCAAGGTGCGCCCCGATGCGTCAACTTGCGGCGCCGTCAGTACCAGCTCTTCAGGCACGGTGAAAAGGATAGTGTCATTTTTGTCGGCAAAATTGACGGCAAGCCGCCCCTCAAACGGCATTTCGTTTTCGGTGTAAAACCTCAAAACTGCTTCCTGAAGATTTTTCAGATCGATTTCGTCTGTGCCAAATTTAAGGTTGGTGGTGAACTCCTGCATCCTCACTTCGAAGGGCAGCTCCACCACAGTGATGGTCCTGAACCTGCTGCTGTCTGTCATGAAATTCAGGTAGTCCTTTTCAAAAACATCGGGGTTGGAGATGACTGTTAAAGGCAAGTTGAATTTGACCGGCGTGATGCCAAAAAGCTCCCTGATGTTCGAGTTTTGGGCGTTGATGACGAACTCTGAGTGGCTGGTTTTTCCTATAGAATCGAGCTTTGGGTAATTTACAAATTGCAGCGACTCGGTTATTGACCCGGTCAGCGCAATGGAAGTGCTGTCATTGTTACTTGCGGAAAGGTTGTTCATCAACAGGCCCGACGGAAACCCAAATGAGTTATCAACTTTGAGAATAATTTTGGGATCTTTAAAGTCGAGCCCATAATCTCCAAACGTTTCAAAAAACTTAAGCTCTATCGTTCTGTCCTGCAAGAGGCCCTCTTTTTGGTCGAAGTAGCCATGCACATGAGAGTAAGTTGCTTCTGAGAAGTCAATTGAAAAGCGAAAGAAGTCTGAAAAATCGACCGATTGACCTGGCTTCACGACTACTTTTCCTTTGATGATAACGTCAAAATCGTTGGCCTCTTCCCTTCTTCGGAAAAGAAACTTTTTGCCTCCCAGCGGCATTCTTGTGATCGATGTTACCGGCACTGTTGTGCCAAAGCTTAAAGTATCCGAAATGCTAACCGGTGAATTGTTGGCTGTCTCAAACATAGAAGGAAAGCCGAATTCCAGCATGACGTCACTCCGGAAGCGGGAGTTGATTTCCAGCGCCAGATTTCCGCTGTTAAAGAAAATGGAATCGACCTTTTCGCCAAAAAAGGCATCGAAAGAGAAGGTGATCACCTTTTCAAATTCGATCACCTCGGTCTGTCCGCCAGGAGCCGAAGACACAAAAGGAAATACTATATCACTTTTATTGATGGGTGGAAAATAGAGAAAAGCTTCCCGTTCGTCGTTGTAGGAGGTGTCCATATACACGATGGTCATGAACAGATCCTCACCCTCTTCAATGGTCAAAGCATTGTCCTGAAGGTCGCCTACCAGCTCCCGCATGGTGTACCTCGACACTCCCAACGGAACGGCAAGCGTCGGCTCGTAGTCGGGGATGTCCAGATTGCCAAATTCCAGGTCATTTATCCCGCAGCCAGAAATAAGAATGGCCAATGCTCCTTTTATTAACCAGGACAATGGACTTTTCTCCAAAAAAGTCATTAAGGTCGATAGTATAAAAAAAATAATAGTCTGGAGAAGTCGTCACACAGAAACACCGATTTGTTCCGTTATGCAAGTATTCTCCTAAAGCCGGCCCTGCCTTGTAGCCCTCCGGTATGTATTGTATAAATGACCGAGCCTTTACGAAAGTAAGCATTTTTAATCATCTCAAGCAGGCCAAACATCATTTTCCCTGTGTAGACAGGCTCCAAAGGAATGGCAAATTCATCTTCGAAGGCCTTTACAAATACAATCAAATCATCTTTAACCTTTCCATATCCACCAAAATGGTAATTGTTTATCATGTCCCAATTGCCAAAAGCGCTTAGGCTGTGTTGCCTTTGAAGCGCTATTATTTCTTCAGTAAGAAAGTTGCCTTTTAAGGCTGAGAAGCCGATTATTTGCCTCTTTCCCTTCAGGCAGTCTATGCAGCCAGCCATCGTGCCACCGGTTCCCACCGGTAAAGCCAGATAGTCATACGGAGTGTCTATTCGATTGACCATCTCTGAGGCTCCTTGAATGGCCAGGTGGTTGGTGCCACCCTCGGGAATGAGAAAAAAATCACCGAATAGCGTCCTCATTTCATCAGCAAATGAAGGCAATTCCTTCTCTCTGTATTTGGTTCTTGATATCCGGTGCAAGACCATTCCGTTTTTGAGCGCTTGCGCCAGGGTGGGGTTGCTCAGGTCGGCATCCTCACCTCGAATGATGCCAATCGACTTCAGCCCAACGGCCTTGCAAGCGGCAGCAGTGGCGGCAATGTGGTTAGAGAACGCTCCACCGAAGGTCAGCACCGTGTGATGGCCGAGTTTGTCGGCTTCCAGGAGGTTATATTTTAGTTTCCAGTACTTATTTCCCGAAATGTGAGGATGGTTTAAATCTTCTCTTCGTACAATAAGTTTCACGCCAGCCTTTTCAATAAAAGGAGCCTTCACTTCAATCTCTGGAACAGGCTGCGCTGCGGGATAAATCATTGATTCAAAATTGGCAGAACTTCTGTGTATTTTTGCACCATGAGCGAAGAAATTGATTTGGGAGAAGATTTTTTGGACGAAGAAGAAGGGGCGCTTTTTGAACACCACCGGATTGTGGTGGATAAAAAGCAGAGCCCTGTGCGAATAGATAAGTTCTTAACCGACAGGCTTCCCAATACCACCCGCAACAGGGTACAAGATGCGATCAGGGATGAGTTTGTTCAGGTTAATGACAAGGCTGTAAAGCCGAACTATAAGATTCATCCGGACGACGTGATCACGGTTTCATTGCCTGAGCCGCCCAGAGACACTGAGGTGGTGCCCGAAAACATTCCGCTTAATATTGTCTACGAAGATGAGCACCTGCTTGTGGTGAATAAGCCCGCTGGCATGGTGGTTCATCCGGCATTTAATAATTGGTCGGGCACACTGGTCAATGCCCTTACCTACCATTTTCAGCAGCTGCCGGAAATGAAAGGCAATGAAGGCAGGCCTGGTTTAGTGCACAGGATCGATAAAGACACCAGTGGCCTGCTGGTAATAGCAAAGACGGAGTTGGCCATGAACTCTCTGGCCAGGCAGTTTTTCGACCACTCCATTGAGCGAACCTACTATGCCCTGGTGTGGGGTGTGCCTGAGCAGGAAAAAGGTACTGTTGATGTCTTTCTCGGAAGAAGCCTGAAGGACCGCCGGGTTACAACAGCTTTTCCTGATGGCGACTTCGGCAGAAATGCTGTTACGCATTATGAAATGCTGAAGGATTTGAGGTATGTAGCTTTGATCAAGTGCAACCTGGAAACGGGCCGCACTCACCAGATCAGGGCACACATGAAGTACATCGGGCATCCGATTTTCAACGACGCTACTTATGGCGGCGACAGGGTAGTAAAAGGCACAATTTTCACCAAGTACAAACAATTTGTCGACAATTGTTTCAAGTTGATACCCAGGCAGGCCCTGCATGCCAAGTCGCTTGGGTTTATTCATCCCGCCACCAAAGAGTTTGTGCAATTTGAGTCCGAACTTCCGGAAGATTTCACTTCTGTAATCGACAAATGGGAGCACTACCTGCAGTATAATTAGCAGCTCACAAAAACTTTTTCTGCTTCTATTGTGACTTTTCTGCTGATCTCCTGATTTTAATAGGAAAGTTGGTTCTTTTGAAAGAGGAGACTCACATAGAAAATGCACAGTCGGACTACAACGAAGAAGAGCTCCTCCTTCTTTCGAAGAAAAATATTGACCATTTCGGCAAGATTTATAACCAACAATACGACTCGATTTTCCGGTTTGTTTTGCGCAAAACGGACGACGATGAATTGGCAGCCGACCTTGTTTCGGAAGTGTTTCTCAAGGCCATGCTGGCGATAAAAAAGTTTCAGTACAACGGTGTGCCCTATCAGGCCTACTTGATGAAAATAGCCAGAAACGAGGTGCTGGCCCACTATCACCGAACAAAGAAGCGGATGGTGATCAGCATTGACGAGACGAACCTGAGGGAGATTCTGGAGAGCGAGGTGGAGGTGAAAATGGAGGCTGAAAAAGTGATCAGCCTTATCGACCTGCTCGATGAGGACGAAGTGGCCATTCTGGAGCTCAAGTTCTTTGAAGGGAAGGCATTTTATGAGATCGCTTTCATCCTCGAAAAGAATGAGAGTACAGTGAAGATGAGGTATTACAGGGCATTGCAAAAGTTAAAAGAAAAAGTGTCGGGGCGATGAAGAAGTACGATATACGGATACGGAGGGGGGCTTTTCACGAAAAGCGGACGTCGAGGTACAAAAACTTCGACCAGCTGAGCCGTCGGTACAAGAAGGAACGGATCAAACAGGTGATGACCAGATTATTCTATTTGCTTTTTCTGGTAGCAGTAAGCGTAGCACTCTTTTTTCTATTTCGATAACCGTAAACTTTAAACACTACAAAAATGGAAGCAAAGAAAAACCCCCGGGCAGATGTACAGCGCCGTTACGGCCTGCACCTGTCCATTGGATTTATGGTGGCCCTGGCGCTGGTAGTCACGGCTTTTGAGTGGCGCACGGCGTATGAGCCGCCGATTACTGTCGCAGAAATTGCCGCACAGGTGATTGAGGTTGTGGATGTGCCTCTGACAAAAGTTCCGGATCCACCTAAGCCAAAGGTTGTTATGCCTGAGATCAAAGAAGTTGATAATGAAATTGATGTTCCGGAAGTTGAGCTGATTATTGACCCGGTTGAAGTGGAAGAGATCGACCTCTCTGAACTAATGCCGGAGCCGATCGATGAGGTTGCCCCAGAGTTTGTAGACTATGCCGAGGTAATGCCCGATCCGGTAGGGGGCATGGCTGACTTCATGGCATTCCTTGGCAAGAATATCAGGTACCCAAAAAGCGGCATCAGAAACGATATTCAGGGGAAGGTCTATGTTCAGTTCATTGTAGATGAGCAGGGCAACCTGACGGACTTAAAGGTGATTAAGGGCATCAACGAAGACTTCGATAGCGAGTCGCTGAGGGTGCTTTCCAAAGCGCCTGCGTGGAAGCCCGGCAGGCAAGGTGGCCGTCCCGTCAAAGTAAGGATGGTGCTGCCAATTATTTACAAGCTTCATTAAAGAACATAAGAAAGGCTGGAAACCCCAGCCTTTCTTATTACGGTCAAGTGCCGCTCCATTTAATCGTACAGCCAATGGCCTTGGTGAAGGTTACAGGGACTTTTCTGCTGGCTATCAGCGCATCTACGGCATCTTCTACATACTTTTTATCCGCCTTATTCGAATCTTGGTGGTTGTTGTCAATGGCACCGATATAAGCGACCCTCAACTTGCCACTTTCCTTGTTCAGTAGGAAAACATGTGGTGTTCGGGCAGCACCGTAAGCACGGGCAATTTCCTGGGTTTCATCAAGCAGGTAAGGGAAGCTGAAACCTTTCTTTTTGCTATTGGCCTGCATCGCTTCAAACGAATCGCCGGGTGACAGCGAGCCGTCGTTGGGTTGAATGGCAATGACAGGATAGCCAGCCCCCTTGTATTTTTTGTCAAGAGCAATGATCCTTTGCTCATACAACTTGGCATAGGGGCAAGTATTGCAAGTAAAAACCACAATAAAGCCTTTAGCCTCTTTGTAGTCTGACAGGCTTACTGAGGCACCATCCACATTTTTAAGCTGAAAGTCCCTGGCTATATCTCCTACCTCGTATCCCCCATCAAAAGGTGCGGCACTGACCTGAACAATGGCCAGCAACACTATCAAACTGATTGTCTTTTTCATTGTAAGTAGGGTTTAGTTTATAAAAGCTTCAATAACCTCAGACAGTTCCCCTTCCTTAAACGTCTTTTCATAGAACTGCTTTTTGCCGGTTTTTGAGTTCACAATGAGTGTCGCCGGAATGGCCCCCGACCACGAAGGAGAGACCTTATCTATAAACGAATTATAGTCGGTTTCGTCCAGCACTAGCACTCTTGAGCGAAGGTCATTTTTATCAATGAACTTTTGCACCTTCTTTTCAACATCCTTGCCAAAGTCAAAGCTGACCAGAGTAACGGAAACTCCTTTGTCTCTGAATTGGGTGTTAGCAGCTTCAAAATAGCCTATTTCTTCTACACAAGGTTTACACCAGGTAGCCCAAAAGTTAATGACTTTGACTCCATCCTCTTTCGCATTTATAATGGCGTCCAACTGCGGATACTTGATTACCTCTACTTCTTGAGCAATGGTTGCACCGGCACCGAATAGAAAAAATAACAAAACTACTGTGCGTCGCATACCCCAATTTACGAATTATATGTCAGTAATGTTTTTGTCAACGAGGCGATTAGGGTGTAAATCCCACAGATATCCACATTTAGCAAGAGTTATCCACACCCGCCTACTGCCTTTGTCGCAAGAGTTTGATTATCAATGGAATATAAAAGAACTCCAAATGGAAACCCCGTGGATAAGTCCGCCCGTTTTCCACAAATGTGGTTACTCCTCCTGGTTTTGGCGGATGAGCTTGCTGCGGTAGGCGCTGAAAATGCTGGATTTAGAGACGAAGCCGATGTACTTTCCGTCATCGATCACAGGAAGATTCCATGCCTGCGAAATCTCAAACTTGTTCATCACGCTTTGCATTTTTTCATTGGAAGACACAAACGCCGGTGGTGGCGTCATCCAGGTTCTTACAATGATGCTTTTTCGGGCTTCTTCGTTGAACATGATCTCTCTCACATCGTCCAAAGTGATGATTCCCTCAAGCTCACCAAGATCATTTACCACAGGGAAAATATTGCGTCTCGACTTCCTGACTAACTTCACGAGGTCATCCAGCGTGGCATTTGGGTGAATGGTTAAAAGATCGGTTTCTACTATTTTCTCAAGCAGTATCTGGCTAAGTACCAGCCTGTCCTTGTCGTTGGGTATCAGGTCGCCCTTCTCCACAAGGTGCTTGGTGTAAATGGAATACTTTTCGAAGTAGGAAATAGTGCTGTATGATATAGCGGAGACCAGCATCAATGGAACGAACAATGTATACCCGCTTGTGATTTCGGCGATAAGGAAGATGGCAGTAAGGGGCGCATGTAACACGCCGCTCATAACGCCGCACATGCCCACTAGTGTAAAATTGCTCAGGCTGAGGTTGGTAAATGGAAATACCTGCGTAATGGTGCGGGCGTAAAAGTAGCCAGTAACCCCACCCAGGAAGAGGGAAGGAGCGAAGATACCACCGCTGCCGCCAGCGCCAATAGTGGTGGCCGAGGCGATTGGCTTGAGGAGCATGACCGCAAACAAGAAGAAGATGATGATAAGCCCGTTCTCTCTGAGGCCATAAAATAAGCTCCTCTGGAGCACTTCATCTTCGTTTCCATTGAGAAGCGACTTAATAGTTTCATAGCCCTCACCATATATTGGAGGAAGAATCAGAATGATAAGCGCAAGGGCGGCACCACCCATAAGCGCCCTGTTAAAGTCATTGTTAATGCCGGACAACTTGCCCTCAACAAAATAGGTGAGTCGGGTAAAGTATAAGGAGACTAAACCGCATGCGACACCAAGCAAAATGTAGTAGGGGGTATCGGCCGCCGTAAAGGAGTCTTTTAACTGAAATGAGAAAAGAATGTCGTTTCCCAACAGCGTTTTTGACACGAGAGAGCCGGTTACCGAGGCAATCAAAATCGGAATGAACAACGAAATGGTGACGTCGGCCAGGATTACTTCGATGGCGAATATAACGCCAGCAACAGGCGAGTTGAATATAGCCGAGATGGCACCAGCTGTTCCGCACCCTATTAAAAGCGTCCTCTTTTTGTAGTTGAGATGAACAAGCTGGGCAATATTGGAGCCGATGGCCGAGCCTGTGACCACTATAGGAGCCTCCAGCCCCACAGAACCACCAAAGCCAACAGTAATGGCACTGGTGATCATGCGGGAGTACATTTTCGACCTTTTGATGATACTCGAATTTTTGGATATCGAGTAGAGGACGTGGGTAATACCGTGGCCGAGCTTCTCTTTGAGGACGTATTTGGAAATGACCAGCGTGATAACAATTCCAATCAACGGATACACCAGATAAGAGAAATTGATATCATACAGATAAAAATTTCTCTCAAGCAGTCGTTGAATGAAATGAACGCTGCTCTTCAACACCACCGCAGCAATCCCTGCAATGGCCCCGACAATCCCCGCCAGGATCAGAATGAAGTTCTTATCGCTGATGTTTCTGAGCCTCCAAATGAGAAATTTCAGAAGCACATCATTTCCTCTCATATCGTCAAATGTACTACAAAATATAAGAGATGTTGACCTTCGATATCACTTACTTCGCTTGTTCCGCCATCTGCTTGAAGTGAATGTCGTAGAAACGATAGTGAACATAAAACTTATTGCTCGACAAAATCTTCAGGATATAACTCCATAGGATTTCATAAGGAATCACTTCCAGGTCAACCTTGATCTCACAAGGGATTTTTGTCCTCTTCAGTTTCGAGAAGTATACCTTGCCTCTGTCTTTGATGGCATCGTGACTAAACTCATTTTCAGTTACCATAGAAATCAACCTGATGAAGATGCTGTTCCTGTAGTTTGTTCTCTTGTCCAAATGCTCGGAGTTGTATTTCTCAAGCTCTTGAAGCACGGCCTTGAGCTTGATTACTTCCGCATCTCTCAACAGATATAAGAATTGAATAACCAATGTGCCGACGGCGTAGTTATTCATGTCTTTGGAGTAGTCAGGCACTTTGTTAAGGAACTCCTCGAGGTCAAAGCCCCATTTGAGTAGCTTTTCGTCGTTGACGAAAACAAGGAAGGCTCTGTAGATCAGCCAGCGATTTTTGTCCACCTCGTCAAGATGCACGTAGTTCTTGTTGGTTCTGATGGCTCTGAAAGCTTTTCCGGCGTCTTTGTACATCTCCCCTTTCATTAGTAGCAGGAAGTAGTACTCCATGAAATCAAACCACTCAGGGCTGCCGTTTTTGAAGAGGCTGAGTGCCTTGGTGGCATACGCCTTTCCGTTCTCAACATCCCCCGTGTTGTAGAAGCAATAGATTTTTATCAGAGAAATTTGATTTTTGCTCAAATCAACCTCCACCTCATGGTTGTGCTTGTTGAGGTACTTTTTCTCTATTTCGGTACAAATGGTGAGGTTCTCTTTGAACTTCCAGGTAAGCTGGTTGTACAGCAACTTTAGCTTGTACGACAGCACGTCAAGTCGATTGCTTTTAAGCTGCTTGGCAGCCTCTTCTATTTGCTTGATAGTCTTCGGAATAGCATCAATAACCCGCTGCTGGGCACTTACCGACTTATTGATGTTAACCAGCGTACTAAAGTAAAGCTCCTCGCACTGCCGGGTTATTTTGAGTGTGTTGGTAACCACATCAATTTCGGCCTGAGTTTCAAGGTAGGGCGTAAGCTTTCCCATGTGCGCATATTCGTTCCTCAGAATAATGAGCGCTTCGATTTTTATCTCGTGGAATTCAAACTCGGTAGTGGCCCTTACTAATTGAGGGATAAGCCGAATGCCAATTTCTGAAGATCCCTCCATGAAAAGAATCTTCGTTTGATGCAGCGTATGAAGACATTCGTAGGACATCTTGTTGTGCAACGTGTAGATGTCCTTGTCGTAGTCGAGAAAGTAAAGATGATTGAGAAGCCGCTGTTTTAACTTTGTCTTGGCGTTTCTGTAATTTCTGTTGCCAGGATCAGTGTCAAACATTTTGGTGGCTGCATCATCATCGTTGAGAAACTCTCCTGTTATAATCCCCTCATAAAGTTGATTGTCTTTTGAGATTTCCTTCTTTCGAAAATTCTGGTTAACGAGCTGTATGCTTCGCTGACCTTTCTTTTTTGCAATTTCAATGAGCTTAACTAGTTCTTCCATTATAATGTGCTAATACGTAAAGAGTACAATTTGTGAAAACAATAGAGTATACTGATTCAAGTGTCGAATTTTACCCCAAAGCAGCTAAATAGCCATAGGACAAACCCTTCTAGAGATTAAATTAAATAAATTATAACGGATTCAAGGGTTTTATGCTAAGAATTAATTTACAGGGGGTTTGGTAAATGGGAGAATGGATATCCCAACATGGTTTTCTGCCAACTATCGGATGACCTGAACACATGGAATAGAGAAACAGCATATTGGAAAAGTACAAAAAATAAATGTTAACAATTATTGTCAGAAATGTAACAGCAAAACTTGAGATAAGGCTATATTTGCCCCCCAAATAAATAGCACGGTGTTGACTGATAAATTTAAAATTAGATTTGAGTGCGTTAAGGCGCCAAAACCATTTGTTGGTTTAAACGGATATGAGCAGGGCTCGGTTTACCAGGGAAGAAAGTATAATGGAATGTACGAAATTTCCGTGAAATGGGGAAACGGTGAACAGACCAAACTTATTGAACGTAAACTCTTTAGTGAGTTTTTTCAAGAGATAGATGTAAATGAAGATAACAAGGATAAAAGAAACATGTCTTTATGTGTCTGACCTAGAGGCTACCCGGAAGTTCTATCACGAATGTCTGAGCCTGCCGGTCATCGCAATGGTGCCCGGCCGTCATGTTTTTTTTGAGGTGGGCGACACAGTGTTGCTTTGTTTCGATGCATCGGCCACACGCAATGAAAAGGTGTTGCCGCCACATTATGCGGAGGGCAAGCAACACATTGCATTTGAAGTGCCAGCGCCGACCTATGACGGATGGAAGGCTGCACTGCTAAAAAAGGGTGTCGAAATAACGCACGAGCAGAAGTGGAAAGAAGGGATTTACTCTTTCTACTTTGAAGACCCCGACGGGCATGTGATAGAGATTGTGCCCCCAGGGCTTTGGTAGGGACACTAGTTGCTCTGGAGCACGCCCAGCGCTTCTTCTACGAAATCAAAGGTGGTAAGAACATCTGGCTTGCCATCAACAATGGCTACATCATGCTCGTAATGGGCCGAGGGTCTGTTGTCGGCAGTAATAATTGTCCAGCCGTCTCTCAGCTGCTTTACCCTTCTTGTTCCCATGTTGATCATGGGTTCGATGGCTATTACGAGACCTTCTTTGATTTTTGGTCCACTGCCTCTTCTTCCGTAATTGGGCACTTCGGGAGACTCATGCATTTTCTTGCCCAGGCCATGCCCTACAAGCTCCCTCACCACGCCATAACCATTGGCTTCGGCATGCGCTTGAATAGCAAAACTAATGTCACCAATTCTGTTGGAGGCCGTGGCCTGCTCAATGCCCAATGTGAGGCATTCTTTGGTCACCCTAAGAAGCTTTTTGATTTCGTCTGACACCTCTCCCACCATAAAAGTATAGGCCTGATCCCCGTAGTAGCCATTTTTTAGTACCCCGCAGTCAATCGAGATGATATCGCCTTCCGCTAGTGGCTTGCCTGATGGAATGCCATGCACAACCTGCTCGTTGAGCGACATGCACAAGGAGTTAGGAAAATCGTAAAGCCCAAGAAACCCCGGAATAGCTCCGTGATCCCTGATAAATTCTTCTGCAAGCTTGTCGAGATGCAGAGGTGTGACACCCGGTTGTACTTCTTTTGCCAGCATACCCAGTGTGCGTGAAACTAGCTGGGCACTTATCCTCATTAGCTCAATTTCCTCTGCGGTCTTGTATTGAATCATATAAATCAGAATCTCTCAGTAATCAATATGGTGCCGGATATAGGCCCCGCCTTTCAAAAAGACCACAAAGATAAGCTAAATAATCCTCAAAAGGTAGCTCAACTCGTTGTGCCGGGGCAAAACAAAAAAGGCGACCTTGTGGCCGCCTTTTCAATTAAATAGAATTTTTTATATGATGCCTTCCAGCACATCTTTGATAGGCACTCTTTGTCCATCTTTGAAAGACACAATCCAGGCATCCTTCACGCCCATTTCTCTCAAATACTTTTTGAATGCATCGGCTTCATAGTAGTCTTTGAAAACGCCCAGTGTGTACTTGTTCACGTCACCATCTGTTTCCGCACTGAAGTTCTCATTGTCTTTGGCAAACTTGGTGAGATCCTTGTTTTTGAAGGCGCCCACCTGCACTTTGAACACAACACCAACATTGGCGTTGATACCGGCAGGCGTCGCAGGTGCAGCATTGGCATCCTGAAGTTGTTTTCTCGTTGCTGACAAGTCGGAGCGAAGAGAGCTGATGGTTTCCTGATACTCGCTAATCTGAGAATCTTTGTCGGCCAGTTTGCTGTCAAAGTCAGCTGTTTGATTCTTTAATGTACTTACCTGGCTCTTCAGCGACTGGTTTTCCTCTAATAGCGTTTTATATTGTTCTGGCTCCAGGGACTTAGTCCTTTTCTTCCATTCCTTTTTTTCTTTCTTCGACATCTGTGCCTGAGTAGGCAGGGCTACAGCAAGACCAAAGATAATTGGTAAAAATTTGAAGAGTTTTTTCATCTTAAATTGAAATTTTAATATAACTCGTTAGCAATGTACAAAAATATGTTTGATAATGTCAAATTTCAATTTGCACTATTTCAAGCTGCCAACCATATTTTTAGGCACTACCCACTCATCGAATTGTTCATTGGTAAGAAGTCCTAGCTCAATAGCGGCCTGCCGGAGGGTGGTTCCTTCCTTGTGCGCCTTCTTGGCGATTTTAGCTGCATTTTCATACCCAATATGCGTATTCAGCGCTGTTACGAGCATTAATGACTTTTCCAGCTTGTCTTTTATTTCAGGATGATTAGGCTCGATGCCAATGGCGCAATGGTCGTTGAAAGACTCGCAGGCATCGCCTAAAAGGCGGGCTGATTGAAGAAAATTCGCAATCATAACCGGCTTGAATACATTCAGTTCAAAATGGCCGTTCATGCCTCCTACGGTAATGGCTGCGTCATTACCAATGGCTTGAGCGCATACCATCGTCAGTGCTTCACACTGAGTAGGATTCACTTTGCCAGGCATGATGGACGAGCCGGGTTCGTTTTCAGGGATGAGAATTTCCCCGATACCACTGCGGGGGCCTGAGGAAAGCATCCGGATGTCGTTGGCAATTTTCATCAGACTCACAGCGAGCTGCTTGAGTGCGCCCGACGATTCAACGATGGCATCGTGAGCAGCCAGTGACTCAAACTTGTTTTCGGCTGTAACAAAAGGATGGCCTGATATAGCAGCGATTTTTTTCGCCACCAGCACGTCGTATCCTTTTGGGGTATTGAGGCCTGTGCCCACCGCAGTGCCACCAAGAGCCAGCTCCGATAAATGAGGAAGGGTGTTTTTCAGTGCCTTGAGTGCATGATCCAGCTGCGACACATAACCAGAAAACTCCTGACCAAGCGTAAGCGGGGTAGCGTCCATAAAATGCGTCCGGCCAATTTTTACCACATCTTTAAAGGTGGCTGCCTTGGCAGCGAGTGTATCCCGCAGTTTCTGAACTTTGGGAATCGTGACCTCAACCACCATTTTGTAGCCGGCAATGTGCATGGCGGTGGGGAAGGTGTCGTTGGACGACTGCGACTTATTGACGTCGTCGTTGGGGTGGATGATTTTCTTTTCGTCGAGCAGCTTGCCACCGTTAATAACGTGCGCCCTGTTGGCCACCACTTCATTCACATTCATGTTCGACTGGGTGCCTGAGCCGGTTTGCCAGATCACCAGCGGAAACTGATCATCTAATTTCCCTTCCAGCACCTCGTCACAAGCCTTGGAAATGAGGTCGAGCTTGTCTTTTGGCAATACGCCAAGTTCATTGTTGGCCTGAGCAGCAGCTTTTTTGAGTACGGCAAACGCCCTGATTATTTCAATAGGCATACGGGCACTGTCTCCGCCGATTTTGAAATTGTCTCTTGATCGTTGTGTCTGAGCGCCCCAATATTTTTCAGCAGGCACCTCCACCGGGCCCATTGTATCTTTCTCTATTCTTATACTCATTGTACTGTTAGTTAATTCTGAGGGCTAAATTAGTAAAAACCAAGCCGAATTGACACCTATTTTCTTATAGCTACGCTATTATATGTGGCAGGAGATGCAAAGAGAATCGCTTTCAGGTTTTTACGCTTTGTGAATAGATTTTTGGCAAGAGTAAAATAACTTGCAACGTTCTCTCCCGGAATAGGGTCAACAGCATATAATGAGCAGGCAATGAAGAGTAAAATGAGGAACTGTTTTTTGGGAGTGTTTTTTTTAATCTCCTGTGTTTCGTGCTTTGAAAAGGGCCCTGACCCAACACTGGTGAGATTTTTTGACCAGAAGGGGTTTGTTGAAAACATTGGGAAGAATTTGATCATTCCGTCTTACAAGGACCTGACTGAAAAGAGCATGGCCCTCGACACGGCCCTGGATCGCTTGATCAAACAGCCCACCAAGAACAACTTGCTTATGGCAAGGCAAAGCCTCAAAGAAGCGTGGCTATCGTGGCAGTATTGCCTGCCGTTTGAGTTTGGCCCTTCAGAACTGCGTGACCTGGGGGCAGATATAAACTCATTTCCCGCTGATATTTCCCAAATTGAAGCTAACCTGGATAGCTCGAATATCGACTTAAATCTTCCGGAAAACAGCCATGCCAAGGGATTTCCTGCCCTTGACTACCTGCTCAATAACAAGTTCGTTACAGATGAAAAATTGCTTTCAACGATTGCAAGCAAAACGACTTTAAACGGCTATCTGCTTGGTGTTGCCGGTCAGATTTCGCTGGCATCAAATTTAGTTTATCGCTCCTGGGATCCGGCCATAGGGGGTGTTTACTACGTCTTTTTTGCTGACGACGACGCCCTGGGAGTGAAAGAAGGAAGTTCTGTTTCCGATCTCGTCAACGGTCTTGCTAAAAGCCTTGAGCTGACAGTGACCAAAGCCAAAGTAGGTATTCCAATGGGCGACTATAGCGGTGGCTTGGCTGCCCCTGAAGCAACAGAGGCCTACTACGGGGGCTATTCTCTTGAGCTGCTCAAAGCAAACATCGAGGCATATCGATTGATTTTTACCGGGACTTCGAGAAATGGAGTAGATGGATTGGGCTTTGATGAATACCTCAACATCAAAGGGGCTAAGCTTTCTGCCTCCGACCAGCCGCTGTCCGAGGCTGTGGCTTCAGGCCTTGGCTCTGTTTCTTCCACTCTACAGTCAATGACTGACCCACTCTCAAATCAAATAGAGAGCAACCTGCCGACTGTGCAACAACTCAACAATCAGTTGATCGGATTGTCTTATCTGATCAAGAAAGAAATGGCTCCTGCTTTAAGAGTGGAGATTACTTACTGACCGCCATCCAAAGACAGCAGTTTTTCTGTATATTTTCCTATTTCTTTATTTGTATTAAATCTAAATAAAGATAATTTTGCCATTGTTTATAATTAATCTAAATAATTCAAAACAATGAGATTGCACGAAAGATTCAGGGTACTGTTGCTGCTGGGGTCATTTGGATTGCTGAGTGGATGCGGAAACGACGATGATGCGGAGGCACAAATCGCTGAGGTGCCGACAGCATATACATTTGAGCGGAACGGGCTCAGCACGGTAGATTATAGCGGGCAGACCGACAGGTTGAACATGGTGGCTGAGATAAAGGCATATATTTCAAAAGGCGACAAGGGTGAGGCGGTTGAAGCAAGCGTACTGAATGATATGTTTGCTAACACAAATTCACCTTTCCTGTCAGCTGAGCTGAATGCGTCATCCAAGAAGCTGGAGGACAAAACATTTGTTTCGGAGGTGCAAAATATAAAAGAGCTTTTTGAAGCGACAGAAGTGGCAAGCTCCGATGTGGCAGCCAACGGCACAGTGGCCGGCGAGGGAGTTGCTGGCAGACTGCAAAGAGGCACAACAGACAGCTATATTCTAGTAAATGAGCTGGGGTGGGAATTCACTCAGTTTGTAGAAAAGGGACTTATGGGTTCTACTTTTTATAACCAGATATTTAACGCTTACCTCACCGATGCCAAAGTGGGCGATGGTGTTGACAATGAGGCGCTGGTAGATGGGAAAAACTACACTGCTATGGAGCACCATTGGGACGAAGCCTTTGGTTATTTCGGCGTGCCCGTCGACTTTCCTGCAGGTGAACCTGTTCTGGAAGCCAGTGAAAGGAGATTTTGGGGCCATTACACCAACAATATGGATGCGCTGCTGGGCACTAACGCTTTGCTGATGAATGCCTACCTGAAGGGACGAACCGCTATTGTAAACAAAGATTATGTTACAAGGGATCAACAACGTGAAATTATTTATGCTGGTCATGAGCTGGTAACTGCCGCCGTTACAGTTCACTACATCAACCAAGCTATTGGAAATTTCAATGATGGAGACATCGGCAACGCCTTCCATCATCTTTCTGAAGCATACCAGTTTGTAAAGGCGATCCAGTACAGTCCAAAAAAGAAGCTAACACAGGCACAGATCAACGACATACTCACATCCAACTTGGGTGAAGGAGGGGATTTCTGGAAGGCCACAGTGGCAGGGCTGAACGAAGCCAGGAATACGCTGGTCACTACTTATCAAGAACTCGAACCTGTAAAGGATCAACTCTAAGTGAGATTGGGAGAATATAAAAAATGGGCACCTGTTGTTCTGATGCTGGCAGGCATGATGGTTACATCCTGCGGAGAAGATGACAACGGCCCGAATGCCGGAGATAATTTTGACCAGAAAGGGTTCCTGGAGCATGTGGGAAGCTCCTTAATAGTGCCTGCCTACCAGGAGTTGGAGCAGAAGAGCGGTATACTTCGTGACAAGATCTCGTCCTTCATCGCATCGCCTGAAAGCAGCACACTTGAGGAGGCTAAAACAGCATTGTTTGAAGCGAGAATAGCCTGGCAATATTGTAGCCCTTATCAATTTGGGCCTGCCGAGGAGAGTGGGCTGGTTTCAAACCTGA
This sequence comes from Imperialibacter sp., assembly GCF_040222815.1. Taxonomy (GTDB): domain Bacteria; phylum Bacteroidota; class Bacteroidia; order Cytophagales; family Cyclobacteriaceae; genus Imperialibacter. The sequence continues at coordinate 549,781 of NZ_JAVKCH010000015.1, read as the reverse complement.
ATATTTTTCCGGCGGATAGGTCAAAAATTGAGCGGAACATAGAAAACGGCAGCTACAACCTTGGCACTTTGGCTAATAACGATGCCAAGGGCTTTGCTGCATTGGAGTATTTGCTTTATGGGAAGGACGTCACGTCCGGGGAAGTGATTCAGGGCTTTGCAGATCAACCACAACGGGCAACCTACCTGCAGAACGTAGCTGAGCTGATTATTGCTACCGCCGCCGAAGTGTATACTGCCTGGTCACCTGACGGTGGTAATTACCTGGGGGAGTTTACCAGCGACGGTGCCCTGGGTGCCGATGCGGGCAGTTCACTGGGCAAGCTGGTGAATGCGCTCAATTTGAGTTTTGAGAGAAATACGAGAGATGCCAAGATTGGCATTCCGGCTGGTATTAGGTCGCTGGGTATTACCATTCCCGAAGCAACTGAAGCATATTATGCCGGCTATTCGCTGGAGCTGGCCCTCGCAAATGTGGACGCTTACAAAAAGTTGTTCCTGGGGCAAACAAGAGAGGGCGTGAAGGGGCTGGGTTTCGACGATTACCTGAAGGCAAGAAAGGCGGCGACAACCTCGGGATCGGAGCTGCCACTCGACGAAGCCATCAATGCGCAGTTTGATGCGGTGCTTGGGTTCATAGATCAGATTGAAAATCCGCTGGATGAGCAGATTAGAACGGATAACAGTCGTGTGCAGCAGGTTTTTGCACAGATGCAGCAGCTAGCCGTACTTCTCAAGACAGACATGGCGTCGGCCCTTGGCGTGGTGATTTCCTATCAGGACAACGATGGAGACTGACATATGAAACCCTGGGTTGGCAATATATTTTCAGGCAAAGTGCCGATAGCCCCCTTGGTGGTTTTCCGAATAGTGTTTGGCGGGATGATGGCCATCAGCACCATAAGGTTTATGCTAAAGGGGTGGGTGGCCGAATTGTATATCCAACCCAGGGTCTTTTTCCCCTTTTATGGATTTGAGTGGGTAAAACCACTTTCGGGTATTGGCATGTACTTCGTCTTCGGACTTGTGCTTGTTACTTCCCTGATGGTGATGGTGGGCTGGCGTTACCGGTTGGCAGCGGCGCTTTTTTTTCTGTCGTTTACCTACATAGAGCTGATCGACAAAACCAACTACCTGAATCACTACTACTTTGTCAGCCTTGTCAGCTTTCTCATGATTTTTATGCCGGCGGGCCGGCACTTCTCTGTTGATGCCTGGCGCAAGCCTTCATCAACAAAGCTAATTGTTCCGGTATGGTCTGTTAACCTGCTGAAATTCCAGCTGGCAGTAGTATATGTGTTTGCAGGCATTGCCAAACTCAACGGCGACTGGCTTTTGCAGGCCATGCCATTGAAGATATGGCTGCCAGCCAAATCGCACCTTCCTCTGATTGGCCCCTTGCTCGAAGAAGAATGGGTGGCCTATGCCATGAGCTGGGGCGGTGCGGCTTACGACCTTTTCATCGTTTTTTTTCTGCTTAACTCACGCACCCGGCCTGTTGCCTATTTTTTTGTGATCTTTTTCCATGCCCTTACGGCCCTGCTGTTTCCGGCCATTGGCATGTTTCCGTTTATTATGATTCTGAGCACACTGATCTTCTTTCCACCTGCATTTCATGAAAACGTGCTGAACAAGATTTCCCGGATATTCCGCATAAAATGGCCCTCTGAAGGAAGTGAAAGGCAGGACAATTACCGTTTGGCGCCAGTTTACAAGTGGTTTATGGTAACCTTTGTTTGCTGGCAACTTCTTATGCCCTGGAGGTATTTGTTGTACCCTGCACCGCTCTTTTGGAGAGAAGAGGGCTATCGCTTCAGCTGGCGGGTGATGCTGATGGAAAAGGCGGGGTATGTCTCCTTTCACGTTAATGACCCCGCCACTGGTCGCATGGGTCAGATAGCCAACCACGACTACCTGACCCCGCAGCAGGAAAAAATGGTGGCCACTCAGCCGGATATGATCCTGCAATTTGCCCATTTCCTGGCCGTTGAGCTGAAGAACCAGGGCCTGACCGACCCCGAAATCCGGGCTGAGTCGTGGGTGACACTCAACGGGCGACGCAGCCGTCCATTTGTTGACCCAACTGTTAACCTGGTGCATCAACAAGAATCGTTTCTTCCAAAAACCTGGATACTTCCCGCCGAATGAAAAATAGCCTCATCATTTTGTTGATAGCATTGCTCCCGACGGCAAGCGTTGTGGCGCAGCAGACCGTGCAAGGCCGGGTAGAGGACATAGCAGGTTCGTCGCTGCCTGGTGTCAGGGTTTTTGTGGAGGGTTCACCACTTTTTACCCTTTCCGACATCAATGGGTATTTTTCGTTGTCAGGGGTGCCGTCTGGAACCCGGGAGCTGACTGCCTACCTCTATGGCTATGAAACGCTGAGGTACAGATTAAAAGAACCGGTGGTGTCGCCCATTTTGCTGCGGCTGAATGAGCTCGAGAAGGAACTGAATGAGTTGGTGATCGATGGATCATCAGATGAAATCTTCAGCATGAAAACGCTGAGGGGTGTGGAAGGGACCAGCATCTACGAAGCCAAGAAAACAGAGGTTATCCAGCTGGGAGAGATAGTGGCAAATAAAGCGGCTAACAATGCCCGGCAGATATTTAGCCGAATCCCCGGGGCAAATGTGTGGGAAAGCGATTGTGCCGGGTTGCAAATAGGCGTAGCCACGAGGGGCCTTAGCCCAAACCGGAACTCGAATTTTAATACCCGACAGAATGGATACGACATAGCGGCAGATGCGCTCGGCTACCCCGAAAGCTACTATTCGCCAGCTATTCAGGCTGTGGATCGTATAGAGATTGTGAGAGGCGCAGCGTCGCTGCAATATGGAACCCAATTCGGTGGACTGGTCAATTTCGTGATGAAAAAAGGGCCAACGGATCGCAAGCTTGCCGTCGAAACGGAACAGACATACAACAGCCTGGGCTTTTACAACAGCTTTTTGTCGGCTGGCGGGCAGGTTGGCAAGCTTAATTACTATGCCTATAACCGAACCGCCTCGGGTCAATGCTGGCGCTGCAATTCTGCTTTCAATTCTACTACCACCTACGGAAGGATGACCTACCAGCTGTCGGCCAGCACCTCGCTGGAAGCGGACTACACGCATTTGTACTACCTTGCCCAACAGCCGGGTGGCCTCACCGACAATGAATTTTATGCCGACCCCAGACAATCGAAGAGAGAGCGCAACTGGTTCAAGGTGAACTGGAACCTCATGTCTGCACAGCTCAATCATTCATTTACCTCGACCCTGCGGCTCAACTCCAGGTTTTTCGGACTTGTGGCAGGCAGGGAGGCCCTGGGTAACCTGGGCCGGATCGACCGACCAGACGATGAGACACAAAACAGGGACTTTTTAAGCGATGCTTTTCGAAATTTCGGCAACGAAACCCGCCTGATCTGGAATTATAAAGTAGGCAGACAGTACTCGGCGCTACTCGTGGGGGGAAGAATATACAATGGATTTACAGTTAGGCAGCAGGGTTGGGGGCCGTCGGGAAAAGAAGCAGATTTCACCTACCTGAACCCCGAGCAACTGGAGGGATCAGATTTTGACCTGCCCAGCTTCAACACCGCTGCATTTGCAGAAAATATTTTTACCCTCACGGATAAATTCAGCGTCACTCCGGGCTTACGGCTCGAACACATCCGGACAGGTGCAAACGGTTATTACAGGGACACAAGAACAGATCTTGCAGGCAATGTGATTTATGATTCGACCGTGTATGAAGATAAGACCAACGAAAGAACTTTCCTCTTTGGCGGGATTGGCCTGAGCCTTAAGCCTTCGCCACAACTTGAGCTTTATGGCAACTTTTCTCAAAACTACCGGGCAATTAACTTCAATGATATCAGGGTCAATAATCCCTCGCTCTCGGTCGACGAAGACCTGACGGATGAAACGGGCTACAACGTAGATATCGGAGCCAGAGGGGTGTGGGGGCAGCTGATGAGCTACGACATAAGTGGCTTTTACCTGGGCTATAATAATAGAATAGGTACTGTGCTACGCACAGAGCCCGACCCTCGATTCAATAACCTGATTAACAGAACCTTTCGGTACCGAACCAACATTGCAGATGCTGGTATTGTCGGGCTTGAGTCACTGGTTGAGCTGAATATCCACAAACTAATAGCTCCGGCGCAGGACAAATGGCAGCTTGCTTTCTTTAATAATCTGGCGATTATCCGCTCGGAGTACCTGCAAAGTGGAGAGCCTGGAATTGAAGGCAACCAGGTGGAGCTGGTTCCCAGAGTGAGCTACCGTACTGGGGTTACCTACAGAGGAGGGCCCCTGCAGTTGTCGGTGCAGTACACCTACCTTTCCCAGCAGTTTTCCGACGCTTCCAATGCCGACAGTACCCCCCCTGTGCCCACGGCGGTCGAAGGCATCATTCCAGCCTACTTTGTCGCCGATTTTTCAGCCAGATATGCCCTCAGCAAAATCTACTTTGAATCAGGAATAAATAACCTGACTAACAATATGTACTTTACCCGCAGAGCCGCCGGGTATCCGGGTCCCGGGATTATCCCCTCCGATGGTCGCAGTTTTTACTTTTCTGTGGGCATTAAGCTTTGAGCATTTTGCTCACCACATCCCAAATAACTACGCCGAGGCTAACCGTGATATTGAGCGAGTGTTTGGTGCCGAATTGAGGAATTTCAATAGCGGCATCCGCCAAAGCCACTGCCTCGTCTGACACTCCGAACACCTCGTGCCCGAAAACGAAGGCATATTTTTCGTTAGTGGCTGGTTGGAAGTCGTGCAGAAAGATTTTTTCGTCAGTTTGCTCGACCACAAAAACTTTATATTTCTCTTTTTTCAGCGATTGGATAGCTTCGGTTGTTGTTGGGAAATACTTCCATTCAACGGTATCAGTCGACCCCAGGGCCGTCTTATGAATCTCTCTGTGAGGGGGTGTTGCCGTAATGCCACAAAGCAGTATTTTTTCCACTGCGAAAGCATCTCCCGTTCTGAAAGCAGCACCTACATTGTGCATGCTTCTAACGTTGTCGAGCACCACAGCTATCGGAAATTTTTTAGTAGTTTTGAAGTCATCTACTGACAGCCGATTGAGTTCGTCGTTACTGATTTTTCTCATGAAGAAATATTTTTTCAGGGAAAAGATGTCCCCGGCGTATCGGCAAAAGTAAACTTTTTCAGGAAAGAGCGCATGGCCAAAAAAGCGAGTACAAATGAGGTAGCGGAAACTCCGCTGATGAAGCAATACAATGCCATCAAAGCGAAATACCCCGGTGCACTTTTACTTTTCAGAGTAGGCGATTTCTACGAGACCTTTCGTGAAGACGCCGTAACAGCCAGCCAAATCCTCGACATTGTGCTTACCAAACGGGCCAATGGCTCGGCCTCTCATATTGAGCTCGCCGGGTTCCCTCACCATTCCCTCGATAACTATTTGCCCAAGCTGGTAAGAGCTGGACACAGAGTGGCCATTTGTGACCAGCTGGAAGACCCGAAAATGGTGAAGGGCATCGTGAAGCGGGGCGTGACCGAGCTGGTAACACCCGGGCTTTCGTTTAACGACAACGTGCTTGACCGCCGGAGCAATAACTTTCTGGCTTCATTGTACTTTGATAAAGAGAAAGCGGGAGTAGCGTTTCTTGACCTCTCCACCGGCGAATTTATGGCCTCGGAAGGTACACACTTGCAGGTAGAAAAGTTGATGCAGGGCTTCGACCCCTCTGAGGTGATTTACCCCAAAAACCAAAAAGCGATTTTCAAAGAAAAGTACAGAGATTACAATACCACGTTTGCGCTGGACGAATGGGTGTATGGCCCTGACTATTCTTTCGAGAAGCTCACCAAACACCTTAAAACCAAAAACCTGAAAGGCTTTGGTATCGATGGCCTGGCGCTGGCTGTTTCCGCTGCGGGAGCAGTGCTGCAATACCTGGAGGACACCGAGCACAGAGAAGTCAGTCATATTTCCTCTATCAGTAGGATTGAAGATGAGAAGTTTGTGTGGCTCGACAAGTTCACCATTCGCAACCTGGAGCTGATCAACCCACAGCAGCCCGATGGTGTGGCGCTGTTTCATGTAATGGATCAAACGCTGACGCCCATGGGAGCCAGGCTTTTGCGAAAGTGGTTGGTGCTGCCTTTGAAAGACAAGAGCGAAATAGAAGCAAGGCTCCAGGTGGTAGAGGAGTTGTATGAAAACGAGGAGCTACAGCAGAAGACAAGGGACATACTGAAGAACATCGGCGATCTGGAAAGGCTGATTTCCAAGGTGGCCGTCGGCCGGGTGAACCCACGGGAGTTTATGCAGCTCAAGAGAGCGCTGAATCATATTGCACCGCTAAAGGAACTGTTGCTGGAATCGGAGTCGCCTTCACTCAAAAGGTTGGGCGACGTGCTTAACCCTTGCGAACTTTTGCTTGAGAAAATAGAAAAGGAGTTAAAAGACGAGCCGCCACTTTCCATCACTCAGGGGCACGTGATAAAAGAAGGTGTACACGAGGAACTGGACGAGCTGCGAAACATTGCCTTTCACGGGAAGGATGTGTTGCTTAAGATCCAGCAACGGGAAATTGAAAACACCGGAATCAGCTCCCTGAAAATAGCCTTTAACAAGGTGTTCGGTTACTACCTGGAGGTGACACATGCGCACAAAGACAAGGTGCCTACCGAGTGGATCCGCAAACAGACACTGGTGAATGCAGAACGCTACATCACACCGGAGCTCAAAGAATACGAAGACAAAATTCTGACGGCCGAGGAAAAAATGTCGGTAATAGAGCAGCGGCTGTACCTGGAGCTGGTGCAGTTTGCCTGCGACTATGTGGAGGCCATTCAGCAGAATGCCCGGGTGCTGGCCCGCATCGACTGCCTGGCATCATTCGCCACCATTTCAAAAAAGAACCGCTACGCCAAACCGGTCATCAGCGACGACCGGATTATCGACATCAAAGAGGGCCGACACCCGGTGATTGAGAGCCAGCTGCCCGTTGGAGAGATTTATGTACCCAACGACGTGTACCTTGACGACCAGTCACAGCAGGTGATGGTGATTACCGGGCCGAACATGGCTGGTAAGTCGGCCCTGCTCAGGCAAACAGCGCTGGTGGTGCTCATGGCACAGATGGGCTGCTTTGTGCCGGCAACTTACGCCCATGTGGGCTTGGTGGATAAAGTTTTCACAAGGGTGGGTGCTTCTGACAACCTGAGCCGGGGCGAATCGACCTTTATGGTGGAGATGACCGAAACAGCCAGCATTCTGAACAACCTGAGTGGTGACAGCCTGATACTGATGGACGAAATTGGCCGGGGTACCAGCACCTACGACGGTATTTCCATTGCCTGGTCGATTGTAGAGTATTTGCACAACCACCCAAAGTTCAAAGCGAAAACGTTGTTTGCTACCCACTACCACGAGCTCAACCAGCTGGCCAACGACTTGCCCAGGGTGAAGAACTTCAATGTGTCGGTAAAAGAGCTGGACAACCGGGTGATCTTCCTGAGAAAGCTACAGGAGGGCGGCAGCCACCACAGCTTTGGTATCCATGTGGCGCAAATGGCCGGCATGCCTAACACTGTAGTGATCCGCTCCAACGAGATCATGCACAACCTGGAGAAAGACAAGATCAGAGATGAAACGGCCGACATATTGGAGTCGATGCCGAAGTCCAACTTTCAGCTGGCGCTGTTCGAGGCCGACCCTAAGTTTGAGAAAGTGCGGGAGCTGCTAGGCAAAATTGACATTAACACTATTTCGCCGGTGGAGGCTTTGCTCAAGCTGAATGAGGTGATAACGACGTTGAAAGGGAAGTAGAGTTCTCAGATTGCCTAAAACACAAAAAAAACGCCGAGCTATAAAACTCGGCGTAATTGCTTGATGATCAAGTACCAGGAGCGGGGATCGAACCCGCACGACCTTTAAGGGTCACAGGATTTTAAGTCCTGCGTGTCTACCAGTTCCACCATCCCGGCGTAAACAAAAAAGTGTGAGCGTTATGTTGACACTCACACTCTTTAGACTTGGAGCGAAAGACGGGATTCGAACCCGCGACCCCGACCTTGGCAAGGTCGTGCTCTACCAACTGAGCTACTTTCGCTTTTAACCCGGCTCCTTTCGGAAACGGATTGCAAAAATAATGAGCGGGAATGATTCTGCAATATTCTGAGTGAAATTTTTCACACATTTTATTCAGCTGCTATCAGACAACTTTTAAAATATTGCCTACTGATCCTGTAACCGCTTGACTTCCAATGCCATTAACACACTGCCAATTAACAGAATGGCGGCTGCCACTACCAGTGTTTCAAAATAGGGAAATTGAGCAGAAAGCCCCACCAAAGAAAAAGAGGGTAGTGCAACAAGTGCTATTTCGGTGATGGCAAAACCGGCAAAGAAGACCAATATTCCGGTTTTTGACGTGGCAGTGAGGCGCATCCAGCCCCCTAAAATGTAGAAACCCAGCAGTATAAAGCTAACCACGCCAATAAAAATCAAATGGATGAAGGCAATGATGATCCCATTGTTTGCCATCACCCAGCTATCGATACCGGGAATGCTGCCTGCCAATTGCAGAAAGTATTTCACGGTCAGTAGTGTAATGCCGAACTGAAGGCACTGCCTGGCCCACGGAACCCGCAATTTTATTTTAACGCTTTTCCAGACACACCTAAACAATAGCAGGGCTCCCCCCAGCTGTAAGGTGCCTGTGACTATCGCCAGCAGATATTTCCAGTCGCCCACATCAGTCCACAAGGCGCTCATGACATAGGCTGGCCCAACAGTGTACAGCAAGGTGTATTTCAGCCATTTCCTCTCAGTGTCAGCGAGGCTCCAGCCGCTTCTTTCCAGCAGCCTGAAGAGAATGGCCAGGCAGGCGAGCACAAACCAGCCATTGAACTGGAAGTGCATAAAAAAGTAGATGGCCAGGGAATAGAACGGGCTGTCTTTTAACCCCATGGCCGAAAGCGGGCCCAGCATCAGCGGCCCGACACCAGAAATGAGTTGATAAACCAGGGCCCACCGTAAGAAGGTGGCCGCTAAAGTGCTGTCGTCCTTGATGAGTTTGAATATTGATACGGCAGTGGCGATGGTCACCGCCATGTGCAGCGTGCTGAAGGCTATAGCCAACGCCCCATAGCCTTGGAATGGAAAGCTGAAAAGCATGCCTACCACGCCAATTTGCAGGGCGATAAAGTAGCCCCGGAATAGCTTGCCATTATTTTCTTTGCCCACAAAATGTTGGAGAACGAGAAGGAACAGTGCATTGTATACCCACCCCATGAAGGCAGTGTGGGAGTGGGCATGTACCAAATACCTATAGGTGATGGGCAATGGACTTACCATTTGCCAGCGAAGTAGCAGCCCCAGGGCAGAGAGGATCACAAGATACAACAAAGGCAAACGGGCCCACTTGCCTGGATCAAACCGACTCATGATTAGAACGATGTTTGCTGATCAATGTAAGACTAATAAGGGTCAACAGAAAACCCAGTATGCTGACGCCATTGAGGAGGCCGCTCCACTTTTTTAACGCTGTGATGTGCAAAATGTCCGCTGCGAAGACCCTTAGCAACAGGGAGGCAGACAGGAGGATAAGCCAGACAAAAAGCACAGGGTGGAAAGGAGGGCTGCTCAGGCCTGCAAGGTAGGAAGCCTTGGCTAAAGCGTGAATGAACACCATGGAGAAAAGGAAGCCGACGAAGAACGAATGTGTGGTGGCATCGTAGCCGTAAATGTGCTCTTTCCACAGCATAATGCCAATGCCTGACACAAGCAGCCAAAACCAGCCGAGCATGATGGCGGCGAACGAGTACCTTTTGTAGCTCCAGCCCATTCCCTGATCGGTTTGCACCTCTATGTAAATCATGCCAAGCGCTATGGCCACCAGGCCGCCGCCTGTGAGGTAGTAGCCACCCAGATGAAATGGAACGATCAGGCTGACAAGAAAAACGACCAGCCCCACCTTTATCAGGCTCCCCATGAGGACGTTTTTGGCGGGGTTTTCTGAGAGCCGGGTTGCTAAAATAAAGCAAAGTACAAAGCCCATCCAGAAGGGGACAATGGCCGGCATAAGCGGATTGAACAACAGGCGAATGTTGCCGCCGGCAAAACACATGGCACCGCAGAACTGGACAAAAGTGACCCATGTGGGGCTGGACGACAGGAGGAGAATGGCTTGCAGTAAAACCAGCAGAGCTGAGGCGGCAATCAGAAAGTAGGGAGCCACCTGATGGAAACCTGCGATCCAGGCGATGATGGCCGCACCTGACAGTGCTGGAATGAGCCACCATTTACCATTGCCCGAAAGTATGCTTCTTTCCACCCCAATTAAGGTTCCCACAAAACCACCCACCATTAGCGGGCCATGTAGTGTGGCCAGGTCAACAGGAGGCAGGTCGAAACCAATTCTGATCAGGCCAGCCCAAATTCCCGACAGCAGGCCGACAAGCGCCAACGCAAAGAAGGGGAGCTTTGATTTCATGTTAAAAATCTTTGCGGGCAGCCACTCTCAGAAAACTGAGCAAGGGCCCTACCACCCATAGAACCAAAGCTGAGATGGATACCAGCATACCCATGGACGTGCCGAAAAATTTATTGAATACTGCTCCGGTGTACCCCATCAGCGCTGCCATATCCAATTTCAGCAGCAGGGATGTGCGTGACAGATCGATAGGATTGAGCACGGTAGCGATCAGGGAGAATTTTTCCAGTGGGTAGTCTTCAAAAAAGAGCAGAAAGATGATAAACAAGCCGTCGTACAGCACGGCCAGGAATAACCAGGTAAGGATGGCTAAGGCAAAACCTTTCATGCGGTTGGTTTGCCTGAGGGCAATGAGAAAGGCGATGGCCGTAAATATGGCTGTGAGCAGCGTGCCGATGCCAAGCAGGTAGATCAAATCAATCCAGAGCCTGACCTCAAAGTGGCCCAAAAATATAGCTGGAATCAATATACCAAGCAGGAAGCTGGCGGCGAGCGACGTGAAGAGGCCCAGGTATTGTCCCAGGAAAATCGAGCGCCGCCTCACAGGTTGGGCCAGTAGCAGCTCCGTAAACTCTGAGGAGTTGTAGAAGTACACAATGCCGTAAAGCGTGCTGATGAGTGGAATAAGCACCACCACAATATTGAGCAAGCTCGTGATGGCTGCTGCCACCTGTCCGCTCAAATGCAGGAGACCGGCTGTAACAATCATGAAAAACAGGAAATAGAAGTAGGTCCACCGGCTGCGGAGGAGGTCAAAAAAGCTGTATTTGAATATTTTCCACATGGCGTTTTTGTTAGGCGTTGACGGACGTTCTGTCCTTCCGTTGAATGAGAAAATGAGCGATGGCTTCTTCCAGTGTGTTTTTTTCAGTAAGTGAAAATAACTCGCTCAGGGTTCCCTGGAAGTATACCTTGCCATCTAGCAGGAACACGATTTCGTCGGCCAGTTCCTCCACGAGGGGCATGATATGCGTGGTGACCACGATGCACTTTCCTGCCTTGCGCATTTCCTGGATCAGCCTCTTCAGTTCGAGCAAGGCCACGGGGTCAAGCCCGGCGGTGGGCTCGTCCATCAGCACGATGGGCGCATCGAACATGAGGGCAAGTACCAGGTTCACTTTTTGCCGGGTGCCACCACTGAGCGTCCCGAGCTTTTTGTCGAGAAACGGCTGAAGAGAAAGCCGGTCGACCAACGGATCCTCGTTGGCGGGCTCCTGCCGCACTTCTTTGATCATCTGTAGCAGCTCCTGCACTGTGAGGTTGGAGGGAAACTGTGCAATTTGTGGCACATAGCTCAAGTGTTTCCTGTAGTTCCATGCATGGCGGGTAGATTCACCTCTTACCTCGATAGTTCCTTTATCAGGTAGGGTCATACCCAGAATGCTTTTCATGAGTGTGGTTTTTCCGGAGCCATTGGGCCCTAAAACAGCCGTTACCTTTCCGGGAAGAATTTCCAGTTGGACGTCCATCAGCACTTCCAGTTTGCCGAAGGACTTATGAAGATGTTGAATATTGATCATGGGGATGAGGTTTCATAAGTGGCTGATCGTCGAACAGGTCTTGCGGCGTGAACACCGGCGTTACTTTTTCAGTGAAGTTCATCAGATCAACAAAAAGACTTCGGAGGAGCACAATGGCTTGTGGCACCTTTTCTACTACAAACGAGAAAAGCTTCACAGGCCGGTAGGGCACGTCGCCCAGGCCATTTTTGTCGTGGTCGTAACCAGTGTACTCCGACCAGTAGTTTCTTGTGTATTGGTTGTACTGTCTCGTGGCGTTGGTGCCTACGTCAAAGGTATTGTCTATAAAATTGTTCTCGGTAATAATGTTGTCTCTGCAGCTCCCGAGTATTCGTAGCGCATATCCGTTCTCAGTAAAATCGTTTTGGCTGATGGTCATTCTATCTGAGCTTTCTCCATAGATACCGATGGTGTTGCCCTGAAAAAGGTTGTTGCTGATTAGCCCGTCTTTAATTTCCTTGAGCAGTATGCCATAAGAAGCACTACCCCAGTTGTCGATAAACCTGTTTCGCTTCATCACAATCTGAGAGGAAAACATAACCGCTACTCCGGCACCGTTGGACTGAAAGGTGTTTTCGAGGTAGTCGTTGTAGTTGGAGAACATAAAGTGGAGGCCATATCGCAGATTGTCCTGGCTCACATTGCGCACTATGCGGATGCTGTCGGAAAACTCCAGATAGATACCATCCCTGTGGTGGCGGGCTTCGTTGTTGCTTACCTCTACATTTTTGCAATACCAAAGGTGGATGGCATTGCCTGAGCTGGCTTCAACCACTGCCTGCCCGATGATGGAGTTTCCGGCGACTCTTCCGTCCCGGCTCTTTTGCAGGTAAATGCCAAAGAAGGTGTTTTCAAGTTTGTTGTCCTGAATGTTGAAGTGCCGGGACTCTTCCACGTGAACGGCTGCCAGGTCTCTCACATAGTTGGTGGCCACGTTTCGGATATGCAAGCCTATGATACTGACGGAATCCGCCCTGATAATGATCGCATCGTTCTTAAGACCGGCATCGAGAACGGGGTAGCCCACACCCAGCAGGGTGCATGGCTTGTCAATGATCACCTCGTTTTCAAAGTACACACCGGGAAGCACCTTTATTACGTCTCCTGATGCTGCTGTGGCCAGCGCCTGCTTGATTGAAGCGTATTTTTTTCCCACCTCCAGGGTGTCAGGTACTGCACCTAAGACCTGAAAGGTGGCGACAACAAAAAATGGGATGATGAAGCGAATACGAATCCTCATGGGAGCTGAGCGGTAAGGCCAGGCAGGTTGTCTATGCCCGATTGAAGGTTCTCCCAAGTATATATTTCTCCATCGTAACCGTCAACAATGGGCTCAATTTTGGACTCGGAGCTCAGGGCTGTGATATACATGCCCATTGGGCTTGGTAGCTTGGCGCTTCTGATGAAAACGCATTTGGTCGCATCCATAAGTGTGCCTGGCTGGTCGTAGGGCACCACCATTTCAAACGCTATTTTATCAGCGCTTATATTATTTTCATCTTTATACTGCACGAAGCACTCCACAGCGTCGAAGGTATAAATCTTGCCGGTGCTGGAGACTAGCTCAGCTCCATATTGCGGCTGCACGATCTTCATTTTGCAGTGGTGACAATGGTCGCTGCCCAGAGCAAGCGGCCGGGGCGTTATCGAGCAAGAGGAGAGGCCAAAGACCGTGATCAAAGCGACCATTGCCATAGCCTTTTCCAGCACTGCTGTTTTGCGGGTTTTCTTCTTTTCCAGCCAAAATGCCAGCAGCGCAAGTGCTATGCCTGCTCCAAGGAAGTAGCCACCTGTTGATGGCCAGGAGTCTGCCTTAAAATTGAGCAGCATTTTTGAGCCAATTACTGGTGGCTGATAAGCCATGCCGGGTACTTTGATGGGTGCTTTGGGGTCGAGGTTGTGGCCGTAGTCGTATTCCCAGAGGTAGAAGTCGTAAACACCGAGGCCTCCAAGGACAATCATAATCATGGCCCAGGTGAGGTAGAGTGATTTATTTTTTACCAGGAAGAACAGCAGCCCCAAAAGCGACATGCCACCTACAATCCAGGGGAAATATTTCAGCTCAGGAATTGAGTCGGGCACTATGAATTGCATGCCCACGTAGTGATTAAGGATGTTGATATTTTGCAATGTGCTGGGCGAGTCCCCTGTTATCTGATTGATCCAGATATACATAGAAATACCGTCAGGGTATTGCGGCGCTTCCAGCGTGATTTTCCATAAAGGAAAAGCAAACAGTGCAAGTGGCAAAAGTATGGCCAGCAAGAAAAGGTAATTGTATTGAGCTTTCATCATTGAAAGAGGTTAGCCCTCGCAGCCGCTCTTCCCGTGAATCGGGAAGAGCAGCCAAAAAGGCATGAATTTATTCGTCTAAGCTCCACTTGAGCTCGGTGGTGGCGCCTTTAGCCGACACCCGGGCATAGCCCTGCATCTCCTGGTGAAGTGCGGAGCAGAAGTCGGTGCAGTAGAAAGGATAAACCCCTTCCCGTTGTGGTTCCCAGAGCAGTGTTTCGGTTTGGCCTGGCATGATCAACAATTCTGCGTTATTGGCACCCATCACGCTAAAGCCGTGAGGCACGTCCCAGTCTTGCTCCAGGTTGGTGATATGAAAATACACCTTATCACCTACTTTGATACCCTCCAGGTTGTCGACAGTGAAGTGGCTTCTGATGGCTCCCATATAAACCCTGACAATATTACCATCTCTCTCAATCCTCGAGTCGTTGGGCGACTTGATAGCTTGCGGGTGGTTATTGTCTTCCAGCTTATAGTACTTAAGCGAATTGGGTGCAATGAGCTCGGCGGCAATGCCCTGCGCATAGTGCGGCTCACCTATCGTCGGGAAATCAAGAATCAGTTTCATCTTTTCGCCCGAGATATCGTAAAGTTGAGCTGATTGTGTCAACTCAGGGCCAGTTGGCAGAAACCGGTCTTTTGTGATCTTGTTAAGAGCCACCACATACTTACCCCAGGGTTTTTTGGAGTCGCCACCGGGGATCATCAAGTGACCGATAGAGTAGTAGGCTGGCACTCTGTCAAGCACTTCCTTTGTTTCCAGGTTCCACTTTACAATTTCCGATGAGATGAAAAACGATGTATAGGCGTTGCCTTTACCGTCGAACTCGGTGTGCAGTGGGCCGAGACCTGGTTGAGCCACAATGCCGCTCAACACTTCTTCGTATTGAAGCACAGGAATGCCGTCGATAGTAGTTTCGAATTTCTCACCTTCAATCGCCTTGATCATTTTATCAAAGGAGTGAATACTCATGTCGCTGGAAAGCTTGCCATTGCCTACAATGAATTCTCCGGTGGGGTCAACGTCTACGCCGTGAGGTGATTTTGGCGTGGGAAGAAAATACACCAGACCAGGGCACTCTGAAGGGATCAGCACTTTTACAGTGTTCCTTGTTTCTGAGAAGGCCATTTGCTTGCTTTCGTCATAGTGGTTATCCACATAGCTGGCAGGCATTTCTTTAAATTTGCCCTGAGCCATATACTCTTCAGCTTTCTTCCAGTTGATAGCGGCTATGTAATCTTTGTCTCTTTGTGAAGCGTTGACTTCCAAAAGTGTATGCTCCTCTTCCGTGTTGTAAGAAGTAAAGAACATCCAGCCGTGCGATTTGCCTTTGCCCGCATGAGCAAGGTCGTAGTCATAGCCTGGCAGCAGCACTTGAAAGGCCACGTCCATGTCACCATCTTCGGCAACGCTGATAAAGCTGAGGGTGCCTTTGAAGTTTTCTTTGTAAGTGTCGATGGCTACGTCTTTTTGTGGAAAAGGCACACTGAATCGGGTGCCGGCCACAATATATTCTGAGTTCTCTGTTGTGAATGGAGAACTGTGGTTGCCACCGCTGTTTGGTATTTCTATGATCTCAGCGGTTTCGAATGTTTTAAGATCGATTCGTGCGATACGTGGTGTGTTGTTGCCGTTGATAAAGATCCACCGACCATCGGGAACACCGTTTGTTTGAGATAGTTCGGGGTGGTGGGCATCGTCCCAGGGCACAAAGCCAAACGAAGTTTCGAGCATAGGCTTGGTTTCCTCGTTGTAGCCATATCCTTTTTCAGGATCCTGCGAAAACACAGGAATCACCCTGAACAAACGGCCCGAAGGCAACCCGTAAACAGATATTTGTCCACTGAATCCGCCTGACATAAAGGCGTAAAAGTCATCGTGTTCGCCTGGTGTAACATATGCCTGAGAGGCAACGTCGCTGCCCAGCGCTCCTTTGGAATTCTCGCTGCTGCCACACGAAGTAACAACCCCGGCCAAAACGACCAGAGCAAACAGCTTATTTATAAAATGTTGCTTTTTCATAGTTTTTACATTCATAGGTTATTTTGGCAGGATCACCTGATCCACCACATTGATTATTCCGTTTGACGTATTTATTGTTCCAATGATTTTACACCCGTTGATCAGCACGTCGCCTCCGTCCACGGTTACTTCCAGATAATCTCCGGTGGCCATGTACAGTGTGCGGCCTTTAGCCACCATTTTTTTCAGAGCTTCCACATCGTAGGAACCTGGCGCTGCATGCCTCGTCAAAATGGTAGCCAACTGGGCTTTGTTCTCTGGTTTTAGCAGATTTTCGACAGTGCCGGCTGGCAATTTTTCAAAGGCAGCATTATTGGGGGCAAAAACGGTAAGTGGGCCTGCGTTAACCAGCACATGCTCTATTTGAGCAGCGGTGACAGCCGCCACAAGTGTGGTGTGGTCGGGCGATGAAGCGGCTATTTGCAGGATGTTCTTGGCAGATTCATCGTCGACCACCGAAGCTTGTCCTTTTGGCGTTGCGTCCACCACTGCACCGGCCTCTTCGGTCTTATTGGTTGGCGTCGAACAGCTCGCCACGGCGAGCGTGATCAGGCCAAAGGCTAGAAATTTCAAGGGTGTTTTCATATAATGATTATTTAAGGGTTCGGAAGTACTCAAGTACCTGCCTGGCTTGTTCCTCTGTGAGGTTTTGGTTGGCCATAGGTGCTCCGTTGGCTTCTGCCAGCAATTGCTTACCAATCGGATCCTCCTGAATCATCACCTCAGGGTTGAGAATCATGTTCATTACCCATTCGGGAGATCTTCGGCTAAGGATGTCTTTTGGGGATGGGCCAATGAATTTTTTGTCGACCTTGTGGCAGGCAGTACAGTTGGCGTCGAAAATGGCCTTGCCTGCATCGGCAAGTGCCTGGTCAACTTCTCCCAACGTGATGCTTTTTACCGGCCCTATTCCTTTATTCTCCAGAGGATTTGAGGCTTTGGCGGTTTCTTGTTCTGTTGGCTTTGCCTGGAAATCTGAGATGTCTTTCTTTTTGGTTTCTCCGCAGCTAACGAGGATGATCGATAGGGGCAATGCGAATATGAACGCTTTCAAAAAATACTTTTTCATGATACACTATTTTGTTTGATAGTGTAAAGGTAGACTGAGCCTGCCCACCGGTTTTATGATCTAAATCATATAGCAGTATGATTTTCGATAAAATTTTAACTACCTGAAAAATTGATAGTTAGGTGGGGTTTCATTGAAGGGTAAGGCTGAAAAAGCGAGAGATATTGGCCATTGAGAAATGTAAATGTAGCTGGCTGAACCTACTGTAGCAGAGGCTTTCAGTGCAAATGGTATTAGACAACTATTTTGTGGCTTTTGAGCTTAATCTTGCCCTCCTGCTCCATTTTTTTGATGGTGCGGATCACCGTTTCTACCCGCAGCCCTGTCATGTCGGCCAGCTGCTGCCTTGTGTACGGCACAGTGAAAAGGTCCTGATTGGGCATCATCGCCTTCAAATAGTTGACGAGCGTAAGAATGCGATGCTCCGGCGGGTAGGAAGACACCTCTGATAAAATCATTCCCTTGTAGCGCAGCCTGTTGGAAAGCTCGTAGTTGAATTTGCGATGGATATCAAAATTGGCTTCCAAAAGCCTGAAGAAGTTGTCCCTGGGCAGCTTGCATATTTCACAATCTTCCACAGCCACAGCATTGGCCGGGTACGGAAAGTGACCGAAAAGGGGAGGTTCACCAAAGCTTTGCCCAGCCTTAAACATGCCCAGAATAAACTCCTGGCCATCGTAGTTGTAGTTAACCATTTTGACTGTGCCCATCGAGACCTGATAATAAAAATGTGCCTCGGTGTCTTTTGCAAACAGAAACTCGTCTTTGTTGAGCTTAATTTTTCTCGCACCAAACGTCGTAAGCAACTCTTCAGGAATCATTGACATGGCGCCAATTTAGTAAGATTTGTGCTTTGTATTTTAAACACAACCTTACCAGCTATGAATTATAGTCATGCTACAGCTTTGGCGACGAGCAGCGTGTTTTCCAAATGAATATGCTGGAGAATATCCTGTTTGAACTCTCCCAGCTTTGAGTAGAGCAGCCGAAATGAACCACATGCTTGCTGGGGAGGCTGGAAATTGTTGGTAAACAGGGTGAGATCCGTGAGTATGGCACCCACTTCGGCGTGCTCCACCTTCATCTTCTCGATTTCTTTGAGCAACTCAACACTTTTTGAGCCCTTTAAAATCATTGGAAAGAGCTCATTCTCTTCCTCAAAGAAGTGATCGATGACGGCGTATTTAAGGTGGTCTACCATCTCTTTCACCTTTTTTAGATTCGGAAAGTCCGCTCCATGGTGATCCGCCACTTTGATAGCGAGGTCTTCGATGTCGGAAAGTGTATGCCTTTCCCAGCTATGGTGATTTTCAAGGATGTACTGAATGAGTAAAGACACCGACCATTCCTCAAAATGTGGCTGCCAAAAAGCACCTGGGCCGCTCTTTTTTTTCATGGCCACAAGTACTTCGTTGATATCTAATTTTTGCCGACGACAGGCCTCTTCGAGAGAAATATCGCCGTGACAACAAAAATCTATGCCATAGGTGTCGAAGACTTTGCCCAGGCTGAGGTCTTCCATGACCAGGTCAGCCACTATTCTGTCGGTGATCGACTGCTGGCGGGTTATGAGTACCCGCCATTTTTCAGGCCCTTTGTCAAGATAGTCCCAGCCAAAGCTTTTAGGATACTTGTGGCTGAATTCGTAAAAAAGTGGCTGAGGATCGTGGTCGACGGCAAGCACCAGCGACTGCCCTTCATCAAGGCTTTCATAGGCTTTGAAAATGGTATCGTGGCGGGTTGCAGGGGGCAAAAGGGAAACATCGATGCGTATGGGAGATTCCATAAGTTTTTGGATTTTGACTATTGATGGTCAAATGTGGTGACATCAAAGGCTACTATTTTATGACTTGAGTCATACGGGAGTAAGATTGTCACTTTTTTTTGATGTGATTTGCCTGGTGCATCATAATTTCTGACTGAGTGATCAAAGTCACTGATAGCGGCCTTTGATATTCGGACTTTTGTGTTCAGACAATGTCACAGTAAGAGTCACACAGTATGCCGGTTATCGAAATTTTAGGGTTTGCAGCATCAATACTTATAGGGGTTAGCCTGGGGCTAATTGGAGGAGGGGGCTCCATTTTAACCGTGCCGGTGCTGGTGTACATGATTCACATCGACCCGGTGTTGGCGACAGCCTATTCTTTGTTTGTGGTCGGCAGCACTGCCCTGGTAGGGTCGGTCAACTTTCTTAGGAAAGGGTTGGTAAGTCTTAAAACGGCTGTCATATTCGCCGTTCCTTCTTTCATTTCTGTCTTTGTCACCAGAAAATTCGTCATTCCCGCCATACCGGATCCGGTTTTCTCTTTGGGGGAATTTCCGGTAACAAAGGACTTGGCAATAATGGTGCTGTTTGCCGTCATTATGCTGGTGGCGGCCTGGTCGATGATCAGAGACAAAAAGGAAAACAAGACGACAGAAGAGGAGCTATCCTTCATTTACCCGATGATTGCTGTGGAAGGCCTGGTGGTGGGGGCGTTAACAGGCCTGGTAGGGGCAGGCGGCGGCTTTCTTATCATTCCGGCACTGGTGCTGCTGGCCCATATCCCAATGAAGTTGGCAGTCGGCACTTCGTTGCTGATCATTGCCGCCAAATCGCTGATCGGATTCACTGGTGACCTGGGAACACAGCCAATCGACTGGCAATTTATGCTCATATTTACGAGCTTATCTATCGGGGGGCTGTTTGTGGGAGAGTACCTTTCCCGGTTCATATCAGGGGCAGCTTTAAAAAAGGGTTTTGGCTATTTCGTGCTCGTTATGGCTGTTTTTATCCTTACCAAAGAACTTGTATTCTGAAGATACACCCTGGCGAGACTGGAGAAGCTACTGCTGCTAACTTCGGTAGAAGCCTCTTCGAAAATCTCAACTTTGTTACATTTACATGTGTTACCAATAAAACAGATCAATTTTAAACAAGAGATATGAAAACCAGTACAAACATCGTTGCATCGCTAGCTTTTCTTTTTGTTTCAGCCATAGGCACAGCATGCAGCTCGTCTTCCACAGAGAAGGAGGCTGCCTCGGAAGTGGTTACCAAGCCAGCAGTTCAGACACCCGCAAAGATTGTTCAGCTTAATGCGCCAGACTTTGCCGAGAAAGTGAAGGAAGTAGAAGTTCAGTTGGTTGATGTAAGAACAGCTGGAGAAGTGGCTGGTGGTAAAATACCCAATGCGATAAACATCGATTACAACACCACCAATTTTGAAGAAATGGCTGCCAAACTTGATCCCAATAAGCCTGTGGCAGTTTATTGCAAGGTTGGAGGCAGAAGCGCAAGGGCCGTCAAAGTATTTCAAGACTTGGGTTTCAAACAAATTTATGAGTTGGAGGGGGGAATAATCTCCTGGAACGCCAGCGGGCTTGCCACCGAAAAGCAGTAGTAGTTAGTTAAATCAGCTAAGAGAACGTGGAAAAGTATTGGAACATCATTGTTGGCTCGTATACCGGTTACTGGAACTATCTGGTCGACGAGATTTTACACCCCAGCTGGCACAATTATTTTTACTGGCTGCTGCTGGTATCCGCCTTTTTCTTCATCCTCGAATGGGTGAAGCCCTGGCGCAAGGATCAGCCCAGCTTCAGAAAGGACTTCTGGCTGGATTTCTTTTACATGTTCTTTAACTTCTTCCTCTTTTCGCTCATCATTTACAATGCTGTATCGAACTCGGTCGTCAATCTATTTAATGATGCCCTTGCTGCGATTGGCATAAATAACCTTTTGGCTTTTGAGGTAATGAAGTGGCCCACGTGGTCGCACCTGCTGATTGGGTTTGTGGTGCGGGACTTTGTGCAATGGTGGGTGCACCGGTTGCTGCACCGGTCACCATGGCTTTGGGAGTTTCATAAGGTTCATCATTCCGTGGAACAAATGGGCTTTGCCGCACACCTTCGCTACCATTGGATGGAAAACGTGGTGTACCGCACTATTGAGTACATTCCGTTGGCACTGATTGGCATTGGGTTGAGAGACTTCTTTATCATCCATATTTTCACCCTGGCTGTCGGCCATTTCAACCACTCCAATATCAAAGTGCCGTTGGGGCCTTTCAAGTACTTTTTCAACAATCCTCAGATGCACATCTGGCATCATTCATACGACCTTCCCAGGGAGAGGGGCTATGGGGTTAATTTTGGGATTACGCTGAGTATTTGGGACTATCTGTTCAAAACGGATTATATTCCTTACGACGGTCGGGACATTAAACTGGGTTTCCCCGGCGTGGAGCAATTTCCGCACGACTTTGTGGGGCAGAACCTCCATGGAATAGTGCCGGAGCACAAGAAGGAGAAAGTGAGTGCTGACAAAGAGCCCACGAAGTAACTGCGCTCCTTTTCCTTACAAATTCCTTTCTTTGCAGGATGACTCCAACTGTGTACGACGTCATTGTGATTGGCGGAGGGCAAAGTGGCCTTGCTGTGGCTTATTATCTGAATAGGGCCGGCTTAAATTACGTTGTTCTTGACGCCAGCGACAACGTCGGCGGAAGCTGGCAACACTACTGGTATTCACTCCGATTATTTTCTCCTGCCCAATGGAGTTCACTACCCGGCGTACTCATGACGGGCGGCCCCGACTATTATCCCACCCGCAACGAAACGATTGATTACCTGAGAAAGTACGAGGAGAAATATAAGTTCGCTATACAAAGAGGAGTGACGGTAAAAGATGTAAAAAAGGCGGGCAGGTTTTTTGATATTGTTACCAGCAAAGGAACCTACCAGTCGAAGGCGGTCGTGTCCGCCACCGGGTCATTTGCCAATCCCTGGATGCCGGAGTTGCCCGGAAGAGACAGATTCAAAGGGAAGGTTTTCCATTCCTCTGCTTACAAAAGGCCGGACCCATTCAAAAGCCAACAGGTAGCCATTGTAGGCGAGGGCAATTCTGGTGCCCAGATACTTGCTGAAGTGAGCAAGGTGGCGCAAACTTTTTGGGCCACGTCAAAGCCGCCGAAGTTCCTTCCTGATGAGGTAGACGGACGTTACCTTTTCGATGCAGCCACTCAAATGTATGAGGCCAAAAAGGCAGGGAGGGAATTCACTCCGCCGTCGCTGGGGGATGTGGTGATGGTTCCCCCGGTAAAAGAAGCCAGGAAAAGAGGAGTATTGGAGCAGGCTTATCCGCCAATCGATCATTTCACGGATCTGGGAATTATGTTGGTGAATGGCCAGGAGCTGCTCGTCGACAGTGTGATTTTCTGCACGGGGTTTCGGCCTGCGTTGAACCACCTCAAGGGCTTGGTTCTCAATGTTAGTATGGGGAAAGTGGCAACGGTTGGTACCCGGTCGGCAGAGGTGCGAGGCCTTTGGTTGGTGGGTTACGGACAATGGACAGGCTTCGCCTCGGCTACGCTTATCGGCGTGGGGAGGTCGGCTAAAACTACCGTAGAAGAAATCAAAGAATACGTGTAAATACTGTTTTGTTGCAAATACTGCCTACCTACCTTTGCCGGATGAAACTGTCTTTCTTTTATGCTTTTTTCTTTGGGGTCTTGTTTTTCGCCGCTGAACTTTCCGCACAGTCCATTCTTAAAGTCAGTGTGCTGGATGCCGATACACAAGAACCACTTGTCGGGGCTACAATCCAAATAGCAGGAACCACCCAGGGAACGATAACCGACTTAAATGGAGAGGGCCAAATTACCATTTCCGGTACCGAGCCAGTAAGTTTACTGGCATCCTTTGTAGGCTATTCTTCCCAAAGAAAAAAGGTAGTAGCAGGTATGACCGAATTGGTTTTCAATTTGGAACCAGAAGAAGAGCTTGAGGAGGTAATCGTTACAGCTACCCGTAGCAGCAGAACCATTGAGGACATCCCCATCAGGATGGAGGTAATCTCCGGGGAAGAGCTGGATGAAAAGGCCGCCATGAACTCCACAAACATTGCTATGCTGTTGAGAGAAAGTTCAGGCATTCAAATGCAGCAGACTTCTACCAACTCAGCCAACCAAACCCTTCGAATACAGGGGCTGGATGGCCGTTACACGCAGCTTCTCAGGGACGGACTCCCTTTGTATGGTGGCTTTTCCAGCGGCTTGAGCATCATGCAAATTCCCCCTCTCGATCTTCGGCAGGTGGAGGTCATCAAAGGCAGCGCCTCTACCCTTTATGGCGGAGGTGCTATTGCTGGTTTGGTAAACCTGGTCTCAAAAACACCGGGTAGCGAGCCGGAGCGGAGCATTATGCTCAACCAAACTACGGCAGGCGGTACCACGCTCAATACTTTTCTGTCGGGCCGAAATGAAAAGAGGGGCTTTACGCTCTATGCTTCTGCCAATCGCCAGCAGCCATACGACCCAAACAACGACGATTTTTCAGATATCCCCAGAGTTCGGAGCATTGCCCTCAATCCAAAAATATTTTTCTACCCTTCCGAACACACTACGCTGAGTATCGGGTTGAACAGCTCATATGAGGCCAGAGAAGGAGGAGACATAGCAGCGATTGAAAATGAAGGCGTAAGCGGCCGTAGTTTTAGTGAAGAGAATTACACCGGAAGGCTCGGGTCGTTGATCAACTTTGTGCATACGACTTCGAACGGTTCACAGTGGTCTCTCAAAAACAGTTTTAACCTGTTTGCCAGGAATATCGACTCTCCAATTTATAGTTTTTATGGTGAGCAGTTGGCTTCATTTTCTGAGTTGGCTTATAATTTTAAGGTAGCGAAGCATGAACTGGTTACGGGTATGAACGTGGTGTCCGACCATTTTTCGGATCCGGGCGACAATTTTATGCCTGGCTTAGGTGATGTGGACAGGTCATACGGCTTTTTGACAGCTGGAGTGTTTGCACAAGACACATGGGAAGTTTCTGAGCAAAACACCCTGGAGTTGGGTCTTCGTACGGATTTTAACAATGAGTATGGCGCTGTTTTACTTCCCCGCCTTTCCTGGATGGTCAAACCATCAAAGCAGTTGACCATGCGCCTGGGAGGAGGAAGAGGTTACAAGCTTCCAACCATATTCCTTGAGGAGGCGGAGCAAAGGGCCTTCACCAGGGTGCTGCCTTACAACGCCCTCAATCAGCAGCCCGAAATGGAAAGGTCGTGGGGCTCAAATTTTGATGTCAATTTCCGAACTGCTCTCGGAGACGACTGGACACTGTCGGCCAACCAGCTCTTCTTCGTCACTCAGCTCGACAAGCCAGTATTCCTGGATGAGGCCGAGATGGCTGGCTTTACTAATTATTACCTTTCCAACAGGCAAGAGCCTGTCGTGAGCAAAGGCTTTGAAAGCAATCTGAAGCTTGGATATGATCATTGGAAACTATTCTTGCAGTACTCTCTCACTCAGGTAAATGTTGATGATGGGTCTGGCTACCGACAGAAGGCAATAACACCAAAGCATGCGGCAGGCTTCGTGGTGATGTACGAAAAACATGAGTCGTTTCGTATCGGCTACGAGCTTTACTATACGGGAAGCCAGTACCGATACGACAGGTCATCTACACCGGACTTCTGGATCATGGGCATAATGGCTATGAAGGAATGGGAGAAGTTTAGTGTGTTCCTCAACTTTGAAAATTTTACTGACACCCGCCAATCGAGGTATCAGTCCATGGTAACTCCCCCTTACAACAACCCTGCTTTTGCTGAGGTTTGGGCTCCTACCGACGGATTTGTTTCAAATGGAGGTTTTATCTATCACTTTTGAAAACCCAGCGGCATTTATTACATCGATAAGTGATATTACTTCTTTGAATAAGGAATTTTTTTTCAATCATAGTATTTCGATGGCAATATGATATCTTTAGGACTAACTACCTCAAATTCAACTATAACAACCGTAAATCGGTCATTTGAGGTTTTTTGATATGGTTCACAACAATTTTTTGTAAACTGACAAGGAGGTTACTTTTATTACGCACGCAAGTATTTAGTACTATTAGAGGAATTAGTTTAATTATTCTTTTGTGGGGAATATGCTGCAGGGGAGCCATCAACTGGATTACTTATGTTAACGTACTTACTTTTTGTGCTGGGTTTTCCAGCACTAATTAAAGGGGCTGATTTGCTTGTCGAAGGTGCCTCTTCGCTTGCGAAGCGATTCAATATTTCGGACTTTATTATTGGGCTCACGATTGTATCTTTCGGCACTTCCATGCCGGAGCTGATTGTCAACATTTTTGCCAGCCTCGACGGCAATGCAGACATTGCTGTCGGCAATATCATCGGCAGCAATATTTCCAATATTTTGCTGATTCTCGGAATCTCTTCGATTATTAGCCCGCTACCCATTCAGAGAAACACTGTACTTTCCGAAATACCTTTTTCACTGACCGCCACATTACTGGTTGCTTACCTGGCCAACGCCGCCTTGTTTGGCGACCCGGGAACGCTAAGTATAAGTCGTTGGGATGGCCTGATACTATTGGTGTTCTTCGCACTTTTTATGGCATATATTTTCAAAATTGCCGGAGAAAACAAGGAGCAGGAGATACAAAATACGGAGCATGTGGAAATTATGCTGTTGCCAAAGTCGGTGCTTTACATTGGCATTGGCATTCTCGGCTTGTTTTTGGGAGGTAAGTGGGTGGTAGACGGAGCCGTAGCTATGGCGGAGTATTTTGGCATGTCGCAAACTTTTATTGGGTTAACTATCGTTGCCATTGGCACCTCTTTGCCAGAGCTGGTTACCTCGGCGATGGCCGCCTACAAGGGCAATACGGACATTGCAGTTGGCAACGTAGTAGGCTCAAATATTTTTAATCTTCTTTGGATACTTGGGATCAGCGCTTTTATTAAACCTCTACAGTTTTCTCTGGTTAATAATGCCGACATTCTGGTGTTAATAGTAGCCAGTGCGCTCATGATTTTGTCGCTCACCACCGGCAGGCGCAACGCCATTGACAGGGTGAACGGAATTGTGTTTGTTCTCCTTTATGTAGGCTACATCGTTTACCTTGTTTATAGGGGTTAGTCAAACCTTTACCTTCTGATTGAGCTTCAGGATGTTACCAGGTTTGCCAAACACATACAGCCTGTCGTCAAGCTTGATTTCAGTGTCTCCGTCTATGTCGGTGAGCAGTTCTTGCCCTCTTTGGATGGCCAGTATGAAGAGCTTGTAGCGGCTTTTTATTCTCGATTCTGCAATGCTTTTTCCGACGATTGATTTATCCTCCCGTTCCAATACAACACATGCCATCTCCAGGTCCTGAATGCTGAGGTTTTTTGCTGCCTGTTCGGTTCTCATCAGCGGGCTGCGGAGCATTTCATAACTGCCTGAGCGAACCTCCTGCGTAAAGGTCTCTATCTCATTTAGGGGAACCAGATAGTGCCGAAGTACCCGGGTAAAAATTTCGATTGAAGTTTCAAATTCCTCCGGAATAACTTCGTCAGCCCCAAGCTTTTTGGATTCTTCAATTTCGTTGATATAACGGGTGCGAACAATGATATGCACTGTGTTGGAGAACTCTCTGATCTTAGCGACTATTCGTTTGGTAGAAGAAGGATCGGATATGGCGATGACCACCACACGGGCTGACTGAATCTGAACATGCCTTAAAATCACATCGTCGCTGGCGTCTCCATACATTATCGGCTCACCTCTCTCTTTTTCCTGTTTTACAGTGGCCGGGTTCATTTCAACAATGGCGTATGGAATAGCGGCCTTTCTTGCTGCTTTTGCTACATTTTTACCATTGATGCCGTACCCAATGATTACCAGATGATCTTTCAGTTCATGCTCGTCAGGCTCTTCAGTTTCAACATCAGACGACAGTGCCTGAATCTTTCTTACCAGCGGGTTCGGCGTTTTGCTATGCACCACATCGGTAATTTTGGAAGCATAACTGAGAATGAATGGCGTAAGTCCCATGGTGATCAGCGACACACTGAGAAAATACTGATAGGTTAATGGGCTAAGGATTTGGTTTTCGATGCCTGTTGCCGACAACAAGAAGGCAAATTCTCCTACCTGGCAGAGCATGAGGCCGGAAAGAATGACTGTTCGGAAGGGATACCTGAGCAGGACCGCCCCAAAGCCAGCAATCAGCGCCTTTCCAAAAAGTGTTAGAAAAGTTAAAAGTAAAACAACGCTAAGGTGGTCAAAAAGGAATTTGAGATCGAGCAGCATGCCGATCGACACAAAAAAGAAGCTGATAAATATTTCTCTGAATGGCAGAATATTGGCAGTGGCCTGATGGCTGTAGTCTGATTCAGAAATGATGAGGCCGGCAAAGAATGCACCCAGTGCCAGGGACAGACCGATAGAGGAGGTTAGCCAGGCCGTTGCAAAACAGATAACGATTATGGTCAGAATAAAGAGCTCACGACTTTTTGCCTGGGCCACCCTGAACAGCAGTTTTGGAACAATATAGCGAGCCATGATTAGCACCAGACCGACTACCGCAACTACTTTGAGCAGTAAAATGAGAATGGTTTCGCCAATATTTCCGGTTTTACCGGCAATGATAGGCGTAAAAAGTATCATCGGAACGACAATGATGTCCTGAAAAATCAGAATGCCCAAGGCAATGCGGCCGTGAGGGGTATTGATCTCGCCTTTTTCCTGTAGCAGCTTCAGCACGATGGCGGTGGAGCTTAACGATACAAGGAAGCCTGCAAAAATCGACTCCTTGAACGACAGCCCAAACATGTAAACAATGCCAAATGTGACCAAAATCGTGCCAGCCACCTGCACGGTTCCGCCGACAAATACTGTTTTCCTTATGGATGTTAAATGTTTGAAAGAAAACTCCACACCAATGACAAAAAGCAGGAAAATCACACCAATCTCCGACAGCATCTCGACTTCGTGCGAGGCCTGAATGAGCCCCATGCCGTGTGGTCCGGCAACCATGCCCGTAGCCAAAAGACCCAAAATGGAAGGCAGCTTAAAGCGGTTGAAGATGAGAATCATCACCACGGAAATGCCAAGGATGATGACTATTTCGGTAAGAATCGGTATTTGCATAGTGGTTTTGTTGGGTGCAAATTACTAAAAGCTGGGGCAAGGAAGTTGGCATGAGTGAAATAGTTCAGTTTCAATTGGTGACAAAAATTGACATAAATTAACGCAAGGGTGACACTCGCTTTGTTTGTTATGATCATATTGAAGTTAAATCACCACCACCATGAAACTACTCTCAGCCTTTTTTATCAGCCTTTTCTTTCTGAGTGTTATGCCCTCTATGGCGCAGTCTAACGAATATGTAGCTCACGAAAAGGACTTTGGCCACTACACCTCCCTGGTTGTCGATGTTCAGGCCAATATTGAGGTGGATGCCAGTCAGCCTTCTCATGGCACTTTAGTGGTGTCTGAGGCTGATTTTGAGAACCTCAAGTGGGAGCTGCTGGGAGAAACATTGATTATTTCTGCGAAAGAAGGCAAATCTCTGGCTGGCCCGATTAATTTGAAGCTCGGCTCCCCTAACCTGGCCCGTATCGAGTCGACACATGAGTCGATCATCTATATGCATCACGTGAACAGAGAGAGTTTGAGCCTGGATTTACTCAAGGGCACTGTAAAGCTTGAAGGTAAGGTGGAAAACCTTCATGTGATGGCCGAGAAGGGCAGACTGTATGGGTCAGGGCTTGAGTCAAAAAGCGCAGAAGTGAGGATTTGGGATGAGGGCTCGGTCGTCATACATGCAACTGAGTCGCTGGAAATAGAAGCAACCAACAATGGGAGAGTTATTTACAACGGCTCTCCGTCCAAAGTTACCAAGAGCACAAGTAGTGGTGGCGTGATCATGTCGGAGGAAGCTTTGCAGCAGCAGCGGGAAGTCGAGTATGTGAATTTTGGGGTTTAGCGCTATAAATTCCCTGATGCGTCAATCTTAAGTATCCAGATATCATTTAGCCCAGCCCCCTCTGACTCGGTGCTGCCTAAGATATAGTAGTAGTCGCCTATCTGGATAATTCCGCTACCAGTGTCCCTGTTTTTACCCCCAAATACCTTAGACCATTCTTCAATCAAACCCGGGCCTACTTTTTTAACCACCAGATCTCGTGTAGACGCCTGATCGCCAACTAATATGAAATTTCCTTCGGCAGTTAAAAGTAGGTCTTTGGCGAATATGTCAATAAAACTAGCATTCATTGGATCATCGGAAGACGATAAGTTTAGCTCATGCAGAATGGTCTGAGATTTTGCTCCTCCAGCACTGGTACCTGAAGCCATCAGAAAAGCTACATCAGAGCCGTCCATTTTCTGGACATAGGAACCGGTACTATTTGTGATGTTTTCAATTTCGAAATCGAGAGTATATGCGAAATATATTTGTCCAAAAGGGTCTTTCGGCATGTAGAAGCATGAAAAACCTCTGTACGCATCGTTTTCATACTCTACGACGCTAGGGTATGTTGCAGCCAGAACGAGGTAGTTGTCATTTTTATCAATTGTTATACCTTTCGAAATCATTCCTGGACCGTACAAGCCAATATAATGTCCGGAACCCAGCAAGTCTCCCGCAGAACTGAATTCTATAACGACACTCATTTGCAAGCCGACCCCGGAAAAGCCGCCGTCTTCATTTTTC
Source organism: Imperialibacter sp. (assembly GCF_040222815.1). Lineage (GTDB taxonomy): Bacteria > Bacteroidota > Bacteroidia > Cytophagales > Cyclobacteriaceae > Imperialibacter. Next base: position 519,921 of record NZ_JAVKCH010000015.1, on the reverse strand, counting down.
AAATTTCCAACAGCCAGGTACTTTCCATTCTCGCTTCCTATCATACCTGTTATTTCGTCGCCGATTCCCAGGTCGTGAACTTTTTCCCAGTTAATTGATCCATCAGAAGACGACAGGTTGAGAATATAGGAGTTTGACTCGCCTTCGATATCATAGGTTTTGCCAAAGACAATAATTTCATCAGTGGCATTAAGCATCAATCCATTTGGAACAGAGAATTTTCTGGTCTTAATCGTTCGATCAAACAGGATGTTGCCGTCTGCGGAAAGTTTGATGACTCTTGCAAATGACGAATCCGAAGCTAAGTTTTGACTTTGTCCAAGTATAATAATTTCTCCAACTGAAGTAGTCTTAATATCAATTCCAAAGTCATCGCCCGCTCCACCAAAAGTTTTGTCCCAGGTAGGCTTGGCTGGCGACTCAATATCATTTCCGCACCCGGCCATGATGAAAACCGTAGTTACTAAAATTAGTATTGAAAAAGCCTTATTTCTCATACTGTATCTATGTTAGACAAAAGTAGAAAATACAAGGCTAATTCAACGAAAGTTCTTATCATTAAATATCTGAAGAGGTAAATGAATACCTTTACGACAAACTCTAGCTGAAAACTAATTTCAAATGTTCTTTGTCAGGTACCCTATTAGAAGTCAATTTACTAGCCACCACGTACACCAGAAAAGAAACTACAAACGCCGGAAAGACCTCATGCACCTGTTCCATGCCTTCAAAATTGAACCGGATTCCGAAGCGCCAGATCACATTCACAGCCATGCCAGCCACCATGCTGGATAGCGCTCCGATGTCGGTGCCCCAGCGCAGGTAAAGGCCTCCAAAGATGGTCGGGAAAAAACTGGCGGCGAAAACTGACCCTGCAAAGGAAGACATTTCTACCACGCCCGCCGGAGGATAAAGTGTGAAGAGGAACACCACTAAACAATAGCCCAGCATGGCCCACTTTGTGCGGCCGACAATTTTCTTCTCCTCCATCGGCTTCCAGATATTCCAGATGTCTTTAACGATAGAAGTGCCTGCGATAAACGTGACAGAGGCTAGCGAGGACATGCCTGCAGCAAAAAGCCCCATCATGCAAATGCCACTTACTGTTGGGCTATTGAGCTTGTTGAACATTACGCCAACAACTTCATCCGTATTGTTGATGAGATAAGCAGCCTCTTCATCACTCACCATAACATGCACCAAAGCCCCCACACACATCACGCAAATCAGCGAAATACCCAAGAAAATAGGCGTCCAGGTCATGGCGAACTTCATGCTGGCTTTGTCCTTGATGGAGTAAAACCGGATAATCAGCTTGGGGTCGGACACCTGCTTCATGCCTATCGTGAGCCCTATCGCAATAATATAGTACATGCTTGCTACCCCCCCAAACGTCATCATGCCGTCGCCAATTGGGGTGCCATCGGGCGTTACGTGCTCGAGGTTGGCGAGCTTCTCCATTAGTGGTGAGTAGCCTCCTGCAAAGTAGAAAGGAATAATGAGCATGATAATGGCCACAAGGAACATGAGGATGCCCTGTATGGCATCTGTCCACATCACACCGTACATGCCGCCCGCCATGGTGTAGCCACAGGTGAAGAAGATCAGGATAAACGCACCTAGGCCATAGTCGACCTCCAGCACGGTATTAAGCAAGTTGGCACCGCCTTTGGCAATGCCGGTCATGTACCAGAGTGTGGCAAAAAGAATAATGAAGGAGGACAGCACCCTGATGCTCTTGGAAAGATTGCTTTGGTAGCGCAGGTGAAAATAGTCGGGCACCGTCACCGATTTTAACAGTATGGATTGACTGCGCATTCTGGGGCCCATCACCAGCCATGAGATCATGCAGAACACTACCCAAAAGAGCGCCACATAGGCCCAGGAAAGACCATATTTGAAAGACTCACCAGCCTGACCGATGTAGGTGCTGGTGCTAATGAATGTAGAGAAAAAAGCCAGGGACACTACCCAGCCTGGGATTTTTCGGTTGGCCAGATAATACTCATTTACATTTTGAGAAGCCCTCTTTTGAAAATGCCAGCCGATGTAGATAATAAGTCCTACATAAACAGCAATTAAAAGGAGCGTGAGCCCGTGTTGTGATAAGTAGTCCATGTTGATCAGTGTCCCACGGGGTTGTTGGTGTCATCGTCTTTGATACGATCGCTGAAGCTGGACACCAGAAAGCTATTGAGTACAAGGAGTAAAAGCATCATCCAAAAGGGAAAGCTGATCCAGAAGCTCATAGTGTTGGGTTAGGTGTTGAAAAGCTTTTTCACGTCGTTTTTTGTCACTTTGCCCATTGCATTTCGGGGAAGCTCTGAAAGTGACAGGTATTTTCTCGGCACCCGGTAGCCCGGCATGCGGGCTTTGAGCCAGGGGGTGAGTTCTTCAGTGTCGAGCGAGGAGTCACCAACAATGGCAGCGGCCACTATTTCCCCCCATTCTTCATCGGGAAGGCCAACTACGGCGCAATCGCTGACGGCCGGATGGCTTCTGAGCACTTCTTCAATTTCCAGGGCCGATATTTTGTATCCACCCGATTTAATGATATCCACTGAATTCCTGCCAAGAATTTTGTAGTAGCCATTTTCAACCTCGGCAATATCACCTGTTTTGAACCAACCATCGCTAGTGAAAGATGCGGTCGTTGCCTCAGGCTTTCGCCAATATTCTTTGAAGACATTTGCTCCTTTTATCTGAATTTCGCCAGGCACAGAAGTGTTTTTCAGTTCAATATTTGCCTCATCCGCCAGCCTGATGCTGACCTCTGGCAGCGGTAGCCCAATAAAACCAGCTTTTCGTTCCCCCTCGTAGGGATTGCTGATGGCCATGCCTATCTCAGTCATGCCGTAGCGCTCCAGCAGTCGGTGTCCGCTTATTTTCTCCCATTTTTTCATCACCGACACAGGCAGCGCAGCAGAACCCGACACCATCAACCGAAACTTGTTCATGGCGGCCGTGAGCATTTGTTGTTCTTTTGCCTCAAGCGCTTCAAAATGGGTAATGAGCTTGAAATAGATGGTGGGCACGGCCATGAACACATTGAGCCGACCGGCTGCAAATATGGAGAATACTTTTTCTGCTGAAAAGGAAGGCAAGAACTCACAAGCAGCTCCCGACCACAAGGCACAGCTAACCACGTTGATAATGCCGTGCACGTGATGAAGTGGCAAAATGCATAAAGTGTGATCTGTAGATGTCCAGCCCCAGGCGGTGACGAGTGTCGAAATTTGCGCCTCCAGGTTAGCATGCGTCGTCACCACTCCCTTCGGCAGGTTGGTGGTGCCGCTTGTATATAGAATCATAGCCCGGCGTGACTTTTCAATCTGCGGCAGTGCTGCTGGCTTGCTGTCGTTTTCAGGTTCCAGCACAATGAATGTGATTGACCTGGTCTCAGCATAGGACTGTAGTATTTCCCTGAACGACGGTGAAACTGCAACCACCGAGGCTTCGGTATCCTCAATCACATACTGAAGCGATGGAAGTGGGTGGCTCGTGCATAACGGCACCGCAACACCTCCAGCCTGCCAAATACCCCATTGCACCTTGACGTAGTCAAACCCTGGCTCTACCAGAAAAGCAATTCGTCGTTCCTTTAAATCAGAAGCGCCATCTAGTAGGAGCGTGGCAAACTGCTGAGAGGCAAAAAGAAGCTGTTGGTAAGTGTACGAACTGCCATTTGATACAATGGCAGCTTTCTGAGCATAAATTTTAGCCTTTTGAAAGAGTTGTAGCATTGAGTAGGTTCCTAACTAACAACATAAGCAAAATTGACCCGACCAACAAGCGTTTACCCCTGGTTGGCGACGACTTGGTTTGACCAAAGTAAGCGCTACCTGCTTTTTGAGAACATCCAGGGAAGCAGGTCAGGCTCCACATAGGCATTTTCCCAGCTATTGTGATTGACGCCAGGATATTCCGTATACTGCACATCGGCTCCTATCTCCTTCAGCTTTTCGTTAAGTTTCCTTGAATTGTCGACGGCAATCACGCCATCCACACTGCCGTGGAAGAGCCAAAAGGGTATTTTTGCCTGCTTTTTTGAGTAGGCATTGAGGTCGGCACCACCACAGACGGCGGCAATGGCAGCGAACATTTTCGGATACCGATACACAGCCTCTAACGACCCCATGCCGCCCATGGAGAGGCCGGTGATGTAGACCCGCTTGCTATCGACGGACTCACTTTTCGCCACGCTGTTCGTAAGGTCAATGGCCAGTTGCAAGCCTTTGGTGATGTCGTAGCTATAGTTAAAATCAAGCTCCAGTGGGTACTTTGTTCTTTCAAATTTGACCGATGCCCAGTATGAGTCCTCAGGACACTGCGGGGCGATAACGATACAGGGGAACTTGCTCCTGTTTTCAGGTTCCAGAAAAGCTTTCACGCCATTCACCAGCTGTTTTTCATTGTCCGTACCTCGTTCGCCTCCACCGTGTAGAAACAGCACCAAGGGGTACTTTTTTGTCTTGTCGTAGTTTTCCGGATAAAGGATTCGGTAGGGTAGCACATCTCCTTTTTCACTGATAAATTCCTTTTTCTCAAAAAGTGAGAAGTCCTGAGCACGACTTGTGAATGTGGCCGTCAGGATTAGCAGGGTGAGTAGTTTGTTCATAGTCTATTCATAAGATAAGCCAAAACCAAATGTATATAGTGGATCTTTGCTATCATAAGGAAGATCTTCCTTCTGGTTCCTCACAGCCTCCATTGAAGAAGGCAACTCGAAGGGTAGTTTGCCACCAGGAGATGCTTTGCCAAAGATAACATCCAATACAGCTTCGTCGCTGGCGCCAAAGTCAGCAATTAATGCCTTTGCTTTGGCATTGATTTCTGGGATTACCGCAGGTCTGTCAAGGTAGATATTGACTATCGTCGGCACGGTGTTTAATAAGTCCAAAATCTCTTCCTTTTCCGGGTTTTTGAAATCCAGGTCTCCATGATGAAATCCACGAGCCATAAAGTTTTCTGACTCGATCGGCACCCAGGGGGCATTGATACGAATGATAGCAAAATCAGCATCTTTAGGAGATTTCACTACGGTTCCGTATTTGGCCGCCACGGAGTCTGCAATGTTTTTTACAAAAATTTTAGGCTTTCCCTGAAGAGGCAGTACTTTTCCGTCGTTCTTTAATAAGGTCATCGCTCTCCGCTGCGAAGCTTCTCCCGCTGCGATAGATGAAGGTTTTCCTATAATTTTGGTCACATTGGCCTCGTCCACAAACGGATTGTCAAATAGCCCCAACTGAAATTTTTGCCTGAGTAGTCTTCCGGCCGACTCGTCGACCCTGGCCTCGGTTATTTTCCCTGATTGAACGAGGCTTACTACCAGAGAGGGAACGCTTTCACCCCCAAACTGATCGACACCAGCGTCAATAGCTTTTTTCACTCTATCTTCTTCGCTGAGGTCTTCAACACCCCAGGCACGGGCTGGCCAAATGGTATTGCCCATGTTGGCATCAGTAATCAAGCCCCAATCGGTGCATACCACGCCATCAAATTTATACTTGTTTCTTAGCAGATCGGTGATGATCATTTTGTTGAATGCCATGGCTACATTCTCGTCTGTCTGATCTGTAGGAATGCCATAGTAGGGCATGATAGAAGCAGTTCCTGCCTCAAAAGCTGCTTCGAAAGGAATGAGGTGGTAGTCGAAATTATTGCCAGGGTATACCTGCCCTTTTTGAAACTCGAAGTGCGGATCGAGCCCTTCTTTTTGCGGGCCGCCGCCGGGGAAATGTTTGGTCATGGTCGCCACACTATTAGGCCCTAAAGTATTTCCCTGGAAGCCTTTGATATATTCTTTGACCAGCTTTGCAGTCAATTCGGCGTCCTCACCGAAAGTGCCGCTGATACGAGGCCAGCGAGGTTCAGTGGCCAAGTCAATCTGAGGGTGAAGCGACACCTTCATGCCTACAGCCAGGTATTCGTCCCTGGCAATTTCAGCAAATTGGCGGACTAGTTGTGGGTCACCTATGGCCGCAAAGCCCAATGTTTCGCACCATTGTGAGAATGAGTTGGCTGCCATGGCAAAAATATTGGCGCTGAAGTGATTGCGGGGATCGGAGGCGATGGTTACGGGTATCCCTAACCTGGAGCCCTCGGCCACTTTTTGCATGGCATTGTAGCCTTTTGCAAGCATTTGCACGTCGGGAATCTGCCAGAAATTGAAGTGGTTCATCTTCATTTCGTTAATCGATTGCAACGAAGACGGAAGCCTCGCAGCAAAGCCCTCTGCATTGGGTTGCTTTTCCAGCGAGCCATCAGCATTAACAAATGTGCCATTGATGAACATCAGCCCTGCTTTTTCTTCTATAGTCATTTGAGAGAGCAGGTCAGCCACCCTATCATCTACCTTGGCCGACGGATTCTCATAAACATCCATTTTGCCATTCTTATTGAGATCACGGAATTGGGCTGTTTCTTTTTTGGGAGTGTTGCATGATGAGATTGTGAAGAGGAAAGCCAGGACAGCAGATGTGCTTAGCCTGAAATGGGGTGTTGTATTCATGGCTGTGATATTAATGTGTATTAATGACGCAAAGTATGATTTTCTTTTTAGAATTGAATGATGTAATATTCCTTTTCTTAACTACCGGATTGATAGAACGCCTTAGAAGATGTCGGAATTTCTGGATAAAGCTGCTGAAAAGTACCACCCGGGGCTTTCCGTGGATTGTGTAATTTTTGGGTTTCACGAAAATGAATTAAAGGTGCTGCTTCTAAAAATGAAGCATACCTCCAAATGGGCTTTGCCCGGAGGTTTTGTGGAGAAGGATGAGCATATTGACCTGGGAGCTATTAGAGTACTGGAGAACAGAACTGGGCTGAAAGATATTTTCCTAAAGCAGTTCTATACATTTGGTGATCCGGACAGGCACGATCACGAAATGGATCTTGAGCTTTTCAAACAAAGTGGCCGTGATCCGGTGAAGGATCATTGGTTCTTGCAGCGCTTCATTACCGTGGGGTACTATGCCCTGATAGAATTTTCGAAAGCGAGTCCCCGGCCGGATGATATTTCCGACGCCTGCGAGTGGAAAAGCATAGATGAGCTGCCCGACATGATACTTGATCACCGGGAGATAGCGGATAAGGCATTGGACACTTTACGGTTTCAAATAAACTACCAGCCTATTGGTCACAAGTTGCTTCCGGTCAAGTTTACAATGCCGGAACTTCAGAAGTTATATGAAACTATTTTAGGGAAAGAACTGGATCGAAGAAATTTCCAACGTAAAATGCTTGCCTATGGCATTTTAAAAGACCTGGGCGAGAGAAGAAAAGGGGGTGCTCACAAGGCACCTTATCTCTATAGTTTTGACGTAAAAAAATACAACGCTGCCTTAAAAATTGGGCTGAAGGGGAGCTGGTAAAACCCTTACTAAGCCGCAAGACTTAGTAAGGGTTTAAAAAGTATTAAAATAACTTCTCGTTCGGCGGAGTGGCGCCAGCCAGCCTGATATATGGGGTAGTTTGACCCCTGTGGTGTGTTTGGTGCTCAAAGGCTTTGCCGAAGGCTACCTCCCGGGTCATGTCCATACCAAAGAGATTAACCGTTTCGGCCATCTGAGCCGCCGTCATTCCCTTTAGTGCATTAATCACAAAGTCGTAGCTGTCGGAAACCATTTTTACGGTCACTTCTTTCGACTTGCCTGCAGACTTTTCCGCTCCACCACGCTCAATGGGGCTGGCCGTTCCGGTGATCCCGGCTGTAAATCCAAAGTTCGCATCTGCCAGGTGCAGCAGCTGCTGTTCGAACGACCTGATTTCAGGCGTAGGCTTATAGCCATACTTGTCGGCTGGCATGGCCTCCAGGTATTCCAAAGTGAAGGCCTTGGCCCTTTCCCATTCCTTAACAAGGTAGGCTGGGTCTGCAGCTAAGCATTTGCTGCCACTGACCAATGCAAGTAGCGCAAGCGTTAGATAAAAATTCTTTTTCATGGTTGTAGGGTTTTAGTAAGAGGATGAAAATACGCTTTTTCAAATTATTAACGTAAGCTCCTGAATATTTTAAAGTTATCTATTCAGTTCAACCTAGTGGCAGCTTCATCAGAAGATCCGTTTGCGGATCGTTTCCCAGCATAAAGGTGTGACTATCGAATTGTACAAAACCGTGTCTTTTGTAAAAGCGAATGGCTGCCTCATTTTTCTCCCACACACCCAGCCAAAGGTATGGGAACCGCCCCGCTTTGCCGATGCTGATGGCATAGTCCAGCAGCTGTTGCCCTATTCCTTTCCCCTGATGCTCCGGCATTACATAAATGCGCTGTAGTTCGATGCCCGGTTCTGTAGCAATGTCCGTTTGCGCTGCGCCGTGATTAAGCTTGATATAGCCGACGACTTCCTCGCCCATCATGGCAAAGTAAAACTCCGAACCTTCGGTGTCCAACTCCTTTTTCGTTTGCTGCAATGAAAACGCCTCTGCCATATAGGCTTCAAAATCGGCCGGGTCGTTGAGGTGCTGGAAGCCCACCCGAAAGGTTAGCTCTGCTATGTCAAGCAGGGTCTCTGCCTGATCGGTTTCGACTCTTTTGAATGAGGTAGTTTTACTCATGTTCAGTCCAGCAAAGTTTTAACGATTTGCTCCCATTCCTGGTCAAGGGTAGTTGCTGGCCTTACTTTACCAGCTCTTCGGTACCAATAGTCGGCGTTCCAAATATCACCTTCTTTGCGATGAAGATAGGCGTGCACCCAGGCGGCGTTTTCGCTTTCCAAGTCCTGAACCGTTTCGTGCGACTTGTCCCAGCTGCCCTTTCCGTCCCACCAGAGCCCTTTTAATTCTTCATTCAGGTTTACTGGGGGAGCTTCTCCCTGTATCGATACCTTATATTCGTCGAAAGTCATAATGTCATTTTATTTGCCTCGAAAGTATACGTTCATTGACTGGCTGTCAACAAAAAAATGAATCAAATCTGGTATACTGAAAACCCAGTCACTTGGTTGTCACAGCGACTCGCCAAAGCGATCACTTTCAATATTATAACCGCTTTTAACATTAATTAACACTTCCACGTAAACCATGTTTGTTTATGTAGCAAGGGTTGAGGTAACTTAGCCTTTTGTTAAAGAGCCAAAAGTTCAACAATACGTAGTTTACATCCAGGAAAAGTTCGTGCATAATGGAAACATCGACAACAGATCTTAAGAGAGAGCACCAGGAGAAAATAAAAAAGGTAATAAGTGAGGTCGGAAAAGTAGTTGTGGGTCAGGAATATATGATCAACAGGCTTTTGATAGGGCTATTTACCAACGGCCACATTCTACTGGAGGGTGTGCCCGGACTGGCAAAAACGCTTACCGTAAATACACTGGCAAATGTGTTGCATCTCGATTTTAAGAGGATACAATTTACTCCGGATTTGCTGCCTGCCGATTTGGTAGGTACAATGATATACAATCAGCAAAAGGCCAACTTCGAAGTGAAAAAAGGCCCCATTTTTGCCAACATAATCCTCGCAGATGAGGTGAATCGCTCGCCGGCTAAAGTGCAATCAGCGCTGCTGGAAGCCATGCAGGAAAAGCAGGTAACCATTGGCGAAACTACCTTTTACCTTGACAGGCCTTTTTTGGTGCTGGCCACACAGAACCCGGTGGAGCAAGAGGGCACCTACCCGCTACCAGAGGCCCAGGTCGACAGGTTTATGCTGAAAGTAAATATTGAATACCCTACGAAGGCCGAAGAACTTGAAATCATGCGCCGCATGGCCAACATGAGCTTTAATGCTAAGGTGGATACCGTGCTTTCCAAAGAGGACATTTTCGCTATTCGTGACGAAATCAATCAGGTTTCCATTTCAGAATCCCTTGAGAAATATATTGTCGAACTTGTTTTTGCCACAAGAACTGCCGCCGACAATGGTCTAAAAGATTTTGCTGGCTACATTCAGTTCGGCGCTTCTCCGAGAGCTTCCATCAACCTGAACCTGGCAGCCAAGGCGATTGCGTTCTTCGATGAGAGAGATTACGTATTGCCGGAAGACATTAAGGAAATAGCCAGCGACGTGCTCAACCATCGTATTCTTCTTAACTATGAGGCGGAGGCTGATGGAATTACTACCCAGCAGATCGTTAAAGAATTGCTCAACAAAGTATCTATTGGTAAATAAGCGACTCAATAGCTTATTGCTGCGCCCACATTGATTTACCCCTGCGTCGTAACACATTGTTAACAAACGTCACGCAGGGGTAATTTTTTTAAAATTAGTTTAATCATATCGTAACATCGCTTTTCCTCCCTTTTAACATTAAGTGCTCAACTTTGCGGCTCAAAGACTTTTGAAATCAAAAAACAAAGTTGAATCATGAACAAGATCTTATCATTACTTTTTATGGCGGGCATTTTAGTGTTCGCTTCATCATGTGGCGGCGACGATGAGCCAGAGCCAGAAAAAACTGTAGAAGAGCTTCAGGCAGAAGCAATTGCCACTGCTCAGGCGGCAGTTGATGCCAAAGCTACTTCAGACGCATCTGCAACGGGTGCTACCGACGATTCTGTATTTGACGATTGGACGTTATCCTCAGTGAAGGGACTTCTCGGTGGAACCGACAAAACACCAAGTTCTCCTTCAGCAGCTGCGCCAGTTGTAAAGGTTGCGGCCAATATTGAAGAAGATACAGAGTGGACAAAAGGGAACGTATACCAGCTTGATACCCGTGTTACCGTACTTGACGGAGTAACGCTAACAATTGAAGCAGGCACAATTATAAAAGGAAACGCAGAATTGAGTGGTGCAAATGCTGCTGTGCTTATGATCGCCAGAGGTGGTAAGATCATGGCAGAGGGAACTGCGGAGGAGCCAATTATTATGACGTCAACTGACGACGACATTCAGCCTGGCGATCTTTCAGGTACTACTTTGACTGACGAAGATACAAAATGGGGTGGATTGGTTGTTCTCGGTAAGGCTCCTGTAAGTGCCAAAACTGAAGATCCTCAGATAGAAGGAGTGGATGCAGCTGATACAAATGGTAGATATGGGGGAACTGCTGCTGATGATAATTCAGGTGTTATCAAATATGTGTCTATTCGTCATGGCGGCGCAGAGATAGCTGAAGGAAGTGAGATCAATGGTCTGACACTGGGCGGCGTTGGTACAGGTACTACCATCGAGAACATCGAAGTATATAACAACTCTGACGACGGCATCGAGTTTTTTGGCGGAACTGTTAATGTAAAGAACGTGCTTATCTACTCAGTTGGTGATGATGCCTTGGACGTTGATCAATCTTATGCCGGAACTGTCGATAACTTCGTTGTATATGTAGACGGTGGTTCAGATGAAGGACTTGAGATCGACGGCAGAGAAGGTAGCCTGGATAAGTCATTCACAATTAAAAATGGCACTATCAAGGGGCTTGGTGACAAAACTACTACTGGTGACTTCAAAGCTAAAGCCAAAGGAACTATTACTAACGTTGTGTTTGAAAATGGAAAAGTGAAATTGGCGGCTGCGTTTGACGTAGCAACTTACGAGCAAACTGAAGATGCGTCGAAGAATACAGCGGACGGATCGTTGATTTTCTCGAAGGTGAAGACTGCGGCATTTGAGATTTATACCAGCAGCTTCGAATGATAGCAATTGGAGCGAACGTTATTGAAGATTAATTCATAAATAAGACTCGTACTGAAAATGGTAGTTGTGGTTTGCCACGGCTACCTTTTTTGTTTCCACGAGAATTCCCCAACCACCCAGTGTTACCACAGTGTTATCAAATTCACAAGTTTTGATCTTTTTATTAAAAAACTGATAAAGTTCCCCTAACCAGTTGTGCCTCCCCTTGTGCCTAAATTTGCGGCTGAATTAACATTGAGTCTATTTATGAAGAAGTTTTTTATTGTTGCGCTGGCGGTTTGTATCTCCTCGTCGGCATTTGCTCAGACCGGGTTTTTAAGAGGGAAAGTTTACGATGAAATCTCCGGTGAAGCATTGTTTGGGGCGGCTGTTATTAAGAAAGGCACCACTACTGGTGCAGTCGCCGATTTTGATGGCAACTTTTCACTGAGCCTTGAGCCTGGTACCCATACCATCGAAGTGCAATTCGTTTCTTATCAGTCCAAAACTATTGAGGGCGTTGAAATCGTTGCCGGACAAACTACTACGCTTGACATTCCTATCAGCGAGGATGTAACGGAACTTGAGTCGGTAGTTGTTACTGCCGAAGTAATCAGAAACAATGACGTTGGTTTGCTGGCTGTTCAAAAGAAGTCTATCAACACCATGGATGGCATCTCATCCGCATCTTTCAGAAGAGTAGGCGATAGCAACCTATCTTCGGCCATGAACAGGGTAACCGGCGTGACTATTCAAGGCGATAAGTATGTGTACGTACGTGGCCTGGGCGACAGGTACACAAAGACATCGCTGAACGGGATGATCATTCCTGGCCTCGACCCAGATAGGAATGACGTTCAGGTTGATTTATTCCCAACTGGTGTCCTGGAGAATGTGATTGTTTACAAAACATTTACCCCCAATCTTGTTGGAGACTTTGCAGGTGGTTTGGTAAATATTCAGACAAAGGCATTCCCTGAGGAGAAGACCAGTTCAGCATCTTTGAGCTTTGGTTACAACCCAGCCATGCACTTCAATAGTAACGCTGTGTCTTACAAAGGCTCATCTACAGATGTGCTGGGTTGGGACAATGGAGCAAGAGCGCTTCCAATATCAGCCAGCGCTTCTATTCCAACATTACCTAATTCCTTTGTAGAAGAAACAACAAAGAAGTTCTCACCTCTTCTGGGAACATCCCGGTCTACCAACTTCATGAACACCAACTTTTCTCTGTCGCATGGCAATCAGGTGCAGAGAAACAAAGTGACCTGGGGCTATAATGCGATATTCAACTACACCAATACTAATACCTTCTACGAAGGTTTTACAAGAAAACGGTTTGAAAAGGATCGTACTTCAGCTGATGTAAGCCTTGAAAGGGACTTCACTGCTGGAGGTGATTTGAGCACCAATAGTGTTCTTTGGAGTGCCTTGGGAACGCTGGCTGCCAAAGTGGACAATCATACTATTGGAACCAACATATTCCGCACCCAGAATGGGGTAAATACAGCGCTGGATAGAGAAATAGACTTTACTACGTTGAACAATCCAACCCTTGTCCACAATGATATCCTGGCGTACACACAACGCCAAATGACCAACAACATCCTGTATGGCAAGCATCAGTTTGGCCGACTAAGAGTGGATTGGACTAACTCACTTTTATTTTCAGGAATTACCGATCCGGACTATCGTGATACCAGAATCAATGAAGACGACGGAGAATTCGCATTCAAGAATGGCGGAACCATAAACAGGTTTTGGAGGGAGTTGAAGGAAACGAATGAAAGTTTTAAGGCTGATGTGACTTACGAGTTAAATGATAACAATAAGCTGAAGGCTGGGGGAATGGTTGCCTTCAAATGGAGAGAGTTTACAGTTAATTCTTTTAACTATGCTCCAATTTCTACTTTTCGGGTAGAACAGAATGATCCAAATTGGTTGCTAACAGAACCGAACCTCTATTCCGCAGAAAACCCGGGTGGACTCTACATTCAGAACAATAGCAATGCATACAATAACTACGACGGCTTCCAGTCGATTTATGCAGCCTATGTGATGAACGAAATGAACATCACGAGCAAACTGAAGTCGATATATGGCGTGAGGGTTGAAAACGTTAAGATGTTTTATACGGGGGTCAGGCTAAACGAGGACAACTCCAGCCAGCTTGAGGACAATACCAAAACTTTAGACAAAACCAACTTGCTGCCCTCTCTGAACCTTGTTTATGCGCTTCAAGAGAATATGAACCTGAGAGCGTCATTCAATAAAACACTGGCACGGCCATCTTTCAAGGAGAAGTCTTCAGCCTTTATCGAAGACCCTATCACCAGAATACAATTCTCTGGTAATTTGGATCTGAAGCAAGCACAAATACTCAACTATGACTTGAGGTGGGAGTATTTCTTCACTCCAGGCGAAATAGTGTCTGCATCGGTGTTCTATAAAGACTTTACTGATCACATCGCACTGGTTTTCTTCCCTAACAATCCCGGTCAGCTAAAGCCAAGGAATGTGGGCGAAGCCCGGGTGTATGGTGCTGAGTTTGAAGTAAGAAAAGACCTGAGCTTTATCACTCCTGCTTTGCAGAACTTTTCAGTAGGCTCCAACGTGTCGATAGTCGCCTCACGAGTTAACAGAAAAACAGTAACTGTAAGTGAGCAAGGGCAAACTGAATACGACAGTGAAGTGAGCTACAAAGGTGGTGATGCATCTTCTGTAAAACTTTACAGAGAAATGACCGGCCAATCGCCTTATGTCGTAAACGCCTACCTCTTGTATCAGAATGATGAAATTGGTTTTTCTACAAACTTGTCATACAACGTCCAGGGCGAAACGATCACTTTCATAGGAATATCTAATATCCCAGACGTTTACCAAAAGCCATTCAATAGCTTAAACCTGAATGTGACGCAGCAGTTTGGAGGAAGCCGTCAGTCAGCATTGAGCCTGTCAGCGAAGAACCTTCTCAACGCAAAAGATCAGCAAGTGTATAAGTTTGGTGACGAGGAGGAGTTGTTCTCTCTGTATATGCCTCAAAGGCTTTTCTCTTTGAAATATACTTATACATTCTAATTCCATATCGAGTACAGCGATTTTCTGCTAAACCGGCAATGGTAAAATAGGGGCAAAAGAAAACGAAAGAAGGGAGCATGTGCTACCTTCTTTCGTTTAAGGCTCTTTCTAACAGCAGGCCTGCTTATTTTCTTCCGATGATAGTGACAGTAAAGTTGTCTACATTTTGCAGACTGTCGTAGTGAGTGGCTGCGAAGCTAATGGCTTCAATAGGGGCTTGCATTTTTATCCACCGCATTACCTTCTCGTCCGGCGATTTGGTGGGTTCACCCAAAGCTTTTGCATTGAAAGCCTCTAGTGCTTCTTCTGAAAATGGGAGTCCATGAGGGCCTTTTACAGAAATGTAGCTGGCTTTGTTGTCAACATACTCCACCTCCACATTATACATCTTAAAATGCTGCGCAAGAGCGGGGCCTGCGAGCGTTTCAGTAGCATAGGTGCTGTCCGGTTTGCCCAAAATGGCCTCCACTTCCTCAGGAGAGTGTCTTAAAATAGCCGGGGCGTCTACAACTACCCTATGTTTGCAACCAATCAGGGTAAAAAATAGCAACCCGGAAAAAAGAATAGTCTTGTTCATGTTATGTTTGCTTTGCTGCGAAAATAACTAATCGACCTGGCCCGCCCAATATTTGTCCGTTTTATGAATAACCGATGGTTGTTTTTCACGAGCCTTTAGAGGGGGCAGCCGGGTAATATTTCTTTTTCAGCCAAAACGCCACCTTCACCAAAAGAATCAGCGCAGGCACTTCCACCAGCGGACCTACCACTCCGGCAAAGGCCTGGCCGCTATTGAGCCCAAACACCGCAATGGCAACTGCAATGGCCAGCTCAAAGTTGTTGCCGGCAGCGGTGAAGGCAATCGATGCGTTCTTGTCGTATTCCGCACCCATGGCCTTGCTGAAGAAAAAGCCGATGATAAACATCAGGGCAAAGTACACCAGCAGCGGCAGGGCAATGCGCAGCACATCCAATGGTATCTCCACAATCATCTCCCCTTTGAGGCTGAACATCACCACAATGGTGAAAAGCAACGCAATGAGCGTCATGGGGGCCAGGGTAGGGATAAATGTGTGTTTGTACCAGGCTTCTCCCTTTGCCTTTACCAAAACGGTGCGGCTGAGCAGCCCTGCGAGAAAGGGTATGCCCAGATAAATGGCTACGCTTTCGGCGATGGTGGCAATGGATATGTCGACAATAGCACCCTGGAAGCCGAAGTAAGGAGGGAGCACGGTGATGAAGATCCACGCATAAAAGCTGTAGGCAAACATCTGAAAGATGCTGTTGAGGGCTACCAGGCCAGCTCCGTACTCAGCACTGCCCTCAGCCAGGTCGTTCCACACCAGCACCATGGCAATGCAGCGGGCCAGGCCGATCAGGATCAGCCCCACCATGTATTCCGGGTAGCCCCGCAAAAACAAAATGGCCAGCACAAACATCAGTACAGGCCCAATCACCCAGTTTAGTATAAGTGATATGGAAAGAATCCTGACATTGCGAAACACTTGCGGCAGCAGCTTGTAGTCAACTTTGGCCAGGGGTGGATACATCATCAGGATCAGCCCGATGGCAATGGGGATATTGGTGGATCCGCTGCTGAACGAGCTGATGAAGCCCGGACTTTCAGGAAGGAAGAATCCAAGGGCCACTCCCACTGCCATGGCCAGGAAAATCCAGATTGTAAGGTAGTTGTCGAGAAAACTGAGCTTCTTTTTTTGTGCGTTCACTGCCTTATTTTATCTGAGAAAAGACATAGAACATTTCGGCAGCAATTTGCTGACAGCGCTCATCGTATTTCGCTGTTTCCAGAGCTGTGCCGTCGAACGCCTTCGGATCGTCATACATCACAGGTATGCGGGCTTCGGTGCCAGGGATATATGGACAGTTTTCCTCGGCATGAGAGCAGGTCATGACAGCCGAAAAATCGGACGTGGCATTGGCCGGATCGTCGTACAGCTTTGAAAAGGCGGTGATGGGTTCCCCATCTTCGGAGTAAAAAATAAAAAAGACCGGGTTACCGCCTTTTTCCTTTCTGGTGACCTGAAAGCCTGCCCGCTCTATGGCTGCCACAGCCCGTTCGTTGAAGGCTGTTACCTCTACTCCGCCCGAGTAGGTTTGCACGTCAACGCCGTAATAGTCGGCGGCTGTTTGTGCCCATATCTGCGAAAACTGACTGCGACGGGAGTTGTGCGTGCAGATAAAGTTAAGCTTTGCTTCCTGCTGCCCTTCCTTTTTGGTCTGCACGTAATCGATCAGGGTTTGCAGCACCGCTTTTCTTTGCTCTGGGATTTGAGTGAGCGGAAGCGCCTGTCGGTAGGCCTCCAGCTTAGGTAATAGTTGCATAGTGTTGAGATAGTTGTTTGGTTGCTAGCAGCAGCCCGATCCCGGGGCACAGGCATTGCTGTTGAGTTCGTTCAGGCTGAGTTTGATTTTTTCAGTTTTGTTGCCGGGCTTTTGTGCAAAAACGGTGATGCTGAAAATGCCGGTTTCGCCATGGTTAAATGCATCTGTTTCGACTGCCGAGAGATATTTGCTCAAAATATCGTTCGGAATGAGAATTGCCTTTTCCTTCTGAATGGTGATGTTCTCAAATCCAATTTCACTGATATATTTCAAGTATTCGTCTTTTTGAATGGCACCAGCCACGCAGCCGGCGTACATTTCGGCGTCTTCCTGCAGCGCTTTTGGGAGGTCGCCCACAAGCACAATGTCTGAAATGCTGAAATGACCTCCGGGCTTGAGCACCCGGTATATTTCTTTGATAACGTTCTGTTTGTTGGGCACCAGATTGAGCACACAATTGCTGACAATCACATCGGCCCCATTGTCCGATACGGGCATTTCTTCTATGTCGCCCTGGCGGAATTCTACGTTGTTATACCCAAGCTTTTCTGCGTTGGCTCGGGCCTTTTTGATCATAGCGTCCGTAAAATCAACACCGATTACTTTGCCAGTTTCGCCGGTTTCATGCCGGGCCAGGAAACAGTCGTTTCCAGCACCCGACCCTAAATCAATTACGGTATCTCCTTTTTGGATTTTAGCGAACTGTGTCGGAAGCCCGCACCCGAGGCCAAGGTCGGCACCTTCGTGGTAGCCATCCAGTCCGGTGTAGTCGTCGGTCATGATATTGTATACCTCGTTAGAGGTTCCACCTGCACCGCAGCACGACGATTGGTTCACAGCGATGTCCTGTTCGGCAATCCTGCTGTATTTGTCACGAACTATTGACTTAAGCTCTTCAGAGGTTTTCATGTTCTCCTTGTTTAATTGCAATATTACGATGCCTGTTGGCAAATTTTTTTAGCAGCAAAAGGGGTGTCTGTCAAACATTTTGTTGAAAACTCCCTTGATCTCCGCCCACCGAACGGGGTCAATGCAGTAGCTCACCGAGACTCCTTCGATAGTGCCTTTGATAATACCCATGTCTTTGAGCTCTCTCAAATGCTGACTGATGGTGGCTTGTGCCAAACCCAACTCTTCCACCAGATCCCCATTGATACAGGCGTTGGTTTTTAGCAAATAGTCAATGATGGCTACACGGGCAGGATGAGCGAATGCCTTGGCAATAAGGGCCAGGTCATTTTGTTCAGCGGTAAAGAGATCGGTTTTTGTTACACCCATAACTTTGATTACATTGCAATATTACGATTAATAAATTGATTTGTCAAACACTCCTGTAAATTATACCCTTTACATTTGTGAACACTCTAAACAGAAACATATGACTACCGAGATCATGCTTCCAATTTGGAAAATGGGCCGAACCAGGCTCACCAACCAGCTGGCAGCCATTACACCCGAAAGCCTTTCCCGCAGAATCCACCCCGACAGCAATTCGATAGGTTGGCTACTCCGCCACATAGCGGAGGTGGAGCTCCTTTTTGCCAAAAACGTATTTGGAAGGCCGCTACAAGTGAAGTTAGCCACTGTTGGGCCTGGCATTAAGGATCATGGGAACTTCACAGACCTCGGGGAACTCAAAGCCATGCTTGACGAATCGGCCACGGAGCTGGGGGCTGCCATTTTGGATCAGGAAGATGAAAGCTGGGCTACTGAGGTTACTACCCGGGAATTTGGAACGATCACTAAGGCAGAGGCACTGTCACGCATTACCACGCACACCGCATGGCATGCGGGTCAAATGGCGATTATTAAAAAATATGCTGCTGCCGGATAAAACTGGCACTAACCAAACCGCTTCTTCGAGTGCAGCACAGCGTCGTTAATTCTCTTTTTTATTTCAGCAAAAGGCAATTTTTCCTTTACATCTCGCAAGGGTCTCCCTTGTGAGCTTCTTATTTCGGCGTCTCGCCGCTGTCACCAATGCACTTCCCGGGTTCTTTCGCCCCGCAGTAAAAAAATAGTGGCTCCCTGCGTCTTTTTTCTCAACTACCCGTCTTCATGGCAAAAAAGAAAAAGATATGCAGACCATTCAATCACTTCCAGTAGCTATCATAGGAGGCGGTCCGGTGGGACTGGCCGCTGCGGCCCATCTCACAGTCCGGGGCATGCCCTTTATGCTTTTTGAGTCGGGCAACGCTGTTGGGGCCAATGTTTTGTTGTGGCGGCATGTGCGGGTGTTTTCGCCCTGGCGTTACAATGTGGACAAGGCCGCCAGGCAGCTTCTGGAAACCTCGGGTTGGCAGCACCCCGATGAGGATGCGCTGCCCACGGGGGAGGAATTGTATCTGAATTATTTTGAACCGTTCGCAGCGCTGGATGCCATCGGGCCATCTATCAGGGTAAAGTCAAAAGTGCTGGCTGTGGGAAGAAAAAACCAGGACAAGCTGAAGACAAAGGGGCGGGACACGCTGCCCTATGTGCTCCATGTACTTCATGAAGATAACCGAATAAGCCAGTATGAAGCCAGGGCGGTGATAGATGCCTCCGGTACCTGGAATTCGCCAAATCCGATAGGCTCGGGGGGCATTTTTGCCGTTGGTGAGCTGGAAAACAGCCGCCAGATTTTTTACGGCATCCCCGATGTCCTCGGCGAGCACAGGGAGCGCTATAAAAACAAGAATATATTGGTGGTGGGAGCAGGGCACTCAGCCATCAATACTATTCTGGAGCTCGACAAGCTCAAAGACGAGCATCCCGGAACGCAGATCAACTGGGTGCTGCGCAAAAAATATGTAAGCGAGGTATACGGAGGCCAGGAAGCCGACGCCCTGCCCGCCAGGGGTGCACTCGGTATCAGGATTGAACAACTGGTAAATGACGACAGGGTAAATGTCTACACCCCTTTCCAAATTCATCAGGTGGTGAAGCAGGGCAGGCAGCTGGCAGTGGTTGGCCACCAGCACGACGAGCTCGGCATGCTGGGTGGCATTGACGAGATCATCAGCAATACAGGCTCACGGCCCGACTTCTCCTTTCTCAGAGAGGTGCGGCTGAGTGCCGACCCGGCTCTGGAGAGCGTGGCTGAAATAGCCGAACTGATCGACCCCAACATTCATAGCTGCGGTACTGTGCGGCCTCACGGCGAAAGGGAGCTGAGGCAACCTGACAAAGACTTTTATGTAGTGGGATCCAAGAGCTACGGCAGAGCGCCCACTTTCCTGATGGCTACAGGTTACGAGCAGGTGCGATCAGTAGTGGCGGCGCTGGCGGGAGACTGGGAGGCTGCCAGCAACGTAGAACTTGACCTGCCCGAAACAGGGGTTTGCAGTGTTAGCTCGGGAGGGGAAAGTGACGGAGCGGCCTGTTGCGGTCCGGCTCCGGCTGCCAAAACTGAGGAAAAGGTAGTAGCTTCGGCTTGCTGCGGATGATGAAAGAAAAAGGATTTGGTCCACCGGTGTATGCGTCCCTGGTGTTGGCTTTTGCCAGCTTCGGGGATGCGTATTTATATGCCTTTCTACCTGTAAATGCCACTGGTATTGGCCTGTCGCTGGCCTCAGTGGGCCTTTTGCTGTCAATCAATCGCTTCATTCGCCTCTTTGCCAACCAGTGGCTGCTGGTGATACTGGCCAAATATGGTTTCAGGCTCATCACCATCGTGGCGGCCGGGCTGGCAGCACTGTCAACGCTGGGGTACGGGGCCGGATTGGGCCTTGTGGGTTGGCTCCTGATGCGGGTCATTTGGGGAGTGGCTTTTTCGGCCATGCGCATTTCGTCCCTTACCTATGCGCTGGGGCACCACAGCCAGGGACTCTCGCTTGGTATTAGCCGGTCGGTGTACGAACTGGGGCCAATGGCGGCATTGCTGCTGGGCCCGTTGCTGATCGCCTGGCTGGGCCATTCATGGGCTTTCATTTGTCTTGGGCTGGCCTCACTGCCGGCTGTCTATTTTGCTTTCAGGTTGCCGGATCTCACACCGGAAATTCCTGCCACCGGTAGAGCGATTGCTATTCCCACACCCTTCAACATGCTTACGTTCTTTATTACGTTTGCGGTGGAGGGCGTGATGGTTGTCGTGCTGGGAGCTGCGCTCATCAAAAGTGACTTTCAGCTTACCCCGGCCTCGGCGGCAGCTACTGCGGCAGCCTATCTGGCCTACCGCCGATTTTGCCTTATCTTTCTTTCCCCACTTGGTGGTTGGTTGGCTGATCGGCTGGGTTTGGCCAGGGTGCTGATTGCTGCTACTCTGTTTATTTGCGTCGGCCTCGTCATGGTTACCATTGGCTGGCCAATGGCCGGGTTTGCGGTGGCTTTTCTTTTTGGCAGTATTCAGGCGGCGCTGGGCCCCGGGGTGGTTGCAGCTGGCAGAGTGTCGGCGGTGTCGGCCAACGCCACCTGGAGAGATGCCGGGGCGGCGTTTGGCACACTTACCGGCGGCCTTTTGCTTACCTCCGGCCACCTTTCCCTATCTTTTATCGTTTTAGCGATAGGGATTGCAATCGCACTGCTAGCCTACCTTAGGTCGCTGCACTATACTTTCAAAACGTTGATAGCATGGAAATAGCTACTTTGTATACCGACTTCCGTCGCACCCTGTTCTCCTACATCAAAGGGAAAATCAGCTCAAAAGAAGATGCTGAGGATATCCTCCAAAATGTCTTTTTGAAAATAGCGGCCGACAGCCACGCACTGGATAATAAGCAAAGTATCAAAAACTGGGTTTTCATTGTCACCCGCAACGCCATCATCGATTATTATCGTATGAAAGCGAAATCTGCACAGCTACAGCCCGACCTCCTTTCGCTCGACACAACACCGGAAGAAGAGGAGCAAAGGGCCATAGAAGAGCTAGCCTGCTGCCTGCACAACATGATCGATCAACTACCGGAAGACTACAGACAGGTAGTGATTGAGTCGGAGCTAAATGGCCTGAAACAGAAGGACCTGGCGGAGAAATACGGGATGGCCTACTCCTCCCTTCGAAGCAGGGTGCAGCGAGGCAGGGAGCGGCTGAAGCAGATTATTCTTGAATGTTGCAAAGTGGAAAGTGACACCCGTGGTGGCATTTTGGAAGTGACCCCCCGTAAGTGCGGTGACGGCTGTTGAGAGGCTATGACACAACACACAGCAGGTAAATGAATCTTCCGGCCGGAATTTCTACATCCTTGCAGGCGGGGCTTTTTTGATGCTCCCGATAGGTCGGCTACTCGCTAAAATTTTTGCTTAAACTGCGTCAAAATCTCCTCTCATCGTCTTTACAGGTGGCAATTAAAACAATACTACATGGAAACTCAAACGTTGAACATTCCCGCATTACAAAAGAGCACTATCACTCGGGCAGTAGCCCAGGAGCCGGCTTCATGCTGTAGCAAGCCGTCGTCAGGCGGAGCCTGTTGCACACCGAGCACGGCCCCCGAAGATAACGGCGGAGCCTGCTGCGCCCAGCCCGCAGATGGGACGGCCTGTTGTGACAAGTGACCAGCTGATTGAAGCAATCCAAACCGGCAGATGGAGAAAACCATCTGCCTGCCGGATATTTATGTTTACCGGAGCGCCTGGCTTTATTTCCTCACTTCCCCTGGCCAGGAGATTATCGCCTCCTTCAGATCGCCAATTCTTCGTTGAACTCCTGAAAAGGAAGATTACCCAAACCGCTTCTTCGAATGCAGCACAGCGTCGTTAATTCGCTTTTTAATTTCAGCAAGAGGCAATTTTTCCTTCAATTTGGGAGGGTCAATGGCGGGGTCGATATCATCAAAGTAGTTGACTGACCGCAAAGCAATGAGCGGGTTGAAATTAGGGTACTTAGTAGTGTAGAAGGCGATCATTTCGTTCATCGAGAAATGCTCCAGGAGGTAGTAGACGTCTATAAAGTCCTTGAGCTGTTTGCCGGAGTTGGAAATAGCATTGAGCTTCATGGCGGCAAAGTCTTCCAATGACTCGTTATGCAACATCCAAAAAATCAGATTTAAGGAAAAATTTCGACCACTCCTTTTCCCTTCTGCCCAGCTGAGCACTCCAGTCTATCGTTTCAAGAATCTTAGGTTCTCCGTAGTACCTAATAATCTCCTTCCATTCGTCAAGGTTTCCCAATTGAAGCACTCTCTCAATGACAATCTTGTATGACTTGTCATAGTTGAAAGTCTCCAGATCGTACTCCCAAAGCAAATGGCCAGGCAAATTGGGTTTTTTATCCATTAACGTAGCAGTCTGTTCCTGGCTTTAAATGAAAAGCCAATGCAACACTAATTTACAAAACTCGGTTGATAATTATACGGTTAGGTTGTGAGAAGCAAGTTTAAGCCTCACTATCCGCCATCCTGTTGTGCTCCGACTGGAACGCAAAGTCGATTTCGGGGTATTTGGAAATCATCACGTCAAGCATGCCTTTGGATTCAGCCAGATAAACGGGTAAACCATCTTTATCCAGTGCGATAGAGTTGGCCTTAAAGTCGAGGAAGTCCTTAAGCTTGGCAGGGTTGTCGGAGCTTACCCAGCAGGCTTTGTACATGGGCATTGGTCTGAACCGGCAACTGGCTCCATATTCATGCAGCAGTCTGTATTGAATCACGTCGAACTGTAGTTCACCCACGGTGCCCACTATTTTTCTGTTGCCTGGTTGCTTGATGAAAAGCTGTGCAACTCCTTCGTCAGTCAACTGGTGAATACCCTTTTCCATCTGCTTCGATTTCATGGGGTCAGCATTTTCCAACTCTCTGAAAATCTCCGGGGAAAAACTCGGAATCCCTTTGTAAGTGATCATCTCACCTTCACTCAATGTGTCACCAATTTTGAAGTTCCCGGTGTCATATAAACCTACTACATCACCAGGAAATGCCGAGTCAATCGTTTCTTTGTCCTGGGCCATGAAGCTTGTAGGGTTGGCAAACCGAACATTCTTGTTGAGCCTCACATGGTGATAAAATTTGTTCCGCTCAAACACTCCGCTGCACACCCTGAGGAAGGCGATCCTGTCGCGGTGGCGTGGGTCAAGGTTGGCGTGTATCTTGAAAACAAAGCCCGAGAAGTTCTTTTCGGTAGGAAGCACCTCACGAAGGTTGGTGTTCCGTGGCAAGGGCGTTGGGGCAATTTCTATGAAAGTGTCAAGTAGTTCCTGTACACCAAAGTTGTTCAAGGCACTGCCAAAAAACACCGGAGCCAAAAGCCCGTCCAGGTAGTTCTCCTTATCAAAAGGTTCATAAGCCATTTCAACAAGCTCGGCGTCTTCTCTCAACGTATCGGCATCTTTGCCTATGATTTCTTCCAGCTTGGGACTTTGGAGATCCGAAAATGAAACAATATCTCTCTCAACGGCGGTCTTGTTGGCATTGAAGAGATTGAGGTGCTTTTTATACAGGTTGTAGACTCCTTTAAAATCCGAACCATTGTTGATAGGCCAGCTCAGCGGACGCACTTTAATGCTCAGCTTGTCCTCCAGCTCGTCCATAAGCTCGAATGGGTCTTTGCCCGGCCGGTCCATTTTATTCACAAACACAATCACAGGCGTGTCCCGCATCCGGCATACGCTCATGAGTTTTTCGGTTTGCTCTTCCACACCCTTCACAGAGTCTACCACAAGTATAACGCTGTCAACAGCGGTAAGCGTCCGGTAGGTATCTTCTGCAAAGTCTTTGTGACCAGGAGTGTCCAGCAGATTGATCTTGATGCCTTTGTATTCGAAACCCATCACGGATGTAGCCACGGAAATGCCACGCTGCTTTTCTATCTCCATAAAGTCGGAGGTAGCAGTCTTCTTGATTTTGTTGTTCTTAACGGCTCCGGCTGATTGAATAGCACCGCCGAAAAGAAGTAGTTTTTCCGTCAACGTTGTTTTTCCCGCATCGGGGTGACTGATAATGGCAAATGTTCTGCGGCGATCTAATTCTGCAGTGTTCTTCATACAACTCCTTAACTATTCGTGATTTACTCTGGATTTGGTGGATAAAAGGGCCTCATTCACAAAGATTTTGCAAATATAAGTCTTTAAAGACAAGGGATCGACATGCAGTGTGAGAAATAGGAACTTACACTAGCCCCCGCTTTTTTGAATATAGTTCAGGAGGGTCTTTTTCAATGAGTCAATTTCCTTTTGGGAAGCGTCTACTGCCGCCGCTTTCTCTGCTATCAGTTGTCCCAGCGTGTTGATGGCGGCCACCAGCTCTTCATCCTCAAAGGCGGTGTCTTTATCGGTACTTCGGGCCTTGGACTTTTCCAGTTTTGCCATCAACTTCTGTCTTTTTGCTACAGCTTTTTGGTGATCGGCGCTGGTTTTTTTGGCTTGCTTTTCGGCAACAACTATCAGCTGTTGAATGTAGTCACCATAGAATTTTGACTTGAATTCCTGAAGGAAATTCTTTGTCTGCTGCATATACTCTTTCCTTGTCGGCGCATCCATATTCACACTATTCAGCACAAGCGTTAACCTGGAAGAATTACCATCGACCTTTATTTCGGAAAACATTTCTATTGGCACATTCGACGAACCTTTTTTAGGGGGCACTGAAAGTTTCCAGTAAGTTTTGCGGTTTTTTACCCTGGCTACGGTTTTAAGGTACCGCCACCAACCCTTTTTCAGGTTTTTTGGAGGGAAGTCGAACTGAGCCGTATAACCAGAGTGCTTGTCGCTGCCAATCGTAAGGGAAGCCGACGCCACTGCCGGGCCGAAATCTGGCACAGCTGTTGAACTGGCCCCGGCATTTTTGCTTTGAGCCGACACGCCTGCTGCTGAAGTCAAGATAATTAAAACAGAAAGCAGGAATATGCAGTTTTTCATTCAAACACCATTTCTTATTTAACGCAAATGTTGGCTAAAAATGCGTAATTAATACGGAAGTTGAAAAGTGAATTATACAGAGGTAACAAGCAGCAAAAGCATCTGGTATGAGAGAGACAACGAAAGGCAAAATACTGGTAACGGGAGGAAGCGGTTTAATTGGAAGCCGCCTGAGCGAGTTGCTGACCGAGGCTGGGTACGAAGTGGCTTGGCTGAGCAGGTCTTCCGGAAAGGCCGACAAGTATAAAACCTATAAATGGGATATTGAAAAGGGGGCGATACAAGATGGTGCCCTGGAAGGCCTTGAAGCAGTTGTGCATTTGGCAGGTGCAGGAGTCGCCGATAAGCGCTGGACGGAAGCAAGAAAAAAGCTGATACTTGAAAGCAGAACGAAGTCGACAGCACTGCTCATGGAAAAGCTCTCGGCTCTTAAGCGGAAACCTAAAGTATTTATTGGCGCTTCTGCGATTGGGTACTACGGCGCCGATACTGGCGATGCTATGATTGATGAAAAGTCACCAGCTGGAGACGATTTTCTTGCCCAGGTGGTAAAGTCCTGGGAGGCATCATCCGCTCCCGTTGAAGACATGGAAATGCGCAGGGTGCTTATCCGGGTAGGAGTTGTGTTGAGTGACAAAGGTGGCGCACTGCCACAACTACTAGCCCCACTTAAATTTGGGTTCGGTGCCCCTTTAGGAACCGGCAAGCAGTGGATGAGCTGGATTCATATCGATGATCTCTGCAGCTTGTTTGTTGAAGCCATTCAGAATACTGCCTATGAAGGAGTTTACAACGGCGTAAGTCCATCGCCAGTCACTAACAAAGAAATCACAAAAGAGGCTGCAAAAGTATTGAAGAAGCTGCTTTGGCTGCCACCCGTTCCTGGCTTCGTTCTGAAAGTGGCGCTTGGTGAAATGGCGCAGATTGTCCTGGGTGGTAGCAAGATTTCCTCCAAAAAAGCTGAGAGTATGGGATTCAAGTTTGATTGTCCCCACCTCAAAGGTGCTTTGGAAAGCATTTTGCTGAAATAGTCTTTGCCACTGCCAATCAGCAAATCATGTTTTCACCTTCGTTTTAATTGTCTCGATTTAAACGTATTTTTGCGTTTTGGCAAATCTGTACTGCCCCCAAGAAAATAAGAGTATGCGTAAATTCATCATGTTGCAGCTTTGGCTCGGCATCCTTATCATCGGCGGTTATTTTGTTTACAAGCGCACCACGGGCAAAGATGAATACCTGACGCCGCCCCCCGCTTCCATGGAAACAGTGCCTCTGGAGGTCACTCTGCCAGATAATTACGTCAAAGTGTTCGAGTTGCCAGATACCCTGAGTTTTGCAGGAGAGCCGGTGCCCTTACATATGACAGATGTGAGGGAACGACTTGACAGGGAAATACATGTCAACTCCTACTGGCACAGCAGCACGATCTTCCTTATCAAACGATCCAACCGCTGGTTGCCTTTGCTTGAAGAGCTGCTCAAAGAAAATGGCATTCCTACAGATTTTAAGTATTTGTCAGTGATTGAAAGTGGCCTTGAGAATGTTGTTTCTCCAAGGCAGGCAGTAGGTTTTTGGCAAATACGAGAAGGTACTGGCAACGATTTTGGCCTGGAGATCAATCGGGAGGTTGATCAGCGCTACGACCCGATTGCTTCTACAGCGGCGGCGGCCAGATACATGCTCAAGGCAAAGGAAAAGTTTGGGAACTGGACCAACGTGGCAGCATCCTACAACATGGGAATGAAAGGGCTGGCAGACGAGCTCGAGGAGCAGAAAACAAACTCCTACTACGACCTGCTCTTGAACGAAGAAACTTCCAGGTACATGTTCCGCCTGCTTGCCATCAAAGAGATTCTCGAACACCCGAAAAAATATGGATATGATATTCCGCAAGAGCTATTGTACCCTGTTATTCCGCTAGACACGCTGCGAGTTACCGAAGACATACCCAGTTTGGTCGACTTTGCCCAGGCAAGAGGCTTGTCATACAAGGAACTCAGACTGCACAACCCATGGTTAAGGAGGGGTGCTTTGAATGTTAGGAAAGGAAAAAGCTACTTACTCAGGCTTCCCGAAGGGCATCTTGAAGTACTGCCCACCAACAACAAAGCAGATGCCCTTAACTCAGGAAATTGATTTAATTTAGAACGTTTTGTATCCATCAACAGCATGCCAAAAGATACTTTAAAAGCACCGCAACCAACAACGGAGAGTAATGGGAATGAATTGGTAAATGGTGCTGCAGATGGTATTGAGTTTCTCGAGATTTTCGGGGCCAGGGAGCATAACCTGAAAAATATTGATCTCAGATTCAAGCGCAATCAATTGGTGGTCATTACGGGGATCAGTGGTAGCGGTAAGTCATCTTTAGCATTTGACACCATCTATGCTGAGGGGCAGCGTCGTTACATGGAGAGCTTCAGCGCTTACGCCCGCTCGTTCATTGGCGAGCTTGAGCGACCCGATGTGGATAAAATTAATGGACTTAGCCCGGTTATTTCTATTGAACAGAAGACCACTTCTAAAAACCCTCGTTCTACTGTAGGCACGGTCACTGAAATTTATGACTTTCTGCGTCTGCTTTACGCCAGAGCTGGTGACGCCTATTCTTACCTCACGGGGAAGAAGATGACCAAGCAGAGTGAGGATCAGATCATCAGGCAGATTCTTAAGCAATACGATGGCCAAAAATTGGCTATCCTTGCTCCGGTGGTTAAAGGCCGAAAGGGGCACTATAGAGAACTTTTTCAGCAGATAAGAAAATTGGGCTTTTCAAGGGCAAGGGTAGATGGCGTTTTGGAAGAGATCACCCCCAAGATGCAATTGGATCGCTACAAAACCCACGATATCGAAATTGTGATTGACAGGGTGGTGGTAAGCGAGAAAGACAGCAATCGCATTACCCAGTCCACCAAAACGGCGATGACCCAGGGCAAGGGTGTCATGATGATTTTGCTGGAAGATGGAAGCGTGGCCCACTTTTCGAAAACGTTGATGGATCCTGAGACGGGGCTTGCATACGACGACCCGGCTCCAAATACCTTCTCCTTCAATTCACCCTATGGTGCCTGCCCGGACTGCAATGGCCTGGGGGTCATTCAGGAAATATCGAGAGAGTCGGTCATGCCCGATCCCAATATCAGCATTAGCCGGGGAGGGATAGCACCGCTGGGGGAGTACCGGGATATATGGATTTTCAAGAAGCTGGAGGTTATTCTCAAAAGACACAGGCTAAGTTTGGCCACGCCCATTAAAAACATCCCTGAAGAGGCGTTGAAGATAATACTGTTTGGCGACGATGAACCTGTAGCAGTTGCCTCTGTTAAATACCCAGGCACAGAGTGGAACACCAAGTTTGAAGGCATCATCAATTTCCTTGAAAAGCAAAAGGACGGCGGCTCCGACAAAATGCAGCAATGGGTGGATGAATTTACAGTTAGTACCATCTGCCCATCCTGCCATGGTGCCCGACTTAAAAAAGAAGCACTGCACTACAAAATCGACAAAAAGAACATTTCCGAGCTGTCTTTCATGAACATCACCCAGCTTTCGGAGTGGTTCGAAGGACTGGAGACCCGGCTGGACGAGCGACAGAACATCATAGCAGCCGAGGTATTGAAGGAAATCAGGAAGCGAATCGGGTTTTTGTTGGACGTTGGCCTGGATTACCTGAATCTGGATCGGCCCCTGAGAACGCTTTCCGGGGGAGAAGCTCAACGTATTCGTTTAGCCACACAAATAGGCACCCAGCTAGTTGGTGTGCTCTATATCCTTGATGAACCAAGCATTGGCCTGCACCAGCGTGACAACGTGAAGCTGATCAAGGCGCTGAAAGACCTGAGGGATCTTGGCAACACAGTGATTGTAGTGGAGCATGACCGTGATATGATGATGGAAAGCGACTTCCTCATTGACATTGGGCCAGGTGCAGGCAGGCACGGTGGCCAGGTGGTAGCTGCTGGCACACCGCAGGAGGTTTTAGAAAGCAATTCGCTGACTGCAGGCTATCTTAATGGAATTAATAAGATCGCTGTGCCGAAGGAAAGAAGAAAGGGAAAGGGCGAAAGCATTGTGCTGAAAGGAGCAACAGGCCACAACCTGAAAAATGTCACCCTCACTTTGCCAATTGGCAAGATGCTCTGCATCACCGGGGTGTCGGGCAGTGGCAAGTCTTCGCTGATCCACGAAACACTTTTCCCTATTCTCAGGAAGCACTTTTACGGCAGCAGATCCGAACCGCTCCCTTATACTGAGATCAAGGGAGTTGAACATATCGACAAAGTGATAGAAGTGGATCAGGCGCCTATTGGCAGAACGCCACGATCTAACCCAGCCACTTATACCGGTGCCTTCTCAGATATTCGTCTGTTGTTTTCGAACCTTCCTGAGGCGAAGATAAGAGGCTACAAGCCTGGTCGCTTCTCGTTCAACGTAAAGGGTGGTCGTTGCGAAACTTGCGAAGGGGCGGGGATGAAAGTCATCGAAATGGATTTCCTGCCCGACGTGCATGTGCCGTGTGAAACATGTAAAGGCAAGCGCTACAACAGGGAGACGCTGGAGGTGAGGTTCAAAGGCAAGTCAATTTCAGACGTACTTGACATGACGGTGGAGCAAGCCGTAGAGTTTTTCGAATTCCAACCCAAAATACTCAGACGGATTCAGACCTTACACGAAGTCGGCTTGGACTACATCACGTTGGGCCAGCATGCCACAACGCTTTCGGGTGGAGAGGCACAGCGGGTGAAGCTGGCAACGGAGCTTTCGAAGAAAGACACAGGCAAGACGCTGTACATTCTTGACGAGCCCACTACCGGTCTGCACTTCAAAGACATCCAGCACCTGATTGACGTGCTGAACAAGCTTGTGAACAAAGGCAACACAGTCCTGATCATTGAGCACAACCTCGACGTAATTAAAGTAGCTGATCACGTCATTGACCTGGGACTTGAAGGTGGCGACAAAGGGGGGCAGATACTTGCGGAAGGCACACCTGAAGAAGTGGCAAGAAAGCAGGTAGGGTATACTTCGAAGTTTCTGAAGGAAGAACTCGAACGGGCATAAATAAAAAATCCCGCTGAAAAAACAGCGGGATTTCCACACCTAAACCTACCATGTGTTACCCCGATTCATCGGGGTAAACCACCTACTTAAACTAACTACTAACCTTTATGTTTTAATCTTCCAACATGTAGTAGCTGTTTCCAGCGTACTCCATCAGGAATTCACTTTTCTTTATCAACGATCTTTCTTGTGAGGAAGGATCTTTTTCCAACACCTCCTGAAGTGGCTGCTCCAGCAACACATTCCAGCTTTCGTCAAACACTACAATTTTATCCTGCAACACAGGAATGTCTTTGACACTTAATTCGTTATTGAGGCTGTTGATGATTTCAGCAATTTCCGCCTGCGAAAGCTTGTAGGGATTTTTAGCTACAAGGTCGCTCGTGAAGGTGCTTCCTATCAAGACTATACCTGCAATGCTCAAAAAAATACTTTTCATAATTTTGGTCTTTTCCAATTCTTTAATAATGTTCTGTTTCTTGGTCCTGACCAAAATGAACGCAAAATTATATTCTTTGTTTCTTATTTTTACAGAACATATTAATGAAGAGGTGCGTTCTGAGGTAAGAAAAGTGAGCGAACTCCAGAAAATGACACAGGTTCACACTAGTTTTATTCAAAAAGTACAATTTATGAGCTGATGAACCTTGCCAAATTAGCTATGAAGAGGGGCGGAAGAGGGGAATCTTTTATGAGCTAAGGCAGCAGCAATATCAAAATAATAATTGCTTATACTGGAAAAAAGCAGAACATAATTCTGGTATAATTTACCAAAAAAATAGAACAATTATAAGAATCCAATCAATGTAACTTTATCTCCTATTATGTCAGACCAAATGAAAAAATCGGGCGATATCATGATCCCTCAGACCTCCAGAAAAAGAGTAGTAATCATTGGTGGAGGATTCGGAGGCTTAAAAATAGCGAAAGGTTTGAGGAAAAAAAACTTTCAGGTAGTTCTTTTTGACCGACACAACTACCATACTTTTCAACCTCTCCTTTATCAGGTGGCTACGGCGGGCCTTGAGCCTGACTCTATTGCCGGGCCTTTGAGAAAGCGACTAAAGAATTTCAAAGACTTCTACTTTCGAATGGCCACGGTTGAGTCAGTCGACACATCTAGGAATTGTATAATTACGGAGATCGGAGAACTGACCTATGATTACCTCGTCATCGCCAATGGGTCGCTCACTAACTATTTTGGCAATAGTGAGCTGGAGAGAAATGTTTTTCCCCTTAAGCAGATACCACATGCTCTCAACCTGAGAAGCCAGCTTTTGCAGTCATTTGAAAAGGCAGTGCTTCAATCTGACACTGAGGAAAAGCAAAGCCTGATGAACTTTGTGATCGTAGGGGGCGGCCCAACGGGAGTTGAGTTGGCAGGGGCACTTGGAGAATTGAAATTACATGTGCTGCCGAAAGACTACCCTGAGATCAACTTCAAAAAGATGATGATCTATCTGGTGGAAGGCTTGCCAAGACTGCTCAATGGCATGAGCCATGAGGCGGGCGAAAACGCTTTCAATTACCTTAAGCGATTCGATGTGCAGGTGTTGGTCGACAAGAAGCTGAAATCGTACGATGGGAAAACTGTCATTCTGGATGATGGCATGAGCATTCCGGCTAGTACGCTGATTTGGGCGGCCGGTGTAAAAGGAAACGTTTTGCCTGGCGTGGCAGATGCCTCTGTTTTCAAGAGCCGCATCAAAGTAGATGAGTACTGCAAGGTGTTTGGTACCGACAATGTGTATGCTATCGGGGATGTGGCATATTTTCCGACTGAAGCATACCCTAATGGCCTGCCCATGCTTGCACCTGTTGCCATTCAGCAGGGAACCCTGTTGGCGAAGAACCTCGTCAACCTGGACAAGGGAAAGGAAATGAAGAAATTCGAGTACCTTGATAAAGGCAGCATGGCCACCATTGGAAGGAATAAAGCCGTTGTCGATTTACCTGGTAACATAAGAATGAAGGGTTTCATTGCCTGGTGGGTTTGGATGTTCATTCACCTGCTGTCCATTATTGGCTTCCGCAACAAATGGATCGTGCTTAGCAACTGGATATGGAATTATTTCACTTTTGACCGAAGCACGAGGCTTATTATAAGGCCTTACGTGAAGAAACCTGCCAGGCAAGAAAAAGAACCCGAGAGGGAGGAAGTTACCTCCCGTTGAAAGAGCTCACTAACGGTTTGAAATTGAGAAACACTCCACTTAACCGGAATGTATTAGACCAAGTGTGGATTTTATTTATATTTCGCCCATAAGATGATCAATAAGAGGCGGATATATTGGATTTGTCAGATTGGTGGGTGGTCGATTTACGGCTTCAGCAATTTGTTCCTGCTGTCGACTGCGAAAACGTTGACGCTGTCCGACATTACGGGGCAAATCATTTCGACGGCTTTCTATATTCTCATCACACACTTCTTAAGGTTATTGGTTATTAAAAGAAATTGGCTTGGTAATTCATGGCCAATTCTCATTCCTAAGGTGATATTTTCCACCTTTCTGGTGGGTATCATCGACTACTTCTTTCTGTTGGCCCTTCAGTATAGTCTGGGCACTTTGATGAAAAGCGATTTGAGCTTTGAGACAATGAGTGCGAACGTTCTCATCTCCTGGACGCTCACTTTTATATGGGCATTGATTTATTTTACCTTTCATTATTTTGAGAGATACAACAAGTCTCTTCAGTTTGAGGCGACCATCAACGAAATTGAGCTTAACAACCTGAAGTCGCAGCTAAATCCGCACTTCATTTTCAATGCGCTCAACAGCATAAGGGCGCTGGTCGATGAAAACCCGTCGAAATCCAAAATAGCCATTACGCAGCTTTCGAACATACTTAGGTATTCCCTGATTCTCGACAAAAAGAAGCTTATCCCCTTTCAGGACGAGCTCCAAACGGTAAAGGATTATCTTGCCCTGGAAACCATCCGATTTGAGGAAAGACTTAAGACAGAATTTCAAATCCATCCCGATTCTTACCTTTACATGGTGCCGCCTATGATGATTCAAACCCTGGTTGAGAACGGAATCAAGCATGGCGTGTCCAACCTAAAACATGGCGGGCATATAAGGGTGACCACAGAAGTCAAAAATAATACACTGATGGTGCAGATCAGAAACAGTGGTTCGTACAAGAACGGTGTGGTGAGTCCCAACGGAGGGTTTGGACTTCAAAACACCAAGCGCCGGTTGAAGCTTATATATGGTAGTGGTGCCTCATTTAAAATTGCCAACGAAGGCACAAACATGGTGTTGACTGAACTAAAATTTCCCGAAACAATTTAATTACTGATAATAGATCTAGACATGAGAGCACTGATAATCGACGACGAGAGGTTGGCACGGAAAGAGCTAACAACTTTGCTAAGCGTACACAAAGACATTGAACTGATAGGAGAAGCCGTCAATGCTGATGATGCGTTTGAAAAAATCAACACCATGCAGCCAGACCTGATTTTCCTGGATATCCAAATGCCGGGCAAAACTGGGTTTGAACTTCTTGAGAGCCTTGAAAGAGTGCCAAAAGTTATATTCACAACGGCGTATGATGAATTTGCCATCAAGGCGTTTCAGTATAATGCGCTCGATTACCTGCTAAAGCCAATACAGCCGGAAAGATTAAACGAAACCGTCAAGAAACTATTCAACGAAGGAGTAGCACAGGACGAGGAAGATTTGTCAGGCATGCCTCAGAAAAAGCTTGGCGCTAGCGATCAGGTATTTGTAAAGGATGGCGACAAATGTTGGTTTGTCAGACTTTCAAACATCAGGTTGTTTGAATCGGATGGCAACTATATAAAGGTCTATTTCGACAACTTCAAACCCATGATTCATAAGTCGCTCAACGCTCTTGATGAACGATTGGATGACAGAACTTTCTTCAGGGCAAGCCGCAAGCACATCGTCAACCTTGATTGGGTGGAATCCATAGAGCCCTGGTTCAATGGTGGCCTAATGGTGCAGCTAAAAGGTGGTGAGAAGGTGGAGGTAAGCAGAAGGCAGGCTGCCAAGTTCAAAGACATGATGTCTTTGTAAGCTACTGCTTCACAATATTGATAATCTCCTTTTCGATGTGCCAGTCCTTGGCAAGGTTTAACATAGCGGTTGCCTCCATTTCAGTGAGGTAGCCTTTTTTGTCATTGTCCTGCCACACGGAAAGGAGGTATTTTATTCTTTTCTCTTTCTCAAGCTTGCTTATTACCTTGTTCAGGTATTCCCTGGAGCGGTCAAAGGCAGAAAGATAGTCCTCAGCAATAAAAGTATTGGCCCATTGCAACTCGTCAAACGCATCGAGTGATTCCGCTGAGTCGTTCAGCATGTTTTGCTCATCTTCATCTAATCCATGGTAGTGGAAGATAAGCGATTTAAGAAGCATAAAGGCCTTTTTCTCTTCTTTTTCCATTGTTCTTAACGTGTCCAACAATCAGCCTGCTGTCTTCGGTAGTTACAGCATAAGTTGAGAAGTGATTTCATCTGCAAAAAGTTTGCCTTTTTTTGTTAAATATAGTGTACTATCGGTTGTAAATAATAACTCTTCCTTACGAAGAAGAGAAAGCTCCTTCTCTTTTTCCTTCAAAAGGTTAACCCCGAACTTTGTGTCGGCCAGCTCAAGGCTGGTGCCCCACATGGTGCGAAGAGTGGTCAGCAGGTACTCGTTGAAGGCCTGACTGGCTTCAAGCACCTCCACTGTATATGGAATTTTACTATCGCTAATGGCCTTGATATACAAAGCATTGTTGACAATATTGTATTGTCTGGTTGAGCTATTGTAGGAGTGGGCACTTGGACCAATGCCCAGATAGGGTTTTTGTTGCCAATAGGCAGTGTTATGTTTCGAGTACCTCCCGGGTTTCGCAAAATTAGAGATCTCGTATTGTTCATAGCCAGCCCCTTCCAACACTGAAACCAGCGTTTCAAACTGCTCGGCAGAAAAATGATCGTCTATCGGAGCCAGCTTGCCTGTCTTTTGCCATTTACCGAAAGCGGTTTTTTCTTCAATGGTCAGGCAGTACGCCGACATATGAGGCACATTCAGCTCAATAGCCTTTTGCAAATCGTTTTGCCATACCGAGTGATCTTTAAAAGGCACACCATAAATCAGGTCAATACTGATGTTTTCGAAACCGGCCTTTTGTGCAAGCTCCACACATTTCAACGCCTGGCCACTGCTGTGCGACCGGTTCATAAATCTCAGGTGTTCATCCCAAAACGATTGAATTCCGATACTCAGCCTGTTGACCCCAAGTTTCTTGAAGGTGTCAAGCTTAGCTGTTGTCAAATCCTCCGGATTAGCTTCCAGCGTCACTTCCGCCACCTTCGTCCACTCAAAGCTTTCTTTCAATGCGCCAAAAACCTGCTGCAAGTCGCCCTCATCAAGCAGCGACGGTGTTCCACCACCTAAATAGACGGTTTCTATGGCCTCATTATTTAAATACCCTTTTTGAAGTGTAATTTCATGGCAGATTGATGCAATGAGGTCACTTTTTAACTTCAGCGACGTGCTGAAATGAAAATCGCAATAGTGACATGCCTGCGAACAAAAAGGAATATGAATGTAAATTCCGGCCAAGAGCGTTTACTTTATACAGCAAAACTAAGCAAAACATTGGGGAGACTCGCAAGCTACCTTTTGGCATGGTGGACAATAACTCTTTTCTGCACCATCGAAGCGATGTCGCAGGCTTACGTAATAAACATTGAGCCTTCTGACACGGTGGCAAGTAGTGCCCTAGGCGCATTGGACAACAGAAAATTTAACGATTCTCTTCACGTAATTTCAACTCTCAACCAAATCACCTCGAAGCTCAGGCTCGACGGATACATCTTCGCTGATTTTCATGATATGCACTGGAGCCATGATTCTGTCAATGGATTCCTGTCAGCAGGTAAAAAGCAATACCTGTCTCTCCGAAATGCCAGCGACGGCAAACAATATTCCTCCTGGAGCAACCTTCAAAGCAACGCAACATTCAACAAAGACCTTGAGTCTTACCTCAACAATGGCTATCCATTTGCCAGGCTTTACTTTAAAGAGGCTACATTTTCGTATGACACCCTTAGCGCCACGCTTGATGTTGAAAAGGGGCCGCAGATTGTTTTTGATTCACTTGTCGTGATTCAGAAGGGCAGAACAAAGACCAACTTCCTTCAAAAGTACCTTTTCATAGCTGAGGGCACCCCTTACTCGGAGAGGGCCTTTCAGGGCATCGCTTCAAGAATTAACAACAGCGGATATTTAAGAACCACGTCAAGCCCCCAGGTGGAGTTTTATGCTGGTAAGGCGAGAGTTAGTCTTGCTCTCGACGAATTGCATGTCAACCAAATTGATGGAGTCATCGGGTTTTTACCCGATCAAAATTCCGAAACGGGCAAGCTGCTGTTAACTGGTCAGGTTGAAACCGACTTGCATAACCTGTTTGGAACTGGCAAACATGTGTATTTAAACTGGCAGAACTTCAATGTGGCTTCTCAAAAGCTGGACGTGGCCTACGATCATCCCGTGCTGCTTGGCTCGCCGCTCGATTTTCATGGTGGTTTTCAGCAGCTCAAACAAGATTCCTCTTTTGTCACCAGATCGGCCCAGGCTGGCTTTAAGCTCCCAATTGGCTATTTCCTGAAGTTTGGGTTTGGGCTAGACTTCAGACAAAACAGCCTGTTATCAGCCAATCGAATAAGTAGTACCGAGAAATTGGTCGATGCCGATAGCCGCTTGAACCAGTACCAGGTGGGTATGACATACACCTGTCTTGATGACATACTTCTGCCTTCAAAGGGCATGTCCTCCGGCTTAAGAGTGGGTATTGGCCAAAAAGAGATTGTTAGAAACAGTATAGTTGATCCTGAACTATACAATGACATCAAGCTCAAATCAATCCAAACGACCATGGAAGGTTACTTCGAAAATTATTTGAAGCCGACGAAGGCTATTGTTTTCGCCCAGCAGGTGTATGTGGGCGTCATTCTCAACGATCAGGTTTTCAGGAATGACCTCTTCAGGTTTGGTGGTTTGAGAAGGCTTCGGGGCTTCAACGAAAATCAATTTTATAGCCAGCACTATGGCGTGGGAGTGGCGGAGCTCAGGTTTTTGTTTCAGGAGGAGAGCTATTTCGTCACATTTGCCGACCAGGGGATTGTCGATGGAGGAGCGGGTAACTGGGTGTATGCAGCTGGGGTAGGCGGGGGCATGGCTCTGAAAGTCAACAACGGAATTTTCAGGCTGATGCTGGCTGTGGGGGGCACCAAAGGGCAGCCGATGGACATAACTCAGCCCAAAGTTCATTTCGGCTTTGTCAATCGGTTTTAGCAAGTGCGGTGCGGCAAGTTTCAGTTAAAAAACCGAAGTGTTTTGCTTATACAATTTAAGCTATCATTTTTGTGCCGATATGTTCGCCCATGAGTAACTACCGCTATCTGCTACTTCTTTTCTCTTTTTTTGTTTTGTGCGAAGCCACTGCACAGGACGGCGGTGCTACCCGGCGAATTCAGGAGGAAAGGTGGTTTTACAGCACTGAATCTAATAGTTTTGAGCCTTCTTTCAAGGTGACCTCACCCGATCCGGCACTTGTCGGATTTTATATCCAGCTAAACGGAGATTACCTCCATTTTTTGAGAATATGTGCTCCGATTGGCACTGCCGTTTGGGTGGATAGTCAGCTTACACTTGGCGAAACACAGGAAGACTGCTTTCAGCTTGATTTGGCCGAATGGCGAAGCAAGTTTGCTAAGGATTCTGTTTTTGTTGTGCTGCATAAACAAACGGGTTTGCTCTCTTCGTCTGACATAACAGCTATTGCTCATGGAGCAAGCGGTGTTACCAGTGACAAAGTAATTGTTCCGGTCAAGCGCTCGGTTGACAAAAGAGAGCACTTTATACTTTTGTTCACAATAGCTTTCTTCGTCACCACGGGGTTCTTCCGCCTTCAATTCTCCCGTATTTTCCGATCTTTTATCGACCTCAACCGGGTGCTAAGCTTCAGGGTAAGGGATGAAATGGTAAGCGGCTTCCGGCTTCTTTCTACCCCTTCCATCACTATACACATTCTGGTTAGTATGCTGGCCGCATTCTTTTTGACTATCGGCCAGTCTTACCTGTCGCCGGAGGTCCTCAGTGCCCCAACGCTATCAAACTATATCAGCGAATGGGCTGTTTATGCATTGCTTATATTGGCATTCCTATTGTCGAAGAGGTTCCTCATCCAAATTTTTGGAGAGGTCTTCCAAATGAGGGGAGCCATCTACCTACAGGTTTTTGAATACCTCCGCACCATTTTCATACTGCTTAGTATCGCACTTTTCGTCTATGTGCTCTTTTTCTATCTTTTCGGAACAGCATCGCAGTGGCTTATTAGTAATATGGCCGGTTTTGCTATTGCCTTCCTAATTTCCGTCATGCTTTTAATGTTTTATAAATTAGCTTTTGAAACCCGCTATCAAAAACTTCATTTATTTTCATATCTTTGCGCCACCGAAATATTACCAGCCATTCTTTTGATCAAATGGATGTTTTTTTGATCCAAAGTGTAGCAGTCACTCAAAACAGGAAATAGCGCAGATATGATCTTGGAAGATAAGAGTAGGCTTAAAAAGGTATCAAGTATCTTAGTTTCTCAGCCAAAACCTTCTGACCCAAATTCCCCATACTTCAAACTTGCAGAGCAATATAATATTAAGGTTGACTTCAGGCCATTTATAAAAATTGAGCCAACCAATATTAAAGAGTTCAGGCAGCAGAAAGTGGATATTTTGGCGCACACAGCCGTGATATTTACCAGCCGAAATGCGGTGGATCACTTTTTCAGACTCGCTGCTGAAAGCAAGATTGAGATTCCAGCTGACATGAAATATTTTTGTATTTCAGAACAAACAGCAAACTATCTTCAGAAATACATCGTCATCAGGAAGAGAAAAATCTTTACAGGTCTTCGAACAGCAACTGACCTGATAGAGATTATTAAAAAGCACAAAAACGAAAAATACCTTTTCCCATGTTCCGACATAAGGAAGGAAGACATCCCCGTTTTTCTTGAGGAAAATGGTTACAAGTTTTCTGAGGCTATCATATACAAAACTGTGGCAAGCGACCTCTCCGATCTTGAGGATGTTTACTACGACATATTGGCCTTCTTTAGCCCATCGGGGATCAACTCACTGTTTGTCAACTTTAAGGATTTTAAGCAAAACGATACACGAATTGCAGTGTTTGGTCCTACGACAGCAAAAGCTGCCAGAGATGCGAACCTGGTGCTCGACATTGAAGCGCCTCTTCCCAATGCCCCTTCTATGACCGGCGCCATTGAGCTCTATATTAAAATGGCAAACGGATTAGCGTAGCTTCAGCTAAGGTTGGCAGGCTTTCAGGTTGTTGTAGAAAGTACTTTAGCTTTTACGCTAGTTTAACTACCTTAACGGCAACGAATAAGCTGCATGAGAAACAAATTGTTTTTTATTATTCTTCTGGCGGGTGCTGGTTACACGGCTTCCGCACAACAAGATGCTCATTTTAGCCACTACATGTTCAACCAGGCCCTTTACAACCCAGCCTGGCTGACGCAGGAGAAAAGTGGCTATGTGTCTGCCCTGCACCGAACGCAGTGGGCCGGTTACGCAACTTCTTTCGACGGATCCGGCGGTGCTCCTACCACACAGCAGTTTAACTTCGGTATGCCGCTGGCAACCGTGCCCGGCGCAGTTGGCGTAACAGCCATTCACGATCAGCTGGGGCCGTTGACCAACGTGCATCTGCAGTTTCTGGGAGCGTACTACAAAAACTTTAATCGGGGAAGGGTCAGCATAGGTCTTCGACCTTCATTGGTCATGCAAACCATAGACTTTGATCAGTGGAGATTTGTTGATCCGAATGACCCACTTAACAAGGGAGGTCGAGAGTCTCAGCTTAGGCCAGACCTTAGCTTCGGAGCCATGTATTCCAACACCGATTTTTATCTTGGAGTAGGCATCAACCATATTTTGTCGCCTTCTTTTGATTTTGGAATCGCACAAATAGAAAACAGGCTTGAAAGATCAGTTAACCTGATGGCCGGGTACTCCTTTAACCCCACTTACAATCTGGAAGTGAGTCCAAGCGTTCTTGTCAGGTCTACCTTCAAAACATTTACTTTTGATGCAAGCGCCATTGCTACCTACCAAAATAAACTTTGGGGAGGCTTGGGCTTCAGGGAGTCTGAAGCTATGATTGTACTTCTGGGGTATAACTTCCTCAAAGACGGCATCTTGAAAGTCGGTTATTCTTTTGACTATGTAATTGAAAGCAGAGAGGCAAAACAGTCGACCTCTCACGAAGTTTTTGTCAGATACAAATTAGGTGGGCTCACAGGCGGCGGCGGAAAGAAAATCATCCGCACACCGAGGTTTAGGTTCTGATAGCGGAAGCTTTTTACTGCCCGAAGTGGATTATTTGTGAAACAAAACAGGGGTAATTAACGGAATTATTCTTTTTTTTGTTAAAATTGCGTTAACCGACTCTAAAAAAATTGGTATAAAAGACCTTAATGATAATATTTGTAAACTTTGTGTTGTTTTATAGTTGCAGGATTTTTTATAAACTAGGTGTTATGAATAAAAAGAGTGTTGTAAAAAACTTAGCTCTTCTGATTATTTTTGCTGTCGTTTCACAATCGTGTGGGCTACTTGGCCTTGGCGGTGGTGGGTATGACGACAGAGGAGAGCTTGTGGGTGTTCCTGACCGGGAAGGTTGGGAGATGACGATACCATTTGGAATGGTGTCAGTACCTCCGGGTACTTTTCACATGGGCCAGGCGGATGAAGATGTGGCTGCTACGCAGATCAACTTCAACAAGCAAATCACAATCGGTGGTTTTTACATGGACGATACTGAGATTACCAATAATGAGTATCGTCAGTTTGTTGTAGCAATGTCTGAGGGATCAGAAGTAGACATGCCAGAGGGTATTACGCTGGAAGATATCTATCCCGATACTGCTGTTTGGGTAAGAGATTACACACACCATATGGGCGACCCTATGATGGTGTACTATTGGTCTCACCCAGCCTTTGATAACTATCCTGTGGTAGGAGTCGATTGGGAATCTGCGCAAGCATTTTGCGACTGGAGAACAGAGCATCTAAATTCCTATCGGGCAGACCAGGGCTTATTCAGGATGCCTAACTTCAGGCTCCCTTCTGAAGCTGAGTGGGAATATGCCTCAAGAGGTGGCAGAGATATGGCTAAGTATCCGTGGGGTAACCCATACATTAGAAATACGAAAGGATGTTTGTTAGCCAACTTTAAGCCAGGCAGAGGTAACTATTTCGATGATGGATTCGCTTACACAGCGCCCGTAGCAACGTTTTTTGCCAATGATTTCGGTCTTTACGACATGTCAGGCAACGTAGCCGAGTGGTGCGAGGATGCATTTGATGAGGCTTCAGTTCCGTTAGTGTGGGATCTGAACCCAACTTATAACGATGACAATGAACCTAGAAAAGTAATAAGAGGAGGATCGTGGAAAGACATCGCCTACTATCTTGAGACAGGTACAAGAACATTTGAATATAAGGACACTTCCAGAGCAAGTATAGGCTTCCGTTGTGCGATGACTTACCTCGGAAGGTCAGCTGGCAGTGAATTCTAAACACTAACCTAAACCCATTCTAAGAACTTAAATTTTTAAACAGATGAGCAAAAAAGGCGGATTTCAGGAGCTTCTCTTTTCAACAATAATGCCCAAAGTTTATGGTATTGGCGCTGCTGTCGTAATTGTCGGCGCCATGTTCAAAATCCTTCACCTTCCCGGTGCAAGTGAGATGTTGGGTATTGGACTTACCACAGAAGCAATTATTTTCTTTCTTAGTGCATTCGAACCGAAGCACAAGGAGGTAGACTGGTCAAAAGTTTATCCAGAGTTGGCTGACGACTTCGACGGTGGCCCGGCAAGACCCAGACCAGCAGCTGTTGCTGTGGGTGACGGAACAAGCCAGAAAATGGATAAAATTTTGGCAGAAGCTAAGATTGGCCCCGAGTTATTGGATAGTTTGGGTAAAGGCATGAGAGGTCTTGCAGACACGTCTAATAAGATGGCTGCATTAGGGGAAGCATCAGTTGCGACCAACGAGTACGCAAACAATGTGAAAGCCGCTTCTAAGTCGTTGACAGATATGAACAAAGCCTATGCTACTACAGCTACAGCTATGACAGAGATGGCCAACGCTTCAAAAGATGCTAAGGAATATCATTCTCAGGTTCAAAGCGTGACTAAGAACCTTAGTGCACTGAATGCAGTGTATGAGATGGAACTTCAGGATGCTAATACTCACCTGAAGGCGATGCAGAAGTTTTATTCAAACATAGGTACTGCCATGGAAAGCATTGCGCAGGCCGGTAAGGACACAGAGCAGTTCAAAGGCGAATTGTCTAAACTTACAACGAATATTACGCAACTGAACAAAGTTTATGGCAACATGCTTACTGCCATGAAGGGTTAATTTATTTCTACTAACCACCAAAAAGTAAAACTATGGCTGGAGGGAAACAATCGCCGAGAGATAAGATGATCGGTATGATGTACCTGGTACTGACTGCGCTTCTGGCACTGCAGGTAAGTAATAGTGTACTGGAGAAATTTGTTCTGATTAATATGAGCCTTGAGGCGACTGTCGTAGAGAAGGTTGCGGGGAATGTAAGCACAAT
Organism: Imperialibacter sp.; assembly: GCF_040222815.1. Taxonomy (GTDB): domain Bacteria; phylum Bacteroidota; class Bacteroidia; order Cytophagales; family Cyclobacteriaceae; genus Imperialibacter. Next base: position 476,439 of record NZ_JAVKCH010000015.1, on the reverse strand, counting down.
CGGCAGGATAGAAGCTGCTGTCACAGAATCAGGCGAAAGAGCTGACGACGTGGCGGTGCTCGAGAAAGCCAAGGCACTTCGGGAAGAGACCGAGAAAACGGTTCAGGAAGTTGAGGCATATAAGAATCGACTCATCGAAATTACCGGAAACAAAGACGAGCATGGTCAGCTTGTTGGCCAAAAGGATATTGATGCTGCCCCGGCCCTATTCATTAATGCGGGTGAAGGAGATGTGTTGAAAGAGAAATTGAATAAATTCTCTGAATACCTTCGTCAAACTACTGGTGATGATTCATTCAAGGACATTGCTTTGGATGCCAAAGACGTGCCGGTATTCGCTAACGATCCCAATCAGAATACCAAGGGTTTTGCTGAGTTGAACTTTGGATCTAACACCCCAATGGTAGGCGCACTTGCCACACTTAGTCAACTTCAAATGGAATTGATTGACTCTGAGGCAAGGGCACTTGAGACACTTGCAAGACAAGTCGGTGCAGCGGATCTTAAGTTTGATCAGATTGTTGCGATGGTTCGGCCAGAGTCCAATATTGTGGCTGCCGGGACTAAGTTCCGGGCTGAATTATTTATTGCGGCATCATCCTCGTCTGCTAACCCAACAATGACAATTGATGGGAGAGAGATTCCGGTAGTGGGTGGAATGGGTCAGGTAGAATTTACTGCTACACCTGGAAACTATGTGAACGGACGTGCTGAGAAGTCGTTTGAAGCTGCTATCACAGTAAACTCAAGAGGAAAGGATACGACTTTCGTAAATACTGTTAAGTACTTCGTTTCAAAGCCAGTAATACAGGTGCAGTCTGCTTCATTGTCAGCTTTGTACTTGAATTGCGGTAACGAACTGAATATTCAGGTGCCCGCAATGGGAGAAGCCTATGATCCTTCATTTAATGTAACAGGTGGTACTGCTACAAAAGATCCTTCAAAGAAGGGCTTTGTTACAGTTGTTCCTCAGGCAGCAAAAGTAGATATAGCAGTGTCGAGTGGCGGGAACTTGATTGGAACCGAAACGTTCACTGTAAAGAGAATACCCAAGCCTGAAATAGTTGTGTATGACCGTGGCAGAGCGGTTGACATGAAAATGGGCGTGGCTCAACCGCCGAGAGCGCTTCAATTGAGAGCGGAGCCTGATGAGTCATTTGCTTCTTTGCTTCCGAACGATGCCAGATTCAGAGTTACCGACTCGGAAATTGCATTAGTAAGAGGTGCGAGAGCCGTTGTGGTTCGTCGATTCCAGGGGCCAGACATCAACCTGGCTGATATAGCTGGGCAGGCAAGGAGCGGCGATGCAATAGTGATTGACATTAAACAAGTACAACGTATGAATTTCAAAGGCGCCACAGAGGACTTTAACAACTATGGCCCCAGGATTCTTACAGTTCGAATACAATAAATTATACAGGTATGAAAAAGTTTGTTTATGTAATTGGTTTTGTTCTGTTTATCGCAGTCCTCTCTATGGGAGAATTGCAGGCACAGGAGGCAAAACCGGGGTATAACCCAAACTCGGAATTTCCGGTACATGAATCTCAGATCATGTTCAAGAAGGAGTTGTGGTGGAGAATGGATTTGCGTGAAAAGCAAAACCAGCCTTTCTACGCTATTAACGGCGAATTGCCAACTCTTTTGATAAAGGCCGTAAAGGCAGGGTTGCTATTTCCCTATATGAATGATTCCCTTACGAATAGGATGGGAAAGGAAATGTTCCTGGAAAATCTGAAGATGCCAGAAGAGGGTGGTGGGTTGACTGAGGAGGAAAAAGCGATGGGCTTCGGAGCCGATTCCGGCGCTAGTGACTGGGGTGCCAGTGACTGGGGTGGAGGTGGTGCAGCTCCCGCTGGTGGTGGCGCAGCTGCTGCGGCTCCAGCTGCCTTGGAATTCAGTCCACGTGATTTCTCCATTTTTGAATTGCGTGAGGATTGGTATTTCGACAGGAACCGCTCAAGAATGTACCATGATATTCAGTCTATAAGCATGTTTTTGCCTGCTGATAAGAACCCTGCTTTGTATGAGAAGCCAATTGCTTCGTTTAGATACAAGGATATAGTGGATTTGTTTGCAACCATGCCTGACGAAGCTGTCTGGTACAACGCTCAGAACATGGCAGAGCATAGAAAGATGTCAGATGCTTTTTTGCTAAGGCTCTTTAGTGCTACGCTGGTGAAATATTCGAACCCTCAGGATCAGCGGATTATCGATGTGTATTCAAAGTCGCAAAAAGAGGGAGTTCTTGCTTCCCAGAGACTGGAGTATGAGCTAGTAGATTTCGAAAATGAATTGTGGGAGTATTAATTACTTTCGGTATATAAAAAAGGGGCTTCAGGCCCCTTTTTTGTTTGTGTCTGTTGACGTAAAGTGATCCTTAACGAGCAATGCCTTTTTTTGGCCGATTAGGTTTGAGAGCTCAGTAATAGAAGCCCGCTTAATTTTCTCTACTGACTTCAACTCACTCAATAGAAGGCTTCTTGTTTTTTCTCCGATACCGTCAATGTCGTCGAGAGCAGATTTGGTTTGAGTTTTGGATCTCTTGGCTCTGTGGAACGTGATGGCAAACCTATGGGCCTCATCACGTAGTTGCTGGATGATTTTGAGAGACTCTGATTTTTTTGCCAGGTGGATTGGAATTGAGTCTTCCGGGTAATAGAGCTCTTCCAGTTTTTTGGCTATGCCGATGATGGGAACCTTGCCATAGATACCCAGTTCTTTAAGAGAGCTGACAGCAGCGCTTAGTTGCCCTTTGCCGCCGTCGATGATGATCAGGTTGGCGAGAGGAAGATCTTCGTCAATAACTCTCTTGTACCTTCGGTAGACAATTTCACGCATGGATCCAAAGTCGTCGGGACCTTCCACGGTTTTAATGTTGAAATGACGGTATTCCTTTTTGGCCGCCTTGCCATTGATAAAGCAGACCATAGAGGCCACCGGGTGTGTACCCTGAATGTTGGAGTTGTCGAAACACTCTATTCTCATAGGTGTTTGCGTCAGCTTTAAATCCTCCTTCATTTGAAGGAGAACCCGGTTCTCCTTGGTTTGGCTTTGGAGCTTTTGATTGAAGCGTTCCTTTTTGAAGAAAAGGGCATTTTTTACAGACAGGTCAACCAGTTTCTTTTTGTCCCCTATTGCAGGTTGCGTTATGCTTAATGACTCGTCGTAAAGACTGACCTGTTTGTTGGTGAGGATTTCCTTGTTGCTGCTCTCGTACTTGCTGCGGAGGCTTACCATTAGCAATTGTAGTATTTCCTCATCGGTTTCGTCCAGCTTTCTTTTTATCTCCAGCGTGTCGGAAATATTGATAATGCCACCGTCCACCCTCATGTAGTTGACAAACGCTGAGGACTCATCTGAGACCAACGTAAATACATCTGTATTGGTAATCTTGTTGCTGACAATCAATGACTTTGACTGGAATTTTTCGAGCAGATCTAATTTGTTCTTAAACTTCTGGGCTTCTTCAAACGCTAGCTGGTCTGCAGCGGTTTGCATTCGCTCTTTGAAGTAGTTTCTCACAACAGATAGATTGCCTTTCAGGGCCTCTTTTGATTGATTGATTTCTTCCAGGTAGTCATTGTGATCCTGTAGCCCCTCGCAGGGTCCCAGGCAGTTCCCTAAATGGTATTCAAGGCAGACTTTGAATTTCTTTTTTCTTATGTTTTGAGGAGAGAGGTCGAAATTACAGGTTCTTATTTTGTAAAGCTGACGAAGGAGCTGTAGCACATTCTTCATGGCCTTCACACTGGTGTAGGGGCCGAAATACTCGCCCTTGGACCTGTCTACTTTTCTGGTAGAGATAATCCTCGGAAATTGCTCTTTTAGGATGACGATGTAAGGGAAGGTTTTGTCGTCCTTGAGCAGGATATTGTATTTTGGCTGATTTTCCTTAATCAGGTTATTTTCAAGAAGTAGCGCATCGAACTCAGAATTGACGATAGTGAATTCTATTTCGGCAACCTCACTGACCATCTTGATGGTTTTGCGACTAAGCTGATTGGATCGGTTGAAATAGCTAGCTACCCGTTTTTTCAGGTCTTTCGCTTTACCTACATAAATGAGCTTGCCGTGTTTGTTCTTGAACCTGTAAACACCGGGGTTATGCGGAAGCAATAGAACATCTTCCGTCTTGTAAGAAGTCAGCGAAATTTCACTGGATGGCATGCCTTAAAAGATGTCGTCTTCTGATACCTTTTCAATATCAAGCCCCAGGGAATCGGCCTCTTGCGTGAGATCATGTTTTGAACAGTCAAGCTCCACTGAAAGGCCGTTAACAGGTTTTGGAAAGGCCCCCTTTTCGATTCCAAGATCGGGGTCGGCGTACACCTTTAGCATAAATTTATTCCAGATTGGCATGGCTGTTCTGGCACCTTGCCCCATAGCCCAGTTGCGAAAGTGAATGCTCCTGTCATCTCCACCAACCCAGCCACCGGCCACCAGGTCCTTGGTCACTCCCATAAACCAGCCATCGGAGGCGTTTTGCGTAGTGCCTGTTTTTGCCCCTACCTGGTTGTTGGCTTTAATTTCCCTTGAGAGCCCACCGCCGCTTCCATGAGGTTCTTCCGTGGCTCCTCTCAACATGTAGAGCATGGTGTAGGCAGTTTCCTCACTAAGGGCCTCCCGTGTTTGCGGAACAAAGTCTTGTAGCACTCTACCGTTCTCATCTTCAATACGGGTAATAAAGATGGGTTCTGTCCATACCCCCTGGTTCACGAAAGTGGAGTAGGCACCCACCATTTCATAAACTGAAACTTCGCCTCCGGCTCCCAGGCACAATGCAGGAACAGCTGCCAATTCGCTTTGAATGCCGATGCGATGCGCATAGTCGACGACGGTCTGCGGCCCAAGTTTTTTCATCCAGTAGGCGGTAATGGTATTGACACTTTGTGCCAGGGCACTTCTGATGGTCATCATATTTCCGGTAGGGTTTCCCACGGCGTTGCTGGGTGTCCAGGTGGGTGGATCCTGCCCCGGGAAGGAAAAGGTGATGGGCGCATCGGCAACTTCATAGCAAGGGGAATAGCCATTATCTATGACAGCTGAATAAACAAAGGGCTTGATAGTCGAACCAGGTTGCCTTTTTCCCTGCATCACGTGGTCAAACTGAAAATACTTGTGATCAATTCCGCCAACCCATGCTTTTATGTGACCTGAATGCGGATCCATGGCCATGAAACCAGCTTGAAGAAAGTGCTTATAGTACTTCAGCGAGTCATAGGCCGACATAAGGGTATCAATTTCACCATTCCAGCTAAACACTCTCATTGGCCTTTTCAGGTTGAGCAATATATCGACAGAGTCAGCATTTTTGCCGTATTCTTTCACGAGGCTTTTGTAGTAACTGGTTCTTTGCATAGTCGTTTCAATGAAGTTTTCCATTTCTGTTCCATCTTCATTGATCCAGGGGCTTCTTCCTTCCAGGTGTTTTACAAAGACCGACTGAAGGGTGTCCATGTGCTCCCTCATCGACTCCTCAGCGTAGGCTTGCATGCGGCTGTCGATAGTTGTATAAATCTTGAGACCATCCTCGAAAAGGTCATAGCCGTGCTGCGTGGTCCAGTCCATCAGGAAGTTTCTGATGACTGTTCTGAAGTAGGTAGCGAGGCCCTCATTGTGCCCATCAACCTTGTATTGTAAGTCAAAATCTTTCACTCTGAGAGAATCGTAGGCTACCTGATCGATTCGGTTGTACTTGCGGAGGTTGTATAGCACCTCATTCCTTTTGCGCATGGAGGTTTCTGGATTGAGGATCGGGCTGTACCTCGTTGGCGCATTGACCAGGCCAACGAGGAGGGCAGCCTCGTGGTAGGTGATTTGCTTCGGTTCTTTGTTGAAAAATGTTTTGGCGGCCGCTTTAATTCCGAAGGCGTTGCTGCCAAAAGGAACGGTGTTAAGGTACATCGCCAGGATTTCTTCTTTCGTGTAGTTTTTTTCCAACTGCACTGCAATGATCCATTCTTTGAACTTGGTGATGATTTGCCCAAGACCGGGCACGTTGTGCAACTTCCCTTTGTTCTCTTGCTCAGTTTTATAAAGGTTCTCTGCTAGCTGCATCGTTATGGTGCTGCCGCCGCCCGCAAAGCTGAAAGTGAGTTTTCCAACGACCGCTCTTACGAGTGCCCGCAAGTCGATGCCGGAGTGCTTACTGAATCTGAGATCTTCAGTTACAAGAAGCGTTTCTGTAAGTTCTCTGGAAAGCTCATCGTAAGTTACCGGAGTTCTGTTTTCTCTAAAGTATTTGCCAAGCAGCACATTGTCGGCTGAAAATAGCTGCGAGGCAGTTTCTTCTTCAGGGTTTTCAAGGCTTTGAAGGCCGGGGAGTTCACCGAAAAGACCAAAGGAATTGTTTCCAATCATGTTAAAGAACACAGGAACACCAACCATTGTGCAAATGAAAACCACCCAGAGAGTGATCAATAGCCATTTGATTTTATTGCTCTTCATTAATAGTTATTGTTAAAGAAGGTTAAGTAAGCTTCCAGGTCTTTGGTTTGATAGAAAACGTTGAAGTTTTCTCTAGTGATTACGAAATTATAAAATTTTATGGTGCCATATTCGTTAAACAGGCTATTGTTGCTATTGAAATTTTGATAAAACTCAGCCGCCTCTTTTTTACCGGGAAACGAGTTAACTAAAATCATCGATCTTCTGGCGTCAAGAATCAAATTACCGAGTGTTAGTCCCTGAATTTGCAGATTGGTTTTGATATAAGTGTCAACTTTCCCAGGGAGTTCGTCAGGCAGTTTTCCGTCAGGCGGATAAATAATAACGAAGAAGTGGAGTTGATCGAACTCTTGTTTGAATTTTGCCTTTGCGCTATTGACCAGGTTTAGCTGGAAGTCATCGTAAGCTTTCACGAGTGTTTTCGCATAAGGAATTAGCTCGCTCTCGGAGTAGGTGGTGATAAAGTTGTTCAGCTCAAACTGGTATCTGTACACGTCGTCCAGCTTTGCAATCAGCATCACGTCCAGTAGCTTCATGTTGTCCGTAAAATCGTTGTCATCGTAAGCCAAAAGCCCCTCAGACGTAATTTCTCTGGCTTTTTTGTACTCTCCCCGCTGATAATAGCTATATGCCTCTGCGTACATCTTCTGGAGCTTGGCTGACGCTAAGGAGCTCTCTTCCCGGTACCGTGGATTTACAATAAGTTTGGCAAAAATGGATTCTGGAAAACGGCTGATTAGCTGTCTTTCATAATCAGAGTAAATAGCACTGTCGAGCTCTTTGTAGATAAGATACAGTTCATACAGTGCTTCTGGGGCATGCTCTGAATCCGGAAACCTTACAATGAGGGTGTTGAACGTGATGCCGGCATTATCCTTTTCCAATAACTGGAAGTTGTAGATGTTGCCGAGCTGGAAATGGGCTTCCTCCACTTTCGCAAGTGCTTCATTTTGCGCCTCGTCAGTCAATGGAAGTGTTTTTACTAAATCTTCCTTGGAAATGGACGCAATCGCTTCGTCAGGATTGGCCTGCGCTGTTTGTTTTGGTGCCTCGGCATCCCTTACTGTTGCTGCAATCTCTCCCTGCTTCACTGATCTCCTCCAGTTGTCGGCCAGGGGCCTGTTGCCCCATACTCTTGCAAATTCCTGCCTGCCCTGGCTGACGGCCGAAGCGCTGTAAAAATACCAAGTGCCCTGCTGTTGCACATTAATTTCCCTACCCTGTGTTTGGAAGTTAACGGCTTGGTTTCCACGTCGTCCTTTCTTACTCTCAGCAATGGCTTTCTCTTTGTCTTCTGCTTCCTTGGCCTTGGCAGCGATGTAATCATCGAGGTACTTGTCGAGCTCATCTTTAGGCATTTTTGCAAGCGTTAGCAGGCTGTCCTGGGTTTCAATGATCGTCACCTGCTCAACAAAAGCGGTAAGGATTTCGAGCCGTTGACTCAGCGCTTCGTAGTTGGGTTCATCTTTTGGTAGCACACTCAGGGTGCTGTCGTAGTAGCTTTGAGCGGTCTTGTATTTTTTGAAATGCTTGTAGTACACTTCGGCTAGCTGAAGGTACGAGTAGCCCTTCTGGCGAGGGTTAGACGTACTTGACTTGATGGAGTTGTTGTAGTTTTCAATGGCTTCATCATAATTTCCCTGCTTTAGCTCAAAGTTGGCAAGCTCGTAGTAGATCTTGTCTTTGAAGTCAATGTTTTTCTCGTCCTTCAAGAGCTTCCGAAAATACCTTCTCACAGTTTTGAGGTCATCCGAATTGGTGAGCTGGGTAACCGACGCCATGTTGAGCTTGGCATAAAAGGACAGCTCATAGGGAGGGTTGTTCTGTAGGCAGGACTGATAGTTTTCATAAGCCAGTGCATCAAATGTCAATTGCTGATACACCTGACCGATAATGAAATAGATTTTTGCCCTCTCGTCGTGATTGGTTTCGAGAGGAACCGCTTCGACCAGGTTTTTCACCATGTTGTCGAGGTCGTCGGTCAACTGATAATAACGGGCCTTAAAAAGAGCGAATAGTCTTTTGTTATCCTTACTGAGTTTTTCTCTTTGCAGGTAGTCGATCACAGCGGTGGCGTTGTTGTACTCCCCGGCGTCAACAAATGTGCGAAAAAGCCAAACCAGCGCCAGGTGGCGTGTGTCCTTGTCTTTGCTCTTCACATTCACATACTTGAACGTTTCTACAGCATTCGGAAAATCGAGACTAAAAAGCCGTGCCTTACCCACTGTGATGTAGCTGTCATCAACCCACTTACTGTTTTCATGCCGTTGAATAGCGATGGAAGCCTTCTTGACAACATCCTCTATCAGCTCCTCGTTAGCCTTGGAAAAAGACGAATCCATGAGAGGATAGATAGGTAAAATCCTGTTGTAATTTCTTTCGCCGTAATTAAGTAGATTTTGTTCAACTTCGAGGATTCGTTCTCTGGCGTAGAAATAGGCATTGTAGTGAGCAGTCGTATTATGATACACGTCGCCCACCGGAGTTATTTTGCTTCCTTTGCAGCCAATGAGGAAATAGGAGAAAAGAAGAAAACTGAGGAAATGGTATGTTAAAATACGTTGGGCCAACTGAATCGATTTGAATTGCTAACGCTCAAAAATGTCTCAATAATACATAAAAATAAGAAGGTCTTATTTTATTCTATAATTTTGTGGCTCCCAGAACCTAAAAGGATTTGAAAAATAAGAAAACATTATCCAGCTGGCTTACCACTGGCTATCTGCTGATCATACGGAGTGAGGAGAATTTTGCGGAAAAAAGCACCATCAGGTTCAACTACGCAAGGCTCCTGCTTTTAGCCTTTGTAGTAGTATCTGTTTTTTTTGCGATTTGCTTTTACCTGGCTACCACCATTTTAGCTAAATGGTACGATCCACGCCATCAGCAAATGGAAACCAATCGGAAATTAGTGAGTCTTTCACTCAAAGTAGATTCTATGCTCGTTGAGATGGATAACAAAGACTTATACATCGATAACCTGAAATTGGTGCTTTCGGGCGACACAAGCATGTTGGAAACCGAGTCAGACCTTAGGGCCTCCGAGCAACAGGAAAGGGTGCTGTCGGCTTCTGAGATCAACAGCGAAAGACTGGCCCCTATCGATTCTATTTTCAGACAAAGGTTCGAAAGCGCTGATTCTGAGATATTGCCTGTAAGCTCTTCTATTGGCTCCGATCTTCAGGACATCTACCTTTTTCAGCCCATTTCAGGCATCATTTCTGACAAATTCAACCCTAAGAACAACCACTATGGGACTGATGTGGTGGCAAAAAAAGATGAGCCGGTCAAGTGTGTGGCTGACGGTACTGTTATACTTGCCGACTGGACACAAAATGACGGCTATGTGATTGGTATTCAGCACAGAAGTAATTTGATTTCAGTATACAAGCACAATTCGGAATTATTGAAAAACGTTGGTAGCTTTGTCAGCGCCGGCGAGATTATATCTATTATAGGCAACACAGGCGAATTGACAACCGGGCCTCACTTGCATTTTGAGCTTTGGCACAATGGAATGCCGGTGGATCCTGAAGAATTCGTAGCTTTTTAATTTATTTATCATGACCATGTTTAATAACAAGGAAATTAAGGAAGCCGAAGAGCTCAGCAACTCCAGCAACATTATTGGAAAGGGAACTATCCTTCGAGGAGGTATCGAAACCTTCGGTAACATTCGGGTAGAAGGGAAAGTTATTGGCGATATTATCACTAAGTCAAAAGCAGCGTTTGGTCATTCCTCTTACATTGAGGGAAATGTGTTGGCACAAAACGCTGAAATCGCCGGCACGGTGGACGGCAAAGTGGAAGTAACGGAAATGCTTGTGTTAAAACCTTCGGCGGTTATTAACGGGGATATCGTCACCAACAAACTGGTTATTGAATCGGGTGCTTCTTTCAATGGAAAATGCCAGATGGGTGTAACTGTTAAGGAAATAAAAATTGGAGAAAAAAATTCGGAAGAACGGCCGCTCCTTAAAGCCCAGTCCTGACCAACCTGAGGCAGGAAAACTCAAAGACGCTGGCACCGGTTCAACCTTTCTGAAGTTTACTGGTGTCGGTTTTGAGATGTTGGCCACCATAGGCGTGGGAGTGACTGCCGGATACTATGCTGACAAATACTTCCAGCTACAGTTCCCAGTATTTTTGTTGTCGCTCTCGTTCATTTCGCTTTTTGGCTCTCTTTATCTGCTTTATAAGCGCCTTCCTAAAGAATAATGAATAACTATCTCAAGCTGTTTATTTTTTCAGCAGTTGTCGTTGGGGCACATTTCGCATTAATGGCTTCCGACTTTGGTCAATACATCCATTCCACGGCGATAGCAGCTATTATTTTCTACTCGCTCCAGTCCCTGCTGCTACTTTGGGCCGAGGGTAATTTTGTAAACAACGATGGTCAAAATTTCGTGCTTTTTGTCATTGGCAGTATTTCCTTTCGTCTTCTAACAAGTTTATTGGTGGCAATCACCTACCTTGTAGCAATTGGCGAAGAAAACACCAGTTTCATCATGACTTTCTTTGCTCTGTATTTATTATTTCTTGGGTTTGAATTATTTACGCATATGACTAACTTGCGCTCAAATTCGAAAAGCGTTCAAATTGATGGATGAAGGTGTAAATCATAAGAGGGCCAACCTATTAAAAATCACCGTGTTATCACTGGTGATTATTTTATTTAATAGCCCGTTGGCGGTAGCTGCAGAGGAAACAGGGGGAGCCTTTAATCCTTCAGAATTGATCAATCATCACATTTTGGATGCCCATGAGTGGCATTTCTTCGACGGCCACTATGGCACACTTTTCCTTCCTGTTATTTTGTATTCGTCAGACAATGGGCTGGAGGTGTTTTCCAGCAGCAATTTCTACGACGAGCATCATAATATCGTTGAATTTAATGGTTACAAATACGAGCACGGACACATTCTTCCTTTAACAGAAGGCCGTACAGTTATCGACTTCTCGATCACGAAAAATGTTGCCTTTCTTTTCCTGAATGCCACTTTGATGATAGTAATCTTTCTTGCGGTGGCAAGAGGATACAAAAAGCGGCCGAAAGAAGCGCCGAAAGGTATTCAGTCTTTGTTCGAGCCAATCATCGTTTTTGTAAGAGACGACATTGTTAAGCCTAATATTGGCCCCAAGTACGAGCGGTATCTACCTTATCTGTTGACGCTGTTTTTCTTCATCTGGTTTGGCAACCTGCTGGGGTTGATGCCGGGCGCTGCTAACCTCACTGGCAATATTGCAGTGACTGGCGTAATGGCCATTATTACTTTCCTTTTCACAAATTTTAGTGGCAACAAGACTTATTGGGGGCACGTTTTTAACACCCCTGGAGTTCCGTTTGCATTGAAGTTTATCATTGTGCCCGTTGAGATCATTGGCGTTTTCACTAAGCCGATTTCTCTCATGATACGTTTGTTTGTGGCGATCACGGCAGGCCACATTGTAATTCTGAGCTTGATTAGTTTGATATTCATATTTGAAAGCTACATGGTAGGGTTCGCCTCTACTTTGATAGTGGTTTTCATTACCTTTATCGAGTTGCTTGTGGCAACTATTCAGGCTTATGTGTTCACGATGTTCTCTTCGCTCTATATTGGCCTTGCCATTGAGGAGCATCATGAGGAACACCATTAATTAAGAAACCATTTTCACTATTAAATAATAAAACTATGTGGTTATCTATTTTGCTTGACATGAGTTTAGCAATTATGGGCGCTGGTATCGGTGCCGGACTTGTTGCGATAGGCGCAGGTATTGGTATCGGTCGCATCGGTGGCTCTGCAATGGAAGCAATGGCTCGTCAGCCAGAAGCTGCCGGCAGAATCCAAACCGGTATGCTTATTATTGCTGCACTTATTGAGGTAATTGCCCTCTTTGGTGTGGTAGTATGTTTGCTTATCTCATTCAAAGCCTAAAAATGGCTTCACGGAGGCTGCTATGTGCAGCCTCCGTTTGTTTTTGACTGTAAACGTGATAAAATAATGGAACTCTTAACACCCGGGATAGGCCTTATATTTTGGCAAACGGTTATTTTCATAATCGTCTTTATTGTTCTGCTTACATTTGCCTGGAGGCCGATTGCTGACGCTCTCAAAGCGAGAGAGGGCTTTATCAACGATGCCTTGAAGTCAGCTGAGCTGGCCAAAGAGGAAATGGCGCAATTGAAAGAAGACAATGAGCTTCTTTTGGAAGATGCCAGAAAAGAAAGAGACCACATACTGAAAGAGGCTCTTGCTGCTGCCAATAGAATTAAGGAAGAGGCAAAAGCTGACACCTCAAAAATTGCCGAAAAAATGGTAGCCGATGCCAGGGCTTCTATCGAAAACGAGAAGAAGGCTGCTCTGGCAGAGGTACAAAACCTTGTAGCTGAAATTTCCTTGAGCGTAGCTGAGAAGGTTTTGAGGAAGAACCTTAGCGGCGACAAAGCGCAGAAGGCACTTGTAGACGAATACATCAAAGACCTAAAAGTCAACTAAGATGTCAGAATTCAGGATAGCCACAAGATACGCCAAGTCGTTGCTGGAATTGGCAGAGGAGAAAGGAGTGCTTGATAAGGTCAACGAAGACATGATCTCATTTGATCACTTGTGCAAGGCTAACAGGGATTTTACTTTGATGCTGAAAAATCCAATTATTCAGCACCACCGCAAGCTGGCCATTCTTAAAAAGATTTTCGCCGGCAAGGTGCATGACCTGACCCTGTCCATTTTTGATATCATCACAAGAAAGAACAGGGAGTTCATTTTGCCAATGCTCGCAAGCGAATTTACCCACCAATACAATGTACGGAAGGGAATTTCAGAGGCAACAGTAATAACTAATTTTGCACTGACGCCTGACTTGCGGAAAGAATTTACCAGGCTTTTGAAAGAGATTACCAAGAAGGAAATCGAGCTGACAGAGAAGGTAGATAAGGAGATGTTGGGAGGCTACATCATTAAAGTGGGCGACCTTCAATTAGACGACAGCGTCGATTCTCGTCTCAAAGATTTGAAGACGAAATTGATTTCAAGTTCATACATTAAGAAGTTTTAAAAACACCATAATAATACACTAATGGCAGACGTAAGACCTGACGAGGTATCAGCGATTTTGAGAGAGCAACTCTCAAACTTCAGAACTGAAGCTGAGCTCGAAGAAGTAGGAACAGTTCTTCAGGTAGGTGATGGAGTAGCCCGTATTTACGGACTTACTCAGGCACAAGCTGGTGAACTATTAGAGTTCGAAAATGGCTTGAAGGCATTGGTACTTAACCTGGAAGAAGACAACGTAGGTGCGGTATTGCTGGGCGACCCTAAGGGAATTAAAGAAGGTGCTACTGTGAAGCGCACAAAAACAATCGCCTCTATTAAAGTAGGCGATAGCATGTGCGGCAGAGTAGTAGATACGCTTGGCAATCCTATTGACGGTAAAGGGCCTTTGACCGGGGACTTGTATGAAATGCCACTTGAAAGAAAAGCGCCTGGTGTTATCTATCGTCAGCCAGTAAATGAGCCGCTGCAAACTGGGGTAAAGGCAATTGATGCGATGATTCCAATTGGTCGTGGTCAAAGGGAGTTGATCATTGGTGACCGTCAGACTGGTAAGACCGCTGTGGCCATCGATACCATTATCAACCAGAAAGAGTTCTACGAAAAGGGCGAGCCTGTTTACTGTATATATGTGGCGGTAGGCCAGAAGGCTTCTACCGTAGCAGGTATTGTTGCTTCTCTTGAAAAAGCAGGAGCGATGCCTTATACTGTTATCGTGTCGGCTGCTGCATCTGACCCTGCGCCAATGCAGTTCTTCTCACCATTTACAGGTGCATCTATAGGGGAGTACTTCCGTGATACCGGACGCCCTGCTTTGGTTATCTATGATGACCTTTCCAAGCAGGCGGTTTCTTACCGTGAGGTGTCACTTCTTCTTCGTCGCCCGCCGGGACGTGAGGCCTACCCGGGTGACGTATTCTATCTCCACTCTCGTTTGCTTGAGCGTGCTGCCAAAATCAACGACAACGATGAAATTGCCAGCCAAATGAATGACCTTCCGGAGTCATTGAAAGGCAAAGTAAAAGGAGGAGGGTCGTTGACAGCCCTTCCGATTATTGAGACACAAGCTGGCGACGTTTCTGCATACATTCCGACTAACGTAATCTCAATTACTGACGGACAGATTTTCCTTGAAACCAACCTGTTTAACTCAGGGGTGCGCCCTGCGATCAACGTTGGTATTTCTGTATCAAGGGTGGGTGGTAATGCCCAGATCAAGTCGATGAAGAAAGTGGCAGGTACACTGAAGCTGGATCAGGCTCAGTTTCGTGAACTTGAGGCTTTTGCCAAGTTCGGTTCTGACCTCGATGCGTCTACCAAGCTGACTATTGACAGGGGTAGAAGAAACCAGGAAATATTGAAGCAGCCTCAGTTCAGCCCTATGTCGGTTGAGCATCAGATTGCTATCATTTACGTGTCAACAAAAGGCTTCCTTGATAAGGTGCCTTTGGACAAGGTGAAAGCCTTTGAGAAGGAGTTTTTGACACTATTATCAGCGCAGCATCAGGATGCCCTGGATTTGCTTCGTGCGGGTAAGCTGGAAGACAGTGTGATAAATACACTTGCAGAGACGGCTAAGAGTCTTCAAAAAAGTTACGTATCCTAAATAGAATGGTGAGTCCGCCCACTGGCGGACTTTTCAAATAGAAAGTATATGGCGAACCTAAAAGAGGTTAAGGGCAGAATTCAGTCGGTTACTTCTACTCAGCAGATCACCAAGGCCATGAAAATGGTGGCGGCTGCGAAGCTGAGAAGGGCACAAGACCGTATTACCCAAATGCGCCCATACTCTGAGAAGCTGACAGGTATACTTAGAAATGTTACTTCATCTGTTAGCGACAATTTGGAGAATGAATATGCCGTTGTAAGGGAGGTGAATCGGGTAGCTTTGGTTGTTGTTTCTTCTGACAAGGGCTTGTGTGGTGCATTCAATAGCTCAGTTTTTAAAGCGGCTGTCAACCTTCTGAAGACAAAATACAAGGAGCAGAATGAGTTTGGTGGAGTTACCATTATTCCTCTGGGAAAGAAGGCCATGGAGTTTTTCAAAAAGAGAAACTACAAGGTCGATACGAAATACTGGGACATTTTCTCCAACCTCTCGTTTGATGAAGTTCGCCCGGTAGCCGAGCACCTGATGGAAGCCTATAAGGCTGGAGATTTTGACGCTGTAGAGCTTGTATACAACGAGTTTAAAAATGTGGCCACTCAGGTATTGAAAGTAGAAAAGTTTCTTCCAATAGAGCCGTCTGAGATAGCGGAGGGGAGTACATCAAACTCAAACGCCATCGACTACATTTATGAGCCATCTAAGGAATTTATTGTAAAGGAGCTAATCCCCAAGTCTCTGAAGATACAGGTGTACAAGGCTACTTTGGAATCCAACGCTTCCGAGCAAGGTGCCAGGATGACAGCCATGGACAAAGCGACCGACAATGCAGGTGAACTGTTGAAGGAGCTGAAGCTGATGTATAACAGAACCCGTCAGGCAGCGATCACCAAAGAGATTCTGGAGATCGTTGGTGGTGCTGAGGCGCTAAAGAGTAGTTAATCAATAATTGAAGATAAATTGAGCCCGTGAGAAATCATGGGCTTTTTTTGTGGTTTATCCGGGCATTGACAGGTCAGGCTAATGGTTCAGGTTCAGAGGAATTCTCATCTGTTTAAATTAAGAGAAAAGCCATTGCCGCTATACAAGATACCATCGACAAGAGCATAATTTTGCTCAATTTTGTTAGGGCCGGAGTAGATAATAGTTCCGGTCAACATGTCCCTTACTTGCACGGAGCTTTCAATAAAGAATAGCCCCCAGTTAGTGGTGGGATCCGCACTCTTTAAAAAATACCGAGTGCCTAGCGTATACTCGGCAATACTCTCCATTTCTGGTATTTTTAGCACATTAACTTTGTTTTCGGAGGTGGTCACTATTGCTACGTAGTTTCCGAAGCCAATAGAGTTGGTATAATTCATGAATTTGAACTCGTTGGGAAGTTCTGTCAGCCTACCATTTTCAACCACGAAGTGCTCTGCTTTATATGCCCTTGAGTTTCCGGAGAAATCCCTTCCAATAAGTACCAGGTTTTTCGATTCCTCATAGTAAATCACATCGTTATTAAAATTGCCTTGATAAACTATTGCGTCCTCTACATAATCCAACAACTTAAAAACTCTGTCAGTGTAGGCGATGTACCTATCATCGATGACTTGCAAGCGAGCTACTGGTCTTGGGAATGAATTATTTGCCAAACCGTTCAATTCAATTTGCCTGATTAAGGTTAGCGTCGAAGAATTTAAGAGACTAATGATGTCCCGACTGTAAGCAGCAATTGTGCTTCCGTTATTTGAAAAAGATAATCCAGAAATTGGTAGTGAAATAGAAATTTGCTCATTTTCGGTATTTCGGAGTAGTTGTGAACTAGCGTCGTAACTTAGTTTTCTGGATGGTGTATTTCGGTCGACATACAATTCATCAAACTGGAAAGCTCGGTCACCTAACGCACCAAGGCTTGAGTTGATTACTTTATTCACTTGATTGGCACTGGTAGTCACCAGTTCAAAGCTGATAGTGTCACCCATCGGCAACCCACTGATCGACGCTGTTGTATCATTGAAATTAGTACTGGTAAGGGTCTTTACTCCGTTGAATAACCATTTCAGGGTATAAGTTGAAAAACTGCTTTCAAATGGGGCCCTCGACCAATATACTTTGAGGTGTCCATCTGCCGTTGATTCATACTTGACAATTTTAGGTCCATCCGATAAGTTGATAGTCGTAATATTTGATCTTTCACTTTCCATTATATCACCCCGAAATACCTGTGTTTCTACCCCGTAATACATCGTTCCGCCTACGTAGCCAAGATCGATATATTGAGAGGGAACTTCGAAAACCGACGACAGCTGATTTTCATTGTTGAACAACTGGTCAGGATCGGGGCCTCCGTATATGTTTACTCTCCACAAGTTGTTGTTAGGATATTGCTGAAAATTGAATGTGAGTGCATTTGTGGTGCTTGTAATGGTAAAGGGGATGGCTTCAGCCGGTCGTTTATCAATTCGGATTCGCTTTTTAAATTGATAAATGGCGGCCTCGGCCTGCACCTGATCGGCCAGGCTGTTAGTATTTGTGCTTGTGTAAACATTCACAACAAGTTCAGCAAAACCATAATCGGCTACAGCCATACCAGGTCTAAGTATGAAACTACCTGATGGTAGGTCAGAAACATAAATCTCCTTTTCATCCAGGGTCGCTACGACTAAATAAAAGAGCCCATCCGTAACCTTAAAACTGTAGGTGATTTGCTTTGGACGGACGATAAACTCATCATCGGCTATTGCAGTCAGCTCGTACTCTGATAAGCTTGAATTAACCTCTTGTTCTATTTCTACATAATTTTCTCCATCTAATTGAAACTCACATGCAAAGACTGACGGAAGCAGAATCAGTAGAACAGCGAAAATGATGTTATTTTTCATCAGGCTTTTGTTATAATAGCTTTGCTCTTCTTTTTTAAGAGAATGAAGCCAAGACCAGCTTTAAGTCTAACACCATTCCATTGGGGCTTCGGCTCGCCTGAAGGGAAATAAGCCTGCCATTCCGCCTCGCTACCCTCAATAACCTTTTCTTTTAGGGACACAACCTGCAGATGGTAGCCGACACTAGCACTTACTATGAAACGATACTTCGTAAAGCCTATCGAAGCTTGCGGCTCAAAAAAAAGTTGATTTGATTTCACAGCGATTGACTGGTTGATATAAGAATTGGTATTAGTCAATTCAGCGAGGTTCCGCATGCTGTAACTGGATAGGGAAACCCCACATACCAGGCGAGGTCTAATAAAAAGGGCGTCGGTGAGCGACATCTTAAATGTTGATATTCCTGCGCCCCAGTACTTGTTGGACACTAGTTGATCACTTTTAAACGTCCCCGAATAATCTTTATAGCTCATTCTGGAACCAGTTGAATTGGCCCCATTTTCAATTGACACTTCTAGCTTCTCAAGATGAAGAGTCAGCATTCCATTGTAGCCATAGTATGGTTCAAAGTTGCTATATATCTTGTAAGGCAGGTTGATTCTTCCGTAACCAAGGAAAATGAAAGGAATGTTATCTTGCGCCGTCTTAAAATCTTCCATATTGTAGGTGCCATAGGTAGATTCAAAGCTTAGTGACACCGATTGTGAGCGCACTTCTTGCGTAAAAAGGAAAAAATAGACGACAGAAATTATGGTTGTTCCTCTGGTTACAGAATATAACATTTCTAAATATATTACCATTTCTGATGCCTTCAATAACTTTCTATGCTTTTCGGTGGAATTCCGCTTTGTGAGCCGTCAATGTCCGTCATATCAGTCGACGATGGTGCCTTGACCCGAATGTCATTAGTTGTCAACAAGAATAGGGCCCTGCATTTCAAATGCTGGGCATGGGCTCACCAAATCCCTGGCGGATGCTTTGAGTTGTTGGCAGCACGGAAGCCCAGAACAGTAGCTAAAGTGAAATTTAGAAGATAAATTGATCCCGTGAAAATTCATGGGCTTTTTTGTTGATGGGCAGGTCTTTCATGATAGGACTGCTTAAACACGGCAGCCTGGAGGTAGCTCTGGGTGCTGTTGTCATGTCGATGGTTGTTGCCTCTACCTGCGGTGCCCATGTGCCAGCCTCCGTTTATGTCTCCCTGTTTTTGGCTGTTTGGTTTATCTATATTCTCGACCGGCTTTTTGATGCCAGAAAAATACCCGCATTGGCCAGTAACCCCCGGCATCATTTCTACCAGGAGCACTTCTCTCAGTTGCTTACAGTCCTTGTGATGGTGGGCTGCGCCGGCCTCAGTTCGCTGATTTATTTGCCAGCGCCGGTGTTGCTTTATGGGGTGCTGGTGATGGGAAGCTGCCTGCTTTATTTGCTGTGGGTATTTTTGTCGACCCGGAGCCTGCCTAAAGAGGTAGTTGTGGCGGCGCTTTATACCGCCGGAATTTCGCTGGCACCCAGGGCCTTAGCGAACAGCGGTGTGCGGCCTGTAGATCTGCTGATTCTTATAGTGATATTCCTCATTGCTTTTATCAACCTGGTTCTATTCTCCCGGCAAGAGCGGCAGTACGACATGGCCGATAGTCAGGAATCACTCATAACCCGGTGGAAACCTGAAAAAATACGTTTGCTGTTGCGGGCTGCTTTTACTGTAGCGGTTATTGGGATAGCTGGCCTCTCCTGGTTTAGTGGCAGCCTACTTCCTTTGCAAGGGTTGCTGATGTTGATGCTGGGAGTTCTTTGGATACTTTATCAGCGAATGGCTGATTTTGAAACCTCTCTTACCTATCGGCTCATTGGCGATGGCATTTTTCTGATGCCGATATTTCTTTTGATTTAACATGGCCAATGGATTTAACCTTTTGGCTCCTGTGTATGACTTGCTGGCACGGCTCGTCTTTGGAAAGTGTATTGATAAGAGCCAATGCCACTTCTTCGGAACGGCAGTGAATGTTAAGTCTACACTGGTAGCAGGGGGTGGTACTGGCCGGTTTTTTGAAGAATACTTCAGGCAGCATCCGGATAGCCAGCTTGTTTTTATTGAGAAGTCGCCGACCATGATCGCAAAGGCCCGGTCGAGAACGACGCCTGACATGGACATTTTCTTTGTGGAGGCGGACTTTACGACCCGCCACGAAACTGGCTCTTATGAGCTGGTGTTACTGCCTTTTTTTCTGGACATGTTCTCCGACGAGTCGGTGGAAAGTATTGTGAAGTCACTAACTCAAATTAGTAGTCCCAACACACTGTTGATCGTGACTGATTTTGTGGAACAGGCAAAGGGTGGGCTCAAATCTCTGCTTATCCGATGCATGTACTTATTTTTTCGCTTAACTTGTGATATTGAGGCATATAGGCTTCCCAAGTGGCAGGAGGCATTTGCCAGAAGTGGGTGGAACATTAAGCAGAGTGCCACGTATTGTAAAGGAATGATAGGTACTTACCTTTTAGCGAGAAGCTAAATATTTTTTTGCTCCAACCGACTCAATCGAAACCTATTCATTTTTTGGATGTCTTTTACCTTGCAACCTAATTAGAAATTGGATTCAGAAAGTGCGAGTTTACAGGAATACCTTGTGGTGAGGAGCCAGGAGGGTGATCGTCGGGCGATCAATGAGTTGTACAAGCTATACTCAAAGGCTATGTACAATATCTGTCGCCGGATGATAGGGGATGAGGAAGAAGCCAGAGATGTGCTTCAGGATGCCTTTGTCGATGCCTTTGCCAGCCTGAAGAAGCTCCAGCAGCCCAAGACTTTCCCTGCGTGGATCAAGCGGGTGGTGGTGAATCATTGCATCAATACGCTTAGAAAAAGGCGACTTTTCACCATCAGCATTGAGGAAAAGTTTGACCTGGCCTATGAGGACGATCACGATAACTACTATGTCCGAATGGAGGCTGGTAAAATACTACAGGCCATGGATCAGATTTCGGTGGGTTGTAAAACAGTGATGAACCTGTACCTCTTTGAAGGGTATGATCATGGAGAGATCGGGCAAATATTGGGTATAACGGAGTCGGCTTCGAAGGCCCAGTACTGTAAAGGCAAAGCAAAAGTGAGAGACTTGTTAGGAATGGAAAAATTGAAAGTAGCCAACCAATGACAGATTTTCTAAAAAAGAACATTGACGAGCGCCGGGACAGCTTCGATGTTTTCGATACAGACCTTGACTTGGCCTGGGAAAACATTGACAAGCGACTCAATGGCGGTAAGAAATCAAGAAAGGTGGTGCCCATGTGGGGCTGGAGCGGTAAGGTAGCCCGGGCGGCCGCTGCTGTTACATTGTTGTTGGCAGCATCCATCACATTCATGTGGAACGGTGCGGGATCATCAAAGTCGCAACCGACACTTTCTATGGTGTCGCCAGAAATGGCAGAGACTGAGCAGTATTATGCTATGATGATTTCTGAAAAAATGAACGAAATAGAAGCCAATGGGCAGTGGGTAGACAAGGAAGTAGTAGAGGACATGCTGGCCCTCGATCAGGCCTATACAGAGCTGCAGACTGACCTGGCTGACAACGTAGACAATGAGGAGGTCATTCATGCAATGATCGTCAATTATAAAATTAAGCTGGACATCCTCGACAGGATACTGGCACAGATAAAGGAGGCAAAAAATGGAGCAGGCAGGAAAGAATCGTCTCTTTAGGTGGTTGATCATGCTGTTGCTTGTGTTGGCGGGAAACCACGCACAAGCGCAGAGCGATACGAGACTGACCAAGAGCATTAACAAAGCGTACAAGGTTCCGAAGGACGTTACTGTTGACGTGAGCAATAAATACGGACGGGTGGCAATAAAGTCGTGGGCAAAAGATTCTGTGCTTATCTCGGTGGAGATAACCGCCTATGCCAAGGATTCCAGGTCCACTCAAAAGCTGATGGAGAGGGTAGAAATTGACTTTAGCAATCTTGGCTCTTTTTTAACCGTTGAAACTGTGCTGGACAGGGGCAGCGGAACCTTTAAGGAATTGCTTAACACGGTTGGCGATGTGTCGAAGACGGTTTTGAGCAGCAACAAGCTGACCATAGATTACGAGATAACCTTGCCGGAGGGAGCAAGCCTATTTTTGGACAATCGCTTTGGGAATGTTTTCATTGCCGATCATGGGGGCCCCATCAGACTTACCCTTGCGCATGGTGATTTGAAGGCGAATGAGTTGAAGGGTAAGTCGATCGTTGACTTGAGTTTTGGTAAGGCGAATATAAGACGGGTGCATGATGTGGAGCTGACGCTTAAGGCTGCTCAGGTCGACATTCAGCAGGCAAAGGGTATCATTCTACAATCGATGACTTCCGAACTGAGGGTAGAGAGTGCGCTTTCTGCCAGGGTGGATTCCAGAAACGATAAGCTTAGTTTTCAGAAGGTTGGTTGGATCAGCGGCAAAGGGATGTTTACTGATTGGACACTGGGAGAAATTCAGGAGATCCTTGATTTGGAGGTGAACTACGGGCAGGTGATACTTCACAACCTTAATAAAGACTTTGCAAAGGTGCGGCTGGCAAGCAAGTACACGGACCTGGATGTGACCATGGATCCTGCCAGTTGGGTAAATCTTGATATCAAGGCGGAGCAGGATAAGATTTATATCCCGGGAAACTGGATTCCCACGCTTAATAATAGCCCAGTGGACGGCAAGGAGGGTTACATCCAGTTGACTGGCCAGGTGGGTAGAACAAATGACAAACAAGGCATCATGCAACTGGACTTGCAAGGTGCCTCGGTAACCCTGCGCTATATGGAGGCGTTGCCGTTTACGAAGAACTAATACTAACAATGAAGAGATTATTTTTTGGTGTGCAGCTGTTGGTAGCTGCCCTTAGTCTTGGTGCATGTCAATTGGCCAATGCGCAAACGACGCAGGAATATTCACAGTCAGCGGGTGTTCGGTTTGGTGCTACGTCGGCGTTGACGTACAAGAAATTTCTGGTGACCGAAGAGGCACTGGAAATCATGGTAAGTGGCAGGCACGAAGGCTTGCAGCTCACTACTATGTATGTTTTTCATGTGCCAATGGATTTGGCTTTTTCTCCAAACTTCTACGCCTACTACGGTGCTGGTGGCCATTTCGGATTTGAGGAGCGAAACAACTTGACCAAGATATTGGTAGGGACAGACGGGAGTGCGTTTAACTACGAAAACGGAGCTACGTTTTTTACAATGGGCGCTGACTTTCTTATTGGTGTGGAATACCGGTGGCTGGCGGCTCCAATTACGGTTTCTTTTGATGTAAAGCCGTATTTCGACTACATCGGTTTCAGGAAAACGGATTCGAGGTTCTGGGACTCAGCCATTTCATTTAAGTACATTTTTTAATAAAGATCGATGAGAGCTGTCAAAATTGTTTTTATACTTTCTATCAGCTGTGGCTGGCTCAGTAGTGCTGCACAGGGTATTGAGAACCCCGAGGAGATCAAGTCTCTTTTTAGCAAGGAAAATGAAATAAAGGGTTTCGGCGGTGTGGATATCAACATCACCGATGTGTATCAGGAAAGAAGCCTTCTGCTGGGAGTCTACGGGGGTGCTATCATCAACAAGCACGTGATGTTCGGGCTGGCGGGCTACGGAATCTCTACCGAGAATCAATTCAGAAGTGAGACAGGCGCTATGTTCAATATCGAAGGTGGCTATGGAGGTCTGTACCTTGGGGGCATCTTGTTTCCTAACGAAGTGGTGCACTTAACGATTCCGGTACTATTTGGTGCCGGTGCTTTTCACATTGTCGACAAGCAGTATTTCCCTACTTCCTTCGATAAGGAGTATGTGCTTGAGTCAACAGCGTTTTTCGTAGTGAAGCCTAGTGCTCAGCTGGAAGTCAATATCACGCAATTTTTGCGGGTGGGGGTGGGAGCTACCTATCGCCTCATAAAAGGGTCGGACCTGAGAAACATTTCGGACGATGATTTGACCAGCTGGGGAGGAACGTTTTCGATCAGGCTAGGCAGGTTTTAAGCCAATAGCCTGAGGTTTATGAATGGTTTATACTAAAAAAACAGACTGGAGAAACCAGCCTGTTTTTTTTGAGTCAGGCATTTTTGTTAGATCTTATGGCTTTAACGACGTCGACAGCCTGGGGCCAAAATAAGCCGAGCCTGCACCGGCCAATACGGCATCTGTCGCTGAAAACCACCAATCTTTGGGCACCAGGTATTCTCTATTCCATCCGATGACCACCACTCCGCCAATAAAGTGAATTATTGAAACGACGGAGAACCATAAAATTCTGTCTTTTCGAGTGGCTACGGATTTTCTAAAACAGAAGACTACTCTTTCACGATGTCATAAGCGACCACTGTGTTGGCGAAAAACGTAGGAACAAACAATAAACTTTGATCCGCCGCAATTTCAATATCCGCCGCATTGGCTCCGGCTGCCTTGGTGTCAAGCAGTTTTGTTTTCTTCCAGTCTTCTGTCACGTAGTACACCTCGCCGTTCCAGTTAGACACAAAGTAGTCTCCGTCGAGCGCCACCACGCCGTCGCCGCCGGGTATTGAGTCGACCACCATTTTGACGTCCTTATCGGCAACATTTATAGTGCTGAATTTGCCAGCGCCGAAAGAAGCCACCATTAGCCTGCCGTCTTCAGCCAAAAGGCCATTGGGGCCGCCAAGGACCTCGCCTTCTGTCCACAGTGCCACAGCACCGTTGGACAGCGCAAAGATTTTGCTCACGCCCGAATCGCTGATATAAACAGTTCCTGAAGCGTCAACAGTAATATCGTTGAGGAAGGAGGCTCCTTCTACCGGAAACCTATTAGTGATCTCACCGGTGTTGACATCTATCTCCACCACTTCGTCGATGTTGCTTACGTAAAGCAGGTTGCCTACCATGCCCATACCTTTAGGGCCGTCCAACCCTACCACCCATTGGGTATCGATGATGGCTCCGTCAAGCCCTACTTTGGCTATAAATCCGTCGCCATCTTTCGCATCCGGTGGCACCGCTCCGATGCAGGCAACGTACAGCACGCCATTGGTTACATCGTAGTAAACAGACTCAGGCGTAGTCAGCGTTGTGTCAGTCTCCCATTTTTTCACAAGTGAAACGGTGGTCGCTGGTGTTTCCTCCACCACAGCTTCCTCTGTCTTCTTTCCACTTTGGCAGGCCACCAAAACGGCAGCGGCCAATAAATAGCTAAGTTTTTTCATTGTTGATCTAGGTTTATTGTTTTCAAAGTTAACAGCATATATGATTATTGTAAAATTGGCAGGATTACCAAAAGGTAATTAATTGCCAGGAAGGTGATTTGAGTAAACCACGTTAAGATTAACAAGGCAGAAGCATTACAAGTTTCTGTTTTTCTGGATAGCCTTGTAGTCCTTTTGAATCTTCTTCCATTTTTTCTTCTTTTCCAGCATCGCATTTACATCCTGCCTGGTTTCCAGGTACGCCAGCTCCTTTTTCATTTTGGCATAGTTGATCCAGTGTGCTTCGTCCAGCGAACCTTCGTCCAGCGCCTGGGTGATAGCGCAGCCTTTTTCATCGATGTGTGTGCAGTTCTTGAATTTGCAATGCTCGCTCAAGGCTTCAATGTCTTCGAAAGAAGTACCTAAGCTGGACTGGTCACCCCAGAGCTGCAGTTCACGCATGCCGGGAGTGTCTATCAACACGCCCCCACTTTCCAGCAGCATCAGATGTCGGCTTGTGGTGGTATGCCTGCCTTTTGAGTCCAGCTGCCTGACCTCACCTGTTTCCATGAAGGGCTCACCAATCAGGCTATTGATGATTGTCGATTTGCCAACGCCGGAGGAGCCTACTATCGCAATGGTTGACCCGGGCTGGATGAAGGGACGCAGGGCATCTACCTGGTTTTGTAAGGCTGTTGTCACCACCACTTCCACATTTTTTACTCGCTCTTTCACCTGTCGAGCGATGTCTTCTGGGTTGGGGCAAAGGTCAGCTTTGTTCAAAACAATGATTGGCTCTACGTTTTGTGCGAGTGTGAGGTAGCGCTCAAGTCGGGCGAGGTTGAAGTTGCCATCCAACCCCTGCACAATAAAAAGCTTGTCGATGTTGGTAGCTATGATTTGTTCTTCCACCTTCTTTCCTGGTACTTTTCGTGAGATGACAGAATGCCGTTTCAGTACCCTTTGAATGATGGCTTTACCCTTGTCAATTTCCATCATCAGCACCCAGTCGCCCACTTTTGGCAACTCAGCATCTGTTTCCGCCATGTAAAAAAGGCGGCCAGTGGCTTCCGCAATATATGTTTCCCCGACGGTGAGTACCTGGTAGTTGGTTTTGTTTTCTATGGCTACCCTACCAACGATAAAATCTTGTTCGTCTTCGGTAATTTGATTTTCAAAATAGGTATTCCAGCCCAACGGGCTTAAGTGATTGTATTCCATTTCCGTGTTTGATTTAGTCAATAAAAATCTACTCCACCGTGGGGAGGTGGATTTTAAAGAAGCGCTGCCCGAAGGAGCGCCTTAGGCTATATCAAGCCCTGAAGTGGAAATTCTAGAAAGTGTCAGAAACGAAAAATTATTTTATCGAAGATAATGATTTGCCTTTTAAATTCCTCATTTTATACTTTTCCCGTTTTCTATCTGAAGCACGTGGTCAACACATGCAGGCAATTCTTCCTCATAATGTGTGACATAAATGAGTGCCATGGCGGATGCGCTGCAAATGGCGTCTACTACCATTCGCACCCTCGTTTGTTGCGCATGATCAAGGCCCTGACATGGCTCGTCGAGGATAAGGAGCGGAGGATTTTTTATCAAGGCTCTGGCAAGGAGGATGATTCGCTGGATAGTGGGCGAGGTAGTTTCGAAGATTAGCGTGCCCGAACTCTGCAACTCCAGTAAGTCAAGCCATTGATCCACCAAAGACGCCTGCTCCTTTTCCACTGACCTTAAATAGCCCAGCGTATCATGAAGGCCCGAGGCCACAATTTCCCAGCAGGTGGCTGTTGAGTGAAAGTACTGAAGCAACTCTGGCGACACAAAACCTATTTTTTTCTTGATGTCCCAAATGCTTTCTCCGCTTCCTCGCTTGTGGTCAAAAAGAGTGATATCATTGGCATAGGCCTGGGGATTGTCGCCATTGATCAGGCTTAATAGTGTTGACTTTCCTGCACCGTTTGGCCCCCTCAGTGCCCAACGCTCTCCGGGTTTGATTACCCAGTTAACTCCATTGAGGATAGTGCTGTCGCCATATTTGACAGTCACCTCTTTCATGCCCACGATCAATTTGTATTGAGATGGCCCTCGACCCTCAGTAAGTGTGCTCACCTTGCGTGCATCAAGGGAGTAAGAAGGAGGCTTGGGCGGCTTAATTAAACTAAATCTTTCCCGGGCGACGACTTGTTGAATCTGGCAGTTGTGCAGAACGGCTGCATGAGTGACTGCCGGTGGTATTTCACTAACGGTGCAGGTAAGCACAACGGTGGTGCCAGAAGCAATGATTTGCGAAAGGATGGCATTGAACGCTGTTCTGGTTTTCACATCTAAGCCAACGAGTGGACTATCCAGAAGTAGGAGCCTGGGGTTTTTTAGCAGTGAGGCTGCCAGCCTGAGCCTTTTGGTTTCTCCATTGCTTAGCTTGATAAGCTGCTTTTGACGCAGTCGCTCAAGCTGGAAAAGCGAGATAACTTTGTTGACATCCCAGGGCCCTTCCGCCAAGCTTTTCTGTGCCTCATCATTAAGAAAATCTTGGACAGTTGGCGCATCCTCAGAGAAGGCAGCATTAAAGCGCTGCTGGTAAAAGAACTCCGAAGTGTTGGAAAGATTCTTGAACTGGTACCTTACTGGCAGATAGCTGACAAGCTGCCGGTAGTTAAAGTAGGGGTCTTTTGTGGGATGAGCCTTTACATATTCATCGTAAAAAGGCCTGATGACTAGCCCCTTTACCACATTGAAATTACCTGCAATGGCCTCCAGCAAGGCACTTTTACCGGAGCCACTATGCCCCAGGAGAGCCCAGCATTCACCGCTTCTCACCTCAAAGGATAAGTCCTTGAAAACGAATTTTTCACCGTAGCGAGCGGTTAGGTTGTCGAGCTTAAGAAGAAGCTGATCGTGCATAACGCTGAGAGTATTTAAAGCCGGGATTTTGTCGAGCTCCCGGCAAGTTTAATAAAATTCTTTCACTGACGGTTTTTTTAATGTGCCGATTCAGGGTAGCCTTCATTTAGTCTGTATTACTTCGTCTAAATGTCATTTTTTAATCGATCTAAAATTTCTAATTTGTCGCTAACCCAAGTGTGATGGAAGACATAGAAAGAGCAGTTTCCCTGATGGGAGTAGGTATGATCACAGTGTTTCTGGTATTGGCCCTGGTGGTGCTTACAGGAAACGCACTCATCAAATTTGTCAACACCTTTGTTCCGGAAACCTTATTGGCTTCCCCCAAATCCCCTTCCACACCAACATCCCAGGTAGCTTCCAAAAAAGTAGCAGCCATTACCTCGGCAGTTCATCAGCTCTCAGGAGGTAAGGCCAACATCCAAAAGATTGAGAAATTGTAGTGTTTAAACAACCCGGAAATGAATAAGGAAATAGGACTTTGTCTTGTATACAGAGACATGTGGCAGTCGTCGGGCAAGTATATGCCCAGGAAAGATCAATTGGTGAAGGTGGCAGGCCCTATTGTAGACATGGGCTGCTGGAGGAGAGTGGAGACCAACGGCGGCGGTTTTGAACAAATTAATTTGCTTTATGGCGAAAACCCCAACCGCTCGGTTCGGGAGTGGACTCAGCCGTTCAATGATGCCGGTATTCAAACGCAGATGCTTGAAAGAGGGCTGAACGGACTTCGGATGTACCCAGTGCCTGTGGATGTGCGGGAGCTGATGT
Source organism: Imperialibacter sp. (assembly GCF_040222815.1). GTDB lineage: Bacteria > Bacteroidota > Bacteroidia > Cytophagales > Cyclobacteriaceae > Imperialibacter. Next base: position 447,625 of record NZ_JAVKCH010000015.1, on the reverse strand, counting down.
TCCGAGTGAAGAAGAAGCAAGGCACCGATATTTCCCGCTCTTTCGATGGTCTCAATGACACAAGAAGCATCATTAATTCGATAAAGCTGGCAAAAAAGGGAGGCATGATTGCCCAGGCTGCACTGAGTATCACACATAGTCCAATTCATACCGTCGACTATTTTGTAAACATGGCGGGTACATTGATAGAGGCCGGTGCCGATGAAATAGCGGTGAAAGACATGGCAGGCATTGGCCGTCCGGCGTCTATTGGCAAAATAGTCGCTGGCATCAAAGCCATCAAAAAAGACATTCTGGTGCAATACCATGGCCATTCTGGGCCAGGCTTTTCGGTCGTTTCTTCGCTGGAAGCCGCCAGGGCCGGTGCAGATATCATCGACGTGGGCATGGAGCCACTGTCGTGGGGTACGGGGCATGCAGATTTGCTCACTGTTCATGCTATGCTGCGGGATGCTGGTTTTTCGCTGCCCGACATCAACATGAAGGCGTACATGCAGGTGAGGTCGCTGACGCAGGAATTTATTGATGATTTTCTGGGCTACTATATCGACCCTAAAAACCGATTGATGAACTCGCTGTTGATTGGCCCGGGCTTGCCAGGAGGCATGATGGGCAGCCTGATGGCTGACCTTGAAAAAAACCTGGTTTCGGTGAACAAGGCGAGAGAAAAGAACGGGGAAGCCGCCATGTCGCAGGACGACCTGCTGATCAAGCTTTTTGAAGAAGTGGAGCATATCTGGCCAAAGATGGGCTACCCCCCGCTGGTGACTCCCTATAGCCAGTATGTGAAAAATGCTGCACTCATGAATGTGATGCAGATGAACAAGGGCAAGGAGCGTTGGAGCATGCTCGACGACAACACCTGGGACATGATGCTGGGTAATTCTGGTCAGCTGCCAGGCCCCGTAGCCGATGAATTGAAAGCCCTGGCCAAAGCACAAAACAGGGAGTTTTTTGAAGGCGACCCACACAGTCTGTACCCAAATGAACTCGAGAAAATCAGGGGCGAGATGAAAGAAAAAGGTTGGGACGTGGGAGAGGATGAAGAGGAGCTGCTGGAATACGCCATGCACCCCAAGCAATATATCGATTACAAGTCGGGTAAAGCCAAGAAAGCTTTTGATGAGGATTTGACACAAAGAAAAACGGTTGCGTCGGCGCCTGCTGCTCAGGCTACAAGCCAAACGCCTGCCATGGCGGCACTGCCTCAAACATTAATGGTGGATGTGAACGGTGAGGCTTTTCGGGTGACAGTATCCTACGATGGCGAAGGCCAGGCTGCGCCGAAACAGGAAAACGCCGCCGTGCCTCTGTTATCCAGCAACGGACATACACTGGAAATACTAGCGCCGCTTGAAGGCAAATTTTTTGCAACGAAGGACGCCGGCGAAAAGGCCATCAAGCCGGGTGACATCATCAAAAAAGGTGATACTGTTGGCTACATAGAAGCCATGAAGGTCATTAACGCTATTTCCGCAGATAAAGAAGGAACGGTAGTGGAGGTTTGCTTCAAAGACGGACAAGAAGTATACGACGACGACGTGCTGGTGAGAGTGAAAAGTTAAGGCCATAACCAGCTCACTATTTACTTCTTACCAATTACCACTTACCTCCCTACCATGGAACTACTCGAAAAAGTATACAGAATGACCGCCCTGGGCGACTTGTTTGCTCATCCGTCTTATATCCTGATGATCCTCATCGGGTTTGGTTTGCTCTACCTGGGCATTGCCAAAAAATATGAGCCTTTGCTACTGGTGCCCATTGCTTTTGGGGTGTTGCTGGCCAACTTTCCCGGAGGAGGGATGGGGGTGGAGAAAATTCCAGAAGGACTCACCCTGCCGCAGATTGCCGAGCAGTACGGCATCATGAACTTTGTATACTACGCCTTGATCAAAACGGGCTTTCTGCCTCCAATCATTTTCATGGGAGTAGGGGCGCTGACGGATTTCGGCCCTATGCTGCGCAACCTCAGGCTGGCCTTTTTCGGTGCCGCTGCGCAAATCGGGATCTTCTGCGTGCTGATGGCGGCAGTGGCGATGGGGTTTACTTTGAAGGAAGCGGCTTCATTAGGAATTATCGGTGGTGCTGATGGGCCAACGGCTATTTACACCACGATCAAGCTGGCACCCCATCTTTTGGGCCCAATTGCCATTGCGGCTTACTCTTACATGGCACTAGTGCCGGTTATTATTCCTTTTGTAGTCCGGCTTTCCATGACTAAAAAAGAGTTGCTCATCAATATGAAGGAGCAGGACAAACTGTTTCCGTCCACGAAGCCTATCAAGAATTTGCAGGCGTTGAAAATCATGTTTCCCATCGCCCTGGGCTCTATTGTGGCTATTTTGGTTCCTTCTTCTGTGCCGTTGGTCGGCTTTCTGATGTTTGGCAACCTGGTAAAGGAGATTGGCGTGGCCACGGGTCGTTTGTATCAGGCGACGTCAGAAACCATACTTAATTCTGCTACCGTATTTCTCGGCTTATCTGTCGGCGCCACCATGACTACCAAAGCCTTCCTGAACACGCAAACGCTGATGATTGTGGTAGGCGGCTTTATCGCCTTTGCTATCTCTATTTTAGGTGGCATCATGGCAGTGAAAGTGTATAACCTGTTTGCCAAAAAGAAGATCAATCCGCTGATTGGCGCTACTGGCCTGAGTGCCGTGCCGATGGCTGCCAGGGTAGCCAATGAAATAGCTATCAAGCACGATCCCAGTAACCACTTGCTACAGTACGCCATGGCCAGCAATATTTCCGGCGTGATTGGCTCTGCCGTGGCTGCTGGCGTGCTGATTTCGTTTTTGGGATGAAAACACAACTATATATTTTTTGTAAGCTTTTTGGCACAGTATTTTTAAGGTAAATTAGAGCCATTTTAATCAGCTATTTTAATATTTTTTATGTCTTTAGCGAGAACTATTTATAAACTAATAGCGGCAGTTCTTCTAGGCCTATTGCTTTTTTTTCCCGCCCATGCCCAAGACACCCTTAGCGAAGGGTGGTATTACAAATACCAAGGCGGAGATTCTCTAGTAAAGTATGACGCATTTTTTCAGATTGTTTCGCCTGTGCATATTGATCTGTCGCACATTGAGGAAAAGGATCTTTTTCCGCTGGTTTTTTCGCCCAGCGGAAGATTAGCCAGCTCGGATGATCAAGGAATCTACTTGCTGGATGTAACAACTGGGGAGAAGGAGTATTTACTTATCAAAAAGGATTTCTTCAACACAAGCAGCATATTTAGATTCGAGACCGATAGTTCCTTTTTTTACAATAGTAATGTTGATGCTAAAATTTTTCATTTTGATTTAAGAACCGGCCAGGAAAAGCAGGTATATCAGTACGAAAACTCATTTTATGATTTTTCTTATGATCCTTATCAACGAATACTGTGGATGGTAGAACAAGACAGATCCTTTTGCGGTGTCGGTTCGGAATGTTTGAAGCTCCTGGCGCATTTCCTCGAGAGTGGAGAAACTAGAGAGTATTCATATGGTTACGCTGCTGCTCCTCAGATAGATTCATATGGTTCTTTGTACTTAAACAATAGATATTGTTTTGATCCCGCAACTGAGTCCGTAGCAGTTTCTAAAGATGACCTTTTTGATATTATGCCATACTTCAGGGAGCGCTCGCAAACAGGGCCAATGTTGGGTTTAACCAGTAAGAATGTTCTCTTTGAAAAGACCACACAAGGCTCTACGGCAACAACAAACTTCACTTTTTACAACCATGGGGATGCGGCATTAAGAATATCGGATGTAAATGTAGATGCTCCTTTTTCAACCAACCTGCCAGAAGTTGTAGAGATAGAACCCTCCGGATATCTTACCTTCCAGGTGAGTTTTGAACCAAATCAATCGAAAGAATTCGAGAGCTTTTTGACGTTCGTCACTAACGATCAACTCAGATTGACTGACAGTGTGAGATTAAGCGGTGTAGGATATCAAATGAATACTGTTTCAGCAGAGGATGGCATATTGATGATTGACTACTCATTTTATAAAGGAAATAAACTAAAAAGCTTTGACATGGCTCTGGGGACAGAGAGCACTTTAGGGAACGTCTATTTTGGCCAAACGAAATCCCCAACGGCGATTAACTCAAAGGGAGAATTATTCATGGCCATCGCCTCAACTTTGTATCAAATGGATCCAAAAAGCGGAGCCTTAGAGCAAGTGACTGAGTTGTTTGAGTTAGTCAATCTACCCGGAGCAGGACAAAGACAAGTTATAGCGATGGATTTTGACAGTTCCGACAATTTAATTCTAGCCATTCAATACCACCCTGGCTCAAAAGAAATTGCGAACACATCTATTAACAAATATTCTTTTGAAACCAGCGAGCTTGTGGTTGTGGAGTTCATCCCAACTATTGGTGAAAGTAAGGTAGGTGGGTTTGATTTAGCTATCGACAGGTTGTCTGATCAGTATTATTTATTGTATAATGAAAGGGAACTATATAGATGGAATACTGAAGCGCTTGATACTGTTGGATTTGTAGATGGGGAAGAGTGGCATTCATTTTCTATATTTTTTACCAAGGATGGTGAGCTGTTGGGGTTGAGAGGAGCTGAGTATTGTTGTTCCGGAGATGAGGACCCCTTGGCGTTGTCGACGTTGTTTTCTATTAACAAACATGATGCAAGCAGCCGAAAGATAGGAGTACTGGGCGGTTTTATCATTTCGGCGGCCACTGCTGGCTCTTATAGGAGCTTTCTTGTGGACGGCCTGGTAGAAAACATCAACGAAGTTAGGATATACCCAAATCCTGCTACTGATCTTTTAACTATTGAAACCGTCAATAACCTGATCAATATTGGAGCCATTCGCCTCTATGATTTGTCAGGGAATGTGATTTACAAGAATGTTGGAATAGAAGGAAAAAGCCCCCTAACTATTGATCTTCAATCCTATGCTGTAAATCCAGGACTTTATCTATTGGAGATAAGGCTAGCTGGTGGTCAAATTATCATGCGAAGGATTATTATGGAATAGTGGCAAGCCAGATACGCTTATGTTTTCATAATTACTTTAGGTCTGTTCAGGAATCAAATTGGAGGATTAATATGCTCCCTGTCATAGTACGCCATGGCCAGCAATATCTCAGGAATGATTGGATTTGCCGTGGCGGCTGGGGTGCTGATTTCGTTTTTGGGGTAATATTTTTTAATGAATCTTTGCTAAAAAGTACGGGAAAGCGTACGTTCATTCTATGAAAAGCTTATCGATTACAGAGGCCAGGAAGAATATCTACAAGCTGATAGACGAGGCTACCGAGACTCACCAACCCGTTCAGATTACTGGCAAGAGAAATAACGCTGTGTTGGTAAGTGAGGAAGACTGGCGTGCTATTCAGGAGACACTTTATTTGATTTCAATTCCGGGTATGAGAGAATCTATCATAACAGGAATGAAAACACCCCTCGAAGAAACCACAGATAAGCTGGATTGGTGAGCAATTACAAGTTGGTTTATACAAAGCAGGCTCAAAAGGATGCAAAAAAAGTGACATCTGGCGGGCTTAAGCCTAAAGTGAAGGAGCTTCTAAAAATACTGGAAGCCAACCCATTTCAAGACTATCCTCCTTACGAAAAACTTCTTGGTGATTTATCTGGAGCATATTCCCGAAGGATTAATATTCAGCATCGACTTGTTTACCAGGTACTGGAAGAGAAGAAAATAGTAAAAGTGCTGAGAATGTGGACTCATTATGAATAATGGGACTGTACTGGAAGCTCATTTTTGATTACTTTTCTCCGAACATATTATTGATAGTTATCCGCCAAGTAATTTATGAACGCAGCACTCAACCGCAACTTATTCTTTGTCAAAGAACACACCGGCGTTTTCAAAGCAGCCAACAATTATGACATCCATGACCCAAACTCGCAGGAGGTGATCCTTCATTGTCGGGAAGAGAACCTGGGCTTCTTTTCGAAAATGCTCAGGTTCACCGACTACAAAAGGATGACCCCCTTTCACATTGAAATCAGGACACCCATGGGAGAAAAGCTTTTGACAGTGAAGCGGGGAGTATCTATCATCCTGTCAAATGTGGAAGTACTCGATGCGAACGACCAATTGGTGGGTAAATTCAAACAAAAGTTCTTTTCAATTGGCGGGAAGTTTGACGTGCTGGATGCCAATGAATCATTTATGTGTACGCTTCAGGGCCGGTGGACAAGTTGGGATTTCAAGTTCGTTAAAGACAATGTTGAATTTGCCCATGTGAGCAAACAATGGGCTGGTTTGGGCCGGGAGATGTTTACCTCTGCAGACAATTATATGCTTCAGATAAATGACAAAGTGCCTGCCGACCATCCTTTGAGGATTCTGATTTTGGGTGCGGTAATGTGTATTGATATGGTGTTAAAGGAGTAGGAAGCCAGCAGAGCGGCTACTCTATTTTGAGTAATTCATCTGTTCTGAAGTACGCACTGTCTTTGTTCCAATGCCATTTTTTGAGCTTGGGGAGTTTTAAGCCGCTCAGCGATTCATAGCCCTCGACAAAAATGAACTCTCCGTCACCTTTGCTCTCGTCAAAATAGAAACGATAGCCGGCCAGTAGAAAAGTCTCCTTGTCAACGTAGAAGTACCAGGTTTCCCCTTCAGTGGAGGGGTCATAAGTTACTTTGACTACCCAACAGGCCCTTCCGTTGAATGTCTCTTCATTCAAAACAGGGTCTACAATGGTACCCGGATCCTTTAGTTTCATCGGTATGCCATAGAGGTATTCATACACTTCCTTCATGTAAAGCGTACGGCCGTTGTTGAGCTGGTATTTTTCTTTTGCCTCGCTGCTTAAATTGGAATCGCCATTTATAGCGTAGTAGTAACTTCCTTGCTTTACCCCTTGAGTTACTGTGCTGTCACCTTGCTGCAGGGCATATTCAAAAATGCCTTCAGGATTATTGATCAGAACAGAGAAGTATCGATCCTCCTGGCCATCTCGTTTGATGGACATGTGGAAGCGGTTGTTAAGCTGCGGCCAGTAATTGCTGGAGTCGTGGGCTTCTATGGATTTTTCAATCAGTGAAGCAGGAGTGAGCGAAGGATCGCAACAGCAAAAGAATGCAATAGGAAGCAGGACAGATATTTTTAAGCAGCTCATATCTCACGGGAAAGATACGGATTTTAGGTGTCAGTTTTCCCAAAAATCAGGAACTTCAGCGTCGCCCAACAACCTACAGTCGCTGCATTCAGGGGGCCCCATTATCAAAGCACCGCTCCCAAAGCCTGGAATGGTAATGATTCGCTGTCCCCAGCTAAGCCGAAGCAGCATTTCGTCATAGCCCCCTTTTACCGTATCTGCCTCCAGCACGCATGGATTTGTGGGGTACATCAACGCCAGTTTATCCAACTCCTCTCTGGTAATATATAGTCTCTTTTCTGACACAGTGCTGGCATCAAAGTAGCCAAGCACTACCTCGTCCGGGTTGGTAACACTGGTCAGATTGCCAATAATTGGATAGGGGGTTGGGTCGAATAAAGTGCCAAGGTTTTCGGAATTCTTGTTTAGCTGGCTCCAGTAAGAATGTCCGCTTTCATCCAAAGCATACTGACGGACCAGTATACTGTATACGGTTCTTAGTCTGTAGCTAATGGTGTTGACGTAATTTAGTTCGAAAGCCGTGACCTGATCTTCATTGAGTTGGAGTGTGTTCGTTGTGAGAATTGTTTGGCTTGTGTCAGAGTCATAGCAGATATGGTAAAATTCTACTAAAGTGAGGCTTCCATCTGAACCCAGCTCCCATTGTGAGGGAAACGGCACCTTTATTTGATAAGTTGCTATCCATTCATATCTATAGAACCGTGTCTTTCCTTCGGTGTCATGTGTGTCAACAAGAATTTTTATGCCATCAAGTTCTTCTCCAGTAATGTCGGTAAAACGTTTTTCCCGTTCAAAATGTACGCTATCGATGGGCGGGGTCAGCTTGAGAATCACCTTTTCCGATTGGTATTGAGCGCCATCTGCGGTTTCAATACGGAGCTGATAACTTGTGGCGGGCTGCCCGATGAAGCAGGCAGGATCGCTCTGATAAATGCCAGGAGCATTTTCTTGAAAATCGTAAACTGAATTTTCACTGCTTTGCACTGAGACCTTTGCGCCTGACTCGGGATTTGAGCCCTCACTATTTAGCGGCTGCGCTCTCGATAACCGTATGATATAAGGTTCAGGACTGTCCGAGATGTGGCCCTCCACTACAAGCAGCCTCTGGGTTTCATTTGGTTCGGGGATAAATGGCTCTACGCAGGAAGCGCAAAAGGATACAAAAAATAACACGCCCCATGGGCACCCAGGAAGGTGATTTAACTTCAACATGAGCTTTTAATAACATTGCACTACACCAAGTTAGGCAGTAATTTCTGATTTTATCAGGATTAGTTCGGCCAGAAATCCGGCACCTCCAACTCCCCATATAGCCGGCAGTCGCAACAGTACTCCGGGGCGTAATAGTTAATGCCCGACCCATATGGCCCCTGACTTGCGAGGCAATAGCCTGCCGGCGGACTTCCACCACCAGACACCTCCACAAGCTTGGAAGAGCACCCATCGGAAGCGAAATCCAGGTGCAAAAGCTGGCTTCTGTCGATGTAAATTTCTTTTTGGGTTACAGCGCCTACATCAAAAAAACCGATTACCTGCTCGTCGGGATTGTTAGGATTGAAGAGATTACTTGGTAAATCGTACGGTAGCGGATCGAATAGTGTACCCTGACTCTCAGAAATTTTTTTGAGTTCAGTCCAGTACTTTATACCGCTGCTGCTGAGTGCATATTGGCGAACCAACAACCTGTACAACGAGCGAAGCTGGTAGCCGTCTGTGCTTACATACTTTATTTCAAGTTGGCTGACTCTTGACTCTTTGAGCTGACTGGTGTTTGCCGTAAGAATATCGGAGTTTGTCTCGGTGTTGTAGCAAACCCACACACTGATATCCTGCGGGTAGGGAACTTTGATTTGATAGGTCTCTTCCCATTCATAGCGGAAGTATTGCGTGAGTCCTTCAGGGTCATGAGAGTCGAGAAGTATTTTGATACCGTCTTGGGTGATCCCTTCATTAGTTAGCCGCTGTTCTCTTTCAAAGTACAAGCTATCGATGTCTGGCGCAGCGTTGAGCAAAATGGGCTTGGATTGGTAGGTCTCACCGTAAAGAGTTTCTATATGCAAAGCATACGAGTTGCCTGTTTCTCCAATGAAACATGCGGGATCACTCTGGTAGATTCCCGGGCTGGATTCTTCAAAGTAAAATTTAGCGCCCTCCTGGTCTTCCACATATACCAGTGCACCAACTTCAACCCCGCCGTATTCCACACCAAGAGGTTTGGTGCGTGAAAGCCTGACGGTATTGACCTCATCGAGGTTGGACACATGGCCTTCAACCACCATGAGATAATCGAAAACCCCCAGTTCTGGCTCGATTGGCTCTATGCATCCGGCCAAAATTAACGTAAGTAAAAGGGTAACGGGTCGTCTGGTTATCATTCGTTTAAGCAGGTCGATCATACTTCCGGTGCATTATCCATTATTTCTATCAGCTAATAGACGTATTATTAACCCCGTTCGTTGGCATTGCCAGCGGTATAGGATAACATCTATCTGTAAAAACGCCTGTAGTGCCCGTCATTCGGTTCATTATTTTGCAATATCAAACCGTTGTGCCTGTTTTTTCCCAACTTCATTCTCTTTTTGGTAATTCTTTTATCAAATTTGCCGATTCCTATTTTTGACGGTCAGAATCAGTGATAAATCATCGAAGCAACGAAAGATGTTGGTCATTTTTTTTGCTGTCTGCGAACTAAATCTTTGAAGTAGTAATGAAAGTCTTAAAGTTCGGTGGCACTTCAGTGGGGTCTTCGGAAAACATCCGAAAGGTGGCGGCAATTCTTCAGGATTACCAAAAGCAGGGAACTGAAGTTGCAGTGGTGGTCTCCGCCATGAGCGGTGTTACCAACCGGCTTATTGCGCTGGGTGATGTGGCAGTTTCCGGCGATGAGTCGTACCTGGTGGATTTGGAGCGATTGCGCCTGCTGCACCTCGACACCATGAAGCGCCTCAATGATAACAAACTCCATCCTGAAGGGCGTGACACCATTGACAAGCTGTTTGCAGAGTTGAAAGACATGCTTCACGGGGTGTTCCTTATCAAAGAGCTTTCCGTTCGATCCCTGGATCTGATACAGAGCTTTGGCGAGCGGCTTTCAGCCAATATAATTTCGCTGTATCTGCAAAAAACAGGCATAAACGCTGCATTTCTTGATACCCGCCGGGTGATCAGGACTGACAATCACTTTGGGAGCTCTAAGGTTAATTTCAAGGAGACCAATGCTTTGGTAAAGGGGTTCTTTGAAGGGAACAAGTCGATGGTGGTGGCTACCGGGTTTATTGCCAGCACAGCACAAAATGAAACTACCACACTTGGGCGTGGAGGCTCCGACTACACTGCCTCCATTCTAGCTGCTGCATTGGATGCCGACGAGGTAGAGATTTGGACCGATGTTGACGGCGTAATGACTGCCGACCCACGCAAGGTGAGAGAGGCCTACTCAATGACGAGCCTGAGCTATGTGGAGGCGATGGAAATGTCGCATTTTGGTGCAAAGGTCATTTATCCGCCCACGCTGCAGCCAGCCATTTCAAAGAAGATTCCATTACGAATAAGGAACACGTTTAATCCTGCTTTTGAGGGCACTTTAATTACGCAGCAAAGCACTGGAAAAAAGTACCCGGTAAAAGGCATTTCCTCCATTGAAAACATGTCGCTTGTTAGCCTGATAGGTGGTGGCATTGCAGGTGTGCCGGGGGTGGCATCGAGGCTTTTTGGAGCCCTTGCCAGGAAGAACGTGAATATCGTCCTCATCACGCAGGCATCGTCCGAGCACTCAATCACTTTTGCTGTGAGCCCAAAAGACGGCACCATTGCCAGAGACGTATTGAAAGAGGAATTTGCCCAAGAGATCAAAAACAGAGAGATAGATAGAATCCAGGCTGAGGAAGATTTGTCTATTGTCGCTGTTATTGGGGAAAACATGAAGAATACGCCGGGCATTGCCGGCAAGCTTTTCCAGGCGTTCGGCAGAAACGGCATCAACGTAGTAGCGATTGCCCAGGGCTCTTCCGAGCTCAATGTGTCGGTGGTGATCAACAGAGCCAATATTTCCAAGGCACTTAATTCGTTGCACGAAACCTTCTTTCTTTCAGACAGAAAATCGCTCAATGTGTTTCTTGTGGGTACCGGGCTGATTGGCAGCACCCTTATCGAGCAAATCAAAGCACAGGCGGCCTACCTCATGGAAGAGCGGTCACTGAAAATCAATCTTGTGGGTATTGCTAACTCTCGTCACATGGTTTTTGATGAAGGCGGCATTGACCTTAACACATGGCGGAAATTGGTGGACAAGCCGGGAAAGGGCATTGAACTTTCTGAGTTCATAAAGAAAATGGAGGCTATGAACCTCGCCAATTCTGTGTTTATCGATTGCACTTCCAGCGCTAAAGTGATCGAGTTTTACGAAGATATTTTGGAATCCAGTATTTCTATCGTCACTCCTAACAAGCTAGCTAACTCCGGCCCGCTGGCTTTTTATGAAAAACTAAAGAAGCTGGCAGCTAAGCATGGGGTGAAATTCATGTACGAAACGAATGTCGGTGCGGGGCTACCCGTCATCAACACGCTCAATGATTTGAAGTACAGTGGCGATAAGATCATCAAAATAGAAGGGATTTTGTCTGGCACACTTTCCTATATATTCAACAGCTTCAAAGAAGGTGTGCCATTCAGTCAGGTGGTGACCGAGGCACGCAGCAAAGGGCTGACGGAACCCGACCCAAGAGACGACCTGAACGGGATGGACGTGGCAAGAAAGATATTGATTTTGGGCAGAGAGGCTGGCCAGAAGCTCGACATAAAAGACGTGAAGCTGGAGCCAATCTTGTCGGAGGCCTGTTTCAAGGCGCCCAACATTGATGCTTTTTTTGAAGAACTAAAAAAAGAAGATGGCAGACTGGAAGCCATGAGAAAGAAGGCGATGGATGAGGGGAAAAAGCTTCGTTTTATTGCGAAGGTAGAGGAAGGGAAAGCGTCCATTTCGCTCCAAGCTGTCGATGCCGAACATCCGTTTTACAGCCTTTCCGGCAGCGACAACATTATTTCCTTCACCACCCAAAGGTATTTTGAAAGGCCTTTGGTGGTAAAAGGGCCGGGAGCCGGAGCGGAAGTCACCTCGGCGGGCGTTTTCGCAGAGATCATCAGCATCAGCAATCACTTTATTCAGGACAATTACAAATTTGCAGGTGGTTATGGCGGATAGTATCAAAGTGTTTGCTCCTGCAACTGTAGCTAATTTAACCTGTGGCTTCGACATTCTCGGACTGGCCATTAACGGCCCGGGCGATGAATTAGTGGCTAAAAAAACAAACGGAAGAGGAGTAACTATCACCTCCATCGAAGGGGACGAGGGACGGCTGTCGAAAGATGCAGCGAAGAACACCGCAGGCATTTCAGCCAACCAGTTTTTGCAGGCAATTGACTATAAAGGGGGTATCGAAATGTCTCTTCACAAGAGGATGCCTTTTGGAAGTGGAATGGGCTCCAGCGCTGCCAGTGCGGTGGCAGGTGTTTTTGCTGTCAACGAATTGCTGGGAAGGCCCATGAGCCAAAGGGACTTGCTGCCCTTTGCTGTAGAGGGTGAGCGAATAGCCTGTGGCAGTGGCCACGCCGACAATGTGGCACCGTCGCTTCTTGGAGGTATCACGCTGGTAAAAAGCTACGAGCCTCTGGAGGTGCTTTCTTTGCCGGTGCCGACGAATATGTATGTGGCGGTTTTGCACCCGGCCGTGGAAGTGTCTACGGGTGACGCCCGTGCTCTTTTGCCAAAAGAGGTGGCAATGAAAGCCTCGGTAAAGTACGCCGGTAATTTAGCCGGTTTTGTGTCAGCACTTTACACCAACGACCTTGGTTTAATGCGCAGAGCCCTGATGGATGAGATTGTGGAGCCGAAAAGAGCTACTTTGATCCCGCATTTTTATGAAATCAAAGAAGCCGCATTGTCTTCAGAAGGCATTATTGGTTTTGGTATTTCAGGCTCCGGCCCGGCCATGTTTGCCCTGGCTGATGGATTGGATGCAATAACAAAAGCCGGACAAGTCATGGAAAGCATTCTTAAAAAGCGAGGCATATCTGCCAATCTTTACATTTCCGAAGTGAATACGGTAGGCCCTAAAATTTTAGATTGAAAATGAAGTTATACAGCACTAACAAGCAATCTCCCGAAGTAAGTTTTGAAGAGGCGGTTTTTAAGGGCCTGCCCGACGACAATGGGCTTTATATGCCAAAAGCCATTCCGGCACTTTCTGCCAAGTTTTTCGAAGGGCTGGAGGATATGTCTTTTCAGGAGATGGCCTTGGATGTAACGGATACCTTGATTGGTGATGAAATAGGAAGAAAAGACCTGGAGAAGATCATTTATGACGCCATGAATTTTCCGATAGAGCTTCATCAGGTAGAAGACAATATTTTTGGGTTGGAGCTTTTTCATGGGCCTACGCTGGCTTTCAAAGACTTTGGTGCCAGGTTCATGAGCCGGGTAATGGGCCATTTTTTGGAGAAAAAGCAAAAGGAAATCACCATCCTTGTCGCTACCTCTGGCGATACAGGTAGTGCAGTGGCTCATGGCTTTTTGGGTGTTCCTGGCATTAATGTGGTGATCTTGTACCCAAGCGGAAAGGTGAGTGAAATTCAGGAAAAGCAGCTGACAACTATAGGCCAAAATGTGAAGGCGCTGGAGGTTGATGGCACGTTCGACGACTGCCAGCGTATGGTGAAGCAGGCTTTCCTCGACAAAGAGCTGAACAACGTGCGCCACTTCACGTCAGCCAATTCTATCAACATAGCGAGGCTGATCCCTCAATCGTTCTATTACCACTACGCCTGTTCGATGTTGCACAGCGATGGCAAGCCAGTCTTCTTCTGCACGCCATCAGGCAATTTCGGCAATTTGTGTGGAGGCCTTATTGCAAAGAAAATGGGATTGCCTATCGACCACTTTGTAGCTGCTACCAATGCCAATCATATCGTGCCCGATTACTTGCTAACGGAAAAGTTTCAGCCAAAGCCTTCTGTGAAAACCATCAGCAATGCCATGGATGTGGGCAACCCAAGCAACTTCCCGAGGGTACAGGCATTGTATGGAGGAAGTTACGATAAGATCAACCGGGACATTTCAGGAGCTTGGTATACTGATGCTCAAACGTCGCAGGCCATGAAGGAGGTCTTTGAAAAAGAGGAATACCTGCTTTGCCCACATAGTGCCATTGGCTATTTGGGAGCGAGAGACTATCTGAAAAACCACTCAGGCAAGACGGGAGTATTTATAGCGACAGCCCACCCCGCTAAGTTCTACGACGTGGTTGACAAAGTGCTTGGTGGAAAAGTGGAAATCCCCGAAGTGTTGAAGGAGACGATGGCAAAACCCAAAAAGTCAGTGAAAATGGAAGCCAGCCTCGATGCTTTGAAAAGCTTCTTGATGAACTAAGCTTTCAAGACTTATTGAGGCCTGACGGCTTCCGGGCAGAGATTTCACCGGCTGCTGCAACCATTTTATCGAGCAGACGGGCTGGGTCACTTTCCCAGATCACAAAGTCGAAATTCACTTTTTTAAGCAGACCATTCACCGTCATGTGAGCGAAGAGCTGGTGCAGATAGTCGTAGTATCCGTTAGCATTGAGGATGCCAATAGGGGCATGAATGAGCCCCAGTTGACGCCAGGTGAGTATTTCGCAAAGCTCTTCCAGCGTACCAAATCCGCCAGGCAATGCGACAAATCCTTCTGAAAGTTGCGACATGATGGTCTTCCTCTCATGCATCGACTCCACCCTAACAAGTTTGGTAACCCCCGTGTGGGCGATCTCGTTGCTGGCCAGAAAATTTGGGATGACTCCTGTGACCTTTCCACTTGCTTTCATACAGCTATTGGCTACAGCGCCCATGATGCCAATTTGCGACCCGCCATAAATGAGTTCAATGTTTTGGCTGGCCATTAGTTTTCCGAAAATTTCGGCCTGGGCCACAAACTGAGGGTCTTTTCCTTCAGCAGAACCACAAAACACACAAAGTGACTTCATTTCGTACAAATTAGAGTTTCGTAAATACTTTTTTTGGAGTATTTCTTATTGGCCTTAAACCTAGTAATTTGTTGCATTGATTTTTACTGTAAACTGGAATTTTACTAACCCGACCCCTTATGATAAAGAGGAAGCACTATCTCAATGGCCTGTTATTTTTATTTTTTGTAGGCTCAACCGTCCTTTTTGTTCAAGAGGAAAATCGGCCAATTGATTCACGGATCACATATGAAGCGTTCATAAGGGAGCATCCTTATTCAATGATCAGCAAATCTGACCAGGCATGCGAGGGTGTTGGGGAAGAAAAGAAGCGAGACAGGCCAGACCTTAGGATGCAGCAGGAGTTCTTGATGACGATGGATCCGGAGTTGAAAAGGCCTACTCCTGAAAAATTGCCCGGTATAATGGATGCAACTAAAAATGCCAGGACTTACGGCACCCTGCCGGGAGAGTCCACGGCTCCGTGGGTAGAACGTGGGCCAAACAATGTAGGCGGACGCACCCGGGCACTTATGTGGGACCCCAACGACGCCACAGGTAAGAAAGTGTGGGCTGCTGGCATTTCTGGTGGTCTTTGGTTCAACAATGATATCTCAAGCGCCTCGTCATCGTGGACTAAGGTGAATGACTTCTGGAGCAACCTGGCAGTGAGTTCAATTGCCTATGACCCAAATAACAAACAGGTATTTTATGTAGGAACCGGAGAAGGCTTTACTGCCGGAGGATCTAGTAGCGTAAGAGGGCACGGGATATGGAAATCAACCAATGGTGGCACTACCTGGACACAGCTGGAGCAATCTAAAGATTTTTATTATGTGAATGATTTGGTGGTGAGAAACGCCAACGGGCTCAGCGAGTTATATGTGGGCGTGGTGAAAAGGTTCCACGAAGGAGTCTTTGCGGGAAGTAGCGAGGGGCTTTACCGGTCGACTGATGGCGGCACGTCATTTACCCAGGTATTAACCAATGTGCCGGGTCAAAGCTATCCTCCGGGGGTGGCCGACATAGAAATTGCAGCTGATGGAGGTTTGTGGGTTGGTACTACATCGGCCAGCTTTGGAGAAGGGGGAGGGAGGATCCTGAAATCGACAAATGGAACTACCTGGACAACAGCTTATACGTCAGGAGGCGACGGCAGGGTTGAGCTGGGCGTAGCTCCGTCAGCCAGCGGTGTAGTATATGCCCTCATCGAAAGCGACAACAAAATATTTCAGATGAAGCGCACGGCCGATGCAGGCGTAACCTGGGTGAATATGGCTTTGCCAGATGACGACGATAACGGCATTGAACCGGCTGACTTCACAAGAGGTCAGGCTTGGTACGACCTTATTTCAGCGGTGGATCCGGCCAAAGATAGCACAGTAGTGATTGGTGCCATCAACCTTTTCAGGAGTACCGATGCCGGGCAAACCTGGAAGCAGATTTCTAAATGGTCGAACAACGCCAATATGGGCAGTAAGCCTTATTCTTATGTACATGCCGACCAGCACGCCATTCACTTCAAACCCGGCAGCTCCACAGAAATAGTTTTTGGCACTGATGGTGGGGTTTTCTGGACCAACGACTTCTCGGATCCGGCAAATACCGATAAGATTGTGGCACGCAACAACAACTACAATGTCACGCAGTTTTATGCAGGTGCCATCCACCCCGACAAAGCCAAAAGCTACTTTTTGGCAGGAGCCCAGGACAACGGCACGCAGCGTTTTCAGGCTGCTGGCATCAATGCTACGGATGAAGTGAGCGGGGGCGACGGTGCCTATTGTTTTATCGATCAAACCGATGGTTCCAACCAGATAGCTGCCTACGTGTTCAACGACTACACGTTTACAAACGACAGTTGGGGCACTACATCATCCATTGCCAGCGATGAGGCCACAGGCCACTTTATCAATCCGGCCGACTACGACGATGAGAACAATATCCTTTATTCGGCAGCGACCGATGGTACAATAGCGAGGTTCATTAAAGGAGCCACAGGGTTTATACGAAGCGACTTGACGATTGCGCTTGGCACAAAAGCATCCAATCTTAAGGTGTCGCCCCACACACGCACATCCACTACCTTATTCGTTGGTACGGCCGGCGGCCGGGTTTTTAAGGTTGCCAAGGCCAATACGTCGGCACCTGTGGTCACCGAAATCACCGGGCCAAACTTCCCTAACGGGTGGATTTCCTGTATTGAAATAGGAGGGAGCGAAAACCAACTACTGGTTACATTTTCTAACTACGGAGTAACATCCATATGGTATTCCGCCGATGGTGGCACTACCTGGGCAGCCCGGGAAGGCAACCTGCCCGATATGCCCGTTCGTTGGGCATTGTTCAATCCGACTAACTTTGACGAGGTCATCCTCGCCACTGATATGGGAATTTGGGGTACCAAAAGCGTTTCAGCTGCCTCACCAACGTGGGCGCAGTTCAGTAATGGCCTTGCCAATGTGAGGGTGGATATGCTTCAGATGAGGGACTCAGACTTTGAAGTCATCGCAGCCACTCACGGCAGAGGCCTCTACTCAAGCTCAATTTTTGCCGGACAGTCGGCACTTTCAGCAAACTTTGTAGCTAAGAACAGAGCTACTGAGAAAAACACTGCTGTGGAGTTTTTTGACAGGTCGAAGGGAGCAACCTCCTGGGCCTGGACTTTCGACGGGGGAACACCGGCGACCTCAACTTCTCAAAACCCATCAGTAACCTATGCTACCGACGGTGCCTACACAGTGACCCTTATTTCAAAAAATGCCAGCGGAGCAACGTCAACCAAAACGATTGAGGGCTACGTGCAGGTGGGGCCGGTAGATGATGGGCCAATTGAAGCGCTGTTTACCTCCGATATCCAAACAGTGGTGCAAGGCAACACCGTGAAGTTTACAAACACCTCCAAAGGGATGCCGGAGTCGGTTATCTGGTTTTTCGAAGGGGGCACGCCTTCCGCTTCAACGGAACTGAATCCGACAGTAAAATATGAAACGACTGGCTCATTTGATGTAGAGTTGGTGGTGTTTAAAGAAGGGGAGCAGAATAAAATATTGAAAGCCAACTATGTGACGGTTACCGCTGACAACTCAACTTTGAAGGCGAAGTTCAAGGTCAACACGCCCACTGTTTTTGTAGGCAATCAAATCAAGTTCACAGACATATCAACAGGAGGTGCTACCTCTTGGGCGTGGACTTTCGAAGGAGGAACACCTTCGACTTCGAGCAGTCAGAATCCAGTTGTTGTTTATAATACTTCCGGTAAGTTCAATGTGACCCTCAAGGTGACAAAAGGAGCTGAAGCAAACACCCTAACGATTGAAGACCATGTAGGGGTTTATGTAAGCACAGGCATTGAGTTCTCTGACGGCGTGATAGACTCCTATTACAGCAATACCAACCCTGATTTCACAGGCTTGTATGGCGGAGAGTGTGATGCTTTTTTCACCAACAGGAGGCTTTTGGCTCCGACCAATGTCAATGGAAATACCGACACCTTTGTGAGCTTGCCCCTGGGGTCGTACGTCACAGTTGAGTTTACCGACAACGTGATTATCAATGCCCCTGGTCAGGACGATATATTCATCAGGGAATGTGAGGGAGTCAACGAATATGCCAATGTGTATGTCAGTGCCAATGGGGTTGATTTCTCTTTTATTGGCACAGCGATAGGTACTAACAGCAGCAATGTCACAACTACTTTCGACCTGGAAACGATAAATTTTCAGGAGCCTGTGATAGCCATAAAAGTGGTTGGACTGGATTTAGGAGGGGCCTCTCCTGGCTTTGATTTACTGAGCGTAAGTGGAATCGCCGGCGCTATTATTGGCAAAGATCCGCCAGTAGCCCCCACACTTCTTACCGCCGAGGCCAGACCCTCAGAAGTAAAACTGAGCTGGGAAGACAATGCGATCGATGAATCTGGATTTTTTGTCGAAAGGTCAACTAATGGCACCACTTTCACTAAGATTAAAGACTTGCCGGTCAATGCCTCTAGTTACACCAGCGGAGGACTCACCGAAGCAACCAAATATTTCTTCCGGGTGGCAGCCACCAACAAAAATGGCGATTCCGATTATAGCAATGTGGTGGAAATAACAACGACGGAGTTTACGGTTGAAGCGCCCACCGGACTTAACGTGGTAGCTAACTCTTCAGTGTCAATAGCACTCGATTGGATCGACAATTCGGATGATGAAGAGAGTTTTGAAATTCAAAGATCGGACGACAACGACCAGTTTATCACACTTGGTTCAATTGGTGCCGACACAGTTTCCTTTGATGACGTAGGTTTAATTCCATCGACAACTTATTTCTATAAAGTAAAAGGTATTAATGCCGAAGGTGAATCGGACTACACCGAGGTTGTGGAAATCAAAACGCTTGATCCTCTTGAGGCACCCTCGGTGCTCACACTCGATAAGGCAACGGGCCGCAAAGTGGTACTTTCATGGACAGACAACTCTTCGAGGGAAACTGCCTTTGTTGTGGAAAGGGCGGTAGGAGCCGGAGCGTTTACTACACTGACGGAGTTGGAAGCCGATGTCACGGAATTTACAGATGATGCCGTGCTTGAATTGACAGACTATAAATACCGCTTGTATGCAGTGAACGATGTGCTTGAAGTTTCCTCAAAAACAACCTCGCTTGCAGTATCAACGCCAGAAAAGGGCTTTGCAGACCTTACCATTACTGACCTGAATGTCCCTGCTTCTCAGAGCGCTAAAGAAATTACCGTTGGGGCCACCGTTTCTAACGATTCCGACGATCCCACTGAAGGTGCTTTTGAGGTAAGTTTTTACCTTTCAGAGGACGAAAATCTTTCGTTCGTGGATGAGTTTTTAGGTGCGGTAGCTTTTGAAGAGATGGAGGATGGAGCAGAGCAAACTGCCTCGGGCACATTTGACATGGTGATTATGCCAGCCGGGGAGTATTTTATAATTGCCGTGGTTGATGAAGAGAGCTTGATCGAAGAGAAAGATGAAACCAACAACAAGCAAAGCACCGCCATTATTCTCACAGAAGTGCTTTCTGTAGCCGATGATTTGAAACAAAATGTTAAAGTTTACCCCAACCCAACTACGGCGGTGGTTAATGTTACGTCGGAGGCAGGCAAAATTGGGCCATTCAATATTCGGTTAACAGACTTGTCGGGAAAGCTTTTGAAGGCACAAACGGAGGTGATAGGAGCCGCAAGGATTGATATGGCAGACCTGCCAAGTGGTGTTTATCTCCTTACTATCCAAAAGGAAGGGGGGCAGTATTCAACCCGGATTCTGAAGCGATAAAAATGAGGTCGGCGGTGAGCCGACCTCATTTCTAAAAGTCCTTTGAGTCATTCAGTCGCCAGTCATAGTCAATGTAGCTGACTTTGGTTTTATCTGCGATCTTTACTTTGGCAAACTGATTGATAAAATCTTTCAGGTTCTTGTCTTTAGTGAAATCACCGCTGTACCAATCGAAGAGTTTTGACAACTGAGCGCTTGTACTGGTGATTTTGTTACGTCTCTCGTCGTTGACAAAGCTAATGGCCTGCTCTTTTAGCTGCTGGTCAATCTTTGCGCCGATGTAGGCCTCGGCCCTTAGCACTGGGCATGAATAGGAAGCACAATTGACGGCAAAATGTATCCTGGGCTCGTTGAATTCCTTTCTGAGAATGCCGTGTTCAATATTATTCAAATCCATCTCCTTTCCTCCAATTTTGATGAACTTGATATCCCAGGGAGTATTCACAAAAGGTATTTGAATTTTGCTGCCGATGTCTTTGATGCTTTCCAGGGGATAGTATTGTAGGATTAACTCGATGGTAAAAGCATTGTAGGCATTGATCCAGTATGCCAGCTTGTCGTTCTTGCTCCAGGTCTTATCATTGGGAGCGTTGTTCTGAATCAGTTCCAGGTATTTCTTTAGATCCGCTCTGTCTTCTTTGAAGCCTTCGTAATTCACCCAGCCGTCTTTATTTACGTGCTTCTTTAGCAACACATCAAAACTTGCATGACTGATGGGCTTGCTGTTTTCCTGCTCTGGTGAGGCGGCACCACAGCTCACGATGGTCAGCAATAGAAAAGTGTACAGGATATGCTTCATGTCCAGAGGTGTTTTAAGGATCAAACGAGTGAAACCAACGCTTGTTGGCGGCAAAATGAGATGTGTCTTGAAAAAGACACTATCGTTTTTCCTGAAGGATAACCTGTTCACGGTAAATTGGTTAACCAAAAGTTGGTGTAAAATAAAAATCTCATTACGGTTTATGCTCTTTTTTTGACTAATTTTTGGTTCCAACACCTTCTATTTAAGTATTCGATTGATATTAAAGACTAGGTTTGATTGAGGAATCGACAATGATACAAATGCTCATTTTGATTGCGGGTTTTGCCCTGGTTGCCGTGTCCTCCAATCAAATAGCCCGCCAATTCCAAAAAATTCATTTGCCCTTGATTTCCGGGCTCATGATCACTGGCGTTTTGGCCGGGCCCTACGTGCTCAACCTCATCCCAGAGATAGCCAAAGTACAACTAAGCTTCATCAGTGAGACGGCCCTGGCTTATATCGCATTTGCCGCAGGTTCAGAGCTTTATCTCAACGAAATGCGGAGCAAGCTGCGGAGCATTAAGATTCAATCTTTTGCCCAAACGGCCATCACTTTTCTGGCAAGTGGGGGTCTTGTGTTTTTTCTCGCCGAGATGATCCCCTTTATGAAGGAGCTCTCACTAGGTGACAAATTATCGGTTTCGTTGCTTACGGGGGTCATATTTGTTACGCCCTCTCCGGCTTCAGTAATAGCTATCGTTAATGAATTGAGAGCGAAGGGGCCTTTTACTCAGGTCGTTCTTGGTGTCACTATTGTGAAGGACTTTGTAGTGGTTGTGATGTTTGCCATTATTTTGGCCGTGGCAAAAACACTTGCGCATGGTGATAGCTTTGAGCTCACAAGCTTGCTGGTTATTGTTATTGAACTGATCGTTTCATTTGTCGGGGGCTTTCTTGTGGGCAAGGGACTTGAGGCATTTTTAAAGCTGAGAATCAAGCACCTGGTCAAAACCATTCTCATTTTAGCCCTGGGATACCTGGTTTACTTTTTGTCGCATCACATTTTGGTATGGAGCGAAGAGCTTACAGGGCACGGGTTGTACCTGGAGCCGCTGCTTATTTGCCTCGTTGGGAGTTTTTACGTAGCCAATTACTCCAACTACAGACCAGAGTTTCTTAAAATTCTCCACGAAGTAGGAACGCCTGTATACGTGGCATTTTTCACACTCACGGGAGCTTCCATGGACTTGCCTGTACTGGCGGAGGTTTGGGGAATTGCGCTGCTTTTTTTTGTTATCCGACTGCTCGCAACCACGGTGGGAGCCCTTGCGGGGAATATGCTGGCCGGAGACCCGCACAGGTTTCTGAAGGTGGTTTGGATGCCATACATTGCTCAGGCTGGGGTAGCGCTTGGTCTGGCAACCGTTATCGCCAACCAGTTTCCCGGGTGGGGGGAAGATTTTGCAGTACTCATTATTGCCATCATAGTTATCAACCAACTTGTGGGCCCGCCATTCGTGCGCTGGGCCATCGACCTGGTAGGTGAAAACAAAAGCAGAGCGGATGTTCCCAGGTTTGATGGCGTAATGGACGCCCTTATTTTTGGCTACGAAAGCCAATCATTGGCCCTTTCACGACAGCTAATGGAAAAAGGCTGGAAAGTAGAGATGATTACGTTGAGTGATCAAAAGGATGTGGAAGTGCCTGACGGCATTAAACTTCATTTTGTTACTCAGATTGACAAAAAGCTATTTGAGGGGATCGATGCTAAAAAATTTGACGCCATAGTAACCCTACTGTCTGACGAGGAGAACTATAGAATATGTGAGATAGTCTACGAAGAAATAGGGACAAAACAGGTGGTTGTGCGCCTGAATGAAAGGGTCAACCTCGACAAATTTGTTCACCTGGGAGTGAAAGTGATCGACCCGTCCACAGCCATGGTAAGCTTGCTTGACCATTTTGTGCGCTCACCCCAGGCAACGAGCTTACTGCTTGGAATGGAGCATGGACAGGACACTAGGGACATTGTTATTCGCAACCCGGATCTTCACGGACTCCCACTTCGGAGCCTTCGTCTGCCCCCCGAGGTCATCATTCTTTCTATGCGCCGTGCCGGACAAATGATCATTTCACACGGCTACACCCGGCTGCGGGTGGGTGACATCGTTACCATGGTTGGATCTAACAGCAGCCTCGACGAGATAGAGCTGAAATTTGGCAACTAACGTGTCTTCACAGAATAAGCCATTTTTGCTTCTCAATTCTTTATTCTGCAAGCATTAATCCTATATCTTTGCGGCCTGAAAAGAAATCAGCCGACGGCTGGTTCTCTTTCTTTTGGAACCGAATAAGACGAACTGATGAATTCTCAAAACACACCTAAAGAAGAAACCAACTTGCTTCGTACCCTCATTGCTCATGCCAAGGAGTATGGATTCATATACCCGTCAAGTGAAATATATGACGGCCTTCAGGCAGTGTATGATTATGGTGCTTATGGTGTGGAGCTGAAGAATAATATCAAAAAAGTTTGGTGGGAAAGTATGACCCGCCTCAATGAGAACATAGTGGGTATCGATGCGGCCATTTTCATGCATCCAACTACCTGGAAGGCATCTGGCCACGTCGACGGGTTCAACGACCCGATGATCGACAACAAAGACTCGAAAAAGCGCTACCGGGCCGACAATCTCATTGAGGATAAAGCGACGGAATATGAGAACAACGGCGAAGCAAAAAAAGCCGAGCAGTTGCTCGCCGATATGAACAGGTTGCTGACCGCAGAAGACTTGAGGGGCGTGAAGGAGCTGATTGAAGCTCACAAAATAGTGTGTCCTATTTCGGGAACAGCCAATTGGACCGAGGTGCGTCAGTTCAACCTGATGTTTTCCACCAAAATTGGTTCGGTATCTGAGGAGGCCGACGTTGTTTATCTGAGGCCTGAAACTGCGCAGGGTATCTTCGTCAACTTTTTGAATGTGCAGAAGACCGCCAGAATGAAGGTGCCTTTTGGTATTGCGCAGATTGGTAAGGCTTTTAGAAATGAGATCGTCGCTCGCCAGTTTATTTTCCGCATGAGGGAATTTGAGCAGATGGAAATGCAGTTCTTCGTCCGTCCTGGCGAAGAAATGAAGTGGTACGAGTACTGGAAAGAGGCTCGTATGAAATGGCACCTGGCGCTGGGTACGCCGGCTGAAAAGCTCAAGTTCCACAACCACGATAAGCTGGCGCACTACGCCAACGCCGCCGTGGATATTGAATACCAATTCTCGTTTGGCTTCAAAGAAGTAGAGGGCATCCATAGCCGGACTGACTTTGACCTGAAAAACCACCAGGAGTTCTCTAAAAAGAAACAGCAATACTTCGATACGGAGATCAACCAGAATTACATCCCGTATGTGGTGGAAACCTCCATTGGTGCCGACAGGGCATTTTTGATGGTGTTGAGCAATGCTTACACAGAGGAAACTGTGGGAGAAGGAGAAGACAAGAAAGAAAGAACATACCTGAAGCTGCACCCGGCTTTGGCACCTATCAAGGCAGCCATTTTTCCGTTGGTGAAGAAAGATGGGTTGCCTGAGAAGGGCCGCCAGATTTTCGACATGCTGAAATACGACTTCAACCTGATCTACGAAGAGCAACAGTCGATCGGCAAGCGCTACACCCGCCAGGACTTGATTGGAACGCCTTTCTGCATCGCAGTGGATTACGAAACCATGGAAAACGATACAGTGACCATCCGCCACCGTGACACCATGGCCCAGGAAAGAGTGCATATCTCGGAATTGAAGGATAAAATAGGGGAGGCGGTTTCTATTAAGAGGATATTTGAGAAGCTTTAAAAGGTTTGTTTTAAATTTTAGGGCTTCCTGGCGGGAGTGACGTTTTTGCTCTCCGCTTCTCTAATTTTATTCTCAATCAACTCTTTGTGTCGTCTTTTGTCTGCATTTACAATTTTTCTAATATCATCTTGCTCAAGCGGTTTATTGTAAGTAGATGAAATTACTAGGTAATCTTCTGGCAGACTTATTATTACTTGGTCTTCATGGAAAACTACAGAGACTTGAGATGTAAAGTCAAAACTTCCGACAGCAGCAGCCTTAAAGCCTGAAAATGAATTGATAATAGTTATCTCTGTTTCCGTCTTACCCAATACTTCATCAACTAGGAGATGTAAACTATGTTTGAATAACAAGTTGGTTTTACTTCCGTTTAAAAGAATTCTGCTTACACTTTTGTCATAATGTTTTTCGAAGACTCTCCATGATTTCCGCAGCTCCTCTTGTAAGGAATAAATGAAAGGATTTAGAAAATTTGTAAGGTAGCCCTTTGATTTTACGACTCCAGACAAATTTATTAGACTTTCAAGTTTCTTGTCAAGCAGTGCTATCTCCTTGTCCAAATCATCCGGCTCTTCAACACTTTCTCCGTTTGCTCCCTTGATCATAATCTCCAAAGACCTGACAAGGTTATCCCCGATGTACTCAATAAATGGCTCTATCTGACCTGCATCTGCAAGTCGCAGCACTGAAAAGTAATTTTCTTTGTCCTCAGTCTTGATGATAACCGGCGGGAAGCCATACTGCATCAAAATGAAATTCATCAGGATTCTTGCCACTCTTCCATTGCCATCGTCGAAGGGGTGTATTCTGATAAACCTGTAGTGATATTCAGCCGCCACTAAAACCGGGTTGATGTCTTTTTCTCCTTTCTTTTCCCGCAACCACTCCATGAGGTCGTGCATCAGTGCGGGAGTTTCTTCAGGCGTAGAAAAGCGAAATATTTCCCCGGTTTTCGTTTTCACATGATTGGGCTGAGTTTTATAGGCACCAATCGTGATTCTCTTTTTTGTGGGCTTGCCATCGGGTGTAATGGCATCGGCTTCGTAGGATTCCTTCAGAAGGAGCTTGTGAAGCTCTCGAATGAAATTCTCGGAAAGAGGTCTTTCTTCTCTTACTACATCCAGTACCAGGTTGATGGCTTCATTGTGGCCTGTAATCTCAAAGTGATCCTTCAGAGGTTTGCCCTGAGCTGTAATGCCAAAAAGTATCAATGCCTTCGTTTCTCCGTAGGTGAGTGAGTTGCCTTCAAGGTTATTGGAATGGTAGTTCCAGTCCAGTCGGAACTTGTCCATAATCCTTCTTTCGTCTTCAGGTTTAATGGGCCTGAGCTGGTCTAGTTCCTTTTTTAATTGAAGCGCTTTTGCAACGGAATCCATCCTTTTCGTTATTCTTATGGTTTAAAGATACCAAGTATTAGTTACCTCATTCCAACCTGAATGGCTTATTTTCTATCTGCTGGTGTAGTATTTGCATTTTTGTGGGTTGTCGTAAGAAGAAGCGCCCGCTCAGAAAGTTACTGGCGATGGATGCGTTGGGAAAGCTCATCATTGACTCCCGACCGGGTTCGCCCCCATATAGAAAAGCATTTTGACTACTACAGGCGCCTTCCCGCTGTATATAAAATCGAATTCGAAAATAAGCTCATAGAATTTATCGACCGCAAAGATTTCACACCTCGCCAAATGCAGTCGGTAACGGAAGAAATGAAGGTGCTGATCTCGGCAGCGGCTACCCAGCTCACTTTTGGCCTGCCTGATATCTATCTCGAGAACTTCAGCAGAATACTGGTCTACCCTGATGACTACTACAGCACCATTTTCAAACGCTACCATCGGGGTGAAGTGAACCTGGGAGGCGGCATTATTGTCCTGTCCTGGAAAAGCTTTGTGAGTGGCTATGCCGATGGGTCTGATGGACGCAATCTTGGCCTGCACGAAATGGCTCACGCCCTGAAGCTGGAGAATGGAATATTTAATGAAGAGTATAACTTCTTCGATGAAGGCGTGCTCCAGGAGTGGACTACTATTGCCCGTAATACTATCGGCGAAATACGAGAAGGAACTGAAACCTTCTTCAGAAGCTATGGAGGCGTTTCCATAGACGAGTTTTTTGCCGTGGCCATAGAGAATTTCTTCGAGAGGCCGACCGAGTTTCACCTGGAGCATCCCAGGCTCTATAAGTTTACAGTCCTTTTATTAAGGCAGGATCCCATCCGGTTATTATCGTCAAGCTAAAATGAGTATGGATGCAGTTGCTCAACTTGATTAAGTTCGATGTTTGCAGAGACCTTTCTAAGTCCTCAGCTTGCATATTCATGGAAGCATTTGTTAGCGACTTTTTACTATTGCCCAGAATTTATCAATGACCATAATTAAAAGCTTTTATACCTTCCATTTTCATTGGAAACCCTTCAACTCCTGGCCAGTTTTCCCAATATGTAATATGTGCTTTTGTCGAACCATCGAGGGAAAATTCAAATCTCAC
Organism: Imperialibacter sp.; assembly: GCF_040222815.1. Taxonomy (GTDB): domain Bacteria; phylum Bacteroidota; class Bacteroidia; order Cytophagales; family Cyclobacteriaceae; genus Imperialibacter. The sequence goes on along the minus strand of NZ_JAVKCH010000015.1, from coordinate 420,165 downwards.
ACTGTTCATTTTATTACCACCTACAAAGGTGTTGTTTCCCTGATATACAAAACCCTCAAGGATTTGACCATTTAACTTTGCAAAAAGCAAGTCATCCTCTCGATAATATTCAACCAAGCCTTGTTCTACTTGGTATAATCCAGTAATCTTTTGATATCCCGTGTCATCAAGTGAATAACTTTGTCCGAGTACAATATTGAATTCTACTTGTGTTTCGCCTGTTGCAGTTTGTTCTAATTCTAATATCCTGTTCTGAGATTCGCTAGAATTTGCGGGGGGATCAGAGGATATATAGGGGTCATTTTTGAAATATATCTGAGTAATTAAATCTTGCCGATCAGGACTGGAAATTCGTAGGTGAATATGAGCAGGTCTCCAGCCCACTACTTCATCTTGATACGGAATAGGGATTATAGTTCGAAAATTATACTGCCCATTCTCATTTGTTTTTTGTGCACCTCTTAAAATGTATTCGTTTGAAATATTATCATATTTTTCATTTTCATCGCATTGCCATGATTCGATCAAAACATCAGGTAACGCAGTGACACCATCCTCATCGTAAACTGTTCCTGAAAGTTCCATAATTGGCATATTGCTATCGGGCGGAATAAGGTTGGTTCTTAGCGGAGATCCGGGACGATAAAATGGACCAAGAATGTCACTGGTGGTAGGAGTAGAACCCATGAATTCTTTCCCATTCCAGCTAATGCTTCCAAAGGCCGACATACTCATTGCCACAAAACCAGACTGCACTATAAATTGTCTTCTTTTCATATATTTTGGTTTTCGGATAACTTAAGTTAGCGAAACATTTCTTGAGATGAAATTTATCAAGCTATGAATTGTCGCTAACTTTGGCTCAATGATCTGGAAAGAACTCCTCAACAGCCAACGATACGGCGCCACCAAAAGCATCAACTTCGACCCTGCCCGCAGTCCTTTCGAAATGGACTACGACCGCATTATTTTCTCCTATCCTTTTCGCAGGCTGCAGGACAAAACGCAGGTCTTTCCTCTGCCGGATCACGACTTTGTGCATAACCGGCTCACTCACAGCCTCGAGGTGTCGAGCGTAGGCAGGTCGCTTGGAAAAATGGTAGGTGAGAAAATATTGGAGAGAGAAAAGGATCTTGAGCTAACTTCCTCAGACTTTGGCTCTATAGTGGCTGCTGCCTGCCTGGCACACGATATTGGCAACCCACCGTTTGGCCATTCTGGCGAAAAGGCCATTTCAGAGTTTTTTCTCAACCACGTCGAAGGAAGGATATTCGAGTCGAAAGTAACAAAAGCGGAATGGGCTGATCTTGTTTCATTTGAGGGCAATGCCCAGGGGCTTCGGCTGCTTTGTCATGCTCAGAACAAAGGGCTGCGGCTTACGCATGCTACGCTGGCGGCATTTACAAAGTACCCCTGTCAGTCATCATTTGACGGGAAGAGTAAAGAGAAAAAGAGCCAGAAGAAGTTTGGTTTTTATCAGACAGAGGCAAACATCTTTCAGGAAGTAGCAATAGCCACCAGCCTGAAAGAAGAAATAAAAAACATAGCCTGGGCCAGGCACCCGTTGGTTTTCCTGGTGGAAGCTGCTGACGACACCTGCTACCATATCATCGATCTGGAGGATGGGTGCCGACTTGGCTGGGTGCGCTACGAGGTGGCAAGAGACTTGCTGGCCGAAATAATAGGCGATGCCTACAAAGCGGAGAAGCTTGATGAGCTGGAAACCGTAGAAGAAAAGATGGCGACGCTCAGAGCCCTGGCCATCAACATTCTGGTGGGGCAGTTAACAAAAGCTTTTTTGGAGAACGAAAGGGAAATCCTTGACGGGACATTAAACGCTGACTTGTTTTCGCTGGTACCTTGCTGTGACACTTTGGAAAAAATCAGCAAACTATCTGTGGCGCAAATTTATCAGTCGAGGCAAGTAATCGAAAAAGAAGCGGCAGGGTTTCAGGTAATCTCAGGTTTGATGGAGGCTTTCTGTAGCGCTGCCTACAAGGTTCATTTTGATGACAAGCCAGGCTATAGAGACCAGCTCGTATACAAACTCATGCCGTCAGACATTCTTTTGGGCGTTCAAAAGTCAGAAACGACCTATCAACTCTTACGAACGGTGCTTGACTTTATTTCCGGCCTCACCGATGGTCATGCACTTTCTTTGTACAGAAATCTTACCGGCATCTCGCTGCCAGGAATAAGATCGTAGAAATAGCAAAGGAATAATGACCCCCAACTACCTTAGAAAGATTATTTCATTACATTTGTGCTCCGTTTGGAAATGTGGACCCAGTTAGCACATATCATCCTGAAATTCAGGCTTCCCCTTCTTATCATTCTGGTTCTCCTTACAGCCTTTTTTGGCTATCAGGCCCGGAAAGTTGAGTGGTCGTTCGATCTTGCCAAAACAGTTCCGGATACAGACCCCGACATGGTCTATTTTCAGGAATTCAAAAAGCTGTTTGGTGAAGATGGAAACATGCTGGCTATCGGCGTAAAAGACAGCGCCATTTACAAGGTAGAGAACTTCCAAAAGTTCAGGTATCTGGCCGACGAGCTGGCTCGCATCAACAATATCACAAACGTACTTTCCCTTCCCAGCCTACAGCACCTGGTGAAGAACGATGAAAAAAAGCGGCTTGAAATGAAGCCGTTTTTCACGAGCATTCCTGACACGCAACCGGCGCTCGACTCTATGTTGCGGGAGGCTAACCAAATCAAAGTTTATAGTGGTCAGCTAATCAACCCTGACAATGGAGCCACGCTTATCATGGTGTCCATCAACAAGGAGATTCTGAGTACAAAAAACCGTGATGGTGTGGTGGGCGATGTGCTAATGGTGGCTCAGCTATTTGAAGAGGAAACGGGCATCAAGCTACACTATGCTGGCTTGCCCTACATCCGCTTTATCAACACAAGTAAGGTAAAGGCCGAGCTCCAGCTATTTCTGGTGCTTTCAGTCATTGTTACGGGCATCATCCTTTTCTTTTTCTTCCGGTCATTCCAGGCTGTGCTTTTCCCGCTCATTCTCATTGGCACCATGATCGTATGGGTGATGGGGACACTGTCTCTCTTTGGCTATAAAATCACACTCCTTACTGGGCTCATTCCGCCGATTATTGTCGTCATAGGCATACCCAACTGCGTGTATTTGCTCAACAAATACCACCAGGAATATGCCCTGCATGGCGACAAAATGATGGCCCTGTCGAACATGATCAGGCGGATTGGTATTGTGACGTTGATGACCAACTTCACCACAGCCATTGGATTTCTGGTGCTTCTTATCGTTGATATTGTGGTGCTTCGTGAATTTGGAACTATCGCAGGCATCAATATCATGTCCACTTTCATAGTGAGCATCATATTCATCCCGACTGTCTTCTCTTATTTGCCCCCACCTAAAAAGCGGCACCTGAAGCACCTCGACATGAAGCCGCTGGCTAAGCTTCTTTACGGGATAGACCTTTTGGTGCACAGGCACAAATACAAAGTGTTTTTGTTCTCAATAGTATTGGTAGCGGTGTCGATATTTGGAATGACTCGTATCAGAGCAGTTTCACATATGATCGATGACCTGCCGGACGATAGCCCCGTTAGGTATGACCTCGCTTTCTTTGAGGAGAACTTTAGTGGTGTGATGCCACTGGAACTCTTGATTGACACTGGCAACAAAAAGGGAGTACTCAACCTGAATAACCTCAGGAAAATTGATCAGTTGGTCAATTTTCTCGACAGCATACCTTACATCTCTCAGCCTGTTTCGATAGTAAGTTTTGTGAAAGCTGCCCGGCAGGCGTTTTATAACGAAAACCCTGCGTTTTATTCGCTGCCAACCAGCAGAGATCAGGCTTTTGTGCTTCGCTATCTGCAGGGTGAGGCTGGAATGAGCTCAGGCCTGGCCAGTAACTTTATAGACTCAACAGGTCAGATCGTCCGTGTGTCAGTGCGCATCGCCGATGTAGGGTCTGATAAAATGGACAGCCTGGTCACTCAGGTAATAGAGCCAAAGATTACCGATCTTTTTGAAGGAACAAAAATGTCGGCAACGATCACCGGCACAACGTTGCTCTTTATAAAAGGCAACAAATTCCTGATACAAAACCTTATCAGTAGCATGGTGCTGGCCTTTTTTGTTATCGCTATTGTAATGGGGCTGCTTTTCAGAAACCTGCGGATGATCATCGTTTCCCTGATACCCAACTTCATTCCGTTGGTTATTACTGCTGGAATCATGGGTTATTTCGGAATACCGCTGAAGCCGAGCACCGCTCTTATTTTTAGTATTGCTTTCGGAATATCGGTTGATAACTCCATCCACTTCCTGGCTAAATACAGGCTGGAATTGTTTGCGAACGATTTCTTTGTGCCTGTGGCTGTGAGCAAAAGCATTAAAGAAGTGGGGTCGAGCATGATCTATACTTCGATCATTCTTTTCTTTGGCTTCGTAATATTTGCGTTTTCAGAATTCGGCGGAACTGTGGCGCTCGGAACACTTACCTCTACCACTTTGTTCTTTGCCATGTTTACGAACACCATCTTGCTGCCGTCTTTATTGCTGCGATTCGACAGCGGCAAGAGAAACAAAAACGAGCATTTGCTTATTGATAGCTATAGCGATTTTTACACGGAAAATGACGACGAAGAAATTGACATTGACCGAATTAAGCTGGAAGAGCTCAATAGCAAAGAATCACAATCGTAGTACTTAAAGATTGAATTTTCAGGAGAAGATCATGACGAAAGCTGTGAAATACAGAGAGTATAAATCTATAGACTTGGCCAAGGTAGCTTCCGAAGTGCTGGAAGACTGGAAGCAGAAGAAAATATTTGAAAAATCTGTAAGCTCAAGAGAGGGCCGCCCGACTTTTACTTTCTACGAGGGTCCCCCATCGGCCAATGGCACACCGGGTATTCACCACGTGATGGCGAGGACGGTGAAGGATATTTTTTGTCGTTACAAAACGCAGCAAGGCTTTCAGGTAAAAAGAAAAGGCGGTTGGGATACCCATGGTTTGCCAGTGGAGCTTCAGGTCGAGAAAGAGCTGGGCATCACCAAAGACGATATCGGCAAGAAAATATCAGTTGAAGAGTACAACCAGAAGTGCCGTGAGGCGGTGATGAAGTTCAAAGGCCAGTGGGACGACCTTACTGAAAAAATGGGCTATTGGGTCGATTTGGATGATCCTTACATCACCTTCGAGAAAGATTATATTGAGTCTGTCTGGAATTTGTTGCAGAAGTTTTACGACAAGGGCCTTCTCTACAAGGGCTACACCATTCAACCATATTCGCCCGCAGCGGGCACCGGCCTTAGCTCTCATGAGCTGAACCAGCCCGGCACCTACAAAATGGTGAAGGACACTACCATTGCGGCGCAGTTTAAGATTGAAGGGACGGAAAGTGACTACTTCCTGGCCTGGACCACCACCCCATGGACTTTGCCAGCCAACAATGGTCTGGCTGTAGGCAAAGAGATTGCCTACGTGAAGGTTGCCACTTTCAATCAGTATACTTTTGCGCCTGTAAATGTAATCCTGGCAAAAGATAGAGTCAGCGCCTACTTCAATCAGAAGGCCGCCGACCTAAAGCTTGAAGACTATAAACCTGGCGATAAACTGATACCTTTCAAAGTGGTGCAGGAATACAAAGGCAAAGACCTGGCAGGTATGTCCTACGAGCAGCTAGTTCCGGTGGTGAAGCTGGAAAAACCTGCCTTCACCGTGGTGATTGGCGATTTTGTGACGACCGAAGACGGCACAGGCATTGTGCACATTTCCAAGACCTTTGGAGCGGATGACTTTCGAACTTCTGTGCAGAACAATCTGCCCGGAGTCTTTGTGAAAGATGAGGGTGGCTTTGAAGTGCCTATCGTTGACAAGAAAGGAAAGTTTGTCAATGAAGTGGGCGCCTACCTGAAAGCCAAGATGAAGGAGTGGGACATCACTGCCCACAAGGAATATGAGGAAGACGGATTTTATGTAAAGAATTATAAAGAGGAGGATGAAAGCAATCCAAATTTCAAATCGACGGACGTCATCATTTCCATCATCCTCAAGCAGGAGAATAAAGCGTTTAAGGTAGAGAAATACGAGCACACCTACCCTCATTGCTGGAGAACGGATAAGCCGGTGCTTTACTATCCGATGGACTCCTGGTTCATCAAAACCACGGCTTACAAAGACAAGCTGGTGGCCCTGAACAACACCATCAACTGGAAGCCTCAGTCGACCGGAACCGGCCGCTTTGGCAACTGGCTGGAGAACCTGGTGGACTGGAACCTGAGCCGCAGCCGTTTCTGGGGCACGCCTTTGCCTATCTGGGCAACAGACGACAGGTCGGAAATGAAATGCATTGGCTCATTTGCTGAGCTAAAAGCCGAATCAGAAAAGGCTGTAAAGGCAGGACTAATGAAAGCGCCTGTCGCTGATGACATGGATCTGCACAGGCCTTTCGTGGATGATGTGGTTTTGGTAAGCGACAGCGGCCGTCCCATGCGCCGGGAGACTGACCTGATCGACGTTTGGTTTGACTCAGGCGCTATGCCTTACGCACAGTGGCACTACCCATTTGAAAACAAGGAGGTATTTGAAGCCAACTATCCTGCGGATTATATCGCCGAAGGTGTAGACCAAACCCGTGGCTGGTTTTTCACACTTCACGCTATAGCAGGGATGTTGTTCGATAGTGTGGCTTTCAAAAATGTAATTGCCAACGGCTTGGTGCTGGACAAAAACGGCAATAAAATGTCGAAGCGTCTGGGCAATGCCGCCGACCCCTTCGTTACATTGGAGAAGTACGGCGCCGACCCCACCCGTTGGTACATGATCACCAATGCCAACCCATGGGACAACCTGAAATTTGATATCGATGGAATAGTAGAAGTACAGCGCCGTTTCTTTGGAACCCTGTACAATACCTACAATTTCTTTGCGCTTTACGCCAATTTGGATGGCTTCAACTATAGTGAGGCGGCTGTTCCTTTGAGTAGGAGAACAGAGAGCGACCGATGGATTACCTCACGCCTGAATACAGTGAAAAAGCAGGTAGCAGAAGCCTATGACGAGTACGAGCCAACGAAGGCCGGTCGGTTGATTCAGAATTTTGTTGTGGACGATATGTCCAACTGGTATGTGCGCCTGAACAGGAAGCGTTTCTGGAAAGGTGAGTACAACGAAGACAAGAAAGCCGCTTACCAAACGTTGTACGACTGCCTGGAGACGGTAGCTCGCCTCGCAGCGCCCATTGCTCCGTTTTATATGGAGCGCATTTTCGCTGACCTCAACAAGGTATCCGGAAAGGAAACCGAAGAGTCGGTGCACCTGGCAGCTTTCCCTATGGCAGACGAGTCGGCCATTGACAAAGAGTTGGAAACGAAGATGGCCCTGGCGCAGGAGGTATCGTCGTTGATACACTCATTACGCAAGAAGCAGATGATCAAGGTGCGTCAGCCATTGTCGAGAATTCTTATTCCTGTACTGAATGCTTCTACCAGGCATTATATCGAAGCCGTGGAAGACCTTATTTTGTCAGAAGTCAATGTGAAGGCGATAGAGTACATCGACGATACATCTGGTATCCTGGTAAAGAGTATCAAGCCGAACTTCAGAAAGCTGGGTCAGCACCATGGCCCGATCATGAAGGACATTACCGCTGCGGTAAAGCAAATGACACAGGAGGATATTGTTAGCCTGGAGGCTTCCGGCAAATTCTTGCTGAAAACTGCCAAGGGAGACATAGAGCTTTCTCCGGAAGACTTTGAGATTTCTTCAGAGGATATCCCCGGCTGGTTGGTGGCGAGTGAAAATGGGCTAACTGTAGCCCTCGACATCACAATTACCGATGATCTGAAGAAGGAAGGGATCGCCCGTGACCTTGTGAACAGGGTGCAAAACCTGAGGAAAGACATGGGGCTTGAGGTACAGGACAAAATCAGGCTGTCTGTTAAAGAAAGTGAAAAAATGGTAAATGAGGCTTTGATTAGTTTCAAAGACTATATTTGCAGCGAGACTCAGGCTCTTTCGCTTGAAATGGTTGGAGATTTGACTGACGCAGTTGTTTTGGATATGGATGAGTTTAACCTCGAAGTCAAAGTAACCGTTTAAAGAGATCAATCGCCGAAGCCAACACTAACATTGTAAACTAAGGACAAAGTGAAGTATTTCAAATATTACCTACTGGCCATTGCAATGATCATTTTGGATCAGGTAGTTAAGTTGGCAGTACACTTCAATATGGAAATGGGCGTGGCCGGGCAAATTTATCTCCTTGGCGACGTATTTAAGCTTCACTATCTCACCAACCCTGGTATGGCCTTTGGCATGCAGCTGGGCAGCGAAAACGGTAAGCTTATCCTTACTGTTATCAGGCTGATAGCCATGGTTGTGATTGCTGTTTATCTCTATAGATTAGCTAAAAAGGAAGTACACACAGGCCTTTTGTGGTGCGGTGCGCTGATACTTGGTGGTGCCATTGGCAACCTGATTGATAGTATTTTCTACGGCGTTTTTCTTAACAACGCTCCTTACGATGCCCCCAACCCATGGTTTCACGGCCAGGTAATTGACATGTTTTACATCGACATCTGGGAAGGCAGGATCCCTGAGTGGGTGCCTTTGTTCGGTGGAGACTACACAGCGCTTTGGCCCGTTTTCAATGTGGCAGATGCTTCAATTTTTGTTGGTGTGGCGATTATTATCATATTCCAAAAGTCATTTTTCAAAGAAGCCGAGCATGAAGAGGATGATGCCATCGAGGCTTCCCCTTCCATTGCAGAACATATCCCTTCCGATGACGACGAAACAAGAAATGCCCAGTCGGTCGGGTAGTTGTTTCTAAAAATCGCACTGCTTGCTGCTTGCAGATAGGCACTTTATTACTCGAAATAGGTGGCAAAAAACTGGTTCAATGTGTTTCGCCCAGCCGGGTTAGGCTTGGATTTTTTGTTTTTTTAGTTAATCATATTTCAGAAATCTGTAACTTCAGTCTTCCCCAACCTGTCAAAGCAACGTAACGTTAATACAGGTATGTCGAGCTTTTCAAAAGAGATCAAACTTATTGCGGTCTGGCTTTCTGCCATTATCGTTTTCCTCACAGCCCTTTTTCTGGTCAACCAGGTTTATCAGATTTATCACCTGGCGCTTGGTGTAAACGAGACTTTCGGAAGGGTGGTACTTGTTGCACTGATAGCCATTTCCGCTGGCATTCTGCTGTTGCCTGTTTTCCTCTTTTTAAGGCTACCACAAACGCTTACTCCGCCGCAGGCGGAAGAACAAATTCCATCTCATAAAAGGAGGGTGTTCAAGCGGCTTAGAAAGAATAAATTGTTGATCGCCGAAGGTCTTGTTCCCGCCTCTGAGGATCAATTGGAGGCTTCGCTGACCCGACTCAACGAGGAAGCAGATAAGATCATCAAGCAAACGGCGCTGTCGGTTTTTCTCACCACGTCCATCTCTCAAAACGGTCGACTTGATGCCTTCACCATCCTTTTTACCCACTCACGCATGGTATGGAAAATTTGCCATTTGTACCACCAGCGGCCGGGTATAAGAGACTTGATGCACCTGTACGCAAACATTGGTGCCACCACTTTTCTCGTATCCGAAATCGAAGACCTCGACATCAGTCTACAGCTTGAGTCGCTGCTGTCGGGCGTGACAAAAAGCACCTCATTCTCGTCTATTCCGGTGGTAGGCCCCACAGCCACGCTGGTGATGGATTCACTTTTCGAAGGCTCCACCAATGCCTTTCTTACCCTGCGGGTGGGCATGATCGCCAGGCAATACTGTAGCTGTGTGACCACCTGGGACAGCAAAAAGGCCAGAAAAAACGCTACTCTTGATGCCGGAAAAATGTTGAGCCAAATTGTGACTCAGGGATCGACAAAAGTTGTGGGCGGGATTCTGAAGGCAGCCAAAAATGCTGGATTTCAATCCATTAAATCGGGTGGCCAGGCCATAGTGAAAGCCGGCGTTAAAATCACTGAAGGAGTTTCTTCCGCTGCCAGAAAGGTAAATCCTTTCGGAAAAGGAAAGTTCGAAAGCGAAGAAGTGGATCAATAGAAATAGCTAGCATGCTTTGGACGGCACATAGCTTCGATGTATTTTGAAGGCCTATTTTCAGTTGATTCAACCTATTCAATAAACCAGGAACTTAATCCATGAAAACATCTTTAAAAAAAAGGGCTATAAAGGCTATCTTTTTCTTGCTTTTAGGGGTATTGCCCTCACTTCTGGCGCAAGACCCATCAGTTGATTTAACCTCCCAGATTCCTGTTGATAAAAATGTGAAAATCGGCACGCTGAAAAATGGGATGAAATACTACATCCGCCACAACGACCGTCCCGAAGACCGGGTGGAGTTGAGGTTGGTGGTAAATGCCGGATCTATTTTGGAAGACCCAAGCCAACTCGGCCTTGCGCATTTCACGGAGCACATGGCCTTCAATGGCACAAAGAATTTCAAGAAAAACGAAATCGTCAATTACCTGCAATCTATAGGTGTGCAGTTCGGTGCTGACCTCAACGCTTACACCAGCTTTGATGAAACGGTCTATATCCTGCCGATACCCACCGACGATGAAAAAATTGTCAATCAGGGTCTTCAAATTCTGGAAGACTGGGCACACAATCTCACTTTTGAGGGCGAAGAAATAGACAAAGAGAGGGGGGTGGTGATTGAGGAGTGGAGGCTTGGCCAAAGTGGTGAGCGGCGCATGCTCGACAAATACCTGCCGGTTATTTATAAGGATTCGAGGTATGCGGAGCGTCTTCCAATAGGCACCAAAGAGAACCTGGAGACCTTCCCGCATGAAGCGATCAAGCGGTTTTACAAAGACTGGTACCGTCCTGACCTGATGGCTGTGGTAGCCGTGGGCGATATCGATGTGGCAGAGATGGAAGCCAAGATTCAAAAGTACTTCGGAAGGATACCTGCTGCTAAAAGCCCAAAGAAGAGAGAAGAGTTTAAGGTGCCAGACCATTCCGACACCTATGTTTCGGTGCTGGCTGACAAAGAAGCTACATTCGCTCAGGTTCGCCTATATTTCAAAACCGACCCGGAAGAGGAAACAAAAGCCAGTGACTACAGGGATTTCCTGGTGGAAAGAGCTTTCACCGGCATGTTGAATAAGCGGCTACAGGAATTGACCAGGGAAGCTGAGCCACCATTTGTATACGCAAGCACCAGCCATGGTGGCACCTGGGCAAGAACGAAAGATGCGTTTCAGGCATTTGCGGTGGCAAACGAAAAAGACATAAAAGGTGGACTACAGGCCATGATTACCGAGCTGGAGCGGGTTCGTCGGCATGGGTTTACTCCAGGCGAGTTAAAGCGCTATAAACTCGACCTTTTGAAATCGTACGAGGTAGCGTACAATGAAAGAGACAAGTCGGAGTCGGAGAACTATGTAGACGAATATGTCAACAACTTCCTCGAAAAGGAGCCAATACCAGGCATTGAGTGGGAATACAACTTCGCAAAAGAGTATGTTGAAGGAATAGGTCTTGATGAGGTAAATGCCCTGATCGAAAAATGGATCACCAAGGAAAATAGGGTAGTGGTGATCACCGCACCTGACAAGGAGGGCGTGGTGCTGCCGACTGAGGATGAAGTGAAAGGCGTGCTCAACAAGATTAGGATACTCAAGGTGGATGCTTACGAGGACGAGGATTTTGGTGAGAGTCTGATGACTACTTTGCCCAAGCCAGGCAGCATCGTATCAGAGAAAAAGAATGAAGCACTGGGGATTACAGAGCTTGATCTTTCGAACGGGGTAAAAGTGTTTCTGAAACAAACGGATTTTAAAAACGACGAAATTGTAATGACCACCTGGAGTCCGGGCGGACACAGTCTTGCTTCCGATGCCGACTACCAGTCTGCTTCCAATGCGGCCTCTTTGGTGGATCAGGGCGGCATTGCCGACTATGACATTACCACTCTGCAAAAAGTACTCTCAGGCAAGAGCTTTGGAGTTACGCCGTTCATCAGAGAGTTGAGCGAAGGCGTGCAGGGCAGTACCACCCCAGCCGACATGGAAACGTTCTTCCAGCTGACGAATATGTATTTCACAGCCCCAAGAAAGGACGAAAAAGCGTTCCAGTCATTTATCACAAAGAACAAGTCCATTTTGTCGAATGTGATGGCCAATCCACAGTACTATTTTGTGGATCAGGTGCAACGTACGCTTTCCAACAACAGCATCAGAGGAGGCGGCTTCCCGACAGAGGCCGATCTGGATAAAATCGATCTGGACAAAGCGTTCGCCTTTTACCAGGACAGGTTTAGCGATGTGAGCGACTTCACTTTCTTCTTTGTCGGAGCATTTAAAGTAGACGAGATCAAGCCCATGCTGGAGCAGTACATTGCCAGCCTACCTGCTTCGGGAAGAAAAGATGAATGGAAGGACGTTAGTCCCCGCCCGCCAAAGGCGCCTTTGGAGAAAATAGTGAAGAAAGGAGTCGATCAAAAGAGCCAGGTAATCATGTATTGGGATACAGAGCAGGAGTTTGATAGGAAACAGTCATATTATCTGTCAAGCTTTGGGGAGGTAATGACCATTAAGCTGGTTGAGTTACTTCGTGAGGAAAAAGGTGGTGTGTACGGCGTAGGGGCCAATGCCAATGCTGAGAACATGCCTTACGACCACTATACCTTCCAGGTAAGCTTCCCTTGCGGACCAGAAAATGTTGAGGAGCTGGTGACGGCTACCCTGGATGAGCTGAAGAAGCTCCAGAAGGAAGGCGTGAGTGCTGAAGACTTGAAAAAAATTAAGGAAGGCCAACGTCGGCAACTGGAGGTTAGTTTGAAAGACAATAGTTTCTGGGCAAATACTCTGCGCAGTTATTACTATCAGGGCTGGGATTCTGAAGGTATCCTGAAAGCGAAAGAAAGGATCGAAACCCTTACTTCTAAGGACATGCAGGAAGCGGCTAAGAAATATATCGATCCTGAGAAGTTCATCAAGTTGGTGTTGATGCCGGAGGGGGAGTAAGCTGTGGAAAAACCATTGTGGGGCATGGCTTAGTTATGCCCCCGCTTTTGTCTTCATTTTTTAGAATTGCCCAAATTTTTATGAAGTATGTGCTCCCTTGGCCACGTAGTCGTATGCTACTGAGTTGTGCGAAGCCATAAAAGGAATTCGAATCTGTTCTTTGAGATACTAACCGAATAAGCACCAACGACAACATCCAGCATGTTTTCAAACCCTGCTGTGAGTACATCTGCACTGCCAAATACTGAGATCAGGGCTATAACCTGATCTCGAAGGAGCGAATTTTGATGATGGCAACCATGCACTGGGCTTGCATGTAACCAGACTGAGGCCCTCTTGGAATCCCCTCCGCAAAACTTAAATTTACCATCAGCATACCACAGCCCGTTGGCAGACATGGCTAGGGGACTGCAACGGAAATGCATAAAACTCCTACACCAAAACACAACGCCCTGTTTTGCCATCAAAAAGATTGGACAAACCAGGCATCAAATTATTGGAATGACTGAGCTATTCGACTTTATTAAATCAATTCACAGCATCAATGAGGGCGATTACCAGCTACTAACCAAAGACCTCAAAACCAGGCAGTTTAAAAAAGGGGAGCATATCACGCAACCAGGTCAGATTGAGAGGCGGATATTTTTCGTTAGGAGTGGTGTTCAAATGTATCACTTTGAGGCTTTTGAGAAACTCAATATTCTGGGGTTTGCCTACCCACCAAACTTTTGTGCCATTCCGGAATCTTTCCTTTTACAGAAGCCGGCCAGGTATTACCTCACCTGCTTAATAGATAGCGAGTTAGATTATTTGTCCTTCGAAAAACTACAGCACCTATTTGATAAATCTCAGCAGATTGAGAGACTGTTCAGAAAACTATCCGAAGCAGTCACAGTTGGGTTAATCAATCGACAAATCGAATTGCGATCCACAACCATCGAGGAAAGATTTAAATCGTTTTGCCAAAGGAGCCCGCATTTATTACAGCTTGTCCCTCACAAATACATTGCCGCTTACCTGGCCATAGACCCCACTAACTTTAGTAAACTGTTTAATTCGGTGAAATTTTAGTGTTGGTCTAGACCAAGATTCCTTTCCATGTGATTTCTGAATTTTGTGGCCTTCAGTATCACTTAAAAAGGGACTTCCATATGACAATTCAACACCTACTGTACATTCCCACAATCTTCTTGCTTGGGCTAGTGTTTGGCACCATGATCAATGAAAGGGCAAAAGGCAAGATGTCAAATGCAATAATTGACTCAAATGCGCCTTTTTGCTACCAGACTTCCGGAAAAAGGTTACTTCAAACTTTTTCAATATTTCTGATTGTATTTGTCATCACACACATGTTTCCAATTCCGTTTGGGTCGAAAGTGGTAAGCCAACTGCTTGGGGGGCATGAAATATTTGACAAGCGACCTGTTTTTTCGAGTACCGAAGTATACGAACGCATAAACCTCTTCAGCCGGGCAGGAGTCGTTGCCTACAAGCGCTTCACCTACACTATTGATGTTCTGTTTCCCGCTTCATTTTTTGCCTTTCTTTGGACCTTCGCCTCCTTCGTTTCGGAACGTCGAAAAATCTCGAAGCCTGTAAGAAACATCTTAATTGGATTTCCTTTTTTTTGGTTTGCCTCTGACTTAATTGAAAATGCGGTCATATTCAAAATCTTAGATGCTCTCCCTAATCAAAGTGAATTCCTTGGCAATTATTTAGGGTTGATCACGACACTGAAATTTGGATTGCTTGCGTTTTCCATATTTATGCCTTTGCTCATGATGTTATTTGCCAGGAAAAATGCTGACTCTGTTTGATCTTCGTGCGGCAACAAGGAAGTCTCCAAGAAAAGCAACCACAGTAACCAAACACGCCCAAGCCAACCAATCTCCCATCTTCGAATAGATAGTTGTAACTCCTTTTGTTGCCAGATGACTCACCACCACATGCTCGCCAGCTGAGCTAAAGTCATTAGAGCCCAGCACCTTTCCATGGTAGTCTGAGGCAATGGATGTAGCATTGCTCACGGGCCGCAGCAGTGAAAAGCCGTTTTCTATCGCCCTCACTTTGGCCATATAAGCGTGGTAAGGGGCAATTTCTTTCCAGTCACCTGAAGGCAGCAGCATTATGTCAGCATTTTGCTGCCCTGCCTGCCTCATCAGGTAGGGGAAGTCGGCGTCGTAGCAAATGGAAATAGCAATGCGTCCAAAAGGTGTCTCAATGACTGGAATCTTGCCGTCGCCTTGTATACTGGGCTCTACCAGCGGCACAGGCTTATTTTTGAAAAAGGTGTTGAGCACTTGCCCATCAGGGCCAATAAGCAAAGCCTTGTTCTCCAGGTACTTCGAGCCCATGGTGACTTCGCCCGGGATAATAGAGGCCATTGTTAACAGCAGATAGAATTGGTTTTCATTGGCCAGACTCCTGGCTTTGGCAATAAGCTTGCCTTCCGTGGCTTTGGTGGTGAAAAGGAGCCCTTCCGAAAAAGAGACAATCCTGGCCCCGGCAATTGCTTCCTTTTTAGCGACAGAGAGCATGCTGTCCTGAAAGGCTTCCATTTGTCGATGAGAAGCGCCGAAAATTGGGTCACCTGGGTTTTCAATAAACTTCACCAAACCTTTGTTTAACTCCTGAAGTGCTGGCGAGGTTTGGGTAAGCTTCGATAGATCAATATCCAGTCTACTTCCAAACACAGCTTCATAGGTTACCTGAAGCAGCTCAAGATTTTGCCCCGTGATGCCGGCCACCCTTACTGTAGTTGTTTCTTCCTGCCACAGCGAGTTGATTCTTATGTTTCCGCCAATTAGGATAACTGCATATATCGATGAGAATACAATGGCTGGCTTTTTTATTGAGAAAAAACTAAGACCATTAGAATACCCTGCCGCCAAAAGTGCCGAAGCCCAGGCGATGAGAAAGGTAACTCCCCATAAGCCAGTGACGGCAACCAGCTGCATCAGCGCATCATTGTTCACCTGGGTATAACCCATCGACCCCCAGGTGCCGCCGCCATCGAAACCATTGAGGTAGTCGTAGGCAACATAGAGGCAAGGAAACAGCAGGGTAGCATACCATCCCGCAACTCTTTTTGAAAGCAAGCGGAAAAGAAAGAAGGGAATCACGTGCTTCAAGGCACCAATCAGTGCGATCACCACAAATACGATGGTTGGGAAAGGCATTACTTTGTAACTGCCAATCAACGACGAAACGTAAAGGACCGACAACCCCACAAGCAAGCTTTTCCACGGCTTGTATTCTTTCATCAACAAAATAAGGAAAGCCGGAGCCACCCAGGCAGCCGGAGCAAACATCCATTTAACTGATAGTAGTGAGAAGCTGATAGTTGCCAACAGCCAAAGTGTGGTAGTTTTTGTGTTCGTGAAAGTTTTCATAGTGTCTCTGTTTTTTGAACAAAGGAGACATATTGTACTCACTCCCACGACCGACTGCCGGAAGTCGAACGCTTTTTCAAAAAAATTGCAAAAGGTTACTCCCACTGCCAGGCTACTAAATGTTTTTCTACCGGGACATAAATCCGAAGCTTTTTTATTCAGGTTGAAGCGGCCAGTTTCTGAAGAGCTTCTTTCCTAAAGGCAGAAGGAGTGGTTCCAGTCTTTTCTTTGAAGATGGTGTTGAACGACGACTTGGAATTGAAACCGACCTCGTAGAGAACTTCCAGCACAGTAAGCTTTGAGTCGGGTGAATTGGACAGGATGGTCATCGCCTCATTGATCCGGTATGAATTGATGAAGTCGTAGTAGTTCTGACCTAGCTGCTCATTGAGTACCTGAGAAAGCTTTTTGGGTGCCACTTCCAGTTTTGCGCATAGCTGCTCAAGGCTTATTTCGGGATCCAGGTATGGCTTTTCATTTTCCATTAGCTGAGTCAGTTTATCCTTCAGCGCTTGCTTTTCTTCGCTTCCAAGAGATGAGCTTGTGTATTTGGCAGAGTCCTTTTGCTCGAGCCCTGTAAATATTTCAGGTTGTTGTAAGCCTTTGAAAACGATAGCATTCACGAAAAGAAAAAAGAGCCCAACTACAATGGCAAAGGTGGGTTGAAACCAGGCATCGAGGCCAGCATAGGGAGCCATCACATTCACGAGGGAAAACAGGAGAATGCCTGTCATGGTCAATATTAGGAAGCGTAGCCAGGCAAGGCTGATTTTTTCAGTTGATGAAAAAAGGTCTTTGATTCGCTGCTGATAGAACCTGATTTCTTTCAGCGCCAGAAAAAAGTAGGTTAAAACATGACCATAAACCAAAGCCACCGAAAAATAGAAACCCGGAGGCAGCTGCCGGTCGGTGATAGATTTTTGTATGAAAAGTTGCTCTTCCTGGCTGTAGGAATGATAAAAGACCTGAAAAGTAATTGTGATAATTATAAAAGGAAGGAGATGAAGCAGGTGGGAAGTTTTTAGTTGAAATCCTTCATAAACCACTGATCTGGTGTAAAATAACAGCAAGGGACCAAGTAATAAGGCAAAACCGTCTTCGAGGTGGGCAATGGCTGGGTATTGCTGGTAAAAGCCGGTCAGTCCGATAAGCCCATCTGAAAAGTTGATCCCCAAAAACAGGAAGAATAGGGCGAGCAGTCGATTGCTTTGCTTTTTGCCTTTTTTAAGGGCAAAGAGAAAAAAGGCAAGCAGCAATACCTGTAGGATGATAATGGGCAGAAGAGTATTTAATACTATGTCCACCGCTTTGCCTTTTACTGAAACACAATATCCTTCAACACCTTCTCCCCAAACTCCTTCTTGAAGATATCAAGCACCTTGGCTTTATTCAGATTCATCTCGCTTTTGAGCGGCGCTGAGGTGAGACGCACGAATAAGACATTGTCCTTTACAAAAAGTTTGGAGGTACGGCTTGCGATAGGCTTACCCATGAGTCGTTCCCAGGAAGCAAGCAGACGGGTATGATCAAATTTCTCCTCAATATGGTAATTCTGGAGCATTTCCCTGATTACATCCTTCAGCTCCAGCGACTCGTTTTTTCTATCGTCTTTCTTTTTGTACATAACTTCCAATCTTAAAACTCAATCTCCTCTACCTTTCCCTCTTCCACTTTGAAAAGCTTCTTGTCTTTTTTCAGGCCCCTAAAAAGCGTCATCGTTCGTTCTGGTCTCGCATCTGTCACAAACAACTGACCGAAATCGTCCTCTCCCACAAGTTCCATCAATTTTTTGATGCGATCGTCATCAAGCTTGTCAAATATATCGTCGAGTAGTAGGATGGGCGCAAAGCTTTTTACCTGACTGGTGATATCAAACTGAGCTAGTTTCAAGGCAATCACAAATGACTTTTGCTGTCCCTGCGAGCCAAATTTCTTCACGGGCTCTTCCTCCAGCAAAAACTCAAAATCGTCCCGGTGGATGCCAAAAGTTGTTCTTTGCAAGGCCATGTCCTTGTCAATAGCCTTTTTGAAGTTTTCCTTCCACGAGACATCGGAAAGCTCAGAAACGTACGCCACCTTGGTTTGCTCGGCACCGCCCGAGAGCCACTGGTAGCGTGGGGCAAACAAAGCTTCGAACTTTTCAGTGAAGTCTCGTCGGCTATCGAAGATCAATTGCCCGGACTTTATAAGATGCTCATCATATACTGCTAGCAGCGTTTTGTCCAGCCTTCTGGTTTCACCGTACTGTTTCAGCAGACTGTTCCGCTGCTTAAGGTAGTGATGATACACCATCAGGTTTTCGAGGTAGCTGGCATCTAGCTGAGAAATGATGCTGTCGAAGAATTTGCGCCGCCCTTCGCTGCCTTCCCTTATCAGGTCGGTGTCGTTGGGGGCGATCAACACCACGGGGAAGCGACCTATGTGGTCAGCCAGTTTCTCGTACTCTTTTTGATTTACCTTAATGAGCTTTTTCTGCCCAGGCTGAAAAGCTACCTGCACCTGTTCGCCCTTTCCAGCACCCTTTTTTGCAGCCTTCCATTCGCCTTTTATAAAAAAAAGTGGATCGCCTTTCCTTATATTCTGACTGTCAACACTATTCAACGACCCTTTTGTCATCGACAAATAGTGGATCGCATCCAGCAGATTAGTCTTTCCTGAGCCATTTTTGCCCACAAAACAATTTATACCCACTGAGCAGTTAATAGCAAGTGACTGGTAATTTCGGAACGACTCAAGGTGCAGGCTACTCAGATACATTTACTTTTGTTGAATGAAGGCAATTTACTTATTTTGCGGGGGTTAAAACTGCCAGCTGATTTCCAGGGCAGAGTAACACATCCCAAAAGTAATATTACAATTCGTAGACACAGAAATATTTCCAATAATGGCTAGTGTAAAAGATAAGGCGAAGGCAAAAGCAACAGCGAAGGATAACTTTTCGAATGAAACCTACATGTTCTGGTATGAAACCATGCAACTGATGAGGAAATTTGAGGAGAAGGCGGGGCAGTTGTATGGTCAGCAAAAAATACGTGGCTTCTGTCACCTTTATATTGGCCAGGAGGCTTGCGTAGCCGGGGCCATTTCTGCTTTGGAAACAGGCGACAAGTACATCACTGCCTACCGTGATCACGCCCACCCAATTGGCCTTGGATCCGATCCTAAAACCATCATGGCCGAGCTTTACGGTAAAGAAACCGGCATTTCAAAAGGCAAGGGAGGTTCCATGCACATGTTCGACAAAGAGAAAGGCTTCTTCGGAGGACACGGGATCGTTGGTGCACAGGTTCCACTAGGCTTGGGGATTGGCTTTGCTGAAAAATATCAAAAAACAGGCAAGCTGTGTGTAACGTACATGGGCGATGGTGCTGTAAGGCAAGGCGCCTTCCACGAAGCGCTCAACCTGGCGATGACTTATAAGATACCTGTGATATTCGCTATTGAAAACAACGGCTATGCAATGGGTACATCTGTTCAGCGTACTTCTAACGTAACGGAGTTATATAAACTGGGTTCTGCATACGACATGCCTTCATTCCCTGTTGATGCCATGTCGGTAGTCGATGTGCACCATGCATTTGCTGAGGCAGCCGAAAGAGCCAGAAAAGGTGACGGGCCTACGCTTTTGGAGCTTCGTACTTACCGTTACAAAGGACACTCGATGTCTGACCCTGCTAAGTACCGGACCAAGGAAGAACTTGAGGAGTACAAAGCCAAAGACCCAATTGAGCAGGTTCGCCAATTAATACTCGATAAGAAAATTGCCAAAGAAGCTGATCTTGACAAGATCGATGACAAAATAAAAGACCAGGTAGCTGAAGCTGTGCAGTTCTCTGAGGACTCAGGCTGGCCTGATCCGTCAGAATCGTTGAAAGACGTGTATGCTCAGCAAGACTACCCCTACTTAATGGAGTAGTGCTAATAATTGGCCGCAGAAACAAAAAGAGCTACCCAGCGGGTAGCTCTTTCTTTTATATAATGAATGAAACTTTACACTTTCAAACGGATATTGACTTTTTCCAGTAAGCTGGTGATGTAAATAACCAGCAGAGAGAACAGCAATGTTTTGATAAGACCCACAACCCCAACTGTAGCGAAATCGGGAAGCCAGGCTGCTATCGTGGCCATAAAGATCGGGTAGAACCAATAGGGCACCAGATAGCAGGTGAGCGTGCTTCTTCCCGCCGGTGCCAAAAAACCTGCCCAGCTTGTTTTCTTCCACACGTCGGCTACCAGATAAACCAGCACAAATGAAAGGGTGCTTATCCCAGCGCAGATGGCCGTCCAGGAAGGTGTAGCCCTGATTTTAGAAATTCCCCATTCAGGGCGGGTAATGAAGCCAAAAGCCAGAGAAATAACAGCAAAGGCCAAACAGGCGGTGAGAAAGAGGCTCAGTTTGTTCTTTTGAGCGAAATAAGTGAGCATAAGGCTCACCCACACACCGCTAAGTACACTGGCATGGTTGGAGGCACTTACTACCAGCAATCCTTTTGGAAGAATCCCCAGTATTCCGTTCATCTGGTGGATATTGAATAGATAGAAGGCCACTAGTATTGCTGAGATGATAACTATTCTGTCACCTGCAAAAACATAGATAACCGAGCAGAAGAGATAGGCCCAGCCAATGAGTCCAAGAATGCCCCACCAATCGGTTTTCATCCAGATAGGATTATCGGTCGGCCCTCCTTTATATATGGCACACAGGGCTATAAGAATTAGGATACCTGCCACCTGCATCACCCACTCAGGCACTTTGCCGAAGGCCTTTTTGTCTTTATAGTTGTTCCAAATGAGAATAAACCCAATAGGCATCAGGATTTGCCAGGCTTGCTTGGGGATAGGAATCAATTCTTTGTTGATGCTCTCCAAATTCACCATCATTACCCCCATCACAATCAGCGCCAGGCTTCTTTTAGCAATGTGGATAATCACCTCAGTATTGTTTTCATCCTTGGCCCTGCGTGCCTTAATGGCCATGGGCACTGAAAGGCCTACTATGAATAGAAATGCTGGAAATACAACGTCGGCCAGGCCGAGACCGTCTTCGTTACCCGCTTTGTGGCCCATCCATTCCGGCACTTCACTGAGCGACCATAGGTCATTCACAAAAATCATGAGCAGCATGGTAAGCGCTCTGAAAATATCTATAGAGGCGATGCGATTGTTCATAGCCGTTAGCGTCATTGTACCTGACTATTAATCGCTGAAAACATGGCATTAAAGCAATTGGCCTGCCCATCTTCCGAGGTGCCTTTTTCCTTTAGCTCATAGTATTTGTCGATAAAGCCGTCAGCACCGCTCCACACTGTATGCATCATGCCCAGGTACCTTTGCTTCAAAACTTTGCTGCTGTTTTCTCTTAGCGCTAGTGTCTGTGCTACTTGCTTTTTGGCAGGCTCCGGCCTGTTCCATGGGCAAGTGATTACCGAGAGGCCTTTCATAGCCAAATAGGCCGCTGTTGGGTCGGCCCTTTCATAGTGCCAGTCGCAAATGACCACATCTTTGGGAATCATGTCGACCGCCCTGTGCGTGTTGTTCATGCTTGCTTCCCACATCCCCAAGCCGGTATCGCTTCCGTCCAGTAGTCGGTCTCCCCAAATCCACAGCTTTCTCCCTTTTTGCGCCAGGTGATTTCTAATAGTAGTCACTTCTCCTGCAAACAGCTCTGCCTTGTCTTTGCCTTTACAGCGAGGGCATTTGTCGTCGCCTATATAAAACACTTCGTCCATGCCGGCGTGGAAAGTTTTTGCCTCGAACACTTCCATTATTTCGTCTACCAGATCAAAAACTACCTTATGCACATCGGGATGCAATGGACAATAGCTCTTGCAGTAGAGGCCGTCAGGGTTTGGCCATTCATACTTTTCCGGCATCGTTACATGAGGAGTTTCATCAAACTGAGGATACTCTTTCAGCAGGGCATAGGTGGTGCTTGCCCACGATTGATGCCCTAGCAGGTTGATCTGTGGGATCAACTCAATATTGCTCCTTTTTGCTGCCGCTACCAGCTTTTTAACTTCCTCCCTGGTCAAACCATCTTTGTCGGCAAGCTTTGGGTAAGACTTGTACTGATTCTTCCAGTCAACCCTCAACACCAAAGTGTTTACATGGTTGGCCGTTAGTTCATTTTCCATGAATTTGATGAAGCGATCAAGGCCTTTGGAGCTGGGTGCAACTATCGCCAGCCCCCGCACCGGCATGATTGAGTCCAGTGGCTGCGCCTGGGCAAAGCCGCCGAGACTGAGTATGAAGAGAAAGACAATTTTTTTCATCGTGGTGTTCTTTAGCAGGTTATGTGTCACCATACAATTTAAAAATATTCAAGTGTTTGCGCACACAATTCACTGGAAAGGTGATGAGTGGTAGCAGCTGCAATAAATAGGCAGGTTAAAATAATGTGGTTGTTTAATGGCTGATAGTCTTTATTTTATTGAAAAAAATATATCTTTGCGACCTCAAAAGATTAGGATAAATGGCGAAGACTAAAAAGGCGTCAGCTAGAAAGGGTAAAGAGCACGGAAATGATTTGTTGGAAAGCCCTGAAGCTTTAGCTGAGCAACTCACCCGTACAGAAGAATTTCTTGAAAAGAACAGGCAGCTGGTATTTGCCATAGGCGCTGTTATTATTTTGGGAGTCACTGGGTTCATATTTTACAACTACTATCAGTCGAACCAAAACACTACAGCCCAGAAGGAGCTTTTTCAGGCGGTGTACTACTTCGAGGCTGACAGTCTTGGACAGGCCCTGAATGGTGACGGAAACAACTATGGTTTTCTTGACATCATTGACCTGTACGGTAGCACGAAGGCCGGCAACCTGGCGAACTTTTATGCTGGAGCCACCTACCTGAAAATGGGTGATTTCGAATCAGCTATTCGTTACCTGAAGGCCTTTGGCGCATCTGACGATTTGGTGCAGGCCAGAGCTTACTCACTTATTGGAGATGCTTACATGGAGCAGTTGGACTACAAAAACGCAGCAGACTACTATCAGCAAGCATCAGACTATAAGCCAAACAAGCAGTTTACGCCTGTGTATTTGACCAAAGCGGCGATTGCTTATGAAAGACAAGGAGATTTAAGTGAAGCACTGAAGTGCTACACAACGATAGTAGATAAGTTTTACGGAGCAGCTGAGTACCAGGACGCCAAGAAACACAAGGCCAGACTGGAAGCCCTCGCTTCAAAATAGTTGATGAAAACATCGGCAGAAGGAGGGATAAAGATAGCTTTATCCCTTTTTTGTTTCTAAAAACCAAAAAATGGCGTCTTCAGAAAAGAACTTGAGCAGTTTCTCCGGCAGCAACGTTGGGGACGTAAGCAAAAAGAAATTTGGGATAGTGGTCTCTGAGTGGAATGAAGAAGTGACAGAGGCGCTTTTTCAGGGTGCTTACGGGGTTTTGGTAAAGCACGGGGTAAACAGAGACAATATAATCAGGAAGAACGTACCCGGCAGTTTTGAGCTAAGCCTGGCTTCTCAGTGGCTGGCTCAGCAGGCAGACATTGATGCTGTTATAAGCCTGGGTTGCGTGATACAGGGCGAAACAAAGCATTTTGACTTCATTTGCCAGGCCGTGGCCAACGGCATTACAGAAGTGGGCTTGAAGTACAATAAGCCCGTGATTTTTGGAGTTTTAACCACCAATAATAAGAAACAAGCATTGGAAAGAGCTGGCGGAAAGCACGGAAACAAAGGTGACGAGGCAGCCATCACAGCTATTAAAATGCTTGGATTTTAAACCTATCTAGTAACAATGATTGTAGTAAAATTCGGAGGTACATCAGTTGGGAAGCCTGAGCGGATGCATTCTGTGAAGGACATAGTGATGAGTGTGCCGGGCCAGAAGCTGGTCGTTCTTAGTGCGGTATCAGGCACCACCAATGAACTCATTGCGATTTCTGATGAGTTCTCCAATGGCCATATTGAAGGGGCACTTGACAGAACAAGAAAGCTTTATGCTCAGTATGTTGACTTTGTGCAACAGCTTTACGCAACCGGGGAAGGCAAACAAAAGGGAACAGAGGTAATTGACAGGTACTTCCAGCAGATAGAAACGCTTGTAAAGCAGCCCTTTTATGGCAAAGCCAACAAGCTTCTCGTGGCTCAGGGGGAGATTATTTCGACCAGTCTTTTTTATGAGTACCTCAATGAGATTAAGGTGCCGGCTGTGTTTCTTTCAGCACTCGACTTCATGTATCTTAAAGACAATGGAGAGCCCGATCTTGATTTGATTTCCGAAAAGCTGAGGAAAATTTTGGCAGGCATTGATGATAAAAGTGTAATTGTTACGCAAGGATACATCTGCCGGAACTCTTCTGGCGGTGTCGACAACTTGAAAAGAGGTGGAAGCGACTATACCGCTACCCTCATCGGGGCTGCCATCAAAGCGGAGGAGGTTCAAATCTGGACGGATATCGACGGGATGCATAATAACGACCCGAGGATTGTTGAAAATACAATGCCTATTGCAGAGTTGTCGTTCGAAGAGGCCGGTGAGCTGGCATACTTTGGAGCAAAAATTCTGCACCCTACCTGCATTCTTCCGGCGCAGCAAAAGAATGTACCGGTTCGTTTGAAAAACACTTTAAATCCAGCTGCACGGGGAACCTTGATTACATCTAACAAAAACCCAGACGCCATCAAGGCTATCGCTGTCAAAGATGGCATCACAGCCATCAAAATCAAGTCTACCAGAATGATTCTGGCCTACGGCTTCCTTAGAAAAATTTTCGAGGTTTTCGAAAAGTACCAAACTTCTATCGACATGATCACGACGTCGGAGGTGGCCGTGTCGCTCACCATAGACGAGCCCACCTACCTTGCCGAGATCATCGAAGAGCTGAAGCCCTACGGCACCATTGAGGTAGACAAGAACCAGTCGATTGTGTGTATTGTGGGCGACTTTGTTGCCGACAAGAAGGGTGTGGGCAAAGACATCTTCGCTTCACTTGAAGATATACCTGTCAGAATGATTTCGTACGGCGGAAGCAAAAACAATATTTCTTTGCTCATTGACACCATTTACAAAACAGAAGCGCTGAAAGTTTTGAACAAGGGATTATTCAATTTATAATCCCTCATCTTTTCTCAGACAGGGTGGCTATAGAAGAATATCAGCCAAACGATGAAGAATAGAGGCAGGAGGATCGGAATCGAGAACCGCAGTATGTAGCCAAAGAAAGATGGCATTTTGATGCCTATTTGCTCGGCTATCGACTTCACCATAAAGTTAGGGCCGTTGCCTATGTAGGTCATGGCACCGAAGAACACTGCGGCAATTGAAATTGCTTTGAGCGCAAGAACAGAGTCAGCGTAAGTGCCACCGGCAGCAAACGCCACCACGTCCTTGACCTGCCCAATATCCCCTCCTTTGGCAGCCATAGCTGCAGTTAGAAAGTTAAGATAGGTTGGGGCGTTGTCCAGGAAGCCCGAGAGTGCGCCAGTGCCCCAGTAAAGTGAATTGTGCGTAATGAGTGGAGCACCCGCCTCGGACTGAGCGAAATTGCTCACCAGCTCAAGAGCGGGCATCATGGTGCCGAAGATTCCTATAAAGATAAAGGCCACCTCTCTGATTGGCTCGAAGTTGAAGTCGTTGCCCTCCAGTGCTTTTTTCTCTGCAAACTTGAATGAAAGGAAGGCGGCTGCAAGCATAATGATCTCTCTGATATAGGAAAACTTTTGCCCTTCGTAGTGAATAGCAGGTACCCACTCCAAAACGTTCGGGTCTAGAAAAACTGAAAGAATAATAACCAATAGCCAGCCAAAATTCCTGGCCCCGACTACGGTCACTTTGTTGGTGAAGTCCTGAGGATCCTCACCAAAGCTATAGTCGGCTTTATTATTTCTGTCGATCAAGTAGAAAATCACAGTCAGGAAAGCAAGTGCAAAGACCCATGAGACGCTATTGTTGAGGAGTGTCCAAAAGAAAGGAACCCCTTTCAAAAATCCCAAAAACAGAGGCGGATCTCCAATAGGAGTGAGAGAGCCACCAATATTGCTTACCATGAAAATAAAGAAGATGATATGGTAGGCCTTGATCCTATTCTTGTTCAGCCGGATAAACGGTCTGATCAACAGCATGGAAGCCCCGGTGGTGCCAATGATATTGGCTATTACAGCACCAACAAGTAGAATGATGATATTGGTAAGCGGCTTAGCTTCTTTGTCTACATTGATCATAATACCTCCGCTGGCCACAAAAAGGCCAGTCAGTAGGGCTATGAATTGAATATACTCCGCCAGAGCATGCACTGGATTATGCACGTTGTGCAACACAAACAAATAATACAGCACAACAAGAATAGCCAGCGAAACAGCTACAATTGGATAGTTTTTGTGCCAAAAGTGCTCGTAGAACAACGGCCCGGTGGCAATCATTAAAAGTAGCAGCACGAAAGGAATCACCAGCCAACCGGGTGCACTCGGGTGCTCTCCTTCCTCAGCATGCCCATCCTCGGCTGTGCCAAGGGTTTCCTCGGCAATGTCGCTCAAGGCAATATTGGCTGCCACCTCATTGTTTTCATGCAATGCTTTTGCCTTTACGTCGTTGGCAAAAACGCCCGTTATAAGAGCGACACTAAGGCACAGAAATATTGCAATTTTTTTCATTAAAGGCCGATCAAAGTAGAGTGTTAGGTTCTGGAGGAGGGGCGGTACTGCTTTGCCAATTAGCTCCTCTTATTTATACACTTGGTTAATTCCTGCTTAAATAAGTTGTTTTAGTGCGATTTCAAAAGAAGTTTTAGGTATTTGTTAACCGTGATTATTTAGCTGGTATGATTTCGAAAGAGAGCGTCCCGGTAAGCTTGGAAACACGGTGTATCAACACAGCGCCCGCTACCAGATTTTTATCCCCGTCGAGCATAAGATAGGTAAAAACTATCTACTATTCTAAATAGAAATAACTATCCGTGTGCCTGGCGATTCCGAAGACCACTTCCAACACCACTAGTGACTGATGGAGCTAACAAGATGCGGTGTACTTGTTTTAGCTATTGTATCGACGCCTTAAAATTTCCATGCAAGCTTCCCGCTGACACATCTTTTTTGCTGCCAGTCACTTGCGAGGAAACGTTGGGTTGCCCGAGAAACCTTTGCAACGCAAGAAAGGCAAATACCAATGCTTCCTTGAACTCAACAGTTTTTCGATCCGGCGCTTCGTAGGTAAATCTTCCTTTGCCATAACGATTAAGTGCATCCATTAGGAACCCATTTAGCGCACCGCCACCTGTTACCATTACCTTTTCCGTAGAAGATCCAAGGCCATCCATTCCGCTATTCACCTGAAAGGCAATGTGATGAGTGAAAGTGTGGAGGGCATCTTTCACAGGTGTGTTGCTGTTGTCAAGTAAAGGTGCTACTTCTCGCTCGAACCACTCGTACCCCAGAGATTTTGGGCCTTTTTGCTGAAAATAATCAAGTTTGTTGAGCGATCGAAAAAGTGAGTCATTCATAGATCCGGTTTTTGCCACTTCACCATTTTTGTCGAAGCTCATCCCAAGCTTCCTCGCCAGGTGGTTGAGCCCCATATTGCAGGCGCACGTATCAAAGCCTTTCATAGTGTTTTGACTGTGCAAGGCGACATTGGCTATGCCACCAAGATTGAGAAAGGCATTGTAGGCAGGGAAAAGGTGGTGCTCGCCATAAGGAACCAGAGGGGCACCTTGCCCACCGTTCAGGACGTCCTGAAGTCGGAAGTTGGCAATGACCGGTAGCTGAGAAAAATGGCTGATGGCTTCAGGATTGCCTATTTGAAGTGTTAGAAGTTTCTCAGGCTGATGAAACACGGTGTGACCATGCGATCCAACAAATAGTGGCTTAAGATCATACTTTCCGCAAAATGCATGTACACTGGTGCCGAAGAATTTTCCGAGCTCGACATCAAGCAAGGACAGGTCAAGCCCCGACAGCGTGACAGAGCCTTTGAGCTTCTGCTGCATTTCGTCGTCATAAGCTATTGATTCAGCCGCCTCGATGGAATAACCCCACTTGTCTTTTTCATGTCGAAATCTGCACGCTGCCACGTCGAGCCCATCCAGAGAAGTCCCCGACATGAGGCCGATCACAAGAAACTCTTTTTCCATAATTGCATCTATATAGGTAATATCGCCGACTAATTGTTTACTGTACTATGACCGCCGCTATTGACATAGGTAACACAAGGTGCAAGATAGGTTTTTTTGAAAATGACTCGCTTATTAAGCTGAAAACAAGCGTGGCTTTTGAAGCTATTGTGGGTGCCCTCAAAGGGGAGGAGGTGTCGGAGGTGATTGTAAGCTCCGTAGGCAAAGACGTAAACAACCTGGGGAAGGAACTGTCTGAAAAATATAAAGTTGTCAAATTGACCCATCTGCTACCGCTCCCAATCTTTCTTGACTACAGCAGTACAGATACCCTTGGGACCGACAGAATAGCGGCAGTAGCGGGAGCTTTCCATCTTTATAGGGGAAAGAACTGTCTGGTAATAGACGTGGGTTCCTGCATTACATATGACATCATCACCAGCGATGGCTGCTATAAAGGTGGAGCTATTTCTCCCGGAGTAGAGATGAAACTAAAATCAATGCATACCTTTACGGCCCGATTACCGTTGATAGAGCATCCCGAATGGGTTGATCTGCCGGGAAAGGATACAAAAACATCAATGATCAATGGGGTATTGCACGGGACACTGGCAGAAATTGAAGGCATGATAGAGAGGTTCTCTGGTTTGCTGCCAGACTTGCAGGTGATTATGTGTGGTGGTGGGAGTAATTTTTTTGAATCTAATATAAAACACCACATCTTTGTACGCTCCGAATTGGTCCTCATCGGACTCAACAGTATTTTAAGGCACAATGAGAGGAATTAGATTGGTTATTACGGGCTGGGTAGCATTGTTTTGCTGTGCCACTTCCTATGCACAAGTTACACTTTCACCATTCACGCTATATGGCATAGGTGACATCAAAGAGGGGAGTTTTGCGAATCAATTTGCCATGGGCGACCTGGGCATAGGTACGCCAACGGTATTTCACATCAATGGGATGAACCCGGCTATGCTTACCCAGAACCTGATGTCCACTTTCCAAATGGGTGTAGCTGCGGATATCAGGACGCTGTCCAGTTCAAACGGCAGCGATAGAAATGGGGGTGCCAACCTCGCCTATTTTGCCTATGCTTTCCCAATTGTATCAGGCAAATGGTCTTCCAGCTTTGGGCTGGTGCCATTAAGCCGAATGAACTACAACATTGGCTACACCGCCAACGTGAACAATTCCACTACTCAGGTAGAATATCTTTTCAAGGGAAACGGTGGTCTTTCAAAGGCGTATTTCTCTAATGGATTCAAAATATACAAAGGACTTTCGCTCGGCGTTCGTGGCTCCTTTGTTTTTGGAGAGTTTAACAAGTCGGCAGAAACGTTTTTGCTGGGGCTTACCAGTGGCACCAACTACACCACCGCCTATAAAGAGAAAATCAATTACGCAGATTTCGAATTTGGAGGAGGTCTTCACTACCAACAAAAGTTGACTGAAAGAACAGCCGTCAACCTGGGTGTTGTATACGATCTTCCTTCATCTATTTCAGGTACTCGATTTGCCGGGCTCGAAAGAAGAAGTACAGGAGGCTCCACACCTGGCGACACACTGATTCTGGATCAATCAGTTGCATTTAATTTGCCAAAAAAACTGGGATTTGGCGTTTCGTTCGAAAATCTTAATAAATTTACAGTTGGCTTTGATGCAAGGATTTCCGAATGGAATGAGAATCCGTCTCCTGAAATAGTTAGCACCACTTATCAAAAAGGGCTAAAATTGGTTTTAGGAGGAGAATATACACCCGATATTAGCAGCGTGGATAGCTATTTGGCACGCACAACATTCCGGTTAGGGGCCGCTTGGGAGAGGTTGCCTTACCTGGCCAATGGGAATGACGTTACTGACTTTGGCATAAACTTTGGATCATCTTTCCCAATGGGTGTGTCAAGTTTTGATGTGGCAGCCAAAATCGGGAGAAGAGGTAGTGTGACGGATAACTTGATAAAAGAGAATTACATTCAGATATATATTGGAGCAACCATCAATGACAGAGGTTGGTTCGTTAGACGTAAATATGACTAAAACTAAGTAATCATGAAAAAGACGTGGATTTTCAGTTTGCTGTTTTTCCTTGGTGTCCAGCTGGTAGCGGTTGCTCAGCCGGGTTGGAATTGGCCTGAAGACAGAGCAACGGCAGAAGAGAAAAACGCTCTCTACACAGACTTCCTAAAGCAAGATAATTTCAAAGCGGCATTGCCTCACCTCGATTGGTTGTTGGCGAATGCTCCTGACTTAAATGAGTCGTTGTATATCAATGGAGCCAAGATTTACGAGGGATTAGCCGACAATGAGCCTGATGCAGCTAAAACAGTTCAATATCAGGAGCAGGCTCTGTCAATGTATGATAAGCGCATCCAGTATTTTGGAAACGAAGGGGACGTGCTAAACAGAAAAGGTTACACAGCCTATAAGTATTACAAAGACAACAAGGCCAAATACCCGGACTTAATGAAGATGTTCGAAAAGGTGTATGAACTTAATGGAGTGAACACCCTCGATAACAACTTGCTTGCGTTCATGGACGTGGTTAGACGCTTTAAGCTAACAGGCGGTGCTATCACGGACGTGCAGGTGCTTGACTACTATGACGAGATCATGGCCATTATCGATTTGAAAAAGGCGACAGGCAAGAACCTGGACAGGATCGAAAAAATTGCTGAGAATATTGACAAGCTGCTTACAGCTACTGTAACCGTTGACTGCGAATTTGTAGAAAACAATCTTGGGCCTAAGCTGAAGGCAGATCCTACAGATCTTAAATTGGCGAAGAAAATTTTGCAGCTTCAGTTGACTGGTAAGTGTACCGATAGTCCGCTTTTCATGACATCTAGTAAGATTGTTAACGAAAAGGAGCCAACATATTCTCTGACCAAGGTAATTGCTCAGAAGTTAGCTGCAGAAGGAAAGAACGAAGAAGCGTTTAAATACTACAATCAAGCAGTGGAATTGGCTGATGACAACCAGAAGAAGGCTGAAATCTACTATGACATGGCCAGAATTAATGCCTCTGATGGTCAGAAAGTGTCAGCTCGTGCTAACGCACGGAAGGCGCTTAGCATGGATCCTTCATTTTCCGATGCTTACACGCTGATTGGCAACCTCTACTTGACTAGCTATGAAGATTGCCGTGGTGGAGAAAGCAAAGTAAAGGACAGGGCTGTTTATATTGCTGCATACGAAATGTACAAGAAGGCCGGCAACAGCCAGGGCATGGAAAAAGCAAAAGAACAATTTCCGTCCATCGGGGAGATATTTGAGGAAGGTATGAAAGAAGGAGACGTCCTAAGTGTTGGCTGCTGGGTACAGGAATCTGTTACCTTGCAAAGAAGACCAGCATAAGGATAACAACCTAATTGAGACGGTCGTTGTAACGCAGCGACCGTTTTTTATTTATATGAGAGTCTGCTTAGGTTATCTTATTTCTTTTGTTCTTCTTATGTTTTCTTGCGAAAAAAAGGAAGACATGTCGGACATGCCGCTTTACGAGGGGCCTGTTATGGAGATCAAAGACGTGGTCACCTTGTTTAGTGACTCTGCTAAAGTAAGAATCAGGCTCGAAGCGCCAACGCAATTTGAGTTCGAGAATGGCGACAGAGAGTTTCCTGACGGTGTTTACATTGAGTTTTTTGAGAAAGATGGCACTAAGTCATCCACCCTTAGAGCCGATAGAGGAGAGAAAAATGCTAAGGAGAACCTTTATAAGGCAGAGGGGAATGTGGTTGTTATCAGCCTTTTGGATGGAGATGAGCTAAACACAGAAGAGTTGTACTGGACCCCGATAAAAGAAGAGATTTTCACTGATAAATTTGTTACTATTAGGTCTGAAGGCGAAATCCATACTGGAGAAGGAATGACAGCCCGCCAGGATTTTTCAAGTTATTCCATCACCAAGCCAACAGGAACGTTGACTATAGATGACCCGCAATGAAGAAAGGTTGGGGTATTATATTGCTGACACTCAGTGTTGGTTTTTTGATTATCGGCGTTCATCAAACGATGACCGTCGGTCTGGTGCATTCATACTGGATCCTAATGATCAGTGTTTGTCTGCTACTTTTGTATAAATTTGTGAAATGATAAACCGAAATAAACATTTCAAGGGCAAGTCGGGTAACAAGATTTGTTCTTCTTCTTTGCAAGGCAATAGAGGCTTTCAAAGCTAATGGATCCAAACCAAGTCATAATTATTCTTATTTGCCTGGCTTTTTCAGCCTTCTTTTCGGGTGTAGAAATTGCGTTTGTCTCTGCCAATCGACTTCACATCGAACTGCTACGTAAGCAGGGAGCTATTTCAGGACAAATTTTAACCCGGTTTGTAAAAAATCCATCCCAGTTTATAAGCACGACGCTTGTAGGGAACACTATTTCGTTGGTATTGTATGGGTACTACATGGCCGGGCTGCTCGAGCCCTGGCTGGCGACAAGCCTTCCGGACTCTTTGAGAAACGATGTGACGGTGGGACTAATTCAAACCCTGCTTTCAACTTTTATAGTGATCATCACGGCCGAATATACGCCCAAGAGTATTTTTATGATCAATCCAGATTGGCTGCTCACATTGTTTGCAGTACCAATTTTGATGATCTACTATGTGCTTTACCCCTTTGTATTCATCATCGTTCTTTCATCCAAGTTTGTCATAACAAAAATACTTAGGTTCGAGTACTCTGAGGACAAGCCCATTTTTGGACTGATTGACCTCAATAATTACCTGAAAAACTTGTCGACAAGCGAGAACCAGAATGACAACAGGGAGGTTGATGCGAAAATTTTCAATAATGCCCTTGAGTTTAAGACGGTTAAAGTGAGAGACTGTATGGTTCCACGCCCGGAGATTGTGGCCGTTGACATTGAAGATGGGATAGAGGAACTAAAAAATGCTTTTATTGAAAGTGGACATTCAAAAATTGTTATTTATAAGAACACGATTGACGAAGTGATAGGGTACTGTCATTCGCTTGAGGTATTCAAAAAGCCGAAGGACATCAAGTCGATTTTAACGCCAATCATTATCGTTACCGAAACTTCTCTTGTTAATGAGCTGATGATTCAGTTCCTGACCGAAAGAAAGAGCCTTGCATTGGTGGTAGATGAGTACGGAGGGACGTCGGGTATCGTAAGTATGGAAGACATCATCGAGGAAATTTTTGGAGAGATCAACGATGAGCACGATGACGATGAGGACCTCGTAGAAGAAAAAATCGACCAAAGAAATTACATACTAAGTGCGAGGCTTGAGATTGATTACCTCAACGATAGGTACGATTTGAACTTGCCGGTGGGAGATTACGAAACGCTCGGCGGTCTGATACTTTCTGTGAACGAAAACATTCCCGAAGTAAACGACATAATAGAGGTCGCCCCTTTCGTGATCACCGTTTATTCAAAAACCGACAACAGGATTGACAGAGTGAAGCTAACGGTTCAAAATGAGGAAGATAGAGGCTAGTAAAACCTCGAACCTCCATTTTGATTTTAGCTTCGAATGATATTATTTTGCGGCTCGCTAAAAACGACGATATGGGTTTCATTAATAAAATAAGAGAGAGAACTGGGTTGGCAGTAGGTATTATTGCTGTTGGGTTGGGGCTATTCGTAGTAGGGGGAGATTTGCTTGGCCCAAACTCGACCTTGTTGGGCGGCAATACGAACGAGATAGGCGAAATTAATGGCACCACTATTAAGCTTGATGAATTTCAGAGCAAGGTAGATGAACTTTCGTTCAACTTTCAAATGAGTCAGGGACGAAGCCCTAGTGGTGACGACATGTACTCCATCAGACAGCAAGCGTGGGATTTGCTGGTCAACAAGTATGCCTATGAAGAAGAGTTCGCCGGGCTGGGAATAACTGTATCTGACGAAGAAGTTGTTGATATGGTTCAGGGTAATAACATCAGCCCCGAAATCGTTCAGGCGTTTACCAACCCTGAAACTGGCCAGTTTGACAAAGATCAGATTATCACGTATTTGCAGAATCTTAGCGCTATGCCCGCACAACAGCAGGCAGCGTGGTACAATTTTGAGGGTACTCTGGCTCCGGCAAGGTTAATGCTGAAGTTTGACAATTTATTTCTCCAAACTAATTATGTTACTCAGGAGGAGGCTAAGAGGGAATATACTCAAGCCAATAAAATCGCTGAAGTAAAATACCTCTACGTCCCTTATTACACCGTTAGCGATTCTTCTGTTACCGTAACCGACGCTGATCTGCAGGCGTACTTGAAGAGCAACGCCGACCAATACCAAAGAGAGCTCTCACGGTCTCTTGAGTACATTTCTTTCCCTATCATTGCTTCCGCTGATGATACAGCTGCGGTGATCGAAGAGATTAACGAGATTAAAAGTTTATTGGCACAGTCGAAGAACGACTCGCTTTTCGCCAGAGCCAACTCTGATGCACAAACACCTTTTAGAACATACACACCTGATCAGCTACCAGCGTCATTGAACGACACCATTAAAACGATGCAAGAAGGCGACATCATCGGTCCAATCTTAGCCAATGACAGGTACACGATCTACAAGCTATCCAAGAAAGCGGAAGGCACAACCGGCTATGCTCGTGCGAGTCATATCCTTTTCAAAGGAGAGGATGAGAGTGAGGCAGCAAAAAGCGCAGCTAAAGCAGAAGCCAGACAGATTCTAAGTGAAATAAAAAAGGGTGCAAGTTTTGCCGAAATGGCTCGTATTCACGGAACTGACGGCACCGCTACCAGAGGTGGTGATTTGGGTTGGTTTGGTGAAGGCCGCATGGTTGAGCCATTCGAGAAGGCTGTATTTGATGCTTCAAAAACGGGTCTGCTGAATGACGTAGTTGAGACAGATTTCGGTTATCATATCATAGAGGTAACTGCTGTAAAAACAAACACTACCTACAAAGTAGCTACTATCGAGAAAGAAATTATTGCCAGCGATGATACCCGCAATATGGCGTATCGTGATGCAGACATGTTTGCATTGAGCAGCGAAAATCTGGAGCAGTTCCGGGCCAATGCTGCAGAAAAGGGCCTTGAAGTAGAAGAAGCGAAGGGAGTAGCACCAAATGCTCGTCGTTTCGGCGGCCTTTCTGATGCCAGAACAATTATCATCTGGTTATTCAACGACGGCAGTGTAGGCAAAGTATCAGAGGTTTATGAGCTGGATAGCGAGTATATAGTGGCAGCCATGACCGGGGAGCAGCCAAAAGGACTCGTAGAGCTGAGTGCTGTGAGAGACGACATTACTAAAAAGGTAAAGGATGAAAAGAAGGCGGCTGTAATTGCTGATCAACTCAAAGCTAAAACGGGCACACTGGATGAAATCAGCGAGCAAATGGGAGCTGACGCCACAGTGTATACAATGAGCGATTTGAAGCTAAGCGCCAACGCACTTACAGGTGTGGGTAATGCACCTGAAGCTGTTGGACAGGCATTTGCGCTGGCAGCGGGCGAAAGGTCAGGTCTGGTGAAGGCAGACAATGGAGTAGTAATAGTTGAAACTGTTTCTATCACAGAGGCTCCGGAAGTGGCAGATTTCAGCACATTCAAAGATCAACTGAGTCAGCGTCGTCAGTCGAGAATATCATTTAGCTTATCGCAGGCTATTCGGGAGTTTGCCGAGATAGAAGATGAGCGTTATAAGTTTTTCTGATAATATTTAGAAGTTAAAGAAAGGAGTTGCCGATATTTTTTGGTAACTCCTTTTTTCTTTTACAACACGCAAGAATGGACCCGCAAATCGTTTCTTTCAAGGAGAAGCTGGAACAAGAGCACACATTTCCAGGCGCTTATATCTTTAAATTTATTGTTCCAAGCGAAAAAGTTGCTGATGTGGAAAGTTTGCTCCCTGTTGGAAAACTAAGCTTGCGGAGCTCCAGCAATAACCGGTACACCAGTTTGACTTTGGAAAAGATCGTTGAGTCGAGCGAGGAAGTGGTTGAAGTCTATGTTACGGTGAAGTCGGTGGAGGGCGTTATATCTTTGTAATATGATTAGCTTTCAACGGTTCCTGGTTATTACGATTGTGGGCATTGTATTAACGTCATGTGGCGGAGAGACAGCTAACAATGATGAGTCAGGCCAAAAAAAGGACGTGGTTGGAACTGAGAGTGTTGCTGTTGGCGGGGGAGACTTGCTTTCTGATGAGTTTGAAGATCCGGATCGGGACAGCTGGCAAATGCCTGACGAGGTCATACAGAAGTTTGGTGATACCCAGGGGAAGAAAATAGCCGATATTGGTGCTGGAACAGGCTATTTCACTCTTAGGTTGGCCGCATCAGGGGCCAATGTGATAGCTATTGATATTGACGACAACTTTTTGCATCACATAGAAGAGGAGGCTACGAAGTTGCCAACGAACGTAGGTGGGATAGAGACGAGAAAGACAGTGCCGGAAACCCCCGGCATTGCGTTGAACGAAGCTGACGGAGTACTCATAGTCAATACCGCCTCTTTTTTGCCGGAGAGGAAGAAGTACTTTGCAGAAATAAGGAGTGGGCTAAAAGATGGGGGGCAACTGGTGATTGTTGACTTCAAGCCCGAACGGTCTCCGGTAACGCCGCCTGATAATTTTTGGGTTTCGAGCCAAAAACTCGTGAACGAATTGAAGGCAGTGGGGTTTACCATAAAAGAGGTAGATGCGAAGACGCTACCCTACCAGTACATCATTACCGCCACTAAAAGATAAAATGTTATGTGGACAGAAGAGAACAACAAACTTGCACGAGAAATTACCTTCAAGAATTTTGTTGAAGCATTCGGGTTTATGACAAAGGTAGCCATTGAAGCAGAGAAAATGGATCACCACCCTAATTGGAGCAACGTTTATAATAAGGTGACCATAGAGTTGACCACCCACAGTGCGGGCAATACTGTGACTGAGAAGGACAGGAAGCTTGCGAGCGTGATAGATGCGCTCTTGAAATAGATGGCGGCAGCGAAGCTATATCTCGTTCCGACGCCGATTGGTAACCTGGAGGACATCACTCTCAGAGCCTTAAGGGTATTGAGGGAGGTGGATGTGATATTGGCGGAAGATACCCGCACGTCGGGAAACCTTCTTAAGCACTATGAAATCAGCAAACCCCTAAAAAGCTTCCACATTTTCAATGAACATAAAGTAGTAAGTGACCTTGTGGGAAGGTTGAAAGCAGGTGAGAGCATGGCGTTGATTTCTGACGCAGGAACCCCCGGTATATCCGACCCTGGTTACCTGATAGTGAGGGAGGCCATAAGCGCAGGTATTGTGATCGATTGTTTACCAGGGCCCACAGCGCTCATTCCTGCAGTTGTTAAAAGTGGGTTTCCTTGTGATCGATTTATATTCGAGGGTTTTCTTCCTCACAAAAAGGGTAAACAGACTAAAATAGAAGCCATAAAAGAAGAGGAAAGAGCGGTGATTTATTACGAATCGCCACACAGGTTGGTAAAAACTCTTGAAATGTTTGTTACCTTACTTGGCGGCGATCGGATGGTTTCGGTTAGTAGGGAGCTCTCCAAGCTCTATGAAGAGACTATTACCGGAAGCGCAACGGAGGTTTTGGCTCATTTTCAGGCAAAGCCACCCAAAGGGGAAATTGTAATCGTCGTATCTGGAAAGTAATATCACGATGGAAATACCATTAGAAACACTTGTTCACCACGTAATAGCCATAAGTAAGGAAGCCGGGCAATTTTTGAAAAAAGAGGCAGAAGGCTTTACACCTGACATGATAGAACTAAAGGGGCACAACAATTTAGTGTCCTACGTTGACAAGGCATGTGAAGAGATGATTGTAGAGCGCCTGAGGGAGGTGCTGCCGGAAGCTGGCTTTATTACTGAGGAAGGTACTGTGGCCAGTTCAGAGGGAGCCTTACAGTGGGTGATAGACCCGCTTGACGGCACCACAAACTTTGTGCACGGTCTTCCCATTTATTCAGTTAGCCTGGCGCTGGTGCGAGACAAGCAGGCGATTCTGGGTGTTGTATATGAGGTAAATCGTGACGAGTGTTTTCATGCTATCAAGGGTAAGGGAGCCTTCTGCAATGGAAAGCCAATTAGGGTGTCAAATGCTACCCAAATAAATGAGTCGCTGCTGGCCACGGGCTTTCCATACAATGACTTTGGAAAGATGATGCCCTATTTGAATATTCTTAATGAATTGATGAAGTCTTCTCATGGGCTCAGAAGGATGGGCAGTGCAGCGGTGGACTTAGCCTATGTTGCGTGCGGCCGTTTTGAAGCGTTTTTTGAGTTCAACCTGAATTCCTGGGATGTTGCAGCGGGCGTCTTACTGGTGACGGAGGCAGGTGGTACCGTCACGGACTTCAAAGGGGGCGACAACTACATATTTGGCCGGGAACTTATTGCCGGCTGTGGCATACAAAGCGAGCTGCTTGGTACGATTAAGAAATTCTGGTTAGACTGAACTTCAGCAGCAATACTACCGTTGACTTACTGAAATGATCGAAACAATTATCATCGGGTTATTATTTGCAGGTGCCGTCGTATTCCTGGGGAGAAAGATTTATCTGAGCCTGAAAGTTGACAAGGGGTGTGCAAAAGGCTGTGGCTGTAGCGAAGCCGACATCCAGAAGGCGCTAAAAGAAACAGCCCAAAAGTAGAAAACTAAGCCCATACCGCCCCGCCCTCGCTGCAATTCTTGCAAATGTCGATGTCCTTTCTAGAACGCAACAAAGCGTTTCTGAATCGATTGTACGACGCTCCCCTCCAAATCTCGGCCATTGAATTTTCCGAAACGTTCCCCATCGAATGGGTGGCGTCTTTGTCGAAGCAGCAGGGCACCATTTTGCCATCCCAGGTGATTACTCCTGAGTGCCACATTTTCCAGCATTCATTGCGAAGGACGTTTTTCAGAGACCACTTTCCTTCACCATTTTGACTGTATCGGGAATACTTGCTGATGGTCGGAATGAGAGGAGATCCGTTTTCGTAGTCATAAATTTGGGCAGTTTTGAACCTAACCTCATCAATACCGAGTTCCTTCCCCAGTTCTTTTATTTCGTCAATCTCATGCTCGTTTGGTTTGACTACTAAAAATTGAAAGATCAAGTGTGGGGTTTTTGAACCTAACTCCTTTTTCCACTTGACAAGCCTTTTGGTGCCGTTTATTACTTCCTGGAGCTTCCCTTCTTTACGGTAAGAGGCGTAGGTGTCCTGCGTGGCCCCGTCAATAGAGATGATAAGCCTGTCGAGGCCTGACTCAATAGTCTTTCTGGCCATTTCGTCCGAAAGGAAATGTGCATTTGTGGAGGTTGCAGTGTATATTTTCTTTTGGTGTGCATAAC
Organism: Imperialibacter sp.; assembly: GCF_040222815.1. Lineage (GTDB taxonomy): Bacteria > Bacteroidota > Bacteroidia > Cytophagales > Cyclobacteriaceae > Imperialibacter. The sequence goes on along the minus strand of NZ_JAVKCH010000015.1, from coordinate 380,440 downwards.
TCACCATTTCCAGAAAATCAGGATGAAGATAAGGCTCCCCCTGAAAGTAGAAGGTGAGGTAGAGCAAATGGCTGTGCGCCTCATCAATGATTTTTTGAAAGAATGGCAGGGCAATTTTTCCCGTTGGGCGGCTAAATGACCTCAGTCCGCTGGGACATTCAGGACAACGCAGATTGCAGGCAGTAGTAGGTTCTATGGCCAGGCTAATTGGTAGCCCGCTGTGACGTGCCTTGCCCAGCTGCTTGCTCACCAGGAAGCTAGCCAGCAGCTTGCCGCCATTGACAGCCTTGCGCCAGCTCAATTTGTTGAGCAGTCTTACGTTATCATTAAATGTTGCTAGGTTCATTGTTGAATAAATTCAAGTAAATTTAGCGTCTAATCAGCTACATCCTAAATCAGAGATGTTCTAAATTGGCATTAATGAAAAAGCTCGTCTTAATCAGCTTCCTCCTGTTGGGAGGAAGTGGCCTTGCAGAAAGCCTGGCACAAATACCACCCTTTATAAGCGACAGTACCACAGTATCGGTAATGACCATGGGCCCTTCGCAGGTAGAACTGTACACTGCTTTTGGCCATAGTGCGTTTAGGGTGCTTGATCATAAGACCGGGATCGATCTGGTGTTCAATTATGGTATTTTCAGCTTCAATCAGCCTAATTTCTACTTAAACTTTGCCCGAGGGAAGCTCCTTTACAAATTGGGAGTTAATCGGTATGAAGACTTCAAGGAGGCGTACATAGAAGAGAATAGGTCGATTGTGGAGCAAAACCTCAACCTGACAGCCAGCGAAAAGCATCAGCTGTATGCTTTTTTGGTGGAGAACAACAAGCCTGAAAACAGAGATTACTACTACAATTACATTTACGATAATTGCGCCACTAAAATCAGGGACGTGCTGGAAACGGTTTTCAAAGACCGGATCACGTTTGACTATTCTTACGTCACTGAAGATCTGACCTTCCGTCAGCTAATGGATATGAACCTCGGCCAGCAGCCCTGGGGTGATTTAGGTATCGATATTTGCCTAGGCACGGGTATCGATAAGGTAGCCACTGGCTATCAGTACATGTATCTGCCTGAATACATACAAAAGGCCTTTGCTGGTGCTACTTTGCAAAGAAGCAACGGCAAGGTGCCGCTTGTGAGTGCCACTGAGGTTGTGTTTATGCCAACAGAGGAAGGAGAGTCGCAGGCCTCATTGGTCACTCCCACCATTGTGTTTGTTCTCGTATTTATGCTGGTTGGTTTTTCTACGCAGCAAGAATGGAAGGCAGGCAAGCGGAGAAAGTGGCTCGACTTTACTTTGTTTTTTGTGGTCGGCGTAGTGGGAATTCTGTTGTTGTTTTTGTGGTTTGCCACGGATCATATTTCACAGTACAATTTCAATCTGCTTTGGGCATTTCCGCTGCATGCATTTGTCGCCTTTTATGCATTTAAAAATAGTCCCCCGAATTGGCTCAGCACTTACCTGCTTTCAGCGGCGGTGCTGCTTGCTCTTGTAATAGTTTCGTGGAGCTTTTTGCCGCAAATGTTGCACCTGGCGTTAGTGCCAATTATGCTCACCCTGGGTTTAAGGGCTATCTTCTGGAGGAAGAGTGCTTTCAAGGCATCATAAACCAGTTGTAAAAAGAGTAGAGCCCCATCGTAAGAAGAACAATGCCAGGGATTTTGTTGACGGTTTTCCGGTTTTCCACCACCTTTTGGAAGCGGTTCGACAAGTAGGCCACGCTGGCCATCAAGGCAAAAGTGCCGGCTGAAATACCTGCCACGTAGATGAACAAGTCGTAGCCTTTGATGATAACGATGCTTCGGCTTTGCAGATAGGCTGTTACCGCCAGCCAGAATGGAATGACCATAATATTGGTAACGCCTATGATCAGGCCTTTTCTAAAAGCCCTGGGCGATTCCTCAACAGCTTTTTCTGAGGGAGCCTTGTTTGAGCCCAGTAAACTGGCGACTCCTAAAATAGTTAGAACAATTCCAGACACCAGTTCGAAGTCTTCTGTGAAGGAGGTATTCTCTGTCAGAAAAATATGGAAACGGACAGTGGCAGCAGCGTAAACAAACTCGACAAGGCTAGCTGCCAGGCCGAACCTCAGCCCGAGGGATCGGTGTCCGTGCAGCCCGTACTGAAGCACACTGACATTAATAACGCCGGGGGGAATCGATCCGAGGTAACTACAAACAAAACCAACTACAAATAGCCAGAGTAGATTCATTCACTCTCTTTTAACCGATTGTAGGCTTTGACTTTTTTGATGAAACGAAGCCCTTCTTTAAATGGGGTATACGGCACCCCCAATCGGTGATTTTGGATGGCAATATTACACAAAACATTCAAATGATGGAGAACGTCTCGATAGCCTTTCCATATAGACCTCCCTGGCTGGTAAATGTGGCCCGGCTCGGCACCGGCACCATTCAGTTCCAATATTTTAAAGTTGATACCCTTTTCCAAATCTTCATAAGACTGGCATCGTAGGTCAAACCTGCCAAAATGGAAACCAGGAATAGAAGCTGCAATTTCATCAAAGGTAGCTTCCAGCGCTTCTGTCGCCAGCCCAGTATCGTCGAGAAAGGTTGTGCCCCTGCAATGATTGCCAATTGGCTCTACCTCAATAGTTTCACCTTTGCCTGGCACCATGTCCATTTTTTCCGGGTACTTTTCTTCGAAGTCTTTGATATACAAACGGGCTCGCAGATTGGAGGTCAGCAGACTACGGGCTGTGGTTTTGCCATCACCAGTCACCGCCATCAATCCCTTACGGGTAATGGATGAAATTCGGCCTTTTGCTATGCCAGGAAACCTGTAGTAGAACAACCCCAGCTCTATGGGATACGAAACGTAGGCCTGGGCCAGAAAATCGACCTTGATGCTTTTCAAATACTGCTCAATGTCGGTCAGTGAATCTATTTTTTTTACCATCCACCCTCTTTCTCCTATATCGGGTTTGAGCAAAATTGGGTAATTGAGCCGAGTCGCTTCCATCCATGTAGTAATATCCTTAGCAGAGGAGGAAGGAGGGAAGCGCCTTGTCGTCGGGACATATTTTTCGGGAATGAGCTTAAAGATGTCGCCTTTCGACTCGCCAAGCATGCCGCCGAGCTCAATTGTTGGGTTGGCTGCCGAAAAGAAAAAGACTGAGCGGGCTTTGGCCGAAAGGAAAGCGTAGTATATGAAAACGGGAAAGTAAAAAACATTAAAGGGCCAGAATTCCCAGTGGAAAAGCTTCATAAAGAAGGGCACTTCGAACAGCTTTCTTTTGAATTGCCGCCAGCCGCTTTGACGCATACTACTGAAATAAGGTGGTGATGAAGAAGCTTAGCTACTTGTCTGTCTGCTTCGAATAGTACTACTGGCGACGCCAAAGTCTTCAGGCAGCTGTACGTACCCGCAAAACTCGTTGATGGCTACTCTGATCAGCGCCATGTGGTGAATGGCATGCTCAATATTATAGACCAATTCACGAAGGTAGTTAGAAGGTATGCGCACCATTGCCCGCTCATTACTTGGCTGTTCTGCGGATCCAAAATCTGCTTCAAGAGTCAGAGCAGAATTTTCTTTATGGGATTTTACAAAGTCTCCAATTCCTCTTAAGACTTGCCGGGCAAAGTCTCCGTCGTCCTCAATCATCTTATCCCTTCTTCTGTTGTCATAGTTGACAACACCACTTGGGGTACCATCCATCAGGCAGATAAAAAACTCAAGTGTGTGCCGCACGTGCTGGCCGATGGTTGAATTGTTGAGAAGCTTAACTGGCCGAGTGTAGTCTTCTGGTTTAAGCTGACCGATTACTTCGTCAAGCTGCGATAAAACGTTTCCTGTGGTGGTTATTAGGTTCATATATCTTAAGTATCCAAACTCATAAAAATACATATCCTCCGCTTGCAATACGGTCAAATGAAGGACAAATGATCAACTCAGATCAAAGTTTTTAAAATAGGGATATCGTTCTTACGATCTAAAACTGCCACCAGGCTGGCAAAAAACACAATAACTGCATAAGCAAATAACAGGCCACCGTCGCCCTGGACCTCAATGCCCAAAAAGACAGCGTGGAAGAAGAGAGCCCCTGCCATTAGGCCCATACCCAGTAGACCACCGAGCCAGTAAATTTTTGGAATCAGTAAGAGTACTGACGCAACAAGCTCCATGCTGCCCACCATATACCTGCCCCAGGGCTCCATGCCTATGGTGCTGAATATAAAAATGGACTCAGGTGCCCCGGTAAACTTAAAATATAGCGTTTGGAGCATAATGAAAGCGGCTAAAATCCGCAGAACAAGTACGCCTACCTTCCTTATTTTCATAAGACTTTATTTGAGTAAGTAACAACTCAACAGTTTACGAGGATCAACATGAATTTAATCATTCTGAACGAATATAAGACAGGCTTTAGTCAAATACGAGACAATTCAAGGCAGGTCTTGGATCGTTTTCCAAACGAGATCGGGTTCAAAGCCACGCTGTAGAAGGAATCTGGCAATTTTGTTGTTACGGTCTGCGGTGCTGGTTGAGCGGGTATCTTTGAGCTTTCTGGTGGCCAGATAAGTAATCAGCTGTTGGTAGTCTCCTTCGTCGATTTGTTCGAGACCCTCTTCAATAGTGGCACTATCCACCTGCTTCATCCTTAGCGCATAGCCGATCTTAATTCTGCCCCACTGATTTAATTTGAACTTGTCGCTCGCAAAGGCTCTGGCATACCTGGCCTCATCCAGAAAACCCTCTTTTTTCAGCGTTGCTACGATGTGGTTCTTGTCGTCATCAGACAAAGGAGCGCTCCGCAATTTCAAGAAAACATCGGAAATGGCACGTTCCTGCATGGAGCAGTAATGTGCCATCTTCGACAAATGCGGTTTTATTCTTTTTTTGTCTGCTTCAGTCAAAGCTATTTGACAAGACCTTTTCTTTTCAGAATGGTTTCCACAAACTTCACCTCATTCTCGGTGTTGAAAACTTTGAACGGAAGATGAATAATCTGCGCTTTGTTCACGAACAATGTAAAGGCGTCTTTTTTGACTAGGGCACGTGAGATATTTTCCCATTTCATCGGCATCCCCTGTTTCGTATTTATCTTGATCAGGATCTGTCGGCTGTCAATTTCATAGCCCAGTTTGTCAAAAAGAATTTTGAACTGCTCCATTTGAGTGGCACCAGCAAACTGAATCAGCCAAAACAGTATATACAGTACAAGTGCAATGGTAGAGCCAATGAACCACCACCAGCTGGGTAGAAAAAACACTGGCAGATTGAGTCCGACATAGATGAGGGAAACCCACCATTGTTGCTTCAGTACGCTCCAAAGAGCAATCTTTATATAGGTATTTTTTGGAAGTTGATACTTCTTTGTTTTTACGATCATGAATTATTCTATTACTACTTTCAAACTTAAGTCCAGGCTTTTATAAGAGTGCGTGAGTGCGCCAACCGAAATAAAATCCACCCCGGTTTCTGCTATCTCTTTTATTGTTTTTTCGGTTATTCCTCCGGAAGCCTCCACTTTGGCTTTTCCGGCGATCAAAGCTACTGCTTTTTTCATTTCTGTGGTGCTCATATTGTCGAGCATAATGAAATCGACCCCGCCCTCAGCTAAAACCTCATTTACTTCCGCCATAGTTCTGGTTTCAACTTCAATTTTAAGGCCTTTTCCGAGCTCTTTCAAGTAACTCTTAGCTGACTGAATAGCAGAACTGATGCCGCCGGCCATATCAATATGATTGTCCTTGAGCATTATCATATCGTAAAGGGCGAAGCGATGGTTTTTGCCACCTCCGATTTCAACCGCCCTTTTCTCCAGCAACCGGAAGTTCGGTGTGGTTTTTCTCGTGTCCAGCAGCTTAGCTTTTGTATGCGAAATCATGCTACTTAAACTATTTGTGTAGGTAGCAATTCCGCTCATTCTTTGCATGCAGTTGAGCGCCAGCCTTTCGGTGGTTAATATGGATCGGGCGCTGCCCGTAAGCTCAAAGGCTATGTCGCCTGCCTTCACCGCTGAGCCATCTTCAATGTGCTGAATAAAATGAAGAGTGGGATCGTATTTGTGAAAGATAAATTTTGCCACGTCCATTCCGGCTATAATCCCGTCGTCCTTCACCAGAAGCCTTGCTTTGCCTTGTTTTGCCGCAGGCACAGTGGAAAGAGTTGAGTGATCTCCCTCGCCTATGTCTTCTGCCAGCGCATTTTCCACAAGGGTATTGAGCTGAGTATAAAAGAAGTCCTCCTGTTTCACGTCGCAAAAATAGGTAACCGATTTTTATTTAGTGGAGAATGATCGAAAATCTTGGACAATATTTAGGGGGTCGTTGAGTCCGAATTACCCCGCCCAGCCCTCTCTGTCCAAACTGCGGTACTGAATGGCTTCGGCCAGGTGTTCGATCCTTATTTCGTCCGTTCCTGCCAGGTCTGCAATGGTCCTGGACACTTTAAGAATACGGTCATAGGCTCTGGCCGACAGTCCCAGCCGCTCCATGGCAGTCTTAAGTAGCTTTTTCCCCGCTTCGTTGATCTGGCAAATGTCTTTCACCATCGGTGGTGGCATCATCGCATTGCTGAAAATCGTCGGGTGATCTTTGAACCTTTCGGTTTGCAGCAGCCGGGCACTGATCACTCTTTCCCTGATTTGTGTGCTTGTTTCCGCTTGTCGGTCTGCCGTCATTTCATCAAAAGAGACAGGTGTGACCTCCACATGCAGGTCGATCCGGTCGAGCAATGGGCCGCTGACTCTGTTAAGGTAGCGCTGCACTGTGCCGGGTGGGCACACGCATTCCTTTTCAGGGTGATTATAATAGCCGCAAGGGCAGGGGTTCATGCTGGCCACCAGCATAAAGTTGGCAGGGAAGTCGATGGACACTTTTGCTCTCGATATGGTTACCCGGCGCTCTTCAAGTGGCTGCCGCATTACTTCCAGCACTGTTCGTTTGAATTCGGGTAGCTCATCCAGAAACAGCACGCCATTGTTGGCCAGTGAAATTTCTCCTGGTTGTGGAATACCGCCGCCTCCGACCAGTGCAACATCAGAAATGGTGTGGTGTGGTGAGCGAAAAGGCCTCGTAGCGACAAGTGAAGCATGGGCTCCCAGCTTGCCAGCGACAGAATGAATTTTGGTGGTTTCGAGGGCCTCGTGAAGGTTGAGCGGTGGCAGGATTGAGGGCAGTCGTTTGGCCAGCATGGTCTTACCAGCTCCCGGAGGGCCAATCATGATCACATTGTGGCCACCAGCGGCTGCTATTTCCAGCGCCCTTTTGATATTTTCCTGTCCCTGCACTTGAGCAAAATCTGCCTCGTACCCATCGTACGTATCTTCGAAGATACTTCGTGTATCTTTTTTTAATGGTTCTATCTCTAGCCTGCCTTCCACAAACTCAATGGCTTCATTGATGGTCTCGACGCCGATAATGTCGAGCTTGTCAACGATGGCCGCTTCGGAAGCATTTTCTTTCGGTAGGATGAATCCTTTAAATCCCTGTTTTCTTGCTTCAATGGCGATTGGCAAAACCCCTTTGATGGGCCGGAGTAAGCCATCAAGAGAAAGCTCACCCATGATAATGTACTGCTCCAGCACCTCTGTAGTGAGCTGACCTGATGCCTTTAGGATGCCCAGGGCGATGGGCAGGTCGTAGGCGGAGCCTTCCTTTTTTATGTCGGCTGGCGCTAGGTTCACTACTGTTTTTATCCTTGGCATAGAATAGCCAAAGTATTTAATGGCTGATTCTACCCGCTGCTCACTCTCTTTCACGGCATTGTCGGGCAGGCCCACCATAAGAAACTTAGTGCCGGCGCTTACATTAACCTCAACGGTAATAATAGAGGCGTCTACTCCATACACGGCGCTTCCGAAAGTTTTTGCCAGCATCAGTACCCCAATTTCTTTTCGATGAGAAGAATGAAAATATGAATGACCTTGATGTGAACTTCCTGAATCCTGTCGGCAAAGCCAAAATACGGAACCCTTATTTCTACATCGCCTGCGTTGGCGAGCTTGCCACCATCTTTTCCGGTGAGCAAAACAATGCGTAGTCCTTTTTCTTTTGCCTTGGAAACCGCTTCGATGACGTTTTTGGAATTGCCACTTGTTGAAATGCCAAGCAGAACATCCCCAGACTGGCCAAGTCCCTCGACATACCTTGAAAAGATGTAATCGAAGCCATAATCATTGCCTACGCAGGTAATATGGGTAGGGTCGGAAATCGAAACGGCTGGAATTGAAGGCCGGTTTCCCCGATATCGGCCGCTCAGCTCTTCGGCAAAATGCATGGCATCCGACATCGAGCCGCCGTTCCCACAGGAAATTATTTTTTTTCCTTCCAAAATGCTCTTTACCATAAGGTCAGCTGCCTTTTCGATGCTTTGGGCAGTAGCAGGGTCTGAGAGAAACTTTTCAAGAAGTTGATGAGCCTCTTTAAGCTCATGCTCGATCAATTCTTTCATTTTTCGTCGGAAGAGCTTGGTTGTGTTGTTGTAACTGATGGAGGGCCGGGTTTCTTCTGCTCCTTGTCGTAAAGTTTGGCTTTCAAATCATTGACCTCCCCTTCAAGCCGGGTAATCTTTCTTCTAAGGAAAAGCTTCCCAAAAAAGTCAGAGAAAAGTATGAGGAAGCTAAATACAACAGCAAGAATGGTAAATATCTGGAACGACCTGAAGTAAGTTTCAAGAAAAGAGATCACACCAAAATAACCTCCGAATGTTTCTTTTAAATAAAGGTAGAAGGCATCTTCAGTGGCATCTGGCACTTTCAGAAGTTTAACGCAAAGGTAGAGGAGCATCAAAGCGTAAAGGATGTAGACCAGATAAAATATGTACCTAAAGCGTTTAAGCATTATTTTTTGATAACTAATGAGGCTAAAATGTAGTTAGAATGAGTGAACAAACAAAAAATCGATATACTTCAATTTCAGGACTAGCGTGTCTGGTAGAATCCAACTGGATCGTACCCAGGACGATAATAACTAATGTTTAAACGAGGAAACCTCTTCGACGTTGCTATGAGGCTTTGTTCAAAATAAAGAAAGACTATAGGTCGCTCTTCGTGCAGAATTTGTTGCAATTTTTTCAAATGAACAGCCATTTCCTCTCTAGAGGTGGATAAGATTGCTTTTTCAATTTCCTGGTCGCTTTCATCAGTTCCAAAGCCAGAGAAATTCATCTTACCCGGAGCAGCCGACGCAGTGTGGAACAACGGTGAGTAATCATAGGCCCGTGGCGAGCCGACAAATGAGTAAAGCACAGCGTCAAACTGGTGCGATCGCAGCCTTTTTAAAAGCGTGCCTGACTCCTCCGGCGCCAGATTTACCTGCACGCCTATTTTCTTTGCCTCGCTTTGCACAATCAGCGCTATTTTTTGATAATCCGGATTTGTTCCATTGTAAGTGAGTTCGAAATCAAGCGTTTCTCCAGCATCATTTTTCCAGTTATTCCCGTCGAAGTTCCATCCTGATTTTTCAAGAAGCACCTTGCTTTGGTCTGGGTTGTAATTGTAGACGCTAATGTCGTCGTTGTACAGATCCGACAACACCGGGTTTACTGGCCCGACGGTAGGCTCAGCATAACCAAGGCGCACTGCGTCGATAATGCCCTGAACGTCAATAATATGGGAAAGAGCAATTCTCACGTCCTTGCTGCTAAATTTTGGCCGACGGGTATTAAAGCCAAAAAACACAAACTTGAATCCGGCTTGTCTGTAGAGATTAAGCGTGTTTGAGGTTTTGTTAAAGGCTTCCAGCTGAACAAACTCTGTGGCGGGAACCTGGGTGATAACGTCTACTTCATTGTTTTGCAGAGCAAATCTGGCAGCCGTGGGATCAGTAATCATCACATAGTTGATCTTATCTGCCAATTGGAACTGTGAGGGCAGCTTCTCTTTCTTTGTTTCGGTCAGTGCCAGGCTAATGTTTTGGTCAGGATAATAGCTCTCGATTTGATAAGGGCCTGAGCCTTTGAAGTAGACGGAATCGTAAGGGGCAATGCCATTGAAGGCCTCGAAGTATTTTTTTACATCATCCGGGGCGTTGTCCTCGTTAAAGCTACCTATCTCTTCCAGGCTATAATCTCTCAGTGTTTTTTGAGGGTCAAAAATGTTTTCGGGCATGACAAGGAAATCTCCGGCTACTGACCTGCTATATTCCGGGTTGCCATGCGTTTCGAGCTGAAAAAACCGGGCGTTGGAAGAGTCTGGGTAAAAAGCTTTGATGGCATCTAAATGAAAGCTTCCTGAAGAAATGCCGCTTCTGAGCCTGCATTTATTGAGTTTTAAGGTAAAAAACACGTCTTCTTTTGATACAGGAACGCCATTTACCCATTTGGCTGAGCTCTTTAGTGTAAAGCCGAATAAACTAATTGTGTCATTTATAGCTATTTTTTCAGAAAGTTCCGCTAAATTTGAGACTATCTTATCCGTCGAATCTCTTTCGCTTAAAAATTGAAATATAATCCCATCGAACTCGTTTGTTTTGATGGGTGAAAAGCTTTCCGGAAATCTATTGATTTGGATCCTCAATTGCGAAGGGTCGTCAACCTGCGAATTGCACCCAGCTAGAAAGAGTAGAAAGCAACCTAATAACCTTAGTTTCTGATTCATAAAAAAAGCCCCTCAAAGAGGAGCTAATTTAAACCTGAGAAATGATTATTAGTAATATATTGGATTATTTTCCACCGTCTCCCCAAGTGTCGTCTCCACCGTCAGTTTTAATGATGTGGAGTGATTTCTTTGGCTTTTTTGAAATGTTGGAAGTGGTTGTTTTAGGAGCGGAAAAATAAAGCCCTAAAGATAGAATCATAAAGAAAACATACTGTGCCATAGGTCAAGCGATTTAAATGTTTAAAATTGTATGGCACGAAGATGTGGCTGCGCTTTGGAAAAAAAACTGACACTTTGTAACTTGACGTAACTATAACAAAATGTAGTTCTAGTAGTGTAAATATTAACCTAGGGAGTATTTGGCAAGTAAGTAATTGTATTGAAATGGATGAGATAAAAAAATTAGTAAGGATTATAACAACAAGGGTAAAGAAAAATGTATCTCTGATTGATGTTATTAGTCATGATGAAAACCCGAGCAAGGAACAACAGCTTTTTAATGGGATTCAAAAAGGACTATACAATACAGATGATGAAGCTTCTTTGGGCATGTATGAATCGGACTCCACCGACCAGCGCTTCCGAATGCTCAAGTCACGCCTGAGGTACAAGCTCTATAACTTACTTTATTTTGTCGATTTCAACGACTCTAAAGTAAACATCGGATTCCCTTACGAGCAGGAATGTCACAGTTACATATTCCGAGCGAAAGTATTGTTTAAAGAGGGTGAATATGATTTGGCTGAGAAGCACGTGAATAAGGCACTTGCCATCTCCAGAGAGTCGGAATTTACAGAGTTGACTTTATCTGGACTTAGGATGTTGAGGTTGATTTATTCAGAGTTGTGTCGGCCCAATCACCTCAGAAAGACCCTGGGTAGAATTAAGAAGTATGAGGAATTGCTCAGAATAGAGGAAGAAGCTGAGAGTATCTTCTGCATGAAGAAATTGCAACTTCAAAAGTCAGTTCATTCCAGAAAGACTCACCTCGACTCGACTTTGAAGTCGGTGCAACAATTGAAGAGTCTTTGGGAGAAAAGTAAGTCATTTAATGTATTTGAAAGATACTATAGGCTGAAAATCAGGTCGAATGAGCTGCTTGCTGAATTCGAAGGTATTCTTGAAATTACCGGTGAAGCAGAACGGATGGTGAACAGTGGTGCCATTAATCCGCTTAGGTTTGATATGAGGTATAATGTTTTCATCAAAACATATGCATACCTCAGAGCGAAGGATTACAAAAATGGCATGATCTACGCCAAATCGGGGTTAGAACATATTGGTCGTTCATCCAGGAATTGGTTTTCTCATATGGAGAACTACTTCTTGATGGCGCTGCATAGCGGAAACTACGAGTTGGCGGATGATTTGATCGGTCAGGCCTATAGAAACCCGCACATGGAAAAGATTTCGCAAAGGGCAAAAGAGAGGTGGGAGTTGTACAAAGCCTACTTGTTCTTTCTTATGCCAAATAGGGACGTGGAGGATGTGCTCGATTTCTCGAAGATTTATCAAAAGCTGCCCTTTTATACGCAAGACAAGCAGGGGCTCATGGTGGCCATTATGATCCTGGAGTTTATCGATTTAATGAAGAAAGATAAACTGGACGTTGCGCTGGCCAGGCTGCCAAACACAGAAAAGTATATTTATCGCTACCTCAATGAAAATCCGGAAAGTCAGCGGGAGAAGCTGTTCCTTAAGCTGATCACCATTATGGTGGAAAGCAGCTTCAACCCAACTATTGCGGCGAAGAAAGGGGAAAAATATTTCAACAGACTGAAGGGCACGCCAGAACCTGGTGATGCCTTTGCAGAGATAGAAATTGTGCCTTACGAACAGCTATGGGAAATGATGCTACAAAATATGGAGCATTCATTTGTCAAGCTTGACTTCGGAAGGTAGAAGAAACTTTGATTAGGTCGATGCTTGTCATATGTTGATATGACAATATAACCCTGCTGGCCCTGTCAGCAGGGTTTTTATTCTTTTAGGCTGTGCATAACAGATTTTTCTAAAACGACTGCATTTCGATCAGCCTCGAATAGAGACCAGCCCTGGCAATCAGTTCATTGTGGGTTCCCTGCTCAGCTATTTCGCCATTTTGCAATACCACAATAAGGTCAGCATTTTGTATGGTGCTCAGTCTGTGGGCAATGACTACCGACGTGCGGTTTTTCATCAGGTTGGTAAGGGCCTCCTGCACCAGCTTCTCCGATTCCGAATCAAGCGCCGAAGTGGCTTCGTCGAGAATCAGGATTGGGGGATTTTTAAAAATAGCCCGTGCAATGCTCAGTCTTTGCCGCTGACCGCCGCTGAGTTTCACGCCTCTGTCTCCTATTTCTGTATAATACCCTTCAGGCATTTCAGCAATAAACTCATGCGCATTGGCGATTTTGGCCGCAGCTATTACTTTTTCCTCATCAGCATCGGCTACGCCAAAGGCGATATTATTCAACACCGTGTCGTTAAAGAGAATGGACTCCTGGGTAACAATGCCCATCTGCTTGCGAATGGAGTCCATGGTGTAGGAGGTCAGCGGTTTGCCATCGATGCATACCTCTCCTTCATTGGGGTCGTAAAACCTCGGAATAAGATCCGAAAGAGTGGATTTTCCGCCTCCGGACGGGCCGACAAGCGCTACTGTTTTTCCTTTTGGGATACTCAGGTTGATATTTTTCAGTACCAGGTCTTTTTCGTAGGCAAACGATACATTTTTAAATTCGATTGACGTACTAAAAGATGGAAGCACCGTAGAGTTTTGAGCATCGGTGATGGCGGAATGAGTATCGATAACCTCGAAGATTCTTTCGCCTGCTGCCAGCCCCCTTTGGATATTGCTGAATGAAGCAGACATGGCCTTTGCAGGGGGCAGTATCTGTGAAAATATGATAAGAAAGGCTAGAAACTCGGACGGTGTGAGGGTAGAATTGTCCTCCAAGATAAGGTTGCCACCAACAAGAAGCAGGCCAGCGACAACGGAGACCCCGAGGAACTCTGAAATTGGGCCGGCCATTTCGTACCGTCTTGCGATGGATACATTTTTTCTGGCATAGTATTGAACCTCTTTGATAAACTTTTGGAACACAAACTTGGTAGCAGTGAACGCCTTGATAATCCGAATGCCGCCGATACTCTCATCAAGGATGTTGTTGATATTTCCCAAAGCCTGTTGGCTTTGATGTGCCCGCTTTTTGAGTCGCCTGGCAATGCCTGCGATAAGACCGCCGGAAATAGGCAGAAGCAGCATTGTGTACAAGGTGAGTTCTACAGACATGCTGAAGAGCACAGCGAAATAGCCTATGATCATGGCTGGCTCTTTGAACAGCACCTTCAAAGTACTAACCACCGAGTGTTCTACTTCCTGCACATCGTTGGTCACACGGCTGGTAATGTCTCCTTTTCTACGCTCAGTAAAAAAGCTTACAGGGAAAGCAAGAATACGCTCGTATACCAGGCTGCGGAGGTTCTTAATGACCAGCGCCCTTATTTTTGCCAGCATTACCGCTGAGAGATACCTGAACAAATTAGAGAGGAACACGGAAACCACAATGACTGCGCATACAAATTTAAGGGCGCCACTTTTTCCGGCAGTTTCGATGAAGCCAGAAAAATGATAGTAGAAAAGCGATTTGAAATAATCCACACTAATTGTGAATTCAGGAAGACGTTTAAGGTTCTCCAGCTTTTCCGGCTCTATCTGATCGAAGAGAATTTCCAACAGAGGGATGAGGACGGCAAAGTTCACAAGACTGAAAGCCACCTGAAGAATGGTGACCAATATATAGGTAGGGATAAACTTCCCGAAAGGGCGGGCAAAAGAAAGAAGTCTGAAATAGGTTTTCATTCAACTACTTGAAGTGAGGGCGCAAAGGTAGAGTGTAATGGTGTCAATTAGAAATAATGATGTTTTGTGTCGGTATTGAGCCGGATGCCAAAACCAAAGAACTGATCATTGTTACGCAGCGAAATACTTTCTTGTTGCTCTTTGCGGTAAATGAACCTGGCATCGATGAAAAGATTGTGGAGCAACTGATAGCTGGCCTGCAAGCCAACCAGATTGATTTTTGTAGCTACTCCCTGGCCAGTGAAGTTTCCGAATTCCCGCTCGAAAGTTGCGTAGGGCAGCAGTGGGTTTCGCCCCCAGTTCGATGCCAGTGTATCCTCTCCCTGGGAAGCAAGCATTGCCCTGGCAGTGAGCTGAAGCTTTCCAATTGGTTGATACCTTAGCACAGCCACCCATTCTTTGAAATTTGCTCCCAGTGGGTTGGCGAGCGGCTGCCGGTAGTGAGTGAAGCTGGTGTAGCTGCTTTGATGGGCGTATGTGTAGGGCCGTGCGTAGTTGTGCTCAAGCTGAACGTCGAGATTGGAGACGTTGCCCACATCCACCCATTTCAAACCAAGTTGATAGGCGTATTTGTTCGACCACCAGCCTGTCCTGTTTTTTAGGTTGGTAAACGATAGTTCATCCAGCAGGAATTGCCCATAAGCCGAAAAGTGGTGGGCGAAATTCCATTTGGCATCAAAGCCCACAAGCACATTGTCGGGGCTGCCAAGCTGCTGCTCAAGACCCCGGTAAAAGATAAATGGGTTCAAGTAGTTGGGATCGAAGGAGCCGGTACGTAACGAATCTTCTGGCGAAAACATGACTGCCTCAAACAGGCCCACGTTAAAGTTTTTGGTGACCTGCCAGTTGAGCTGGTGCATCACCAGGTTTTTGTTGGGAAATTCCTTAGTGCCCAGCAGCCCGTCGTTGTAGTAGAAAACATCTGCCTTGAGCCGGGCGATAACATTGGTATAATTGAACTTCCAGATCTTCGCATTGAACCGAAGGAAAAAGTAGTTGTTCGAAAAGTCGGAAAGAAACATCGACCGCATGCCGTTGCCCACAAAGAGTTTATCGTGGCCTGCCTGCAAATGGATGTGTTTTGTGGGACTAAAAGTTAAATACCCATTGGCAGTAATATAGTCGGTTCCGGCTTCTCCAAATCGCTTCCAGAAGCCTTCGTTGGGCACCACGTGCCAGCGATCGATCCAACGCTGCGTGTAGGCCGGAAACACTGCCTGATTCTCTGTCAGATAGGTGTAGAAGCCCAACTTTTCGTCGATTCTGCCCCTAACTACTATACCACGGGTGTTGATAAATGGTGTTGAGGGAGAATTTGGGTCGTGGCCCACATCAAACTGAAAAACAGGGCTAACATGAAGGTCAATACCATCTTCCCGCACGTGAAAGGCATCGGATGATGTTCTGTAGAAATATTTTAGGATGGGTTTTTTGCTGGTGGGTGCCGCTTCCAGGCTGTCGGTAAAGAACTCCCAGTTGTCCTGTCGAAGGTATTTTTCGTTGAACTTGTCAGACGAACTCTCAAAAACGCCCAGGCTGGACACCGAGTCGGTAAAAGCAGCTACCGACTGGCGCTGTACGGGTTTGAAAGAGCTGAAATAGCTATCGTGCATCTTGCCGCTTTTGATCTCGTACCGGTCAAGCATGTGGTAGTAGTCGCTCCACAGCGGCGCATTGGCGCTTTGTGCAAACGACTTTGTTAGAGCCAGGCAAGATAGAAGAAAGACAAAAGCTAATTGTTTTTGCATGCAGCCGCTAAAATAACAGGTTTATCTGGTTAATAAATGAGCTTGCTCGCTGGTAGCACAATTGTGCCCGGGTCAAGCATGGCGTTGATGAGTGTGACGGATTCAAAGTATTTAATGTCGTTGACGGCTATTTTTCGTTCGGAGATCAGGCCTTTTTCAAGCAGTGACGATCTTTTGGTGCCAGCCAGCAGGGGTTCCGAAGGAGTGTGCCATTTCGATCCATCCCAAAAGCAAACATTGGCATAGCTGCAGTCGGTAAGGAGGCCATTTCGGGCGATCAATATGTCATCTGCAGCGCCTCTTTGGTTGAAAAGTGTATTGATAGCTGACCGGTCGGCATACTTATGACGGTAGTCGAGGTGGATTGCTTCCACTACTCTTATCGATTGGGTCGGTCTGACAGAATAGGGCTCTATTTCGACTTTGTTAAGCTCTTCACCATAAATTACCCTCGCCTTATAAATAGTGGCGTTGTCTAATTGGGAAGTATCAAGTACTTCCTGAAGGTTGATCGGCAGCAGTTGTGACCCGAAAACTTCCCGCCGACTTGCATCGAGCCGCCGCTGATGGCACGACAGATTTTGGGGCTGTCCGTTAGCTATTTTGATAGACTCCAATAGTAGGCACATACACCTTGTCGATTAGTTCCTGGTATTCTTGCTGCGCATGGCTTTGAGCTGTGATGCCGCCGCCGCTTCGGTAAAAAAATTGATCGCCAGCCTTTTCTATGTAGCGGATCAGCACACAGCTGTTCAAGCTGAGCCCATCGAAATATCCGGCAACACCAGTATAGTAGCCTCTTTTTTCTCCCTCAGCTTCTCTTATGACCTGGCAGGTCATTGGCTTAGGAGCACCAGAAATAGACCCGGCTGGCAACAGTTCCATGATAATTTCTCCCAGATTTGCCTCATATCCGACTGGCAATCTGCCTGTAATTTTTGAGCTGGTTTGAAGTAGGTGCTTGCTGTTGGTTCGGAGATCTTCTATATACCTGAACTTTTCCACCTGCACGTTGTTACTCACCCTGCTTAAATCGTTTCTCAGAAGATCTACAACCGTTACATGCTCAGCAAGCTCTTTTGGGTCGTTGAGCAGTTTAGCTGCCGCCCCAGGCAAATCAGCATCAATTGTGCCTTTCATAGGGCAGGTTTCAATAGTATTTCCTGAAATTCTCACAAAAGTCTCTGGGGAAAAAACTACCCACTCGCCTTTGTAGAACATTTTGTATTTGGCGGATGAGGCGTGATAGATGTCGGGTAGGCTAGCCGATGTAATGAGCTCAGTTTTGGCGGTAAGATTCACTAAAAAGGAATTGCCGGCTTGCAAATGCTGGTAAACATGATTAAAAGCCTTTTCATATGTTTCAAAAGCCGGATATATTTTTTCGGCGTGGACAGAGATAGCCTCTTTTTTCTGGTGATTGGAAAACCCTTCGAAGTTGAACAGGATATTTTCGTCAATGAGTGAGTCAACGTCCCAAACTTTCGGTTTCTGCAGCTCAAAGTCGACCACAAAAAAGAATGGAACCCTATCTTTCCCCTTCTTGTTGACCAATTCTATGAATGTGGATAGACTCAAATGACTGATTATTAAACATCAAAGGTAAATATTTGCCGTTCACAATTGGAGCAAAAAAAAGCTTTTGTTATATTTGCCGTCCGATTTAGGAATCAGTTCCTTAAAAGACTTTCAAAATGAGAAAAGACATACATCCAGAATACAGAGAAGTGGTATTTCAGGACACTTCAAGCGACTATTCTTTTATTACTCGCTCCACAATGAACTCTGAGGAGACCGTTAAGTGGGAAGATGGTAAGACATACCCCGTAGTGAAAGTGGAAGTGAGCTCAGCTTCACACCCGTTTTACACCGGCAAGAAACTGTTTGTGGATACTGCTGGCCGTGTTGAGAAATTCAACAAGCGCTATGTAAATAAGAAATAAGCAAAACCTCTTCTGAAAAGAAGTTTGTTCAAAAAGTCTTTAGGATGCTTAGTTCCTAAAGACTTTTTTATTTTTGCGCCATGAATATTATTCTCTTCGACGATCCTATTCTGCGCCTCCAGCTTTTACCCTTCACCTATACACGCCCGTTGGCAGACATACGGCTAGGTATATTAAAGGTGAATGAGAAGTGGCAGAAGCTTACCGGGCACAAAGTGTCGTTTCTCACAGAGGATTATTTGTCTGCCAAATTTCCCAGCCACTTCACCTCTGACAATTTCTATATCAATGGGGCCTTATGCCCTACCGAGCAGCTTGTTCAAGCTATTATTAACCTCGGAGAAGGTGAGGGGCTCATGGTTGGCAATCACCTCGCTGCTTTTCGTTCTTCCGCCCAAATACCATACGGTGAGCTTGCCAGCTTAAAGTTGGAGAAAAAAGTGGTTTTTGAAGGCGAGGTTCATTTGATCGATCGTCCCTGGCGAATTTTTCAGTGGAATGGTGTGCAGATTCGCAGCGACTTCGACTTGGTCACGGCTGGTAGAATATCGGAAGATATTGCCGACCCATTTACCCGGGTTTACAATCGTGAAAATGTTTTCATAGAGCCTGGAGCCTCCATTAAGAGTGCGATCATCAACGCTGAAACCGGGCCTGTTTATATAGGAAAGAATGCTCAGATAATGGAGGGAGCCATGATAAGAGGGCCCTTTGCCATGAGCGAGCATTCGATCATTGGCATGGGGGCTGCTATCCGTGAAAACACCACCGTAGGGCCTTATTGCAAGGTAGCAGGCGAAGTTTCCAACGCTGTTTTTTTTGGCAATAGCAACAAAGGCCACGACGGCTATTTGGGCAATGCTGTTTTAGGTGAGTGGTGCAATCTGGGTGCCGATACAAACGCTTCCAACCTCAAAAATAACTATGCCAATGTGAAGGTATGGAGCTTTCCGGATGAGGCATTTGTTGACTCAGGATTGCAGTTTTGTGGCTTACTGATGGGCGACCATTCAAAATGTGGCATTAACACCATGTTCAACACAGGGACGGTAGTTGGCGTAAGTGCCAATATTTTTGGCGG
The DNA here is from genome assembly GCF_040222815.1 of Imperialibacter sp. Taxonomy (GTDB): domain Bacteria; phylum Bacteroidota; class Bacteroidia; order Cytophagales; family Cyclobacteriaceae; genus Imperialibacter. The sequence goes on along the minus strand of NZ_JAVKCH010000015.1, from coordinate 361,251 downwards.
TGGGTTTCCCAAGTCATTTGTTCCCTCGTTTGCCTGGGGCGGCTCAGAAGGCTTTGCTACCTACAGAATTGAGCAGGCACTTGATACCGCCAGCAGAGTGCTGGAAAGAAGAAAAATGCCTTTGGACGAAACAGAAAGGGCAATATTGATGGAAGTGTTCGAAAGGTCAGCTAAATTCAGGTCGTGGGAGGAAGAATAGATGCAATTTAGAGACATACCAGGACTAATAGACGAGAAGTCGAGATTGATAGCGTCGGTGCAAAAGAATCACATGGCGCATGCCCAGCTTTTCAACGGCCCGGAAGGCAGTGCCAACCTTTCTTTGGCCCTGGCCTTTATTACGTACATCAACTGTGACAAGCCAGGCGACACCGACTCCTGCGGCGCATGTCCTTCATGCAGCAAAATGGCTAAGCTGGTTCATCCAGACGTCACCTTCGCCTTTCCCATTGCAGACATTCCCAATAAAGACTTCAAGGAGGTTGTTTGTAAAAACTACCTGAAGTGGTGGAGGCCTTTTCTCGTCGAACAGCCCTATGGCAATCTGCTGGACTGGACTCGCCATTTTGGAGCGGAGAGCAAGCAGGCAATTATTTACAGAGAAGAAAGCCGCCAAATTATTAGTGCGCTGTCGTTGAAAGCCTTTGAGGGTAGGTACAAGGCCATGCTCATTTGGCAACCGGAGAAGATGAATGTTCAAGCGGCGAACGCCTTGCTGAAGATAGTGGAGGAGCCGCCGGAAAACACCTTTTTCTTCTTCATTTCCAATAACTATGAAGCCATCATCAACACCATTATCAGTCGGACACAACTGGTAAGTATCAGGGGCTTCACCGATGACGAAGTGGCGGACTATCTTGTAAAAACGGCCGAAGTGGACGCTGCAAAAGCGCAGTCGGTGGCCAGGCTGGCTGCCGGCAATATGAACCTGGCGTTGAGCCTGCTCAACGAGGTTGAAGACGAGTCGACGACCATTTTCAGAGAGTGGATGCGGATTTGCTGGTCGTCGGATTTTGAGGGCATGGCCGGGCTCACTGATAAGTTCAACGGCATGTCGAAAATGGCTCAGCGAAGCTTGCTGGAATACGGCCTTACCATTTTCAGAGAGTCGCTCATTGTAAATGCCGGAGAGGCCAGCTTACAACGAACGATGCCTCATGAGGAAGAGTTTGTCAGCAAATTTGCCAAGTCGATATCCCTTCCCATCATTGAATCGGCTTCCAGGCTGTTGAACGACTCTATTTATCACCTGGAGCGAAATGCGAATCCACGGATTTTGTTTATGGACTTGTCACTCCAAATGGCCGGGCTTCTAAGAACAGGAGTGATCCAATACCAATGAGAATGAAGAGCAGCTATACCATTGGGCGAAATGATATCATTGACTTGCCGGAGCTGGATCTTTTCAATATCAAGGCCAAAGTAGATACTGGCGCTTTTACCTCCGCCTTACACTGCTCGAGAATTAAAGTAAGTGACAGGGAGGGCACGCCGATAGTCAGTTTTCAGATTTCAGGGGCTACCATTGGAAGGAAGGGCAGTACTAAATTTGAAACAAGTGATTTTACCCAGCGGAAGATCAAAAGCTCAACCGGACACATCGAAAACAGAGTGATCATCAAAACACGCCTGGTGCTGTTTGGCAAAAAGTTCAGAACAGAATTCTCGCTCACTGATCGTTCAGGCATGAAATTCCCAGTACTTTTGGGTCGCAAGTTTTTGAAAAAAGGGTTTGTGGTGGATGTGCGGGAAGAAAACCTTTCTTTTAAGATGAAGATTGCACAGTAAAGAAAAATTAAAGCTAGTTGTTGTGGAGAAAATAAAAATAGGAACCAGAGGAAGTTTACTTGCCATGTGGCAGGCTGAGTATATTGCGGGGCTTCTGAACAAAGAGGGCCTTGCTACCGAGCTGGTTACCATCGAAACAAAGGGCGATAAAGTCCTTGACGTTTCTATTGCCAAAATTGGCAGCAAAGGGGTTTTTACTGAGGAACTGGAAGAGCAGCTGGCCAGCGGAAGTGTGCATATTGCCGTTCACAGCGCCAAAGACATGCAGTCGAGCCTGCCCAGGGGCTTTGAAATTATCGCCTTTACTGAGCGGGAAAGAGTCAATGATGTACTGGTAAGCCACAAAAATGGGATCTCGCTCGAAGACAGAGAAACACCGATTGTGGTGGGCACATCTTCCACCCGCAGAGTGGCCGTGTTGAAGCACTATTTCCCACACATCAAAACGGTGGAAGTGAGGGGAAACCTTCAAACCCGCTTTCGCAAAATGGAAGAAGGCCACTGCGATGCACTTTTGCTGGCATACGCTGGCGTTCACCGCATGGGGCTTGCTGATAAAATTGCTCAGGTGCTCGACACAGATTTATTTGTACCGGCCGTTGGTCAGGGCTCGGTAGCTGTGGAGGCAAGTGCTTCTCTTGACCCAATGATCAAAAAAGCCATTGCAGATGCTGTCAACCACCAAAATACCGCAGCCAGGCTCATAGCTGAAAGGGCTTTTTTGGAAACGCTGGAAGGAGGCTGTAGCATTCCCGTATTTGGGCTGGCTACTTTACATGAGGACAGACTTAAGATCAAAGGGGGTATCATTAGCCTAAATGGAAAAAGGATTGTGCAGGACGGTATTACAGGAAAAGTTGCTGACGCACGGGCGCTTGGCAAAAAGTTGGCGGAAAGACTTCTTGACAAGGGAGGAGATGCTATATTGAAAGAGATTAAAATGCAACTTAAGAAATGAGCAGAGTGAAGCAGTTATTTTGGGCACTTTCGTTTGTGGTGTTGATTACGTCCTGCCGTGGAAACAAGGACTATCTTGTGACAATACACACGCCATACGGTGACATGAAGGCGGTATTGTATGACGAGACACCACAGCACAAGGCAAACTTTTTGAAGCTGGCAGAGAATGGTAAATACGACAGCACAATTTTCCACCGTGTCATGAATAATTTTATGATACAGGGGGGTGATATCAACCGCAAAAAGTCCCGGGATAAAAAAGAGCCAGAGTATACTGTCCCTGCCGAGTTTGTACCCAGGTATTTTCATAAAAAAGGCGCATTGGCTGCGGCCCGACAGCCAGACGAAGTGAACCCTGACAGGGCGTCAAGCGGCAACCAGTTTTACATTGTGCAGGGAACGGTTTATGAATCTGAGGAAGCCCTGAAAATCGACCAGGAAAAACTCGGAATGGCTATCAGAAAGCTCCTGGAAGATTCTACACAGGTTGAGGTGAAAAACAGACTGACTGAGCTCTATATGGAGGGAAGGAAGACGGGAAATTTTGATGCCTATACAGCCGAAGTACAAAGCCTTATTCCGCTTGTTAAGGAAAAGGTCACTACTGATATTTACGTTGAGAAAACTTTCTCACCTGAAAGGGTAGAGGCTTACACAACGATAGGCGGGGCACCCCATCTCGACGACGAGTATACCGTTTTTGGCCAGGTGGTGGAAGGATTAGATGTTGTGGATAAAATTGCAGCAGTCAAAACCGTGCAGACAGTGCCTGCTGTTGAAGTATACATGACTATAGAGGTAGAAGAAGTGCCCAAAAAGGAGCTGACAAAGAAATACGGTATTCAATATAATGAATAAGCTATGTCTATACTGATCACCGGAGCCAATGGCTTGCTGGGCCAAAAGCTGGTTGTACTTCTTAGAGAAAAAGGCGAAGACTTTCTTGCCACTGGCAGAGGAGCCAGCAGGATTCCGCTAGAAGGTATCCGGTACCAGTCGATGGATATTACCAATGCTGCGGAGACACTAAAAGTCATCACTACTGAAAAACCGGAAGTGGTCATTCACACTGCTGCCATGACCAACGTGGATCAGTGCGAAACTGATAAGGAGGGCTGCTGGTTACAAAATGTAACGGCGGTTGAAAACATAGTAAAAGCCTGTGAGGCTAGTGGCGCATTTCTTTTGCACCTTTCAACGGACTTTATTTTTGACGGGGAGGATGGACCTTATAGCGAGGAGGCCAAAGCTAACCCGGTGAGCTACTATGGCGATAGTAAGCTGGCAGCGGAAAAGGCTGTGATGGCTGGCAAAATAGACTGGGCCATGGCCCGCACAGTGTTGGTGTATGGTATAGCTTTCGACATGAGCCGGAGCAATATTATTTTGTGGGTAAAGAAAAGCCTTGAGGACGGCAAAACCATCAACGTGGTGAATGACCAATGGAGAACCCCCACGCTGGCAGAAGACCTCGCCATGGGTTGCTACCTCATTGCGAAGAAAAAAGCTAAGGGTGTTTTTAATATTTCTGGCAAAGACTTTATGAATCCTTATCAAATGGCCATTGCCACTGCCGATTATTTTGGTCTTGATAAGTCGCTGATCAATGAAACGGATGGCTCTAAATTCAGCCAGCCAGCCAAACGTCCGCCAAAGACGGGTTTTGTGCTGGACAAGGCAAAGGAGGTGCTTGGCTACAACCCTCACAGTTTTGAAGAGGGAATAGCCGTGCTGGCGGAGCAGCTAAAGAGATAAGAAATCCTCAAAATACGTCCTGATGAAACTGTCCGTCTGCCTCGCTTTTTTAGCCATTTCTTTGGGGTCATTGCTTGCTCAAACCACCGTCGACAAATTACGGCTGACCTATGATGAAGAGCAGGTTCACTCGAAGCAAAACAGCCTTACTGTTTCCAACGACGGTCAACTAATAGCATTTGCCTTCGATGATAAAACGATTAAACTGATAAATGCCGTGTCTGGGAAAACGGTCAGGACATTCAAGGGTGTGCATCAATCGCCATTTGACCTGAGAATTAGTCAGTCAAAGAATGAGGTTGTTAGCGTGGAGGGCAATTCCATTGTGGTTCTCAACATCATAAATGGGGAGCAACTGGCCGCAATTGATGTGACAAAGGACATCACCAGAGTAGCAATTAGCTACACAGACAATCTTCTGGCTGTTGGCACTGAGGGATCTGAAATTTATGTTTACAACCTTTCGGACAATGCGAAGCAGGTTCAAAAAATCAGCGGCGTATCGCATCATGTAAGCGGTCTGGATTTCGACCCAAATGGCCGCAATATCCTCGCTAGTTTTAAGTCGGGATACCTTGGGGCCGAGCCAGCGATTATTTACGACATTCAGTCGGGCAAAGTGGTCGAGGAGCTTAGGAAAGCCTATTATCATTTTGTTCAGTATTCAGTAGACGGCAAGAGCATTATTTCTTGCGAAGGCTTACCAGGTAAGATCGCCTTTTGGGAGTATCAAATGGCTGCCAACCGATACAACAAAATCTACGACCAGCTTAACCTGGTTTCTGTTTCGCTTTATACGTCAGCCGTTCTCAAAGATAACTTGCTGATGAGCAGCAGTGTCGACTACAGTTTTGATGTGTTTGATATCTCTTCAAAAGAAAAAGTCTTTTCCACAAAGAGAGACAAGGTCAAGCTGATGATGGCACCGGCCAACCAGGGGGTTGATAAAAAGAGAATTTATCCGCTGCACGACGGAAAAAGCTTTCTGATTAACTATAGCAATAACAACGTCACTCAGATTTACAATGCCGAAGCCAATGAGATCGTAGGGTTTATTTACGCCGATGCCAACGACGATCTTGTTACTGTGTCCCGAGGGGGGCAGATCGATGGAAGCCTGGAAGCCATTTCAAAAATTTACTGGACGGAGCGAAATTTACTAAGCCGGGTGAGTCTTGATGCCACTTTTGATAAGTACTACACGCCCAATCTATTAGCCAAAATCCTTTCAGGAGTTACCATTTCGGAGAGCAGTACTACGTTGGAGCAAGACATAGAGCATGTTTCATCCATCACGTTGACTCAGGGGGGAAATGCAAGAGGAAGTTCCGCTTCGGCCCTCAGCAGTAGCCAGAAGAGTCTGGAACTGAAGGTGCAGATTACCGAACATCCGGAGTACACCACAGAGGTGAGGCTCTACCACAATGCCAAGCTGCTAGCTACCAAGAAAAGCCAGGGAAACAGCACCGACTTTGATTTTACTGCAAGCCTCAACAATGCTTATGGAGAAGAAAACTACTTCTATGCCGTGGCAGTCAACAAAGAAGGCATAGAGTCAGAAAAAGCCAAACTGATCGTCAGGTATCAGGCGAATGCGGAGGCCAAGCCCAAGTTGGTGGCGCTTATTGTGGGGATCAACAAATACAAGAATCCAAAGTATGAGCTAAACTACGCTTTAACAGACGCCAGGAGTGTGGCTAAGCAGCTGGATGCTTCCAGCACGGACTTGTTTGCGAAAGTGGAGAAGACGGAGCTCTACGACAGCCAGGTCACTAAGGAGAGTATTCTTGCAGCTTTTGCAAAGATTTCAAAGAACATCAATGAGCAAGACCTGTTCGTGTTCTACTATGCGGGCCACGGCACTGTAAGTGAGGAAGATGCAGAGAATGAATTTTATTTAGTGCCTTACGACGTCACCCAAATGTATGGGAACACTGGCACCCTGAAAGACAGGGCTGTTTCGGCTGCTGACCTGAAAGAGCTTTCGATGAAGATAAATGCCCAGAAGCAGGTCTTTATTATCGACGCTTGTCAGTCGGCCGGGGCGTTGCAAACAGTTGCCACCAGGGGAGCGGCTGAGGAGAAAGCCCTGGCGCAGTTGGCCAGAAGTACTGGTACCTTTTGGCTTACGGCTGCGGGCTCGGAGCAATTTGCCACCGAATTTGAGCAACTGGGGCACGGTGTTTTTACTTATTCCATCCTCGAAGGGCTGTCAGGCAAAAACATGGCTTCTTCGACTGATGGTATCATTACCATCAGGGAGTTGAGCTCTTATATTGAGCAGCGGGTGCCAGCGCTATCAGAGGAGTATAAAGGCAAGTCACAATACCCGGCCAGTTTCTCTTTCGGCAATGATTTCCCAATACAGATTTTGCAAAAAAAGTAGACGGGGGCTTCGAGGCTATTCGAAACTTTCATGAAAATGGCTACTTATTTCAGTATCTTCTTGTAAAATCGGATATTGGCACCTATGAAAGCCATTCAAACAACCTCCCTGTTATGCGTGTTTCTGTACCTGCTAGCGTGTCAAAGTAAGCCAATGAAAGAACCTCAGGTAAAACTCTATCAGGAGAAATTCCGTCCTCAGTTCCACTTCTCTCCTGAAGCCCACTGGATGAACGACCCTAATGGGATGGTGTATTATGAGGGTGAATACCACTTGTTTTATCAGTATTACCCGGACAGCACCGTTTGGGGGCCTATGCACTGGGGGCATGCCGTGAGTCCGGACATGGTGAAGTGGGAGCACTTACCTATTGCCCTCTATCCCGACAGCCTCGGCTATATCTTTTCTGGAAGCGCTGTGGTGGACTGGAACAACACAGCTGGCTTTGGCACTGAAACCAACCCAGCCATGGTGGCCATTTTTACCTACCACGATGCAGTGATGGAAAAGGCGGGTAGAGAGGATTTTCAATACCAGGGAATAGCCTTTAGCCTTGATAACGGCCGCACCTGGACTAAATATGAAAGAAATCCTGTGCTTCCCAACCAGGGAATTCGTGACTTCCGTGACCCCAAGGTAAGCTGGAATGCCGCTGCCGGGAAATGGATCATGACGCTGGCAGTTGCCGACCACATTAGCTTTTACAGCTCGCCTGACTTGAAGAACTGGGCTTTCGAAAGTGACTTCGGCAAAGAATTAGGAGCTCACGGCGGTGTTTGGGAGTGCCCCGATCTTTTTCAACTGAAGGTCGAGGATAGCGATGAAGAAAAATGGGTGCTGCTGGTGAGCATCAATCCCGGCGGACCGAATGGTGGGTCGGCCACACAGTATTTTGTGGGAAGTTTTGATGGCAAACAGTTTGTGCCCGATGAGGAAATGCCGACTACGAGGTGGGTAGACCAGGGCACCGACAATTACGCCGGGGTCACCTGGTCGGATGTGCCTGCCGAAGATGGGAGAAGGCTTTTCCTCGGCTGGATGAGCAACTGGCAATATGCACAAGTGGTGCCTACTGAAGTCTGGAGAAGTGCTATGACTTTGCCACGAGAACTTAAGCTAAAGCAGGTCGGAGGCGAGCTTGCATTGACCAACTTCCCGGTAGCGGAGGTTGGAAACATTGTTGGTAGTGGGAGATCTTTCCAACCAGAAAATGGTCAGGCAATTGAGCTTACTGATGCTCTGGTAGCGATTGACATGGAGTTGGATGGCACCAGCTTTGGTGGTCTTTCAATCAGCCTGGGCAATGGCACTGATGAAGTTGTGTTGATTGATTTTTCAGATTCAGTGGTTTCAATCGACAGGGCAAAATCCGGACTGGTAGGTTTTGAAAAGGGCTTTGCTGCTACTCATGTCGGGAAGCTGCTTAGTGGCGCTCGCCCAGCCTCGATACGGATATTTGTTGATACTTCATCCGTTGAAGTTTTCGTCAACGAAGGCGAGCTGGTGATGACCGAAGTGGTTTTCCCCACCCAGCCCTATGATAAACTTGTGGTGAATTGGCAGGGAGGTGCAGTAGTGAAAAACGTAACCCTCGGCAAAGTAGAAGCTATTTGGTAGCAACAACTATTTCGGCTTCCTTGTTAGCAACAGCAATTACTGGCAGAAAATTTTGTCATACTCCTCACCCCGAAAGGCTTGCGATTTGATGGGGTTGCCTTTGGCATCGGCGTATACTACCACATAAAATTCGGCTTCCCGCACATGCTTTTCGGCGAAATAAAGCGGGAGGGTGTCGCTTCCAAGGTTAACAAGGTCGTTGTAAGTAGGAGCGAGTACAACGCCATTTTTGCTGCTCAAAACCCCATATCCATCGTTAGTATATATCTTTAGGATTCTTTCTTCCTTGTCATCTCTCACCACCTGAAAGTTGATGAAAGGCATATAGTACGTTTTTTTTCCATCCAGGGAAGTGATGCTCCATAAGCCCTCTTTCTGAGCCATCACCAGTGTGTCGTTCCAAACCTGCACCTTCTCATACTCAAAGGGGAGCACGGTTTTTCCCTCAAAGTTGGTTAGGCCTGTTGCACCCTTGAAGGTGGTAGTGAGCAATTGGTCATTAAAATACCTTGCCCGTGTTTCGTATTTAGGGGCTGCCAGCGCACCGGTGGCCAGGTGATAGCTGCCAAATTTGCCATCGAGCAGCACGGTCACCAGCCCTTCTGCATCAGCTTGCCCAATTCCGTCGTATTTGATGGCCAGGGTTTGCCTGCCCGTGGTATCCACAATGCCTTGCTTCCCTCTGTTTTCAACAACCAGATAATTTGGAGAAAGGTAACGAAGCGAGCCTTGCTTTAAGTCAAACATAAGCTTCCCCTGCATGCTGTAAACCTTTTTCAGTTTACTATTTTCTATCACCAAAAACTGACTTTTGCTGTCATAATTGTCCTTTCGGTAGGGGTCGCCAAGCACATACACCTTGTCGCCTTTAGTGAAATCGATCCTGGAGCCGTTATTAAAGTGTGCAGTGCCTTTTAGGTCCTTGAAGGAGAGAGCAACGTCTTCGTTGATCAGTTTTGCAGAGTCGAGTCGGAAAATAATGCCTCTGGCGCTTTGCTTGTTAACGAGTGCCCATGCGGTGTCGCTTTTCCATGCCAGCCACTGGGAATTGAATTCAACTTCCGGAAAAAGATTGTCAGAGTATTTTCGAGTGTCAGCATAGAAAATACGGTAGCCAAAAGGCTGCTTCACGAGCCAGTTGTCTCCCATGGGATAGATATTTTGAACACCCATAGGAATAACAACTTCCTGGTTTTTGTCAATGATGCATTCTGAATCACCATTGTAGCCAATCATGTCTCCGTTTGGCAACTTTTCCAATTCCTCGTAGACGAAAGAAAGCTTTAGCTCTTCCTGATTGGCAACGGCAGCAATTTTTTTAATGTTGGTGAAGGCCAACAGGTCATCTTTTATAAAAATCCAAAATTGACCTTCTACAGTGATATCATCATATTGCGGCGTGATAAGTATCCGGCCATTGTAGGTAGCCAGGCCAGCTTTTTCTCCTTTTGTGATGAGCAGCAACCTGTTGTCGAGCAGCGCAATGTCGTCATATTGGCGGGCAAGAATCTGGTAGCCGGATTTGTGCCAGACTCCCATCTTTCCTTCCGATCCCGCCTTGATCAACCCACCGCCGATACTCTCAACAACATCAAACTCCCCCTCCGTAATTACAGCTCCCTGACGGTTAATAATCTTACCATCCACCAGCAAAAACTCACTTACAATGTCGCCGCATAGGTAACCGCTATTTATCGATGAAAAGGTAGGCTCAAACAGCACGGCACCGTTTGGCTTCAAAAAACCATATTTCTCATTTTCGTAAAATGGCACCAGATACATGTTTTCAAGCTTTCGCAGGTTGTCAAGCGAATCCTGAATGGCTCTGGTGGGGGTATAACGTGAGTAGTATTGAAAGTTATAGGCTGCCTGGTCAATGGTAAAAAGGAAATCGAAAGCCCGTTTTTTCATGTGCGAGTTGGGGTACTCTGCCATGAACCTAAGGTACGACTCGGGCTCATTGGCCGCAGTCATGATTTCGAATATTTGCTCTTCAGCCTCCTTTCTAAAAGGGGTAGCGGGAAAGTTTCTGAGAAAATCTTTGAAGCTGCTAAGCTTTCTATCTTTCGTAAGGTCGTTGAAAATAAGCACTTTATACCGTTCCTGGGCTTCAGCCACCTGCTCAGCCTCGGGGTAGGTTTCGTAAAACCGCTGGTAGGCCTGCCATGTATTGACTTCGGAGGCATTGCTAAAAGCGACACTATCTCTTTTTGTTCTGGCAAGGGGCACCTTGTCGGCATCAGCAAATTGCGCCATGAAGTCTTCGTAGGCCGCAACATCGCCCTGTTCGACAGCTCTTAGAAACGCCAGGCTGTCTATTCGCTCCTTTTGTACTTCAAAAAGAGACGGGTAAAACCCATTCTTGATACTTTTTCCCTGCTCTTTTTCAGTAAGCAATGGCCAGTCGACTCTTGCTGCAAGTATATATTTTTGGGCGCTGTCAATACTGTAATCGGGAAGTGAGTCAATCGTGTAGATAAGTGAGTAGAGATAATTGCCCCCTGGATTAACGATGTCGTTCTGTAGCGATTCAATCACTATTTCCCTGGCTTTGTCTACATCGCCCTTGGCTAGTGCCTTGGCAGCTTTTTTGTTTTTATCGGCATGCAACGAAAAACTTATCAGCACTGTCAGTACCAGCAAGAAGGGTTTGTGCATTTTCATAAATAGTCGATACCGATATATTTTAGCTGATCTCAATTACTATAGACTGCGAAATTACTAATTTTATTGTGGCTAAGCAGACAACACCACTTCTCTTTGTACTGAATGATTAGCAAATTTCAGTATTAGTAAGTATTTACAAAAAACCTGATGGCTATGGTGTAATTTATGAAGCTTCCCCGCCCACCCCGAAAACAGACACGGCTTTCAAGTTATCTGCTGAAGATTACTGTCATTACCACATTGTCAGCAGTAGCTCTGTACTTTTTATCTATTGGCACCCTTAGGGAAATGGCTGTGAAGCTGGCCGGAACGATCATTGCGCAGGTAGTGGAGGAGGAGAGTAATGGTTTTTATGATGTAAGCTTCGATAAAATTGAAATTGATCTTTTCCGGCGCCAAATCAATTTCAGCAACTTTCGCCTGAATGTAGACTCGGTTTCACAAAATCGATTCCATTCGGGGGAAGATAGCCGGGAGAACATGTATATCACCCACATACCGCTTCTCACGTTGCGAATTAAGAGTTTGTACAACCTATACCTTAACCGCAATCTTCAGGTAACGGCAATAGATATTCTTCAGCCCGATATCAAATGGTATAAAAACCCAAAGGAGGAGAAATCTGTCACGCTGTCATTGGAAGCGGGAGATTTTTATCAGCTGATAACGGATTACCTTAATCATTTTGAGATTACAGACTTCAAAATCACTGAGGGCTATTTCACTTATATCAAAGATCTGAATGATGTTCAACAGACCTACCTGGTAGGCCCGGTCAATGCGTCAGTTGATAACTTCGAGATAGGGCAGTCGGTGAAGAAGGAAGACAGGTTTTTGAATACCGAAAAGCTTTTGTTGCAAATAAGTAAGCAGAGCGTGAAGTTGGCAGACAGCATCCATGTGGTAGAGTTCGACGACCTCTCCCTGTCAACCGAGACTTCCGACATTGTATTCACCAACCTAAAGCTTAAGCCAAGGGTGGAAAAGCTGCCAGTGCCCGACAGCGTAAATAGCTACGAGGTTTTCATTCCTAAGTTTAGGCTAACAAACGTCGATTTTATTCAGGCCTACAACGACAATATCCTTCAAATAGGAGAAATATTTTTTGAACAGCCTGCCATCAATATTAACGAGGTAACCAGGGTCACCAGAAAGCGGGGAGAAAATCAGGAGAGTACTTCTATTGTAGAGCTTCTCACCTCTCTTTTCGATGTTATTGAAGTTCAAAACTTTGACCTCGACAGGGCCCTGTTGGATCTTAAGTTCTATGGAGGAAAGAACCAGGATCGCTTCACCGTTCAAAATGCCAGTGTGGGGCTCAGAAAGTTTAGAATAGACACCAGCACCGTTATTTTTAGCCGGGACAACAAGGTTTTTGAGCACATTGATTTTACAGTTGATGAGTACGCTTACTTTCTGCCAGACAGCATTCACCGGTTGTTTATTAAGAAATTCCGGTTTTCAACACTCGATTCCATTATTCGTGGCGACAGCCTGGTGATTGCACCAATACCGGGATTGAGTCAGAGGTGGTTTGCTGAGAAGGCGGATATGCAAAAACGATTTTATGTGCCTTCTTTTGAGCTTAGTCAGGTGGAGCTTTGGAACGGCTGGGAAAACAAAGAATTGGTGGTCGGGAAACTGGAGGTGAGTAGCTCTGAGTTTTTTCTAAAAAGGCTCAATGACCCAAAGAAGAAAGTTGGCTTCCGTGAAATAGCTAACTTTTACCCCTATATCAGCCATATCTTCTCGAGTCTGTCGGTGGCCAAACTTCAGGTAGACAAAAGTGAAGTTTATTTCTACGATAGAGAAAAACAGCGGTTCAGTTCACCGGAAATCGAGGTGTTTGCAAGCTCTTTCCGGGTTGATAGCCTTACCCAGCTCGACTCTACCAAATTTTTTCATGCCAATGACCTGGTTGTGAAGGTGGGGCAGTCTCGCTTGCTTTTCCCTGACGATTCCCATATCCTGGAGATAGGTGATTTCAGTTTTAATCCGATCAAGGGTAATTACATTGTTGAGAATGTGGTGGTAACGCCCTATACTCCATCAGGCTGGTCAGCTGAGGGTAAAATCAGACAGATGAAAATGACCGGTTTTTACCTGAAAGAATTTTTGATAGAGGGTGAATGGCTGGCTGACAGCGTGATGTTGATAAACCCCGACATCAGGATCAACTCATATAAGAGGCGGAAAGGCCTGAAAAAGGCCTCTCTGGGGAAAGTGGAAGTAAAGAAACTGGACATATACAGAGGCAATCTTTTTGTGAACCTGAGAGACACTTCTTCGCTGCAACTTGCCGATTACTCAATTGAAATGACCGGTGTTGGGTACCAAATCGGCCGGACTACGAATTGGCATATAAACGATGCAAACACAAGTATTGCCGGACTCAAAATTGCTTTGCCGGGCAAGGTGAACATGGATGTGAAAGAGATTAAAGCGTCACTTAGTGACTCAACTTTTTCCACCCTCAATTTTAACTATACACTGCCACCAGGAAAGGGGCTTGCAAGGCTTGTTACACCGGGTATTGACATCAGCGGAATAGATATACTGGCAGTTATAAAGGGTGATCATATTAAATGGAATCAGGCGACTTTCGGCGGAGCGAGCATCGAATGGACGGTCGCAGCAGGGTCGTCTGAGGGAAAAGGAATTGAAGCCGCAATCAATAAAGTAAAAACCCGGATACTTGGTGGCTATGACTATGTGAAAGGAAATGAGATACACTTTCCGCTGCGCTTGCTCACAACCCGACAGGACACCATTTCAAAAAGGATTAGCAATATCAACTTTGACCTGGGCGACATTTATTTCGACAAACAGTCTACCGTTGCCAGTTCGCCCATAGGCTTTGCCCGGGATATATCTATGGAGACAAACCAGCAGGATTTTTCCTGGCTGGACGGGTTCGATACTTTTACCTTGAACAGATTGTTGCTAAGCACGGCCGACCGGAAGATTTCTCTACTGGACTTTCGTCTGGCGACTGACAGGGAAGGTAAGTTTATTGCTATGGCTTTTGCTCCGCAGCTCGATATTTCCGGGCTGGATTTAAAGGAACTGCTGCTTACCGGCAATTTTTCCGCAGATTCGATACAGGCCAGGTTAGATTTTTTAGCCATAGATGATAGAAATAACGCAGCTCCAAAAAGTGGCAAGATTAAGCCAGCAAACGGAAATGCCGCACTTGGTAATTTGGAAGTGAGATATATCAACGTCGACGGCGACAAGCTAAGCTATCAGAATGCAGCAAAGAACCGTTCGTGGGAGATTCCTTCATTTGAGATACAGCTCAGGGGTTTCCTGATGAATGAGAATCAGAAGATGAAAGAAGATCGTTTGCTGTTTAGCGAAGCTTATAAGGTGTCGTTGGACAATATCGCTTTTCGCTTGCCCGACAGCCTCTACAGAGTTCAAATTGACAGACTTTCTATTAACTCTCAGGCGCCACAGGTGGTCATTGAAGGGCCGACTGTGTTGCCTTTCTACGGCATGTACGAGCATGCGCATGTGGTAGGGCATCAAACTCCCTGGGTACAAGCGAAGGGGCGACAGATAGCATTATATGATCCCAATCTTTTTGGGTTGCTTCAGGGTGATGAAATTGTCGCTCGCAAGGTCGAATTAAGCAATTTTTATGTTCGCATGTTTAAGGACAAACGCATGCCATTTCCTGCTGACCAGGTAAGAAGCTTGCCACAGCTTCAGCTTTTGGAAATGAAAATGCCATTGCAAATCGACTCGCTTTTGCTCACAAATAGCGCCTTGCTCTACCTGGAGTTTGCCGAGGATGGCACCGAGCCAGGCGAGTTGATGATTTCGGAGCTCAGCGCACGGGGAACAAACATCACCAATAAGCCTGAGGCCATTGCCCGTAACTCTTACGCCAATTTACATGCGCAAGCGCTCATGATGGATGCCGGACTACTGAAGGCCGACTTTGTGTTTGATTTGACCAGCAAAGCTGGTACCCATTATGTGACCGGCACTGTCGGCCCAACGGATCTTCAAAAAGCAAACTCTTTTCTTGTCCCAATAACTTTTGTTCAGGTGAGGGACGGCAAACTCAACGAAGCCTATTTCAACTTTGAGGCCGATACGTCTGTGGCCGTTGGCAACATGGATTTTCTTTACAACGATTTAAAGATAAACGTGCTAAATAGAAAAGAGGAAAAACAGGGAACCGGGAAGGCCTTTGAAAGTTTTTTTGCCAACGCATTTATCGTTTCCTCTAACAACCCTACTCTTTTTTCTACCCGCCAGGGCGGGATTTTCTTCGAACGGGATACTTCAAGGAGTATTATCAATTATTGGTCAAAGGCGTTTTTAAGTGGTGTTATCAGCAGTATTGGTGCCCGGAGCAACAAAGACAAAATCAAGCAATGGCAGGAGGAGGTGTACGAGAAGAATGCCATTCAGCAAAGCGGAACAAATGAAGAAAAGTGATTTGATCTTTGTTTACGGCACACTCATGTCGGGTTTCGAAGGGCCCTATGCAGTTTTTCTCAGGAAAAATGCTGACCTGCTGGGAGAGGCCAGCTGTAGTGGGTACCTTTACCATGTTTCCTGGTACCCGGGCCTGGTGCTGTCACCTGAAGCGCTGGCGTTTGGTGAATTGTACAAAATCAAAGAATCGTCCGGAGTAACTTTTTGGGCCACCCTTGATGAATATGAGGGGGTCGACCCAGTGTTGTTAGTAGGCGAAGAATATGTCAGAGGGCAGGTACAAGTAAGACTGGATGGCAAATTATTCACTGCGTGGACTTATTTATTCACCGGCCCTAAGAAAGGAAAGCTGATTGCCGGCGGCAGGTTTTATCCAGACATAAGTAAACTATGACGGATTTTCTCAATAAAATTCCTTTGCCATTACTAATCATTCTAAGTGGAATTGTTGGTGGGCTGATCCTGAGGTTTATTATCGTTCTAAGCATAAAATTGGGGTTGAGGGGAGGTGATCAAACTGACTTCATAAGGTCGCTCAGAAAGGTAAAGACCGCCAGCCTCACTTTGGTACCTATATTGGTAATTTTCCTGACTTTCACTTTCTACGATCCTGAAGACACCTTCCACAACTGGCGACAGTTGTTTCAGATACTGCTTATTATTTCGGGTACCTGGTTTCTTATCAGATTAACCAAAGTTTTTCAGGATATCATACTCAGCCAGTATGATATTGGCAAAGATGACAATATCCAGGAAAGGAAGGTCATTACCCAGCTTACGTTTATGAAAAAGCTGGTGATTGTTGGGTTATGCATCATCGCTTTATCTGCCATTTTGCTAAGTTTTGAGCAGGGTAGAAAATTTGGAGCTGGACTTATTACATCAGCCGGCATTCTCTCTATCATTGTAGGCTTAGCTGCGCAAAAGACTATTTCCAATCTGCTTGCAGGGCTGCAAATTGCCTTTACCCAACCCATCAAAATAGACGATGTGGTGATAGTGGAAAAGGAGTGGGGTAGGATTGAGGAAATTAATCTCACTTATGTGGTGGTGAAGATATGGGACTTGCGAAGGCTGGTGGTGCCTATCACTTATTTTGTGGAGCAACCCTTTCAAAATTGGACCCGAACAGAGGCCAGCCTGATTGGTACGGTATTTATTTATACCGATTTCCGACTTCCCCTTGAGCCGCTACGTAAGCAGTTGGTAAAATACCTGAAAACGGATCCTCTCTGGGACAAAGAGACACAAGTTGTTCAGGTCACCGACACCACAGAGTCCACCATGCTGGTGCGAGCCCTGATTTCTGCCCGCAATTCATCAGATGCCTTTGATCTGCGCTGCAACGTGCGGGAAATGCTTATCACCTTTATTAAAGACAACTACCCACACTATCTGCCAACCACACGGGTTTTGATGGAGCCTGTGGATAAAAAGGAATAAAGCTTTTGAAATAGGGGAATAGGTGATAATTTGATAGTTGATTACTACACCCGCTCTCATGATTTCAAAAAAGGTATTGATCTATTCTTCGGCATTGGCATTGACCGCTACTATTAGCTGTCAGCCCCCAAACATAGCTGAAAAACTGGGCTACCCTGCTGATACCAAGCTGCTGATTATCCATGCCGACGACCTGGGAGTAGCACATTCAGAAAATGCGGCCTCTATCGAAGCATTTGAAAAAAGCGGCGTCAGCTCCGCCAGCATCATGGTGCCCTGCCCATGGTTTCCTGAGATTGCGAAATACGGAAAAGAACACCCCGACAAAGACCTTGGCCTTCATCTTACATTGACAGCCGAATGGGAAAACTATAAATGGGATGGAGTTTCAATGCCGTCACAAATTCCGAGTCTTATCGGAGCCGACGGATTCTTCTATCCTACTTCGGAGGAAGTGGCACAGAATGCCAAACCAGAAGAGGTGGAGAAGGAAATAAGGGCGCAGGTGCAAATGGCCATCAATGCCGGCCTGAACCCCACGCATCTCGATTCCCATATGGGGAGCTTGTTTCAAACCCCTGACCTTTTCAAAATATACCAGAAGGTAGGGAGGGAGTTTGGCATCCCTGTGATGATCCCCGCTGGGTTGTTGGAGGCAGCACCACCACTTTTTGAGGCGATAGATGAGGTTTTTGTGCCAGTTAACCGTCTATATATGATGGGGGAGGGTGTGGCCGCCGACCAGTGGGGCAGTACCTACACAGGTTGGATGAAAGAGTTGCAACCTGGACTTAATGTGTTGCTGGTGCATCTGGCTTATGACGACGACGAGATGCAGGCAGTGACAGTCAATCACCCCGACTTTGGCGCTGCATGGCGGCAAAGAGACCTCAATTATGTGCTAAGTGATGAATTTAAAGAAGTGCTCAAGAGTGAGGGCATTCAGCCAGTGACCTGGCGACAAATACAGGAAATAACCTTTAACCAGAAATAGCCTACTTAAAATATATTTACTATGAACATTTCGAGAAAAGAAGCATTAAAAAAGATGGCCGTCTCCTCCCTGGGAGTGGCGATGGCACCATCTATCATAAGCCAGGCGGCTCCGTCCACTGGCAAAGCAACACGGAAAGGCAATATCAACCACTCGGTTTGCCAGTGGTGCTATGGCAAGAAAACGATTGAGGAGCTTTGTGAGGCTGCTGTCGATATCGGCATCAAATCGGTGGAGCTGCTGGGGGAAAAAGACTGGCCTACGCTCAAAAAGTATAACTTGCATTGCGCCATGGCTTACGGCTCCAATATTGGGCTCAACAAAGGATTCAACGACCCAAGCTTGCACGCTGAGCTTTTGAAGCAGTTTACAGCTTCTATACCAAAAGCAGCCGATGCTGGCTTCACCAATGTGATTACCTTCTCTGGCAATCGCAACGGCATGGACGACATGGTAGGCCTGGAAAACTGCGCCAAAGGGCTTGAGCCTGTGATGAAGGTGGCCGAAAAATATGGCGTGACCATCAGCATGGAGCTGCTCAACAGCAAGCGCAACCACCCCGACTACATGTGCGACCTGACACCATGGGGTGTGAAACTGGTAGACAAGCTGGGCTCACCCAACTTCAAGCTGCTGTACGACATCTACCACATGCAGATCATGGAAGGTGACGTAATTGCCACGATCAAGGAATTTCACCCATACATTTCGCACTACCACACAGGAGGCGTACCAGGCCGTAATGAGATTGACGAAACCCAGGAGCTTTACTACCCCGCCATCATGAAGGCCATTATCGAAACAGGCTTCAAAGGCTATGTAGCGCAGGAGTTCATTCCTAAAAGAGAGGACATGTTTGCTTCACTGAGGCAGTCGATTGATATCTGTGATGTGTAACAAATGGCCGGGTTGATGGAAAAGACTTTTCTTCTTGGGCCAGGCAATGGTAACTTTTCCTTGAAAGCCCAGAGGTTATTAAATTTCGCTCTCGGCTTTATGTTTATTGCCCAGGGGGCTTTCTCTTTTGCGAGGGAGAGCCCTTTTTCTTTGTTTACAACGCTGTTGGCTTTTGCTCAAATCTTAGGAGGGTGTCTTTTTCTCTTTTTTGGATTTTCCATGATGTCCAAGTCATCCAGGTTTGCACCAAAAGTGAAGCTAAATAATGATCACATTGAGTTTCGACTGGGCTTTTTTCAAGCCAATGTGAGTATTAAATGGCATGATGTCAGGGCTATTGACCTCCATTCATATGGCATGACATTTCGGTTGGCAGAAAGCAATAGAGCCATTGACTATAAAACGAGCCCCAAAATCTCAATAAAGGTAAAGGAGGCAATTCGGGAATTTGCCGAAGCAAAAGGCATTGTTGTAGCTGCCGGTTAAGACCCATGGTTTACGATCCTCAAAAACACCATCGCCGATCGATCCGATTGAAGGGATATGATTATTCGCAACAAGGGGCATATTTTGTCACAATTTGCAACAAGGGTAGGCATTGTTTTTTTGGGGAGGTGATTGACCAAAGCATGATTTTGAATGACGCCGGGATCATGGTTGATAAATGGGTACAGGAATTACCTAACAAATTTCCGGATATAAAATGTGATGTTTGGCAGGTGATGCCCAATCATTTTCATGCCATTATAATCAACAACGGCAATCCCGTAGGGGCCGACCTGTGTGTCGGTCCAAATAACGCAGCGGACGTGTCGTTTTCACCCAATAATTCGACACCGAAGTTGTTGGGCGAACACAAGGGTTCGCCCCTATATCGGGTTATACAATGGTTCAAAACCATGACAACCAACGAATATATCCGTGGTGTGAAAAATGCCGGGTGGCCTGAATTTAATGGTAAATTATGGCAGCGGAATTATTGGGAACATATCATACGGGATCAAAAATCTTACGACCGCATAGCCCAATATATTATCAATAATCCGGCGAACTGGGACACGGATCGGCTGAAAGGTGCCGATAAAGAGCCTAATTGATGGAGGCTAATTTATCACCTTCTCCACCCCCACATAGTACAAATCAAAACCACCTTTGCCTCCGGGTCTGTTCGACGAGAACAATAGAAGATTATTGTCAAAGCCCGTATCGTAGGTCAGAATCACAGGCCTGTATTCATCAAATTCCGTATTGATGCGCTCGCCGAAATTGACTGGCTCGGACCAGGTATTTCCGTCGTAAAGACTGTAGTACAGGTCAAAGCCTCCATAGCCACCGGGTCAGTCAGAGGTGAAGACCATTACTTTGCCATTAATGAAGGCACATTTATCGTTCCCTCCAGCGCTGCTGATAGAGAGTTTCTCAGGTGCTGTAGCCTCAGCAGCTGATAGTGACGCAACGGGGTCGTCGATAGTCAGGTCGATTTGATAGAAATCATAGACACCATCTTTGTCAGAGCAATAGACCAACTTTTGCACTGAGCCAGGACTAGTGATATACCTGGACTCCCAAGTAAAATCTTCACCAAAGAATGATGGATAAAGCTCATTGGCTTCCGTGTTAACCATGGCGATGCTGGTGGGCGATGCTGCTGGTATCTGATTATTTTCAGTGGGATCGATATACGTAAATTTGATATCAAAATTGCCGGCACAATCATTGGCATACAGGAACAAATAGGTCAGCTGGATGTTGCTGTTCGCCTGGGTTTCGTAAGTAAATGAGTATGGCCCCAGTTCATTGCAGAATGTGTTGACAGAGTCGAAGAGGGAGCGCATCGGTAACGAAGTGCCCCGGGCCTTATTTACATCAATTGTTAAATGTTCCGCAGCATAGTCCCATTGCAAAATGAGGTTCTTACCAACAATGTCGTAATGATTTACATCTCCCCTGTTTGATGAGAAATGAAACATGTGTTCATCGTGAATTACCGGAAGATCCATGTTGTAGTCATCCTCACTGGAGTTTACCGCCTCAAAGTTGACCACGTCATCAGGAAAATGGCCTTCCGAATATTTACTGCTTTTGTCGCAAGAGGAAGCGATTAGAAGAATGAAGAATATTTTGATGAGAAATTTCATATTTTAAATATAGTTCAAACGCAGGACATGTATGGATATTGTCCCTTTTCCCCAGACTTGTCAAATGCCTTGCAAGATAATTGGTTGACCATAATCACCTTTTGCGACTGATCTCAATCATCCGATATCCACCATCAAAACGGTAGTTTTATATGTGATCAGGTCATCAACAATAAGCGATGACCTGAAGGACAAGAATAGGAACTAAACACTTACAACCATGACTACCAATTATCAAAAGATTTACGAACAACTGGGCAACCTGTTTTTTGCCATCGCTATGGCCGACAACCACCTAAAACACAAAGAGGTTGAAAAACTGAAAGAGCTTGTAAACAAAGAGTGGGTGCCTTTGGAGCATTCAACAGATGAATTCGGCACCGATGCCGCTTATTATATCTATATTTCCTTTGATTACCTGACTGACAGTTTCACAACTGCTGAGGAGGCTTTCAATACATTTAAGGAGTATTACGAAATACACAAGGCTGTTTTCAGCGAAAAATTGAAAGCCAAGATACTAACCACGGCGACTGATATTGCAGTCTCTTTCAGAGGAATAAGCAAGGCTGAGCATGAGTATTTGGACAGGCTGGAGCACCTGTTTGAAGTGAAGGAGTCTCAGCTGAAGTGAGTAGTGGGATTTCGGGCGGTAATCGAAGGGAAATGAGCAAAAGGGTCACATACCGCAGTGCAGCGTTTATCACCATTTTAGTGGCGGCTGTTATGGTAGTGCTCAACAGTTGCAAACCAACAGCGGGCCATGTGTTAGGTGGCCCGGACGATTCCCTGGAAATTGGAGTGGCTGCCACGACAGTTGATACCACCTTGCTCAAAGAATATGGCCTGAATTCGACATCGTCCGTTATGGCGTTCTACAAAAGCAACGGTGCTTCGCTGGCCTGGTTCAGCGACAGCAATTTGCTGCCAGCCGCTGATTCGATGCTGCAGATGGTGAGGGATGCCGGGGTATATGGCCTGCCACCCGAAGCCTATAAGCTGGCTGAGTTGGAGGTGTTGCGCAACGACCTACTGGCTTTCCAGTTTACAACGCCCGACAGACTGGATATTCTCCTGACCGACGCATTTGTCTCCATGGCCAGGCATTTAGGGCATGGCGTTTCCCGGCTGGTTATCAGCACCCGTGAAATGGATGTTGCTTATGCAGAGCTTTTGAACGAGGCGCTGAGAACGGGTGAGGTAAGGAAGTCGCTTGAGTCGCAAGAGCCTTGTGGAGAACAATACCTGGCCTTAAGGAAGAAGCTAAAGAGTATTTTGAGGGAGCAGTTGGATCCAAAGGCTGATCTTGTCAGCACTCAAAACCAGATTTCGAAGTTAAATGTCAACATAGAAAGGTGGCGCTGGGAGACAGGGCCGCTGCCAGAAAGGTATGTGTTCATAAACATTCCCGCCTATCAGCTGTCAGTGATAGAAGGAGGCGAGGCTGTACTCCAGTCGAAGGTGATAGTAGGTGCTAAAAGTACTCCCACGCCAGTGCTGGAAAGCAGCATCTGGTGCTTCACAATTTACCCCTACTGGACGGTACCAAAGAGCATTGCCGTGAAAGAGATTCTGCCTAAGATGAAGACAGACAGCGGCTACCTCAGCCGACATCTCTACGAAGTGCTAGACTACAAAAACAATCTGGTGGATACGAAGGCCATTGACTGGTCTCAGTATGATGAAAATAATTTTCCCTACTATCTCCGGCAGAAGGAAGGGCGGGAGAATGCACTGGGGATTGTTAAGTTTCGGTTCGATAACCCTTACGGTGTTTACCTGCACGATACAAATGCCCCAAAGCTTTTTTCAAGAAAGGAACGAGCGCTGAGTCACGGTTGCATTCGCATGGAAAAGGCAGAAGAGTTTGCCTATTATCTCGTAAGGAACGACACAGTATACAGCAACCCTTTATTGCTGGAGCAATATTTTAAGCTTAAGAAACGCACAGAGATAAGCGTCATTCAGCCTATTCCCATTTATGTCAGGTATTTCACTGCCTGGGCAGAAGACGGTCAAATAGTTTATTACCCCGATGTGTATAATAAGGATGGTTGGGTGCTTTCCCGTGTGATTCTCTGAAGCAGGCCGAAGGAGTGAGGCACGGCAGGAATATCATTTCTTCTCTTTCGGAGGAAACTTTCTCAACACCATTCCAATTCCTTTTCGAAGGTTCTTCTCGGTCATTTGAGGATTTAGTTCCAGATAGCGGTTAGCGCTGGAGCGCCAAATCATTTGGCCTGTTTCCCTGTCGGCAATGTCCATGATGAGTGTGCCTTCCAGAAAGTAGTAGACGTCTGACTGATCAACCGGGTCGAGTTGCAGAAACCTGTCTTCCTCAAACCTGTACACATTGGTTTGTCTGTTTTCCACGGTCACATGAAAATCGAGCAGGAGGTCGGGGTTTTCGGCGTCGTAGATGAAGCCCTTTTCTTCCATTTCTTTGATAATGGCGTTCTTAAGGTTGCTAACAACAGCGCTGTCGTTCATGTACCTTGGGCCGGTGAAGGTGAACTCGCATCCTTGCAGCCAGCAAAAACTTTTGTACTTGCTAAAATCGGCCTGCCTGTCGAACGACGTGCTTACCCTGGTGGCACATCCGGTCAGCCCAAGAATCAAAACTACTATCAAGAGGTATACCTTTTTCATTGCCTGCGATTTAGAATCAAACCTAACGAGGAGATCTGAGCAATTGAATGACAATTGTCAACTCAACACATGCCTTTTGTTTGTAATAGGCGGCCAGCAAAAATGCAGAAAGCCCGGTTGGTCACCGAGCTTTCCATATCCAAATCATAGATCTCAAATCAGCAATCCAACATTCCTAAGTCGCCCAGGTTTTGCCAACCTCAGAGAATGGAATACATCCTTCGTACCTGCCGGGAATGGCCTCATAACGGAGCACCTGCGTGGCACCAATCTCTGAAGTAAAGAACCCAAGCAATGTAAGCTCTTTCATCGACAAGAACCACGGCCTTTCACCACCACCCGCACCGCTCAGTGCGGCAGAGTTCTCAGCTTTGATGACTTCCAATTGCTTGGCGGCATCCAATTGACTGAAAGGGTCACCTTCCTTGTCTTCCACCTTCTTGCTGAAAGCAGCCAGGCCATCCATGAATTTTTTCACGTCGGCAGGCTTGTATACTTCATGCACCATTTTCTCTATGAAAGCAGGCACTCCCGCATCTTTGGCGCCTGGCGTATCCGTAGCTGGAATGATGGCATCTGCAATCGCCTCCAGTTCCATGGCTTGCTCTTTGGTAACATACTTCGGTGTCCAGTAAAGGCTGGGTTCCGCAGTACATCCATTCAAAATACCCATTATCGCAGGAGCTGAAACAGATGCTCCCATGAAAAGGGCCGTCTTTTTTATTAGTTCTCTTCTGTTCATGGTTGTTCTGTTTACAGGTTTTGCTTTTTCATTTCCTTCACTGCATAATCAGCCGCTCTGGCAGTCAGTGCCATGTAGGTAAGCGACGGATTCACACAGGAAGCTGAAGTCATGGCCGAGCCATCAGTTACAAACACATTTGTGCAGGCATGTACCTGATTCCATTTGTTCAGCACTGAAGTTTTCGGATCACGGCCCATTCTGGCGGTACCCATTTCGTGGATTCCCAGTCCAGGCCCACCAGCGTCGTCGTAAGGCGTCACGTTTTTCAGTCCTGCCGCTTCAAGCATTGCAACAGCCTGTTCTTTCATATCCACCCGCATTTTCAACTCGTTTTCTTTGATCTCGCAATCAAAAGTGACCGTGGGCATGCCCCATTTGTCTTTCAGGTCGTTGTTCATTACCATTTTGTTTTCATGGTAAGGAAGCATTTCACCAAAGCCAGTGAGACCCATACCCCACTTGCCAGGAGTCATCATCGCTTCTTTGAGTTGAGGCCCTACTTCCATTTCCGCAACGCCACGGCCCCAGCCATCACGGCTGCCACCACCCTGATAGCCATAGCCCCTGATGTAGTCCTGCTTGTCGCTTCCGATGTTTCTGAAGCGTGGAATATAGATGCCGTTAGGCCTTCTGCCCACGTAGTATTCCTCTTCAAAGCCGTCATAATCAGCCCTGGCGCCCACACGGAAATGGTGATCCATCAGGTTGTGCCCAAGCTCGCCGCTGTCATTGCCAAGTCCATTAGGGAATCGATCCGAAATGGAGTTGAGCATGATAGACGTGGTATTAATGGTGGAGGCATTGAGGAAAATAATATTGGCAAAATACTCAACTGTCTCAAGCGTTTCTGCGTCAATCACCCTCACGCCAGTAGCCTTGCCTTTTGCTTCATCGTAAATCACCGAGTGAACGATGGAGTTGGGGCGCAGTTCCATATTGCCGGTTGCTTCGGCAGCTGGAAGGGTGGAGGCATTACTGCTGAAATAGCCACCAAAAGGACATCCTCTGATACAAAGGTTACGGTACATGCACTTGTGGCGACCGTTGTGATCCTGCGTGATATTGGCCGAGCGGCCCATGGTCATGATTCTGTCACTGAAGTTGGATTCAATGCCCTGCTTCACATGCTTTTCGATACAGTTCATCTCCATAGGTGGGAGGTATTTCCCATCCGGGAGCCCTATCCAATTGTCCGCTATACCGTTTACCCCGATGTACTGCTCGGCGTAGTCGTACCACGGTGCTATGTCGGCGTACCTGATAGGCCAGTCAACTGCTATACCATCCTTGGCGTTGGCCTCAAAGTCGAATTCCCCAAGGCGGTAGCTCTGACGACCCCACATGATCGAGCGGCCTCCCACATGGTAGCCTCTGATCCAGTCAAATCTTTTTACCTCTGAGTAGGGCTGGTCTGTGTCCTTGAGCCACCAATGCTTGGTAGAATTTTTTACTGTGTAGCCCGTTCGGTTTTGCTTTTGGTAATCTTTCTCTTCTTCGGCGGTGATTCTATCACCATTTTCAAGCTCCCAGGGATTCAGGTTCATCGTTGGATAGTCAGCAACGTGGCGCACCATTCTGCCTCTTTCCAGCACCAATGTCTTGAGTCCCTTCTCTGTGAGCTCCTTGGCAGCCCACCCACCACTGATTCCGGTTCCCACCACAATCGCATCGTAGGAGTTTTGCTGCTTTGCTTTCAGGTTCAAATTCATGAGATAAGGATGTGTAGTTTAAATATTATGTATCCGTTGTATTCAATTCAAAATATAGAAAATCTTTTCGGCTTACCCTTTTAAAACATGTTAAAATCGGAGCCATGGTCGGTATTAAGGTACCGAAATGGTGCTCCCAAAGAACAACGCATTCAAAAAAAGCTTGTTGGTGCCATACCAGTAGCCCCTGAAGTTGCAGTTGTCGGTAAACAAAATAGTTCTGCCCCGGCCGCTGCCATCCAGCAGAATCGACGGAGAATCTTTCACCTTTTCCACATTAGACGGGGTGACAAAACCCGCCAGCCAGGGCTGGGCAGTGTACTGTGCCACCGTGCGGAAAGGGTTTTCGCTAGGTTTCATAAAGATGGTGCTGTTCCGGTATACCGGCAGTTTCTTTGAGGTATACCCAAAGGCAATTGGGTTGGTTAAATCGATGTCAGCTTCGAAAATCACTCCACCAATACTTTGAGCACCATAGTAGTTGCGGGCATCTTCATAGTCCATTCTCCCTGGCGTCTTTTCGTCTTTACTTTCTACCAGCTTTTCTTTCACCAGTCCTTTGGAGATCGCCCATTGGGTAGCCCCTTTTTGGGTAATAAGTGTCCCACCACCACGAATCCAGGCTTTCAAATCTTCAACGAAACTATCTGACACATCATTGTACCGTCCGTTCACCAGAATCACTGTGTTGTAGTCCGAGAGCCTCACCTGTCCTATGTCGCCCTTGTCCACTTTTGTGATGGGCATACCGATTTTGCTGTCGAGTAAATGCCACACTTCACCAGCTTCATAAAGAAATATTCCCTCACCGATAACCATCAGTGCTTTGGGAAGTGTAACGGTTTCGAAGCTTCTTGATCCAAGCCCTACTCCTTTGTCGGTGTAGCCAGTGGCGGTTGCATCAAAGGACAAGCCTGAGAGCTCACTTGCCTCCTTTACGAGTGAAAAGAGTTTTTCGGGGTCTACATTCTGATCAGCGACTGACACGAGTATGGAGCCATAGGAGTAATTCTTTTCTGCCCCCTTCACTATGGCTGAAAATGGCTGGTAAGCTACTTTGGCAAAAACGCCGTTTTTCAGCAGATGATAAAGTGCCTTTGGTGCCGCATATTCTCTCCAGTCAAGAATGTAGGCGTATGAAGCCTTTTCTACAGTTGGCGTCGGCATCGGGACGGCCGTAAGCTCTGCACCTAGCGAAGGCGCTTTGGCTTTGATTTCGGCATGTGGCAGTCCGTAAGCCAGTATCATCGTCCAGGTGGAGGCATCGTAAAACACCGAGTCCTCGTATTGTTTCACCTTCTCAAAAACAGAGCGCACCATGCGGTACTGCTTCTGGTTGGTGGGCACGAGATAAGATTTTCCGCTTTCGAAACGCTGGCCTGAAAGTGTTTGTGTTGTAGGATTTTCGTACACCTTCACGTGGTGCTGAAGCAGCAGATCAACAAAGGCATTGGTTCTTCCACTATCAAAGTTGTCACCAAACACATAGGCTTTGATAGGGTCGGCTGCGCCCTGCTTCACACTTTCTTCGAAGAACTCCTTCATGTGGCGCTGGAAGGTTTCCTTTTCTTTTACGACCCCTTTCACTGTCGCCAGGCTGGTGGCCACGTGATTCCGAATGGTGAAGGCAAAGGTGATGTCTTTTGTAGAGGTGTGCTGTAGGTGCCCACGGCTACTGGCTTGCTCGAAAGTTACGCCCAGGCCGCCATGTATGTCGGCATAAGTGGCTCCGTAGCCAGGGTAAGAGTTGTCGTATTGTTCTCTCAGAAAGTAAAGAGAGCCCAGCCCGTCAAGCGATTCGTGAAAGTATTTGGCCATGACAGGATTGAGCACGTCGTAGTTTTTGCGGCCAACTACAGGGTTTTCTGAGCCATAAGGCTTGGTAGGCTCAAAGAAATAGGTGCTGTTGGTGCCCATTTCGTGGAAGTCGGTCACCATGTTGGGGTACCACTTCTGGTGCCACTTAATTCTGTTTTGGCTTTCGACGTGAGCGAGCGGCAGCCAGTCACGATTGAGGTCGTACCAGTAGTGGTTGGTTCGTCCGCCGGGCCATACTTCGTTATGCTCCCTGTCGATCGGGTCAGCCACTGGTGGAAATCCTTTGTGCATATTGGCCCAGTTGGCGTGGCGGTCACGGCCGTCCGGGTTCAGTGAGGGCTCGATGAATATGACCCCGTTTTGGCGGTATTGTTCGGCTTCCGGCTCATTGGAAGCTACAAGGTAGTAGGCCGTTAATAAAGCAGCTTCTGCTGAGCTGGGTTCATTGCCATGCACGTTGTAGCCCAGGTGAATGATGGCCGGAATTTTGCTGATGTCGGGCATTGGCTGCGCAGGGTCGGTGAGCTTGAGGTGCTCGGTGCGGATGGCTTCAAGGCGGCCAAGATTGGCCGGGCTGGAGATGGTAAGCACCACCTGAGCCCTGTGCTCATAGGTGTAGCCAATATTTTGAACAGTAGCCCTGTCGGACACGGCCGCCAACTTTTCCATGTAGGCTACGATGTTGTCGTGGCGGGTATGCCACTCCCCGATGGGGTAGCCGAGAAACTCCTCCGGGCTTGGTATGCTTGAGTCAAAATTTCCGTGCTCCGGAAAGAAATACTCGTTTTGGGCCTGAGCTAACCCTGTGAATACAAAAGCAGATAGTAGTAGAAATATACGCTTCATAACCGTGTTTGTCGTGGTGAATATCAAAGTTACCATGACTGGCAACGGCCTCAACGTATTTGGGATGAGTGGTTATTTTATGGCACCTATTCTTTCAAGCTCGGCGATGCCTTCGGCAGTTGAGATACCACGAAGGAAGATTTTTTTGATTTCATCAAATGCAGCCGGGGTGGACATAACCGAAACATAGGGCATCTGGAGGATGAGGTTTCGGATATTGTTTTCCCAGAAACGGGAAAGGAATAATGGGCTTAAATCTGTGAGAATGTGGCCGTCTTTTTTGCCGCCTTCGATCATCTGGACGAAAATTTGGTCTATGAACTCCTGCTTGTAGGTCTCCCAAATGCTGTATACCTCCCGGTGGTGCTTCTCAATCTGCAGGATTACCCCGCCGGGGATTCGCTCCAAAACCATTTTGAAATGATTGATGAAGAGTAGCAGTTTGTGAAGGGAAGAATTTTCGCCCTCTACTATGGCTGTTAACATCTCCTTTTGCTTCTCCAGCATGGTAGAAAATAACTCGCTAAGCAAATGCTCTTTTGCTGGAAAATACTTGTAGATCGTCTTCTTGGACATACCCAGATCCCTGGCCCATTCGTCGACGGTGTCCAGCCGAGTAGGCTCTGTCAGGAATTTCTCCAGCAGGTAGCTGATGATTCTTTCTTTGGTGTCGTTTGCTTCCATGTATTCAAGAAATAAGGGCGGAGGGGAGCCATGAACTCCTTAACTCCGCCCATCCACCAACCAAACTTATGCGTGCATTAATTCTTCGATATGTCTCTCTTCCACGCCTTCGCTTTCGTCAAGTTCTTTGGCATAGTCGTGTCCTTTTTTGTCAAGCCCAAGTCTGGCCAGGACGCTGTCAACAATTTGATAGGCCACGGGTATCACCACCAGGGTCAGGAACATAGAGCTGATCAAGCCACCAATGATGGCCCACGCCAGGCCGTTTTTCCACGCAGCACCAGGTCCCGTGGCGATGGCGATTGGGAGCATACCAATCACCATGGCAATAGTGGTCATAAGAATGGGCCTGAGACGTTCCTGAGTAGCTTCGACCAGGGCATCCTTCGTTTTCATGCCCTTCTCTTTCAAGTGGTTTGTAAAGTCTACCACCAGAATGGCGTTTTTCGCCACGAGACCTATCAGCATAATGATACCCAGAATGGTAAAAATACTGAGTGTGTTCTGCGTCATGGCAAGGGCCAGCAACGAACCAACCATGGCCAGTGGAATGGAGAACAACACCACGAAAGGATAGACATAGTTATCGTACAGGGCTACAAGAATTAAATACACCAGGAGGATGGAGGATGCAAAGGCGATCAAAAGGCTTGAGAAAGCTTCCGACTGGTTCTGCGCATCCCCACCGAACTCATAGCTTACCTCCGTCGGAGGATCGAGTTTCGCCAATCTCTCCCTGATCTCAGCAGTTACAGTACCTGAGGGACGACCTATTACCTGCGACTGTACAGACACAGAGGTAATTCTGTCCTTTCTCTCCAGCCTTGAAGGGCCGGTGCTTTCCTTGACCGCAGCGAACTGATCCAACCGGATAAGCTGCCCTTTGTTATTGACGAGACTAAGCGCTTTTATATCGTCAATGCTCTTCCTGTCGAAGTCGTCGAACTTGATATTGATATCGTAGTCGTACTCTCCCTGACGGAACTTCGCATTGTTGTTGCCGTTAAATGCTGTTTGCATCGTGGCACCAACCATCTCAAGCGACAAACCAAGTGACGCCATCTTGTCACGGTCAACCGCCACAAATATTTCAGGGTTACCTGCTTCCACCGACAGTTTCATTTCTGTGGTGCCGGATACTTTCTTCACCTCTTCCAACACTTTGTTGGCATACACCATCACACTGTCAAGGGTAGGCCCTTTCACAATGATGTCGATAGGCGCCTGGTTGGCTGTACCCATGATAGAAATTGGCGTGGTCTTGATTTTGGCTTCCGGCACTTTGGCCTCCAATTCATTTTTAAGCAAGCTCGCCAGGATATTGCTGGAGTGCTCTCTTTGGTCTTCAGGCACAACCTTTACCGTAATTTCGGCAGCATAGGCTGTTCCCTGTGCGGAACCTCCCACGCCGCCCGTAGACTGCTGACCAACAGTGGTGAACAGCGATGTAATTTCGGGCTTTTCTGCCAGAAGATCTTCAATTTTTCTGGTGGCAAGGTTTGTTTGTTCCAGCGTGGCATCTTTTGGCATTTCCACCTGAACGATAAACTCTCCACGGTCGCCTTGTGTGACAAATTCAGCGCCAATGAAACCCATTGGAACCAGCGCTACGGCTGCCACAAAGAGAACGAAAGTGACAGCGATGGTTACAAACTTATGACCAAGAGCCCACACAAGAATTCCCTTGAGCCAGGATGCAAACCCGTCAATTCCTTTTTCGAAACCAAGGATGAATCTTCCAAAGAGGTTTTTATTAGAAAGGTGCTCGAGTTTTGAAAACCTGGAAGAAAGAAGAGGGATGACCGTAAATGAAACCAGTAGACTGAGAAGTGTGGAGATGACGACAACAATCGAAAACTGCTTCATCAGGTTAGAGATAAGTCCTGAAGTGAGGGCGATAGGGAAGAACACCACCACAATTACCATGGTGATCGACACTACAGTAAATCCGATTTCCTTTACACCATCAAAGGCAGCTCTTGCCCTGCTTTTTCCCATTTCCATGTGGCGGTAGATATTCTCAATTACCACAATAGCGTCGTCCACCAGGATACCTACCACCAGCGAAAGCGCCAGTAGTGTCATCAGGTTCAATGAATAATCCAGCAAGTTGATAGCAATGAATGTCGAAATGAGCGATAGCGGCACTGCTATCATTACGATGATGGCATTTCGCAGCGAGTGAAGAAACAATAACATAACGATTGCCACGAGAATGATAGCGATAAATAAGTCGTGTATTACCGAATCGGCCGCCTCCAGGGTGTATCCTGAAGAGTCGGAAGCAATACTGAATCTCAAATTGTCGCCGGCGTATATTTTTTGAAGCTTGGTGATTTCGGCATTCACCAGACGGCTTACCTCCACGGCGTTGGCATCCGATTGCTTAAGAATGGAAATTCCCAATGAGTTAACCCTGTCCACACGGGTAATCATGGTAGCCTCTTTCTTTGTATCCTGTACTTCGGCAATGTCTTTCAGCCTCACAGGCGCACCATCCACCACAGTCACAACCAAATTCCGCATTTGATCGAGTGACTCATATTTTCCAGCCAGGCGAACAAGCACCTGGTCTTCATTGGTTTTTATTTTACCTGTAGGGAAATCAAGGTTGGCATTTTGAATCAGCTGAGATACCTGAAGGATGGACAGGTTGTAGGCGTTCAGTCTCTCACGATTGATGTTCACCCGGATTTCACGTTCTTCACCGCCAATGATATTGATTTGAGCTACACCTGGAATACGTGCCAGAGCTGGCTGTATCCTGTTTTCCACCACGTCGTAAAACTTGGTTGCCTCCATATCAGCAGTGGCTCCCATTCTCATAATGGGGAGGTCATCGAAGCTGAACTTGTTGAGGGCAGGAGCCCGTACATCCTCGGGCAAGTTGCCCATAATGGTGTTGATTTTTCGCTGAGCTTCTTGCAGTGCCAGATCGACATCGGCATCAGCCTTTAACTGAATCACAATAATGGACACACCCTCAATGGAGGTGGTGCGTAGCTGATCGATGTTTTCCAGAGAAGATAGTGTGTTCTCCAGCTCTTTCGACACCGAGTTTTCCACTTCATAAGGAGAAGCACCCGGATAGACTGTGCTCACCGTTAGTATTGGAGGGCTGAATTTAGGTATCAGCTCATAGTTGAGTGAGAAGTAGCTGATAGCACCCAGAAAAATCAGGACGGTAAACAGCACCACTACTAATGAGGGTCTCTTGATAGATATTTTGGTAATTTCCATGATTGCTGGTGCTTAGTTTTGTAGTACTTCAATGACATCACCATTGCTCAGGTTGATCTGACCACTGGTGATAACTGATTCACCTTCTTTCAACCCCGCTACAATAGCTACCCTTTCGCCCACCGAGCTTCCAGTGGTCACTGACCTTAGCACAGCCTTGTTGCCCTCATTCACATACACCTGTGCGTGGTCAAGACTGCCAATGATCGCATTTCTGGTTACAGTAAGCTGTGGAGTCACATCTCCCGTGCCAAATTGCGCCTGAGCATACATGCCAGCTTTCAGTTGGTCTGATGAGTTGTTGACTTCTATTTCCACAGGATAGTTCAGGCTTGCGTCCGCTTTCACTCCAATGAAAGTCACTTTACCGTCGAACGCCCTGTCAGGAAGAATGTCCGACGAAACAATCACAGCCATGCCTTTTTGAATTTCGAAAACCTGTGCTTCTGTCACTTTCACAACCAGCTTTAGCTTGCTCACATCAACAATGTCAAACATTTTTGCTCCGGCATTCAGGTAGGAGCCTACTTCGATGTATCGGGCATTCACAGTGCCTGCAAACGGAGCTTTGATGCTCGAGTCTTGCAGCTTCCTCTTTGCATTTTTGAGCCTTATGTCAGCGTTGGTGTAGCCAAGCTTGGCATCTTCCAGCTGCTGAGATGTGATGGCACCGCCCTCGGCTAGCTTTTCGTACTTTTCAAGGTCAGCTTTCATCTTTTTGAACGCTGCCTCTGATGCGACTACCTCGTTTTGAAGCAGCTCATGATCAAGCGTTGCCATGGTTTGAGACCGTGAAATTTTGTCCCCCTTCTCGGCATTGATTGAGATGACCCTGCCCGAAATTTCAGAAACAAAGGTGAGCTCTCTGGTTGGTTCAAAATTTCCAAACGCAGCGAAGCCGTCTTTCAGTGACTCCAGTTTGGCTTTTTCCACTCTCACCGCCACGTAGCCGTTCGATTGCTGAGCCAGGCTGGTTAGGGCAGCTGCCTCTTCTTTGTTGCCTTTCAGCACCCACACAATGCCGCCAATGATGGCAAGCACTACTACTATATTTATAATGATCTTTTTCATCTTCTTTGTCGATGTGTTATTGATTGACTAATGATTTGATATTTCCCTCTGATTTAAGGAGTTGGAGTTCTGATAATCTGTATTGTAAAAGAGCAGATGCATAGCCTAGCTGAGCGTCTGTGAGTGCTGTCTCGGCGTCGAGCAAGTCGGATAGCGAAGTGACTCCTTCGCTATAAGTCTGTTGGCCTTCATTGTATACTTCCTGCGCCAGGGCTACGTTCTCCTGCTGAGCCAGAAGGCTTTCTCTGCTTGTTCTGATGGTGTTCAAAGCGTTGGCTCTTTGCAGGTTCAACATTTTTTCGGTTGACCTCTTGTCTTCCTGTACTTTCAGCAGATGAATTTTTGACTGCTGAATCTGGGCATCCTTTCTAAACCCATCGAAAATAGGGATGCTCAGTTGAAGCCCGATTGATGCATTGTCGTACCAGTTCAGTGTGCTGTTCTCTTTTGACTTGAAGTAGTCGAAGTTGTTGCCCACGCCGTTGTAGGCATACTGGGCTGTCAGCGCCAGGGTGGGAAAGTAGCCCGACCTGAAGCTTTTTTCTTCCAGGCTGTACAAGTGCTGCTGTGCGTCGAGCAAGCGGTAGGAGGTCAGATTAGTTACTTCCGAATCATCAGCTAACTGAACCTGACCGGGCATCTCAGCTGGGTTTAATGCTTCCAAATTAACATCCTGCTCAAGCGGAATGCCAGTGTAATACTTTAGTAAATTCTTTTGTTGCGACAGGCCATCGCTGATGCCCTGAGCCTGCGTTTTCAGATTGGTCTGACTTACTTTCAGACGGCTCAAATCAGTTTTCTTTACAAAGCCCGCATCGACCTGCAACGCTATCAGCCTCACATTTTCTTCCAGCTTTTGTAATGTACTTTCCATCTGCTCTAACTGATGCTGGGTAATGAGCACCTGATAGTAAAGCGAGGCTACCTGCTCAATCACCTGCTCCTCAGTAAGTGACTTGCTCAGCTCATAAAACTCTTCGCTGGCCTTGGCTGCCTGAAGTCCGGTGAACACCGACTGGTTAAATATTTGCTGGGACGCTGAAGCTGAGGCAGCAAAATTGTATTGTGTACCAATTCGAACCTGCGACACCGTGCCGGGATTGCCGGTAAATTCACCCGGCAAAATAAGGACAGGCAATAATAAGTTGTCGGTTAGGTTGGCGTTGCCATTGAGTTGTGGCAATGCTTGAGCCTTCACCTCTCTTACTTTTTGCTGACCTTCTAGGATACTGAGGTCTGCTTTCCGTATCTCTACATGATGCTCAAGCGCCCTCCCAAGCATTTCCTGAAGGCTGTAATTTCCATCCGACGCAGCTTCTTGCGCCAGCACTGGTTGGGCAATCAAACTTGCGGCTACCAACCCCACACACATTATTATTCCTTTCATTTGATTCGTTTGGTTCGTTTTTAAAAGAACTAACTATGTAAAATTTTTATGAATGCATTTTTTCCCACTTATCAATGATCTTTGGCATCTCCTCGGCCAGGTACTTGTGGAAGGCCTCCAGCTTCATCAAGTCTTGAGTAAACTCAGACTGTTTGTCATCCCTGATGGACACGCAGTCATTGATCAATGATGAAAAAGAAGAAAAGAACTCTGCTCTCTCTTTTGTTTGCCCGATCCACGGCTTAAGGTCGAGAAAGAAATATCTTTTTCTGTCGCCGGATATTGTTAAATACTTAACTAAACCCTTTTCTACGAGTTTATTAAGGGCGTTGCTTACAGAGCTTTTGCTGGCATTCACGAACTGATGAATCTCATAGAAAGTTCTACCTTTCTCATTCGAAGTCATCAGATACCCAATGAGCCTTCCCGCCACTGGGGGGTACCCGTTCTGCTCAAAGAACACGCCGACTTTCTCAACATAATCAACTCTGGCCTTTTCGTTCATGGGTGCTAAAAATTTAGTTTATTTAGTTCGGTTGCAAACGAACTAATATGCAAAGAAACGAAGTAGGCTTCGGAAAGTTTCCAGTTTTTACAGAAAAAATTACGCAAACGATTTAGACGACGCTGGTTGACAGGCCAAATGAAAAAAATTGCCTGGGCCGGAATGCCTTATTACGGCCTTTTGTTATCCACTGGCTTTCCCACAGCTTCAGAAAGCCGAAAAAACTTCACATATTTGAGTGTATGTACGCTATCATCGACATTGAGACAACGGGGGGCAATGCGCAGTTTTCCAAAATCACGGAAATTGCCATTTATGTCCATGATGGCACGCAGGTTGTCGATGAATTTACTACGCTGATTAACCCCGAATGCAATATCCCTCCCTTCATCACCAAACTCACTGGTATTACCAACGAAATGGTGGAAGACGCCCCCAGGTTTTTTGAGGTGGCAAAGAAGATTGTGGAGGTGACTGAGGGTAAAATATTTGTCGCACACAATGTCAACTTCGATTACGGATTTGTGAGGCACGAGTTTAAGCGCCTGGGGTATGAATTTAAGCGGGACACACTTTGTACAGTAAAACTGAGCAGGAAAATACTGCCCGGAAAGGCGAGCTATAGCCTGGGTAATCTGTGCAAGAGCCTGGGGATTGAAATCGAAAACCGGCACAGAGCTGGCGGTGACGCTTTTGCAACCGTAAAACTGATTGAGATTTTGCTTCAGACCGATAGTGGAACGGTTTTCAACAAATTTTTAGAGGCCGGAGTGGGCATTGGCAAGGTCAACGAGTTTCTTACCTGGGAGGAAATTTCCAGCTTGCCAGAGAATCCAGGCGTCTACTATTTCCATAATCGAGCCGGGGAGGTGATTTATATAGGCAAAAGCAAGAACATCAGAAGCCGGGTTACTCAACACCTGAAGAAACCGGCTGGTTTGAAAGGCAGAGAGCTGAAAAACAAGGCAGCGTCTGTCACTTTTGAGGAGACGGGCAATGAGCTGGTGGCACTTTTGCTGGAAAGTGAAGAAATCAAAAAAGTGCAGCCGATGTACAACAGGATGCAGTTGCGGAACTCCTATCGCTACGGCCTTTTTGCCGACCTTCAAATCGATGGCTACATCCATTTCAAAGTCGGAAAGATTGATGGCAAAGCAGAACCATTTGTTGTTTGCTCCTCTGAAGACGAATCGTTGAAGGTGCTAAGGCGATTGGTCAAACGTTTTCAGCTATGCGCTCATATTGCAGGCTTGGAAAGGCAAATGACCCCGGAGCGGGGTTGCTTTGATTATAGCTTGCAGTCATGTCAAGGAGCCTGCGTTGGCAAGGAGGAAAGTGATATTTATAATGAGCGAGCGACTTTGGCCATGCGCTCATGGCAATTCAAGCATCCCAACTGCTTTATTTTTGACAAGGGCCGCCACACGGAAGAGAAGACGATCATTTGTATAGAAAATGGCAACTACCGGGGCTTTGGCTACGCCGACGCCGACCTACTAGGCAATAGCCCCGACCTGATCAGGGACTGCATTCAACCAAAGAAACCAAATAGAGAGGTCAACCGCCTGATTTACCACTACCTGGAAACCAAAAGGGTGGAGGCGGTGGTTGAATATTGAGGATGGGGCTATTCTCAATCACTCCATTCCTCCGAACACATAATTTTTTAGCCCTCCCTCTTATCTGTATCGTTTGCAGAGGCAAAAATTGCTAAATTGATGCGTACTGAGTATTTGTGCGGGAACATTTTCTGCCAACAACTGCGAAACAGTTATGAAGCACACTCAATTTATATGCTTTTGCCTGGCCTTTTTGCTGAGCGCTTTTGCAACAAAAGCCTCAGCTCAGGAGCTGTATGACTACGACACCGAGATCAGACCACTGCTCTCGCAGAAGTGTTTCGAATGCCACAATACCAACATGCCCAAGGCAAACGTCAACCTTGACAACTACAAGGAAAAGGCCAGGGTAGTCAAAGATGGTGCCTTTTGGCTCAAAGTACTTGAACAAATTGAGAGCCGGGATATGCCTCCCAAATCAAAGTCACCTCTTTCCGACGAAGACTATCGCCTGCTGGTAGATGGCATTAATGGCATTCTTCAGAGCTCGCTCAAAGAACATGTGCCAGGCCAGATCGTTATTCGCCGACTCAGCCATACCGAATATCAATATACCATCAAAGATTTGACGGGTTACGACTTTGATGCCCGAAGCTATTTCCCCTCCGATGGTTCGGGTGGTGGTGGCTTCGACAATCAGGGAGGCTCGCTTTTTATCACGCCACTGAAACTGGAGAGATACTACGATGCCGCAGACCTGGTACTACAAGGCGTAGCAGAAAATGAACAATTGTGGAGAAACATAGCGCCGGAGGCATATGATCCCTCATGGCTGACCAGGCTAACTGTGTGGGTGAAATCTCTTTTCGACGACTCTTATAGTAGCATGACTCATGCACAACTGGCGGCCGAAAAAACCATTTTCCCATTTGCTACCAAAGCCTACCGAAGGTTTTTGAAAGATGACGAGAAAGCCAGATTGGGCACTTTGTTCACCCAGGTGTACCAGGGCATGGACACGCTTGATAACCCTCAGAGGTTTGACCAAAGCATCGCCCAGGTGTACAAGATGGTGTTAGTGTCACCGAATTTTCTTTACCGAACAGAAGAAGAACCACCAAACAGTAAAGCCTATTACCTCAGCGATTTTGAGATGGCCTCAAGGCTTTCTTATTTCTTGTGGTCAAGCATGCCTGACGATGAGCTATTTAGCCTGGCCTACATGGGCAAGCTACAGGACACACTTGTATTGGAAGGGCAAGTAAAACGTATGCTGGCTGATCCAAAAGCCAGGCGATTTGCAGAGAGCTTCTCTACACAATGGCTGGGGATCAACAAGCTATTGGACACCCAACCCATAGTAGATCCGGAGAAATTCCCTGACTTTGACATGCCTCTGCGTGAAGCCCTGTACCGGGAAACGGTCGAGTACTTCTATTATGTGCTGACTGACAGCAAGAACATGATGGAGTTGGTCAACAGCAATTATACCTTCCTGAACCAGAAACTCGCCGATTTCTATGGTGTGGAGGGCGACTTTAACGACGAATACAAAAAAGTGCTTTTGGCCAATGCCAACAGAGGTGGAGTGATGGGCATGGGCAGTGTGCTGACTGTTTCCTCACTGCCGGTGCGCACAAGCCCGGTGCTGCGAGGGAAATATGTGATGGAGCAAATCATGGGTATTTCACCACCACCACCACCACCAGAAGTGGCTGAGCTGGTGGAAGATGAAGGAGCACATAGCGAACTGGGCCTTAGAAAACTACTGGAGAGGCATCGTTCGAGTCCCGGATGTTTTAGCTGCCACCAGAAAA
Organism: Imperialibacter sp.; assembly: GCF_040222815.1. Classification (GTDB taxonomy): domain Bacteria; phylum Bacteroidota; class Bacteroidia; order Cytophagales; family Cyclobacteriaceae; genus Imperialibacter. The sequence continues at coordinate 322,124 of NZ_JAVKCH010000015.1, read as the reverse complement.
TGGATCCGCTGGGGCTGGGGCTTGAAAATTTTGATGCTACCGGACGGTGGAGAGACAGCTATGGCAAAGCGGACATTGATGCCTCCGGTACTCTGGCAGATGGCAGGGAGTTTAACGGGCCTGCTGAGCTGAAGGTATTGTTAATGGACGAGAAAGAAAAAATTGCGAGAAATCTGGCTACAAAAGTGCTTTCTTATGCTTTGGGCCGTGGCACCATTTTTACAGATGAGCCGGCGCTTCGAAAGCTGGAAACAGCCTTGTTAGAGAATAATTTTAATCCTGATCCATTTATTGTTGAATTGGTGAAAAGCTATCCGTTCAGAATGAAAATCAATGATTTCAGGGACAAGATAAATGAAGTATTATGAGCAAGAAGTGGCAAATATCCAGAAGACGAATGCTAAAAGGGGTGGGTGCCTGTATGGCCTTACCTTTTCTCGACGCCATGGCGCTACCTGGCATGAGCTCCCCGGTTCCGTCTAAATCCCCGCTGAGAACAGCCTTTATTGTGATGCCAAACGGCGTACACCCTCATCACTGGACACCGGCTACCGTCGGCCGGGGTTATGAGTTCACCCAACAGCTACTGCCGCTTAAGCACCTGCAAGATGATTTCCTCGTGCTGGGCGAGCTGATGAATATGAATTCGCTCAGGACTGCTGACGGTCACTACACCAAAACCGCCAACCTTCTTACTTCCACAAGAATCCGGCAGACTACCGGTGACAATATCAATAGCGGAGGTGTTTCTATCGATCAGGTCATCGCCAATCACGTGGGCGGAGACACCTTGTTTCCTTCGTTAGAATATGGCCTGGATCGAATAGCTACCGGCGTGGACATTAACGTCGGGCTCACAAGATTGTATGCCTCAAGCATCTCCTGGAAAACTGCCACACAACCCCTTACCAAGGAGATCGACCCAAAGATGGCTTTCGACAGGTTGTTTGGGAGGTATGTTCCAGGGGCAAAAATAAAAAATGATCCATGGAAGCAAAGTGTTCTCGACGCCGTGCTGGATGATGCCAAAAGTCTCAAGAGAAACCTGGGAAGGTCAGATCAGGATAAGTTGACGGAATACCTTGACTCTGTTTACAGTTTGGAAAAAAGAATTTCCGACGGAGCCAATCAGGAAAAGTTTGCAGCCAACCTGACCGGTGACGTTAAAAAGGAGCTGATTCGCCTGAATCAGAACATTGAAGAATATGCGGAGGTGCGCAGTGGTGTGGACGTGACCGAAAAGACCCGCATGATGCTCGACATCATGGCCCTGGCATTCTGGAGCGACGCCTCACGGGTAAGTACCTTTTTGTTTGGCAACTCGGTGAGCAACCGTAACTTCTCCTTCCTCCCTGGCGTAAATGACGGCCACCATTCCATTTCTCACCATATGGAGGACGAAAAGAAACTGGCACAGTACGTCAAGATCACCCAGTGGCACATGGAACAATACGCTTACTTCATTGAAAAACTGAAATCGATGAAGGAAGGTGAGAGCAACGTTTTTGATAACTCCATGATCATGTTCAGCTCCGACCTGCGGGACGGCAACCGACACTCGCCCCGCAACCTGCCCGTGCTATTGGCTGGCAGGGCTGGGGGGAGAATTAACCCGGGGCAAAACCTGATCTACGAAAAAGAAACCCCTTTGGCCAATCTTTATGTGACCATGCTGGAGGCATTGAACATTGAAAAGACCAGCTTTGCCGACAGCACCGGTAAACTGGCAAACATACTGGCATAGTTAACAAGACCCTATAATTAGTTTGGCATTTGAGAGTAGAAGCATTAGTTAAGCATCCGGCGCTGGTTGTTTGTTGGTTTGTTATCGGAGTTCTTGTTTTGGGATTGCCATTTATTGGCAAAATTGAGGCGCCGGTTTTCTTTTTGATGCTGGGGAGGTTCCATCCCCTGGTGCTGCATTTTCCTATAGTCCTTATTATCCTGGCTTTGATGCTGGAGCTGGCTATCAAGTTCAACTTCGTTCCTAAAGCCCCCGGCCTTCAGCTAACGATGCTTGTGGCCTCTGCTTTCACGGCATTGGCTGCTATTCTGGCTGGCTATTTCCTTTTTGTTGGCGGAGAGTACTCGGGAGACCTGATGGAGCAGCATTTTTGGGGAGCTACGGTGAGCGGAGCAGGCGTTTTTTTTGTAACCGGGCTGTATTTGCTGTCTCAGCGCTTTACGCCAGTCTACCCATTCTATATTGGCCTCCTGGTGCTTACTAATCTGTCGATAGGCTTCACCGGGCATATCGGTGGCTCCATCACCCACGGTAAGGACTACCTTACCGAATACATTCCTCTCATTTTTCAGGAAGAAGCAAGCGGTAACAAAGAGGTTGAGGAGATGCTGGTGTACGACGATATGATAAGCCCTATTTTCGAGGCCAAATGCATGAGCTGCCACAATCAGTCCCGGTCAAAAGGCGGACTCACCATGAGTTCCCTGCAAAGTATTGCGAAAGGAGGCGACAGTGGGCTGGCACTCATAACGCCTGAAGATTTGGAGCAAAGCGAGCTATTCAACAGAGTGACCCTTCCCGCTGACCACGATGACGTAATGCCCCCGGAAGGGCAGTCACCCATGAGTGAGCAGGAAATTGAATTACTTAAATACTGGATTACTTCTGGGGCCTCCCCCGAGCAGAAAGTGACAGCGTTACAGGCACAACCCGAGATTGCCAGGGTAACCAATGAACTGCTTCCACAGCTGGCCCGGTACCGGCGCAAGCAGGCTATAGCCGAATTGAAATTGAAAGAAGTAACTGATGAGTTGGTAACCGTGGGCAAAAAACTGAACCTGGCCGTAGAACCAGACAGCCTTGACCCAGGCCTTTTTAGCCTGAGAGTGAAATTTCCACCGGCCCCTTTTTCTAATGACCAGTTCAGGGAACTGGCTCCTTACAATGACGCTTTCAGTCGGCTTTCCATCGTCTCTAGCAGTATAGATGACGATGGGCTATACCACATCAGCCAAATGACTAATGTGAAAAAGCTTTTTCTCCAGAAGACAAACATCGATGGTAGTGGGTTTATCTACCTGATGCAAATGCCGAACCTTGAAACACTCAATCTCTCTTTCACCAAAGTTGATGACAAGGTTGCGTTAGACCTCTTGAAGTTCCCAAGCCTGAAAGAAGTGTATTTGCTTGGTACCAAATGCACACCGCAGGTGGTCGAAGCACTTAGAAAGAACAAGCCGGGATTGAAGATACTTATTGAAGAGGGGCCGTACTTTTAACAAAGAAGGGTGAACACTCATACGAATGTTCACCCGGAAATAATTATTTCAATTACTTAGGAAACACACTCTTGTCAATATTAGGAATGATTTTGAGAGCGTTCTTATAGTACACCTTCTTCAGCACCTCATCAGGCAAATCTAGTCCATACATTCTCCAGAAAGCATGGTACCTTTTGTAGTAGGGGAAGTACTCATCGGCCGTTTCCAGCACCCTGAAGTAGGTATAGTATTCTTCAGGGTTGTAAGCATCCTTGCCAAATAAAATCCGGTCCTGATACTTAGTAAAGAAGGCCTTGGCTGCTCTTGGCTGCCTGCCTAGTTCAGCGATGATGGCGCCGATCTCTGTGTACATATTGGGCATTTCATCCAGTAGCTTGCCAAGGGTCGCCAGGTCGTTGGCGTACCAGCCGAAGTGTGCATTAATGAAGGTAGTTTTCTTGTGTTTCTTAAACACGTTGTGCTGCTCCTGAATAATCTGCTCCCAGGGAACCGGGTCGGTAGCAGAGCGCTTACGGTTCGGGTGTGTTTTTAGCTCAAGCCACCGCTCGTTATTTTCATCATAGTCGTCCCAGAACGACTTTGGATCTGCAGAGTGTATCAGCACAGGTATCCCCAGTTCACCGCATTTTGCCCAAACAGGGTCAATTCTTGGATCATCCACAGCCACCCGTTTCCCCGAGCCGTCTGTAACACTAAAGCCGAGACTTTTATAAATTTTCAAGCCATTAGCTCCGGCTTTCACATCTTCTTCAAGAGAGGCCGCAGCCTTTTTACCCCATTCCGGGTCATCTATGCCTGTAAAATCAAGGTTAGTGAAAATGATGAACCTGTTGGGCGAGTTTTTCTTTACGTTATCCAGCACCTCCAGCAAATATCCACGGCTTCCCCGTCCCCTTCCGCTCAAATTGACCATCACACCCATGTTCAAATCATCCATTTCCTTTACCAGAGGAGCGAGATCCTGCTGATTCATTCTGAATTGGTGATTGTGGACATCTACAAACGGGTACTTCGATTTTGTCAACGGGTGTTCCGGCACAACCAGTGTTGACGGGGGATCATATTTCTCCCAGTCCATGATCATTTCTGTGTCCACTTTTTGTGCCAGTGCTTGCGAAAAAATAAGAAGACCACAGGCAAGGGTAAGTAAGAGTTTCTTCATGAGATAGATTTTATAACTTATCTAATTACGAAAGATAGAAAGGCTTGGGCATAACAGCTTATAGGAACGGTAGTTAGAGGGTATGAACTTCAACGTTTTGAAACTTCAAAGCAAAGAGCTAGTTTTGTTATATTACTAATAGTTAGTATAACAACAATACACCCATTATGAATATTTTAGATCATTCTCATCAAAACACAATTGAGGCACCGGAGGACTTTCTGCCACTTTTGGGCACCGACTATCTGGAGCTTTATGTTGGTAACGCTTTGCAGGCAGCTCACTATTATAAAACTGCCTTTGGCTTTCAGTCGCTGGCTTTTTGCGGGCTGGAAACCGGCGTAAAAGACAGGACTTCTTATGTGCTGGTGCAGGACAAGATCCGCCTGGTGCTGACTACTCCCTTAAAGGCAGACACCGAAATCGGCAGACACATTGATAAGCATGGCGATGGCGTGAAGGTGGTAGCACTTTGGGTTGAAGACGCAACTAAAGCCTTCGAAGAAACAACAGCAAGGGGCGCCAAGCCATTTATGGAGCCGCAAGTTGAAAAGGATGAAAATGGCGAGGTGGTTCGTTCAGGTATTTATACTTATGGAGATACTGTTCACATTTTTGTCGAAAGAAAAAACTATATCGGCGTGTTTCTGCCTGGCTTTAAGCCCTGGAAGAGTAGCTACAACCCAAAACCGATCGGCCTGAAGTATGTTGACCACATGGTGGGCAATGTAGGCTGGGGAGAAATGAATCAGTGGGTGGATTTTTATGCCAATGTGATGGGATTTGCTCAGCTGGTGTCTTTCGACGATAAGGACATTTCTACAGAATACACTGCGCTGATGAGCAAAGTGATGAGCAATGGCAATGGCAGGGTAAAGTTCCCAATCAATGAACCAGCCGACGGTGCGAAGAAATCGCAGGTGGAGGAGTACCTGGATTTCTACAATGGGTCAGGCATTCAGCACATAGCCGTTGCGACTGATGACATCATTGAAACGGTTACTCAGCTTCAGAACAGAGGAGTCGAATTTCTAAATGTGCCTACTACCTACTACGATGATCTGCTCGACAGGGTAGGCCATATTGATGAAGATTTGGAACCTTTGAAGAAACTCGGGATTCTCGTCGATAGAGACGATGAGGGCTATTTACTACAGATATTCACTAAGCCTGTCGAGCCTCGGCCGACCATGTTTTTCGAGATCATCCAAAGAAAAGGGGCCAAATCCTTTGGCAAAGGAAACTTCAAGGCATTATTTGAAGCGATAGAACGAGAACAAGAGCTAAGGGGAACATTGTAGTTCCCCTACAATTGCCAATACATGCAGAATAAATATGGATTTCTTATTGAAGTAGCCTCCCGCCAAATAAAACAGGCGTTTCAGCGAAAGCTGCAACTCTCGGGAGCTGACTTAACGGTTGACCAGTGGGTGGTTCTCGATCAACTATCCGAAGGCCCCAAGTCACAGGTAGCGGTTGTGGAAGCGGTTTACAAAGACCCTCCAACTGTCACCCGCATTATAGATTTGCTTGGCCAAAAGGGCCTGGTGGTGAGGAAGGCCGACCCCAACGACAGAAGGAAGTTCAGCGTGGGATTAACTCCAGAAGGAGAGATACTTATTTCACAGCTCAAACCTGTAGTGGATGACTTTCGAAACCAGGGTTGGGAAGGCCTGAATGAAGAAGACTACGTGCATTTGCATCGGATCATGACCAAAATAGTTCATAACTTCGAGATAGCATCGGCAGCTACGCTCATGGATGCCACTGCTATTTCTGATGACAAAGCTGCCTGAGATTTGAAGGTAATATATTCAAACATAGCCCGTTAATTAGGCAGTGTTATGTATAATTATAATCTTTGATGTATGAAGTATTTTGGTGTAATCGTCTTTTTGTTTTTTCTTAGCTGGGGAGCCTCAGCCCAATCGTCAAGGGAAGTAAATACCGCTCAGAAGCAGGGTTCACAGTACAACTCCACTCAAAAGATAAGGAAGGTAAAGAAGAAAAAGAAGAACAAGAAGGATCAGCTTATCGCAGACTATCAGGAGCGGATGAAGCAGAATGCTAAGGCCGATAAAAAGGCAGCCAAGGAGATGGAAAAGCCTCAGTACTCCGATCAGTCCTATTTTGGTCATAAGAAACCGCCTAAGAAAAGGCCACTCGGCAAGCGTAAATTCTGTAAGGAATGTGGCATTGTCCATTAATAATATTGCTCTAAAATATTCCAGTTCTGATTATAGCGCATGCAGCACGTAGCCAGGTGCATTGAGCATACTCTTTTACGCCCGACACTGTCCGACAAAGACATTGATCAATTGGTGTCCGAAGCTAAAGCCTATGGCTTTTGTGGGGTATGTGTGCCGCCCTTTTGGGTGAAAAGAGCGCAGCGGGAAATTGATTCCGCTGATATTCAGCTCGTAACTGTAGTTGGTTTTCCACTGGGCTACCAGATGACCGAAACTAAACTTGAAGAAGCCAGGCTGGCATTGAGGGACGGCGCTACAGAAATAGACATGGTAATGAACATTTCTGCTTTCAAAATGAACCACCCCTGGTTCAAGATTGAGTTGGCTAAAGTAGCTAAACTAGTTCATGAGCAAGAGGCCATCTTGAAAGTGATTATCGAAACGGCTTACCTCACAGACGCAGAAATAGAAAAAGCAGCTACGACTGCCAAAGATGCTGGCGCTGACTTTGTTAAAACCAGTACTGGCTTTGCGGGTGCCGGAGCAAAGGTTGAGCATATTAAACTGCTCAGAGAGATATTGCCATCCCATGTAGGTATCAAAGCTTCAGGCGGTATCAAAACTTTGGCGCAAATGATGGAGCTGATCACTGCAGGCGCTGACCGGATTGGCACTTCGTCCGGCGTGGCCATTGTTAGTGAGCTTTCAAAGCCCTCCTGAACTTCGTTCTCATTTATTTCCACAAGGCTGTTTGATTTTTGAATTGGAATTTTCATTTTTCAATCCTAAACCGGCAATTGTTAGATGGTCTGTTATCAAATACGTGTGGTGGGCAAGGTGCAGGGTGTCTTTTACAGAGCCAGCACTAAAACCGTGGCTGATGAACTGGGCGTGAAGGGATGGGTGAAGAATGAGGTGGACGGCAGCGTATTAATAGAAGCCGAGGGCACCAAGGACAAACTGATTGATTTAATGGCCTGGTGTAAGAAGGGGCCTCTGCACGCCAAGGTTGACAGCATAGAACGTATTGAGGTCGATTTAAAGCATCACAACGTATTTTTGATCAGGCACTAGGCCACTTTCATGGGCACTATGCCTCTTACTTTGTGAACCCGCACCTCAAACTGGCTATTTAAAAATACCCGCAAGCGGTTTTCAGCAAGCTCCCCTTGTCTTCTGTTTTTGCAAAAAACGGTGGCGGCCAGCACGGCTTTAAGGAATTGAGGGTTTTGCCCAAATTCAGTGCACCAGATTACAAAACGTTCCGCCCATTCTTTAGAATACTTTTCGAAGTGACTGCTGCCGTCCCAGATGAGCTCAAGTTGGTTGTTGCCGTATTTGTATCTGTAGATTCCACACAGAGAAGTGTAGAAGGTATGGAGATAAATGAGCTGGTTTTTTTCGTAGCTTTCAATGCGCAGCGAGGTGTCGTCGTTGAGCCCCAATGGGTTATAAACCTGCTGATAGGCACTTTTTGAAATTGAGATCAGCTCCGTGAGAAGGTCGGCTTCCAGATGGGCCTGGGCTTGCTTTAATATAAGGTTTTTGTCGTAGGGAAAAAAGCGGTGATCTGTCAACTCCATATAGGCACAAATATAAGCTTTTGAATTTTTACCACACCAAAAAAAATAGAATTAGAACATGAAAAAATGGGTTCCCTTAAAACCATTCCAAAGTGTTTTGCTATTTGTTTTTCCGCACCTTATCTTAACAATTAAATAACATCCCCTTAATTTTTCGGTTGGCGACAGTAGTCTTAATGCGCACCGGGATAATAGAAATTCTTGACTTAAGTTGACTGGCCTGAAGGTTCGGGTCAATTTATCTTTGGCAACATCACTTTATAGCAGGGTTTTATACTAAAGAAATTGATCTGGTCAAAAGAATAACTTGAATCTAAAGCATTGTTTAACAAGGCGTTTTAGGGTTAATCTTTCGTTAAAATTTAATTTCATTCATATCGAAAAGTTAATCTTTTCATACTGGTGTAAAAACATGTATGCCTTAGCTTTGCACCATATTTTATCGACCGTAAAATTTATTTAACAACCAAAAAAACAAATTATGAGGCGAATTTTACAATTGGCTCTGACACTGTTGATTACGGCTTCGTTTTCGACGCTTTTCGGGCAAGGCACCACCACTTCTGCGCTTAACGGCCAGGTGGTAGACGCAAACGGGGTTGCCCTGCCAGGTGCTACGGTGCTTGCTGTGCACACACCAACTGGATCCCAGTATGGCAATGTTTCGGATGTGGAGGGTTACTTCCGTATTTCCGGAATGCAGGTAGGCGGACCTTATACCGTAACGATTTCATTTGTGGGCTACAAGCCCTACCAGCAGTCTGGCGTATTTCTTACGCTTGGTCAAACCTTCAGGATCAAATCTGTTCTTGAGGAAGAAAGCACCCAACTTGAGGGAGTGGAAATCATTGCCAGCGGCAACGATGTGTTTGACGGTAACAAAACAGGCCAGTCGACAATTATTGATGAAGGAACAATCAACACGCTGCCAACCGTATCAAGGTCGCTTACTGATTTCACACGCCTTAATCCCCTGGTAAACATTCAGGGTGACGCCATAGAAATTGCCGGAATGAACAACCGCTACAACGCTATTTACATAGATGGAGCGGTTAACAATGATGTTTTCGGCCTTGCAGCTAGCGGAACCAACGGTGGCCAAACTGGAGTGTCTCCTATTTCAATAGACGCCATTGAGCAATTTCAGGTGGCCGTAGCGCCATTTGACGTAACTCAATCCGGGTTTGCAGGCGGCTCTATCAATGCGGTTACCAGAAGCGGAACAAATGAATTCGAAGGGTCGGCGTATGGCTTTCTAAGAAATCAAAAACTTTCCGGAAAGACACCGACGGATGACAAGGACTTCGAGAGAGAGCAGCTGGATGAATTCACTGCCAAAACTATGGGATTCCGTATCGGCGGCCCAATTGTGAAAAACAAAGTATTTTTCTTTGCTAACGCTGAGATGCAGAGAGACGAAACACCCAGGCCATTCAACGCAGCTACATACACTGGCGATGCCTCAACAGCCGACATTCAAGCGTTGGTTACCAAGCTCAAAAGTGAGTATGGTTACGATCCGGGCACATACACCAACAATGCCTCTTACCTGAATAGCGACAAGGTGATTGCCAAGATTGATTGGAACCTTAGCAAGAACCATAAGTTGTCTGTGCGCCATTCTTACGTAAAGGCGGAAAACCTACAGGCTAACCAGTCGGGAACAACCTCCATCAACTTCCAGAACGCTTCTGTTTACTTCCCTTCAACAACCAACTCTTCTGCGCTTGAGTTGAAAAGCAATTTTGGAAGCAACATGTCGAACCATCTTACCATTGGTGCTACCTTTGTTAATGACGACAGAGACCAGGCGGGCGACCCCTTCCCATTTGTGAGAATAAGCGACGGCGCTGGTTCAATAGCATTTGGTAGCGAAGAATTCTCAACTGCCAACCAGTTGAAACAAGATGTGATCACAGTGACGGATAACTTCCAGATTTTCAAGGGAAGGCACACTTTCACCATCGGTACACACAACGAATTCTATAAGTCGTACAACCTGTTCATTCGGCAGGCTTTTGGATCATACAACTATGACAGCCTTTCAGGCTTTATGAATAACCTGAACGCCGACAACTACAATGTCAGCTATTCTCTGGTAGACACAAAGGTTGGTGACGGTTCGGCCGGTGCAGCTGAATTTGGTGGCATGCAGCTTGGCGTTTATGGCCAGGACGAATTTCAAGCTACTGATAGGTTGAAATTGACACTGGGCCTCCGCATTGATATGCCAATCTTCGGCGATGAAACGCTTGAAAACACGGCCTTCAATACAACAACAGCAGGCTTAATTGAGGCTGCAGGGTATGACCTGAAAGGTGCGAAAACTGGTGAGTTTATTGGCTCATCCATTCTTTTCGCTCCAAGGTTTGGCTTTAACTACGATGTGACTGGTGATAGGTCGACTCAGCTTCGAGGTGGATTGGGAATCTTCAATAGCCGAATTCCTTTGGTGTGGCCAGGTGGTGCATACAATAACAATGGATTGACAGTTGGCGGAGATTTCAGAACCAATGTGCCCTTCAATAGCCAGTGGGATGGCCAGCCTCGCAACGTAGCTCCCGGACAAGGTTCGCCGTCAGGACAGATAGATTTGTTTGCGTCTGACTTTAAGTTGCCACAGGTATTCAAGGCCAACCTGGCGGTAGATCAAAAACTTCCCTGGGGAATGGTGGGCTCCTTTGAAGCACTTTATACTAAGTTTCTTAATAATATTTTCTATGAGAACCTGAACATCAGACCGGCTGCTACACAGCTATCCGGTACCCCCGATGATCGAAATAAATACAACAGATCTAGTCCAGTCGACCCTACGTATACAGGCATTTATCTTGCCTCTAATACTAATAAGGGGTATACCTATAACCTGTCAGCCACTGTGGCTAAGCCTTTCTCCAATGGCTTCACCTCTAGCTTGTCTTACACCTGGAATGATGCCTTTTCAGTCTACGACGGTACCTCATCACAGAACTCTTCGCAGTGGAGAGGTCTTCACTCTGTGAACGGCCGCAATGTATTTGACGAGGCCATGAGGTCTGATTTCTCAATGGGGTCAAGAGTTATTGCGCAACTTTCGTATCGAAAAGAATACCTTGGGTTTGGTGCCTCGCAAATATCGCTGTTCTACAATGGACAGTCGGGCAGAACCTATTCTTACATATATGACGACAGTGGTAACTTGACCAGGGAAGATTCAAGAGAAAGAAGCTTGGTTTATATCCCTGCTACTCAAAGTGATATCAACTTGGTTTCTACCTCAAGCTACACGGTGTCTCCCGCTGAGCAATGGGCCGATTTGGATGCATTCATCAAATCTGATAAGTATCTCAGCGAGCACAGAGGTGAATATGCTGACAGAAATCAAAGCAGGTCACCCTTCGAGGGAGTAGTTGACTTCAGATTCTTACAGGATTTCTATATTCAAACAGCCTCTGGTAAAAGGAATACCCTCCAGGTATCACTTGACATTTTCAACATAACAAATCTCATCAATCAGGATTGGGGTAGAAGATATTTTGTGAGCGATGGAGGCAACTTCCAAAGTGCCGAGCTGCTTAGGTTTGAAGGATGGGCTGATGCGGCGCAAACAGTTCCAAACTTTACATACCGGAAAGGTGCAGACTACCAGCCATGGCAAATTGATGACTCTGGTTTCCAGAGCTCCCGCTGGCAGATGCAGATTGGCCTGAGATATATATTTAAATAATTTACTTCATAATGTAATGCAAAAAAAGAGGCTCGCTAGAGCCTCTTTTTTTGTCTTCTTGATCATAGAAAAATGGGATTGCGAAATCACTTATCCTTGAGGTGGTAAGTAATTGTTCTTTCCAACTCAGTTTTGCAGACTTCTCGAAGAATCAAACAGACTTTCCCACTTTTAAGGGGACATACATAAGCGGTTACAATTTAGCGACGATTTAAAGCCATTTATTTACCCTTCACCCCGCTTGCCACAAACAACAAACAAATTGCAATGTACGCCGTTTTTTGAGTGTAATTTTGTCATTTCCGAAAAATAGAAATCCGCAAAAACGGATCGTTCTATCAACCAAACGTATGAAGAAAACAGTTAGAAGGGTACTATTTTATGTAATGGTGTTGGTTGTTTTGGTGTATCTGGCCGACCGAAGGTTGCATTTTATTTCCCAGAGTGAAGAAGTTGCTCAGAGTGAGACAAGATCCTCAGGTGGGGCGCTGCCAGTGACAGCCATAGTTATGAAGCCAGAGGCTCTTGATGATAAACTGGTTATTACAGGTGCTCTTATCGCCAATGAGGCGGTAGAGATTGCGTCCGAAGTATCCGGAGTTGTGCAAAAAATTTATTTCAAAGAAGGATCTAAGGTAAAAAAGGGAGACCTGCTGCTGACTTTAAATACAGAAGACCAGGAGGCCCAGTTGGAGAAATTGAAATTCTCGAAGAAGCTGAGAGAGACCAGTGAATATCGCCAACGTCAGCTGCTTGAAAAGGAAGCAATTAGCCAGGAAGAGTATGACGTGGCATTGACTGAGTTAAACACTGCCTCTGCTGACATCAAAGTGCTGGAAGCTCAAATTGCAAAAAGCAAGATCAGGGCGCCTTTCAATGGCACCATTGGCTTGAGATATATTAGTGATGGAGCCTTCATCAACTCAAACTCCCGTATTGCAAGTTTAATCAACATCAATCCTATCAAAGTAGAGTTTTCAATTCCTGGAAAGTATGGAACAGTGATAAATGACGGCGACCCGATTTTCTTTACTACCGACGCTTCCGATAAGACCTATCAGGGTACTGTTTACGCTGTTGAGCCTCAAATTGACCAGGCTACCAGAACCATGAGGATAAGGGCAACCAGCGACAACTCCAAAGGAGAACTGTTCCCCGGGTTGTTTACGAGGGTGGAGGTGGTATTGAACCACAAAGACAATGCTTTAATGGTGCCGTCTATAGCTGTTGTAAATGACCTGGCTGGCCATAAAGTATTCCTTGAGAGAGGAGGAAAAGTGGTTGAGCAGCCCGTTACAATAGGTATACGTACTGCCAACAGCATTGAAATAATTGAGGGCATTAAGGAAGGCGACACAGTGATCACTTCAGGGCTACTCCAGATCCGCCCGAATTCTGTTGTGGAGATCACGGATTTTAACTAAAACATTAAAACTATGGCAGGTCTATCCAACATCAGTATTAACAGACCCGTGCTGGCGGTGGTAATGTCCATCATTATCATCATTTTTGGCATCATAGGATTCAACTTTCTGGGTATCAGAGAGTATCCTAGTGTCGATCCGCCTATTATCTCAGTAAGCACCTCTTACACCGGAGCCAATGCGAGCATCATTGAGTCGCAGATCACCGAGCCCCTGGAAGAGTCGATCAACGGAATTGCCGGCATCAAAAGTCTTACGTCCACAAGTAGGGATGGCGCCAGCTCTATCAGGGTTGAGTTTGACCTGGAAATTGACCTGGAAGCTGCCGCCAACGACGTCAGAGACCGGGTGTCGAGGGCTACCAGAAACCTTCCACCCGACTGTGACCCGCCGTCGGTGAGAAAAGCGGATGCAGATGCTATGCCCCTTGTTTTTTTGAATGTAAAAAGTGACAAAAGGACCCTTTTGGGCCTTTCCGATGTAGCAGAGAATATTTTTAAAGAAAGACTTCAGACGATAAAAGGAGTGGCGGCCGTCCAGATTTGGGGTGAGCGCCGCTACTCTATGAGGCTTTGGATGGATCCTGCCAAGCTGGCGGCTTACTCACTCACGCCATTGGAGGTGCTGAATGCAGTCACACGTGACAACGTCGAACTTCCCTCGGGGCTGGTAGAAGGAACCAACATGGAACTCACGGTGAGAACCATGGGCCGCATTTCCACACCAGAAGAATTCAACCAGCTTATCGTCAAAGAGGACGACAACAATGTTGTGCGTTTTCAGGATGTTGGAAGGGCTGAGCTGGGACCAGAAAACAACCGAACCATACTTAAAAGAGATGGCGTGCCCATGGTTGGCGTTGTGCTTCAGGCACAGCCCGGAACGAATATCATAGAGATTGTAGACGAGTTTTACCGCAGGCTGGAGTTTATCAAGAAGGACCTCCCCGCCGATATTGAACTCGGAATCGGGTTTGATGTCACGGAGTATGTGAGGCAATCTATTACTGAGGTGCAGGAGACTATTTTCATGGCTTTTGTGCTGGTGGTGTTGATCATTTTCGCTTTCCTGCGTGATTGGCGAACCACGCTAATTCCTGTCGCCACCATCCCAATTTCCCTGATAGGTACTTTCTTCATCATGTACCTTGCCGGGTTCACCATCAACGTACTTACGCTTCTCGGCATCGTGCTGTCAATAGGACTCGTGGTGGATGACACAATTGTGGTGTTGGAGAATATTTATACCAAGATAGAAGATGGGATGTCGCCGCTGGAGGCCGGACTAAAGGGCTCGACGGAGATATTCTTCGCTGTTATCTCCACCACCGTGGCGTTGGTGGCGGTGTTTATGCCTGTTGTGTTTCTTGACGGGCTCACAGGCCGACTTTTCAGGGAGTTTGGCATCGTCGTGGCAGGAGCGGTAATAATATCGTCGTTTGTTGCCCTTACGCTTACGCCAATGCTCTCTACCAAAATTCTTAAAAAAAGAGAGAAAAAGCAGTGGCTGTATCGAGTAACAGAGCCATTCTTCGATTGGATGAACGAAGGCTATAACAAGTCGCTTGAAAACTTTATGGCTCGTAAATGGCTCGCTTTAGTCATTCTGGTACTTTCTTTTGGGGGCATTTACCTGCTCAATAATAATATCCAAAGCGAGCTGTCTCCCATGGAAGACAGGGGTGAGTTCAGGATTAACAGCACCGGCCCGGAGGGAGCCACCTTCGAGTATATGGACGCCTACCTTGATAAGATGCTTGCGTTGATCAGTGAGGCAGTGCCTGAAAAAGAGGCGCTCATAAGCATGACCAGCCCCAGCTTTGGATCATCGGGGTCCGTGAATTCTGGAAATGTGAGGGTGATGATGGTCGACCCGTCGGAGCGAACCCGGTCACAGCAGGATGTGGTGAATGCTATCAGCCCTTTGGTTATGAGAATGACAGAAGCCCGCTCTTTTGTTTCTCAAAGCCAATCGATAGGTAACAGAAGGGGCGGACTACCTGTCCAGTATGTGATACAGGCTACTACCATTGAGAAATTGAAAGAAGTGTTGCCAGCCTTTGTCGATGCCGCAACTGACGACGAGCATTTCGATTTTGTTGATCTCGACCTGAAATTTACAAAGCCTGAGATCAACATAGAAATAGACCGTGACAAGGCCCGTAGTTTGAATGTATCGATCCGGGATGTCGCTCAAACGCTCCAACTTGGATTGAGCGGTTCCAGGTTTGGTTATTTCATCAAAGACGGAAAGCAGTACCAAATAATAGGGCAGGTGGACAGAGAAGATCGAAACGACCCGCTTGACCTGAAGGCACTTTATGTGAAGAACCAGGTGGGAGATCTTATCCAGATGGATAACCTGGTAAAGATTACTGAGCAAAGCACACCACCTCAACTCTATCGCTACAACAGATTTGTGTCTGCAACTGTATCGGCATCGTTGGTGCCCGGCTACACTATCAAGGATGGAATTGATGCTATGGATGCCATTGCAGCCCGTGTCCTTGACGGCACTTTTCAAACAGAGTTATCTGGCCCTTCGGCAGAGTTCAGAGACTCTTCTTCAAGTTTGTACTTCGCCTTTATATTTGCTCTTATTTTGATTTACCTGGTGCTGGCGGCTCAGTTTGAAAGCTTCAGAGACCCATTTATTATTATGCTTACTGTGCCCATGGCAATTGCAGGGGCCTTTCTATCGCTATGGTACTTTGACCAGACACTCAACATATTCAGCCAGATAGGTATTATCATGCTGATTGGCTTGGTAACCAAAAACGGCATTTTGATTGTGGAATTTGCCAACCAACGCAAAGCTCATGACATCCCGGTGGAAGAAGCCATAGTCGGTGCGGCACAGCAGCGATTTCGCCCCATTCTGATGACAAGCCTTTCGACTATCCTGGGTATTCTGCCAATTGCATTGGCGCTCGGCGCCGGGTCTGAAAGTCGTGTGTCGATGGGTATCGCCATCATTGGAGGACTGTTATTTGCAACAATACTCACCCTTTATGTAATACCTGCCATGTATATCTACATCTCTGGCAAGGAAAAACGAATGGCTAGATTTTAATTTTTAAATAATAATATGAACAAAGTGAGGATTGCGTTTTTTGTTCTGGGTGCGCTGCTGCTATCAGAGAGCTTGATGTCTCAGGACATAATGAGCCTGCCAGAGGCGGTAAGGATAGCGCTTGAAAGCAACTACAACATTAAAATAGCTGACAATACCCGGGAAATTTCTGAAAATGATGTTACGAGGGGCAATGCTGGGTTTTTACCGACTGTTGGAGTTACAGCATTTAAAAACTTTGCATCCAATGATACTTATCAGGAGCGAAACGATGCGAACGGAACAATAGTTGATATTCAGGGGGCAAAGTCGGAGCAGGCTAGTATAGGTGCCTCATTTAACTGGGTTGTTTTCGATGGATTAGGAATGTTTTATGCCTATGACAGGTTGGGGCAGCAGAACGAAGCCAGCAACTTGTTGATGAAAGTGACAATGGAGAACACAGTGGCAGAAGTGCTGTCCACTTACTATACTGTAGCCCTGGAAGTGGAGCGAATAAAGGTGCTAAACAACTCGTTGCAGCTGTCCGAAAGAAGACTTGAAATAGCACAAAATAAATATGAAATAGGTAAAGCGAGCAAGGTTGAGTTCCTAGCTGCTCAAGTCGACTTCAATACCGACAAAACTTTGTTGATCAATGAGGAACAGTTGCTATACCAAGCCAAGGTAGATCTTAACAGAGTACTGGCAAGAGAAATCGAGGCAGGCGTTGAAGTTGACCAAACGATTGATATCAACGAAAATTTGGTTTTGGGCGAGCTGCTTGAATCGGCAAACATGAAGAACCCTTCTTTGCTTCAGTCGCAAAGACAACTGAACATTGCTCACTTACAAATGAGGGAATTGAAAAGTGATCGATTCCCAATTGTCTCTCTAACTACAGCATATTCAAAAGGCAATAGCAGTTCGCAGGTTGGCTTTGCTGCGCTGACCAGAACGAATGGCTTTAACTACGGGGTGACTGCAAGCGTAAATATCTTCAATGGGTTTAATCTTAACCGAAGAGTGCAGAACGCAAAGGTGCTAATGGAGACGGCAGAATACTCAATAGCAGATTTGAGATTGTCTCTTGAAGCCGACATTAACAAGATGTACAATGGGTACATCACAAGCCTGGACCTTATCAATATTGAACGGCAAAATCTCGAGGTCGCCCGTGAAAATGAAAGCATTGCATTGGAGAGATATCAGCTTGGTAATTATACACCTTTGGAGCTAAGAGAGGCACAAATAAACGCCGTACAGGCTGAGAGCCGTCTTATCAATGCCGCCTTCTCAACAAAGCTGGCTGAAATTGAGCTGCTCAGGCTGAGCGGGAGCCTGATCACGACGTTCTCAGAGTAGGTTGCAGAAAGGGTGGCGTGACCTCCCGTCCCGTGTCTTTAGAAATCAAAACTAGTTTTTTACCAAAAAAAGCCTATTTTAGGATATGTTTCTTTGCAAACGTACCCTGATAACGCTGTTGTGTCTCCCCACATTTAGCATTCGCTATCGATTGCTCCTTTGCTTCTCCCTGTGTCTTTTTGCAGGATGCGGCAGGACTTCTTCTGATTCGAAAGCCATTGAAAAGAATAAGAAAGCGACCGAAGAAGTAGTCAACCTCGACCTTGACAAGATTAAGGCCCGGGGTGTTTTGAAGGTCATCATTGAAAACAGTTCTACAAGCTACTTTATTTACAAAGGCCAACCCATGGGCTACGATTATGAGCTGCTGCGCAGGTATGCCAAGTCAATTGGGGTGCGGCTACAGTTCATAATTTCTCAGGACCTGGAGGAAAGTTTCAGGAAACTCAATAGCGGTGAGGGTGATATTTTGGCTTACAACCTTACTGTTACCAAAGAACGAAAAGAAAGGATTGCCTTTACGCATTACCACAATCTTGTAAGGCTGGTGCTTATACAACGAAAGCCTGAAAATTGGTACCAGATGAAGCTGCATGAGATAGAAGACCAGCTTTTGACGAATCCGGTGGATTTGATTGGTAAAGAGATCGTTGTGCGCAAAGGCTCCTCATACATAAGCAGATTGGAGAACCTAAGCGATGAAATAGGAGGTGACATCCTGCTTGTTCCTGCTTCTGCTGAGCAGACAACTGAGAACCTGATCCATGAGGTGGCCACAGGCAAAATTCAATACACGGTGGCAGAGGAGAATGTTGCCCTGCTCAACGCCACCTATTTTCCTATTCTCGACGTTAATACCGCTATTAGCCTGCCGCAGCAAATAGCCTGGGGTATAAGAAAAAACGCAAGCCAACTACAGGAGTCTTTGAACCTTTGGATCGATGGTATGCGGAAAACGGCCGATTACTATGTTATTTATAACCGGTATTTCAAGAACACGAAGACATATACATTGCTGGCTCAAAGTGACTTTTCTAACCTGAACAGCAACACCATTTCTCCTTACGATGAGGAAATTAAAGCAGCTTCTCATGAACTGGGCTGGGATTGGAAGCTGCTGGCTGCAATGGTATTTAAGGAGTCTCAGTTCAAACCCAAAGCGAGATCGTGGGCAGGAGCTGTCGGACTCATGCAGTTGGTGCCTGACACTGGCGAGCTTTATGGAGCAAAAGACCTGACAGATCCCACTCAGAGTATCAACGCAGGAGTTAAGTACTTGCTATGGCTGGATAAATTGTGGACTAAGCGCATTCCCGATAAAAAGGAGCGGATAAAGTTTGTATTGGCATCGTATAATGTTGGCCAGGGCCATGTGATAGATGCGGTTAAGCTCACTGAGAAGTATCATGGAGATGCTACTAGCTGGAACGATGTTTCGGAGTATCTTCTGAAAAAATCAGAACCGAATTATTTTAATGACCCTGTAGCCGAATTTGGTTATTGTCGTGGAGCCGAACCGGTCAATTACGTTGCCGACATCTTGTCTCTGTTCGATCAGTATTCTCAAATGATTTCAGTGTAGGTCTGGAAAATAGCTTGCCACAATCTTGGCAGACGATAGACACAGCGGAATGCCACCTCCTGGGTGTACGCTTCCTCCGCAGAAATAAAGATTTTTCACCCTCCGGCTTCTGTTGGGATGACGGAGAAAGGCAGCAAACCTATTGTTAGAGCTGTTGCCATACAGGGCTCCTTGCGAGGAAGATGTTTTTGACTCAATGCTGATGGGGTCAAGCACTGCTTCTTCTTCAATCAGTTCCGATATGTCGGTCTTCAAAACCTTGGAAAGCTTTGTAAGGATATGTTCCTTAGCCTGGGTTTTCAGCAGCCCCCAATCTTGCCCTGAATTGTGAGGGACGTTGATCATCACAAACCAGTTTTCGCAACCGGTTGGCGCATCGCCGCTCACTTCTTTTGATGTAATGTTTACATATACTGTAGGGTCGGCATAAATGTCTCCCTTGGAGAATATATTATCAAACTCCTTTTTATAGTCACTGCTAAAGAAAATATTGTGGAGATCGAGTTGCTTAAAATTCTTTTTAATTCCCCAGTAGAAGATAAGGGCTGAGCTGGATTTTGGCTGGTTCAAAAGCCTGGCTGGTGCTTTTGTGTCCGGCAGCAAGCGCTTGTAGGTCGCCACCATGTCCATATTGCTGACTATGTTGTCAAATGGATGATCCTGGCCGTTGACTCGGAGTCCAGTTACCATGCCGCTCTTCAGATTGATTTTCTCAACTGAGCTATTGAAACAAAACTCCACACCACCCTCTTTCGCAAGGGTGAAAAGACTTTCTGTGATTTGGTGCATGCCTTTTTCTGGGATGAATGCACCAACACCAAACTCCAGGTGGGGAATGATATTCATCGTAGCAGGCGTTAAATATGGACTGGAGCCATTGTAGGTCGCATACCTGTTGAATAGTTGCGTGGTTTTGTCCCTGGCGAACCTTTGTCGGTTGGCAGCGTGCATTGTTCTGAAAAGGTCAAGCTTGTGCAGCACTTTGTAAGCCTTAAGTGCCTGCTTATTGAAAAACGTGTTTACATCGTGTAACGACCTGTGAATAAAGAGGTCGGCCAGGTGCTCGTACAAAAATGAGCTGTGCTTGAGAGCTGCCAGTGTGTTTGCGGCTGGCTCTCCCAGCTTTTCCTCGAGCTCTGTGGCCAGTAGTTGTGGGTTAGCAGAGGCCTTCAGAGAAATCCCGTCATCGAAGAAATAATTAGCGGTGGTTGAGAGTCGCTTGTAGGCGAAGTGATTTTTCGGATCTTTTTTTGATATTTTGAATAACTCATCAACAAAATGTGGCATTGTAAATAGGGAAGGGCCAGCATCAAATCTATATTTCCCAAGCCTGAGTTGAGTCAATTTACCTCCCGGATAATCGTTTCCTTCAAAAATTGAAACCTGATATCCTTTGTTAGCCAACCTGATACCCGCAGCCATGCCTGCTATACCCGCTCCAATAATTCCGACGGTTTTTTCCATTAAATGTATTTTCTTAGTAACATTAAAGTCAGGCTTAGGTTATTCTCTAAGCACAATTTTTTCGCACAGGAAAATTTTACTAAAAAAAATTATATTTTTTATAAGATAGTTTCTAAAAATTGGTTACCTTTATTTTGTAAGGCGTATTAATCGATGATGTAAAGACAACCAGCAGTTAGATTTCTACTTAAAATGAACGCAATTAACGACACCATGTCTTACGCCATCGACCGATTACAGCAGGAATACCAGAGGTACCGCCCTGCCAAGCTTACTCTTGAGCAATTTACTTATTTGGTTCAAATGTTTCCTTCGCTTCTGGTTTCTATGAGCGATGGGGTGTTGGACAAAGAGGAATGGGATGCTGTGCTAAGGGCTGCCGAAAATTTAGGCAAGAACCTGGCAGCTAGCCCCGACGAAGTCGAATCCCTTTCCGATGTGTACAAAACAGAGTTTCGCTACCTGATTGACAATAGCGAACGCTGGAGAAAGAAATTTATTAATGCACTGAATGACTTCCTTAAGGAAGACCCAACAGCAAAGGATTTGGTACTGGAATCAATGTATCTGTTTGCCAATGCTACGGACGGGATTTCAGGTGCTGAGCAAAAATTGATTGACGAACTGTCAAGCAGGCTGGATTTAAATAACTAGTCCAGCCAACCAACGATTTTTTCCAGGTCGATAGCTTCCGGAGGTGTGCTCATTGGGTACACCTCCCTTATTTTACGCATAATCGACTCCTGCCTGTTGCCACGCTCAAGTGCCTTGCTGTAAGGCATGTTCGAAAACGTCACCATGGTGTAAAGCGGTGTCCATTTGTCAGGATATTTTTCGTGAATCCTCGCTTCCAGCTTTTTCTGCCAGATAAAGCCCGCATCCGCTACCTTGTCCCGCATCTCAATAAAGTTGTCATTAGCAAGCTTGGCTATGGCATCAGTATTTGGCTTGCGTTCCTTTTCGAAAGATTGAAACACTGTTTCCCAGTTTGGGTATTCAGCATCTATGATCTCATCCAGTATCCGACAGTCTTCAAAGCCTGCATTCATCCCCTGCCCAAAGAAAGGAACAATGGCATGGGAGGCATCACCAAGCAGCAGGCTTCTTTTTTTACCCCACGGGTAGCATTGAATGGTGACCAGCGAGGAGGTGGGGTTGGTGAAAAACTGATCGGTGAGATTGGGAATAACCGGTAGCGTATCAGGGAAAACTTCTGAAAAGAAAGCACCCACTTTTTCTGGTGTATTTAATGCGTCAAAAGAGGAGGCCCCTTCAAATGGAAGAAAGAGCGTACAAGTAAAGCTCTTGTCGATGTTGGGCAGGGCAATGAGCATGAATTTGCCCCTTGGCCAAATGTGGAGGGCATTGGGGTCAATCTGGAACTCCCCATTTTTCCCTGCAGGAATGTTTAACTCTTTGTACCCATGTGGCAGGTAGTCTTGCGAAAAGTTGAATCTGTCGGAATGTAAAAAGGAGGCTCTTAGAACAGAATAGGCACCGTCAGCTCCAATAATAACGTCACCACGATACTCCTTTGTTTTCCCACCCGTTGAGAAGGAAAGTACAGAGTCATCGATATCGGCCTGCTCACATTTGTGTCCGAACCTGAAGGAAGCACCGGCACCTTCTGCTTCACCAATAAGGTATTCATTCAGCAAACCCCTCGATACCGAGTTGATAGCCTGGTTGGCCTTTCCGTAAGGCTGAAAATGAACCTGTGAGTCCAACTGGTGAATCATACGACCATGCATAGGCAACATCACCTTGTCGAGATTTTTGGTGACCCCTGCCTTTTCCAAAGCCAGCAAGCCCCTGTCGCTTAAAGCCAGATTGATAGATCTTCCTCCCAGCACATCATTTTTTCTTGGATCAGGGCGTTTTTCAAAAACTTCAACTTTGAAACCCTTCTTAGCTAAAAAAATGGACAGCAGCGAACCAACCAGCCCCGCACCCAGGATCAGTATTTTTTCTTTAGCCATGTTTTATTGATGCTAACTTTAAAAGTTCTTCTTTAAGAATTTCCACAAACTGAAAGACCTCCTCAAAGGTATTGTATAGTGGAGCGGGAGCAATTCTTATGACATTCGGCTCACGCCAGTCTGCAATAACTCCCCTTCTTTGGATAGCGTTGAAAACCTCTTTGTTCCCGTTCGTAATGAATAAACTCAACTGGCTACCTCTTTCTTCAGGATTGGAAGGTGTAATAATTTGAACAGTTTCGTCGTCCTCATTAAGCTCCCTGAGCAGAAACTCCAAAAAGCCGGTGAGGGCCACACTCTTCTTTCTCAGCTTATCAATGCCTGCTTTTTCAAAAATATCCAGCGAGGCCATATGCGCCGCCAGCAATAAAACTGGGGCATTACTTAATTGCCACCCGTCGGCATTGGGTGTTGGGTCGAACCCTTTTTTCATCTTGAACCGCTCCTGTTCATTATGTCCCCACCATCCCCCAAAGCGATTCAACTCCTTGTTAGCGGCATGTTTTTCATGGATATAAATTCCCGAAATGCCTCCCGGACTGGAATTCAGGTACTTGTAAGAACACCAGGTCGCAAAGTCAACCTCAGCATCATGCAAAAACATCGGCACATTCCCCATGGCATGGGCCAAATCAAAGCCCGCCAGCGCTCCGACCTCATGGGCTGCTTTGGTAAGGGCAGTCATGTCGAAAAGCTGGCCGGTATAGTACTGTATCCCACTGAACAGCACCAAAGCAAGTTCGTCTCCGGCCTTCGATATTTCATTTGTTATATGATTTGTAGAGTAAAGGTTGGCGTCGATATCTGGTTCCACTTCTATGATGCACTCTTCCGGATCGTAGCCATACCATTTCAAATGGCTTTCCAGGGCATATTGGTCGGATGGAAAGGCACCCTTCTCCATCAGAATTTTTCTTCGCTTCCCTTTAGGCTGGTAAAAGGTGACAAGCAGCAGGTGCAGGTTCACCGTTAAGCTGTTCATCGCCACGACTTCGTGCTCTTTCGCCCCAACGAGGCGGCTCAACGTTTTCCTGGCTTGTTTGTGATAGGTCATCCAGGGTGTCGCTCCCTCAAAGTGACCTTCTACCGCAAAATGTGCCCAATTATCCATTTGCTCTGCTATGCTGTTGGTTGCAGCTTTTGGCTGGAGGCCAAGTGAATTGCCGCAGAAGTAGATACAATCCTTTCCATTTCTTTGAGGGATTTTGAACAGAGGACGGAACGAATTCATAGGATCACTCTCGTCGAGCTCCCGGGCGAAGCTAAGAGAATGTTTATAAGGGATGCTCATGTATTGTTTGGCTAAAGTTGTCGATAAAATCTATGGTCAATGCGCCGTCCTCGCAATGAGCAGTAACGCCTGAAGGTTTGAAGTCAGCCTCCTTTTAGCACCTGCCAAAGGCAAAAATAGGTAAATTAGGCAGGTTGGAGTGATGAGAGCAGCTAATTTTCACGCCTTGGCCAGTTTGTTCTGATGGATTCCCAGCCAGTTGAGGGCGTTTTTGTGAAGTAACTTCTGCCGGGTGCTCTTCGAATACGGCATTGACTGTATAAGTTTTCCAGGCTCGTGCTCACCCAGGGGGAACGGATAGTCCGATCCCAGAACAATGTGATCCTCTCCGACCAGCTTCACCAGCATGTCCAAAGCCATTTGATCATAAACCAGCGAGTCGAGGTAAAATTTACCTATATAATTTCTCGGGTTAACTGGGTTGTCAACAGCACAAAGGTCAGGACGCACATTGAAGCCATGCTCAATTCTGCCAATGGTTGAGGGAAATGAACCCCCTCCGTGGGCAAAGGCTATTCTAAGGTTTGGAAGCCTTTCGAAAACTCCCCCGAAAATAAGTGAGCAAATGGCCCTGGAGGTCTCTGCCGGCATTCCTACAAGCCATGGCAGCCAATACTTTGGCATGTCCTCTTTGCCCATCATGTCCCATGGATGAACAAATACCGAAGCTCCCAGCTCTTCTGCTGCCTGAAAAACGGGGAAAAGCTCTTCTGCGTCCAGGTTGAGCTTATTTACGTGTGTGCCTATCTCAATCCCATGCAAGCCCAGTTGCTTCACGCACCTTTCCAGCTCCTTCACTGCGAGCCTGGTGTCCTGCAAAGGCAGGGTGCCGAGACCGATATATCTGTCGGGATATTCCTGCACAATGGAAGCGATGTGATCGTTTAGCAGCATCGAAAGATCGTGAGCATCTTCTGCCTTGGCCCAGTAGTTAAACATAACTGGCACAGTCGACAGCACCTGCACACCCACTCCATGCTGGTCACATTCATGAATTCTCCTCGCCGGATCCCATGTATTGTCTTCTACCTCCCTGAAAAACTTATTGTCGATCATCATACGGGCGCAGCAAGGCTTGTGGTGCTCAAGCCTGATCCACCCGCCATAGCCATACTTTTCCTTCAAATCCGGCCATTTCTCCGGGAGAATATGCGTGTGTATGTCTATTTTGAAATCAGTATCCACGTAAACACAAAGTTAGGTTCTTGTTGGTGGCTCCATCACAGTGCCGCAGTTGCCACAGGTTCTTTTTTCTTCGCTCTCGTAAAACTCCTCCATGATTGGAGGCAGTTGCGAAACGATGTCGGTAATCACCTCAAACTTCTCATGGAGTTTGTGACCACACTCTTCACAAAACCACATGAAGCCATCCTTGTGTTTTTCTCCCCGGTACACTTCCATTACCAGCCCCACAGTATTAGCTGGCCTTTGCGGTGAGTGAGGCACCCTGGCAGGCAGCAAGAAAATATCTCCCTCCTTAATGATCAGGTCAAGCGGCCTCCCATCTTCTATTATTTTCAATTTTATATCTCCTTCCACCTGATAGAAGAATTCTTCCGTTTCATTATAGTGATAATCCTTTCGGGAGTTGGGCCCCCCAACTACCATCACTATAAAATCATCGTTTCCTTTATAAACTTGCTGGTTTCCTACCGGAGGCTTTAACAAATGTCGATTTTCATCTATCCAACCTTTAAAATTGAAGGGTCTTTTAATAGTCATAGCTAAACGAATAATGTTTTCGTATTTTTCTAAAAATAACGAATAATACCCATTTAGGAAAAGGTAGTATCAGGGGAAAAACGGTAACGGTTACTAAACTATGGATTTAGATTTAAAAGGAAGGAAAGCGTTGGTTTGTGGCAGTACCCAGGGAATTGGCCTCGCCAGTGCCATTGAGCTGGCCAGGCTCGGCGCTGAAGTTACGCTCCTGGCCCGAAATGAGGCGGCCATGAAAAAAATTGTCGCTAGCCTGGCTGCTGAACATGGGCAATCGCACAATTACCTTTCGGCCGACTTCAGTAGCCCCTCTAGTGTTGAGGTAGCCGTCACAGCCGCCATCAACAGGGGAGCTCGCTTCGATATACTAATCAATAACACCGGCGGACCTCCGGGCGGGCCATTGCTCGACGCAAATTATTCGCAGGTGTTTGATGCCATGGAGGCGCACCTGCATTGCAACCACATACTTGTGCAGAAGCTGTCACCGGGGATGAAGGAAAAGAAGTTTGGAAGAATCGTTAACGTAATAAGCACCTCAGTCAAAATACCTATCAACGGTTTGGGTGTTTCCAATACCGTGAGAGGGGCAGTAGCAAGCTGGGCAAAAACGCTCTCACTTGAGTTGGCACCTTTTGGAATAACGGTAAACAATGTGTTGCCCGGCTTCACTGAAACTGAGAGACTCTTTTCCCTCATCAGATCGAAGGCTGAAAAAGAAGGCAAATCGGAAGAGGAAGTGGCCAGGTCGATGAAGATGGAGGCACCTGCGGGGCGTTTTGGTACCTCAGAGGAAATTGCGGGGCTGGTCGCTTTTTTGGCGACGCCGGCTGCGGCTTATATTAACGGCACAAGCATCCCGGTGGATGGTGGAAGAACTGGCTCCATTTGATATGAAGCAGCCTATTGTTGACCTTCATTGCGATTTGCTATCCTACCTGTCGTCAGTACCAGGTGCCCGGGTAGATAAGGCTATGGAATTTGGTGCCGCCGTACCGCATTTAAAGGCTGGCAATGTTAAACTTCAGGTAATGGCCATCTACACCGATACCAAAGCAGGAAGTAGTGCGGCTGGTGAGAAACAGCGAAAGCTTTTTGACGAGCTACCTATTCTCTCCAACGGTTTTTTTAGTCGTTTTACAAGCAGTGCACTTTCTCCGGAGACACTGGAGAACCACTCTGGCTGCTACGCATGGTTGGCAATAGAAAATGGATCAGCCTTTTGTGAAGAGGACGAGAGCCTCGGCGCAGGCTTACTTCGGCTGGAGCAAATGGACGCCTCGTCAGGGCCACTGGCCTATATTATCATGACTCATCACTATGAAAACCGTTTTGGCGGTGGAAACTATTCGGATGTTGGGCTAAAGGCCGATGGTGAAGTGCTGCTTGACTTTCTGGACGGGAAAAGGATTCCTGTTGATTTGGCACATACGAGTGACAAGCTGGCTTACGGCATTCTGAATTATATCGATAAAAGGAGCCTTAATATCCCGGTGCTAGCTAGCCACTCCAACTTTCGAAAGATTCACAACCATGTCAGAAACCTTCCGGATGAGCTTGCTATGGAGCTGATAAGGCAAAGTGGACTGATCGGCATTAATTTTCTGCGTAACTATATCAACGACACCGATCCTGGAGTGTTGTATGATCACATTGACCATGGCACAAAGCTTGGGGCGCAGCACCTTCTGGCATTTGGTGCCGACTTCTTTTATGCATTGAATCACCCTGACCCGTCTCGCTACCCAATCTATTTTCAAGGACAGGACAACGCCTCCTGGTATCAGAAAATTCTCGCCGAAATGAGGGAGAGGGGTGGGGAGCATTTTGAAGATGGAATTGCCTATAAGAATGCGATTGGTTATTACTCGTCATTGAAGTGAAGAAGTTTGCCAACTATATCGACGGAAAGCTGGTGACCCCAAAGTCAAAAGACTATCTGGATAACTATAATCCGGCGACGGGCGAAGTCTATAGTTTGTTGCCTGATAGTAGCCATGAAGACGTTGAGGAGGCAGTAGCCGCAGCAAAAGGAGCATTTCCGGGGTGGTCTACCCTCACTCCCGGGGAGCGGTCACAGTACCTTATTAAAATTGCAGACGCTGTGGAACTGTGCCAGGCAGAGCTTGCTCTTGCTGAAACAACCGATACAGGAAAGCCCCTGTGGCTTTCAAATGCCATGGATATTCCCAGGGCAGCAGCTAATTTCCGTTTCTTTGGGCACGCTATAACCCAATTTGCCTCCGAATCGCATTTGGAGGACGGTGTTGCACTGAATTATACCCGACGTGGCCCTCTTGGGGTGGTTGGGTGCATTTCTCCCTGGAATCTGCCCTTGTACCTCTTCACCTGGAAGGTAGCGCCGGCGTTAGCTGTAGGCAACACAGTGGTCGCCAAACCCTCTGAGCTCACTCCCTACACTGCCTTTCTGTTGTCAGAAATTTGTATAAAGGCCGGGCTGCCTCCTGGCGTCCTGAATATTGTACACGGGGCTGGCGGCAAGGTTGGCCAGTCCATCGTCCAGCACGGCGAGGTCAAAGCCGTGTCGTTTACAGGAGGAACTGCCACTGGAAGAAAGATTGCTCTTATGGCTGCCGAGACATTTAAAAGGACATCCCTTGAGCTTGGTGGCAAGAACCCAACCATCATTTTTGAAGATTGTGAATTTGATTTGGCTGTTGAGAGCGCTGTTCGATCTTCCTTCACCAATCAGGGTGAAATATGCCTCTGTGGTTCGAGAATTTATGTCGAGGAAGGTATTTATGAGAAGTTTTTGAGTGAATTTGTAAAACAGGTTGGCGGTTTGAAGGTGGGCGATCCATTGGACGGCGACGTAAAGATAGGGGCACTTATTTCTCAACAACATCAACAGAAGGTGCTACAGTATCTGGAGGTAGCGAAACAGGAAGGTGGGCATGTTTTGTGTGGCGGCGGCATGGAAATGGTTGCTGGCAGATGTGAAGGGGGCTATTTTGTGCAGCCTACTGTGATTGTTGGGTTGCCAAACTCATGCCGGACAAATCAGGAGGAGATATTTGGGCCAATAGTAACCGTTCAACCTTTTAAAGGGGCCGATCAGGCCATTAGCCTGGGCAACGAGTCATCGTATGGCCTGGCGGCAAATATTTGGACGTCTGACCTGAAGAAAGCACACAATGTTTCTCACAAGCTGAATTTTGGTATTGTATGGGTCAATACCTGGCTTTTGCGGGATCTTCGCACTCCTTTTGGCGGAATGAAGAACTCTGGTTTGGGTAGAGAGGGTGGTTTCGAGTCGCTGCGGTTTTTCACCGAAGCCCAAAACATTTGCATCAAACTATAAAAAGAAAGGCCTCAACTGAGGCCTTTTATTTTTTATAAGTCGGAGTGAGCGATTAAACAGCTTCGCCTTCTGGCTTAAGTCTGTTGATTTTGAATGGCTTACGCTCCTTATGTCCGCAGTAAGAGCACTCATAGTATTTCATCATTTCACCATCTTCATCATTCGTAGCCGTCCTTGTAACTTCCTCTTTCATCACTCTGAGGGTTTGATAGTTACACTCGCTGCACTGTAGTGCATGAAGTCGACCATTGTATTTTTCAATCTTCACGTAACCTGACACTTCATCAATCCAAACGTCATAGTCTACGGAGAAGGCAAGTTCTTCAGCCTGCATACCTTCGTCAAGGTATTCATCTTCCTCTTCTTCACTCAGAAGCTTCATCTTGCGGCCATCGGGAGAGAGCCTTGGAGAGTATCTCAATTTCTTCAGACGCTTCTCAATATAGAAGGGGTAGTAAAACTTGAGTACATTTTGAACAACCACACCTGCAATGATACCAAGCATGGAACTAACGAATATCCTTACGAAGAACCAAAGAACACCTGTTTGTTCTACAAGCGTATTTGAATACAAAGCAGCACCAATGATTATAAGAAGAAAGGCATACCACAAAAAGTTAATCTCGTTTTTGTTGATATAGTCATATTTAGTTTTCTTATCACCGATAGAAGCTAATCTGAGGAAATGATAAATAAGGACAACTAAACCGATAGCAACTAAAGCATAAGCCCCATATTTCCCATAGGTGTTCCAAGCTTCAAGCAGACTAGGTGAAATTTCTTGCATAGCGATTCGACGTTAATAGGTTCAAAAGTAAGTTTTGTTCGATGTAAGGTTTATGTGGCAATTAAATAGCTCTTTCGTTGTGAGAATTGCACATTTACAGTATTGCAATGTACAAATATATTTAATTCAGCATTTATTCAATCTTATAAACAGCTAAAATTAAAAAAAAATTGACGGCAACCAAAAGTATCAGAATGTCGGGGCGGGTCGTTTTGGGCTGCTACTCAATGTAATATGCAAAACGAAAAGGCAGGCATAGCTGTTTGGTTTTCTTCCGGAAAGCAGAAATAGCACTCTCTTTCGCAACTTTTTGATGAAAATCTGGTTCAATAGTAGAAATACCTATTATTAGGTATGGAATTTGCATGTGGTTATTGGTACCTTTGGGTAGTTTATTGACTCTTCAATTTCATTACCCCAAAGCCAACCATAATTATTTAGAATGCCTCAATATAAATTGGGAGCATAGATGTTGTTAGCAACCCAAATTTTTAACCCTAAGGGCAATTAGGCCTCTGTTTGTTATCAAAGTGTAATTTTTTTGTAAAATCTCATTTGACCTGATAAAAACGTTGGTAAAATTTAAAAATAGTATTAACTGGGTATAAACTTTAATTTTTACGATATAATTCATAATCTTGCAAACCAATTCAAATTATTTAACCATGAAAAAACTATTTAGAAATTTATTGTTCTTTAGTGCAATCGGATCTGTAGCCATTTTGGCAAGTTGCGGTGGTGACGAAGAAGAGCCACTACCAACTGCACCTTCGATTGAAGTAGAAGTAGAAGGTGTTGAAGTATCGGGATCTGCGATTTCCGCTGTTGAAGGTGAGACAGCTACCTTCACAGTTGTTGTTACCGCAGAAGGGCTGTTTAATACCTTAAAGATTGTACCATCCGTTGATGGGGTTGCAGGAACAGCACAATTTATTGGAAAAGATGAAGCAGCGGTGACACTTACTGAGGAAGGTACTGTCGGGACGGTTGTCGTGACTTATGAGTTTGATGCCGAAGACGTTGGTAAGGAGCTATCTTGGGAATTTGTGGGAGTTGACGATGAGGCGCAGGAAGCTTCAAAAACTTTTACAGCTACCGTTGAAGCAGCTCCCGTTGAAGTAGTTGTGTATACTGAAACACTTATTGGTGGTCAGTCTAATGCAACGCTAGGAAGCTTTTATGATGCAGAGGAGAACAAAGTTTATAAGTACGCTGAAACGAGAGAGACTCATTCAGCCAGCGTCGACTTCTTGTTTTTCTATGGCGACACTAATAAGTACGCAATTGCTGCAATGGATGATGCCGACGCAAATACTGCATTTTCTTCTGCACTAAACGTTACCAATGCGCTATCGGCAATAATGCCAACTAAAAACGCTACCAAGTTTAAGGTAACTGCCCTGACTGCTGCACAATTCGACGCAATCGGAGATGTGGACGCACTAGCCAGTGCCTATGGCGAAGTGGCAGCAGACGCTTCTAAGGTGAATAACCTTGAGGCTGGTAAAGTGTTTGCTTTTGTCCAAGCTTCTGCAAGAGGATCAAAGAAAGGTCTTGTAAAAGTTGTCAAAACTGATGGGACTTCTGGAACCAACAGATCGATTACTGTTACAGTTAAGATAGAGCCATCTGAAGACTAAAATTTGCTTTTAGGTAAAATACAGGGGCCACTCCATCGGGGTGGCCTTTCTTTTTTTACGCCAACGAGCTAAGCGCCTTTTTGCACGCTTCAGGTTGTTCGTACATGCCCATGTGGGCTGTCTCCTCCAAAAGCACAAATTGATCAGAGCCAACCATTTCCGTCATCAGCAGACTTTGTTCTAATGGCACAGCCCCGTCTTTTTCTCCAGCAATGATGAGCTTTGGCTGCTCAAACATCTTCAACACTTCGCTTCTTTCGGGCCTGTCCCGCATGGCAGCAGTGTAGGCGGTCAGGGTATCAAGCCTGGTTCCTGATGCCAGGCCAACTACTTGCTCCACAATGTCCGGATTCTTCCTTCTAAAGAGGCTGTGGAAAAGACCGGGAACAAACTCAGTGGTAAAGCTTTCTACTCCGCTTTTGGTGACGTAATCAATCACTTTGTTTCTTGTTGCTTTCTTTTCCCCTGAATCAGCAAAGACAGTGGAGTGAAACAGACACAGGCCTTTCAGGCTATTCCCATATTTTTCTGCCATAGCCAGCGCCACATAGCCTCCCAGTGAATGCCCGACAACAATCGGTTCAATCTTTTCAGGATCAATCACCTGACGGTAAATAACCTCAGCCACCCAATCGATGGAAAGTGGGTTGGGTAGCTCTACCTTGCTCTTCCCAAAGCCGGGAAGGTCGACAAGATAGATTGTTCTGCCAGGAAAAGCCGACAGCATATTTTCCCAAATGGTGTGATCCTCACAAAAACCGTGAAGCAAAAGTACAGGAGGGTGGATAGAAGACGGTAGTTCCTCTTCTGGTGACAGTTTCTTTACAAATAGGCCCATAGAGCCAATATAGTAAGATTATTTTAGTACGCCGGACGGCTCAAGTAGTTTGACAGCTGCGTCGTAAATCCCTTGCGCATCGAAGCCACACTCGTGGTGCAGTTCATGCTGTTCTCCGTGCTCAATCACGTCGTCAGGGATTCCCAGCCGCACAATTTTGGCTGTATAGCCGTTGTCGGCCATAAACTCAATGATGGCACTGCCGAAACCGCCCTGTAGGCAGCCATCTTCGACTGTGATTACATATTTGTGAGTTTTGAAGACCTCGTGCAGCATCGCCTCATCCAATGGCTTCACGAACCGCATATCGTAATGGGCTGCATCCACATGATCCTCTTCTAACATATGGCATGCTTCGGTGGCATAGTTCCCAATGTGCCCTAGGGTTAGGATAGCCAGGTCATCGCCTTCTCTAAGCTTTCTGCCCTGGCCAATTGGTATTTCTTTGAAAGGGGTCTTCCAATTGGGCATTACCCCGTTGCCTCTTGGATACCTGATAGTGAATGCACCTTCTTTTTGCAGCTGGGCGGTATACATCAGGTTTCGAAGCTCCTCCTCATTCATTGGTGAGGAAACGATCATATTAGGGATGCAGCGCATGAAAGCAATATCGTAAGCCCCATGGTGGGTGGGCCCGTCAGCTCCTGAAAAGCCGGCCCTGTCGAGGCAGAATACCACCGGCAGATTTTGAAGGCATACATCGTGGATCACCTGGTCGTAAGCACGTTGCATAAATGTGCTGTAGATATTACAGAACGGTGTTAACCCCTGCGTAGCCAGGCCGGCAGAGAAAGTGACCGCATGCTGCTCGGCAATGCCTACATCAAAAGCCCTGTCTGGCATGGCTTTCATCATGATGTTCATAGAGGAGCCAGAGGGCATCGCTGGGGTGATCCCCATTATCTTTTCGTTCTTTTCGGCCAGCTCAACAAGTGTATGTCCAAACACGTCCTGATACTTGGGCGGTTGTGGCGCATCATAAACTTTCTTGTGAATCTCTCCTGTCAGCTTATCGAACTTACCCGGCGCATGCCATTTTGTTTGGTCTTTTTCCGCTAAAGCGAAGCCCTTGCCTTTCACTGTTACGCAATGCAGAATCTTAGGCCCGGGAATGTCTTTCAGGTCATTAAAAATCTGTGCCAGATGCGTAACGTCGTGGCCGTCTACCGGCCCAAAATATCTTAAGTTGAGGGATTCAAAGAGGTTGCTGCTCTTTATCAAAAAGCCCTTTACACTGTTTTCTACCTTGGAAGCAATTTCCTGCGCATTTGGCCCAAACTTGCTGATTTTTCCGAGGATGTTCCACACTTCATCCTTCACCTTGTTGTAGGTGTGGGAGGTGGTGATGTCAGTAAGGTAATCCTTTAGTGCGCCCACATTGGGGTCTATCGACATGCAATTGTCGTTCAACACTATCAGCAGGTTGCTGTTGGCTACACCCGCATGGTTCATGGCTTCGAAGGCCATTCCACCAGTAAGGGCACCGTCGCCTATTACAGCTACATGTTGCTTCTGCTTTTCTTTTTTGTAGTGGGAAGCCACTGCCATCCCAAGCGCCGCAGAAATAGATGTTGAAGAGTGACCTACCCCAAAGGCGTCATATTCACTTTCCTTTCTTTTGGGGAAGCCGGATATCCCACCATAAAAACGGTTGGTGTGGAATACCTCCTTTCTTCCTGTGAGAATTTTATGCCCGTATGCCTGATGCCCCACGTCCCAAACCAGCTGATCATTTGGCGTATTAAATGCATAGTGAAGGGCGACGGTAAGCTCCACAACGCCAAGGCTGGCTCCAAAATGCCCACCATATACTGACACATTGTCGACAATGAATTGACGTAATTCATCCGCTAGCTGCACTAGCTGTGATGGATCAAGTTTTCTGACGTCAGAAGGGTAATTGATAGTGGAAAGAAGCTCGCCGGGCTGTATCAGCATACTATTCGCAGGTTGTGATATAAGGTAATCAACTAACCAGTTCCTTAAATGTTTATTATAACTTTTTTCTCTTTATGAGTCAATCGAGGTGGCAAAGGTACATTTTTTTGGCTAAAGGCTTACTATTATTTACTGAGTTGGTAAATTTGATGCTACCTTACAGAAAATGGATATCTCACAAACAGATTCTTCAAAGTTTGAAATCAAATTGGCATTGTTCGAAGGGCCGTTTGACCTGCTCTTGTTCTTCATTGAAAGAGACGAGCTGGATATTCATGACATTCCCATTTCTAAAATTACGGCCGACTTTCTTGACTACCTGCAGCACCTCGAGTCAATGAATATTGAGGTGGCCAGTGAGTTTATATTAGTAGCAGCTACGTTGATGCGCATAAAGGCAAAGATGCTGCTACCCAGGCCAGTGCTGGACGAGCTAGGCAATGAAATTGACCCAAGAGAGGAGCTTGTTAAACACCTGCTGGAGTACAAGAAGTACAAGTCGGTGGTGGAGGAGCTCTCGAAAATGGAGGCAGACAGATTGGACAGAGAAATGAGGGGGAATCTTGAAAAAGAGCTCAGGTCGCTGTCAGAAATAAACAATGTGGAAGCCGAGTTGCAGGATATTGACCTTTATAAGCTGCTGAAAGTGTATATGCGGGTGTTGGAGAGGTTTGAGTACGAGCAGAAAAAACCGATACACAATGTGGTGCAATACCCATTCACCATTTCCAGTCAAAGGGACTTCATCATGAATAAACTGGGTGATGCTGGCCGGGTGTCGTTTGCTAATGTAATGGAAGATATGCCAACGAAAATCGCAGTGATATTTAACTTTCTTGCCATTCTGGAGCTGCTGCAAATGAGAATGATCACCATTTTCATTGGCGAAGGATTTAACAACTTTTGGATTGAAAAACTTGAAGGCGAAGAAGTGGTGGTGCTGCCTGAAGAATAAAAAAAAGCCATGAAATGCTTCATGGCTCTGTGGCTCGCTTTGGCTAATCTTTCTTAAACCCTCTCGAACTGAGAGAAAAAGAAGCCAGCTTCAATGGCAGCATTCTCGTCTGAGTCTGATCCATGCACAGCATTTGCCTCAATTGACTTAGCAAAAATCTTGCGGATGGTTCCTTCAGCAGCCTTGGTAGGGTCGGTGGCACCAATAAGTTTGCGAAACTCTTCTACTGCATTGGCTTTTTGAAGCACTAGGGCAATTATTGGTGCTGAAGACATGTAGGCACAAAGTTCACCATAAAAAGGACGTTCCTTATGCACTTCGTAGAACTTACCAGCCACCTCGGGAGTCAGCTTAGTTAGCTTCATTGCTTTAATAGTAAACCCAGCTTCCTCAATCATTTTTAGGATTGCGCCGGAGTTTCCTGCGCCGTAAGCGTCAGGCTTAATCATTGAAAAGGTAATTGATCCTGCCATTTTTGATTATATATTAGAAAGGGTTTTCAAAACGCCCGCAAAGTTAGCAGATTAATTTGTTTTGAACGAACGCTGGCACTAAATAGGCACTCCTTTAACCATTTGCGTTCGGGAATGCGTTTTTCTAATTAAAATATTCTTCTCACTTTTGCACTTCACATTTTACCTGTTCTCCTCGGAAGGTATCATTTTACATGCAGCAAATTGACCAGTTTAGGGATTTACTCCTTCAACCCAAGCGAATAATCATCACTACCCATATAAAGCCAGATGCCGATGCATTGGGCTCTTCGTTGGGTTTGGCGAATTATCTTTTGGCAAAAGGGCATCATGTGGATGTGATTACCCCCACTGATTACCCGGAGTTTTTGGCCTGGATGAAGGGAAATGACGCTGTAATCAACTTTGAAGATGGAAATGAGACGCTCTCGGCCAAGTTAATCGATGCGGCTGACATTATTTTCTGCCTCGATTTTTCCACGCTGTCCCGGATTGAAAAAGTAGGAGAGCTGGTGGCTGCCTCCAAGGCAGTGAAGGTACTCATCGATCATCACCTCAACCCAGGTGACTTCGCCGATTACAGCCTTTGGACGATAGAAGCTGCGGCAACCGCTGAGCTCGTTTTTCAGCTTATCGAGCAACTTGGAGACAAATCCCTTATTGACAAAGATATTGCAGAATGCCTTTATGCAGGCATTATGACCGACACAGGCTCATTTCGGCATCCTTCAACTTCATCCAGAGTTCACCGAATAGTGGCGGACCTGATAGACAGTGGTGCGGATGTCACCAAAGTGAGCAAACTGATTTACGATAATAACTCCATTGACAGACTGAAGTTTTTAGGGTTCGCTTTCAGTCAAAGGTTGCAGGTGCTGCCCGAGTTTGGTGTTGCCTATTTTGTGATCAGCAAGGAAGACCTGAAGAAGTTCAACTCAAAGAATGGTGATACTGAGGGGCTTGTGAACTATGCCTTGTCAATAAAGGGTGTGGTGATGGCTGCCACAATCATCGAAAGAGACGGAAAGGTAAAAATGTCTTTCAGGTCGATGGGAGATTTTTCTGTCAATCAGTTTGCCAGAGATCATTTTGATGGCGGGGGTCACAAAAATGCAGCAGGAGGAGCCTCCACGGATAGCCTGGAAGCTACAGTTGAAAAGTTCAAGAATTTATTGCCTTTATATAAAGAAGATTTAAACAAAAACATTTCATTCTTACATGTTTAATAAAATTAAAAACCTATCGGGGTTGCTGGGACTGGCAGCTCTGGTAATTGCCTGTGGTGGTGCTGACAAATTTACAACGAAATCCGGGGCAGAGGTGTCTTACATTCGAAACGGAGAGGGAGAAAAACCGGCGGATGGCCAGATTCTTACCATGCATATTTCGTACCTCAACGAGAATGGAAATGCGCTATTCAACAGTGTGGAAGCCGGTGGAGGCCGACCATTGCCGATGCTTTATAACGACTCGGCCTGGCAAACTCAGGGAGTACTTTACGAAGTGTTCCGTGAACTAAAAAAGGGAGACAGTGTGCAATTTAAAATGACCGCCGAAGCACTATTTGAGGATACATTCGGAACTCAGTTGCCGGACTCTATCAAGAGAGGCAGCCAGATCACCTTCAATTGCAGCCTGGTGGATATGATGAGCGAAGAACAATATCAGGAGGAGCAGATGGCGTTACAGCAAGCTGAAATGGAAAAAATGCAGATGGAGGCTGAAGGTCAAATTATAGTTGACGGTGAAATCATCGACAAATATTTGGCTGACAATAATATTGCTGCTCAAACCACTGAGTCCGGCCTTCGCTACGTTATCACAAAGCAGGGCACCGGCGAAACTCCGACTCCCGGAAGCATGGTAAACGTGCATTACCTGGGCACCACCCTTGCAGGCGAGAAGTTTGATGCTTCATACGACAGAGGCGAGCCTCTACAGTTTGTGATAGGCAGAGGACAGGTGATTCCAGGTTGGGACGAAGGCATTGCCCTGCTCAATACAGGTGCTGAAGCTACGCTTTATGTGCCGTCTTCCCTGGCGTATGGCCAGAGAGGTGCTGGTGGAGCAATTAAGCCTAACGAAATTTTGAAATTTGAAGTAGTGTTGGTTGGGATTGAACAAATGTAGTCTATGATAAAGCGAATTTCTCTTCTTTTACTTGTGGTGATTGGATTGGTGACGTTGGGGTGTAATAAAGATGATGATCCGCTTACGCTACAGGAGCAGTACGATGCTATCGATAAGTACATTAAGAAGAACGACCTGAAAAACGTTCAAACTACCACAAGTGGACTCAGGTACACAATCACCAGGGAAGGCGCAGGCGCCTTCCCCAGAGTGAACGAAGTAGTCACTGTAAACTACGAAGGTAAATTGCTTAGCGGAAAGAAATTTGATTCTTCTTATGATAGCGGTGAGGCATTTAAGTTTACCCTTGGTGTTGGCAAAGTAATTAAAGGATGGGACGAGGGAGTGGCGCTGTTGCCTGTAGGCAGCGAAGCCATATTGCTCATACCTTCAAATCTTGGCTATGGCACGAGAGGCTTTGGGGACGATATAGGGGCCAATCAGGTTTTGGTTTTTAAGATTGAAGTTTTGGATAGCAAAAGATAAATAAAGTCAAGTGATGATATTTAGAGTTAGAACAGCTGCGGTTATTTTGTTTGTTGCAACGCTGGCAGCGTCACTTGCGAGCTGCGATCTT
This sequence comes from Imperialibacter sp., assembly GCF_040222815.1. GTDB lineage: Bacteria > Bacteroidota > Bacteroidia > Cytophagales > Cyclobacteriaceae > Imperialibacter. Next base: position 283,703 of record NZ_JAVKCH010000015.1, on the reverse strand, counting down.
AGTGTAGATGAGCCTGACCCCGTATTTGATGTGGAGGCGCAATACAAAAAGGACAGCATAGCCATCGATGAATATTTGGCTAAGTACGGCATTGAGGGCGTGCAGACTACGGAGAGCGGACTTAGGTACAAAGTGCTGGAAGAAGGCAGCGGGCCTGCACCCAATAAGAATGACATCGTTTCGGTGCACTTTACCATCAGCAGAATGGATAGCGCCGTGATAGAGACTACGTTCACTGACGTGGCTTTGAAGTACAATATCTATGACTCAGCCATTGCCTATGTGCCCTATAAATTCAATTTTGGAGGTGGATTTGTTTTCGAAAACACCTTTTTGGTGGCCGGCCTTAGGGAGGGAAGCCAGCTAATGAAATTGAACGATAGATACGTATTTTACCTGCCTTCAAAGCTGGCCTTTGGACAGGTTGCCTACGGACAAATACCGGCCAACTCACCATCCGTATGGGAGCTGAAGATGGTTCAAATTCGCTAATGCCGGAAATGAAGGAGATTTGCATCGCATCAAACAATGCGCACAAGCTAAAGGAGATAAAAGAAATACTAGGGGAGAGCTATCAACTTCTCTCCCTTTCTGATATCGGCTGCACCGACGACATCCCGGAAACGCAGCCAACTATTGAAGGGAACTCGCTACAGAAGGCCCAATACATTTGGGATCATTACAAAATCAATTGCCTGGCAGATGATACAGGACTACTGGTCGACTCTCTCGACGGCGAGCCGGGCGTGATTTCTGCAAGGTATGCCGGCGACCACCGAAGTGGAGAAGACAATATTGCACTTCTTTTAAGTAAGCTTGATGGAAACCCTCAAAGAAATGCTCATTTCAAAACCGTAATGACCTTTATTGATGCGGGTAGCATTTATCAGTTCGAAGGAAAGGTATTTGGAGAAATAACTGCACAGGTAACAGGTGCCGGAGGCTTTGGCTATGATCCGGTTTTTTTACCTGAGGGTAAAACACTTACTTTTGCTGAAATGGGTAGCAAGGAAAAAAATGCAATAAGTCACCGGGGCAGAGCCCTGGCAAACTTTGCTGCCTTTTTGAAGTTTCAGCAAATGTCCGCTAGCCTAAAATGAAAGAACCGCTCGTTGTAGGAATGACTGGAGGCAGTGCCTCAGGAAAGACGTTGTTTCTCAGCAGCCTGATGGAGATTTTTCAGGAAGGCGAAATCTGCCTCGTTTCTCAGGACAATTACTATAAGTCAAGAGATACGCAACCCGTTGATGAAAACGGCGTCAAAAATTTCGACACCCCTCTTTCGATAGATTTCGACGAATTTCGGCATGACCTGGAGGAGCTCAAAAGAGGCAAGACCGTGCACAGGCAAGAGTATACTTTCAACAACCCCAACGTCACACCAAAGGACCTGGTCTTTAAGCCATCTCCAATAATTATTGCAGAGGGTATTTTCGTGTTCTACGACAAAGAGCTCTCCAGCCTTTTTGATCTCAAGCTTTTTATTGAGGCCAAGAACTACCTCATGCTCAAGCGCAGGATAACCAGAGATGCCCTGGAAAGGGGATATGATTTGGACGACGTACTCTACCGCTATGAAAAGCATGTGGCCCCCACGTTCGAAAAGTACATTGAGCCCCTTAAACATGAGGCCGATATCATAATTCCCAACAACCATCATTTTAAGAAGGCACTACAGGTGGTGGTTGCTTATCTGAAAATGGAACTGGCCGACAGAAAGGCATAAACCGACCAGGGCAATCGCATTTAAAACAAATTCCAGATTTTACTTTCAAAGCTGTTTATTACCCCTGTCCTTAAGGGTGAAACAGCTTTGAAATTCTTCTTTTCCCTTTAGGGCCAGGGTAAAAAAGAAGAATTTCGACAGGATGGTTTTAAATGCGATTGCCCTGATAAATCGACAACTTTACTGGGAAGTTTGGCGGAAAGCCTTACTTTTGCGGTTCTTCATGAAAACTCAGTTGAAAATATTAAGCAAGAAGAAAAGCATCACGCTGGCAGTGGGTCTCCTGGCTGCCTTGGTAGTGGCATGCACGTCTGTTTTTCAGTTCAGCTTAACTTCTATTGATGCTGATGTTAATAAAAGTGAAGTCGCTCAGACCCAGGGTGACACAGACAATTTGCAGTTTGAAGCCCACCGGACGGCGGACGATAATACTGATTCGCAAAAAACAGTATATAAGATCCAGGCTGTTTCGCAGGGAATCCAATTGCACGTGACTTATACGCCCATCGTTTGGGAGTCGTTCGACGTTGATTTACCTGCATTCAAAGCGGAGATTCCGCAGCAGCTTTATAAAGCCGGTTGGGAGTATTTTAGGGTACTCTTCACAGACATTATAGCTGCAAACGCCCCTTAGGGAATCCCTTTCCCTGTAAGGCCGAGTCTGGCCTGCTGATGATCTCATACATACTGCCCACGAAATAGCCTTTAGGGCTAATCACGTAAAAAGCAGAGGAATTTTGTGCGGCATGGTGATGAGCGATTAAATAAACTACTGAAAAATAAACATAACACTCATGAAAAATAAAGGTGGAATAATACTACTTACCGTAGTTGTTTCCTTACTATGTATCTATTACCTCTCCTTCACATTCGTGTCGAAGGGAGTACAGCGCAAGGCTGAGCAGTATGCGACCGACGCCTCTGGGACAATTAATTTTACCAAAAAACAACAGTACCTGGATTCGGTTTGGAATGAGCCAGTCTACAATTTTTTGGGTATTGAATTCACATACAAAGAAATAAAGGAGACTGAATTAAACCTCGGCCTTGACCTTCAGGGAGGTATGCACGTAACCCTTGAGGTGTCGCCGATTGAGATTGTAAAGGGGCTGAGCGGTGATAGCAAGGATCCAGCTTTCATCACATCACTGAATGAGGCGAGACAGGTAACCCTGACGTCTCAGGCCAGCTTTGTTCCCGAGTTCTATGCTGCCTATCAGCGGAATGCTCCCGGTCAAAAGCTAAGCTATATTTTTGCCAATGCAGCAAATAGGGGGCGCATCAGCCTTCAGTCTACTGACGAAGAGGTGCTGGAAATCATCAATTTCGAAGTTGAAAATGCAATTGATCGTTCTTTTCAGATTCTGCGTACTCGTATCGACAGGTTTGGAACATCGCAGCCAAATATTCAGAGACTGCCGGGCACAGGCCGCATTCAGATAGAATTACCCGGAGTTGATAACCCTGAAAGGGTTCGCAAGCTTTTACAGGGTGTTGCGCAGCTTGAGTTTTGGGAAGTAAATGAAGTCAATGACATTTTCAGCACACTTTCGGCTATCAATCAGCTGGTTGTTGACGATGAGAAAGCAAAGAATGCTGAAGTAACTGTTTATCCAGACTCGAGCGCCGCAGAGTCAACCACTGCATCAAATGACCTGGCTGACTTACTTTCTGACTCAACGGCTGACGATTCTACAGATTTGGCTGCTCAGTTGGAGTCAGATACCTCTGACATATCAGCGCTGTCGAGCGGACAGTCACCACTTTTCAGCTTGATGAAAGGTGGTTATGGGCTGATGTATGATGTGAAGGACACTGCCAAAATCAACCGCATTTTTGAGCGCAAAGACGTGCAGGGCATGATTCCTTCAACGATGAAATTTCTTTGGGCAGTAAAACCGACGCAAATCGACGAATTTTCAACCGAGGAACTTCTGGAGCTATACGCAGTAAAAACGAGCAGAGGTGGCAGAGCCCCTCTTACCGGCGAAGTAATCACGGATGCCCGTCAGGACCTGGATCAAAGCGCCAGGCCGGCTGTGAGCATGCAAATGAATGCTACAGGGGCAAAAGCCTGGAGAAAGCTTACCAGCGAGAACATCAATCGGCGGATTGCCATTGTACTTGACAATTACGTTTATTCAGCGCCAATGGTGCAGGGTGAAATACCTAACGGTAGCTCTTCTATTACCGGCACATTTACACTGGAGGAAGCCAAGGATTTGGCCAATGTGCTAAAGGCCGGTACACTTCCAGCACCAACGACTATCGTGGAAGACGTAGTAATTGGGCCGACGCTTGGTAAAGAGGCTCAGCAGCAGGGAATCATATCAATTGTGGCTGGTTTGGCCATTGTGATCATCTTCATGGTGGCTTATTATGCCAAGGGTGGTTTCATCGCCAACCTAGCACTTGCCTTCAACGTGTTCTTCATACTTGGGATTTTGGCCCAGCTAAGTGCCTCACTCACCCTTCCGGGTATTGCGGGTATAGTGCTTACCATTGGTATGGCGATTGACGCCAACGTGTTGATCTTTGAAAGGATTCGTGAGGAGCTAAGAGGCGGTGCCTCTATTAAGCAGGCAATCTCTGGGGGTTATGAAAAGGCTTACAGCTCTATCATTGACTCCAACGCTACCACCTTCCTTACTGGTCTTATCCTTTATACGTTGGGCCAGGGACCAGTGAAAGGTTTTGCCATCACGCTGATGATCGGTATTGTTTGTTCGTTCTTCTCGGCCGTATTCATCACAAGAGTAATTGTGGAGTGGTGGTCTAAGAAAGGTGATGAGAGTAAGATTAGCTTTGACTCACCTCTTTCGAAGAACTTCCTACAGGATACAAAAGTGGATTTCATAGGAAAAAGGCGTTTGGCTTACATTTTCTCAGGCACGTTCATTGCGCTGGGTATAGTAGCTTTTATTATCAAAGGAGGCCTAAGCATGGGTGTTGATTTCACTGGCGGGCGCTCCTACATTGTGTCGTTCGCTTCTCCCCAGACGCCATCAGAGATGAAAGTGAAGCTGTCAGACTCCTTTGATGGGCAGAGCACAGAAGTGAAGTGGTACGGCGGTGACAATGTGCTGAAAATTACTACAAGCTTTTTGATCAATAATGAATCGGACGAAGCCGACTTGCAAGTGAGGGAAGCTTTGATCAGCGGTGTGAGTAGCATCACCGGGTTCCAATACACCGAGGACGATAGTAAAGTGGACGATACACATTTTGCAATTTCGAGCTCCTCGAAAGTAGGTGCAACAATTGCAGATGACATAAAGGCCTCGTCTACGGAGTCAGTGATTTTCGCTCTGATTACCATCTTCCTTTACATACTGATACGGTTCAGGAAATGGCAATTTGGCCTTGGCGCCCTCGTAGCGCTATTCCACGACGTACTCTTTGTGTTGGCGGCTTTGGCAATTGCGAACTTGTTCGGCCTTTCTTTCGAGGTTGATCAGGTATTTATAGCAGCCATGTTGACGCTGATCGGTTATTCAATTAACGATACCGTTGTAGTGTTTGACCGGGTGAGGGAGAATATGCAATTGAGACCGTCAAGCGATAACAAAACAGTGTTTAACCTGGCATTGAACGAAACAATAAGCAGAACTACAATCACTTCTGCTACCACCCTTTTCGTGGTGTTGATTCTTTTCTTGTTTGGTGGAGCAGTCCTCAAAGGGTTCTCTTTTACCCTATTGATTGGTATTTTGATAGGAACATACTCCTCTTTGTTTATTGCAACTCCGGTTGTTTTAGACTTTGAGAAGAAAAAGAAGTAAAAGTGTAAACCGTTGCAAAGGGAAGGAGTACAGAAATGTGCTCCTTTTTTTATTTTTCTTACATGAGAAAGATGTATGCTGATGTTGATCGTTTAGGTCAAAGTGAGCTGGATACCTTTGTATAGATCTTCAAGGTCTTTTGATCCAGCTATAAGAATATAAAAAAAGGGAAGCAGTTGTTAACTGACTTCCCTTTACTTTTTTTATTTCAGATCAACCACGGCTAAATCTTGACTTCATCCAGGTTAATAAACTCAATCTCCCGGTTGTCGTTGAGCGACACTCCTATGACTGAGTCCTTTTGTACCTTGCCGGCAAGAATCTGCTTCGACAGCTCATTGAGGATCATTCGTTGCATCACCCGCTTCAATGGCCTGGCACCAAACTGAGGATCAAAGCCCATTTCGCCAAGGTAATCCAGTACGTCTGCCGAAGCCTCCAGTTTTATACCGTTTTCTTCCAGTCTCCTCTGAATCAGCTTAAACTGGATTTCGACAATTTTTCTAATGTCCTTCTTATTCAACGGCTCGAAAAGAATGGTCTCGTCGATCCTGTTGAGGAACTCTGGCCTCACAGATTTTTTCAAAAGGTCAAACACATTCTTTTTCACTTCCGCCAAAGTGGCTTCTCTGTTCGAGTCGTCCATGGTGTCAAATGCCTCCTGAATAATGCCGGATCCAATATTGGTGGTCATGATGATGATGGTGTTCTTGAAATTGGCCACTCTTCCTTTGTTGTCGGTAAGCCTTCCATCGTCAAGCACTTGTAGCAGGATGTTGAACACATCGGGGTGCGCCTTCTCAATTTCGTCCAGAAGGATGACTGAGTATGGTTTTCTCCTCACTGCTTCTGTCAGCTGACCTCCCTCATCGTAGCCCACATATCCCGGAGGAGCTCCAATAAGCCTGCTCACAGCATGGCGTTCCTGGTACTCACTCATGTCTATTCTTACCATAGCGTTGTCGTCATTGAACAGGTACTCGGCCAGTGCCTTTGCCAGCTCGGTCTTACCAACACCAGTCGTACCCATGAAGATAAACGAACCTATAGGCCGCTTAGGATCCTGAAGACCGGCACGACTTCGCCTGACAGCATCGGCCACCGCCTCAATGGCTTCACTTTGTCCGGCCACTCTTTTTCCAAGTTCTTCTTCCAGCTTCAAAAGTTTGTCCCGGTCGCTCTGAAGCATCTTGCTTACGGGTATACCTGTCCATTTACCGACTATTTCAGCAATGTCCTCGGCCTCAACTTCTTCTTTCAAAAGCGAATTTCCTCCCTGAAGCTCCTTTAGCTGCTCCTGGAATTTTTTGAGCTTTTCTTCGCTCTCTACAATTTTCCCATAGCGAATCTCGGCTACCCGCCCATAGTCGCCACTTCTTTCGGCTTGCTCTGCCTCCAGCTTGTATTTTTCGATGGCTTCCTTTTCATGCTGAATGCCCTGAATCACAGACTTTTCATGCTGCCACCTGGCCTTCAGTGCATCTCTTTGCTCGCTTAAGTCGGCAATCGTTCTTGAAAGCTCTTTTTCCTTCTCCTTGTCTTTTTCCCGCCGAATGGCCTCCCTTTCGATTTCCAGCTGCATAATGCGCCTGTTCAGCTCATCCAGTTCCTCAGGAAGTGAATCAATTTCAATCCGAAGTTTTGAAGCGGCCTCATCCATTAGGTCAATGGCCTTGTCGGGCAGAAACCTATCAGAGATATACCTGCTTGAAAGCTCAACAGCGGCTATCACAGCGTCGTCTTTTATCCGAACGCCGTGGTGCAGCTCGTATTTGTCCTTTATGCCCCGGAGGATCGATATGGCGTCCACTACAGACGGTTCGTCTACCACAACCGCCTGGAACCTTCTTTCAAGGGCTTTGTCTTTCTCAATGTACTTTTGATATTCTTTTAGCGTTGTGGCTCCGATGGCATGGAGCTCTCCTCGTGCCAGTGCCGGCTTCAGCAGGTTGGCAGCGTCCATGGCGCCCTCGCCTCCGCCACCGGCGCCGACTAGGGTATGTATTTCGTCTATGAAGAGGATAATTTCGCCGTCGCTGTCGATCACTTCTTTGATCACTGCTTTTAGCCGCTCTTCAAACTCACCCTTGTATTTAGCGCCAGCCACGAGTAATCCCATATCCAGGGAGATAAGGACTTTCTCCTTCAGGTTTTCCGGCACGTCACCGTCCACAATTCTTTGAGCCATCCCTTCAACAATGGCGGTTTTACCCACCCCCGGCTCACCCAATAGTATTGGATTATTCTTAGTCCTTCTGGAAAGGATTTGCAGCACCCTTCTGATCTCTTCGTCCCGTCCGATCACCGGATCTATCTTGCCCTGGCGGGCCATTTCGTTGAGGTTTTTCGAATACCTCTCCAGCGATTTATACTTTGCTTCGGCGTTTTGATCTGTTACAGTGTTGCCACCCCTGAGTTCCTTGATGGCCAACTTCATTTCCTTCTCTGCAAACCCAGCCGACTTCATCGCAGTTGCAATTTTATCCTTGCTACCAAGTAACCCAAGAATGATATGCTCAACCGCTACAAACTCGTCCCCAAACTCTTTTAAATAGCTGGTTGCCTTCTGTAGCGCCGCTGCCGATTCATTGGAGAGATAGGGTTGTGATCCGGACACCTTAGGGTAGGAGTTTATTATTTCCTCAATTTTCTCGTTCAGATTTAGCCTGTTGATGCCTAATTTCTTCAAAAGAAAAGGCATAACATTCTCATCTGTCGACATGATTGCTTTGAGTAGATGCGCTGGCTCTATAGCCTGCTGCTCATAACTTTGAGCGACCTCGGCCGCCTTTTGAACAGCCTCCTGTGATTTTATAGTGTAGTTATTGAAGTTCATCTCTTTTTCTTTTGTGCTTATCCATCGGTCAAATACCGAACCAGGCCGCAATAGGATTATTTTTAGGTCAAAATGACAGAAAAACCAAATCATCCGTGGACTTTTCAGACAATTTGGCGTATTCAAGCTTCATAAAAATGTAATACCAATTCCATTCTTTATTTCTTATTTTCAGGCCGAAATAGAAATCTTGAATGGAATCGGTAGCAGAGGATAATTTAGAGCAGCCACCCAAGGCGACGAAATTTGAAAAAGTTTTGCTTTGGCTGTCACTGTATGTGGTGGTGGAGTTGTACGTGAGCTCAGTCACAGAGTATACTCCGCTGGTAGACGATATAACATATTATGTCGACTTCAGCATATGTATGATTTTCCTGTACGACTTTTTCAAGGGTCTTTGGAAGGCTGAGAACAAGTGGAAATTTGTTGCCAACAATTGGATAGACTTTGTTGCTTCCATACCAACTGTAGGCTTCCTTCGGGCGGCGAGAATTTTCAAGATTTTTAAGCTTTTGAGGGTACTTAGGTCAGCGAAGTATGTTTTTCAGTTTTTTAATAGAAAAACCTCTTTCAGCACCTTCCGGAATGTGGTCATTCTTAATGTTGTCGTGGTATTGCTTTTCACGATCAGTTTTTATCATGCGGAGAGAAATGCCAACCCTCATATCTCCACGTTCACTGACTCCCTGTGGTGGACAACAATTACGACTATGACAGTTGGCTTTCTGCAGGATATTCCACCCGTGACGCCTGAAGGAAAGGTGCTTTCTGTCGTTCTTATTTTTGCAGGGATGATCATTGGTGCTACCATGATTGCAACGATTACTGACTATTTTATTGAGGATGAAGATATTCAGGTGAACGTTAATCGGGTGCATGATAAGTTGATGGAGGTTGAGAAGAAACTAGATACGCTTACTGAGAAGCTGGAAGAGTTGTCCAAATCCCAAAAGAATGGAAATCAATAGACGGAAGTTTTTAGTGAAAGGCGGATTGGGGCTGGCTGGTGGCACGGCCGGAATGCTTTCTGCCTGCACTGAGGAAAAGAAGCAGATTGAAACTCCATACATCAATTTTAACAAGTCGTTTGAGTGGAAAATGGTCACCACCTGGCCTCCAAATTTTCCTGTAGTGGGTGAGGGCTGCGTGATGATGTCGAAATGGGTGGAAACCATGAGCGGTGGTCGCCTTAAAATCAAAGTTTATGGCGGAGGCGAGCTGGTTCCGGCGCTGGAAGTTTTTGATGCCGTAAGCAGTGGTGCCGTAGAGATAGGCCATGGTGCCTCCTATTACTGGGCAGGAAAAGTACCGGCTGCCCAGTTTTTCGCCGCAGTTCCATTTGGGATGAACGCCCAGCAGATGAATGCGTGGATCATTAGCAGCGGGGCCATAGCGTTGTGGGAGGAACTGTATGACCCCTTCAGGCTGGTGCCCATGATCGCCGGGAATACCGGCGTGCAAATGGCGGGCTGGTTCAACCGGGAGCTGAATACAATGGACGACCTGAAAGGCCTGAAAATGAGGATTCCCGGGCTGGGCGGGAAGGTGTTGTCGGAGGCTGGAGGCACATCGGTGCTGCAGGCTGGGGGCGAAATTTACAGCAACCTTGAAAGAGGTGTGATCGATGCTGCCGAATGGATTGGCCCCTATCATGACTACCTCATGGGATTTCAGAGAGTGGCTAAGCACTACTATTATCCAGGTTGGCATGAGCCAGGCTCGGTGCTGGAGCAGATGGTGAACAAAGACAAATTTGAGGCACTTCCAACAGACCTGAAAGAAATAGTGCGGGCAGGGGCGTCTAAGCTCAATGAATGGATGCTTGCTGAGTTTGACGCAAAGAACAGTTTGTACCTTAAAAAGCTCCGGGAGGAAGAGGGAACGGATATCAGAAAACTTCCTGATGTGATTTTGAGGGAGCTAAAGAAAATAAGTGATGTGATGCTTGGTGATATGGCGCAAAGCGATCCTGTCATTAAAAAAGTATACGACAGCTTTACAACGTTTCGAGATCAGGTGAAACCCTGGTCAGATATTAGCGAACGAGCTTTTTATAATGATGTGCTAGGCCAATAGGACTGTTGTTGCCTACTTTTTGAGCAGATCTGGTAAAAAGGAGACAATCTCCGGAAAGAGAACGACAAGCAGAAGAAATACTAGCTGTATCAATACAAAAGGAACAATTCCTCTATATAATTGCCCGGTGGTGATATGTTTTGGTGCTACTCCTTTCAGGTAGAACAGTGAGAAACCAAAAGGTGGCGTGAGGAAAGAAGTTTGCAGGTTGAGGGCCAGCAATATCCCCACCCATACAAGGTCAACTCCCAGCTTGGCAAATATTGGTGCCACCACTGGCACGATGATGAAGATGATCTCGATAAAGTCGATAAAAAAGCCGGCGACAAACACGGCGAGCATCACCACAAACAAGAACGCACTAACAGACAAGTCGGAATTCTCAATGAGTTGAATAAGGAATCGGTCGCCCCCTAATGCCCTGAAAACCAGCGAAAATGCGGTTGCGCCAATGAGGATTGTAAAGACCATTGTGGTGAGGTGGGTTGTTTCTCTCATCACGCCCTTCAATACGTCAAGGTTGAATTTGCCAGACATAACGGTGAGCAATGTGGCGCCAAGAGCACCAACTCCAGCAGCTTCAGTAGGAGACGCAATGCCCGCAAAAATGGATCCCAACACAGCTACAATCAGCAGGAGAGGAAGTACGAAAGCTTTTATAACCTGCCCGGTTATTCCCTTTTCTCTGAAGGCCCTGATTTCCTCTTCCGGCATACCCGGTGCCTTGTTGGGTTTGACAATGGCATACACCACTATGAAAGCCAGGTAGCAAAAAACCAGTGCAACGCCAGGCACAACGGCAGCGGTGAAGAGATCCCCAACGGAGACGTTGAGCACACTGCCCAGCAACACTAAAACCACTGATGGCGGAATAATTTGACCCAAGGTGCCAGCTGAGGCAATGGTGCCTGTGGCCAGCTCAGGACTAAACCCTCGCTTGAGCATGGTTGGGAGACTGATAAGGCCCATCGTAATGACAGTAGCCCCAACAATCCCTGTGGAGGCTGCCAGCATGGCACCCACCAGCACAACCGCTACCGCCAGTCCTCCTTTGAACTTCCCAAAAATAAGTGCCATGGTCTCGAGGAGGCTTTCTGCCAGGCCGGATTTCTCCAGCATAATTCCCATAAAAACGAACAAGGGCACAGCTATGAGAACAAAGTTGTTCATGGTTCCATAAATCCTCAATGCAACCAGGTAAAAGAAGTCGGCATCGAAAAAAATAAGACCAAAAATTACTGAAAGGCCACCCAGTGTAAATGCCACTGGAAATCCCCAAAGAATAAAAATGAATATCAGACCAAACAGTATCAGCGCCCAAACTTCATTCATTGTCTTCGTTTTTTGATGGATTCAAAATGGTGACGAGTGATTTGATAGCCAACGAAACACCCTGGAGGAATAGTAGAAAGAAGCCGATTGGGATAAATGCTTTAATGATGTAGCGGGCAGGAAGGCCCCCCGGGTCAGGAGAATTTTCTCTGATGATCCAGGAATTGTAAACAAACAGAAGTGATATTTTGATGATCACAATACAAATTGGAAGGAGAAAGAGTAGCACGCCGAGTAAGTTGACGTATGCCTGTTTCTTAGGCGACATTTCTCCATAAAACACATCAACTCTTACGTGCTTGTCGTGCTTGAGTGTGTAGCCAGCGCCAATTAGAAAGATGGCTGCGAAAAAATGCCATTCCAGCTCAAACACAGAGGCAAAGCTGACATTAAAAATATACCTCATTGCTACATCGAAGCAAAAGACAACGACCATAACCCCGGCAAGCCAGGAGATAAGCCTTCCTGCGTATTCATTCAGCGCATCAATCCTTTCTGAAATAAGGGTAAGTAGGTGCATATCAATTTTTGTGGAATGAAGATATGGTTTTCCTTTTGAAGAGCAAGGCCACATTTGCACGAGAGCCCGGTAAATGATTTGCAAGGTGTTTAGTGAGTGGTTTGCGACTTGAGCGAGGCCAGTTCAACCTTTAGTAGTCGGAAGAAGGGCAAGTCAGATGAAGAATCCTGCTATCCTTTAATCTACTCATCCCAGAAAAGACAAAAAGAAAACCCCGACAATTGCCGGGGTTTAAGTGTTTATAGATCATCGTCCAGTCATTGATTCACGTTTTGCAAGCGCATACCTGAACCATATTTAACTGTCAACTCAAATACTTCGCCAGAAATGGCATAAACGCTGGTAGGTCCGGAGTAGGCTCCAAAAGCGCTGTTGTTCAACTCTTCCAAATAGCCGGAGCCTTTGTCAGTTACTGTCCAGTTAGTGCTCCACTGAACCTCTCTGGTTCCCTGAGTTGTGAAATCAAACAATTGCACGGCGGCGCCTGTTCCAGGAGAGGTTGCCAGAGTAGGCATGATTGTTACGCCGAATACTCCAGTGTAACCCATACCACCATCTTCGTTGAATAGGCCGCCAATGGTTCCATCTGAATTGATATCAACATCAGCCGAAGCCATCATAGCCATTGGCTCAACAATCTCAAGAACCGGAGCAGCATAGGAGAATCCTGTTCTCAGATTTGTTACCGTCCTGGTTAATGCAAGACCACCGGTTCCATTAATTCCAAGCAGGTCGTCAAGATTGCCTGATAGTCCAGTTCCGGCCTCAGTGTAGGAAATCACATCTGTGTCAGTTGCGCTAGCGTCTGGGAAGCTTGCAACGGTTGTGTTATACCAGTTTACATCGGGTAGAATAGTGTAGGGTACAGTAATACCAGTATTGTCGATAGCTATAGTGTATTCAAACCCGGTTGCTACCACGTCTACAACTGGCAAAGCAGCTCCTGTGCCACCTCCAGCAAAAGTTATTCCAGTGATCCCGGCTGAATATCCAACGCCTGTAGTAGTCGTTTGAATAGCATCTACTCTACAGTCGCAAGTAACTGTAATTGTTGCAGCTGTGGTCGGAGCAACGGCAGGAGCTACCTCTACTACAGTAACTTGATAGCCAGTTACACCGAAAGCGTTAAGGTTATCACTGCCATTGGTAAGGATATTTCCTCCGGTTTCGTCTATGGTTGGCAGAACGCCGTTTCCAGTACCATCATCCACTGCGGTTTCAGTTACCGTAACAGTCTGAAGAACTGTAGCACCGGAAAGTACATCAATAGTAATGTCATAGTCTTCACCAATTGTATAGCCAACACCACCAGCAACCGTTAGATCAAGGTCGCCAATAATAGACGTCTGAAGCGCAATTGGCGTGGTAGGGGTGGTAGCAGTTGCTACAGCAGCTGTGGGAGAAATCTGAACAGTACCACCGTCACTGATAATGTCGAATTCAACGTTTCCAGAGTTAGGAGTAGTACCTGCATTGCCATCAATAGTGAATCCGATATTTAAATCCCTAGGAACCACCGTAAACGTCAAATTTGCGCCATTTCCAGCGCCCGTAGGTGCAGGGAATACAGCTTTGGCACCAGCAATAGAAATTGATGGGGAGAACGTGCCGCCGTTTACGGGCCCGTATCTCGCAGGCACGGTAGCAAGTTCTGGAGTAACAGGTAAATCGTCTCTCGTATCAATAACGATAGTTTGGTCAGCTGTTACGTCAGGTACCATTAGTGTGTATGATATTCCGTTTTCATTTGCTGGCAATAACATGCTGAACCTACCTGTTGTATTGTCCACAATAGCTGAGCCAATTCCCTCACCGCTAAACCTTACGTCGTAAATATCAACAGATGAGTGGAAAAAATTTTGGGCACTTTCGTAGTCGAAATCTGTACCATCGAGATAGGCAACTATAGTCACATCCTGTGGAACTTCAGATGCCGAGTTGGTAAGATCAGTTTCGATAGTTGCTGTGCCATTCACAGTGGCAAATGTTCCGCTTGCGCCATCTGCTGAAAGCAGAACGATGCGAGTAGTCTCATGTCTTCCCAATGGATAAATGTAGCTTCCAATTTGGAAGTATTCTTCACCGCTGGAAATAGTTCCTAAATCCAGTATGTAAGAAACGCCAACGAAGCCTGCCAAAGTTACCTGAACAGGGCTTGCTCCTATGACAATATCATTGATAATGACCTGGCCGGTGGCATCAGTTACTGCATCCACACGGGCTGCAGGGTTACTGCCTCCAACTGAAACGGTAACGCCTTCCAGTGGCGCACCACCCTGATTTTCAATTGTTAGTGTGTAGGACGCCAAAAGACCTGCCTGACGCAAAGCTTCAGTATTTTCATCTTTCAGCATACCAGCAAGTTGATTTGAGAATACCGCCATCAAAGAGTCATTCTCACGCATGAGCTCATATTGTAGAATAAGTTTCTCAAGGTCAAAGCTTTGCTGCGACGCAGCCAATTCAGCCTGCTTGTTGAAGAAGTCTTCCTCTGTAAATTCATCTTCGCAGGACGTAAAGGTGAACACACCCAGCGCCATTATTACGAGTAAAAAATTGAGTTTAATTGTTTTCATGATTTTATGAAGGTTTGTTTTTTTAAATCTTTAAAAGAAATAGCCAAAATTCAGGCTGATAGTTGATGGGATTAGCTCACCGCCTAAACCGGGGCGCCCCAAGTCGATGTTAATATTGTCGAGCCCATAGCGATAACGAATTTCCTGATAAAACGTGCTCCCATTTCCCAGGTCATACTCCAGCGCAAATCCGCCATGTACAGCAAATTGGTGGCTCTGGATGCTACTGCTAACATTCTCAACAGTGTTTGAAACAGGAGGTGCCAATGAACCGTCAGCCATAGTAAAGTTCAAATCCCTCGTTTCAAAGGAAGCGATTGAATAGCCATAACTTGCTCCAATCAGAAATTTTGGAGATATGGAACTTCCATTGGTTGGAATGCTAATGGCTGCCATTACTGGCAATTCAACATTTTTAATCGACCTGGATCGATTCTCATAAGTGACACTCAGGATATTTCCCTCGTATGCTGACCAGTCGATAACTCTGTCGGACAGACCACCGCCGATACCCATATAAAGCAGTTCACCTCGAATACCGATCAGGTCAGAAACTTGGTAGCTAACAACGGCACCACCGTTTACATCAATGACCATACCTGTCTGACTGAACTGATTTAGGTTCGCACCTACCTTAGCCCCATACCGTAAGGGGCTAAAGGCACTAAGTCCATCATCCTGTGCGGACGCATCATGGACCCACAACCCACATAATAGGAATATTAAGTGGGTGCTTCGCAAACGCCTTAAGCGTGAAACAAAACTTCTCATATATTATATAGTTAAGAATGGTTTAATTACGCAGTTCGTATAAGTGACTAAAGTCTAAAAGTAACCACAACAGATTTCGCTCGAAATACCCATTTCTAGGTATTTTATCATTATCTAATCCAAAAGTTCAAAAAACACGGGACATGAAATAGGGAAATTTTTATTTGTTAGTCAAGTTTTAGCAAAAGTACTTTATCAATTAGTATTCGCTATTTTGTGTATGCCGCTAATTTTCCCATCAAATGCTCCTTTTTTCTTGTAGCCACAGGAAGGGTCGTTCCATCCTTCAGCACAATTGAACCCCCATCGGCTTTATCGAGGCGAAGAAAAAACTTAAGATTAACCAGGTGAGACTGATGTGCACGAAAGAATTGATTTGAAGAGAAGAGGCTGTCAAAATCTTTCAGCGTCTTTGAGATAAGTAAGAACTTGCCATTGGCTAAATAGAACTTAGTGTAGTTTCCCTCAGCCTCACACCTCACAATTTCATCCGTTTCAATTAAGTGAATGCTATCATGATCCTTCAGCAGCACCCTTTTGGGCAGACGCTCATCTCTTGAGTTTTCAAGCAATAATTTGAGAGAAAGTTTGTCGGAATGGGCTTTTACGGATTCTCTGGCCTTGGATACTGCATAATTGAGTTCGCCTGGATCAACTGGTTTCAGCAGGTAGTCTACCGCACTGAACTTAAAAGCCCGGATGGCGTATTCGTTGTGCGCCGTGACAAAAATGATTTTGAAGTCGATCGTCTCAAACTTTGAGAGTAAGTCAAATCCCGTGCCTTCATTGATTTCGACATCCAAAAAAACAAGATCAGGCTTTTTAGTGCTGATCACCTGAAATCCAGTACTAACTGAATCTGCCTCACCTGTGATTCGGATATCGGGGTGTGAAACCTTTAAAAGTGCTTTTAGTGCCTCTCGCAGTGGGGCTTCGTCATCAACAATGATTGCTTCCAACTAGTCTCTAACAGTTAGTATGTGATAAGCTTATTGAAAAGTAATAATAGTGAAACTTTTGTGCCCGGGCCAACTCGTTTGAGTCTGAAAGGTCTCCTGGTTAATTTTCGTCTTCCATTTAAGAATTTTAATGGTCACAACCATTCAACTTGCTGCCAATTCCGGTAGTACTTATTGGGAGCAAGTAAACAGGCTGAAGGAACTTCGTAAGCCCAGAGAAGGTTAGCTGTGTGATTTGTTGTTTGTCGTCAAATCAATTCCGTTTCGATCTCATTGGCTTGTTAAAACCCAAATTCCTTTGCCTCTGGCACCACTTAACAACTAATAGTCGCTAACTTTACAGCTTTAATACCCACATATAGTGCAAGATATCAGGAAAATTTCATCGTCAGAGCTCGTTGATGTTTTTAAAACATGGGGAGAACCTGCTTTCAGAGCCAAGCAGGTGAGTGAATGGCTGTGGAAAAAGTCTGCCACTTCTTTTGATGAAATGACCAACCTGTCGTTGAAGACAAGGGATATGCTGAAGGAGCATTTCAGTATTTTGGCTGTAAGCACGGCTACCAAGCAAATGTCATCAGATGGAACAATCAAATCTGGCTTCCGCTTGCACGATGGTCACATGATTGAGGGCGTGTTGATACCAGCCGATGATCGCATGACCGCTTGCGTGTCTTCACAGGTGGGCTGCTCCTTGACCTGTAAGTTTTGCGCCACTGGCTACATGGAGCGCAAAAGGAATCTGGATCCCGCAGAAATTTATGATCAGGTGGTTATGATTGACAAGCAGGCAAGGGAGGCCAACAATGTACCCCTTACTAATATAGTGTATATGGGTATGGGTGAGCCTCTCCTGAATTATGCCAACGTGCTCAAGTCAGTGGAGTATATAACGTCTCCGGATGGGCTGGGTATGTCGCCCAAGAGGATCACTGTTTCTACGGCAGGTATTGCCAAAATGATCAAAAAGTTGGGCGACGATGAGGTAAAGTTTAACCTGGCGTTGTCGCTTCATGCAGCTAACGATGAAAAGCGAAATCAGATCATGCCAATCAATGAGTCTAATACTTTGGAAGCATTGAAAGAGGCGTTGCAGTACTTCTATCAAAAAACGAAGAACAAAATCACCTTCGAATACATCATGTTCTATAGCTTCAATGATACTTTGAAAGATGCTGAAGAGCTTTTCCAGTTTACAAAGGCTGTGCCTAGTAAGGTGAACATTATAGAATACAATCCTATTGCTGAAGCCACTTATAAGAATGCAGACCCGGAGGCACTTGATAAGTTCTCGGCCTATCTCGAAGATCGGGGTGTTGTGGTGAACGTGAGGCGAAGCAGAGGGAAAGACATCGACGCTGCCTGCGGGCAGCTGGCCATCAAGGACAAACCCGTTGCCTGATCTGATCGAACCAGGTAACTGACATCAGCTATACTTTCTATTTCTTACTTGCGTTGAAAAGCTTCTGCTTTTCTTCTTTGCTGAGGCTCTCGTATCCAGAGTGCGAAATCTTGTCGAGGATGGCGTCAATTTCATCCTGATCGGATTTAGTATTGGATGATGAAGCTTTCTTCGCTCCGGTAAATTTTGTGCTCTTATGAGTTACCCTGATTTTTGGTGAGGGTTTAAATAAGCCTTTGAACCACTCCATCACACTGACCACTGGCGTACCTATATCATTGCCTCGTTGGAGCTGACGAATGAAGATAAAGCCCATTAGTGCACCTCCAAGGTGAGCAAGTTCGCCGCCCGCATTGGCACCAATCGTTTGTGAAAAGGAAAGAAGAATATAGAAGATGGCGATGTATTTGATTTTAACAGGCCCTAGAAAGAGCAGGAAAAACGTGTAGTTGGGCATGAACGTGGCGGCTCCTACCACAATGGCATAAACACCAGCAGAAGCTCCCAGCATGACCGATCCAGCCACTCTTTCGTGAAAGTAGGGGATAAGATTATAAATAAGTATGTAGAAAAGCCCTCCCACAATGCCACCAATCACATACATGGAAATGGCACGCTGATCTCCGAGATACTCCACAATGATCTTTCCAAACCAGAAAAGAAAGAGCATATTGAAGATGATGTGAAAGAAACCTTCATGGGTGAAGAAATACGTGAGCAACGTCCATGGTTTGACTATGAAACTATCAATGGATGCTGGCAACATGAACTGGCGAAGAATCACCTGATAAACATCAGTGTTGCCCGACAATACCAGTATCACTTTGAAAATGATCAGCGCTACAAAAATAATCACGTTGATCATGATGAGCTGGATCAGCCCGTTATTAGGCCTGCTCCAGGCATTTTTAAAATCGTCGAAAAGTCCGCCGTTTCCGTACATAGTCTTCTAATAGAATTTGCTGGAGTTTTTTTGCCAGTATTTAATCACTATAAATGCGATGAGCATACCACCCAGGTGGGCCAGGTGAGCGACATTGTCCCCCTGAGAACGGTTTAGCTCCGAATACAATTCATAAGCCCCGTAGAAAAATACCAAATATTTTGCTTTGATGGGTATGGGAGGGAATAACAAAAACAGTTGCGTATTGGGAAAGAGCATTCCAAAGGCCATCAAAATCCCAAAAACAGCTCCAGAAGCCCCCACCATGGGCACGTTTTCAATCCTCCCCATAAGGTCCTGCACAAATACCCTGCTTTGGCTGATATACTCCGGGTTGTTCGGGTTTTCTACATAAGCATCGATGAAGCTAATCAGGCTTTCGTAGTACTGGCTGGCATGCTGCACCACAAACAGGTTGAATGCTTCCGGGTCAGGGTCGGCCAGGTAGGCCATCGCATCATTTGACACAGCCGAAGTTTCAATATAGTCGATCGCAGCATACAAAACACCGGCACCGATGCCAGTGACCATATAAAAGAAGAGAAATTTTTTCGGCCCCCAAAAGCGCTCCAGCATGTTGCCAAATATGATCAGGGCAAACATGTTGCCGAACAGGTGCATAAAGCCACCATGCACAAACATGTAGGTAATGAACTGGTATGGCGCAAACGAGTCGGCCAGAATATACCGTAGCCCAAATGTGGCTGCGAAGTCCATTTTTAAAATACTTTCCAAAAAAAACACCACCAGATTTACTATCAGGAGGTTTTTCACCATGGGTGTCAGGTTGAACATAGGCGTCTATTCATTAAAGAAACTGGCAAGTCGATCAAGGCCCAATATGTACATGGTTGCCTGGCCTCCGGGAGTATAGTTTGGTTGGGAGCAAGCAAAAAGCTGATCGATCAATGAAACCATTTCTTCGTTGCTAAGCATCTTCCCATTTTTGAGCCCGGTGCGTTTGGCCATAGACCTCGCCAGATTCTCTTTACGATTTATACTCAATTCAGATTTATAAACTTTAAATTGTTCTATCAACCCCTCCAGCACTTCCTTCTCGTTGGAGCCCGAAAGTTCGGCAGGCATGCCGTTGATCACGAGGGTATTTTGGCCGAATATACTGAAAACAAATCCCAGTGCTTTCATTTCTTCTTCCATTTCCATCACTAATTGATAATCGGAAGGATTGAGGTTGAGTTGCTGCGGAAAAAGGAATTGCTGCGAAGCGGCCTGTCCTTTTTCGAGGTGGTAGGTGAACCTTTCGAAGAGTATCCTTTCATGGGCGTGCTCCTGATTGATGATCAGCAAGCCTGATTTCACCTGTTTGCAAATATATTTTTTATGAAGCTGAAACGGTGGATTGATTTCTGCTTCAAGGACGGAAGCTTGAATCTCCTGCGTGGGTTCCTCTGGCGTTGCGTCGCTGGCAAAAGTTTTAACAATAGGTTCCGCACCGGCAGCTCCCTCTTTCTTCACCTCTTCAAAAGAATATTGGGCTTCCAGGTTGGCGTCTTCGTAGAGTCTTTCCCAGTTCTTTGCGTTGTTTTTACTCAACGGGGAACTGAAAGCCGACGAACCGGTTGGCATAGGTCTTTTCGCCTGGCTTAACTCATCAAAATTAAGCTTGGAGCGGGTGATAGACTCGAAGTTCACGTCGTAATTGAAGTCCAGCGAAGGGGCAATGTTGTGTGCGCCAAGTGCCTGCCTGATGGCAGATTTTACCACCCCATATATCAACCGCTCATCTTCAAACTTCACTTCTGTTTTTGTCGGGTGCACATTGATATCGATTTTGGAGGGATCCATGTCGATGAAAAGCACATAAAACGGGTGGGTGTCTGCCGACAAAAGTCCTTCGAACGCACTTGTGAGGGCGTGATTCAGATAATTGTTTTTGATGTAGCGATTGTTGATAAAGAAGAACTGCTCGCCACGGGTTTTCTTGCTGAACTCCGGCTTACCAATGTAACCATGGATTTTGATCTGGTCGGTGCTTTCATCCACCGGCACTAATTGTTCCCTGTAATTCTTGTTGAAGAGCCCAATGATCCGGCCCGATAGCTTTCCTTCCTCCAGCTGATATACCGGGAGGTCATTTTGATGAAGGGAAAATGCGATGCCGGGATGAGCCAGCGCCACCCGCTGAAATTCATCAATAATATGGCGCATTTCCACCGGGTTGCTCTTGAGGAAATTACGCCTGGCAGGTACGTTGAAAAAAAGGTTTTTTACCGATACGGTGCTGCCCTGGGGTGTTACACAGGGCTCCTGTTTTTTGATCTCCGACCCCTCAATGCATATAAATGAGCCCAGCTCCGACTCTTTTCTTTTTGTTTTGAGCTCAACCTGAGCCACCGCAGCAATGGAAGCGAGGGCCTCACCCCGAAATCCTTTTGTTTGGATCCGGAAGAGATCTTCGGGCGTTCTTAGCTTGGAGGTTGCATGTCTCTCAAAACTCATGCGGGCGTCGGTTTCTGACATACCAGCTCCATTGTCGATCACCCGGATCAGCTGTTTGCCAGCCTCCTTCACGATCAATTGAATAGAAGTGGCTCCAGCATCTACGCTGTTTTCCAGCAATTCTTTGACAGCCGATGCGGGGCGTTGTACGACTTCTCCTGCCGCTATTTGGTTGGCTAGCGACTCAGGAAGGAGACGTATGATATCACTCATTTGCTATTTTTTGAAAAAGATACCTCTGAAGCGAAAGTAAAGGTAAACAGGAACACCCAGCATTAAGAAGTAAAATACTTGATTGCCATAAAAAAGGTAGCCGACAAACCCGCCGAGCAGGATCACAGCAATGACGAGTTGGAGGAGCGACGTGGAATAATTGGTGCCCGTAAACGATGAGCCCGTTTTTCTTCTGAATGCTCCGGCAATGCTGGAGGTAGTGCCACTTTCGGCATCCTCATTCATCTCATTCTTTATTTTTCTGGTGCGCTCTTCGATATCTTCCTTGACAGGATCGTAGTGTCTTGGTGTATAATCAAAGTTCTTATACCTTGGCAGGCGAATAATTGAAGGAATTCTCATAATAAAGCAGGTCTTCCGTTCTTCAAAATTTGGTACCGCTTTTGCTACTGTGTGCAGAAGGGCGAATAAATTCTTTACGTTTTAAAACAAAGTTAGGTTATATTTTAGGATTAACACAGATCAAAAGATCAATGTTCCAAAAACTTTACCCGGCCTCAATAACACTATTTTGCCTGGCGCTGATGCACCTCGGTGGCGGGGCGTATGCATGGGGTGAGCAGGAAGTTTTCGGTGAAATAGTAACACAGAGGTGGATGTTAACACTGGAGGAGGTTGATAGAAGATCACAAAACGACTCTGTTGTAAAGTTTTTGAATCAAAATCAACTGGGGGGTATTTTATATCAGTCGCACCACTCCCTTTCCGAAATTGCAGCCCATATCGCCTTGGTTGAAGGAGGGACACCGCAGCAGCTGCTGATAGGGCTCAATCTCAGTGCCGCTGATCAAAAAACCTATCGCAACCTTGGGCTCACGCCACCGTCGGTGCTGGCAGCAGTGGCGGACGACGACTTGATACGTACGGCAGCCTCACGTGACGCAGTGCTCTTACGTGCTGTAGGCATTGACTTTGTGATGGTAGACCTCTTTCGGCTTTCTTTTTGGCAAGGCTATGGGGAGGAGCCCGAAGCGGTAAAACAGTCTGCCGTTGCTTACCTGAAAGGTCTTACCGAAGGGGGGATTGATGTTGTCGGTAATTTCTCATCCAGTGCGTTTAGCGAGCCAAGGCTTCCTTTAACGGAAGAACTCAGCCTGTACAAGGATGCCGAAGTTAGGGGGGTCAATATTAGTTCTCTCCAAAACCAGCCCGTGGCTTTCGAAAACGGCTACGAAGCGACTAAATTCCTGGCTAAGGAGTTGAGCTACCATCCAATTACATTCGCCTCTTACCCTTCAGAAAAGGCCTGGAGTCAAGACTTGAAAAACCCTGTTGCTGATTTTCTTTTCGTGTCGCCAGGGCAGGCATTTCACGAGTCAGCAAGGCTTGCCGATGCCAAGATTAAACACAAAAAACAAAAAGCAGTTGCCGGGAAAATTTCGCAATGGAAGTTGCAGCGGCTCCTGCTCCGAAGCCAGCCTGAGGAGGTTATGGCAGCCGCAGGCAACGCAGCCGAAAGGTCATTTGCTTTTCAACTGAATTTGAAGTCTGCCACGCTTCTTGCCAATGCTGAGGCCTTGATTCCGTTCAAAAAACTGGAAAATCAATCCTTTGCAACATCTTCTTTTGGCGACGTTAGCAAGGATTTTCTTGAGCATATGCACAAGTATGCTTCGGTAACAGAATTTGCCTTTCCCATGGGGCTGATGAGCTCAGAAATGCCAGCCTGGCAAATCGCTCATTTCGACAATTATATCGCCGCTATCGATCTGGCGTGGTTCGATGCCCTAAGCCACGAGGAGCAATCCAGGCTGCTGGGTTTTTTGATCAAGCTGCAAAAAGAGCGGACGAAGGTTACGCTGGTGCTTTTGGGATTGAGCGAAAACCTTGAGTTGTTTGCAGGTATTCAGCGCATAAGCTACCACCCCGTGGACGGTGAACAGGCGGAGCGACTGGCACCACAGCTTCTTTTTGGTGCCTATGGTTACTCAGGCAAATGGAATGGGTCGAAAGAGCTTTTTGCCAATGCATCTTCAACAGAGTCGCTGGCCAGATTAAAGTATGGAGAGCCATGGATGAGGACTATTAAAGGGCTCAATGTGGTGGACAGCATTGCGATAAAGGCTATTACAGATAAGGCCACTCCAGGCTGCCAGATTTTAGTTGCCAAAAGTGGCGTGGTGCTTTACGAAAAGGCCTTTGGCTACCTGAGCTACGACAGCCTGATGCCTGTTACCAACGAGACACTTTATGACCTTGCTTCGTTAACCAAGGTGAGTGCTACTTTACAGGCGTTGATGATTTTGGTGGATCAGGGAAAGATCGATATTAAATCCAACCTTGGAGCCTACATCAAAAGTACGCTAGGCACAAACAAAGAGAGGCTGATTGTGGAGGATGTGCTGCTTCACCAGGCCGGGCTCAAGCCTTACATTCCTTTTTGGCAGCGATCCTACGAAAGTAAGAGAAAGAAGATACTTGACCCTATGTTCTTCAACGCCTCCGCTGGCGAAGAATTTTCCATGGAGATTCTGCCCGGCATGTACTCAACTCCGGCTATGAAGGACTCTGTTTGGCGATGGACCTTGCAGACAGATTTAATGACTTTGGGGCCAAAAGATTCAGTTTACACCTACAAATACAGTGACCTTGGGTTCATGATCATCCAAAAACTAGTGGAGGAAGTTGCCGGAATGCCACTCGACGAGTTTGTGAGCAAAGAGGTGTACAAGCCTCTTGGTATGGATCGGCTTTGTTTCCAGCCTTTGTGCAGTTATCCTTACCAGTCGATCGCACCAACTGAGCTCGACTTCTATTTCAGAAAAAACATGGTGTGGGGAACGGTGCACGATGAAAACGCAGCAATAATGGGTGGAATAGCCGGGCATGCCGGCCTGTTTGGTAATGCCAATTCGCTGGCGATTTTGCTTCAAATGCACCTGCAAAAAGGTTATTACGGAGGCAGGCAATATGTTGACAATAAGACAGTTGACTTGTTCACTCAGCGCCTGTCCAACAATGCTCCACGGGCATTGGGCTGGGACATGAAAGACCTCTCTTTTACGAGAAATAATACTTCTTTTTGGAGTTCTGAAACTACTTATGGCCATACCGGGTTTACTGGTACGGCGGTGTGGGTAGATCCGGAAATGGAACTGATTTATATCTTCCTTTCCAACAGGGTTCATCCGGACGCTCAGAATAACAAACTCGTAGAAACTAATATACGTACAAGAATCCAGGACGTAATCTATCAGTCGCTAGGTTGGCAGCTTACTTCCGGTGAATAGTTAGCAAGAGATATGAACATCGGAATAGTATGTTATCCCACCTTTGGTGGTAGCGGAGTGGTGGCCACCGAGCTTGGAAAGGCCCTGGCCAAAGAAGGGCACAGGATTCACTTTATTACTTATTCACAACCCACACGACTTGATTTCTTTAATGAGAATCTTTTCTACCACGAGGTAGACGTGCAGTCATATCCCCTGTTCCAGTATCCGCCCTATGAGTTGGCGCTGGCCAGTAAGATGGTAGAGGTTGTGCAGTTCGAGAAGTTGGATCTGTTGCATGTGCACTACGCTATTCCTCATGCGTCGGCTGCCTACATGGCAAAGCAGATACTGCGAGCCAAGGGGATCGAAATACCGGTGATCACTACACTGCATGGTACTGATATTACGCTGGTTGGCAAGGACCCATCCTATGAGCCCGTGGTTACATTTTCGATCAATCAGTCCGATGGGGTAACAGCTGTTTCAAGCTCGCTGCGGGATGAAACATATGAGCATTTTGCTATCACCAAGGAGATCGAGGTAATCCCAAATTTTATCGACCTCGAGCGATTCAAGAAGCAAAAGAAGGATCACTTCAAAAAAGCTATATGCCCCAATGGAGAGAAACTGGTTGTACACACTTCCAATTTCAGGAAAGTAAAACGGGTAGAGGATGTGATAAAAATCTTCATTGGCATCAGGAAGGAGATGCCGGCGAAGCTTCTTATGGTGGGTGATGGTCCCGAAAGAAGTAAGGCAGAAGCACTTTGCCGTGAAACTTGTTCGTTTGAAGACACCAGGTTCCTGGGTAAGCTTGACCACGTGGAGGAAGTGCTGTCAGTGGCGGATCTGTTTCTGATGCCTTCGGAAAAGGAGAGCTTCGGTTTGGCAGCGCTGGAGGCAATGGCATGCGAAGTCCCTGTGGTGTCTTCAAATACAGGCGGCCTTACAGAGCTCAATATTGATGGTGTTTCCGGGTTTACCTGTGATATAGGTGATATCGAAAGCATGACTAAAAAGTCGCTTCACATTTTGAAGGACGAAAACTTACCCAGCTTCAAGGAAGGTGCACTTAAGCGTGCTAAGGAGTTTGACATAACCAATATTCTTCCCATGTATGAATCATTTTATAACAAAATCGTGGAATCTTTCAAAATAAGTGCGGTATAGTGGAATTTAAGGAGGTGGGAATTTTGTTGTAAATCGAGCCAATTTTCGAGCGAAAAATAAATTTTTGTTGGGATAAGAAGTAAGGAAAAATGCCTGCAAGCGTTAGATCGAAGGTAAAACCGAACAACAGTGGCACCACGCAGCTTTTTAAAAACCCTGTTCTTGAAAGACTGACAAGGGCCCACTATTCAGTAACACTTGGGATACTCTGCTCAATAGCCGCTTTTTTGTTGTACTGGTCGGCCAGGGAATTGGGGTTTTCTATCACTCAAATTGCCAGCTTGTTTGCTGCTGGCTATTTCAGCTGGACACTGGCTGAGTACCTGTTGCACCGCTTTGTGTTTCATATGGCACCGACTAACAAGATCAAGAATGCCATTCAATACACTTTGCATGGTGTTCATCACGAATATCCTAAGGATAAATCAAGGGTTGTAATGCCGCCGACCGGCGCATTAATGATAGGAGGTGTACTTTTTGTGATCTTCTGGATTCCGATGCAACAATACGCATTTGCGTTTGTTCCGGGCTTTTTACTTGGGTATGTGACCTATGCCTTTATGCACTATGCCATACATGCCTATCAACCACCGAAAAACTTTCTGAAGGTATTGTGGGTCAACCACGGCATACACCACTACAAGGACGACGACCGTGGGTTCGGCGTTTCATCCCCATTTTGGGATTTTGTGTTTGGAACGTTGCCAAAAAAGTAGTCAATGAAGGCCGCACTAAGCGACCTTCATTTTGAAGTTAAACATTCACCAATAGTCAATGTGTACTATAGTGGTGGTGTTTGTTAGTCTCAGTACCTTTTTGATCTGAATGCGCTAAAAACTTGTAGAACAGGTCTTTAACGAGTGTAAAAAAGAATCTTCTTCTACCTTTCATAATTATAATACTCAAATGGGATAAATAAGTTAAAGCATTACTTTAAGTATTCAAAATTATTCAAGGAGAAAAATATTAATTCAATATTTAAAGTTCAATTTAATATTTAATTAATACAAATTATTATGACCATCGATTCGAGCAGCACAAGTTATTTTGTGTTAAGGACTGAATCAATAACTTTAATTGTTGGTTAATGGTTATAACGAAAAGGAACACATGATAGGCTACCGCTTTACTGACTATATACCCTCCAAGGACAAAGAGAAGACAGAATTTGAGAACTTGCTCAACATTTTCCATCAGCTCCTGGTGATTACATCGGGGGATGTTTCGGAGGCTTTGAGTTGGTTGACCAACCTCGACAAGCAATATTCCATCACAAATCCCGACTACGGCATAGGAGACTTTATAGATGACCTCAAGAACAAAGGGTTTATTACTGATAAGACACCAGACGGTGAGTTTAAGATAACAGCCAAATCGGAAAGGGCTATTCGAAAAAATTCGCTGGAAGAAATTTTCGGAAAGCTGAAGAAATCGGGCAAGGGAAATCACGCCACGCCCATGCCGGGTAACGGAGATGAACCCGGCACTGATAGGAGAGATTTTCAATTCGGCGACACACTTGAGCAGATTTCACTTACCGATTCTATAAAGAATGCACAAATCAACCACGGGTTTTCGGATTTCAGGCTGACTGAAGACGACCTGGAGATAGTTGAAACAGAATACAAGACGCAGACCAGCACTGTGTTGATGATCGACATCAGCCACTCGATGATCTTGTATGGAGAAGACAGGATTACGCCGGCAAAAAAAGTGGCAATGGCGCTCTCTGAGCTGATCATGCACAAATACAAAAAAGACACGCTGGACATACTCGTGTTTGGCAACGATGCCTGGCAGATTGACATTAAGGACTTGCCGTACCTTAGCGTGGGGCCTTACCACACAAACACCGTTGCCGGGCTCGAGTTGGCAATGGACTTGCTACGGAGAAGAAAAAATAAGAACAAGCAGATATTCATGATCACAGACGGGAAGCCCACCTGTATCAAGCAAGGCATTAAGTACTACAAGAATAGCTTTGGCCTTGACCCAAAGATTCTGAACAGAACATTGGATTTGGCGGCTGCCTGCCGCAAACTCAATATCCCTATCACCACCTTCATGATCGCTTCCGACCCATATTTAAAGCAATTTGTGAAGGAGTTTACCATGGTGAACAACGGTAACGCTTACTACAGCAGCCTCAAGGGCCTTGGCGAACTCATATTTGAAGATTACCGCCGGAACAAAAAGAAAAGATTTTAACCAACCAGAAAATTCGCACGCACAAATGAAATAGCCGTAACGAATGCCATATCTAACGGAATGAAGAAAGTCATTTACATAAAGCAATTTTCATTCTCAAAGGGACTTGGGCTATTCCATTTGGCCGCTGAAAAACAAAATTTACACAAATGAAATATAGGGATTTCTCCTCCGCACAATTACGTAAAATACATACACTCGGCGAGCTTAAAGCTTGTGGTTACCAACCCGAATCAATCAAGGACGAGCTCAGGCGCAACTTGATCGGCAGGCTCAAAGCCAAAAAGAGCGTTTTTGAAGGGATATGGGGTTATGAAGAAACGGTGATTCCTGATGTGGAAAGAGCCATTTTATCGAGGCACAATATTAACTTCCTCGGGCTAAGGGGGCAGGCCAAGACACGAATGGCCCGCCAAATGATCGAGCTGCTCGACGAATACATTCCGGTGATTGAGGGAGCAGATTTGAATGACGACCCCCTGAACCCGATTTCGAGGTTTGCCAAAGACCTGGTGGCTGAGCACGGAGACAAGACGCCCGTTAGCTGGCTGCACCGGGATGAAAGATATACAGAGAAGTTAGCAACACCCGACGTGACCATTGCCGACTTGATTGGAGACGTGGATCCGATAAAAGCTGCTTCGCTGAAGCTGCCCTATTCGGACGAAAGAGTGATTCATCATGGACTTGTGCCAAGGTCGCATAGAGGGATTTTTGTGATCAATGAGCTTCCTGACTTACAAGCCAGGATACAAGTTGCGCTTTTCAATATCCTTCAGGAGGGCGATATCCAGATTCGTGGTTTTAAACTAAGACTGCCTTTGGATATTCAGTTTGTATTCACGGCCAATCCTGAAGACTATACCAACCGGGGAAGTATAGTGACGCCGCTGAAGGACCGGATTGACAGCCAGATTATTACTCACTACCCTAAATCTATTGAGATAGGACGGAAGATAACCGATCAGGAAGCAAGGGTTTTGAAAGAGCAGCTGGATATTGTCAGTGCCGGAGAGCTTGCCAAAAATTTGATCGAGCAAATTGCCTTTGAGGCCCGCTCCAGCGAATATGTGGATGCGAAGAGTGGTGTGTCGGCCAGATTGACTATTTCTGCCATGGAAAACATGTACAGTTCGGCAGAAAGAAGGGCACTGATTAACGGTGAGAAGTCCACCAATGTTAGAGTGGGCGATTTTGTTGGCGTACTTCCTTCTATTACTGGAAAAGTGGAGCTCGTATACGAAGGCGAGCAGGAGGGCCCTGGTATAGTGGCACAGAACCTGGTGGGCAAGGCGATCAGGAGCCAGTTTTTGCTTTACTTCCCAAATCCGGAAGAAATAAGAAAGAAAAGAAATGCCACCAACCCTTACAAGGCGATCACTGATTGGTTTGGCGAGGGCAATATGGTCGACTTGCTAAATGAGTCTGCTGAGAAGGAGCATCGCAAGTTGCTTGAGGGAGTGCCCGGACTAAAGGAGCTGGTGAAGGAATACCATAAGCAGGCAGACGACAAGCTGAAATACTTTTTGATGGAGTTCGCTCTTCATGGCCTGGCTGAATTCAGCCAGCTTTCCAAGCACCACCTGGCCACAGGCACGTCTTTCAAAGATTTGCTGAGCAGCATGTTCAGCATGCCTGGCCCTGGTGGAGGAGATGATGAGGATGACGATTTTAATACATAATATTGGGGCTGATATTGATTCAGTTGTATCATGCCGGTGTCACTTCAGGAAATTAAGAGACTTGTTAGGAGGGGAGAGGGTCAGCAGATAGAGTTCAAACGGAAGGTAGCCCATCCTGAAAAGATTGTCCGGGAGATTGTGGCCTTTGCCAATGCCGATGGGGGTTATTTACTTGTTGGCATTAGCGATGAGGGGGGCATTCCCGGGTTAAAATATGCGGAAGAGCATGATTACCTGCTGAAAAAGGCGATTGATGAGTTGTGCAGACCAACTCTTGACTATAAGTCGGAGATAGTGCCCATTGATGACAACTTGGGGGTGCTCTATTATTTCATCAAGCCAAGCAGAAGGCGCCCGCATTATGCTCTTGCCGACACGACACAAGCTTTTGGCAAGGCCTATATCAGAGTGGGTGACAAAAGTATTCAGGCCAGTGATGAGATGCGCCAAATTTTGAAGCGGAGTCGGCGAACAAAAAACATCAAGTTTACCTATGGTGAGAATGAAAAAAAGCTGATGGAGCATTTCAAATTCAACAAGACGATTACCCTTTCTGAGTTTGTATCCATAGCGAAAATTCCCGGCATCGTTGCTTCCAGAACATTGGTGCGGTTGTGTCTTGCCAATGTGCTAACAATTCAACCCCTCGAAAAAGGCGATTTGTTCACGCTGAAGGAGAGCTTTTGAGCCTTCACTTAATACCTAAAGAAAAGGAATGTACATGTCTATGCCACTGACAGATAAGAGTTTCTGTGGCCAATCAAGGTGGTCTGGAGCAGTGAGTGAAGTCAAAAAAAATGACAAATTTTTTATAAAGTTAACTTAGAGATTTAGGCATTTATCATTAACCTTAGAGCAACTTGTATTGTTGGTTTTTTTGATAAAGTACACATGGCTAAAGCATCGAAGGAAGGGAAAGTTTTTGTACTCGACACATCAGTTATTCTTTATTCTCACGACTCAATCATGAACTTTGCAGAGCACGATGTGGCCATCCCCATTACCGTGCTGGAAGAGCTTGATAATTTCAAAAAGGGGAACGACACCAAGAATTTTGAGGCCCGGGAGTTCATCAGGCTGATAGATACGTTGTCGGAGAATTACATGCTACAGGATTGGATTCCACTGAACGGCAAGACAAAGGGCAAGTTTAAAGTGGTGATGCAGAGCAACCCGGAGGTGGATGCGGAGAAGGTGTTTGATGAGCCGAAAGCAGACCATAAGATTTTGAACGCCGCTCTGACATTGAAAAGGGAGGAAAAAACGAAGAAGGTGATACTTGTCAGCAAGGATATCAACCTGAGGCTGAAGGCCAAGTCGCTGGGATTGCTGGCAGAAGACTATGAAACCGGCAAAATTAAGAATGTAAGCGATCTATATACAGGCAAGTCGATCATCGAGAACATAGACCCCGACCACATCAGTAAGTTGTATGAAGAGAATGTGATTGACAGAAAGGAGATTCTGAAGGGGGTTAAGCCCACTGCCAATAACTACTTCATTCTGAAAAGCGATAAGAACTCGATTCTTTCCACCTACAATCCCAACTCAAAGAATGTGGAGAAGGTGGATAAAGTGCCCGTGTATGGCATCAAGCCCCGCAATGCGGAGCAGACCTTTGCCATCCACGCTATTATGAACCCTGAGGTAAGGCTTGTGTCCATCACCGGGGTGGCTGGCACAGGCAAAACCTTGCTTGCGTTGGCAGGTGCGCTGGAGCAGAAACGGAACTACAAACAGATATACCTGGCCCGCCCAATCGTTCCTCTGAGCAACAAAGACATTGGCTACCTGCCGGGTGATATCAAATCGAAGCTGAACCCCTACATGGAGCCACTGTGGGACAACCTTAAGTTTATCCAAAACCAGTTCAGCGAGTCAGATAAGGAATACTCCCGGATAACGGATATGGTGAATCAGGAGAAGCTGGTGATTACGCCGCTGGCCTATATCCGGGGCCGGAGTCTTTCCAACATTTTCTTTATCGTTGACGAGGCGCAGAACTTAACTCCCCATGAGGTGAAAACAATCATTACACGGGCAGGCGAAAACACGAAGATTATTTTTACGGGAGACATTTACCAAATAGACACTCCCTATCTCGACTCCCAAAGTAACGGACTATCTTATTTGATCGACCGCATCAAAGATCACCCTCTTTACGCCCACGTTACATTGGAAAAAGGAGAAAGGTCTGAACTGGCAAACATTGCTAACCAACTACTTTAGTGATTGTTAGGTTGCTGCCACTCTTTTAGTACATTTAGACGAGAAACAGCAAGCCATGGCACTACCGGATCTTCCGGATCGAGTACTTAACAGCTCTTTTCACCGAGGCTTTTTTGATAAGGGCCTGGGGGAAGTCGATTATCAGGAGCTTAGGATAATTAAAGTCTACTCCAGCAGATCATTGTTTGCTAAATCCTATGGATTTAAACTTGGTGCCCTTCGGCACCATTGCCGCTATACTTTTGATGAGCTTGGCATGGCTACTCAGTTCACTATTTTCGAAAGAGGCACCATTGAATTTGAACGCCGTATTGATTTCTACAGAAATAAATTTACTCCGAACGACATTCTTATCAGCTTAGCTAACGCCATTTCAGGTATTTACAAAGTACCGGTTGGCGAGCTTTATTTCAATAGCACCGTTGGCGAGTATTTGGACGGATTGCCTTCCAGGCTTTTCGATTTTCTCGCCGACGACTGGAATATCGATCTTGGAGATAACCGGGAATTTGATGATTTTGAAGAGCTTGTTGGGACGTTGGTGTTGTTCCTGAAAACGCAAAGGGTAAGAGACCCGAGGATGAGGCGAAGCGGCAATTGATTGTGTCTAGTAAGGGACTAGGTGTGCAGGTTTGTTCAGAAAGGGTAATTATAATTGGATGCTACGATTTCTACTACTAACGCTAACCGTATTCATTTTTTCATCTTTTTATTCGTTTGGGCAGCAGATTTCCGACGTAAGGATTGATGAAAAATTTGACAGCGAATTACTGACGGACGTGCTCAGTCAAATTGAAGCAAATTCATCTGTTAAGTTTTTCTACGACCCTGCGTGGCTTGAAAATGTGCGTGTTTCAGGCGAGTACTCCGGCGCCTCGCTACGGTCGGCTTTGGAAGACTGGACAGCGAACACAAGACTCAACTATCATTTTTATGACGCCTATAATGTAGTCCTTTATCTCAGGAGCGACCTGCTTTCTACGCTGAACCTGGCGGGGCTCAAGGACACCGACTTTATCGTCGTTGGCGACTCTACAAATGCTGTTTCGGGTACCACCGTTTCTGTGAGAGGCACCATTCGAAATGGTCAAACCAACGAACCGCTTCTTGGAGCCAGCGTTTATGTGGATGAGCTGGGCAGTGGAACAGTGACGAATGCTGCGGGTAGGTTTAGCCTCCAGCTTTTGCCTGGTGACTATCATGTGAGAGTGAGCCACGTAACCCTTCAGCAGGAGGCCAAGCGGATGTTTGTTTTTGGCCCGGGGGAATTTCAGTTAGACCTTTATGAAAAGACGATACAGCTAGAGGGCGTTACCATTGCTGGGCAGGCTCCGGATATTAACGTGAAGGGTATTCAGATGGGCACTGTGCAGCTACAGGTGGAAGATGTGAAAAAACTGCCCGCATTTTTGGGCGAGGTCGACATTATCAAATCGCTTACACTGCTGCCTGGTGTGAGTACCGTTGGTGAGGGCACTACCGGGCTCAATGTGCGGGGTGGCACTGCCGATCAAAACCTCATTTTGCTTGACAAAGCGCCTGTGTACAACACCTCCCACCTTTTTGGCTTCTTTTCTATTTTCAGCCCGGATGCCACTGATGACGTGACCATTTACAAAGCAGGTATCCCAGCTAACCTGGGTAGCAGGGCCTCATCGGTGGTGGAGGTAAAGCAAAAGTCTGGCAGCAAGGAAAAATTTGGCTCGCAAGGGGGGATCGGTTTGGTGGCAAGCCGACTAATGGTTGAAGGGCCCATCAAAGAAGGCAAGAGTAGCTTTATTGTGGCGGCCCGTAAGTCTTATGTCAACTATCTTTTCGATACTTTCATAAAAGTGGAGGAGCTTGTTGGGAACAAAGCCGGCTTCTGGGACTTGTCGGGCAAGCTGGACTTTTCGCTATCAGACCGGCTTTCATTAACTGCCTCCGGCTATGTAAGCAAAGACAATTTCACCATTGCTAACGAGTCGTCGTTTGACTACCAGAACGGACTCGGTTCAGCGGAATTGGGATATGTGTTTTCGGAAAATTTGCTTGGCGGCTTATCGGTGGCTTACAGCGACTATCAATACCAATTGGGAGATCTTCAGCTGACTGACCCCTACAAGGTTTCGAGTGGCGTGGGGCAGCTTGATGTAAAGGCTGATGTAACCAAGTACACCGAAAGGCAGACGCTTCAATTTGGAGGCGGCACCACTTTTTATGATTTCAAGCCAGGCCATCGAAGTGGCATAAATGCTGACACGCAGATTACTCCTGTTGCTTTGCCGGAGCAGCAAAGCCAGGAAAGTTTTTTGTATGCAAACGACGAAATTAACCTGAACGAGACCTGGTCAGTGATGGTGGGGCTTCGGTATTCAATGTACCGCAGCTATGGCCCAGCCGACGTATTTGTGTATGCTGGAGAAAGGCCAGGAAGGACATCGACGCTGACGGATACTCTTCAGTTTTCGGGCAATGAAACCATCAAAACCTATTCAGGTCTGGAGCCCCGGCTGTCTCTCAGATATAGCCTCGATGAGGAGACTTCTTTGAAGGCCAGCTACAACCGGATTTATCAGTATATCCACCTGGTGTCGAATACGACAGCGATTACGCCGTATGACATCTGGATGGGAAGCAACTATTATTTAATGCCGTTGATAGCTGACCAGTATAGCATCGGCTACTTCAAAAACTATGAAGACAATACATGGGAAACCTCTGCTGAAGTATACTTTAAGGACATAAATAATCTGGTGGACTACAAGGATGGGGCCGATCTGGTGCTCAACCCTACCTTAGAAACGGAACTCATTCAGGGTAAGGGCATGGCGTATGGCCTTGAGCTGCTCGTGAAGCGAAGCAAAGGCAAACTGAATGGGTGGGCTAGCTACACCTATTCAAGAACGCTCAGGAAAATGGAAGGCGCTGACAGGGAATCCACCATCAACAAAGGCAACTGGTTTCCTTCGTACTATGACAAGCCCCATGATTTGACGCTGTCGGGTAGCTACAAGGCGACCAGAAGATGGACGATCAGCTCTAATTTTACCTACTCTACCGGGCGACCCTTTTCCGTTCCTGAAAATGGCTTTCTTTTCGACGGCGTGCTTGTGGGCAACTATACGGAGAGAAATAATGGCCGAATTCCTGACTACCACAGGCTCGATCTCGCCTTCACGCTCGACACCAGCCTGAAGATAGAGAAGCTTTGGGAGAGTAGCTGGACGTTCGCTGTGTACAATGTGTACGGGAGAAAAAATGCGTACAGCGTTTTCTTTAAAGACACGGCCGATGCCAGACCAACGGCCTACAAGCTGGCCATTTTGGGTGCCGCCTTTCCCTCGATCACCTACAACTTTAAGTTTTAGTCATGCTGGTTGTCAAAAGACTATCGTGGATAATGTGGATGTTGCTGGCTGGCTGCATTGATCCGTACGACTATCCTTTCAAGGAACAAACCAATTATCTCGTGGTGGAAGGGGCTATTACGACCGAGCCGGGCCCCTACTCAGTCACGTTGACAACCACCCGAAACATAGGCAATGAGGAAAACGCTTTTAAGCTGCGGGTGCAAAATGCCAAGGTCTCTATCACTACTTCGACCGGTAGCGTGGTGAGGCTGATAGACCAGGATACCTCTGGGGTTTATTACACATCAGGGAACTTTAGAGGGCAAGTTGGGGAAAAATACCAGCTAACGATAGTGCTCGAAAATGGTGAGAGCTACGAGTCGGAGCAGGTAGAACTTTTGCCCATGCCGGATATCGACAGTATTGGTATTGAGTATGCCTCACAGAAATATATTTCGCAAGCGAATACTGTAATCGAAAGAACGGGGTTTTACACAAGGGCTTTCATCAACGATCCCCCGGAAACCGAGAATGCTTATCTGGTAAATTGGGATTACACATATAAGATTTTTACGCACCCTGAATTGGCCACAGCTTATGACGCAGAAGGATGTGAGTGTTGGGTAGCTACGCCCAAGGCCTGCTGCTCCGTTTGCTGGGTAGAGGAAAAAGTCCCGGACTTCACTATTGCTAACGACCAGCTCAATAACGGGAGCTCGGTCACGCAGTACGACCTCTTCTTTCTGCCTGTTGTCGGTATAATGCTTTATGAAAAAATTTATCTGGAAGTCACAATTAATTCGCTCAGCAAGGATGCCTACTTATTTTGGAAATCGGTGTATGATTCTCGTTATGGGCAGGGAGGGATATTCGATTCGACACCGAATACAGTGGAAGCCAATGTTTACAACGTGGAAGACAAAGACGAGCTGGTCTTGGGTTATTTCTATGCGTCGGAGGTAAAAACAATTTCGAGATCTATACACCCAACCGATTTCCCTGAGCGGATTGATTCAGACACCAATTATCCCGACACATGCCTTTTTTATCCAAATACGACAGCCGAGGAGCCCGAATACTGGAATGAGTAATAGCGCATATATATATTCTGTTCTGACACTGGCGTTGGTTGCTCTCCAGGGGTGTATCGACCCTTATGACTATCCTTTCGAAGAAAAAACAAACTATCTGGTAGTAGAAGGTGCGATTACAACAGATGAAGGGCCTTATGTTATTACCCTCACCAGCACCAGAAATATCAAAAATGAGGAGAACGCTTTTAAGTTGCGTATGCAGAACGCCATGGTCGCCATTGCCACCTCAAACAATCAAACTGTCAGGCTTGCGGAAAACGACACGTCGGGCAAGTATTACACCCCACTTGATTTTCGGGGAGTTGTTGGTGAAAAGTACCAACTGAAGATAACACTGGAGGATGGTAGAGACTACTTATCGGATTCCGTGGAGCTTGTAGCACTACCTGAAATTGACAGCATTGGGATTCGGTATGGGTCTGAGAGGTATGTATCTGAACTGAACTCTTCTTTGGAAAGAACGGGCTTTTTTATTGACGCATATGTTAGAGACCCCAAAGAGAGTGCGAATTACTACAGGGCAAATTGGGACTATACCTACAAAATATTCACGCATCCAGAGCGATCGATTCCTCCGAGCGATTGTTGTTCAGATTGCTGGGTAGAGCACGAAGCCCCTGGCTTTACCATCCTTGATGATGAACTTAATAACGGCGACAACAATGCTCAGTATCCAATATTCTTTTTACCTGTTACTGGCAAAATGTTCTACGATAAAATTTACGTGGAAGCAAAGCTTCAAGCGCTCAGCAGGGATGCTTATTTTTTCTGGAAGACCGTTTACAATGCCGCCTACAGTCAGGGTGGAATATTTGATCCAACGCCTATTACCCTGGCGTCTAACGTAAAAAACGTTAACGATTCAAGCGAGCTTGTTTTGGGTAATTTTTATGCCGGGGAAGTCAGAACAATCACTCGTTTTATTTTCCCCAATGAATTTCCGGAAAGGAAAGACTATGACACCGGGCAAATCGGATCTTGTCTTCTTTTACCTAACACAACTATAGTGGAACCGGAATATTGGAATGAATAAAGCTAAATTTCATATCGCTATTCTATTCATTTCAGCACTTGCCTTGAGCAGTTGCGTTGAACCCTACGACTATCCCGCTGACGAAAAGAGCAACAACCTGGTGGTGGAAGCACTTGTTTCAAGTAATCCCGGGCCGCAGACAGTCAGGCTGACTACCACCAGAAATATTTACAATAAGGGGAATCAGTACATTCTATATGTGAGCGGTGCGGAAGTGTCTGTCGTGGACAGCGATGGTCAGTGCTTTGCTTTCAAGGAGCGGGCGGCGGGGCAATACTATTCCGATTCGTCTTTTAGTGCCGTGGGTGGAAAGGCGTACAGGCTCCGGATTATCACAAAGGAAGGAAAGGTATATGAATCGAATGAAGAAACAGCTTTGCCCACTTCTGAGATGGATAAAGTAGAAATAGCGTATACCATCAAGTCGGAAAAGAATGAACTTGGAAATTTTGTAGATGTTGACGGATTCAGCGTAAAGGCCATCGTCAATGATTTACCCAGTCAAAAGAACTACTACCTACTCAGGATGACTACTATATTCAAAGTGCTGACCGAGCCATCTGCCTATCAGGTGTTCGACCGGGAGCTTGGCAATTACATTATTCAACCTAAATCCTGCTGTAGCATTTGTTGGGTTACTAAGCCGCTCGACGAATTTGTCGTCTTCAGTGATCAGCTAGTAGATGGAAGGAAGGAGGCCGAAATTCCGTTGACCTTCTATCCAGTAGATCAAAAATACTTTTACGATAAAGTCCATTTTGAAGTAACTCAATATTCTCTCTCTGCTGAGGCTTATGTTTTTTGGAAAGGATTGTACGACCTGAAATTCCGCCAAGGCACTC
Organism: Imperialibacter sp.; assembly: GCF_040222815.1. Classification (GTDB taxonomy): domain Bacteria; phylum Bacteroidota; class Bacteroidia; order Cytophagales; family Cyclobacteriaceae; genus Imperialibacter. The sequence continues at coordinate 245,284 of NZ_JAVKCH010000015.1, read as the reverse complement.
TTTTTGACCCTGCACCGTCCGGATTGCCCGGCAATATTTTCAACGTCGATGATAGGAGCGAACAGGTAGTAGGATATTTTACCGTGTCAGATGTTACAACAAAGGGGGAGTTTATGACCAAAGATTTTATTCCGAGAAATGTAGTTTATACTTATCGATATGCGGATGATTGTCGAACCCTTTCGAACAGTACTACTACAGAGCCAGCTTTTTGGCGGTAAAAGAAACTGAATCAACCAAACATGAAAAAGCTATATACACTCATTGCACTTTTTATTCTCGCCTGCTCAGTTGGTATGGCACAGGATAAAGTAATTGACCAGTTCAAGCTTTTTGCGGCCAACAAAACGCAGGAAAGAGTGTATTTGCACATGACCCAACACTATGCGCAGCCAGGTGATAGAATTTGGTTCAACGCTTACGTATTTGACGACGCCAATCAGAGGTTGTCTGAAGGCAGCAAAGTACTTTACCTGAATGTGGTAAACAAAGCAGGGGACGTGGTTGTGGATGAAAAGGTGTCGCTTGAGGCAGGCGTTGGTGAGGGGTATATTGACGTGCCAGCGGACTTTAGCAAAGGGCTGTATGTGGTAAGGGCCTACACCGGGTGGATGAGGAACTTTGGGCCGGAACATTTTTTCAGAGATTGGCTTTGGGTAAATCAGCAGCCAGGTGAACTGTCCCTTGCTGTGGGCGAGCCACCGCATGTTGACGACATGGAAGTTGCCATAACCACAGAGGGCAATTTGCAACCCGTTTCAGATCTCACATCAAGGTTTACCATAAGGGTTTTCGACGTTCTTGGACGAGGGGCGGTACTTGACGGTGAAGTAGTGAACAAGGCGCATGAGTCCCTGGCTGCTTTTTCCACCAACAAGCATGGCTACGGTGCTTTCATCTTGCGTCCTGAGGCTGGGGAAAAATATGAAGTAATTTTAAAAGATCAGCATGGTGAAGCTATCACTCATTTTTTACCCGAAGTAAAAACTGAGGGCGTCTCGATGCTTGTCACAACGCAGCCCACTGCCGTCAGGGTATCGCTTCAGAGTAAATTGGGAGCTGTTGAAAGGCAGAGATTCAGGCTCATCCTCCAGTCGAAAGGCACCATTTATCTGGATCGGGCGGTCGATTTTGCTGCCCAGCCTGCTCAGGCCCTCAGCATACCGACGGCCGGCCTTAAAACAGGCATTTACCAACTGTCATTGCTCGATGGGGACGGGATAGAAGTAGGCCAGAGAGTATTTCAGATGTATCCAGCTTCTGGTGAATTAGCGCTGACGCTCGATCAAAGAAGTTTCAAAAGAGGAGAAAAGGTGAGAACGTCCTTCTCTGCCAGCAATGTGGCTGCCTACTCAGTTAGCGTGTCCGACAAGCTGCTCGAAGGTGACTATGTCGCCCCCGCCATTAACCAGGTCTATTATATGGCCGATGTGCTTGCGCCCGACGGCGCTGAAATGATCAGGTTCTTCGATAGCAGCTTTAAGTCCCCTGAAAACTGGGATTTGTTTTTGCTCACCAAAAAGCTCCCGACCTATTCATGGCAAGAGGTGATGTCGTATAAGGCGACCTACCCGAAATGGCCTTACGAAAAGTATATCAGCGCCTATGGGCAAGTGCGGACATCCGATAGCTTACTGTTGGGCCAGGAGCTTTTTACGTTTTATAGCTTTGCCCACGAGGAAATCATTCCTGCCCGAACCGACGAGTATGGATGGTTTTTGCTTCCTGTTTTTGACTTTTCGGGGCCTACTAAAATTGTTTGCTTGTCCGATAATACTAGTGTTTCATTTTCAGAGATGAAAATAGACATTGAAAGTGGCCTTCCTTCCACGGCCCTGGAAGTTGACATGATGAGAAAGATAGCTCAAAGCGGAATCACCTTTGCGGATCAGAAGAGAGACAAGCTGGTGTTCAAAGGGTCTTACAGAAAGCTGGTGCCTGGGCTTTATCCTGAGAGGAAGGAGACTGAGGTTAGCAGAGAGTTTTCACCTCTCACAAGGAATACCGAAGACTATCAGCTTGATTTACGCCAATACCTGAGCTTTAGCAGCCTAAGAGAGGTGTTCATTGAAATAGGTCGTGGTATCGTGGTAAGAGAAAGAGGGGGAAAACGAGTAATCATGATGTATGACCCTGTTAACGCTACTTTATTTAATGATCCGGCGCTGATTTTCATCAATGGCATTCCTACGATTGACTATGACCTGGTACTCACGCTGGATCCCGATGTAATTGAAACTATCCAGCTATATAGGTCTGCCACTGCTCAGGAGCGGTTTGGCGCTATGGCCCGGAACGGTATTCTGTCCATTTCGACCAAGGACAAAGCCCTTGAAATTCCCAACCAGGAGAATATCAGCTTCAGTTTTGAGGGATTTCAGCCCGAAGAGGAATTCACCAATGCCAGCCTGGCCCAGCAAAAAGCGTACCTGCCAGACTTGCGTCACCTGCTTTACTGGCGCAGCGGAACTAGTCTACCCACCTATATAGAATGTACTTCGTCGGATGTGTTGTCGAAGTACGAGGTGAACATTGTTGCAATCACCCCGGAGGGGAGTTTAAAAACAGGCACTGCGGAGTTTAGTACCCTTCCTGTGGAAATGGCAGACAACTAATCGATGGCATATTCTGAGATGTCCTTTGTGCCGGGCATCAAATGGAAGAAGTTGATTTGGCGCTGGATAAGGTTTTCCAATTCGGGAGTCATAAACGCCTTTTTGTTTCTGTAGTAGCTACTTATGTAGGACAGAGCGTCTCTTGCAAGCGCCATGTGGTAGGGACTGGTTGGATCATAGTAGTTGTTGAGATAGTACAGGGTTTTCAGATAAAAGCTTAGGGAAATGTTTTCAATCAGCACGGGGCACAGCCTGCCAGGATCCCTGGCCAGCCTTCTCACAAGCTCCTGCATCTTTTGAATGGGGATGTCTTCGTCCAGCCAAAAATTGTGTACTGGGTCAAAGCTTTCAACCTGATAGTCGATAAAGTGATAGAGGTCAAATTCCAGAAGCTGATCAGACTGGTTAACCAACCGCAGCATAGTTTCGTCTTCGTTGATAAAAAGGACTTTGAGAAAGAAGTAGTAGTCAGAATAGAATCCTTTGTAAAAGGAAGGCGGTTCCAGATTCCCGTTCTCAACAGTTGATTGATAAGTGGCGGCGCTTTGCTCAAGCCTTTCAGCGAGACCTTCCACCTCTGTTGACCTGAAGCGGTGATTGGCGCCCTTGTAAGAGTACTCGTAAGACCTGCCAGAGTAGCAGTTTACGCCAGCGGCCAGATTCGGCGGCAGCTGTTGGAGGAATGCGTAATGATTGAGCTTGAGGGCATAAAATCCAGGCGTATTTGGGTAAGAAAACCGACATAACACGGATGGGCTCAGCGAGCCATTTATAATGTATTTGAACGTATAATATTGCAGATCGACGGCCATCCCGTTCAGCATAGCCTTCGTGTTGGCAGCCATGGTTTTCGAATAAAGAAGAGCAATGATGTCTTCGTTGGCTGCTTCGAACAGCCGATCCCGGTCAAATTCAGCCAGCTTGTTATGCCATACTAGCGAGTCTACCTGAATCGGTCGTTTCCTCTCAAACTGCTCAATGAGCATATACATGAAAAGCACCCGAACGAATGGGGCATTAGGAGCTGCGTTAACGGCATACACCAACTCATCGCTTGTGATTTCGTCGCCCACGTAGATTCTGAAAAGGTAATGAAGAATGCCGCTGACCCGTTGCTGATCATTTGTACTTATATGACCCGACCTGGTGGTTACCACTCTGTAGGCAGTTTGGTTCAACACCCTGAAGGCCTTGTCAATCCGCTCTTCTTTGTTGAGCCTTTTGGCCAAGACCAATTGCAGTTCGGCTTTTCTGGATTGCTGTAGCAGAGGCTCCAGCCTGGCGAGCAAAAGGGAATCTTTTTGCAGAGTGTCCTTCAACTGGGCCTTTGGCATAGCTTGAATCCACTTGATAGAATTCTTTTTTGCGAGTGATACGAGCGCCTCATAGCCATCGTCAAAGCCAATCGAATCTGCTTCCACTGGATCGCTGCTCATTTCGTTCAGCATTTTGTAGAGAAATGAAGCCCGCTTTTCCTGTAGGCTGCGGTTCAGGAGGCTGTCGCCTTCCAGCGAAGAATATCCATAAAAATCAGCCTTCAAAATGCTGAGGTCGTTGTCGTTCAGGTATTTTCGCAGTGAGTCGATCGAGACCGACTCAGGTTCGTATTTGTTTTTTGGAAAGTAGATTCTCTGCCGTCTTTTGAGAATGTCCTGGTCGTGGCCAGTGTAGGGCTGATACGTTATTTTGCCGATGCCGTAGCCTTTGAGCTTTCGCAGTTCAAAGAAACGGTCGATGGCCACACATTCTACATTTGATAGCGTCGGTAGGTAAGGGAGGCTAATTGTGCGCAACTCTTCCAGCGACAGTCTTGCCACCTTTCTAAAAGGCCTTTTTACCAGCACCGAGATTTCCGAAGGCGTGGCAGCGGCCTCCCACTGTGCCAGAGTAATCCACTGGCTGTAGACCCATCTGCTAGGTCTTTTACCGGTGGTGAAGCCCAGCAGGTCGTCGTTGTATTTTCGTTGATTTTTCTCATACGTCTGTTCATCCATCGACAACTTGGTTGCCAGGGGGAGTGCGGCCTGCCGACTTAAGATGGTTTGTACGACCTGTTTTGGCTTGACTTTTTGTTTGACGCCATTTTCCTCAAGAATAAGTGAAAAGCGCAGGTTTTTGATGTTTGACACGGGATGTGCCTTCAGGTCGGTTTTTCCATCGGGCGTTGTGGTTAACTGAAGGCGGTGCCGAAGCAGCCGTTTCTCCCACTTGCCCTGTTTTTTGGCTAAGAGCTCGACTTGGGTGGTGTATGCGCTGTCGCTGATTTGTCCTTTTGAAGGGGTGCAAAGTGCAAGGAATAGAAGACACAGCCAGGCGATTTGAATTCTCATTGGTAGTAATTTCCAGAATTACCGCCGGTTAAAAAAAGAAAAGAATGCTTAATTGGGGTTCGGAGGGTGAATTTTTCGAAAAGGTGAAAAGTGGTCCCGGCAGGAATCGAACCTGCACCTCAAGCTCCGGAGGCTTGCATAATATCCATTTTACTACGGGACCAGTAAGAATTGAAAAGCAAACAACTTTATGTTGCACGAAGAAGTGGTCTCGACAGGAATCGAACCTGTATCTAAAGTTTAGGAAACTTCTATTCTATCCATTGAACTACGAGACCTTGATGTCTTTTCAACAAAAAGGAGTGCAAAATTAAATTAATAATTGACGTTTTTCAAGTAATTGGGGTAAATGCTAATGTGATGCTCCAATACTTCTTTGTAGAGAGTTTCCCGCAACTTGCTGATATCACCCTTGCTCGTGGCTGAAATGAAGATCAGTTTTGTGTCGGGTTTCTCGGTGTAAAGAGCCATGGCACGTTCTCTGGGCGTGGGCTTTTCAGGCTCCTGAATCTCAAATTCGTCTGCTGTTTCTTCGTGAGCCTTCTCAGGTATAAGATCTATTTTATTGAAAATAGTGATAACAGGCTTAGCATCAGCGCCGATTTCTTTCAGTGTTGCTTCCACCACCTTTGCATGCTCCTCAAAAGATGGGTGCGATATATCCACCACGTGTAGGAGAATATCTGCTTCCCGTACTTCATCAAGTGTAGACTTGAACGACTCGATGAGGGCATGGGGGAGTTTTCTGATAAACCCAACCGTATCTGAGAGCAGGAAAGGGATGTCGTTGATAACTACCTTTCTGACAGTGGAATCCACGGTGGCAAACAACTTATTTTCGGCCAGCACGTCAGACTTGCTAAGCCTGTTCATAATCGTGGACTTGCCAACGTTGGTGTAGCCTACCAATGAAACTCTTACCATCTGTCCCCTGGCTTTGCGCTGTGTAATACCTTGTTTTTCTATTTTTTCCAGCCGCTTTTTGAGAACCGTAATCTGATCCCGAATGGCCCGGCGGTCAGTTTCTATTTCTTTTTCACCAGCACCACCCCTTGTGCCAGTCCCACCCCTTTGCCTTTCAAGGTGAGTCCACATTCTGGTGAGCCTTGGCAGCAAATATTCATATCTTGCCAATTCCACCTGAGTTCTCGCCTGGGAGGTTTGGGCTCTTTCCAGAAAGATGTCGAGGATGAGAAGGCTTCGGTCGTATATTTTTACTTTTAGCTCGTTTTCCAGGTTCCTAAGCTGAGACGGTGTAAGGTCATCGTCAAAAATGACCACGTCAATTTCTTCCGCCTTCACGAAGGTGTTTATTTCTTCTAATTTTCCCTTGCCCACGAACGAGCGGGTATCGGGTTTGGGGAGCCTTTGAGAAAATTTCCCCTCGATTTCCAGACCAAGTGTTTGCGCCAGGAACTCCAGTTCATCAAGGAACTCCTCCGCCTTCGATGGCGGCTGATCTTTATTAATCAAAGCCACTAACACAGCTTTGAGTGGAACAGGGGCCGTAGAGATAAGTTTATCCATTTGTTGAAGTAACTTGCAAGTAAATCAATAAATAACAATCGTTCATCGAAAAGTTCATCCTGTTCGTCTGAATATTAACTTTGCTTTCCTTTTAATTGATACTTTAGATAAGAATAAATGGAATTTAGCCAATAGCGAGCTTCAAACTCCATAAAAAAAGTTTAACTTATTAGAGGAATAATAATAATTTGCACGACCATTGGAAGCATAGTCAGTCTGTAGCAGTTGGTTTTTGTTTCTCGGTTTTCTTTCAAATATGTTTTAACGAGCTAGAAACAATTATTTGCATAGACTGTTTATAAACCACCTCGCCTTATTATGAGAATTGCTATCGTCATCAATTCGTCCTGGAATGTATACAACTTTCGAAAGAACCTTATCAAAGCTCTTTTGGAGAGGGGTGATGAAGTGATAGCTATTGCTCCCAAAGATGAGTATTCTAAAAAGTTGGTTGCGATGGGCTGTGAGTTTTATCCCGTTCCCATGAATACCACGGGAGTAAACCCCATACGTGACTTACTGCTTCTCTTTCGGCTTATCAGAATATACAAAAAGGTGAAGGCAGATGCTTTTCTTCACTATACTATTAAGCCAGGCATTTACGGTACTCTAGCCGCCAAATTTGCTGGCAGCGCCGCTGTTATTAACAACGTGAGCGGGCTAGGAACTGTCTTTATTCAAGATAATTGGGTGCTATCTGTAGCGGTGCAACTTTACAAGCACTCGTTCAAGTTTGCCGATCACATTTTTTTCCAGAATCCTGACGACAAAAAGCTGTTCCTTTCTTTAGTCAACCCAGAAGGTCCTTCTACGAGTGTTATTCCTGGTTCTGGTATCGACCACCACAGGTTTTTTCCCAAATTCAATACTAATGGGCATTTCACTTTTCTGATGGTAGCGAGAATTCTGGTGGAGAAAGGCGTGAAAGAATATGTGGAAGCGGCTAGAATTTTGAAGGGAAAGGGCCTTAATGTTAAGTTCCTGCTGCTTGGGCAGATTGAGAAAAAGCATTTGAGAGCGATATCTGCGGATACGGTTCAGCAGTGGCATGATGAAAAGGTCATTGAATATGTAGGAGTTACCGATAAGGTTGAGGACTGGATTGCCAGGGCCCACGTGGTCGTTCTTCCGTCTTACAGAGAAGGGCTGCCCAAAACCTTGCTTGAAGGTGCCGCCATGAGCAGGCCCTTGATAGCCTCAGACGTTCCCGGGTGCAACGCCGTCGTTCATGATGGAGTCACCGGGCTGCTTTGCAAAGAAAGGGATGTTGATAGCCTTGCTGATGCTATGCAGCGAATGATGTTCTTTACCGACGACGAGAGGAGCGCTATGGGCGAAAACGCCAGACAACATGTTATCACACACTTTGACGACAGCTTCGTTGTTGACGAGTACTTAGAAAAAATCAACTACTATACTTCTTCTGAGACACCAAAAACTCATCAATTAAAAGAAGTATTTGGTTGAGAATCTTTACTTTTCCGCATTAATTGACCTCCAGGGTTAACTTTTCTACTTTATAGAAGCATGGTATGAAGAACTGTGGAAGAACAGTTGTTTTTTTAGCGTTACTTATTTTGAGTTCCTGCAAGCTCTACAAGCAGGATATCATGTTCAAGATGGACGACAAGTTCACGGAATCAGACCTCGCTCAAGCAGTTTCTTTAGCGGAGAAGAACTACCATATTAAGAAAGACGACTATCTTAGGTTAGATGTGTTCACCAATGGAGGAGAAAGAATTGTCGATCCGAATTTTGAGCTTCGCCAGGGGATGACAAATCAGAACATGCAAAATACCCGGCAGTTCGTTTATTTGGTCAGACAGGATGGCCTGGTGAAACTGCCCATGATTGGAGATGTCGATATTCTCGGCCTTACCATATACGAAGCGGAACAAAAACTTCAAGCACTTTACAGTGAACACTATATTGAGCCTTATGTTGTATTGCGTTACGAAAACAGGAGGGTGATTGTGCTTGGTGCCAACGGCGGACAAGTGATTCCGCTTGTCAATGAAAATACTTCACTTATTGAGGTAATTGCTTTGTCGGGAGGAATTAATCAAGGGGCCAAAAGTCAGAGTGTACGGCTAATAAGGGGAAACCTGAACAACCCAGAGGTATATGTGATTGATTTGTCAACCGTTAGTGGAATGCGGTCGTCGATTGTGAGGCTGGAGCCAGGTGACATCGTCTATATTGACCCATGGCGGCGGGTGTGGATAGAGTCGCTCAGAGACGTATCTCCAGTTTTAAGTTTAGTCAGCAGCGTGATAACTTTGGTTTTGGTAATAAACAGTATCAATAGTAAGTAAGGTAGCAATTGACAGAGAACAGCAACACAAACGGATCAGGTTTAGGTGCGGACGTGAATGAATCAGATGCGTTCAACGACCTTGACGTCGAAAAGCTACTTCAGGTAGTAAGGAGTAGTATTTTATATGTGGCAGCCATTTTTGCGGTCGCTGGCACTGCTTCATACGCTTTTCTCAGGTACACCAAGCCTGTCTACGAATCTGAGTCGCAGTTAAAGCTCAATATTCAGAATGAAGCAGTGATTTTGGGGGTACAAAACCCCCTGGAGAATTCGGGTGTGAACTCACTATCCGGTGAAATCGAACTCCTTAAATCAAACCTGTTTTTCAGTCGGGTTGTTGAGGCGATTAACTATAATGTGTCTTACCACTACTATGGAAATATCCTTACCGAGGAGCGATACAGGAACAGTCCGTTTGTGGTCAGTTATAAGTTGCATAATACCGGCTTTTTCGATAGGCCCATCGATATCGAAATTATTTCGGAAAGCGAATTTGAATTGTCATTTGAACCTGCTGAGCAGTCAGGTGCCTCCCGGCATAAATTTGGCGAAACGATCAGTACCCCTGACTACAATCTTCTGATTGAGAAGACTGAGAATTTCGCAGAGGATAATGGCATCGGCAAATACTATTTCACTATCAATAGTGAGTCAGCGTTAATTAGCTTTTTCCAATCAAACGTCACTGTTCAGCCACTCAACTTTAGTGCAAAAACGATAAAGATCTCTTTGAGAGACTTCAATAAGTATAAAGCGAGAGATTTTGTGACAGCTATTGATACCCTCTATCTCAAATATACAACCGAGGAAAAAAACCAGGCTATTGAGCAAAAGCTTTCATTCCTGGATGAACAACTGGGAATTACAGAAAGGAAAATAGAGGAGTACGAGGACTATTTTGAAAACTTTACGATAGAGAACCGAACGACGAATATTCAGACAGACTTAGGCCGAACAATCGTGCTGTTACAGTCGCTCGACTCGCAGCGATACGATCTGCAAAACAAGCTGACCAATATTCAGATGGCACAGGAGCAAATGGACAAGGGCGAGCCGTTGCTGCTAGCCAACTACAACTCCAGGTCTTTACCAGAGTTCATATCCGGTTCTTTGACAGAATATAACAAGTTGTTCGGAGAGCGGGAAGTGTTGCTGGGGTCTTACAATGAGAATACCCATGCGGTGTCTCGCATGACTCAGCGGCTGGAGACTTTGAAGAAAAATGTTAGAGGCATCACAGAGGAGTACAAAGAAAATCTTGTGAAGGCGCTCAGAGAGTTGGATGTTAGAAGGGCCAACCTCGAGCGAAACTTCGTCGAATTACCTTCCATGGGTACCGAGTTCAACAAAACCAGAAGGTTTTACAATCTTCAGGAAGAGTTCTACTTTTCTTTGATAAAGAGCAAAGCCGAACTGGAAATAGCCAAGGCGGGAACAGTTCAGGACTTCGACATTCTGTCGCCAGCATCTTTACCAACGGATCCGGTGCATCCCAAGCAACTACTCATTTACGGTGTAGGTGCTGTTAGCGGCCTTTTGTTGAGCCTTCTCTTTGTCGGCTTAAGATACCTGTTAGACAATAAGATCTCTCACCAAAGAGAGCTTGAGCGTTTGGTTAGCGTGCCAATTCTTGGTTCCATTCCAGTGTACAAGAGAGAAAAGTTGTTGACCACAAAGCTGTTGGTGCATAAGATTCCTCAGTCAGTAATAAGCGAATCGCTACGCAGTATCAGGACAAACATGGACTTTTTACTCAACGGAGGAGACCAGCGGGTAATTGCTGTGACGTCAACCATTAGCGGGGAAGGCAAGACGTTTGTTGCGGTGAACCTGGGAGGTATTTTGGCTAAAACAGGGCAGAAGGTGCTTGTCGTGGATCTTGATATGCGAAAACCCAAGATACATTTGGCGTTTGGTAGAGAGAAAGATGACAAGGGAATGTCTACTGTCCTTATCGGGCGGGATAAATTTGAGGATTGTGTGCAGACGACAGAGATTGAGGGGCTTCAATACTTAGGTGCTGGCCCTATTCCTCCAAACCCCTCTGAGCTGATGCTTGGGGAAAGGTTTGACAATTTTATCAAACAAGCATCCAAAAAGTATGACGTAGTAATACTTGATACGCCTCCTGTTGGCTTGGTGACAGACGGTGTGATCGTGATGAAAAAAGCGGATTTAACCCTGTACGTCGTAAGGGCCGACTATTCCAGGAAGATATTCTTAAAAACGCTACAGAAGTTGATCAAAATGAACAAGTTCAACAACATTTCTGTCATTCTGAACTCAGTGAAAATTTTAAATAAGAAAGGATATGGCTACGGCTATGGCTATGGCTATGGTTACGGCTATTACGATGAGGATCATAAGGGAAAAGCTAAATGATTTGTCAATTGACTGACTGTCAATAAATAATAGGTCAACACTTCAATTTGCCATTCAATAGGAATCATTGCTATTTTTTTTGAAAACCGATCTTTTTATTGGAACACATCCAATTATTTTGATTTTTCTTTGACAGAAATTTAAATAATTGCCTATCTTACATAAACCCTCTGCGACATAATGAGCAAAGAAGTTTTTCACTTAGAAAGATTGTTTTCGGGGATTCAATACCCTAGTTTTTTTGTTCCTACCTTTGTCACACTATTAATCATCACATTTAATGGCGGAAGATTTTCGTAAGAAAGAGCTTAAAGAGCTGGTAGAGAAATTTGAGGACTTTGTGAAAGGGAGAGTCAGCCATTATTTTGAGGAAGACGACTTCGAGAATATCATAGACTATTACCTTGATAAACTGAAGTTCAGCAAAGCATTAAAAGCAGTCAATGTGGCATTTGGCCAATTTCCATTTTCGGTGGAATTAATGTTGCGAAAGGCAACGATACTCACCTCACTTGAAGAGTATGAGGAAGCGCTGAAATTGCTTGAAACCGCTGAAAATCTGCAGCCTGGAGATTCTGAGATCATTCTTCTTAAGGGAAATATCCTGTCGCTCAATGGAAACTATGATGAAGCAATTGAGGCCTTGAATAGCGCCCTTGAATGGATAGAGGACAAAGACGAAGTTTTTTACAATATTGGCCTGGCATTTCAGGGAAAAGGAGACTACAAACAGGCGGCTGATAATTATAAGCTAGCCATAGAGTTCAATATCAATCATGAGAATGCGCTGTACGAACTGGCTTATTGCCTGGATGTAGCCGGAGAGCTCGAGAGCAGCCTTGATTATTATAAACAGTTCATCGATAGAGATCCTTTTTCGGAGTATGCCTGGTATAATCTCGGCATAGTTTACAACAAGCTTGGAAGGCACGTAGAGGCCATCGATGCGTATGAGTACGCCGCTGCCATCGACGATAGTTTTAGCTCAGCCTACTTCAATATGGGCAATGCTTACCTTAATATAGAGGAGTACGATAAAGCATTAAAGGCGTTTCAAACAACCGAGGAATTAGAGGGGCCAAGCTCCGAAACCTATTGCTATATTGGAGCTGCCTATGAAAAATTGGGCGAATTGGATGAGGCGTTGTCTTTCTACAGACGAGCTGCCAAGCTTGATGACATGTATGACGAAGCCTATTTTGGTATTGCATCATGTTTGAAGGCCCAGGAAAGGTGGTTTGAATCCATTCATTTCTATAATAAAGCGCTGAAACTTAACGCTGAAAACCCCGATTATTGGTTGGCCGTGGCTGAAGCTGAGTACAAAGTTGGCAACATAGTTTCCAGTATGGATGCTTTTGAGGAGGCAACCATTCTTGATCCCAAAAATCCGATGGCCTGGCTTGGCTGGTCGCACATTTATTTTGAGCAGGGCCAGTATGAGAAGGCTATCGACACTGTTTCTTCTGGCATGGATGAATGCCCCGAGGAGTCCGATTTATACTACAGAGCTACCGTGTATCTAATAACTGCAGGCCGATTCAAAGAGGCCTTTGCAATTTTGGAAAATGCCTTAACTTTGGATTTTGAAAATCACGTCGTCCTCTTTGAGTTTTTTCCAAAACTTGAGACACAGAAGGCATTATACAAAATCATTGAACGCTATAAGTCTAATAATAAAGATAAATAAGAATTGCCTTTTTTTAAGGTTGTTTGAAAGCCATGCCTTGTGTGTATTGGCTTTTTTTGTTTGGAATTTTAGGAAATTGAGATGTTAGAAAACTATGCATTAAGTAAGGTTCCGGAGAGAACTAAGAAGCCACGGCAGACGGGTTTTACCATGGTGATGGACAAAGGGAGCAGTCTTAGAGAAGCAGCGGATTTGCTTGAAACATGTGGTGAGTATGTCGATATTATTAAGTTAGGCTGGGCGACTTCATACGTGTTCCCAAAACTAAAAGAGAAAATTGACCTCTATCAGTCGGCGGGTATACCTGTATATCTTGGAGGCACTTTGTTTGAAGCCTTTGTAATCAGGGATCAATTTGATGACTATAGAAAGGTTTTGGACAAATACGGATTGAAGTATGCAGAGGTGTCGGACGGCTCTATTACCCTCGATCATGACAGAAAATGCGAATACATTCAGCAGTTGTCTAGCCAGGTAACTGTATTGTCAGAAGTCGGATCAAAGGATGCTGCCAAGATCATCCCACCTTATAAATGGATTGAGCAGATGCAGACGGAGTTGGACGCCGGTGCCTGGAAAGTGATTGGAGAGGCCAGAGAAGGAGGAAACGTTGGTTTGTTCAGAGATTCTGGAGAAGTACGCCAGGGTCTGGTGGAGGAAATTTTAACGAAAATTCCGTTTGAGCGGATTATCTGGGAGGCACCTCAAAAGGCGCAGCAAGTTTGGTTTATTAAGTTGCTGGGGGCCAATGTGAACCTGGGAAATATTGCCCCCCAAGAGGTAATTCCGTTAGAAACGATAAGACTGGGCTTGAGAGGAGATACGTTTGATCATTTCCTGGGCCAGTTTTAACTATATGATTTTATTGGGAGGTCATTTCTTAAATAGAAATGACCTCTTTTGTCAACACCTGGACGTCATTTAAATGCCTAGAAAGTTAACTGACTATTTTTTGCTCTTTTTGAAGGGCCTGGCAATGGGAAGTGCGGATGTGATACCTGGAGTCTCCGGCGGAACAATTGCCTTCATCACAGGTATTTATGAAGAGCTATTGGACACCATCAAAGCATTTGACCTAACGGCGCTGAGGTTGCTTACAGGCTTCAAAATCAACGAGCTTTGGCGCCACATCAATGGTAGTTTTCTTGTGACCCTGCTTTCCGGTATCGGGTTGAGCATCATCATCTTTGCGCAGGTGATCACACATTTGCTTGAACTGTATCCGATCTATGTTTGGTCTTTTTTCTTCGGCCTTATTATCATTTCCTCCATTACCATTGCCAGGCAGATCAAAAGCTGGTCTCCCGGCGTAGTGGTGGCATTCGTAGTAGGACTGGCTTCCGCTTACATCATTGTTTCATCTACCCCAGCCACCACACCAACGGCCTGGTGGTTTATCGTCCTGAGTGGAATGGTAGCCATTACCGCCATGATACTTCCTGGTATTTCCGGCAGCTTTATTTTGCTGATCATGGGCAAATACGAGTATGTGTTGAGGGCGCTTAAGGAGCTAAACTATCTTGTTATTGCTCTCTTCGCTGCCGGGTGTATTATAGGGCTTTTGTCATTTTCACGGGCGATTTCCTGGTTTTTAAAAAAGTACCACAATATGGCCATCGGACTGCTTTCCGGCTTTATGGTGGGGTCTCTGTACAAGATATGGCCCTGGAAACGGGTGGTGCAGTTTCGGTTGAATAGTGCAGGCGAACAGGTGCCCTTTATTGAAAGCAATGTATGGCCGCATTACTATCATAAGCTGACAGGACAGGATCCCCAAATTCTGTTCGCACTCCTTTTCATTGCTCTTGGGTTTGGCGTTGTTGTGGTTATTGAAAAGATTGCACACACAAGTATCAAGAAAAAGTAATGTCTAGGCTGTTTGGTCTGATTGGTTTTCCTCTTACACATTCATTCTCGAAGAAATATTTTACACGAAAGTTTCTCGAAGAAGGAATCAACGACACGTCTTACGAGCTGTTCGAGATGGAGGCCGCCGCTGGCTTTCCATCGTTGTTTAAAGAGAACGCCGACCTGGTAGGCATAAACGTCACCATCCCGCATAAAAAGGCAGTCATTCCTCTGCTGACCAGGCTTGACCAGAGTGCGTCAAGAGTCGGGGCAGTAAATGTGATCAGAAAAGAGCCAGATGGAAGCCTGACAGGATTTAACTCGGACTACATAGGTTTTTTGCGCTCGTTGCAAAATTGGGCCGGCGATGAAATAGTTGGAGCAAAAGCCCTGGTGCTGGGCACAGGTGGAGCGGCTTCTGCCGTAAAAGTGGCGCTGGAGGACCTGAAGATTGAATTCCTTCAGGTGTCAAGGTCTGCCGGGAATGGTGTTATAACCTATGAAGGTTTGAAAAAAGAGCCCGGGATTATTGAGCAGCGGAGGCTTATTATTAATACGACACCATTAGGCACATACCCGGATATTGGAAAATGCCCGGACATTGGGTTTGATCAGATTGGTGCCGGCCATTTATTGTATGACCTGGTCTACAATCCAGCCGAGACACTTTTTATGAAAAAAGGCCTGCAGAACGGAGCCAAAGTAAAAAACGGATACGACATGCTGGTTTTGCAGGCCGAGCGAGCCTGGGAAATATGGAATCAAAAGTGATGATTATTTCGTTTATTCGTTGACCAACAAATTTCTACTCTTTGGACTTCGAACTAACATCTGAATACCAACCCACCGGCGACCAGCCAAAGGCAATTGCAGAGCTTGTAAAAGGCCTAAATGCTAACGAACCCGCCCAGACGCTGCTGGGAGTGACGGGCTCCGGAAAAACCTTCACCGTAGCCAACGTGATCAAGGAAGTGAACAGACCAGCCCTTGTCCTCAGCCACAACAAAACATTGGCTGCTCAGCTATTCGGCGAGTTGAAGCAGTTCTTTCCTAACAATGCTGTTGAGTACTTCATTTCGTACTATGACTACTACCAGCCGGAAGCGTTCATTCCAACCACAGGACTTTACATAGAGAAGGACCTTTCTATCAACGAAGAAATTGAAAAGCTACGGCTAAGTGCTACTTCGGCGCTCCTAAGCGGAAGGCGGGACGTTATAGTGGTTGCTTCCGTCTCCTGCATATACGGTATAGGAAATCCGGATGAGTTTGGTAAAAATGTTATCAGGTTGGAGGAAGGGCAGCAGATCACCCGAAATCAACTGCTTTTCAGTTTTGTAGACATTTTGTACAGCAGAACTGAGGTAGAGTTTAAGCGGGGTAACTTTCGGGTGAAGGGTGATACGGTCGATATTTTCGTTGCTTATGCCGACTTTGCCTACCGCATTATTTTCTGGGGAGACGAAATTGAGTCTATTCAGCGAATTGATCCTCAGTCGGGCAAAAAGCTCAGCGACGAGAAAATCATCACAATATTTCCTGCCAACCTGTTTGTAACAGGGAAAGACGTGATCCAGCAGGCCATTATTGAAATTCAGGACGACATGATGGCCCAGGTTAACTATTTTGAAAGCGAGCGGCGGTTTCTCGAAGCAAAACGGTTGAAAGAGCGAACAGAGTTTGACCTTGAAATGATAAGAGAGCTCGGCTATTGTTCGGGAGTGGAGAACTATAGCCGCTATTTCGACAGGAGGCAATCAGGCCAAAGACCTTTCTGTCTGCTTGATTATTTCCCTGAGGATTTTGTGATGGTGATTGACGAAAGCCATGTAACTGTGCCTCAGATCAGGGCCATGTGGGGAGGTGACAGATCAAGGAAAGTGAATCTGGTCGACTACGGTTTCAGGCTTCCATCGGCGCTGGACAACAGGCCGCTGACGTTTAACGAGTTTGAAGGGATGTTGAGTCAGGTGATTTTTGTTAGTGCCACTCCGGCTGAGTACGAACTCCGAAAGTCAGAGGGTGTAGTTGTTGAGCAGATCATCAGGCCAACCGGCCTTCTTGACCCGGAGATTGATGTCAGGCCAAGTATCAATCAGATTGATGATCTGCTGGAAGAGATTGATGAACGGGTGAAAAAAGAAGAACGGGTACTGGTAACAACGCTTACTAAAAGAATGGCAGAGGAGCTGCAGAAGTACCTTGAGAGGGCTGGCGTGAAGTCACGCTATATCCACTCAGAGGTGAATGCACTTGACAGGGTAGAAATTCTTAGAGAGCTGAGACTAGGCGTTTTCGATGTCCTCGTAGGCGTCAACCTTTTGCGTGAGGGCCTCGACTTACCGGAGGTTTCGCTGGTAGCTATTTTGGATGCGGACAAAGAGGGTTTTCTTCGGAACCAGCGGTCTCTGGTTCAGACAATTGGACGGGCGGCCAGAAATGAAAGCGGAAAGGTGATTATGTATGCCGATAAGGTTACTGACTCCATGCGTGAGGCCATTGACGAAACCTATCGGAGGAGAGACATCCAAATTGCTTACAACAAAGAGCACGGTATTACCCCCCGATCTGTTAAAAAGAATATAGGCTCAATTATGGGTCAAACTAAAGTGGCTGATTCCAAAAAGGATGGAAGGAAGTACTACGTCGAAAATGAGGAACCAAGTATTGCCGCCGACCCGATTGTTCAATACATGCCAAAGCCTGAGCTCGAAAAGCTTATCAAGCAAACACAAAAAGCCATGGAAAAGGCAGCCAAGGAGCTGGATTTTATTGATGCAGCCAGATTGAGAGATGAATTGAGCGACTTGAAAAAACTTTACGAAAAATAGTGGACAGGGGCGGCGCAGAGGCAAGCCCTCGTGTTAACAAGAACTAAGCTGCCTAAAATATCGTTAACCAAAAGCATCCCTAAGCGTGAGTCGTTTCATGAAGCTCGCCGCCGATAAAATTGCGAAAAATATTTCCGGTTTTAATCGTACCTTTGTCAACTCAATTTATCAATGTGCAAAAGGTTTCTTTTGTACTGTAAAATAACAAGAACCCTAATGAGTGCACCTAAATTTTCATCTCAGGGAAATTCCTTTTATGGCGAACTGAGGTCAAGAATAAACGAATACTTTCAAGAGGCAGGAAAGCCGTCGACAGGTAACTATAAGCTGTACGTAAAGGCAGTTGTTCTGGTATTGAGCTGGGTGGGTTTCTATATCCATTTGGTTTTTTTTACTCCAGGCACGTGGTTGGCTCTCACGGAATCTGTAATAATGGGAGGTTTAACGGCCGCCATCGGATTCAATGTGATGCATGATGGTTCCCATGGAAGTTTTAGCCGCAAAGAATGGGTGAATAAGCTCGCAGGTTTATCACTCAATTTTCTTGGTGCCAATGTATTTATGTGGAACACCAAGCACAACGTTATTCATCACACCTACACCAATATTGATGAAATTGACGATGATATTGACGCCAGGCCGTTCCTGAGACTATGCTCGACCCAGCGTCATCGAAAGATTCATCGCTATCAGCATATTTATGGTTGGTTCGCTTACTCTCTGCTTTATCTGTATTGGGTATTCTTTACAGATTACAAGAAGTACTTTACCCAGAAGGTAGGCTCTATGCCGCTAATGAAGATGAAGCCTAAGGATCACATCAGCTTTTGGGGTTTCAAAGCCATTCATGCGGTCGTTTACATGGCGCTGCCAATTTATATGGTGGGTTTCTTGCCATGGCTAACAGGCTTCCTGGTGATGGGCTTATTTGCCGGATTAGTGCTTACGCTTGTATTCCAATTAGCACACACAGTGGAACACACTCATTTTCCCGTCCCGAATGAATTGAACAAGCTTGAAGACGAGTGGGCGATTCATCAGATAAAAACTACTGCGAACTTTGCTACTAAGAACAAACTGATTACGTGGTGGGTAGGTGGCTTAAACTACCAGATCGAGCACCATTTGTTTCCCAAGATCTCACATATTCACTATCCGGCGATAAGCAAGATTATTAAGAAAGTGTGTGAGGAGAACGGAATTTTATACATCGAATATCCACGCATGCGGATTGCGCTGGGATCCCACGCAGCTTATTTAAAAGCAATGGGTCAGGCATAAAAAGAAAGCCCTTCTCTGTGAATCATTGAGAAGGGCTTTCTTTATTTAGACCTTGGGCAAAGTCCATCCATTATTATAGTTGGCCTTCATCAGGGCGTTGGCTTCTGCATCGTCCTTGAACTGTCCGTTTGCCGCATCCCAGAAAACTTTCCTCCCTGTTTTGTAAGCGATATTGCCCATTTGCGCATTAATGGCTGCAATGCTTCCTGTTTCAATGCCGCACTTGAGTTTCGATGAGTCGTTTGCCTTGATGGCATCAACAAAATTTCTTGTGTGAAGATCAAGCGCAACTCCCTGTGGCCGCTGGTCAGGCACGTCATCCATTTTATACATGGTCATGCCATCTTTTTGCTCTGTTTCCGGAATAATTTCCCAGCCTCCTCGGTGGACAACCAAAGTTCCGTTGTTGCCAATGAAAGCAATTCCCTCAGTTTTTCCATAATTCCCTCCATTGATACCTGTGGCGTGCTCCCACAGCATATTGAAACCGTCGTATTCGAACACCGTCTGTAATGTGTCGGGTGTTTCCGAAGCATCATCAGGGTAGGCAAACTTGCCACCGGATGCCATGACTGATTTAGGTGCTTTTACGCCCATGGCATAAAGCGCTATGTCAATTTCGTGTACGCCCCAGTCGGTCATCAAGCCTCCTGCATAGTCCCAAAACCAGCGAAAGTTGAAGTGAAAACGGTTTTCATTGAAAGGCCGTTTCGGCGCCGGGCCGAGCCACATGTCGTAGTTGACACCCGCAGGCACTGCCGTGTCGGGCAACACTGGCACCGGCTTCATCCAGCCCTGATAGGCCCATACTTTTACCAGCCTGATCTGCCCCAGCTTCCCTGAGCGAACCACATCGAGCGCCTGCTCGTAATGCGGACCGCTTCGCTGCCATTGTCCAACCTGCACAATTTTCCCATATTTTTTCGCAGCAGCTACCATCAGGTTACACTCCTCCATGGTATTGGCGATGGGCTTCTCCACATACACATGCTTGCCAGCCTGCACAGCATCAACCATGGTTTTGCAGTGCCAGTGGTCCGGTGTGCCAATGATCACTACGTCAATGTCTTTGTTTTCCAGCATTTTGCGGTAGTCGCCGTATTGAGTAGGTTTTTTACCTCTCATTTTTTCCACATCGGCGGAGCGCCTGTCAAGCACGCTTTGGTCAACATCGCAAAGGGCGATGCAGTCCACTTCGTCCATGTTGAGGTGGGAGCGCATGTCGCTCCAGCCCATGCCGTTGCAGCCGATCACACCATAGCGTAGCTTGTCTGCTGCTGCGACTGGCTTCTGTACTCCGGCGAATGAAGAAAAAGGTATTTGGCTGAGGGCTAGTCCGCCCGCAGCGGCCATGCCGGTCTTTTGTATAAATGTTCTTCTGGATGTTGAACTCATAATAGTAGGTATGTTTTGAATCGTTTATTTCTCAATATCCTAATTCGATACCTAAAAAGGAAGGGCTAATTGCGTGGTCAGGGATATGGGTTGATCGATGGGCAATAAAAAAGCCCCTCCAGTGCTGGAAGGGCTCTGATATTTAATAGCAACTGGCTAATTATTTTGCCGCTGCAAAACGCTTGGCTACTGCATCCCAATCTACCACATTGTAGAAAGCTGCCACGTAGTCAGGTCTTCTGTTCTGGTAGTTGAGGTAATAAGCGTGCTCCCACACGTCAAGACCAAGAATGGGTGTGCCACTGCAACCTGCGTCAGGCATCAATGGATTGTCCTGGTTGGCAGTAGAGCATATTTCAAGCTTGCCACCTTTTACGCAAAGCCATGCCCAGCCTGAGCCGAACCTGGTAGCTGCTGCTGCAGAAAATTTTTCTTTGAAGCCATCGAATGAACCGAAGGCAGCGTTGATAGCATCAGCCAAAGCACCTGAAGGCTGACCGCCTTTGCCAGGGCCCATTACTGTCCAGAAAAGTGAGTGGTTCCAGTGACCACCGCCGTTGTTGCGAACAGCAGGAACATTGGAATGACTTTTCATTAACTCTTCGAGCGACTTGCCGGCCATGTCAGTGCCTTCGATGGCTTTATTCAAGTTCGTCACGTAAGCATTGTGGTGCTTGCCGTGGTGTATTTCCATGGTGCGGGCGTCGATATGCGGCTCCAGCGCATTGGTTGCATATGGTAATGCTGGTAATTCGAATGCCATAATTATTGATTTGTTTTATGGTTGAACATTTATATTCTGAACAGTAAATCTACTAAGAACTGCCCAATTAAATAACCCCAACGAGTGGGTATAGTTCATTGATGGGATAGATATTGTTGATGAGGTTATAGATGAAATCACTCCTTCCCCCTAAGCTTTTTGAAAAAGGTGTTGATCAGTTGCCGGCATTCCTGTTCCATAATCCCCGATGACACCTTTGTCTTTGGGTGCAGCACATTTTCAGTCAGCAGCGAATAGCCCCGCTGTAAATCAGAGGCGCCGTAAACAATGCGGCTTATTTGTGTCCAGTGGAGCGCTCCGGCGCACATCACACAAGGCTCAAGCGTGACGTACAGTGTGCAATCGGTCAGGTATTTGGAGCTCAGGTAGTTTTCTGCTGAAGTAATCGCCAGCATTTCAGCATGGGCGGTGACGTCAGTAAGCTTTTCTGTGTGGTTGTAGCCTTTGGCAATGACCTTATTCTGGCAAACAATGACAGCCCCCACAGGAATTTCATCTTCTTCCAGCGCCCTCTCCGCCTCACGCAGTGCGACTTTCATGAAATGATCGTCGCTGAAAACTGTTAGTCCGCTCACTTAAAGTTCTTTTTGATGGATACGCTTTGCATGATCTGTGGCGCCAAATCCTTCCACTTCCTTATGTGCTGGTAAGGCGATGAAAGCGTGAACACAAGCGTTTGGTTGTTGACAATGGTGTACTGTATATAGCTGTAAGTACGGAGGGCTGATTCGTTAGTAATGGCGTCTTCCTCAGGTTTAACTATTGCAACAAACTCAAATACAGCAAACTCCCGGCCGTTGATAGTTTCGATGGCGTCTTTGGTGAAACTCACTTCATCGTACAGAGAAGAAATATTGGCCTTATAAAAATCTTTAAGAATAGTGAGATCGCCCTGAGTCCATTGGTTATTGCCCCTGTTAATCCCAAAATCTACTGTAACACCGTAGTCAGTATAAAGCGCCATGGGTCTTCTGGTGTAGACATACTTACTGTTGATCTCCTGCTCGTTCATCGGTCGAAAGTCGGAAGGAAGGCTCACGGTGATGTAGTCAGTTACTTTGGTAGGGCTTAGCTGGGCTATTAAGGAAAGGGGTGCCACTAAACAGACAATAAGGAAAGCTGATTTCATAGGATATTCTAATCTCTTTGCTTTAAAGAATCAAAAGTATGAAAAATATAGCTCCGAAAGGGCCAAAAACTATGTCAGTAAAACTTTCCGTGTAAAAGCTTTTGACCAAAGTATTGCTAACTTTGCCTCCCAAAATTCAAAACGACTAGCAATGCTTCGAACTCACACTTGTGGCGAATTAAGACTTGAGCACGTAGGAACTACCGTAACACTTTGTGGATGGGTGCAGCGCCTCCGGGACAAAGGCGGTATGGCCTGGATTGACCTGAGGGATCGTTATGGCCTGACACAGCTCATGTTTGACGAAGGATCAACTGCTGCCGACATTCAGAAAATGGCACAGGGCGTGGGCCGTGAGTTTGTGCTGAAAGCTACCGGCGAAGTGATAGAAAGGGTGTCAAAAAACCCTAAAATGCCGACTGGCGACATAGAAATCAGAGTGACGGCGATGGAGGTGTTAAATCCAGCCAAGGTGCCGCCGTTCATTATTGAAGATGAGACTGACGGAGGCGATGAACTTCGCATGAAGTACCGCTACCTGGACCTGCGCAGAAACTCCGTAAGAAGCAACCTTGAGCTTCGTCACAGGATGATGCAGTATACCCGCCGCTACCTTGATGGCAACAAGTTCATAGAGGTGGAAACGCCGGTGCTTATCAAGTCCACTCCTGAGGGTGCCCGTGACTTTGTAGTGCCTTCCCGTATGAACCCGGGTGAGTTTTACGCCTTGCCACAGAGCCCCCAGACTTTCAAGCAGTTGCTGATGGTTTCGGGCTTCGACCGCTACTTCCAGATTGTGAAGTGTTTCCGTGACGAAGACCTGCGGGCAGACCGCCAGCCCGAGTTTACCCAGATTGACTGCGAGATGTCGTTTGTTGGGCAGGAAGATATTCTCAACATATTCGAAGGGCTGGTGAAGTCGCTTTTCAAAGAAGAAAAAGGACTGGAATTTGGTGCTTTCCCTCGCATGACCTACGATGAGGCAATGTTAAAATACGGTAGCGACAAGCCGGATATCCGATTCGGCATGGAGTTCGTTGAGCTGAATGCCCTTACCCAGGGCAAAGGCTTTCAGGTATTTGATGCCGCCGAATTGGTGGTGGGCATTTGTGCCAAAGGCTGTGCAGAGTACACCCGAAAGGAGCTGGATGCATTGACCGATTTTGTCAGACGACCACAAGTTGGGGCCAAAGGTATGGTCTATCTCAAATGCAATACCGATGGCACTTTCAAATCTTCGGTAGACAAGTTTTATTCAGAAGACCAGCTGAAGGAATGGGCCGCAGCCTGCGGTGCAGAGGCTGGTGACCTGATACTTGTATTGGCCGGTGACAAAAACCAGACCCGCAAAGCCATGAATGAACTGAGGCTGGAGATGGGTAACAAACTCGGCCTGAGAAAAAGGGACGATTTCAAACCACTTTGGGTGCTAGATTTTCCGTTGCTTGAGTGGGATGAGGAAACAAAACGCTTCCATGCGATGCACCACCCTTTCACCGCACCGAAGAAAGAAGACATGAAGCTGCTGGAGACAGACCCGGGTGCCATCAGGGCCAATGCCTACGACATGGTGATCAATGGTGTGGAAGTCGGCGGCGGCTCTATCCGTATTCACGACAGGCCTACTCAGCAGTTGATGTTTAAGACACTCGGTTTTACCGACGAAGAGGCTAAGAAGCAGTTCGGTTTCCTGATGGAAGCTTTCGAATATGGCGCACCTCCGCACGGTGGTATTGCTTTTGGCTTCGATAGGCTTTGCTCCCTGTTTGGTGGCGTAGATTCCATCCGTGACTTTATTGCATTCCCTAAAAACAACTCGGGTAGGGACGTAATGATTGACTCGCCATCGACTATTTCAGCAGAACAGTTGAAAGAGCTGAATATATCTGTTGGCGAAGCCTAGGATGAAGTGTTCTCACTTTCTCTTTTTACTTGTTCTGTTGCTGCCATGGGACGGGCTGTGCCAAACCGTGGAAGAAACGGATTCAGTTACAAAAAAAAGAGGAAGGGTTATAGCCGCCCCAATTCTGGGTTATTCGCCTGAGTCAAGGTTCTTCGGTGGCTTTATGGGCATGTGGATTTTGCCCGAGAAGCAGGTGGACACAAGCAGCTTCAGGCGGCCCAGCACGCTGGCTCCTATATTTATTTACACTGCCAACAAACAGATAATCAGTTCCCTCAGGTCGGAGCAATATTTCCAAAACGCTACCTACCTGAGTAATACCCTGCGGATACGGAACTACCCTGACTTTTTTTTCGGCATTGGAAATGACACACACCCGGATGACCTGGAAATGTTTCTGGATCAGTTTGGCCAGCTGAACGGTCGGTGGATGAAGATCAGGGACGAAAAATACTTTTTTGGACTGTCATACGACTTCAGGTATGACAAGCTTAGCGACTTCAAGGATGGGGCTGTGCTTGAGACAGGCGAGGTGTCGGGAACCGGTGGCGGCTGGACGAATGGTCTGGGGCCGATATTTATCTACGACACCAGAGACAATGTCCTTTACCCTTCAAAAGGATGGTACGTGACCAGCAACCTCCATTACTTTAGTAAAGTAGTAGGCAGCAACTATTCCTTTGCGCAGTTGAACATCGATTCAAGGTACTTTCGGGAAGTTATCTCGCCAAAGCATGTTTTGGGGCTACAGCTTGTGATCAACTCAGTGGCCGGTAACAATATCCCGTTTTACAGGCTTCCGCAGTTAGGTGGAAACGATAGACTAAGAGGAATTAAGAATGAAAACCTGTACCGTGACAAAGTCTCCTGGTATTTTCAGGTGGAGGGGAGAAGAACGCTTTTTTGGAGGCTGGGAGGCGTGCTTTTTGCTGGTGTCGGAAATGTTTCCCCCGGCATAGCTTCGGCTTTTCAGACCCCGGTAAAAGCTGTGGTTGGTGCTGGCGGGCGATTCAGGCCGATAAAGGACCAAAAGCTCAACCTCCGACTCGATTTTGGAGTGGCAACAGATGGCTTCTATGCTGTTTATCTCAACGTTGCTGAGGCATTTTGACCGCCTAATTGTTTAAATTATCCTCAAAACCTCTTTTATGCTAAAATATATCTTTGGTGGGCTAGGCCTGATCGCTGCTGGCTTAGCTTGGTTTTTCTGGCCAGTGATGGCAAACAATATGGAATCTTATACAATTGACGATATCAGGAAAAAAAACTTCATTATCGTGGGGCATCGTGGTGCGGCTGGGCATGCCCCTGAAAACACGATGGCCTCGTTTCGTAAGGCGATAGAGTTAGGTGCCGATGTGATAGAGTTGGATGTGCACAGAAGTAAAGACGGGCATCTCATAGTCATGCACGATGCCACAGTGGACAGAACCACCAATGGCTCAGGTGCTATTTCGGACATGACTTATGACGAGATTCGGGTGCTGGATGCCGGTGGCTGGTTTGATGACACATTTAAGGGAGAGCTGGCACCTTCTTTAGCGGAAGTCATTGTTGGCATCAATGGCGAGGTGAAGGTGTTGATAGAAATTAAATGGCCGAAAGACGGGCTGTATGATGGGCTTGGAAAGCAGGTGGCTGAGGAAGTGCATAAGTATGGAGCGGAAGACTGGTGCATCATTCAGTCGTTTGACTCAAAATATTTGGAGGAGGCACATGCCAGTGGCTACAACATACCCTTACAAAAGCTGCTGGTTAGCCAAACCTCACTTTTCTTTGTTCCGTTTTATCAGGATAACAGGTTCCGACTAGGAAGGGCCTCTACGACCCACGTGGAGTCAATAAACTACTACCACAAAATGATCAATGCGTCGCTGGTTAAACGACACCACGATGATGGTTTGACCGTCATTCCGTATACAGTTAATACAACGGACGAAATGGTGAAAGTGTTGGGCATGGGAGTTGATGGCGTCATTACAAACTACCCGGAGGTTGCCCTGGCGCTGAGAAACGAATTAAAGTAAGGCTTGTAGGTTGGTGAGCTCAACCTCGGAGGCAATGTACCCAAAGGCAGACCAGCTTTCCCCGTCGACCACCTTTTGCAGAATGTCCCTGCCCTTTTCGATGTTGCCATTGAGAAGGTACCAGTTGGCCACCCCATAGCCCTGTGTGGCGAGTTGAACGCCATCCTCCTCGTCTGTATTGAGAACCTCCTCTGGCCGTAAGAGACCTTTATACATCAGAAGGCGCTTGTGGTAGGAGTCGTTCTCGATGATCTTCATTTTTGGTTTGATAGCCTCAAGCACTTTGTCAGCGGCTTGCAGATTCCCCAGCTTCCTGTAGGTAATGTACATCCAGTCGGAGGTAGCCACCAGCAGGTCATCGTTGGTGGAGAACTCCATACATTTTTTGTAGGCAGAAATAGCCTTATCGTAGTTGCCTTTCAAATAGTAGGCAAGTCCAAGATGATACCAAACATTGAACTGCGTACTTGACAGCGGTATGTTAAGCTTATTTGGTATCCCATCTTTTTCGATCATGGTTTCTTCCCCACGCATATAAAAAGCTGCCTTCTCCAAATCCCTGATGGCGTCGTCAAACTGCCTGATGGAAATATACCGGTGGCCCCTGTGGCGGTAGATCCTGTACGAATCAGGAAATTCTCTTAGTCCGTCGGTGTATACCTGTATGGCCTCTTTGTACATCGACATGTAGGCAAGCCTTCTTCCATACCAAATGATGAAGTCCAGGCTGTCAGGATACGCATCGAAATTTGCCTTAGCCTTTGCCAGATTTTCTTCAAGTGCCGCTCGCTGTTTGTCAGAAAGCTCAGGTCTTTTTAGTTTTT
Organism: Imperialibacter sp.; assembly: GCF_040222815.1. Taxonomy (GTDB): domain Bacteria; phylum Bacteroidota; class Bacteroidia; order Cytophagales; family Cyclobacteriaceae; genus Imperialibacter. Next base: position 218,401 of record NZ_JAVKCH010000015.1, on the reverse strand, counting down.
TGCCCAGAAGAGAAAGTGCCTCGTAGGGTTCTGCATCAGTTTCTACTGAGGCTTGACCTGTCTCTACTGTCCCGTCTTTTTTCCCTTCGCTGCTCGGTTCAGTGGGGATACAACCGAATAAAAGAACCTGTAGGACTGCAAAAGCGACTATCGCTGAAAGAGGAAATTTTTCAAAAATAGGTTTTGGTAAAAAGGGTTGGTCAGGGATACGCATTTAATAATACTATAATGTAGGCGATGCTTCAAATAATCTTCATAATACTAAAAAATCTTGAAAAAAGATAATTTCAAAAGGCTTACTTCGTTTCTATCCGGTTATTAAACTCCCTTGCGCTAAAATTTTAGTTAACACCGGGCTGTTTGATAGTCTTTCCGGTTGCCTCTTTGGATTCCGTCACCATTGTTTTCACGTCCTCCAGCAGTTGCCTGGCATCGTAAACAATGCCGTCTTTGATCGTATACTTCACGCCGCCAACTCTTACAACTTCATTGTCTTCCGTCAATTTGATGGCACCTGTTCCGTAAAGTACCTGAAGGTTTTGCAGCGGATTCTCTTCCACTATCACAAGGTCGGCAAGTTTACCCACTTCGATGCTGCCAATCTCCTTTTCCATGCCTAGTGCCTGCGCTCCATACAAAGTGGCCGAGCGGATCACTTCCAGAGGATGGAAGCCCGCTTCTCTCAGTAGCTCCATTTCTCTGATATAGGCAAAGCCGTACAATTGGAATATGAAGCCTGAGTCCGAACCGGTAGTTACCCTGCCACCCCGATTTTTGTATTCGTTGACAAAAGTCATCCAAAGCCGGTAGTTCTCTTTCCATTGAATTTCTTCTTCGGTGCCCCAGTAGTGCCAGTAAGAGCCATGCGATTGTTTGCTCGGCTGGTAGAAATCCCACAGCGAGGGAAGTGTGTAATCCTGATGCCACTCGGCAGTACGTGCCCGCATAAGGTCACGATTTGCTTCGTAAATATTGAAAGTTGGATCCAACGTGAAGTCGAGATCAATGAGTGAATCCATCACGGCATTCCATTTTTCAGAATAAGGTGCTGCCGCTTGTTTCCAAAGCTTTCCTGCTTCGCCAAAACGATGCTGTTCGTTTTGATAGTTGTAGTCGAGTCGGAAATCCTGAATTGTGCGGTTGTCGAACATGGCTTCCGGCAGACCGTACCAGTGCTCCATGCTGGTGAGGCCCCAACTGGCGGTATTGAGCACGTTGGCCCGGGCTACGTCCATTTGCGCATGGTGGCAGGCAGCTCTTAGTCCAAGTCTTTTATTTTCACGAAGGGCAGCTTCCATGATGTCGGGACTGGCACCAAAGAATTTGATGCCGTCTGCTCCCTTTTTAGCGTTTTCCTGCACCCAAAGGCGAGCTTCTTCCGGGCTGTTGATACCGCCTTCTTTGCCCATTCCAAAGGCCGTGTAAGCCAGTATACGGGGAGCAGTGATTTCGTTTGTCTGGCTCTTTTTCTTGTGTTCAAGTGTCCAGTCCAGGCCGTTGCCGGCCGAAGGTTCTCGAATCGTAGTGATGCCATGCGCCATCCATAGCTTGAAAACATATTCGGCCGGAGTCCCCTGCGTCACGCCGCCGATATGCCCGTGCATATCGATAAACCCGGGAAGCACATACATGCCCGAAGCGTCAATTTCCTTCCCGCCTTCTTTGAGTTTTGGGCGTCTTTCGGCGTTGATCTCAACACCGGGATATCCAACGGTCTGGACGCTTTTGATTTTGTTTTGTTCGATAACGATGTCCACCGGCCCGATTGGCGGCGCTCCGGTGCCGTTGATGATGATGGCGCCACGAATGATAAGCTGCGTGTAGGGGCCGTCACCTTCAGCCCTGGCAGGTGATGGGGTAATACTTCTCCTCTGAGCAAAAACGCCAATGGAAAATATTTGAAAAAGCGCTAAAGCCGCAAATAATATAGTCTGTTTGTTAAGTCGCCTCATAGTTGGGTATGCTAGGTTTTCGAAGATGCCCATCAAGATAGAGATAAGTGGCGACCCACCCAACAGGGCTTTTTACAGAAGGTAATTTTAGCATATTTCTTCATTTTCAGAACTTTTTGCATGTTTAGGCCTTTATGTAAATAAAAGTCGAAAAATGGCCAGTACTTATTCTACGATGCTCCCGCTGGGAACCAAAGCCCCGGATTTTAAACTTTTAGATACCGCTTCTGACAAGATGGCGTCCCTAAATGACGTCAAAGGCGACAAGGGCACCGTGGTGATGTTTATTTGTAATCATTGTCCCTATGTCATTCATGTATTGGATGAGGTGTTGGCGATTGCTGGCGAATACCAATCGAATGGCATTGGTTTTGTGGCCATCAGCTCGAACGACGTGGTGAATTACCCGGAGGATGGGCCTGAGCAAATGAAAATCAAGGCAAAGGAGAAAGCCTTTTCCTTTCCCTATTTGTATGATGAAACCCAGGAGATTGCCAAAGCCTATCAGGCCGCCTGCACGCCGGATTTTTACGTGTTTGACAGCGAAGTGAAGTGTGTTTACAGGGGGCGGCTTGATGCCAGCACACCAAGAAATGGACAGCCGCTGACTGGAAAAGACTTACGAAATGCGCTGAATGCTGTTTTGCTCGACAATACAGTGGGTGAGGAGGAGCAGCTGCCGTCGATGGGTTGCAATATTAAGTGGAAAAGCTAAGCAGATAGCAGTCTTACAGCGGCAGCCAAAACCAATGACACCATTCCCACTATTTTCTTGTCAATGGCCAGTTTCACGGCCGAGGCCCGACTGTGCACATGAAGTTTCCTGTAGATGTTCTTGATGTGTGTTTTTACGGTATGAGGGCTGATAAAGAGCCCTTCAGCTATACCGAGGTAGTTGTTTCCGTCCACAAGCCGCTGGATTATTTTCACTTCCTGCTCAGAGAGCCCGTATTCCTGAATGGCCTGATCTTTCAGTTTCGAATCCTCGCCGAGGTTTGGGTCTGAACTAATCAAACCGATCATTTTGCGGGCGATAGTTCTCGACATCGGAGCACCGCCCTCCAATAGCTCTTCAATCGCTTTCACAATATTAGCTGGGCTTTCGTCTTTGAGCATGTAACCCACAGCACCGGCTTTCAGAGAGCTGAATATCTTGTCGGGCTGCTCAAACACGGTGAGCATCATCACCTCAATGTCAGGCTGCGACTGTTTAAGGCGGCTGGTCGTTTCTATTCCATCGATGCCGGGCAATTCAATGTCCATGAGAACCACCTGAGGTAGCTCTTTTGCAGTGGGCTGTTCTATTTTGCCGAGAAAATCCTCCCCGGTTGGACTGACAAGTACCAGGTCAATACTCTGGAAATATTTAAAGTTGTCGATGAATCGCTTTCGCAGCGACGGATTATCCTCAACCAAAGCAATACGAATAGCCATAGCTTTTTTTGTTCTGTGTCAAAGGTGGGGTAAAGAACTAATTGGCCCAATACCCAATTTGGGGTAAATCAGACTGTGAGGCTAATTGTGGAACCCTGATCTTTTACGGATGAGATACTAAAGCCCCCTCCAATTTCCTCCATACGTCGTTTCATATTTTCAATGCCATAGTGCTCGCCTTTAGCCATGGCTTCGGTATCGAATCCCACTCCGTCGTCGGAAATTTTTATCACCAGGGAATCCTTCAAGGACAAGTCCAAGATGATGCGACGAGCCTGAGAGTGTTTGGTAATGTTTTGAATACTTTCCTGCACTACCCGTGTAATGTTGAGCGCTTCCCTTGGGGCGAGCTTGTAGGGATAGGCGATGTGGTTGATAATTTCAAACGAAAGATCCGGCCTGTACTTAAGGGTGCTGGAAAGATACCTCTCTATGTGGTCGACGAAATCTGCCAGGGTTATTTCACTCTGATGCAGGCTCCAGATGCTGTCCCGAAGGCTTGTGAGCGTGTCCTGAGCATCTGCCTTCAGACTACTTACTATTTTTTGCACTTCTTCATCTTTTTTGAAACCCTCAATTTGATCCGTAATCTGCAGGCCAGAGAGAATACTTGTCAGCTGAGCGCCTACGTGGTCGTGGAGATCGCTTGAAATGCGTTCTCGTTCTGACTGTATTTTTTGAACCAGCTCCAGTTGCTGCACCCTTCGCTGGAGCTTCAGTCTGTTGTAGCCCAGGTACAAAAGGATAAGCAAAACGACCACTCCACCAATGAATGCGTAAAGCTGGAGATTCTTTTGTTGGATAAGCAAAGCCTGCTCGGCAAGCTGCAAATCTCTGATCTGTATTTCCTGCTCCTTCTTTTCGGTTTCATATTTTGTTTGCATTTCCGCTAGCGCTTCCGACTGTGCTTTCGCATATGAAGAGTCTTTTTCAACACCCCACTTCCTGTATAATTCTGTCGCTTGCTGAAAGTTTCCGGCGGCCACATAATTCAGCGCCAGCGCTTCATACACATTTTCAACCTTGTAGTCTACCTGATCATCCTCTGCCAGCTTCAGGGCTCTATTGCCATATTCAATACCTTTCGATGGGTTTTTGAGCTTGGCGTAAATGTTGGAAATATTGGTCAGGTCGGCTATTTGCATGGCGGTGCCGGGTACTTTCTCACGTATTTTTTCTGCCGTCAAGAACGTCTCCAGCGCCCTATCGTAGTCATCCGCTGACTCGTAAACCGTTCCCAGAATATGCAGACCGTTAGCTTCTGCATGCAAGTTGTTGGTTGCTCTGGCCCGTTCTATACCCCACGTGACAAAGTATTCGGCTGAGTCGTACCGAGACAGGCTACCATAACAAGAGCCGATGTTATTGAGCACCACCGGATGCGGCTCAGGAATTTTTGGCAATGCCTTCTTGAAGTTGGAGATAGCCTTTGCATACTGATGCAGTTCCATAAATACAAGACCAATATTATTGAGAGCAGCCATTTCTCCATAAGGGTTTCCAGCTTCTTCGTGGCTTCTCAGCACGTCATAAAATATGTTGACTGCCTCCTCAAACCTTCTTTTCGATATCAGATAAAGGCCCCTGCTGTTCATGGTGAGGGTGTGGTATTTTTTGTCGCCGAGCGAATCAGAGAGGTGCAGGGATTTTTCGAAATAATATTGAAGTGAGTCTTCGTTTCGGTAGGTCTCGTAATAAATAGCCAGATTATACATGGATCTGGTGAGGCCTGCTGCGAACGCTATGGTCAGTGCTTTTGCCCTGGCCGAATGACTGTACTGGTAGATCTTTTCCGGATTGGAGTAGCGGTATTTTTCGGCCAGCTCGTTGAGGATGTTGATCCGGCTGGTGTCCGGAATATCGGTTTTCAGTACATTTTCAAGACTGTCAATGTAGGCGGGTTGGCTGCTTGAGCTTAGGGAGAAAAAAAGCATCAATGCGGCAAGACACAATTTCGGTCGCATGAAGATTTACGGTATAAGTTGTTGGCTCCGGTAAGATAGGCTTTTATTGGTTTTTTTCCTTTTAGAATAGTACTAATCAAATATTTTGTAAAACAGCCTGCCAGTTGAACGGACTTCTTTTTCGGGAAAAGGTTAGTGTAATATACCCCGAAGACGGTATTTCGGACGGTCTTGGCCTGGTCTAATTTTAGGATGTTAAAATCCAATTAGACCGAAAGACCTGTTGAAATGAAAGCTGTTATCAAGATTTTTATTATTGCCGCCCTGTTTTTTTCATCAATGACTGCCTGGGCGTTACGTGCCGAGAACTTTTCCTCGCCTGACTTAAATGCTCACAATTCTACAGTCGTCCTGTTCACAGGAGAGGGCATAGTTACAGGCTCAGCTACAAGTTCTTTCAACAGCGGATTTGATTTTTCAAGAGAAGAAACTGCAGGCAAAGAGGACGATGCCGATTACCTCGTTGACTTTGTTTTTGTGAGCAATGAAGGAGTGAACCTTGGTAACGAGGGAAGCACTTCGCTTAACTCCACTGGCAGACGGTTTTTGCTAATAGGCACTGGAGATATCGAATCCGTCACAGAAGTGGCTGAAAGAACCGATGCTTCACCCTGGGTGACTGTGTCATGGGATTGGCCTGACGGAACACAGGGAGCCCCAATTTCGGTAGGACAGCTCTGGGGCGTATATACACGTGAAGGCCATTATGCGGTAATGGAGATCACAGGTCTTCCTGATGGCGGATTTGGCACTTCTTTTACATTCGACTACAAATATCAGCCTGATGGGAGCAGGTTTTTTGATGGCGGTGGTTCTTCCGATCCGGAGGTTGTCGTCACCTCACCAACATCAGCCTCCAATTGGGAAATAGGCACCAGCCAATTCATCACCTGGGAAAGTACCAACGTCGACGCCGCCTCCAGTAGTGCAGGTGGGGTTAACCTTTACTACAATACCGGTTCGGGTGATGTGGTGATAGCCGAGAACGTGGATTCTCCTGACGGAGAAAACAGTTATGAGTGGACGGTTACCGGTTCGGCTGTGTCAACTGCCCAGATTAGAGTGGAGGCCGACCAGGATGCGGGCGTGTTCGACCTATCCGATGAATTTACTATTTCTCCACAGGGCGATATCACCATTTTAAGCCCCATTGGCACTGAAGAAAAGAAGTTCGGCGAAACACTAACGGTCTCATGGCAGAATAACGCTACCTATCTCAATTCCAACTACTTCTATCTTCACTATCGTGTGGATGGAGGCAGCTGGTATGCTATTGCGCAAGGAAGTGGAACCTCATTCAATCCTTCGGGTAATCAGATGAGCTACAATTGGACGCTGCCCGATTTGGGAACCAATTTGGACAGCGACATAGAAGTGAGGGTGTGGAACAATAGTCAGGGATACTATGGTTACGGCGCGGCTTTTCGGCTTTACTTTGAATCTTCGCTGGTTGTCGATACTCCGACCGGCGCTGAAGAGAAAAAATTTGGACAAACCCAGCTGGTAGAGTGGACGAACGGCGACCATAAAACCAGTGACTACTTCTACCTGCAGTACCGGGTAAACGGAGGCAGCTGGTATGCCATTACGCAAGGCAGTGGCACGTCCTTCAGCCCTGTGGGTAACCAAATGAGCTACAACTGGACACTGCCGGATTTGGGAACCAATCTGGACAGCGACATAGAGGTGAGGGTGTGGAACAACTCCCGCAATGTTGAGGATATCAGTAGCTCATTCAGGCTTTACTACGAATCTTCCTTAGCTATTGATACACCAACCGGCGCTGAGGAAAAGAAATTCGGGCAAACCCAGCTGGTAGAGTGGACGAACGGGGATCATAAAACGAGCGACTATTTCTACCTGCAGTACCGGGTAAACGGAGGCAGCTGGTATGCCATCACACAAGGCAGTGGCACGTCCTTCAGCCCTGTGGGCAATCAAATGAGCTACAATTGGACATTGCCCGATTTGGGAACCAATCTGGACAGCGACATAGAGGTGAGGGTATGGAACAACTCCCGCAATGTCGAGGATATCAGTAGCTCGTTCAGGCTCTACTTCGAATCTTCGTTGGCTGTCGATATGCCAACCGGCACTGAAGAAATGAAATTCGGACAAACCCAGCTGGTAGAGTGGACAAACGGCGACCATAAAACAAGTGACTACTTCTACCTGCAGTACCGGGTAAACGGAGGCAGCTGGTATGCCATTACGCAAGGCAGTGGCACGTCATTCAGTCCTGTGGGCAACCAAATGAGCTACAACTGGACACTGCCGGATTTGGGAACCAACCTGGACAGCGACATAGAGGTGAGGGTGTGGAACAACTCCCGCAATGTTGAGGATATCAGCAGTCCATTCAGGCTGTATTACGAATCTTCTGTAAGTATTACCTCCCCTCTAGGCGGAGAGTACAAAGCTGTAGGGAGCCCCTTTAGTATTGTTTGGGAAAATGGGGATCACAAAACTTCTGACTATTTCTATATCTACTACAGAATCAATGGAGGGAGTTGGTTATCTGTTGCTCAAGGGTCAGGGACTTCATTCAACCCCGTTGGCAACGTCATGACACGGGCATGGACCATTCCAAATCCTGGCACTGGAGTAGACGCAAACGTTCAAGTGAGAGTTTGGAACAACTCCCGCAATAAAGAAGACATCAGCAACTCGTTTGTTGTTTGTACTAACTGCGAGCCAGTGGCACTTTCGTATCCGAACGGAGGCGAAAGCTTTTTCGTCGGCGATGAGGTAAGCATTACCTGGGCGCTTTCTGACGCCTGGAATAGCTCCGACAATATTGAGCTGAGCTACAATGCAGGAGCTGGCGATCAAACCATTTTTTCTGGAGTGTACTCGGCTGTTCCCGGTGATTCATATGTGTGGACAGTACCCGACGATGTGAGCTCAGAAGTAAAGGTGAAAATCACCAACACGACAACCGCAGACTCCGACGAAAGCGACAGCTTTTTCAGCATTGTTCCCATTCCTGTTCGGGCGGTCGAATTTTCCAGTCCGTCAGGCGATGTGGTGTACCTCGGTGGGTCGGTCGCTGTCGAGTTTTTGCCTTCGGAAATAGCAGATACTGATGTCCTCACTTTTGAGCTATCGACCAATGGCGGTGTAAGCTTCCCCTATACTATCCAAACTGGCGCACTGAATACCCTGGACAATATTGCCGGGTCATATTTCTTTGATTTTGTGCCGACCAATGCCTCGTTTGTTTCTGAGTCGTGCATGATAAGAGCGAAATACGGAACAACCGTTCTGGGCGCTTCCGACATATTTTACATTGCCAGCCCCGCCATTTACAACCTGGCTGTGAGCTACCCTCAGGAAGGTGAGAATGTGCTTGTGTACGACCTGCCGGTTGATATTACTTTTACAAATGACGGGCTGAGCTCTTTTGACATTTACTATATAGTTCCGGGGCAGTCGCAGGTGCTCATCGAAGACGCTATAGATATTTCTTCGGACTACAATGTTACCTACAGTTACACACCTGATTTTGTGGGTGAAAATGCCAAATTCAGAATCGTTGGTGGAGGGCAAACTATCGAAACAGAAACATTTGATGTAGTGTACCCTGTGGTGGCTACTGATGAAGGATACGACCCTGTCAGCCTTGTGGACTTTGGCATCAGGCAGGCTGGAAGCACAACGGTGTTGTCTTATCTGCTGAACGTGACCAACGTTGGTGTAACTGTCACTTCAACAAACCCAGACGATTTTGAGATTTCGCTGAGTGACGAATCCGGCTTTGCAAACAGTTTGGTGATAGCACCTCACGCAGGTATCAGGAGTATTCCTGTGTATGTCAAGTTTGCGCCAGCCACCAATAACGGTGCGCTTTCGCAGGGCGTTTTGAGAAACCGATTTGTCGATTCCAATCTGTCGAACATCGACATTGATGTGAACGTGCAGGGCAGAGCGGCAACCTCCGGGCCTTCACTGGTGCTTTTTGCTCCGGCGGATGCTGTAGAGCTGATCTCAAACAGCGTCACCACCATCAGGTGGGGAAGTACGCTGGTCGATCTGCTCAGCGTTGAGTACTCACTGGATGCTGGTGCCAACTGGTTCCTGATAGAAGACGACCTGTCTGCATCTTTCACAGAGTTTGATTGGCTGGTTCCCGAAGTTGCCTCACAAACCGACGCCATTATCCGCCTTGTGGATCAGTCCGGCGTTGCGACAATCGCCAGTGCAGAAGTATCCATTCTTCCTGCGCCTTCCATTGCTTCACTCACCCTGATTAACATCGGTGCCGACCTTCAAATTGATGGCAGCGGCTTTTCGTCTATTGCCAATCACAATCAGATTATTTTCCCTGGTTTCCCAGATATAACAGCCTACCCAACATCGGCCTCGGCTACTCAGCTGGTGGTGGAAGTGCCTCAAGGAGCGGTTTCTGGCTTCATCAAAGTAAACGTTTCTGGTAAGGGAACGGCTATTTCTCCTGACCAGCTAGTGTTGTCGGGCGTTACACTTACCCCAAGCCAGGGCCAGGTGGGCAACACCATCTTTATCAACGGTAGTGGTATTAATTTCGAGGCGGCCACATCTGTTTCGGTAACATTTACTAATGGCATTTTAGGATCGGTGGCAGCAGCCTCAGTGGTGGTGGAAAGTGATGATTTGCTTTCAGTAGTGGTGCCATCAGGTGTAGAAGCTACTGGTGCAGTAGAGGTGGATGTAGACGGAACCGTTTATACATCCGCACAGGCATTTAAAATCCAGTCGATTGATTTCACACCGAAGACGGCGGGAATCTTTGAAACAGTCACCATTTCAGGTGTCAATACATCGTTTCTTAACAACAACACCCAGGTGTTTATCAATGGCTTGGCTGCGACAGCGTCCGTCGTTTCAAATACCCAAATCAATGTAACCGTGCCTCAGGGAGCCAGCACTGGCAAGGTGACTGTGAGCACCAACAATGGATTCTTCGAGGCATCGGGTGACCTGACGGTGGAGCAACACAAGATCACTTCCTTGTCTGCCACTAAAATTACCAAAGGCCAATCGCTGGTCATCACCGGAGACAATTTTACGGGAGCCAGCTCGGTAAAAATCAACGGAGAGAGCATTACCTACCAGTATTACTACTTCGGAACACCGTATTTCACAATAGACTCTGATCAACAGATCACCGTGCATATTTCGCCGTCTTCCATTGCTGGTACCGGAAAAGTGAGCGTGACCAAAGGTGGTGTGGAGGTCGAAAGTGCTGAAGACCTGACAGTCATTCCAGCCATTACCTCTTTGAGCACACTTCAGGCGGCGCCGGGTGCACAGGTCACAATCTATGGCTCGTACTTCAGTAGTGTTGATAACACGGTATATTTCAATCAGAATAAGCCGGCAGCTATTGTTTCACAAAACAGCTCCTCTGTCACTGTCATCGTGCCGCAGGGCGCTATTGATGGTTCAGTGACTGTCGTTAATAACGATGTATCTCAGCAAGGTGTGTCTTCCGCCAGCTTCGATGTGGTGGCAGCGCCGGTGTTTACGAGCTTCTCTCCTTTGAAAGCCACTTCCGGTCAGGTGGTGACCATCACAGGGCAGAATTTCCAGAGCCCGGCACCGAGCAATTTGGTGGTCAATGGGAACAGCGTCACGTTCAGTGTAGTTGACAACAACACTATCCAGTTTACTGTCCCAACCTGGATGTATGGAGCCGGGAAAGTTGAAATAACAAAAGGCGGAGTTACGGTGGAAGGCCCGCAGCAGTTTACGGTGTTGCCAAAGATCACCTCATTTACCCTGGCCACCGGAGCCGTGGAAGGAGCAAGTGTCTCCATTTCCGGCACAGGCTTTAATCCGACCGCTTCCAACAACCTTGTTACTTTCTACAACAACAAGACAGCTACCATTTCAAGTGGCAATAGCACATTCCTGAATGTGATTGTTCCTTCTGGTGCGGTAACTGGAAAACTTAGGGTGAGTAACCAGTCCATCCTGGAGACTGCCGAGAGTGCCAGCGACTTTATTGTTGTACCTCACGCCATCATTTCGTCATTTGCGCCAGCAAGTGGCCAGGTCACAAAAACAGAGGTGACGATTACCGGCGAGCATTTTAGTAGTCCGGCTGTTTCCGCTGTCAGGTTCAGCGGCACTAACGCCACATTTAGTGTCATTTCTGATACTGAAATCAAAGCAACAGTACCTTCGATTTTTAGCAATGGTGTCATCAGCATCACCAGGGCTGGCGAAACGGTCACGTCCACCAATAATTTTGAAATCGCCCCTGACATCACCAGCCTTTCCGCTTCGACACTTGCTTCGGGAGCCACGCTCAACGTTGGCGGTACTTTCCTTAATGCTGTTTCACAGGTAAAGGTCGGTAACACCGTTGCCACCATCATAAGCAATAACCACTACTACGGCGTGTCGATTGCAGTGCCTGCCATGACTCCAGGTAACTATAAAGTTACTGTGACTAAAAATGGTCTGAGCGATGAGAGCGATGCAGAGCTGACAGTTGTTGCACCGCACACGATCACCAATTTCACTCAGGTAGCTGGGTTGGGCCAGGATGTGACGATCACTGGGACTAATTTTACGTCGCCAGCAGTTACAGCCGTCACGCTCAATGGCGTGTCAGCTGCCATCCAGTCGACCACGGCTACGCAACTTGTCGTGAAAGTGCCCAACGGTATGAACTTCGCAGGCCAGGGCAAGGTGGCCATCACACGTGCCGGACTAATAATCCAGAGTACTTCCGATTTCTACGTCCGCCATGGTATTTCCACCACCTTTAATACCCAGAATTACGTGGTGGATCAGCAGATCACCGTTTCAGGAAACAACTTCTACTATCCTTCTGTCAGCCAGGTCAAGGTGAATGGCGTGAATGCGACCTTCTCCATTGCAGGCGATGGTTCACTAAGCGTGACCATCCCCAACGCCGTGGGGACTGGCAAGGTGGAAGTCATCAAGCCGAGTCCTGTGGGCACGGTGGAAAGCACAACCGACATCACAATAGTGCCAAGAGCAGTCCTTAGTTCATTCAGCCCGACTATCCAGACCATCGGGGGAACGGTTACACTGACCGGCCAGAACTTCACCAGTCCGGCGGTGTCTTCTGTCACCATCAACAATACTTCAGTAAGTTCTTTTACAGTCAATAGCGCCACCGAAATAACGGTTACAGTGCCCAATATTTCCAATTTCAATACGCAGGGTAATGTGCAGATTACGAGAGCAGGCCTCACTCAGTCGCTGGGCACATTTACTGTGAAGCATACTTTTGGCAGCTTGTCGGCGTCAACGGTCACTGCAGGGGCTTCAGTGACAGTTAATGGCACGTTTTTTACCACACCATCCGCCACCGTGACTCTTGGCGGCACAAGTGTGTCAGTGTCGTCCATCAGCGCCAATAGTCTTACTTTTACAGTGCCGACTAACACCACGCCAGGCAGCCATGAAATAGTCCTTACCAGGTTGGGCGAACAGGTGTCTGCCGGAAATATCACAGTGCTGGCGCCACACACCATCGCCTCATTTGACAGCGACAGAAAGGGAAAAGCTGAGACGCTGACTATTACAGGCTCTAATTTCGACAACACACCCCAGGTTTATCTCAATGATGTGCTGGTAAGCTCAACGGTTAACAGCAGCACTGAAATTAGCCTTACGGTTCCGTCCAATATCATCGGAGGGACAGTTTCGCTCAGAATTTTGAGAGCAGGGCTGACCGTATCAGCGTTTGACGGATCGGACGTAGATTTCTCAGGCACAGCTCAGTTCTACATGAAGCCGTCGGTAACTACAGATGTTGCGGCTTCCACCTACGTTATCGGGCAAACTTTGACGCTTAGCGGTAGCAATTTTAGCACACCTGGTGTCAACTCGGTGGTGCTCATCGATGGAGGGAATGAAACAACCGTCCAAAGCACGGTACTAAGTGATAACGCCCTGCAGCTGGTGTTAACGGCCCAAAGCGGCCCGGCCCTGACAGCTGCCAGTTACGATGTAAAGCTACTGAAGACGGTCACAAGCGCCGAAGGTAATATTGAGGTGACGCTCGCCAATCAGCTCACACTGGATGAACAGGCGACAATTACTGAGATTTCGGAGGCAAGTGCCCCGGCAGGCGCCTTCGTCACCATTACAGGGTCTGGCTTTACTGTACCCGACGTTTCTTCTGTTAAAATAAATGGAGCTTCAGTAGGCGTTGGCAACTTCACTGTAAACGACGACAATACAATCACGGCCAAAGTTCCTATGGCAGCGGCAGCTTACGCTGATGGCACTGCTAACAACATCGAACTTGTCAGGGGTGGTCTCACCATTTTCGCCATGGACGAATTCATTGTGGAGCAGCAGATAACAGGTTTCCTGAAATCGGACTTTAGCAATATCAATCCAGCTACCGAAAGGGTGGTAGAAGGGCAGACTATCTACATAGAGGGCAATCATTTCGAAAGCCTGGCCAGTATCAGCAGTGTGACGGTGAACGACGTGGCGGTTACGCCGGTGTTTGTGAATGGCAACAGGCTGCAGCTCATTGTGCCTGCTGGCTCGCAGGGCGTTGGAAAAGTGGCCGTTACCCGCAGAAGTATTTTGGCTGAAAGTGCCCATGCCCTGATCGTTTCCCCGGCAGCGAGTATTACTGAACTCGATCCGGCAGCCAGAATTGCCGGTGGTACGATCACTATCAGCGGAGACCACTTTAGCCTGCCAGACGTAACCACGGTAACCGTCAACGGAGCTGCTGCTACTTTTGACATTCTCAATGATGACAACATCAAAGCAACGGTACCTTCGAATGCCGCTGCGACTGGAAATGTGACTGTGACGAGGGGCGGCGTGACGTCCAATGCAGTTGCCTTTAGTGTCGTGCCTAAGATATTCAGCTTTACGAATACAGGACTTGAAGGAAGCATCGTGACGATCAATGGCTCTCATTTTGGTTCAACCATCGGCACGAATGAAGTTTACTTCACTGGAGCATCTGGTTTTGTGCAGGCCATTGCTTCGAGTGCCAACAACAATAGTCTTACAGTGACCGTGCCTGTTGGAACAATCACTGGCCCAATCAAAGTGATCAACACGGCCTCTGCTCAACAGGTGGTGAGCAGTGCCAACTTCAATTTATTACCTTCTCCCGGAAGCTTGAACATCAATCCAGCCAGTGGGCCGGTTGCCTCCCAGTTCACTATTAGCGGCGTCAACATGAATGGTGCCAATGAGGTAAAAGTAAATGGAGTATCTGCCAATTCATTCACCGTCGACCCTGATGGTACCAGCATTACCGTAACGGTGCCCTCATCAGCAACATCCGGAGAGGTTGTCATCAAAAAGGCTGGGCAGTCGTTTACGGCAGGCACATTTAATGTGACGCCAAAAGTGATCAGCTTCCCTGCTCTGGCAGTGGTAGGCAGCCAGATTACCATCAATGGCAAGACATTTACCGGAGCGACAAGCGTGACAATCAACAACACCGCTGCTACGATTGACCAGATCTCTTCTGACTTCGTCAAAGTAACGACGGTTGCAGGAAATGTGGGTATTGGCAACATCGTTGTAACGACGCCTTCGGGTTCAGGAACAAGCAGCAGTACCATCGAAGTAAAGGGCCAGCCGTCGATTGCCAGCTTCAGTCCTGCGTTAGGTGGTTCTGGTGATGTTGTGACCATTTCTGGCGCCAATCTGTCAACAGTAACTTTTGTAAAATTCAACAATACTAATGCCTCCTTCACAGTCTTCAGCGATAACGAGCTCAGTGCCATAGTGCCTTCGGGAGCTTCGACCGGAAAAATATCGCTGGGATTGGGAGGCATTACCGTACAATCCGTGGGGAACTTCAGCATTGTGCCGAAGATTACCACTTTCACAGCTGCAGCTATTGCAGGTGCCACTATCCAGATCAACGGTACTAATTTCAGTGGTGCCACTCAGGTAGCATTTGCCGGCGCCACGGCCGTGCCATTCTCAGTATCTGCAAGCTCGCTATCGGTAACTGTGCCTGCTAATGCCGCTACTGGTTCACTTACGGTTACTACCCCTTCGGGCACCTCGGCAGCGACAGCCAATAGTTTTGTAGTGCTCCCTTCCATTTCCTCGGGAGGGTTCTCGCCAGCCAAAGGAGCGATAGGCTCTACCTTGATGATAACTGGTGCCGGATTTGTTGCAGCAGATGCTTCGCTGAATGTGGTGAATTTTAACGGCGGGGTAACCGCTACTGCAAGCGCCGCTACAGCATCTGGTTTGACGGTGCAAGTACCGGAAGGTGCCATGACCGGAGCATTGACTGTCACCGTCAACGGAACTACGACCGGGCCTTTCTCAACTGCCTCGTTCGTTATTGTTCCTCAGATTGATGCTGCCGGACTGTCAATTGACGCTGGCTATGGTGGGGAAAGTTTGACAATCACCGGCAAGGGCTTTAGCTCAATCGCAGCCAACAACACAGTCAATTTTGGAGGAGGAGTTTCTGCGGTGCCATTCTCCGCAACGACTACCTCGCTGGGCGTCACCGTTCCGGCAGGGTTTGCGACGGGAGCAATTACTGTAACGTCTTCAGGTGAGGCAAGCGCACCGAGTACGCAAATCTTCATAAGGAAATCGGTTTTGGTGACCGCACCAAATGGTGGGGAAGTAGTCAATTTGGGTGATGTATATCCTATCACATGGACATCGACAGGCCTCGACGACGCTACGCCATTGACTATTGGCTACTCTACAGATGGCGGGGCCAGCTACACTGAAATTGCTACAGGTGTTGTGGGCGACTTCTCAGGTACATTCGATTGGGCTCCCGAGGGCGAACCTACTACTGCCGCCAAAATTAAGGTGACAGTTGATGGCGATAAGGCGTCTGATGAAAGTGATGATGACTTCACGGTAAGAATCAAGCCATTGCTTACTGTGGTTTACCCTAACGGAGGAGAAACAGTTCGCTTTGGGAAGCCCGCAAAAATTGAGTTTACAACAGAAGGGCTCGAGGCAACCACGTCTCTGCTGTTTGAGTATTCTCTTGATAATGGAACAACCTACCAGGAGTTGGGTGTCGGCACTATCGGAGAACTGGCGGGTGTATACGATCTGGTGATGGTTGAGGAATACAGCGATGAGGCGCTTGTCAGGATCAGTACAGAAACCGGAGAGGCTGTAATTGATGTGTCCGACCAAGTTTTCACCAGTTTGCCAAGACCTGTACTGGCTATCACAAGTCCGACTGAAGACGAGACCTTGTTTATTGGTGGATCATATGACGTGACCTGGACAGCACAATACCTGCTCGGTTCGGATGAACTGGAGCTGCTTTACTCGGCGGATGGCGGCAAAACATTTAGCTCAAAAGGAAGCGGTCTTGCTTCGCAGTTAGCCGGTAAAATGACGATTACTGCCGACAATGCTGTTACTCAGGAAGCCCAATTCAAGCTAGTGAATGCCGACAATGACATTTCAGCAACCTCGGCGACATTTAGCGTAGTACCAGCTCCATCCATTGTCGTTACCTCTCCGGAAAGCGGTGAGATCCTTACAGGTGGAGTGGCGAAGCAAATTACGTGGACGACGACTTCTGTTGATCCAAGTGCCGAACTTGTTGTGGAATATTCAGCCGACGGCGGAGCCACTTATGAATCCCTGACCTCAGGAACGGTGGCTGCCCTGAATGGCACCTTCGAGTGGAGTGTGCCTAACGCAGCGACAGCCAGCGGATTCGTAAGGGTGAGAATAGCTGATGGTACAGTAAGCGATACCAACGACCAAGTGTTTGTTGTTCAGGCACAAGTTACCAGCCTGAGTATTTCAGGGCTGCTGGTTACACCGGGTGGCTCCGACGTGAATGTGGCTGAAGTGCTTCTTTACAAAGCCAATGCAGCTGGCGGCTGGGACATTGTGAGCACTGATGAGTTGATACTGGCAGAAAACCGCAATACATTCAGTTTCGTCAATCTTGAGCCTGCCGACTACCTGATTTTTGCCAAGCCTGACCGGGCAAGGTTCCCTAACCTGAGAAATACCTGGTTCGGAAATACGCTCCTTGTAAGGGAGGCTGTTACCCTTTCGCTTTCAGCTACCCGGAGTGATGTTGACATAGAAGTGGTCGAGGTGGCACCTGCACCTACAGGACGGGGTGTCGTGAGAGGTAAGCTGGTTAATACCAGCGGCAACAGTCGGGTAAGTGGCCTTGAGATTGGCCGGATTCTGGATGAGGGAGACCCACTTGCTGGTGTGACAGTCAACCTGCTGAATGCCGCAACCGGGGCTTATGTGACAGACGCAGAAACTGATGAAAATGGCCTCTTCACCATGAGCGGGTTGGTTGTTGGTCAGTACATGCTAAGTGTGGAATTAGCAGGCGTGCCAATGGATTTCGGCTCGGCAGTCATCGACCTTGTTAATGAAACTGATCAAGTGGCCTTAACTGCCATTGTTACAGAAGACGGAACGGTGCTGGTGAGAATTGATGAAGTGGTGGCAGGGATAAACGATCCGCTGGTTGTCGAAAGGCTTGTAGCCTACCCAATGCCGGTGCAAAATGAGCTGACCCTTGAAGTTTCAAATAAAAAGGCTGGCGACGTGAAATTCGTCATCTTTAACCTGGCTGGGTTGCAGGTTTTTGAGTCTCAATATTTGAAAGCTGACAAGGGGGATCACCAATGGATCTTCGACGTCTCCCATCTGAAAAACGGTATGTATATGGGTAAGTTCGTAAAAGCGGAAACCGACGAGATCTTACCTTATCAGATAAAAGTCATGATTGCTAAATAGGCCACAACAACAGTTTTAGGTAACAGCCCCTTCCTCCTGAGCACTATCAGGTTGGTTGGGGTTTTTGTTTTTTTAAACTATTTCTGTGCTATCTTTTGTTAAGAGGAAATCAAATTTCTTATCGATAAGGCTTTTCTTTAATTTTCACCCAAAATCAGTAAAATGCCATCAGCCCGTTCTACCAATCTCAAGAAGATAACCACCCACCAGCTTCAGGAAATGAAGAACAGGGGGGAGAAAATAGCCATGCTTACCGCCTACGATTATTCCATGGCCAAGATATTGGACGGTGCAGGCATTGACGTCATTCTTGTTGGGGACTCCGCTTCTAATGTCATGGCGGGCAACGATACTACTTTGCCCATTACACTGGATCAAATGATTTACCACGCCACAAGTGTGGTTCGGGCGGTGGTTCGGGCACTGGTCATTGTCGACATACCATTTGGCTCCTATCAGGGCAACTCCACTGAAGCGCTGCGATCTGCTATCAGGATCATGAAGGAGTCTGGTGGACATGGTGTGAAGATGGAAGGTGGCAGCGAGATCAAGGAAAGTATTGTGAGAGTGCTTAGCGCAGGCGTGCCAGTGATGGGGCACCTGGGTTTAACACCGCAGTCTATTTTTAAGTTTGGCACTTATACTGTTCGGGCCAGGGAAGAAGCTGAAGCGCAAAAGCTCATTGAAGATGCCAAGCTGCTGGAAGAAACAGGCTGCTTTGCCATCGTGCTGGAAAAAATCCCAGCCAAGCTTGCCAAAAAGGTGGCGGAAGCGGTGAGCATACCCATTATTGGCATTGGTGCCGGGCCTGATGTAGATGGTCAGGTGCTTGTGGTACACGACATGCTGGGGATCACCAAAGAATTCCAGCCAAGGTTTTTGCGCCGCTATGCCGACCTCGACAGTGTGATGACTTCTGCGGTGGAAAACTACATTGACGATGTGAAAAAGAACGACTTCCCAACGCAAGAGGAGAGTTATTAATTTTCATTAGATTTATAGTATGATATCAATAATATACCCTGAAGGAGACTACTCGTCTTCGGACTTAGCTATCAGGCTTCAAGCATTGGCGCAAAGCCAGGGTAAGAATACTATTTATGTTGTCCCTAAACACCTGGGGAGAAACCAGGAGGCAATATATAAGAAACTGTCCAAGTCAAGCACGGCTTTATTGTTAATGCATGACAAGACTGGATTGGACAAAGGGACAGAAGAAGAGATAAGGTATCTTCTAGGCCGCTCGAAAAACATCCATGCCATTTTGCCTTCGAATGTTGTACTGCCAAAGGATATTGAAAAGAAAATAAATGTTCTGCCCTATGGGGGAGGAACCAACAAGGCATTTGCCGATATTGTCCAGGAAACTGTTCGGCAACTGGAGCCAAAAAACGGTGCAAAGAGTGAAAGCGGGAATGACTTTGCAGTTCTTTTGGCCTTGTTGGCAATGGTTATTCTCTTTATCGGACTTTCGTCAGACGATGGGAATAAGTAGATATCGATCAATACTGTTAATTGATAATGACGTCTTAGTAAATCTTTCTTTACTTATTGAAGCTGGCAGAAAGGACAGCTTCATGAAAGTAATCTCATTTCTCGCAATTACTTACACTGCTATTTGGATTCCAGCGACAGTTAGATACGAGTTTCTCATTAAGCGCAGGGATAAGAAAAGAAACAGAGTTCTAAAATGGATAATGAAGGAATTTAGTGTAGTTACGCTGTGTCCGATCAAAGTGAGTAAAAAGGAAATAGAGATTTTCGTGGGTAGCAATGACGAGAATGCTGGCGAGGCTGATGCAATAATCCAATGTCAAAAGGCCAAATCGAGTGATAGCTTTGCCTTTTCTGATATTGTCTTCTTTTCAAATGACAAAAAGGCGTTAACCAGAGCGGAAGGCTTTGATATATCTCTTCTAAGATATTCAACTTTCAGAGAGAGAATGTTAGAAGCTGGAATAGAGATTCCCGTCTAAAGAAGGGATGAAGCCTCGTTTTTAGGTGTTGAACGTAATCAATCTCTAGCCTCCCTCAATGACATTAATCATAGATGATGCCCCTGCCTTTTTTCTCTTTCCCCTTTGATGTATATTGAATCAAAAACCAATCCTGATCTATGATTTTTTACATCATCATGGGGGCCGCTGTTGTCCTCTTTCTCTACACCATCAGTGTCTATAACCGACTTGTTAAGAACAAAAACATGGCTGAGGAGGCCTGGAGTGGCATCGATGTGCAACTCAAAAAGCGGTACGACCTGATTCCCTCCCTTGTCAATACAGTCAAGGGCTATGCCAGTCATGAAAAGGAGACGCTCGAAAACGTCATCAAATGGCGCAACATGGGCGTGTCGGCTAATACAGTAAAGGATCAAGAAAATGCTGAAGTGGGTTTGAGTGCTGTTCTCGGACGTCTGATTGCATTGTCCGAAAACTACCCTGACCTGAAAGCCAACGCTAATTTTCAAGACCTTCAAAAGCAGCTTTCGGAAATCGAAAACGCTATTCAGCTTTCACGCCGCTACTACAACGGCGTAGTGCGTGACCTCAACATAGCTATCGAGTCTTTCCCAAGCAACCTTGTTGCATCTTCATTTGCGTTCAGTAAAAAAGACTTTTTTGAAATGGATAGTGCCCAGCGGGAGGCCCCTGAAGTAAAATTCTGAACCATGAAAAACCTAATTGTATTTTTTTGTGCGAGCGTGATTTCGCTTGCTCTTGCCGCACAGGAAAGCCCTATTTTTGCTAATCAAGAGCGTATCATATCCTATGAAAGTGATATTACTATAAACGTGGATGCTTCCATCGATGTGGTGGAAACGATCAAGGTTTATGCCAAAGGCAATGATATAAGGAGAGGGATTTATCGGGCATACCCGACAGAATACACGGACAAGGATGGCTTTTCTGTTTCTATTGACTTTGAAGTAATGGAAGTGCTGAAGGACGGGGTGAGAGAGCCTTACCATACTGAAAGGGACAGAAATGGGGAAGTTGTTTATATAGGTCAGGAAAACGTATTTCTTGAGCCTGGAGAATACACTTACACCATTAAATACAGATCCGCAAAGCAGCTGGGCTTTTTCGACGACTACGACGAGCTGTACTATAATATAAACGGTACGGGCTGGATTTTCCCCATAGAAAAAGTTACTGCCACCATCCACTTGCCCCAGGGCGCTGATATAGTTCAACATAGCGGCTATACAGGTACGGAGGGTGCCGACGGCAAAGACTTTGAAGTTGTCGAAGGTGATGGAGAAATCACTTTTACCACCACCCGACCTTTTAGTGCCTACGAAAACTTAACCATAGCTGTCGCATGGCCGAAAGGAATCGTTACGGAGCCTGAGCGGCCGATGAAAGCGTTTTACATGTGGATGGCTGAGTGGTCAACCACTATCAGCGGAGGCGTTCTTCTTCTCTTGCTCCTCTACTGGTTCAGAGCCTGGCGCAAGGTCGGGATTGATCCGCCGAAGGGCGCTATCATTCCATTGTTTGACCCACCAAAGGACTTCTCCCCGGCAGATTGTTATTTTGTTTACCATGAGACGTACGGGCAGAAGGCGCTGGCAGCAGACATAGTCGACATGGGTGTGAAAGGACTGCTTACCATTGACTATAGCGATAAGAAATTTACGCTAAAAAAAGCGATGAATCCCGACTTAAAGTTGATTTCGGAGGCACAGAGAAAGCTTTTTGATAAGCTTTTTTCCAGCTATCGGACTGAAGTTGTGCTGGAACAGGCGAATCATAGTACCATCGGTAGTGCCGTGAGCGCCCACGAAAAGGCCCTGCGTAAAGAGCTCGATGGAATCTACTTCAAAATGAACAGAAGCTACATGTTTGTTGCATTCCTGATTACCTTTGTTGGCATGTTGGCACTTGTCCCCTGGGGACAGTTTGAGGCTGGGTTTATTGTTTTCATTTTGCCAATACTCAATCTCCCCATTGTTGGTCTTGTTGCAGGTACCATTAGCTGGTTAATGACTTATTTGGAAAGGAAATATGGGCTTGGTGTCTTCATTGCGCTGCTCATTATCACGTTTCCACTTCTTGGAGGTTACATGTATCTGGTGTACGCTTCGCTGATGGACTTGTACATCTTATTCATTGTGGTTGGCTTTATCCTTGCCAATAGCATGTTCATCTACCTCATCAAAGCTCCAACAGTCGAAGGCCGAAAAGTGATGGACCAGCTGGAAGGGTTGCGCCTTTTCATGAAAACTGCTGAAGAGGATAGATTCAACCGGCTCCAAAGCAAAGGGTCAGCGTTGGAGTTCTTTGAAAAACTGCTTCCCTTTTCCATTGCTCTTGGTGTGGAAAGCGAGTGGGGCGAGCACTTTGAGTCTTACCTGAAAGCCACATCGAACGATGGCATGGATTATCACCCAATTTGGTATCACAATGCCTCAATGAGACACTTCAGTAGCGGCACATTTAGTAGCAGCATCAGCTCGAGTTTGACCTCCAACATTAGTAGCTCATCCACTGCTCCTGGTAGTAGTTCAGGCAGCGGGGGCGGTGGCTCATCGGGCGGCGGCGGTGGCGGCGGCGGTGGCGGGGGCTGGTAAAGTCACTGTCGATCAACATAGCATGGTTAAATCAAATACCTTTCGTAATTGAGCTGGGTACACTATCGCCCTTTGGCTGTGAGAAATAGCAAAATTACTGTAATTTGGCGCCGCCGGAGGGAGGGTGATTTCTTCTTGCTTTCAATGGAATAATTTTCAAATGGTGAGTGAACTGAAAGTTATGGGAAAAACGGGATACTTCGGGTTTCGGCGATGTTCACTCGGCCGATTTTTCAATAAACAAGAAAACTAGCAATCATTTACATAAATCGCAGACCTAACTGGTCTTTTGAAACTCAGGAAACAAATGGCAAAACAAGGCAAGATCATTTACACCATTACAGACGAGGCGCCTGCATTGGCTACACATTCACTGTTACCAATCATTGAGGGATTTACGTCGCCAGCTGGTGTAGCAGTGGAGACGAGAGATATCTCTCTTTCGGGGAGGATTATTGCAAGCTTCCCGGAAAAACTGACCGAAGGGCAGCGGATCAATGATGATCTGGCAGAGCTTGGTGAACTTGCCAAAACACCGGAATGCAACATTATCAAATTGCCGAATATAAGTGCTTCCATTCCACAGCTGGTAGCCACGATCAAGGAACTACAGGCCAAAGGCTATGACCTGCCAGACTATCCTGAAGACCCCAAAAATGCTGAAGAGAAAAGCATTAATGTGCGTTATAATAAGATCAAGGGAAGTGCGGTCAACCCTGTGCTTCGTGAAGGAAACTCCGACAGACGTGCGCCACGGGCAGTGAAAGAGTACGCCAGAAATAACCCCCATTCGATGGGTAAATGGGAAGCAACCTCCAAATCGCACGTTGCTTCCATGACAGAAGGCGATTTCTACGGAACTGAGAAATCAGTGACCATGGATAAAGCAGACATCATAAAAATAGAGCATGTAGCTGCTAACGGTACCGTAACTGTATTGAAGGGAAAATTGGCCCTGCAAAAAAGCGAAGTAATCGATGCTTCTGTATTGAGTGCGAAAAAGCTCAGTGCTTTTCTGGAGGATGAGGTTGCTAAAGCTAAAAGCGAAGGAGTGCTGTTCTCAGTACACTTGAAAGCAACTATGATGAAGGTTTCCGACCCTATCATTTTTGGTCATGCAGTGTTTGCGTATTTCAAGCCTGTGTTTGAAAAGCATGCTGCCACCTTTAAAGGCCTGGGCGTAGACCCTAATAACGGAATGGGAGATTTGCTTGCGAAATTGCAAACCCTTCCTGCCGATAAGAAGGCTGAAATTGACGCAGATATAAAGGCATGCTACGATAAGCAGCCCCCTTTGGCAATGGTGAACTCTGATAAGGGAATTACCAACCTGCACGTGCCAAGTGATGTTATTATCGACGCCTCTATGCCAGCTGCCATTCGCACTTCCGGTCGGATGTGGGGGCCAGACGGTAAAGCAAAAGATACCAAGTTTGTGATTCCGGATAGGTCATATGCAGGTGTTTATGACGCTGTAATTGAAGACTGTAAAACGAATGGAGCATACAATCCGACTACGATGGGCAGTGTGCCAAACGTTGGGTTGATGGCTCAGGCGGCTGAAGAATATGGATCTCACGACAAGACTTTCCTGATCCCGTCGGCTGGAAAAGTAAAGGTGGTTGGTGCCGATGGTAATACCTTGATTGAACATGCAGTGGAAGCTGGCGATATCTGGAGAATGTGTCAGGTAAAAGATGCTCCGATTCAGGACTGGGTGAAACTGGCTGTGACTCGTTCCAGGCTGTCTGCTACTCCAGCGGTATTTTGGCTGGATAAAAAGCGTGCTCACGATGCCGAACTGATCAAGAAAGTAAATACTTATCTCAAAGACCATGACACAAAGGGTCTTGAAATCCAAATCATGTCACCGGTGGAAGCGACTAAATTCACTGTGGAGCGCATCAGAAAAGGGCTTGATACTATTTCTGTGACAGGAAATGTATTACGGGATTACCTCACCGACTTGTTCCCTATTTTGGAAGTTGGCACCAGTGCGAAGATGCTTTCTATCGTGCCGTTGATGAATGGTGGTGGACTGTTCGAAACAGGAGCCGGAGGCTCAGCGCCCAAGCACGTGCAGCAGTTCAACGAAGAAGGTCACCTGCGCTGGGACTCTTTAGGCGAATTCCTTGCGTTGGCGGCTTCATTGGAGCATTTGAGCATTGCCACAAGTAACCCTCGTGCGCAGGTTTTGGCAGACACTTTAGATGCCGCCACTTCCAAGTTTTTGCAGGAAGACAAGTCGCCCTCTCGTAACGTAAATGAGATTGACAACCGTGGCAGCCATTTCTACCTGGCCATGTACTGGGCAGAAGCTGTGGCCGCTCAGGATAAGGACGCAGAGTTGAAATCGATTTTTGCGGGTGTTTATAAGAGCCTCAGCGAAAACGAAGCCAAGATCAACAAAGAACTGTTGGCAGCCCAGGGTTCACCTGTTGACATAGGCGGATACTACAAGCCAGATGAGGCTTTGACATTTGCAGCTATGCGTCCAAGTGCTACGCTGAATGCCATTGTGGATAGCTTGAAGAAATGATCTGGTGTGGGGTTATTGGTTAAGGAGTTAGCCGACAATAAAATTTATACAGATGTCAGGATTATCTAAGGTTGATGATCCTGATTTTTTTGTTTCTGAGCCCCATGGATGATTTGTATTCAGAGAACAGAACGCATTCCTAATTGTTATATAAAAAACCGTCCTATGTTGTCGAGTTTTTTATTTTGTCAACCCTTTCGTATGTTGACGCATACTACTGATTGAGATGATTGAAAAGGAACTTCCGTTATTCCCTCTCAACCTCGTAGCCTATCCCGGCGAGGAGCTGAACCTGCACATTTTTGAGCCAAGGTACAGGCAGCTTATTACGGAGTGTGTCAATACCAACACTACCTTTGGTGTTCCGTCTTACGTTCTCAGCAAGATCGAGTATGGCACCGAAGTAAAAATTGTGAAGCTTGAAAAAACCTATGATGATGGCCGAATGGACGTTCGAACCGTTGGCATGGGTATTTTCAAAGTACTCGATTTTGTCAGTCCATGGCCAGGCAAACTGTATTCCGGCGGCACAGTGGAAATGATAAAGACCGACCACGATGGTGACGTAGTTTTACAGGAAGAGTTGTTTAAGCTGGCCAACGATCTGTTTGAGTGGCTGGGCATGGAGGGGCTCGTGAAATTTGATCAGAAAATGCTGACCTACACCATCGCTCACAAGATAGGCCTGAGCAAAGAACAAGAATACGAGCTACTGAAGACTACTTCCGAAAAGAAGCGGCAGGAGTTCCTCATTAACTACCTGAAGCTAACGATCCCCATCGTTAAGCAAATGGAGCAGGCCAAAGACCGCATTCGCCAGAACGGTCATTTCAAACACCTCGACGCTCTCGATTTCTAGAGTGTAACTTTAAAAGAAACGTCATGCCTTTTCCCCCAACCGGGCGGAGGCAGGCATCTCCCTTAACTCAAAACCAATTTGAGGGTGTCACTTTTCGAATTATACGTCACCGACAATCAGTTCAATGTTGGATTTTAGTGCATCATTGGTCAACATCAGTTACTTTAGCATAAAATGACCCTTATGCCCGAACTTTCAGGATTTGGCACCATTCTATTGTTTATCATAGGAGGCTTCGTCTTCGTGCTGCTTTCCGTAGGCTTTGCCATGCTGGTCAGGCCCAACAGACCCAATATCGAAAAGCTCACCACCTACGAATGTGGTGAGGATCCATCAACCAGTGCCTGGGGCAAATTCAACGTCCGATTCTATATCGTTGCACTTATTTTTCTCTTGTTCGAAGTAGAACTGGTCTTTCTTTTCCCGTGGGCAACTGTCTTTGGGCAAAAGGAACTCGTCGACGCTACCGGTGGGCTCTGGGGCTGGTTTGCACTTGGGGAAATGACGGTCTTTGTATTGATACTGGCACTTGGGCTTGTGTTTGCATGGGCCAAGGGATACCTGGAGTGGGAGAGGCCACTGGTTGAAGCTACCCGGATGGATTCAAAAGTGCCGAACGAACTATATGATGCAGTGAGCAAGAAAGTGAAGGAGACCCGAGTGGCAACAAACGTGGTCAGGGAGGAGGCTATATAATGGGACTACTAGACCAACAGTTAGGACAAGGCGGAGTGATTATCACCAGAGTGGATGACCTGATCAACTGGGCCAGGCTTTCATCCATTTGGCCCATGGGTTTTGGGCTGGCCTGCTGCGCCATCGAAATGATGGGCTCCATGGCCTCCAACTATGACCTCGACAGACTAGGAGTTTTTCCAAGACCTTCCCCACGGCAATCCGATGTAATGATAGTGGCGGGAACGGTCACCTTCAAAATGGCTGACAGGGTTCGCAGGCTTTATGAACAAATGGCCGAGCCACGCTATGTGATTTCCATGGGTTCATGCTCCAACTGTGGCGGCCCCTACTGGGAACACGGCTACCATGTAGTGAAAGGTGTTGATCGTATCATTCCGGTGGACGTTTACGTGCCCGGGTGCCCCCCAAGGCCGGAAGCATTGATTGGCGGTATATTGAAACTCCAGGAAAAAATAAGAGGCGAAAGCCTGATGGCACCTGCTGCATTGGAGCGGTTGATGAAGAAGAAAGCTGAGAAAGCAGCGCAGGCTTGAAATGACCCTCCAAGCGGCTCCCGGCCCTTGGAGCGGTTTGAGAGCATATATTACCTCAAATCTTATATTTTCGTAGATTAGCAGAAGGTACGGGTGTGGTGCCCACAGCGTTAGCTGGTGGCAACACACTACGTGAGACCAAAACGGCAAACAAAATGGCTGGAGAAAATCATTTAACCTACTTTAAAGTCGAGAACTTCAAGCGCTTCAAGGAGCTTGAGGTGAAGGACATAGGGCAGTTCAATCTAGTGCTGGGGGATAATAATGTAGGGAAGACGAGCTTTTTGGAGGCTTTGTTGGTTGACACAAAAAGGGGAGAGCGGTTTTTGTCGAATCTTCTTTATGCGTTGAAATATCGGGGAGTGGGTAATAGTTTTCCTGGGGGAGTTTTGTCTTTCTATCTGAAGAGAGAAGAAACGAAGGCCGATGTTAAGCCACTAGAAATTGATTTTTCAATTCAGTCGAAAAAGACGATTGTTGATCTCTCCAAATCGTTCATAGATTCCATAACGCTGGCATTTAGTTATGATTTGGAAAAGAACGAAATACGCTTCAGTCGACTTGATGACGCATTTGCTGTTCAAGCAGGAAAGAAAACAGATGAAGATATTAGACGAGAAAACACTTTTCCTAATCCAGGTAGTTTAAACCAGTTAATTGAGACTCATTTTGTTCCTTTTGTTTCATCATTTAATGGTTATAATGAAGAGTTAGTTGGTCACTATTCCAGGGTGTTAGAATATGACAAGGCAAAAAAGAAAGACTTCATTCATACAATGAAGAGGGTTTTGTATGATATAGATGATTTTTTCATCAATACAACTATGTCTAATCGTCCAATCATTCTTTGTGAGTTAAAAAGTGAGTCGGCAAGGATACCTTTGGCAATGATGGGAGAAGGCACCGTTAAATTGTTTCGAATACTTTCAACTATTACTCGTTGTCGAGCGGAGAGGTATCCACGATTGATGATTGACGAAATCGACACTGGCATTCACTACAGCCGGATGAAGGATTTTTGGAAGACCATTTTGCTGGCTGCTAAGGAAAATGATGTGCAGCTTTTTGCTACCACGCACAATGAAGAATGCATCAGGTACTTTATTGAAGCTCTGGAGGAGATTGAAAAAGAGCAGCCGGGATTTCAGAACTTGGGAAAAGGCATCAATCTTTTTGAGGTGCCTGAAAGTAAGGACATCAAGTCAATTACCTACTCATTTAGTGAGTTTGAGCATTCCTTTTTAGCTGGAAATGAACTCAGAAGATAATGTCTGCCGTAACAATTTTTGTTGAAGGGTCAGCCGATGCAAAGTTTATTAAGGATCTGGTGGCGAAATACTATCAGATAGATTTGATAATAAAAGCTGATGTCCAGTTTTTCAAAGGAAAGGACAATTGGTATAATATTGCACCAGACTTCAGGAAGAGCACACTCGAAAATAAGACCAATCTTCTAATTTTTGATGCTGACGATACACAGGCTATCAGAAGAGAAGGGATTTTGGCGAAAGGGCAGGAGTTGGGTCTCTCCTTTGAGGTATTTCTTTTACCGGATGGTAATGGATCAGGCGACCTTGAGTCACTTTTGGAAATGCTTATCCCGGAAGCAAAGAAATCGATTATCCATTGTTTCGAGTCATATGAAAGTTGCTTAGCCGGTTTGAACTTCGAAGTCTTTCCAAACGACAGAAAGACGAAAATTTATGCCTATGTGAAGTCATTGGCATGGTTGAAAAAGAAAAGAGATGATCCTGACCCCGCAAAGGAAGGGAATCGAGATTATCTTGACGACGATATTTGGGATTTGGACAATAATGCGCTTTCTCCACTTTTGAATTTTTTATCCCCATATTTCGAAAACCAATGACCCACACCGACATTAAATCTCTCATTGAGGCTGAATTTGGTACCTCATCTGTACTGGACGCCATCGAAAACGCTACCCCAAAGGGCCTTGTAGTGTCTGTAGAAAAGCTTCAGGATATATGCCTTTTTCTTCGTGACAATGAGCAAACCTATTTCGATTCACTCTCCTGCCTCACAGCCATCGATAATGGCGTGGAGGCCAATACAATCGAGGTGAATTACAACTTGTATTCCATTCCTTATAATGTTCAATTACTCCTGAGGGTAATTGTTGCCAGAAACGAAGAAGGAGCAGAGTTGCCAATGATCCCTACGGTTAGCGATGTTTGGAAAACAGCAGAGTGGCATGAGCGGGAAGCTTTTGATCTTGTCGGAATTACTTTCGAAGGTCATCCGGACTTGCGACGCATACTTTTGCCTACCGACTGGAACGGCCATCCGCTGCGAAAGGATTATTCGACCCAGGAATACTACCACGGAATGAAAGTTGACTACTAAAGAGAATCAAAACACGATTGATAAATAACGACTTGAGCACCGTTCAGTACACATACGACCCCAAACACCTCGAAGCGTCAGAGCCCACAAAATATAAGGCGGCAGACCTGACTGAAGAGCAAATGCTCATCAACATCGGCCCTCAGCACCCGTCCACTCATGGTGTTTTGCGTTTTGAGGTAATTACCGATGGCGAGGTAGTGGTCGACGTTGTGCCTCACCTGGGCTATTTGCACCGCTGCTTCGAAAAGCACGCTGAGAGCATGCCTTTCAACCAAGTCATTCCTTATGTAGACAGGCTCGATTACGTGGGGGCAATGAATAACGAGCATGCCTATGTAATGGGAGTGGAGCGCATGCTGGGCATTGAAAATGATATTCCGAAAAGGACTGAATACATCCGGGTGCTCGTGGCAGAGCTTAACCGAATGGCCTCTCATTTTGTCGCTATTGGTACTTATGGGCTTGACATTGGTGCCGTCACGCCCTTCCTATGGATGATGCGTGACCGAGAACACATCCTGCGCATGCTGGAATGGGTCAGTGGTGCCCGCATGCTTTATAACTATATATGGATAGGCGGTCTGTTTTACGACCTGCCTGTAGGTTTCGAAGAGCGCTGCAAGGAATTTGTCACCTACCTGAAGCCAAAGCTGGTGGAGACGAGAGATCTTCTACTGAACAATAAAATCTATGTCGAGCGTACCGCCAATGTGGGCGTGCTTTCCCGTGACCTGGCCATTAATTACGGAGTGACAGGCCCTATGCTCCGGGCTTCAGGGTTACGTTTCGACCTGCGCCGGATTGATGGCTACAGTGTATATCCGGAGCTTGATTTTGAAATACCCGTTGGAGAAGGCACCGTCGGAACAGTGGGTGACTGCTGGGACAGGACGTGGGTGCGCTATAGAGAATGCGAGGAATCTGTCAAGATCATTGAACAGTGCCTCGAAATGCTAACCAAAGAACACAAGCGAACCCGTGATTATGACCCTAGAGCCCTAGTGCCAAAAAAAATCAGGCCTCAGGCACAGGATTTTTATGTTCGAGCCGAAAACCCAAAAGGAGAGCTTGGCTTCTATTTCCGTGCCGATGGCCGGAATGATGTGCCAGTTCGCTGCAAGGCTCGCTCTTGTTGTTTTTCCAACTTGTCAGTCGTTCCTGAAATATCGAGAGGCGTCCTTATTGCCGACTTCATTGCCATAGTTGGCTCAGTAGATTTTGTGCTGGGAGAGGTTGATAGGTGACTTTTTAGACCATTTGCCAGTCATAATAGCTGCAAAACCTATTTTGCTAAATATTTTACTAATTAAAGCTAAATATGTTGACATTATAGTTGTCGCTTGCTATATTTGATAGTATAAAAGGAGGTTATTATGGTGACATACAAAATTCAGATATATCCTTCCCAGTCCATAATGGACTACGTGAGGGATCGTAAAGCGCAAATACTTGACGAGTTTGGGCAGTACAGGTTTTACAATTCCCATCCTCACGTTAGTTTGTTTTTTTTTCAGGCAGACATCGCTCACGAACATCTTATCACTAAGGCACTAAAGGAGGCGTCTGTTTTTGTCGACGCATTCGACATCGCACTTAATGGATTTGCCTACCTGAAAAGCAATCGAGCTATTTATCTCAAGATCGGAAATGGGTCTCAAGTCGCCCATATCAATCAGCTATTTTATCAGAAATTTAGAGAGTCTGCCAAAAGCTTCGGTGTTAGGGTGATCGATCCTGTGTTTGCTAAATATCCGCATATGATTATTGGAAGCGAGTTTGAGCAGAAGGCCTTTTTAAAAATACACCAAATGTTCGTTGACCAAAAATATAGGGAGAACTTCCGGGTCGATGAGGTGCGGTTACTCAGAGACATAGGCAATGGCAAGAATGACTCCGTAGAGGCCATTTCTCTATTAGAGAAAGCTGCTATCAGTTTGAAGTGGCCGGAAGAGAAAGTTTGGATGGTAAATGAGCCGCAGATGTCTTTGTTTTCGCATGTAGCCTAACTAACACATCTATTTTTTAGTCGGCTCTTTTCCCGAAGTCTTTCACCATTAACTGTATGGCAACTATGTGGTCACCTGCAACTGATCATCGCTCTATCATCCATATGGATTTGGATAGCTTCTTCGTATCGGTGGAGCGGCTGCAAAACGATTACTTTGTTGGGAAGCCGCTGCTCATCGGTGGCGGTAGCGACCGTGGCGTAGTGGCTTCTTGTAGCTACGAAGCCAGGGCGTTTGGCGTGCACTCTGCCATGCCCATGCGGCTTGCGAAACAGTTGTGCCCCGAAGCTATCGTTGTTCGTGGCGACATGGAGAGGTATTCTCAGTACTCGCAGATGGTTACCGAGATCGTGCATGAAGCCGTCCCTTCCTACGAGAAATCATCTATCGATGAGTTTTATGTTGATTTAACAGGCATGGAAAAGTTCTTCGGCTGCATGAAGCTGGCCACAGAACTAAAGGCACGGATCAGAAAAGAAACCGGTTTGCCTATTTCCTTTGGGCTTTCTGAAAATAAGACTGTCTCAAAGGTAGCCACCAACGAGTCGAAGCCTGATGGGCAGAGGCAAATAGCTTATGGCAGCGAGAGGGGATTTCTTTCTCCTCTCACAGTAGATAAAATTCCGATGGTGGGTGAGAAGACCGCTTACACGTTGCGAAAAATGGGTGTTCAAAAAATCCATACGCTACAGCAGGTACCCGTAGAGATGTTGGCAGCGGTTTTTGGAAAGATGGGCATTGTGATTTCAGAAAAGGCGAACGGTATAGATCGGACGCCGATTGTGCCCTACTCGGAGAGAAAGTCTATTTCTACAGAAAACACCTTTGGACAGGATACCATTGATGTGAAGAAGCTGGAGTCGATACTTGTTGCTATGACTGAGCAGCTGGCATTTAAGCTTAGGAAGGAACAGCAGCTCACGTCTTGTGTCACCGTCAAAATTCGCTATTCTGATTTTGATACCCATACCTTGCAGCGGAAAATGCCCTACACCTCAGCAGACCACGTGCTGATTCCGATGGTCAAAGAGCTTTTCAAAAAGGCATATAGTCGAAGGATGCTTATTCGCCTTATTGGGGTTAGGTTCAGCAGTCTGGTGCATGGCAATTACCAGATCAACCTTTTTGAAGACACCGAAGAGGGCATCAGGCTCTACCAGGCAATGGACAAGCTTCGGCAAAAACATGGAGACAAGGCGGTGGTGCGTGCAGTGGGCATGGGAGTGTCGAGAAGAAGTTTCAATCCATTCAATGGGGTCGCTGCATGATCAGCACCGACATACTGTCACTTTCAAGGGGATATATGCCTTTCCTGTAATTATGCTAACTTGCTACAAGTCAATGCTGTATAGATATAAGGACTAATCTCTTAAAATCATGCTTACACGGAAGGACTTTATTAAAAGGGCGGCTACAGGCTCAATGTTCTTGATTCCGGGAATGTTGTTAGCCAACAAGGTAACGCAGGATCAGCCAGGGGCTATCGATAGTGCGCTTGTGAAAGATTTCGTTTCTAAAGGCCATACCGACCTGGACGGAACCAAACAGATGCTGGCGGAAATACCGACCATACTCAACGCTACCTGGGATTGGGGGAATGGCGACTATGAAACGGCATTAGGTGGGGCTTCCCACATGGGGAGGCCTGACATCGCTCAGTACTTAATAGACAAAGGAGCAAGACTGGATATCTTCACGGCAGCCATGATGGGAAAGTTAGATTTAGTGAAGTTGATTGTGGCTACCTATCCAGCCTCACTCACCAGCGCTGGGCCTCATGGCATTACTTTGATGAAACATGCTGTGATGGGAGGAGAGGCGGCAGTAGAAGTGGTCGAATACCTTAAGTCTCAGGGAATAGCGAAATAGGGCGAGAAGTTACAGGCCTTCGTTGTTACGAGGGTGCATGATTATTGCTGAGTCCTTTTCCCGCTAAATCTTCTAAACATTCTTTTCTCGAATTCCCAAAAGAAATTGAACTGTCCAAAAAGGAAGCCGTAAAAAAGCAGGATGAGGTTGTAGATAGGCAGTATCAGGATGTAGTAAAGAATAGTCAGTAGGGTGTAGTATTCCTCTGAGGCGTGGATAAGACGAAAGAGGGGCTTTTTCAAAAAAAGCACTGTAAATCCCGTGCAGGCGAATACAATCAGCACGATTGCGACCTGCCAGCCGCTTTTCAAGTTCCAACGATCCCGGAGTCGGTTTACCCAGCTTTCTTTTTGCTCACTCATGAAACTGCCTGCCAATAACTTTTGATAGGTAACGGCGCTTCTATGGTCATTGTTTCCTTTGTGACCGGATGAGCAAATATCAACGTTTTTGCGTGCAGGTTGATACAGGAATCCTCGTTGGGAAACTGATGACCATATTTACGATCTCCTTTGATAGGGCAGCCCATCTTTCCTAGCTGGGCTCGTATTTGATGAGGGCGGCCGGTAACGGGCCGGACCTCAAGCAGGCAATAGTCGTTGAATACCGTCAAAATCTTGAATGATAACTCAGACCGTTGCGCACTGCCTTTTTCCTTGTTGTAAGCTGTTACCGTATTTTTCTTAGAGTCTTTTTCAAGCCAGTGAACCAGCGTAGCTTCCTCTTTGGGAGGCCTTCTGGTAACTACTGCCCAATAAATCTTCTCAATGGTTCTTTCCCTGAAAGCTTTGGTCATACGCTCCAGGGCCTTTGACGTTTTGGTGAGCATTACCACTCCGCTTACCGGCCGGTCTATCCTATGCACCAGCCCCATAAATACTGCTCCTGGCTTGTTGTATTTATCCTTAACATAGTCCTTTGCATAGTCGACAAGCGACTGGTCGCCAGTTTCATCACCTTGCACCAACATGCCCCCGGGTTTGTTCACGATGAGCAGGTGGTTATCTTCGAACAGAATTAGTTTTCTAAAATCCACAAGTTTTTTCTAATGATCAAAGGTAGAAATTTATTGGTCAGCGCTGTGCTGGTTTTTTTAGTTCTTTGTGGAGCCTATTATTGGTGGATTCAGTCCGGCCGATCTTACGCTGAATTTGAAATGACATCTGAGCGTTCGGTTTTCATCAAAGCAGGCACCTATACCATGGGCAATATTGTTGGCATTCAGCCCTATATGGTGCCCGCCGACTACCGATCAGCCGATGCGCTCTACGCTAAGCTGAACCGCTATCTTTCCATTGCAAAGAAAAATGGCTGCTTCACGTCGGCAACGGTGGTCGTTTTTCCAGAATACATCGGAACATGGCTGGTGGCCATCAATGAAAAGGCCTCAGTATATACGGCGGAAACGACTGAAGATGCACTGAGTACTGCGGCTTTTTCTCATCCAATTTCTTTCCTGGCCAACTATTTTGCCTCGGATGCTAAAGGTCGGGC
Organism: Imperialibacter sp.; assembly: GCF_040222815.1. Taxonomy (GTDB): domain Bacteria; phylum Bacteroidota; class Bacteroidia; order Cytophagales; family Cyclobacteriaceae; genus Imperialibacter. The sequence continues at coordinate 183,389 of NZ_JAVKCH010000015.1, read as the reverse complement.
AACTGAGGCTCTTTTTTCATTGAAGGCGGTTGAAATGGCAGAAGCTTATCAGCGGGTGTTCAGCAGACTGGCGGCAGAATACCGGGCTACGGTGGTAGCAGGTTCCATTATTCTGCCATCTCCGTCAATAGAAGCCGGTGTGCTGCAGGCAGGCAATGGCCCCTTGTTTAACGTGTCAGCCACCTTCGATGCCACGGGTATGTTGGCAGGCCCCCTGACAGTGAAGAATTTTTTGACATCCGAGGAAAAGGCTTTTACCGTGGCTGGAAATAGTGGCCAACTACCTATAGTTGGTACGCCCGCCGGTAATGTAGCGACATTGATCTGTGCAGATTCGTGGTATGGCGATGTATATAGGGTCATAGCAGACATGAATGTCGATTTTGTTGTTGTGCCTTCTTATTTGGCTGGCGAAAAGGTGTGGAACCAACCGTGGAAGGGATACAATGGGGCCCAACCTCCTGCCAATGTCAGTCCCGATGACATCGGCACACTGACAGAAGGTCAAGCATGGCAGAAATATGGCATGCTCGGCCGGGCACCCGAATTTGGTATCCAAACAGGGCTTAATATTTTTCTTAGGGGCCAGCTATGGGACCTTAGTACCGATGGAAACCCCCTTGTGCTATCTGAAGGCAAGCCCGAAATGATTGAAATTCCTGCAGATGGGGCTGCCATCGTTAATCTTCAGTTTTAGGTAATTCTGACATCTTGTCACAACTATTGCCCCGAAAACCACTTGGCACAACCCTTGTTTAGCTAAGTGAGTACAGATTGAAAATTAAAAGGAATAAAATACATAATCATGGGAAAAATTATTGGAATTGACTTAGGAACGACTAACTCCTGCGTCGCTGTAATGGAAGGGAATGAGCCGGTGGTGATTCCTAACAGCGAAGGAAGAAGGACAACCCCTTCAATTGTAGCCTTCCTGGACAATGGCAAGGGTGAGCGCAAAGTTGGCGATCCTGCTAAACGTCAGGCCATCACCAACCCACAAAATACAGTTAGCTCTGTTAAGCGCTTCATGGGTAAGAAATACTCAGAAGTGACTGCCGAGCGTAAAAATGTATCATACGGTCTTGAATCAGGCAGCAATGACACTGTAAGAGTGAAAATTGGTGATCGTAACTATACTCCGCAAGAGCTTTCAGCAATGATTCTTCAGAAAATGAAGTCTACAGCTGAGGATTACCTGGGCACTGAAGTGAAAGAAGCGGTAATCACCGTGCCTGCCTACTTCAACGATGCGGAACGTCAGGCTACCAAAGAGGCCGGACAGATTGCAGGTCTTGATGTGAAAAGAATTATCAATGAGCCTACTGCCGCTGCATTGGCTTATGGTCTTGATAAGAAAAACAAGGACATGACCATTGCGGTGTACGACCTTGGTGGTGGTACATTCGATATTTCTGTGCTTGAGCTTGGCGATGGCGTGTTTGAAGTGAAATCTACCAACGGTGATGTTCACCTGGGTGGCGACGACTTTGACTCACTGATCATCGACTGGCTGGCCGAGGAGTTCAAGAAAGACGAGAATATTGATCTTCGCAAGGATCCAATGGCGCTACAGCGTTTGAAAGAAGCAGCTGAAAAAGCAAAAATTGAGCTTTCAAGCTCTGCCAGCACCGAAATCAACTTACCTTATATCATGCCAGTTGACGGTATACCCAAGCACCTTGTTCGCACACTTTCTCGCTCTAAGTTTGAGCAATTGACTGACAGCCTTGTGCAGCGCACGCTGGAGCCATGTCGCAAAGCATTGAAAGATGCCGGCATGAATCCTACAGAAATTGATGAGGTAATTCTTGTAGGTGGTTCCACCCGTATTCCAAGAATTCAGGAAGAGGTAGAGAAGTTCTTTGGCAAAAAGCCTTCAAAAGGAGTTAACCCCGACGAAGTGGTGGCCGTAGGAGCAGCTATTCAGGGTGGTGTGTTGACTGGCGAAGTGAAAGACGTACTTCTACTTGACGTAACTCCTCTTTCATTGGGCATTGAAACAATGGGTGGCGTAATGACCAAGCTGATTGAGTCAAACACAACTATCCCTTCAAGGAAGTCTGAGGTGTTCTCAACGGCGTCTGATAACCAGCCATCTGTGGAGATACACATTTTGCAGGGTGAGCGCTCAATGGCGAGAGACAACCGGACCATCGGTCGTTTCCACCTCGACAGTATTCCACCAGCACCACGTGGCGTGCCTCAAATCGAAGTGACATTCGATATTGATGCGAATGGTATCCTTCACGTATCTGCTAAAGACAAAGGAACTGGCAAAGAGCAAAAAATCAGGATCGAGGCTTCTTCTGGTTTGACTGATGCTGAAATCGAAAAGATGAAAGCTGAAGCCAAAGCTAACGCTGACACTGACCAGGCTGAAAGAGAGAAAATAGATAAGCTGAATGGAGCTGATTCTATGATCTTCCAGACTGAGAAACAGCTGAAGGAGTACGGTGAGAAACTTTCTGAAGGTAACAAGACTGCAATAGAAGCAGCACTTGAGAACCTGAAGACTGCTCACAAGGCACTGGATATTGCGGCCATTGATACAGCTACTGAGGCTTTGAATCAGGCGTGGGCCGCTGCCTCTCAGGAAATGTATGCTTCTACTGAAGGTGGTCAGCCAGGTGCAGACCCCGGACAGCAAGCTAACGGAGCAGCCGGAGGCGAGGCAAAAGCAGACGGTGATGTGTCTGACGTAGAATACGAAGAGGTAGACGATACCAAAAAGTAATCGTTTGCCCTACATCATAGATCACGAAGCCTCTCAGGAAACTGAGGGGCTTTTTTGTGTTTTATTTTACATGATTCTCAAAAAGAGGGCCTTTTTTTACTTACTTTGGTCATTGACTTTAATTTTTTCAGATGAGAGCCGGTAGAATTTTCACACTGACGACTTTACTTTTTGCATGCATGAGTTTTTTTGCAAACGGACAGGAGGCTTACCAAAGAATAGAAATAGCAGCTCCTTTGCACCCGTTTATTCGAACTTTCGAAAATTACTACCTCCAGTCGGAGCTGTACGTAACACCAAAAAGAAGCTGGGTCGCAACGGCTGGCTACAAAGGCGGGGAGCTATGGGAGCTCTTTTTTAGAAATGGAAATTATAAGGGCTACCGGCTTGACCTTGGCCACAGATTCTACATGCCTACCGAGTTTCGTTGGATGCAGGCTTTCGCAACGGCCAACTTAAACCTTGAAGCTGGAAAATTGGCTATTCGAGAAGGCGCATTTGTGCCGACTGATTCTCTACAAATGAAAGGAGTAATGATAGGGCCCGAAATAAACTTTGGTGCTAAAATTACCATGTTCAAGCTGGTGACTTTGACTACCCTGGTGGGTTACAGACACTACTTCAACACTTTCAATACCGATAAAATCACCAGCAACCCTTCTTACTGGCGATACAACGATTGGGACAATAATCATCAGAGCTGGGAAGAAAACAGAGAGTATGTTGAGAATTTTAGAAAGGGCAGATATCCGGTTGTCCAGATAAACGTGGGTTACGTATTCGGGCGTCGAAAAAAGTCGGAAGTACCTGAAGGCTAACGATTTCTCTCGTCAAATTTCCTTCGGATCACCACCTGAACAGGTACTCCATCTATCTTGCTTTCAAGCCATGAAATGATGTCGAGATAAAGGAACGCTCGTAGTTCAAAAGGCTCTTTCAGAGTTTCCTCAAGCCTTTCCTTCAGTGCCTGGAACTCCTTTTTTATGTTTTCCGGCAGCATACCCGGCACTTTTCGCAGCCATTTGATGATCTCCTTTTGCACCCCCTGCAGGTTGTCCATTTTCACTAGAAACCGGTACACCGACTTGATTTGATATTCTAGCAAATCGCTGTTACCCATTTCGTAGTGGGCAATCAGGTTAAGGATTCGTGCGAAGCAATGAATGTCTTCTCTAAGGCTAACATCTTTGAGATTGATGATTTTGTTAAGGTATTTGACGGCGTTTTTGTTGTCGTCGCTGCCAAAATAGAGGCAGGCGATTTTGTAGTAAAAAAGCAGTACCCTGTGCGAGTCGATTTTGTTGTCAAACTTATCAATGATTTCCAATACATCAGGAACAATGACTAGCCCTTCGGTAAACCGCCCCTCCATAAAGAACAGGTTGATCTTGTCGTTGTAGTAGTAGAAGGAAAGCAAGCTTTGAATGTTCTCATTCTGAGAGAAAAGAGTAGAATTCTTTAGTTCTTCCAGCACCAGAAGGTTTTCTGCAAACTTCGGATAATGCTGAATATTGAAAAGTGCCGCAAGAAGATTGTGTAGTCCTTTGATGTACAGGTCGGGCTTCCTTTTGATCATCGCCGGATGGCTTTTGAAAAGCTCCACCCAGCGGTCAGCGTAGCGGTAGCACTTCACAAAATCCTGCACGATGTAGTAGTACCAAACCATCGATTGGCAGAGGTACACCTTCTCGTTGAAGCTGAGACTGTCATACTCGTAATCAGGCAGGTTTCTTTTAAAATAATGCTGCACAACCCTGTAGTCTTCTTCATTTCGGACATAGCCCAGCTTGATGTAAAGGCTGTAAAGAGAAATGGAAAGGTTCGACAGCTCTTGTGTTTTGGCAATTATTTTGGTTACATGCCTCGACTCATTCACCAGCTCCTCTGCTCTGTTGCCAATGCTTCGGGTGATGTACTGCCCTTCAATTAGCTTTTCGAAGTCGATAATCTCTAGCTGCAAAATCTCTTCATTGTTTTCAGCGGCCTTCTGTTTTAGCTTGTCGAGAATCCGGAGACTTTGCTTATAGAGCCCTTTGTTATAAAGCACCCTCGCATAGTCAATTTGCTCCCGCACTTCAATGGGGTAGTCGTAGTTGATATGAATAAGCCTGAGGCTTTTCAGCACTTGCCCGTACAAATGACTTTTCAGGTTGGAAAGTTGCTGAGGAATCAATGATGGAGCCTTTTTAAGGATCACCTTTTCGTCATAAACATCAACATCGTCCATCACGTCGAAAAGAGTGATAAACTTACTGTCTTCCTTGCCATTGATGCGCTTCGCATACAGCTTGAAATTGCGCTTTTCAGCCTTGGTGAGCGACTTAATGAGCTGGAATAAGGGGTCTGTTTCTTGTTTGGCCATTGTATTGTCTGCATGGCAATATAGCCGTTAATTTGCAATTTGAGGCTTTTTGTTGTCAAATAGATGCTTTTGGCTGTCGTAGCGATTTTGAATTTTATCCTTTGGCAGACCCACAGTTAAAGTAGATTTGTTGCATAGAATCAATTATCGAATACCAGAAATGGGATTCTCGTTAAAAAAATACACACCTTAGTATGAGCAAAGATCGAGTCTACATTTTCGACACTACCCTTAGAGACGGAGAGCAGGTTCCAGGCTGTCAATTGAATACTGAAGAAAAAGTAATTGTTGCCAAGCAACTCGAAGCCCTCGGCGTTGACGTAATTGAGGCTGGTTTTCCGGTGTCAAGCCCTGGAGATTTTAATTCCGTAGTGGAAATTTCCAGAAATGTGACTGAGCCGGTGGTTTGTGCGCTTACCAGGGCCAAAGTGGTTGACATTGATTGTGCGGCTCAGGCGCTCCATTTGGCCAAAAGAAAAAGAATCCATACTGGTATCGGATCGTCCGATATACACATCCAACATAAGCTCAAGTCGACCCGTGAGAAGGTGCTTGAGCAGGGCATTTCTGCCGTAAAATACGCCCGCCGCTTTGTCGACGACGTAGAATTTTTCTGCGAAGATGCAGGCCGTGCCGACCTTGACTTCCTCGCATTGATGGTAGAGGGTGTGATTGCTGCTGGTGCCACCGTGGTCAATATTCCCGATACAACAGGCTACACCTTGCCATGGCAGTTTGGCGAGCGCATCAAGTACCTGTACGACAACGTTCCGAATATAGACAAGGCTATTATCTCAGTGCATTGCCACAACGACCTCGGCATGGCCACTGCTAACTCAATCTCTGGTTTGGCCAACGGTGCTCGCCAGGTAGAAGTCACGATCAACGGGATTGGAGAAAGAGCAGGAAACACTTCTTTGGAAGAAGTGGTGATGACATTGAAGTCTCACCCTTACCTGAACCTGGAAACAAATATTAACACCAAGGGCATTTATGCGATGAGCAAAATGGTGTCGCACATGATGAACATGCCTGTGCAACCTAACAAAGCGATTGTGGGCAAAAATGCTTTTTCACATTCATCAGGCATCCACCAGGATGGCTTCCTTAAACACAGAGAGAATTACGAAATCATTGATCCGGAGGATGTTGGCGTTCCTTCGTCATTGATCCTTCTTACAGCACGCAGTGGTAGGGCTGCGCTTACCCACCGCCTTCAGGTGCTTGGCTATAAGTTTGACAAAGACGAGATGGAAGTAATTTACATGCACTTCCTTGAAATGGCCGACCGCAAAAAGCAAATCGAAGACGAGGATTTGTTTGAACTGGTGAAGATTGACGAGGTGGAAGCTTTGTTGAGCACCAAAACTGGAAAAAGCAAAGACGTGCTATAATCAGGCGGATTCTTTGTTGCATCGGCCCCACTGATTTCCCGGACACCTCAAATTTTAAGTCGATACTGGCAAATTTTTAATACAGGAAATTTCTGTAAACGTTATCCCTATGACCGACGAGATCAAACAAGCGATACCAGCTGCGTATCGGGGAATTGCTGTGGCCACTGAGAAGGCCGGCTTTACAATGGCCTCAGACCCGCTAACAGGGTCATTGCTGCGAACGCTCGCAGCATCAAAACCCCAGGGGAGCTTTCTAGAGCTTGGAACCGGAACGGGCCTTTCTACTTCATGGATTTTGAGTGGGATGGATCAAAAATCGTCTCTGGTCTCACTGGACAACGACGAGACCCTTATTGGCATAGCGGCCGATTTTCTCGATCATGATAGCCGTTTGCAGCTTGTGTGCTCCGATGGAGAGGAGTGGTTGTTAGCCAACAGCAACCTACAATTTGACTACATCTTTGCCGACACATGGCACGGGAAATACCTGATGCTGGACGATGTGCTGGCGATGCTTAAGCCGGGAGGGCTCTACATCATCGACGACATGCTACCTCAGCCTAACTGGCCGGAGGGCCATCACCTGAAAGCCATTCGGCTAGTGGAAGCGCTGGAAAAAAATGACAGCTTGCTATTGACAAAGCAGATCTGGTCGACGGGGATAGTTGTAGCAACAAAGAAGGCGGGATAGGGGAAACAAAAAAAGAGAGGCCTTCAATTTCGAAGGCCTCTTAATAATTACTTAAGTCTTTTGCTTATTTCTTCAATTTTTGGCTTGGCGTCTTCACGGCCAAGGTCGAAGGCTTTTTGGTACAAGTCGAGCGCCTCTTTGTAAGACTCCTTCTTTTTCTTAGGAGCAAGCTGCGTACGACGAGCCGCCTCTTCTGCCGCCTGACCTCTCAGGAAGTAAGAATCGGCTTGCGACACTTTCGATTGCGTAAGCAGCTCAGTAATGCGTGTTTCCAGCATAGTCAACTCCTGACGCTTAGCTTCTATCTGTAGCGCTTTGTCTTCCAACTCAGTGTTTTGAAGCTCAACTAAAGTGCCCAGCTGCTCATTTTTCTCTTTGTATTCGGCTACCGTAGCCTCCAACTGAGCTATTTGAGCTGTTTTGTCTTCCAACTGCTTCTTCAACCTTGCGATAGAATTTGCGTATGTTTTGTTTGAAGAATTCGATTTCGCAAGGCTCTTCTCCATTTCGTCGATTTTCTTTTCAGAATCTTTTACGTACTGATTCAGTTCACTCAGTCGAGTGTTGAAATCATCGTAAGTAGTGCCCATTTCCATGTTCACCTTAAGTGCATTCCTGTTTTGATCGATGGAATCGAGCAATACGCCGACGTTCTCAAGTACCGCCGACATTTGACGCTGGAAAGCAAGCTCCGTGTTAAGGGAGTCGATCTTTGCCACAAGTGTTTCATTTTCCTGTTTAAGGCCACAAGAAGCCATGAGTGAGGTAACAATAACCAACACTGCCAATTGATTTTTCATAATAGTTTGGTGCATTTTTAAAATTGCGAGGCAAAAGTATATAAAAGATAAATTCACTAATGAAGTTGGCCCTTAATTATTTTTAACTCAGGGAGTTATTACCGGTGCCAAAGATATTCCAGGGGGCGGATAGCAAGCTAATATGGTCAAATTTAGAAAAAAATAAGGTAACACTAGCATTCCTATGCCTTCCCTTTTCGAAACGGCTCGTTGGAAGTTTATTTGGCCAAAGATTTTACCCGGTCAAATTCTTCATCGTAGTCTTTGCGAATTGTGCCGAAAAGTCTATCCCACCAAAGGAAGTACAGGCCGTAATTACCTTTAAAGTATTTGTGGTGTTGGTTGTGGTTTACTGAGGTGTTGAACCACTTGCCCAACCACGTTCGTTGGAAGTTTTTTGGGTAGAGTTCATAACCAAGATGCCCATAAACATTATAGAGCATCATCAGTGCCAGCCAAATCAAGACTGCTGACCTGTGTGTCGGAATGGAGAAAACGATGACATATATAACGCATGCTTCAACAACTGCTTCTGCTGGCTGGAAAGCCAGCGCAGCCCATGGTGAAGGATTGGTAGACATATGATGTACCTTATGCAAGGTCTTGAAAAGCCTGGGATGATGCATAATACGGTGCATCAGGTAAAAATAGCCATCATGAATGAGAAGCATCAGCACGATGCTAAAAGTGAAGTAGCCCCACCCATAATCCCCAATTTCGGCGTATTGTTTGGTGTAGGGTTTTATAAAAGGCGTAAATGTGCTAAGGGCCACGATCCAGAAAATAAGGACCGTTAGCAGACTATAGCCAATTTCACGCAGGTAGTCATTTTTTTTCGGAAAGGCCTGCTGAATTTTTCTTTTCGCCCATTTACTCTTAAGGAGCCTGTAAAAAATGAAAAAGGCAAGTCCAGCGATCAGGGCATAGCGGAGAAAAATAATGAAAAGAAGGACATAGAACCTTTGATCCATTAGCATCGATTTTTCCTCTAAAATACGATTTAGTGGTCAAAGAACCTTGCAGGCCTTTTGTATAGTGCTTAACCAAAAAAGCGGTTTGGACTATCCGCTTATTTTGTACCTTTCGCCGTTGTAATTTTAAGTACATGTCCGAAAAACGTCCGGCCGCCCTCGGCTTTATTTTTATTACGCTTCTTATAGACGTTACCGGGCTGGGCATCATTATACCAGTGCTGCCGAGCCTTATCAAAGAGCTTATCAATGGAGACCTTAGCCAGGCGGCCCAGTATGGTGGCTGGTTATTGTTTGCTTACGCTGGCATGCAGTTTCTGTTTGCCCCTGTGTTGGGCGGGCTGAGTGACCATTTTGGCCGCAGACCTGTGCTGCTTGCCTCGCTGTTTGGGTTCGGACTCGATTATTTGCTGTTAGCATTCGCTCCTAATATTTGGTGGCTTTTTGTTGGTCGCTTGCTGGCGGGGGTAACCGGTGCCAGCTTCACAACAGCATCGGCCTACATAGCCGATATAAGCACGCCTGAGAAAAGAGCGCAAAACTTCGGAATCATAGGGGCTGCATTTGGCCTCGGCTTTATTATTGGGCCGGTGATAGGCGGTTTGCTGGGCCAGTACGGCTCAAGAGTCCCCTTCTTTGCCGCCGCCGCACTAGCGTTGCTCAACTGGCTCTACGGCTACTTCGTGCTGCCTGAGTCGCTCCCAGCCGATAAAAGGCGGCCTTTCAGTATCCGTCGGGCCAATCCGTTGGGCTCATTGAAAGCCTTGCAAAAGTACCCCAAGGTGCTCGGCCTGGTGGGCGCATTCTTTTTTATCTATCTGGCCGGACATGTCAACCAAAGTACCTGGGCTTATTTCACTATGCTTGAGTTTGGTTGGAATGAGGCCTGGGTTGGCTATTCGCTGGGCTTTGTAGGATTAACCGTTGCAATTGTGCAAGGAGGACTTATCCGCATAGTGGTGCCGAGAATAGGGCAGTGGAATGCTGTGTTCGTTGGCATGTTTTTTTATATTTTCGGCTTTATCCTTTTTGCATTTGCGTCGCAAGGCTGGATGATGTTCGCCATTATGGTGCCCTTTGCTTTGGGTGGCTTTGCTGGCCCTTCGCTCCAAAGCCTTATCTCTGGGCAGGTGCCATCCAACGAACAAGGGGAGCTGCAGGGAGCCCTGACCAGCATGACCAGCGTGACGTCCATTATTGGGCCGCCCCTGATGACAAATCTCTTTGCCTACTTCACCGGTGAAAACCCGATCATTTATTTTCCGGGCGCAGCCTTTCTGGCTGCTGCCATCATCACGGTCGTGGCTGTTTTTCTGGCCATCCCGTCGTTCAACAAGAGAAACTCCTGATATTAATTGGCCTCATCGTCATCTAATATCTCAATATCGTGGATGAGTACTTTTTTGGCTATTGATCGGCCGGTAGGTGTGGTGGCAAGTCCTCCTTCGGCTGTTTCCTTGTAGCGGCTTTCCATGGCCTGACCTATTTCGCCCATGGCTTCTACACATTCGTCGACGGGAATGACGCTGCTTACGTCGGAAATAGCGATTTGCGCCGAGGAGTTGGCGATAGCGGCTGCGCTTGCATTGCGGACCACGCAGGGCACCTCCACCAACCCAGCCACCGGGTCGCACACAAGACCGAGCATACACTGAACGGTGATGGCCACGGCATTGAAAACCTGGTCAACGTTGCCTCCAAGACAATAAACGATGGCTCCGGCGGCCATGGCCCCGGCGCTGCCTGTCTCGGCCTGGCAGCCGCCTACGGCGCCGGAAATAGAGGCCTTTTGCTCCATGATCAGCGCAATGCCTGCTCCTACGAGTAAGCCTTCCAAAATTTTCCGATCATCCAGTTTGTGTAGCTCCTGAAGTGTAACCAGCGTTCCGGGCAGGATGCCCGAAGCACCGGCTGTAGGTGCCGCCACCACCCGGCCCATACAAGAATTGACCTCCTTGGCAGCCAGCGCCCGTGAAATAAGCACTTGAAATTCCTTTGACAGGACGGTGATGGGATTATTGTATACTTTTTTTGCTCCGTTGTTGATCATCCCTGAGCGGGAGGTCATATTCTCAGTGAGCCCCGTTTGGACGGCCTCCTTCATTACCTCATAGGCCCTTTGGAGTCCGTTCCAAATTTCCTCTTCCGTTTTATTCTTTTGCTGGATCTCGTATTCGATGACAGGCTCAAAGAGCTTAATGCTTCTGTCCTGGCAATCTTTCTTCCAGCTGGCGAAGCTTTCAAATAAGATACTCATAATGGGTCATTTGTTGTTCAACAAAGATAACGAAAAAGGAACCCGGAAACGTTTTGCCCCCAGGTGTCTATTTGTCTTGATAAAATCTGAATGGAAATATGCAAAGCCTGACTAACTTTGCCGCATGCAATTGAAGAACGACTTGATCCTCCGGGCTGCCAGAGGAGAGAAAACGGAGAGAACACCGGTATGGATGATGCGGCAAGCAGGCAGGATTTTGCCAGAATACAGGGCTGTGCGGAACAGCCTGAGCGGATTCATTGAATTGGTAAAAACACCGCAGTTTGCTGCAGAAGTGACCGTGCAACCTGTAGACATTCTGGGGGTGGACGCTGCGATCATTTTCTCCGACATTTTGGTGATACCAGAGGCCATGGGCTGCCCCTACGAAATGGTGGAGAAGAGAGGGCCAACATTTCCTAAGACAATAAAGACTGAGAAAGATATAGACGAACTGCGTGTAGCTGACGGAGAAACTGATTTGGGCTACGTGATAGAGGCCATCAAGCTTACCAATAAAGAGCTGGCAGGCAGGGTGCCCCTGATAGGGTTCGCCGGAGCCCCATGGACACTTTTTTCTTATATGGTGGAAGGGTCTGGCAGCAAGACGTTCTCAAAAGCCAGGGGTTTTCTGTACACCGAGCCAGCCTTGGCGCATAAGGCGTTGGAAAAAATCACACAAAGCACCATCAGCTATCTGAAGGCGCAGGTAAAGGCTGGTGCCCACATGCTCCAAATTTTTGACTCTTGGGCGGGTGTGCTGCCCCCTCAACACTACCGGGAATTCTCACTCACTTATATCAGGAAAATATGCGAGGCTATTCCAGAGGTGCCGGTCACCGTTTTTGCCAAGGGAGCCTTTTTTGCGCTTGACGAAATTGGTCAACTGCCTTGCGCTACGGTTGGCCTCGACTGGAACATGGACGTGGCGGAGTCGAGGGCAAAAGTGGGAGCCAGCAAAACACTGCAAGGCAACCTCGACCCCTGTGCCCTATACGGGAGCTTTGCAGAGATAGAGAAGGCTACAAAAGGCATGTTAAAGGCCTTTGGGTCTCAGCGACATATTGCCAATCTGGGTCACGGCGTTTATCCTGATACCGACCCTGAAAAGGTGAAGTGCTTTATCGAAACAGTGAAGGAGTACAACCACGGCTAGCTTGCCAGCGAAAGGTATTTGATCAGTTTTTCGTGGAGATCCTCGGGCACAAAAGGCTTGGTGACAATATCGTTCATGCCAACAGTGAAAATCTGATCCCGGATGTCCGAGGGGATGGCGGCGGTAATAGCGATAATTGGCGTTTTCGCATCCGTTTCCCTGATTTTTTCGGTGGCCTTGTAACCATCCATAACTGGCATCTGAAGATCCATCAGGATAATATCAAAAGGCGTGGCTGTGTGCTTTTCAACGGCTATCTGGCCATTGCCTGCAATTTCTATATTGGCTCCCCACTTTTGCAAAAACTTTTTGATGACCAGCACATTCACCTTGTTGTCTTCCACCACTAATATTTTCTTGCTCTCCACAATGTTTCTGTCGACTACCTTTGGGGCCACAGCAGCGGGGGATTTTTCTGCCGTTTTTACTAGGCCAAACCATTGGCTAAAGTAGAATCGGGAACCTTCGCCAGGAGTGCTGACAAACTGAATATCGGAGCCTTGCAGTCTCAGCAGGCGCCTGATGATGCTGAGGCCAAGCCCTGTTCCTCCGTACTCCCGGGTGGTGGAAGCGTTGCCCTGCGAAAAGCTTTCAAAAATCATTTCACTCTGACTCTCTTTTATGCCAATGCCACTATCAATCACCTCAAATAGCAACTTGACGCTGTCGCTTTCTTTTTCCTCCAGCGAAACATTAAGGCGGACAAAGCCCGACGCCGTGAACTTGAAAGCATTGTCTAAAAGGTTGACCAACACCTGCGACAGCCTGGCTTTGTCGCATAGAATGTGGTCGGGGATATCCTCCGCTATTTGAAGTTGAAAGTCCACCTGCTTCTGTTTAGCAGTTTTTTCAAATGAGGCGTAAACTGATCGAAGGAATTCTTTAAGAGATATTTTTTCCGTAGAAAAGTCGATTTGACCCGAGTCGATTTTGCTAAAATCAAGTAGCTCGGTGATCAGGTTCATGAGTCGCTCGGCTGAAAACTTAAGTGTATTCAGGCTTTCCTTTTGTGTCTGCTTGGGCTTGTCCCCGATCAAAAAGTTGGTCATGCCCAACACGGCATTCAATGGGGTTCTCATTTCGTGAGACATGGTCGAAAGGAACTCCGTGCGGGCCCTGGAAGCCTTTTCCGCTTGCTCTTTGGCTTCCTTAAGATTTTGTGCAAACCGAAACGACAGGATCAGTCCCTGACAAAAGAAGAAGAGGATGTGGGCAATGAAATTAAACAGAACAATTCTCGGTGTTAGGTCAAAATACACCAGTACATTATAGCCCACTATCGCAAAAACAATCAGTTTTGCAACAAGTGCATATACTGCTGCCAGCCTCTTGTGTATGACAGCCATCACCACTATGTATATTCCGTAGCAAATAGCCAGCAGAAGAACATAGAGATAGTAGGGAAGGATAGAAGTAAACAGGAGGATAGGGCCTGCCACTGTCAACAAGCTTATGCCCAACGTGACCCATAGAAAGACAGAGAAAACAGGCTTGTATACTTCTTCGGGATAAAGACTGACGATGTAACGTACAAAGAAATAGAGACCCATAAATACGCTGAGGTGCTCGAGCCTTAGCAGTAGAGAAAAAGGCATCTCCCACACTGCGTTAATAGCATAGATATCCGAACCGATATTTCTATAGGCGTATACCAGGCAAAACAGCGCAAAGTAAAGCATGGGCTTGTCGTGCCGCCCAAACAGGTAGAGTCCAAAAAAGAAAAACCCACCCATGAACATGGCGCCTGCCAAAATCCAGTCGTAAGCCAGCTCCACTTCTTTGGCTCGGGCCAATTGCATTTCCTCACCAAGGGTAATACTTTGGGAACTTCCGCCTTTTCTATGAATAAAATTGGAGACTTGAAGCACCAGGTGAAGTGTATCTGCCTTTTCTCTCAGCGGCTTTGTTTTTGGATAAGACTGAGGCTGCGATTCTTCCCTGGTTTTTCCAACAATGCCGTTTTTTGAAAACACCTCGCCGTTGATGAATAGCTGGTAGCTGGTGAAAAAGTCTTCCACCCACATGAGCAAGGGAGGATGGTCTTTGGGTAAAAGAACAGTAAGAGAGTAGGTGGCGTAACCTGCTCTGCTTAGCTCGATACCGTCCACCTCCGCATTGTTCCAAATCCTGGGAAACTGAAAGTAGTGGGGAGGTTTTTTGGCTAACTCAGCACCTTCTGGTTCGAGCAATTCTTCCCAGTAAAAGCCCCATTCTCCATCCAGCTCTATTGGGCCATCCCGCAAAAAATCCCAGCCCCTCAAGTCCAATGTCCCCTTCGTTGCTGTTGGTTTTTCAGCATCTGCGTGCAGGGAAAATGAAATAAAAGTGGTGAGGACTCCAACAAAAAATAAAAATCTCGACATCTTAGCCCCTCAAAGGGATTCAATATAGGCTTAATAGTTCAACAATTGGCCGTGCGAGCTGGTTGAATAAGTTCCGAATATAATTGTTTTCGACGAATACCTAACGGCAGATCAACCCTATGGTTACTTCAGATATTGACATACTAAGAAAGGTAATAGTCCATCGCCCTGATCAGGGAATAGAATGGGTAACTCCGTTCAACAAGGCTGAGCTCTTGTATGATGACATTGTTTTCTTACCCAAAATGCAGGAGGAGCACAGCCTGCTTACCGGCGTGCTTTCGTTTTTTGCAGGGAAAGAAAATGTGCTGGAGTTCACAGACCTGTTGACAGATATTTTGACCGATGCGAAGCTAAGGTCACAATTGCTCGATGAGGTGTTTAAGCTGGAGAGTCTGCCGCCCGACACGCAGTTGGCAATGCGGCAGTTATCAGCGGAAAACCTGGCCAAGGGACTTATTAGTGGCTACAAAACGGGCGGCAGTGTTTTGCTCAATCCGGTGCCCAACCTTATTTTTACCCGGGACATTGGAGCGGTGGTGAACAATTATGTGATTACCTGTCAGGCTGAAAAAATGCCCCGGAAAAGAGAGAACATTCTCACCTGGTTTATTACCCATCATCACCCGGTCTTTACCAAAGAAGGGTACAAATACCTCGACTTGTGTACTTCGTCGGATCACCTGGCTACGACACTTTCCAACAGAGCGGAGACAATTGAGGGGGGCGACATTATTCATTTAAGTCCATCGCATTTGCTCATTGGGTGCAGCGAGAGAACAAACATGGTGGCGCTCTGGAGAATAAGGGAGCAGCTACGTGAGCACAAGGTGGTGGAGAAGTTTACCATTGTAGATATTCCCAAGGAAGAATATTGTATGCATATCGACACTATTTTTTCGAAGGTAAATGACCACGATTACGTGCTGTATGAGCATGTGCTGCAGGATCCTACTCAAATTAGTATCGAAAGCTTCGACTTGCAGGGAAACACCTCCCGGCGGTTTGATACCATAAAGGATTTGATACTAGCCGAAGATGCTGAAGCCAGGTTTGTGTCGTGCGGCAATGGGGAGCATCCCTTCGACCAGCGGGAGCAATGGAGCAGTGCCTGCAATTTTGTGGCCGTAAAGCCAGGGGTGACAATCACCTACCGGAGGAACACCAAAACCATCGAAGGCTTCCAGCAACTGGGCTATACTGTGATTCCTGCTGAGCAATTTCTGCAGCAGGCCGCCGAAGGCAAGATTGACAAAGACAAGATTCAAAACACCATCATCACCATTCCAGCAGGTGAGCTAAGTCGTGGCAGCGGTGGCCCGCATTGCCTCACTTTTCCGATAGAGCGGGGTTAGTGGGATGGCCGTTCCGGCAGGTGTCCTCACCCGCCAGCCCGGCAGGGTGTCCTCACCCGCCAGCCCGAACCGTTCCGGTGGGTGTCTTCACCCACCAGTCCGCTCAACAGGGTGTCCTCACCCACCAGCTTTCACCAACACCGCCCAGTCCTTTTCCGACTCTGAAGGCGGGTTTCCAAGCGAACGCACCTCGCCGCCCTCTACTGTCGTTACTTCGGTTTGCTGTGGCTCGCCCCCAGTTCTTGGGTTATACCAGCTCACGGAATAGCTTCCTTCAGCTCCGGTCAGGTCGATAGAGGCTTCTCCCCCTAGTGGCAAAAACACCGCATATACTTCTCCCGGCTTGGCCAGGCAGTAGGTGTTTTCTCCCGACAATTCGTCGTGGCTTTCCATCTCGGCAAACGGCAAGTGACCCTGGAAAAAGTCGAGCGCTACTTTGGTGTAGTCCCACATGCGGTCTCTTGAGCGCCAGTCTTCGCAGCCCAGGTCGTTGTTGTGGTTGAGGTACCCGAAGTACCACTCTGCGCCACTGCCGCCGGCCATCAGGTTGCCCCACAGCACCGACACCCGCACGGTGTCCTGGTTATTGTCTTCCCTGTCGTCGGGATCCAGCCCACGGTTGGCAGGGCCTATTTCGTCGATATTCACGACCCAGGGGTGACCAGCTTCGGCTGACTTTTCTACCCATCGTTTTGTGTCCTCATGAGCATCGCCTATGTACCCGATCTGGATCGATGGGCCGTCGAGGCTCGGGTGGCCCAGCAGCCTGTCAAACATTTCGTGGCGCAGCTCTTTGTGGGAGTGTGTATGAATGACCACGTAGTTTTGGTAGGGGTCGTGGGTTTTGAAGTAGTCGGTCATGGCTTTTTGCTGCTCGGTGGTTTGGCCGTTGGGGCTGAAGCTGGCCGGGCCATTTTCCTCGCCCATGTTCCAGGTCACAGCCAGGTGGTGACCAAAGCGGGCAATCAGCTCCCGGTAGTAAAGCTTTCGCTGGGGCCCGGTGTCACCATCGTCGAGCAGCTTTTCGTTTTCGGTTTCCTGTGTTACTATGTGCAGCATGATGCCTTTGCGCTCCATGTGGTCGAACACCACCTCCCACTGGTCGAGCTTGCTGCAATCGAAGCGGCTGCGCTCGTCGTAGCCGGTGTAGGGCCATACATCTTTGCCGTCGCCACCAATGTTCATGGTGAGGAAGTAGATGGAATTCATGCCTTTGCTGGCCAGGTAGTTGATGCCGCCAATAAGGTTTTTGCCTTTGCCCCCCTGCCAGGTAGGGTCGCCGGTTTGCCAGTCAGCCGCATGGGGAGCATAGCTGTGCAGTACGGCCTTGTTCTCTGCTTCACCTGATCTGTTTTCGCCTTCGGTCTCTTTATGGGTGCCATCGAAGTCGGCATAGCCGAGCAGGTCTTCCGGGCTGTCGGCACCGCCTTTGAGGAAGAATTCGCCAGTTTCCTGAAATTGCAGGTAGCGTTCCCGCACGTAGGCCAGCCGTCCCTTTGCTCTGAGGTCGGGCAACTGGTAGTTGCCTGCCGACACGATGAGTTTGCCTTCCTCACCATCAAAGGCGACCGGTTCGCCCGCCTGTGGATCATCATCCACGGCTATATTGGCACCCTTGCGAAAGGAAACCTGATAAGTCCATTCGCCTTCTTCATCAGGACGGAAATGCACCTTCCACACGTTGCCAGCCGTGGCGCTGCTTTCACCAGCGTTGCCATCGGCCGCATAGTAGCCCGGCACCAGCATCTTCTTCAGCCCTTTGGAAAAGACCACGTTCAGCCGGTAGTCGGTGAAGGGATTGTCAGCAGCGTCTTCGGCTGTTTCAGGCCCAGCGAAACTGAGGGTGACTTTGTCCCATTTGGT
The DNA here is from genome assembly GCF_040222815.1 of Imperialibacter sp. Lineage (GTDB taxonomy): Bacteria > Bacteroidota > Bacteroidia > Cytophagales > Cyclobacteriaceae > Imperialibacter. The sequence continues at coordinate 165,440 of NZ_JAVKCH010000015.1, read as the reverse complement.
GGCTTGCAGGGGTTCTTTTTGTGTGCAACTAGAAAGCAGCGCTAAAACGAGCGTTGCTGATAGCAGAGAAGCGGAAAGTTTGTGCATAGTAGGCATTAGGTATGTTTAATGGGTTGAACTTACGATAAATTGGGAAGAAGGCATAGCTGTAGGGTACTTGGCGGTGTTGCTAGCCTTGCTCGACTTCGTAATAGAGCGCCGCTTGCTAGGGTTATCATTTGGTTGTGGGCAGGAACAAAGATTTTCGTAGAATAGAAAATATGCTATATTGATCGAGAAAAGGGGGCGGGTAGGATCAATAACCACATCTGGACATTATATTTAATAGCCGTCGAGCATTGTAGTACTTCTGATCGGGTTTCCAAAAAAAAATAGAGTGGGTAGCGGTGTGAATCGTTGGCAGAAGCGATTGAGCTCTTTGATACTTTTTGTGTCAAGCTATTTTAGGACTTGGCCCCAATGAGTAACTTTGAAAAATGGCAGCAGCAGATCAAATAAAAAGTTTAATTAAATCATTCGGTGACGGTGACGAAGACCGTTTTTTTGCTTCTGCTATGCAAATTGCTGCATCCGAGGCACGTAAAGGACATACAACATTTGCTCAGGAGCTTAAGTCGATGATCGAAAGAGCAAGAAAAAACCGTTCACTTTCTTTTCTCGACCGTAGTAAGACGATTCCGATAAATCAGTCAAAGCGAGATCTTCATGAGTTGATTGAAATATTTCAACCAAAGATCAAGCTAAGCGATATGGTTCTTGCCCCGTCAGTAAAAGAAGCTTTGCTGAAATTGGTTAATGAACAGCAGAAATGGGAAATGCTCAGGCAACACAACCTCATGCCAAGAAGAAAACTTTTACTTCAAGGTCCTCCAGGATGTGGAAAAACCATGACCGCACAAGCAATTGCCGGAGAATTGGGAATCCCTGTTTTCATTGTTCGTTTGGATGGTTTGATTTCTAAATTTATGGGTGAATCAATTGCCAAGCTGCGTTTGATATTTGATGCAATGCCTGACCATAGAGGTGTGTATTTATTTGACGAATTCGATTCAATCGGTTCGCACCGAAACCAAGGACAAGATGTTGGAGAAATCAAACGTGTCCTAAATAGCTTCTTAATAAATATCGAAAAAGATCAAAGCAACAGCGTTATTATTGCCGCTACGAATATGCCAGAGGCTTTGGATCAGGCTTTGTTTAGAAGGTTCGATGATATTATCACATATCCTCTACCTACCAGAAGTGAAATTATAGATACCATTAAGAAAAACCTTTTCGGATTCAAATTCAATGAGAGAATTAATTACCAGATACTGGCTAAAGAGTCGGAAGGACTGAATTATTCGGATATTGTTAGAGCCTGTGAAGAAACAATTAAAGAGATGATTCTTCATGGAGATAATAAGCTTAAAAAAGCGGAATTAATTATTGCCCTTAAGAAACGTAAATCATAAATGGCAGATAATTTCGACAAACCACACATTGGGAGAATCGAAGAATATGCCTCCGGTCAACAATATAAGTATCCTGCCAAAATAAAAGTAGATTTCCCAACTAGCCAACGTAATCGTTCGGAACATGGGAACAGAATATTGCGCAAACTTCAAGCTGTGCGCCAGCAATTACAATTAGCCGAAGACACCGAACTGCCAGAAAATATTATTCGAGATGATGCGATTTACGTGACATTCATCTCAGAGTGGGGCTACCCGTTAAAATTTGATCAGCTACATCAAAATACAGATCGGCCAACCTATCAAATAGTCAATATTAAACAGGAACAACATCCTGAACAAGAGAATCAATACCGCTACCATGTAGCCCTCATGTTAACAAAAGGAGGCATCAGCCATTTCATAAAACGTGTTGAAGAATACTTGAATCCAGAAAAGGACACTAAATCTGGTGCACCGAAAGCAAATCAGTTAATCGCTAACATTGCAAACATCAAATTAGCCACCCTTGAAGCTTTTTGGTCTGACGAACCAGAAATTTCTTTCCCTAGTGAAAATGAAATAGTTTGGTGGGAAGTTTGGTTTAGGAAAACGGATAATGACGGTGACAGAATAAACAAAGTCATAACCAATCTTGAGCAATCAGAAGCACAGATTGGCCAACTGCAATTAGATTTTCCAGAGCATTTTGTGCGACTTGTTAGAGCCTCGGCTAACCAATTATCAAATTCTTTAATGCTCCTTGATAATCTTGCCGAGTTACGACATCCGCAGGAATTATCTGATTTTATTACTCACGAGGATATTTCGATTGCCGAAAAAGAACTATGGTTACAAGACTTGGTCGAAAGAACAGAAAATCGTTTCGACGAAAACTCTGTTCTTGTTTGTCTATTGGATAGTGGGGTATCTAACCAACATCCTCTGATAAATCCTTTATTGCCTGACGAAAGATTATATACATGGATTGAGGATTGGGGCAAATTTGATAGTGTACCTGGGGGCGGTCATGGCACGGGCATGGCCGGTCTAGTATTATATGGAGATTTAACTCAGGCACTGGCTGATAATGGAACTACCCAACTCTATCATGGGCTTGAATCCTTTAAGATTTATCATCCTCAATCTCCTAATGATCCGGAAATGTATGGTGCGATTTACGAATATGCCTGCGCTACTCCAATTGTCGATAATCCAAACCATCCCCGCATTTTTTGTTTATCAGTAACCAACAAAGATTTCGGATTTCGTGGCAGACCTTCATCAAGTTCTACTTCGGTTGACAAAATTGCATTTGGCAGTATTCTCGACCCTAACGAACCACAATTAATTTTAGTGAGTGGCGGTAACGTAAGAATTGAAAGCGCAGAAGAATTTCCAGATAAGAACTTTTATGAGTCAGTTCAAGACCCTGGACAAGCATACAATGCGCTAACAGTAGGGAGCTATACACGAAAAGACCGGATAAATGCTCAGCAATGGCCTGGATGGAATCCTTTAGCAGTTAATGGTGAAATGGCACCTTCCAATTCAACTTCAGGAACTTGGGAAACTCAGTGGCCAAATAAACCGGACATTGTGATGGAGGGGGGGAATTTGGCTCATAGGGAAAATGTAGTTGACCATAAAGACACTCTTCAATTATTAACCACCCATAAGGATCACCGAATAAACATCTTTCAAACTTTCGGAGACACAAGTGCATCTGTTGCCTTAGCTTCAAAAATGGCTGCCGAACTGAAAACAGAATATCCTGATTACTGGCCTGAAACAATTAGAGGGTTAATGGTGCATTCAGCAGAATGGACGGATGCTATGTTACAGAGCCGTAACCTGAATTTGGAAACAGATAGAAGGGCTCTATTACGATCTGTAGGTTATGGTGTTCCCATATTAGAACAGGCAAAGAATAGTGCGAACAACTCCCTTACACTTGTTTCACAGCGTTCTATTCAACCATATAGGTTAGAAAAATCTCAGCCACGATACAATGAATACCATTTGTATGAGCTTCCTTGGCCTGTGGATGTTCTGAGAGACGAAATTGGAGATAGAGATTCAACAATAAAAGTTACCTTATCCTATTACATAGAACCTAATCCAGGTAATCGTCAATATGCTTCAAATTTTCGGTATCACTCTCACGAACTTGATTTCAAACTTATTAAGCCTTTAGAGCAACTTAACGAATTTAAAAGAAGAATATCTGCTGCATCTTCAGGAACAGAAGAACATGATGATGATACAATTAATAGATCTTCCGAGCCATGGACTTTGAAGGAACGAGTCAGAAGCAAAGGATCAATAAAGAAGGACTTTATTACAATATCTGGAGTGGAGATGTCCAGAAGAAATATTTTGGCTGTTTATCCTAAAAATGGTTGGTATAGAACAAGAAAACAACTTGGGAAAATTGAATCAATGGTTCGTTATAGCCTTATTATCACAATTGAAACACCTGAACAAGAAGTTGACCTTTATACACCTGTGTTTAACATAGTTCAGACGGTTGTGCCAATTGGTTTAACTTGATACCCCAAACTAGAGTAAGCTTCCGCTGGTGCTAATCATCAATGGTGATTTATTCCAGAACAGCCAATTCGGTAGCCGCACTACTACTTATAGCCAGGTACTTTAAAGACATTGAGAGATGACAAGAAAAAGAAAAGAATTGGATGTGGATTTTATCGGAGGGTTGGAGCCTTTGACAAAAGAAGAGGAAAAACTAATAAGCGACGTCATAGAAAATCGTAAGAAAGCGAGATCAGCAAAAGCAAAACGGACTGATGGGAAAAAAGTAAATGCCTGGTAGGTCGGCAGAGTTCTACAAGGCAAGTGTTTTCGACATCGAAAAGCTGCCAATAACGTAAGCGTCCGTCTGTGCTGATCTCCCCGTTGAAAAAGCCTATTCCTCTGCCACCAAAAACCACAAAAACTCCTATCTTTAATTAACACCCGGTTCTAGCAAATACCCGCAAGCAACCCGGGCGCTTGCTTTTTCATCTCCATTACCTAAACCTATCCACCTTTATGAAGCAGCTCAGAATTGTTTTCGCCCTTCTTCTTGTTGGCGTTGTTAGCTACCAGTGCACCGACAAATCAAACAAGGCGACCACAGATGGTTTGCCGCCCGAAGTAGTAGCCACTATTGAAAAACGCATTCAGAACGGACAAATGCCCAGCATGGCCCTGGCAGTTATCGACTCGTCGGGAGTGAAGTATTACAATTTTGGTAAAACGACGCTGGATGGTAAACCGGTCGACGAAAACACCATTTACGAAATAGGGTCTATTTCCAAGGTGTTTACGGCTATTCTGCTGGCGCAGCAGGTGCTGGGTGGCGAGGTGAAGCTGGAGGACGAAATTAACGACTACCTCCCGGACACCGTGCAGGTGCCCGTAATGGGCGATGCGCCCATCACCTTTGGCAACCTCACCGACCATACGTCGGGCATCCCAAGAATGCCCACCAATTTTGCCCCAGCCAATCCCAATAATCCCTATGCTGACTACACTGTCCAACAGATGTATGAGTTCATTTCTAACTACCAGCCAAGCAGAGCGGTTGGCTCCGAATATGAATACTCCAATCTGGCCCAGGGCTTATTGGGGCACCTGCTGGCTCAAAACAAGAACACAACTTATGAGGCGCTGATGGTGGCAACCATTGCTGATCCGCTGGGAATGAACGATACAAGAATTGCCTTCACCGAAACAATGAAACAAAACCTGGCGCTGGGGCATACCGGCCCCTATGTGGTGGAGAATTGGGATATTCCTACGCTGGCAGGTGCAGGAGCCATCAGGAGTTCCACCTCGGACATGGCCAAATTCATTTCGGCCAACCTGGGCTATGTGGATACTCCCTTGCGGGCAGCCATGGATATGTCGCATACGATGCGGCATGACAAGGCCGGCGGTATGCAGGTGGGCATGGGCTGGCATATTAAGAATGGCAGGGAAGGAGACGTGATCTGGCACAATGGCGGTACAGGAGGTTACAGAACCTTTGCCGGGTTTGTGAAGGAAACTGGCAAAGGGGTGGTGGTGCTGACCAACTCCAGCACCGGCGCCGACGACATCGGCTTCAACCTGCTCGATTCCGGATCGGAGCTGGCAGCGCAGTACTTTAAGAGCGATGCGGTGGAGGTGCCAGAGTCGGTGCTGGAGCAATACGTGGGCGTATATGAGCTACAGCCCGGCTTCATGATCACCATCACGAGAGAAGGCGGGCAGCTCTATGGGCAGCCTACCGCCGAGGAACGCTTTGAGATTTACGCCGAAAATGACACAGTTTTTTTCCAGCCTGAGGTGAGGGCTAAGATATCGTTTCAGGCCGATAATGGAGTGATAGAGAGCTTAACGCTGTTTCAAGGCGGCGGCGGTGGAGTAGCCAGGAAGATTGAGTGAGGTGGTATGGGTAGGGGTGCCACAGTAGCCTGAATTCCTCCGCTAAAGCAAGCGTCCATTTGTATTGAATATAAAAGTATCTCCTGCAGATTTGTTTTACGTTTGCTCAAGTTGAGCAAGGTCGCCGCAATACTGCATCACGTTTGCTCAAGCTGAGCAAGTCTCCCGCAAGTCTGTTTTAAGTTTGCTCAGGTTGAGCAAGGCTGCTGCAGTAGTGCAGGAGTCTGATAAAGAGGGAGTTGTGGGAAATGTTTCCACTGCGTTTAACCAGCTTTCTGAGAGAGTTTCGTTTGAGCGTTTTCCATGCTGGCCATTTTAATTTGTTAGGATTCAATCTGCGGAGTGGGTGGATTTTCGTATTTTCGTACCATGAGTAAGGAAAAGCTATTTAATGGGGTTGAAGTTGCTCAACAAATGAGCAAAGCGAGGATTATTCTGAATAGCCAGGTTATTCCCAGGGAGGAGCTTTTTCAGATTCGGAAAAGGGAGGGAAAATTAAGTCCAGAGCTGACTCAGGCTATTAAATCAAATGCCTGAGTTAACGGTCATTGCTGGATGTAACGGAGCGGGGAAATCGACGTTTGCATCTTCATTTTTGCCTCAAGGGCTGATCGCTTTTGACTACGATAAGCAATTTCTGGAAGCCTACTACAGCCTGCCAGATAGTGAGTTACGAGAGAAATTCGCCAGGGATCAAACTACAAAAGAATTCGAGTCTTCGATTGAAAAAGCGTTGTCTGCCAAGTTGGATTTTTGCTATGAAACGAATTTTGACACACACCCGATTTATTGGGTTCAAATGTTTAAAGAAAAGGGATACAAAGCGAATTTGATATTCTTTTGTCTTGAGAATCAGGAAATAGCAAGGCACAGGGTTCGAGTTCGAACTGAATTCAAAGGACACTTTGTTGACAACGAAACAATAGATTTAAAGTGGAAAGCCGGGTATAGAAATCTTAATCTGTATTTTGGAGCTTTCGACAACTGTCTATTTGTAGACAACTCAGCCCAAAACGAACTTTATACAAATCTATTGCAGATTGAAAGCGGAGAGGTTGTACCTATGACCGAGAAAATCCCCGACTATTTTAAACACCGCCTGCCAGATATTTATGCCTTGATCAAGGCAAAATAGCAACGGTGCCTTTGCGATTTTATTCTTTTTGCCCACCCAAAGACCTTTCATCTCAATTGAGGTAGGCCAAGTCACGCTTTCTCCCCATCTTTTACTAATTTCCGATACCTGATATTTGGCACAACCGCCTTAAGTCAGTCGACTATTGTAAATACCACTTAAACTACCTACACATGACCACCCGGAGAGACTTTGTCAAAAAAAGCCTGTTGACGGCCAGCGGCCTCGCCATCGGGCTCCCATTTTTGAACGCCCATACCCAATCCGACCTCAAAATCACAAAAATCCGACACTACCGTGACCCCGATTATACCAAACCGGCCTTTGCTCAGATGCGGGACATTGTGGTGGTAGAGACCAATGGCGGCATCATGGGTGTAGGAGAGGGCGGCTCCAAAGAGATGATCCAGAACGTGGCCGAAATGCTGATTGGTGAAGACCCGTTCCGTATTGAGCACCTGTGGCAGAAAGTCAACAGGGGCTATTTCTATCCCTCGGGTCGTGAGCGGCTTCACGCCATGGGTGCGCTCGATATGGCTCTGTGGGACATCAAAGGCAAAGCGTTGAATGTGCCAGTGTATGAATTGCTTGGCGGCCTCACGAGGGACTATATTCCTTGCTATTCCACCGGTTTTCCCGGCCAGGGGTCGGTGAAGGAAACGGCAAAAGCTTGCATGGAAGCTGGCTTTTATGCTTTCCGCACCGATGGGGGAGTGGGGTCAAGAGACGTTTTTGACGTGCACAAATGGCTGAACAACTACCGCAAACATTGTGAGCAGGTACGGGAGGGCGTAGGGGAAGACGGGCAGTGGTGCATCGACCTGCATACCCGTTTCGACACCGCCGAGGCAGTCACTGTCTGCAATATGATAGAGCCACTTCGGCCGCTGTTTGTGGAGGACCTGGTGCGCTCCGAAAATCCTGGCATTTATGAAACGCTACGTACCAAAGTGAATGTGCCCATTGCCGTGGGTGAGCAGTTTGGCGATCGCTGGGACATCAACGAGCTGGTGGAAGATCACCTGATCGATTTTTCACGGGTGACGCTGCCCAACACAGGCGGCATTACCGAGTTCATGAAAATTGCCGCCATTTGCGAAACGCATTATGTCGGCTTGATTCCCCACTTTACCGGTCCAATCTCAACAGCCGCCATTGTGCATACGCTTGGGGCATCCTCTGGCTTTGTGCTCACAGAGATACTTGGCAATTCCGCAACGAAGACAGACTACCTCAACGACGACTACCTGAATTTCAAAAATGGCAAACTCTACCCAACTCAAAGGCCAGGTCTGGGAGTTGAGTTCAATCCCAAAAACGTTGAACTCATCAACGAGATCACCAAAGGCAGCGACTACAACCACCCAGGCTTCAGGAGAGCTGACGGATCATTCACCAACTGGTAAGAGAACGTATGAAGAAGATCGCTGCTTTTTTATTGTCGATAGGGCCAGGACTTTTTTGCATTGGGTACACAGTGGGCACAGGCAGTGTCACCTCCATGGCCAAAGCCGGCAGCCAGTACGGCTCCCAACTACTTTGGGTGTTGTCACTGAGCTGCATTTTTTCGTGGGCGCTCATGGAGGCATACGGAAGATATGCCGTGGTGACAGGCCGAACGGCCGTGAATAGCTTCAAAACAGAGCTGAGGTTTGGCAAGGTGCTGGCAGTGGTGCTTATTATCGGCATCGTGATCGGTCAGTGGAATTCGCTGTCGGGCATCGTGGGGCTTTCGGCCAATGCACTTTATGAGATCGCCCGCTTGTTTCTGCCCGGCTTGCCTGGGGAGAGTTACTGGGCCGTGTTGTCTATCGCCGTCGTCATTCTCGCTATCCTTTATTTTCTGCTGATAGTGGGCAAGTATTCTTTTTTTGAGAAGATTCTTATCCTTTTCGTCACCATTATGGGCGTGTCATTTCTCATTTCCATGTTCATCGTGCTGCCTACCCCTGGTGAGATAGTTATGGGCTTTATCCCTTCCATTCCTAAGGGAGAGGGAGGAAACCTCCTCGTGGCTGCCTTCGTGGGCACCACTATGGCGGCGCCTACCTTTGTCGTCCGGCCGCTGCTAATGAAGGGCAAAGGCTGGGCCAGGGAGGATACAGCTCTGCAGTCAAGAGATGCTCTGTCATCGGCATTGTTCATGTTTGTTATCAGTGCCGCCATCATGATTACGGCCATGGGTGCCCTCTACTACAAGGGGCTGACGATCAACAAGGTGATTGACATGGTGTACACCCTGGAGCCTGTGGCAGGCAAGTTTGCTGTGGCGCTGTTTATGACCGGGGCATTGAGTGCAGGGCTTTCCTCGGTGTTTCCCATTCTGATGGTGGCGCCGCTATTGATTTCCGACTATAAAAACGGCGAACTTGACCTGACGTCGAAGCTTTTTAAACGACTAACAGCGGTGGCTTGCGTGGTCGGGCTTTCAGTGCCGATACTCGGTGCCAACCCCATTGTGGCACAGATAGCCACCCAGGTAGCCAATGTGTTTGTGCTGCCGCTGGTCATTGGCGGCATCATTTACATGATCAACAGGAAAGCGGTAATGGGTGAGCACCGGGCAGGCTGGCTGCTAAATACCGGGCTGGTGCTGGCGTTCGTCTTTTCGTGCGTTATTTCAGTGATTGGGTTCAGTGCATTGAAGGGTTTCTTTTGAAGCAACATGGCGTGAGCCCGGCTGGTGGCAAGGCTGAGATTAGAATTAAAGGTAACTCAGGGCTAACCTTTCAAATACTTCAAAATCATTTCATTTTTCAGTGCTTCCTGAAGCAGGCTCTCCTTTTCGATGGGCATTACGCCTAAATGCTGGCATACCAATCCACCGCCAAGATTGCTGAGCTCGGCCTGCACCTCCAGCGACAAATGGAGCGCTTCGCAAAGTGCGGCAATGCTGACAACCGTGTCGCCTGCACCCGATACGTCGGCTATGCGCCTGATGTGTGCCGGGTAGTGGATGGACTGCACGTGGTCGGTGAGGTACACACCACGGTCCGACAAGGTGATGAGAGCTTTCTCGATAGGCATATGGGCATTGAGCTGGTTCACTGCTGACGACAGCTGATCGAGGTCGTGGTGATCGAATTCCAGCTTCAGGCCTTCTTTCAGCTCCCGCAGGTTGGGCTTGAAAAGCGAGGCACCGCTATAGGCCAGAAAGTTTCGCTTCTTTGGATCCACCACCGTAGGGATGCCCAGCTCGTTGGCCAGATTAATGGTTTGCGAAATGATGGCTGGGTTAAGTACACCTTTGTCGTAGTCCTCAAAAATGATGACGTCACAACCGGTTGCCAGATTGCGAATGTGATCCATGAGCGCTCGCTGCTCAAGAGCAGTCAGGGCCTTGTCGGTTTCGCTGTCAACCCTGAGCATGTGCTGTGAGCCGGCCAGTACCCTCGTTTTAACCGTCGTAATCCTCTCTCTGCTTTTGATGATGCCCTGGGAGGAGATGTTTCTTGCCTTTAGCAACTCAAAAAACGTTTCGCCGTCAAGCTCATCTCCAATGATGCTGCAAAGGATGGGTGTGGCTCCCAGCGACTGGATATTGAGCGCCACATTGGCAGCACCGCCCAAACGGTTCTCTTTTTTGTTGACGTTAACGACCGGCACGGGCGCCTCAGGAGAGATGCGGGCAGCATTACCATAAATGTAGGAGTCGATCATCACATCACCGATGACGAGCACTTTGAGATTTTCAAAAGCGTTGAAAACTTCCTGAATGGAGGAGAAGGGCATGGACAAATGATTGGGTTAACGACCCAAATATATGAGTTAAAAAAAGAAAGTTTAAAAAAGTGATGTCCGTCTGAGCCTGTCGAAATGGGAGCTCACTCCGAAATCGTCTTCGACAAGCTCAGACTGACAAATTATTTCAAAAGCGCCAGAGCGGTCTTTATCCTTTTAATGGCCTCTTGCAATTCCGCTTCTGAAGCTGCGTATGAAAGACGCACTGCATTGGGTGCACCAAAAGCGCCGCCTGTTACAAGGGCTACATGCGCTTTGGCCAGGATATAGATGCAGAAATCATCAGCATCTTTCACGGTCATTTCTCCATCGCTCTTGCCAAAGTAGTGGCTCACATCCGGGAAGAAATAGAAGGCACCTTCCGGCATATTCACTTTTAGCCCCGGGATACTTTTGAGCAGATCGTACACCATGTCTCTGCGCTTGCGGTAGATCGCTGACATTTCTTTGGTGGCATCAAGACTTGAAGTAAGGGCGGAAACGGTTGCTCTTTGTGCTATCGTGTTGGTACCGCTCGTTACCTGACCTTGAATTTTTTCGCAAGCCTGTGCTACCTCTTTAGGGGCATTGATAAACCCGATCCTCCAGCCAGTCATAGCAAAGCCTTTGGCCATCCCGTTGATGGTTACGGTGCGATCCTTTACTTCAGGGAAAGTACCGATGCTGATGTGCTTGCCTACATAGTTGATGTGTTCGTAGATTTCGTCAGCCAGGATAAGGATTTGTGGGTGCTTGTCCAGCACTTTCACGAAGCTCTCAAACTCTTCCTTGCTGAATACCGATCCGGTAGGATTGCATGGAGAAGAATAAAGCAGTGCTTTGGTTTTTGGGGTAATGGCTGCTTCGAGCTGTGCAGCAGTTGGCTTGTAGCCATTTTCTATTGTGCCCGACACCAATACCGATTTGCCATCGCAAAGCTGAATGATATCAGAGTAGCTCACCCAGTAAGGAGCAAAAATGATTACCTCATCTCCCGGGTCAAGGATGCTTGACATCAGGTTGTAGATCGACTGCTTGGCGCCCGTTGACACTACAATATTTTCCGGCTTGGAGTCAAGCAAGTTTTCGTTTCTGAATTTAGCTGCAATGGCTTCCCGCAAATCCTGGTAGCCGGCTACAGGTGAATAAGCAAAGTATTTTTCTTCGTCAATGGCCTTTTTAGCAGCCTCCTGTATGTGTTTGGGAGTTTTAAAATCAGGCTCGCCGAGGCTTAAGCTGATGATGTCAACACCGGTTGACTTTAACTCTCTGGCCTTTTTGGCCATGGCTAGTGTGGCCGATTCGGCCAGGGCATTTACTCTTTTGGATAAGAAACTCATGTTGATCGGGTGTAATTGCGGCGCAAATTAAAGATTATGAATCGCTTATGCCAAGAAGCCCTATTTTTTTAGAACTTTGCTAATATCAAGACCGGACTTTTGAAATTTCCAAAAATGAAGACCCTATTAACCTATTTTATTGCACTTATGTTGGCATCGCAACTGTATGCACAGGATAGCGATAGGCAATTTACGTTTTCTGGCTTCGCCGATGTGTACTATGCCTATGACTTTAACAAGCCATTGAATAACTCAAGGCAATATGTGACTCAGGCAGCCCGACATAATGAGTTCAATCTTAACTGGGGCTATTTGCTGGCAGAGTACTCAGCTAAGAGAGTGCGAAGCAGTTTTGGCTTACAAACTGGAACGTATGTGCAGTATAATTACGCAGCAGAGCCCAACGACCTTACCAGACTGATCTACCAGGCCAATGCTGGGGTAAAAATAAAGGAAGGGATTTGGATAGATGCTGGAATTATTACCCCTCATACAGGCTACGAGGGAGTTGCCTCAATTGACAATGAGATATATACCAGGGCCCTCGGTACAGAATATACGCCTTATTATTTAACTGGTGTGAAGCTGTCTGCGGCATTAAACGATAAACTTGATGTGACAGCCGTCGTTGTTAATGGATGGCAGATAATTGCTGAAACCAACAACGCTAAATCGGTGGGAGTCAATTTGCAATACCGACCAACCGACGAGCTGACCCTTAGCTATGGCAACCTGATCGGCAACGAACAGCCGGGGTTTGTGGGGAGTAGGAAGGTCAGAAATTACCACAACGCCTGGATAAAGTATACGTTCAACCCAAAATTTCATGCAGTGGGGTCTTTCGATTATGGAGCGCAGGAGCTTGTGGGATCTGCTAATAGAGGCAGTTTTGTGATGGCGATGCTAATTGCAGAGTATACGGTTAGCGAAAAGCTGGCAATAGGCGGACGGGTAGAAAATATGCGTGACGATGACGAAATATTGGTCAACACGTCAGGAGGAGGGTTCAATTTAAGCACCTTTTCAATGACTGGTACGTTGAACGTGGCCGACAATGCCAAACTCAGAGTGGAGGCGAAATACGGAAGCGATGCTAACGCCATTTTTCTCTCCCAGGAGGCAACGACTCACGATGACTTCTTTTTGCTGGTAGGCAGTCTGGCAATGAGATTTACGAAGTAGGTAGATCATAATTGACCCTCGTCAATATACTTCTGCCCAGGGTGATTTCGTCGGTGTATTCCAGCTCGCCGCCAAAGGGAATGCCTCTGGCTATCGTGGATACTTTTACTCCTTTATCGCCCACCTTGCGGGTAATGTAAAACGAGGTGGTATCACCCTCCATGGTGGCACTTAATGCAAGAATTACCTCCTGCACTTCACCAGCTTTTCCGGCAATTCGGTCTACCAGGGATTGTATATTCAATTCATCAGGCCCCACGCCATTCATGGGAGAGATGATGCCGCCAAGGACATGGTAAAGTCCGTTGTACTGGGATGTGTTTTCTATGGCAAGCACATCATGGATGTCTTCCACCACACAGATAAGCGAGCGGTCACGGCGGTGGCTGGTGCAAATGCTGCAAACTTCGGTGTCTGAAATGTTGTGACATTCGGCGCAGTAGCGAATTTTTTGACGGAGGTTATTGAGCGCCTCGGTAAAGCTGGTTGTTTGCTCCTTTTCCTGCTTCAGCAGGTAAAGCACGAGTCGCAAAGCTGTCTTTTTGCCAATGCCAGGAAATTGAGAAAATTGTTCTACGGCCTCTTCAATGAGTTTAGATGGAAATTCCATGCAGACCGTTAAAGAATTTCGGCGTTGATGCCAGCCTCTAAGATGGCTTCTTTCATAGGCTTTAGCTCGGGAAGAGAGCCCTTTTTCACGCCGCACTTGCCTTTATAGTGGATGATCCAGGTGCATTGCTCCGCTTGTAGCTTATCGTGCTTGCAAACCTTGATCAATGTATTGGTCACATGATCGAACGTATTATAGTCGTCGTTGTAGACAATTAAGTCCTGTAAATCGGTTGACTCAAGGTCTTCCATTACCTCAACCAGATCTTCTTTTTGCGGTTGATAACTCATAGTCTTTTGTAATTTAAATGAATTGTTGTTCTTCCAGCCTCAGTCGCCGCCTTGAACGTTTCTGGAAGGCAGTCCATTTTAGTATTCCAATTAATTATTCCAGATGAATTACTTTGCCAGAGTAAGGTTCTGTTCGTTAATTTGGTTCGAATATCCTGCAAAATTAGGAAAATAAACTGACATCCCGATCGATATGACACCTACTCTTGTTCTAGCAGTCATTGGAAGTTACTTTTTACTGCTCTTCGTCATCTCCTACTTTACCTCCAGAGGCGCTACTTCGTCGACATTTTTCACAGGGAACAGAGAATCTCCCTGGTATTTGGTGGCTTTTGGGATGATTGGAGCCTCTCTGAGTGGGGTCACCTTTATCAGCGTGCCAGGCGAGGTGGGCAACAGCGGGTTTACGTATTTTCAGGTGGTATTGGGGTATTTGCCCGGCTATCTGATTATCGCCACAGTGTTGATGCCACTCTATTATAAGCTCAACCTCGTTACGATTTACACTTATCTTGAACAGCGGTTCGGTGTGGCTTCCTACAAAACGGGATCTTTTTTCTTTCTCCTCAGCAGGGTGGTTGGGTCGTCTTTCAGGCTGTTTCTGGTCGCTGGTGTTTTGCAGCTAGCGATTTTTGATTCGTTTGGCATTCCGTTTTGGGCTTGTGTGCTCATCACCATCGGGTTGATATGGCTCTATACTTTTAAGGGCGGGATAAAAACCGTAGTGTGGACCGATACCTTACAGACCGGGTTCATGATCCTGGCAGTTATCGTTAGCATCTACCTGATCAGCACCGAGCTAAGTATTGGAATAGCAGACATTGGATCGACCGTCGTGAAAAGCGACTACTTCCGGGTATTTGAATGGGATTGGCAGAGTAGTAAGAACTTCTTCAAGCAGTTCTTTGCGGGGGCCTTTATTGCCATTGTGATGACTGGACTCGATCAGGACATGATGCAAAAGAACCTCACCTGCCGGAATATTGGCGATGCCCAGAAAAACATGTTTTGGTTTTGCGTGGTGTTGGTTATCGTTAATTTTTTGTTTTTGAGCCTGGGTGCGCTGCTGTTTATGTATGCGGAAGCCACGGGCATTCCTATTCCTGACCGCACCGACAATCTTTACCCATTGCTGGCACTAGGACACTTCAATCAATTTGCTGGTGTGTTGTTCCTTCTTGGCATTGTGGCTGCCGCTTACAGCAGCGCCGACTCGGCCCTAACTGCCATGACAACCTCTTTCTGTGTCGACTTTCTGGGGTTTGAGAAAAAAGAAGTGAAGAACAATGGCAAGGTAAGGATGCTGGTTCACCTGGGCTTTTCATTCCTGCTCTTTTTCGTCATCCTTATTTTCAATGCCATCAACGACTCGAGTGTGATCAATTCAGTGTTCACGGCTGCGGGCTATACTTATGGCCCGTTGCTCGGACTGTTCTCTTTTGGTTTGTTTACTAAGCGGCCTCTCACTGACAAATATGTGCCGGTGATCTGTGTGCTCTCACCGTTGTTGTCTTACCTCATCAACATCAGCTCTGAAAGCCTTTTGTGGGGATACAAGTTTGGGTTTGAGATTTTGCTTTTGAATGGGTTGCTGACATTTCTGGGGCTTTGGGTGATTAGCAGCAAGAGAAAAATAGACGTTCCAGTGTGAGGAGGTGTCTTCACACTTATGCGGCCGTTTCCGGGTGTGTCTTCACACCCGTTCCGGTCGACACCTCCACCTGTTCAGCGATTTACTGGATCATAGTGTTCATATTCTTTCGCCAATGTGGGTCAGTATCCCAAACTCATCAATTCCGGTTTCATAGAACCTGGCCGAAGAGTATTTATAGTCTTCTGGCCTTTCTGCCAACCGCCAATGTTCCTGCAAAGGGTTATTATGGATATAGGTGAGCTTTTGGTGGATGAATTTATCGGAGTATAAGTGAATCGGAAGCGAATGCCTCATCCAGATATTGTGAGAGCGGCTAACCGAACGAACTTTGAAATCTAAAAGTAGCTTTGGATTGGCCTTTTTTATGTCGTTGAAAATCATGTGACTGGTGAATTTCATAAAACTAGTATGGGGGAGTTCTTTACCATTCAATGCCAGCATCTCCCAAATGATATGGAAGTGGTTAGGCATGATAACGAAGCCGTATACGATCAACTTCCCGTTTTGTATTAAAAACATTAGGCTTTCAATCAGCACTTCTTTGTACGAGTCTTTCGAAAGAACGGGTTTCCAATCCTTGATGGTAGCGGTGTAAAAGTAGATGTTGTTCAGTTCCATTTTTTTGATCGGGTGTGAAGACACACCCTAAAACGAAAAGCGTTAAAAATAGAAACAATCGATGGCGAATACAGCCAAGAACCTAGCTCCCTTAACTTAGCCCAAAAGGGTGTGTCTTCACACCCGCAACGAGCGTCGAAAAAATAGGCGTTCCAGTGTGAGCTTCCCCACACTGGTACTAACACAGCTAATTGAATTCCAATGTCATTTGACCTTTTTCATTTGAGGCGGTTGGCGCTTCATTAAAAGGTGGATGATGTTTGGAAACTTTTTGAAATGGCGCTTTAGAAAGCACCTTATTTTTTCCCCTGCCAATGTACTTTACAAGTAAGGCACTTTCGGCTTTGAAGTCCTGGTGATAACGATGCTGAACAAAAGCATTGTATAAAGAGCCATAGATTTTGCTGTCGAAATCGGCGCCGATTGTCATATGAGGATGATCGGTAAACGTCATATTACTGATGTCGATGCCCATGTCTTTTGTGATAGAAAGAAAGGCATCATGAAAAAGTCTGTTCCTTTCCTTCAACAGCCTGGCGTTCTCCACTTTGATAAATAGCGTGCGACTTTGTGGAAAGTGCGAAAAGCCATTAAGCGACACATCAAAAGTGTCCAGATAAGTACTGGCCCTTCTCAATGCTTTGATTAACTGCTGCTCGTCGGCCACATCAGCTTCAAAGGAAAAAAGTGAAATATGTGCGTCTGAGGTAATGAACTTGAACTTCCCAGCTCTCTGCTGGATATACAGCTTGCATTGGTGCACATAGGAAGCCACCGGCTGTGATGCAGGAAGCTGAACTTTATAGAACATTTTCATAGCGGTAGTATTTACTATCAAATTTAGTAATACTAAAACGATATGCAAAAAATATTGGCATAATTTACTATAAAAATTAGTATTCAGCTATGGTTACTCAAAAGACGCATCAGGTGGCAAGAAACGCAGGAGCCCTGGTTTTGAATTTTTAGGGGTTGGTATTTGAAGCTTATTTGCTATTTGTCCTTTGCTATTTGTCCTTTGTCATTTGGTGCTTAGAGAAGGTGCAACCAAAGTCACGAAGGGGGTGTTGTGTTTTTTAAATTTCGGGGACAGGTGTTTGGGGTTTATTTGTTATTTGTCTTTTGCCATTTGCTGCTTCCCCCTTTACTCTAGTTCTTTCATAGGATCCCAGAAAAACTTTTCAAACCCTACAATCTTGTCATTTGTCACCTCGATGCCTTCAGCTTTCAGTAGTTCCTCCATTCTGGAACCTCCAAAGTGGTGTTTGCCGGAAAGTACACCCACCCGGTTCACCACCCGGTGTGCAGGCACATCATCGGGCATGCCAGCGCTGTTGACTGCCCAGCCCACCATGCGGGAGCTGCCTTTGGTGCCAAGATAGTTAGCAATGGCGCCGTAGCTGGTCACCCGGCCTTTGGGAATCAGCCGGGCTACTTCATACACATCCTGGAAAAACGACGTCTTGTCTGCTGGCATAGGAGACTCAAATATTACATCTTGCAATATCTTATTTTGACCAGGCAAAACAGAAATTGTTATGCAGAAAGTTGTGCTGATTACAGGAGCCGGAGGAAATCTTGGCGAAGCTGTTGTAAATGAGTTTTCAAGCTTAGGCTACAAGGTGGTGGGTACTGCGGTGCCAGGTCGCTTGCCTGTGGGCGAGACCAAAGCCGAGTTTGTCGAGGCCGACTTGACCGACGAAAAAGCCGCCTCAGATGCTATTGATAAAGTAGTAGCCAAACATGGTCGCCTCGATGCGGTGATAATGTTAGTTGGTGGATTTGCCATGGGGAATATTGAAGACACTGGTGGTGCCGAACTTGACAAAATGCTCCATTTGAATTTTCATACGGCCTATTTCACTGCCAGACCAGCGTTTCGAGCGATGGCAAAAACAGGTGGAGGCAGATTGGTGTTTGTCGGTGCCAGGCCAGCCCTTCAGGCTTCTGCCGGAAAAGACACCTTGCCTTATGCGCTTTCGAAGTCGCTGCTGTTCAATCTGTCCGACATCCTGAACGAGTCGGGTAAAGGCAAACATATCACTTCAAGCATTGTGGTGCCCAGCATCATCGATACGCCTCCCAATAGAAAGAACATGGCCGACGCCGACTACAACAAGTGGGTGAAACCTGAAAAAATTGCCAAGACCATTGGCTTCATTTGTTCAGAGGAGGGCGATGCTTTGAGGCAGGGAGTGTATAAAGTTTATGGCGATAGCTAATTGAACATTGCAGATGAAACCTGTTGGCCCAATTTGGGGTTGGCATAAGGTTAGGTTTTAAATATTACTGATGTTAGATGTATTTGTGATAGGGGCAGGCCCCATTGGTCTGGCCTGTGGAATTGAGGCTCAAAAGAGAGGCCTGAGTTACGTGATTGTGGACAAGGGCTGCCTGGTCAACTCTATTTATAACTACCCGGCCAATATGACCTTCTTTTCCACGTCGGACAAATTGGAAATAGGGGAGGTACCTTTCATTTCTCATAATCCCAAACCTACCCGACCAGAGGCGCTTGAGTACTACCGCCGGGTCACTAGTTCCTGGAAGCTTAATGTGCGGCTGTACGAGCCTGTCAATAGTGTGGAGAAGAAGGGTGATTTTTTTGTCATTTCCACCTCCAAAGCCGCTTTTGAAGCCCGCAATGTGATCCTGGCCACGGGGTTTTACGACTTGCCATTTTTACTGAATGTGCCGGGAGAGGAGCTGCCCAAGGTGCGGCATTATTATACGGAAGCGCATCCTTATTTTGGCATGAAGGTTTTGGTGATTGGGGCGGCCAACTCAGGGGTGGATGTGGCACTGGAAACCTATCGAAAAGGAGCGAAAGAAGTAACGATGGTGATCCGGGATGAAGTAATTGGCGACCGTGTGAAATACTGGGTGAAACCGGACATTGAAAACCGGATCAAGGAAGGCTCCATCAAGGCGTATTTCAAGTCGCAGGTAGTGGCCATCCGGGAAACTGAAGTCGACATCATCACGCCGGAGGGAATGAAGACGCTGGAAAACGACTTTGTGCTGGCCATGACGGGCTACCAACCCAGCTTTACCTTTCTTAAGAGCATGAACATTGAAATTGGTACCGATGATTTTCAAACCCCGGAGCATGACCCAGAGACCATGGAAGCCAACGTGCCGGGCATTTACCTGGCAGGCGTTATTTGTGGGGGACTGAAAACCAATAAATGGTTCATCGAAAACTCGAGGGTGCATGCGGAGGTGATTATGGAGAAAATTGGGAAGAAGCAGGTGGTTTGAGGGTTTACAGCTCAACAATTTCCATCGCAGCCGTTGCGAGCTTCTTATCCAATGTCCACAAATGGTGGTTTCCTTTTAAGATCAGGGAAAGCAGGGCACAGTCGATCAGCCCAATTCCTTTACTGAAAAGCCTGTATTGGTTGGACAGCTTTCCGGCTTCAATGAAAAGCTCCGTTTCGTCTTCTTTCGGGAGGTTCCTCCAGTAAGTATCAATAATACTTTTTTCCCGATCATTTTTTACTCCTTGCCACAACTCTCCAAAAACAGGGCTTGCAGCCACTACATTTCTGTTCTTAAGCTCAAGCACCATTGTGTCAGCGATTTCGGGTGTTTTTCCTTTGAGAAACTCTATCCAAACTGACGTGTCGACCAATATCATTTTCAGGCTGATGTTCTGTTGAGCTTGCGTGCCTTTTCAGCCGAAAAATTGCTTTGAAAGGTCAAAGGGGCTTCAGTTACTAAATGGGTGACTTCTTCAATCTTTTTTTGTGCTACCCATTCTTTCAGGGCAATGGTGATGCTTTCGGTAATGTTTTTACCGTGACTGAACTTTTTTACCTCATCAATTAAGTCATCCGAAATCAGGGCTGTCACTTTCATTTGATATTGCTTTATCCAAAAATACGATAGACTATCGTATTATCAAATTACAACCACTCCTGGCTGTTCTTCGTTCCTTTCTTTTTAACTTCACCATCATTTTTTACATCGGTTCTTTATGGAAAACCTCGAAGCACTCAAATTTCCCATAGGAGATTTTGTCCCGCCAAAAGACACTTCGTCCGGCATGCGCAGCCACTGGATAGAAGACATTGCCCATTTGCCCTCGCAATTGAGGACTGCAGTCGTGGGCCTTTCTGAGAACCAGTTGGAAACTCCCTACCGCCCCGGCGGTTGGACGGTGCGGCAGGTAGTGCACCACATCCCTGATAGCCACATGAATTCGTATATGCGTTTCAGATTGGCGCTCACCGAAGACAACCCAATCATCAGGCCCTATGAAGAACAGCTATGGGCTGAGTTGCCTGATGCGGCGCATGGGGAGATAGATCTTTCACTCGATTTGTTGGAAATGCTACACAAGCGATGGGTGGTGCTATTAAAAGCGATGTCTGAAGAAGACTACCAAAGAACTTTTGTGCACCCTGCCTCCGGAAAGACCTCCAGGCTGGCCACTGTGCTGGCTATGTACTCCTGGCATGGTCGGCATCACCTGGCGCACATTACGGAGCTGAAGAAGAGGATGGGGTGGTAGCATAGCAGCTTTCCGAATCACAGGTCGAGTCTTTTAGATTTGGCGTTGATCAACTCCTGGAAATTGACCTTCAAGTCTTCAGGCAAAAAGCTTATCTCAATGAAATTCCTCCACCGGGCTAGCGAGTTGGAAAATCTCCTGTAAATATTGTCTACGGCTTTTTTTTTGATGGCGGCAGATAACATAGCAGTGTCGAAATCAGCTTTTTTCAGTTTTTTCTTTTTTCCGTTTAACGTCAGCGCAAGTTCTTCGTCATCTTCCGGCAACACCAGGGCCGATGCTACAAGGTCATAGGCGGGGCAAAGATTATAATCCATTCCGTCGGATTTCAACAAGGAAAAATTCTTGAGATGCATGTCATTGTTGCCTGTTAGAAAGCAGAAGATGACCTGCTCGTAGAAATTGATCACATCGAGACCTGGGTTTGCTGAGTACCTAAGGATTGTTTTCGCAATCTGTTCGTAAGACCCCTTGTATTTGTGCTCGGTAAGCCTTTCCGTCAGTTGGCACATGTCTTCCATATGCAGTTTCTTGGCAGCGACACTTTTTCCTGATGCCTTTTTTCTATCTATTCGTTTGGTGATGTAGGCCAGCTGCCCTGATTTGAGACTTATTAGCGAATGCTCCACTGTATTGATTCCGCTAAGGGCTGCCATATGCATAGTCAGGTCTTCATTTTCCGGCAGGTGCTTAAATGCTTCTGTCTGCGGCTTCAAAATGTACTCTCCCCATAGCCCCACTATGGTAAACCTTTCCGGAACCTCACTATTTTTTATTTTCTCAATATTCAGAGAGAGCTTCGGCTGAACGCCAGTGACTGCTTTGTGGCTTTTGATAACCTGTTCCGCAAGTTTTAACATATCGTTCTCTGTGAAGGGTAGTTCAGGAGGGGCAGCCGTCCCAAAAAACTTCTTACTACACGATGGATGGAAACCAGCATCCCCTGCTTGAGTCGCCAGGTCTTCTCCATTGAGAGGCTGGTAGCAATAGAGGCATGATTTTCTATTCATTCTCTTCAGCGTCTACTGGTTCAACAGAAACAGCCCCGATACAGTCATTGCAGGTGGCCAATAGCAAGCTCATTCTGTCACGGGCATTGATTTTCCAGCTCTTCTCGGCTATTTCCAGCAGCCAACCTTCAGGGATCAAGCCATCAAAAAAAGGAAACAACATTGCGCTGTGGTAAGCTTTCTCTTTAAGTGGCATGGTCAGGCTGATGGGCTCTCCTCCTTCAGTGACGTACTCCTTTTGGTAGGCAAAATGGTAGCCATCATTGTCCTCCGTCAGCACCCCTGCCCACTCGTCATGCATGTATATTCTAGCTTTTTTCATCGAGTAGCTTGCTTCTGTTAATAACTGTCGGCCCGAGTTCATATCCAAAGAGTTTCAAGACCTGATTGACTTTGTCCATTTGCAAAGATTGCTTCCCTTGTTCCATCTCACGCACAAACCTCAGTCCCACACCAGCCTTTAATGATAGCTCCTCCTGGGTAAGTCCTGACGATTTTCTTTTGTCTTTAACGAATTGGCTTAAGTCTGTGCTCATAAATTATACCTTTTCGGGTATAAATATAAGAAACATTTTCAATTTTATACCTGAAAGGGTATAAAATAGTTAGATAAGCTTGAGATTGTACCCTTTAGGGTATAGTCTTGATGAAGACAGAAATAGATATACCCAATCGGGTATAAAATAGCAGCGATTACTGCAACATGCTTTCGGCACTTTGGAGGGTTCTATCTGCAAACGATCCTTTAGAAGACATCATTCATCGATCAGCTTTTACCTCGTATATCAATTCTGTTAACTATCTTTCTTGCACATTACCTGTTTAAGCAACATCCTATGAAAAAACTTTCACTTCTGTTCATCCTGATCCTCCCCACGCTGCTCCTGGCGCAGCAACCCAATCAATTCCTTCTTTTCGACACAGAATTCACGTACACCAAAGAGAGCGCCGACAATTCCACCCCCAGCAAGTCGCACTATTATGTAAAAGGCGACATGCTGAATACCCAGCGGCCCACCGACTGGACTTCACCTGTTGACTACCGCAATGGTACGGTTCATATCCGCCTGGAAGTGATGGAAAAGCCTGCCGGTGGTTACCCCACACAGTGGACGCTGTGTTATATTCCCAACAAAGGCCAGGGCAATGGCTACGGCTGCACCAATACCGGCCTTTATACGAAGGAGGGCATTTACGAAGTCGACGTACCCATGACTTCTTTTTGGGAAAATGAATCCATTATTTGGAGTGAAGGCATCAAACAAATGGATCTGGTGATCAAAGACGACAGCGGGGGGCAAGGTCACGCCCACAAGCGAGCCGACCATGAACACTTTTTCCCGACCAAAGTGCGGATCACCATGGTGCAGGTAGCAGCGGGAGCGACGTATGATGCTACTATTGTGCCTGATAGGCCAGTTGACTTCCAAAATAGATAGCTTTCGGAAATGATTAGATTTGTGGACACGGTCAAAAGGGTGACTGCTTATAAGTGCTACTATCTGACTCAAAAAAACACAAAAGTGAGAGAAAAATTATACATTCTTACACTAGCTCTGGTGTTCACTGGCTCACTAGCCATGGCTCAATGTGTTGAATCAGAAAGGGTGTCAATTGCCGTAAGGAGCGGAGCCAATCTTCAGAAATTTGATGAGAGAGGCTCCGATGGGCGCATTCAAAAAAATTACTTACTACCAGGAGTTCATTTCGGCATGAATGTGAACATACCCGTGAGCTCAGACTTCCATTTTCAAACGGGATTTCTCATTGTCACTAAGGGATCTAAAAGTGTTGGGGAAACAAGCACCACTACCCGGCTGTCCTATCTCGAAATGCCCTTGGATCTGGTGTACAAAAAGCCATGGGGCAATGGATACATTATGCTCGGCTTTGGCCCATATGTTGCTCGTGGCTTCGGAGGCCATGTTACTACTGGTAGTGGTGCAGTCGAATTCTCACGTGATATCAAGTTTACCGATCCGGCGAAAGACGATGGCTTATCCTGGACTCCATATTTTGAACGGATGGATGTTGGTGCCAATATGTTCGTTGGGTATATGATGTCCAGTGGATTGTTCTTTCAGGTTAACACTCAGCAAGGCCTTGTCAAAATCAACCCAACATACAATCAATATCCCGGTGACAGATCCAGCATAAAAAATATGGGCTTTGGGGTGTCGCTTGGCTATAAGTTTTAGGCCAAGCTCTTCAAAGTAAGTTTCCAAAGGGACTACTCATTCATTGGGATTCGTTGTTTGTCCTTTCTGTGGTTTTCAAACATCTCAATAGCAGCCTTCAGCATGCCAATTAAACCGATGCCCAACACAACGACTCCAAAAGCGAGCTCTTTTATTATATCGTTTTCAGAAGCGAAGTAGCCAAACATTCCAAAGGCAAGCACTCAAAGGAATCGGCCACGTCAAAAAGGCCCTCAGATTTTCTAGCAGTAGCGCACACTCTGCGCTTCGATCAATGCGTGATTTATACAACTCTAATGGAGACATGTGTAACTCGCAGCAGCGTCATTGCGCCTACTTTTGATAAAAATATTCCTTCTCTCCAAAGGTGGGGTCTTATCCAATCTGAATACTTCGAGGTGATCCCCTGCCGCATCAATCATTAAGTAGCTAAGTATGAAAAATTCAAGTAAGACTTTGATCTTCTTTTTAAGCGTGGCTTTAGTTTTCTCTGGCTGCGCTGCCAACAAAACCAAGAAAGGGGCAGCTGTTGGCGTTGTTGGTGGAGGTGCCATGGGTGCCGTTATTGGCCGGGCGTCAGGAAACACTGCGTTGGGTGCCATTATCGGGGCTGCCGTCGGAGGCACTGCCGGCGCTTTGATTGGCAACAAAATGGACAAGCAAGCGGCTGAATTAGAAAAAACCGTTCCCGACGCCAGGGTGGAACGAGTAGGGGAAGGCATTGTCGTAGAATTCAGCAGCGACGTGCTCTTCGGATTTGATAAATCCGACCTTTCTTCTGAATCAAAGACTTCGCTGGATAAGCTGGTGAAGGTGCTCAACGCTTATCCCGACACTGATATTGAAGTGCAGGGGCATACTGACAGTAAAGGGTCTGAGTCTTATAATCAGGGTTTGTCGGAAAGAAGGGCAAGCACCTCTTCAAATTATATAAGGAGCCAGGGAATCAGCTACAACCGGGTGCGCATCAAAGGTTTTGGCGAATCGGTACCGAAATACAACAATGGTACGTCTAGCGGACAAGCTCAAAATCGCAGGGTTGAATTCCTGATCACTGCCAACGAAAAAATGAAGGCAGAAGCTGCCAAAGAAGCTTCCAATTAATTCAAACGATCAAAAAAACAACAAAATGAAAGCAAGACAATTATATACCTTACTTGCCCTGGTCTTCGCCACGTCAGCGACCATGGCTCAAAGTACGGCATCAGAAAAGGGCGGCGTGGCGATTCTTGGAGGAGTCAACTTCCAGAATTTTAATGGAAAAGATTTCAACGGCGACAAACTGGAAAATGATTTGCTGGCGGGTTTTCATGCTGGCCTCAATGCTCAAATACCTATTGCTCCTGAGTTTTACTTTCAACCAGGGCTAATGTTCAGCACCAAGGGAGCCAAAAACACAACGGGACAAGTGACAAGCACTTACAGGCTCTCGTATTTGGAACTGCCTTTGAATCTGGTGTACAAAAGCCAGGTAGGCAATGGCTATATTATGTTAGGCTTTGGGCCATACGTGGGGTATGCTGTGAGTGGTAAGGCTACCTACGTATCTGGTTCTGTCGAAGTCAATAATGACATTGAATTCACCAATGAAGTTAATGACGGCGATGGATTGTTAACACCCTATTTTAAGCCGCTCGATTTTGGGGGAAATATTCTGTTTGGGTATGAGATGGTCGGCGGTTTGTTTTTTCAACTCAACTCGCAGCTTGGAATGGTGAAGATCAATCCAGACGATAACAGAATATCCGACAATAAAACCAACATAAAAAATACAGGTTTTGGCCTTTCAGCCGGCTATCGGTTTTAAACGAAATACCTTTTAAAAGGAATGCCAGAAGCCCCTCTGTTCCCTGATAGGATCAGAGGGGTATTTTTATTGCATTCGCAAAAACCGCTCGCCCCTCCAGCCATCCCGTAGGAATCTTCTACTTTAAGACAAGTCCACTCCTCCAAGCCTTTCCTGTGTTGCCACCAGCTAGCGCTTTAGGCACCACCAACCGGGATTATTCACCATTCAAAAACTCATCTATTACTGCCAGCGTCAGCTCGGTAGTTTTGCTCCTTGTGTAAGACCCTTCTACCTGCCCCATGTACGAGCCGTGGTTGCCGGGCAGTATCATCAGCCTGGCATTGGTTATAAGGGAAGCTATCAGGGCGGCATGTGTATTTTGCACCACATCCTGGTCGCCATTGATAATGAGCGACGGAGCTTGAATCGATTGCAGCAAAGCCTCATCCCAATCCTGAAAGCCGAGCATCCGATTTTTGTCATGATTGAACATGGCAAGGAGTTTAGTAGAGTCAGGATTGATTGCCCAAAACGCTTCTTTCAGGTCGGCTGGCATATTATCGAGGCTGGCATGCTCCATGCCATCAAAAAACCCCGGAAACATGCCTTCTCTTTTGAAAAAAGCGGACGCTATGATCAGCTTGTTTACCATTTCAGGGTGGCGAATGCCAATTTGCATAGTGGTATTGCCGCCATTGCTAAAGCCGAAAAAGGAGGCTTTGTCAATGCCCAGATTTTGCAGCAGTGTCGCCACATCATCAGCATCCTGCTCGAAAGTTTCCGGCGCATCCCGGTCGCTGGTGTGGCCATGGGCCTGTAGCTCAACGGCAATCAGCATGTTGTTTTTCGCCAGGTCGGGGATAATATTGCCGAAGGTGGTTTGTATGGTGGAGCCTCCTCCATGAATGAGCACAAGTGGGTCTCCCTCACCATGTATTTCGTAGTACATTTTTAGTCCATTGACATCCGAGTAGCCACTTTCGAAAACCATAGCCTTTTCAGTTGGGGTTGATGATTCTATTGGCTTATTGTTATGTGTGCCGCAGGAGGCCAGCAGCGCCACTGTGATGCCAAGGCTCAGCATCATCGGTTGAGAAAAATTCTTCATCGTTGTCATTTTTTTGTAACAAACTGTGTCAGGTATTGGGCAAGTTTTTCGACGTTTTGCTTCAAGCCTTCGTCGGCTCCGTACTTCTTAACTACCTCTATGAATTGCTCCCTGCTTTCGAACAGCATATGCCAGTTCATCAGAGTTTTGGCCCCCTGGCTTTCAAACTCTACTGTTGTTAGAAACGATGGAGAAGAGACGTGCTGATACACAATCTTTTTGTGCTTGACTAGTTCTTTGAAAATACTTTCGTTGGGATAATCGGTGCCGTCAGGCCCATGCATCACCAGCGTCCATTGACCACCGACTTCCACGTCCATCTGACTGATGTCGGTTGTGAAGCCGTTAGGCCCCCACCAGTTTTTCAGGTGATTGGGGTCAGTCCACACCTCCCACATCAGCCCAATGGGGGCGTCGAACAGCCGGGAAATACGGAGCTCCCTGTCCGAAGTGTCTGTAATTTTCTCTGCCATGTTCTGTTTATTTTTGTTTGTCCAGGAAAGCCGCCAGTGCTGCGAATGTGCCTTCAAACCCCTCGTGCATGCTTTCATTGATTGAGACAAAGCCATCTATTTCTGCCTGACTGGCATAGATGGGTTCGCCGGTCAGGTGAATGGTGGTCTTTCCATTCGTTTCCGTAAAGCGAAGGCTGTAGAATATTTCTAGCGGCAAAGTCACATCGAATGGTGCCGGAATCGGCTTGCCCTGCTCATCGGCAAAGGCATTGGAATACTCAAGCAGGTCGTATGGCTCTATGGTTTTGAAAAGAAACCTGGCATAGTTCACATTGCCGTTAAAATCCATTTTAAAATGAAAAACACCACCGGGTCGGAAATCGAGACTAATGGCGCTGTTTTTCGTTTCCACCGGCCCCCACCATTCGTTGAGCGCTTCGGCTGTGCTGAAGGCATTGAAGACAAGCTCCCTGGGAGCGTTTAATTCGTATGACAGCCTTAGCTTGTCTTTGTGTGAAATTGTTGGTGCATTCATTTGTCTGTCTTTTTTTCTGATTGAATTTTGATCAAGTATTTATCAAGCGAATCGAACTTGTCCATCCAAAACTGCTTGTATTGCTCGATCCATTGCGAAGCTTCAGCAAGGCCTTCCAATTTGGCCTCGCAGTAGCGCTCTCTTCCCTGCTGCCGAATGGAGATGAGCCCGCACTCCTGTAGGATCTTTACATGCAGCGACACCGCCTGCCGGCTCACATCAAATTTCTCCGCCAGCGCATTTACGTTGAGCGACTCGTGGGCCACCATGCCAATAATTTCCCTGCGGGTGGGGTCTGCTATTGCCTGAAATACGTCTCGTCTGGCCTCCATAATATGCAAGTATTTGCTTGCAAATATGTACGCAAGCATTTACTTGCGCAATAATTGAGTCGAAAATTTTTTCCGTGGCAGAAAAAAGGCCTTCCAAAAAAGCGGAGGCTTAAAACATCCCAATGGAGATGCGTATGCAAAAAGTAAGACGGAAAAAAGGGTAGCTATATCTGTATAACTACCCTTCCAGCTAAGCTCCGACCTGCTTTTCCTCAGGTTGGGCAGACACGTCTTTGAAAAGCAGCATCTCGCCAATTCTTGCCGAAGCACCATCGTAAAAGCCATTTTCTCCCTGGAAATCTTTCGGATTTTTGAACGTTCCGAAAATGTAGTCGTAAATGGGGAAATCAGAGTAGTTGTATTTATGCACCCCACGTGCATGGTGTACTGCATGCTGCTCGGGCCTTTGAATAAAATAGCCCAGCCACACGGGCGTTTTGATATTGGCATGCTGGAACTGGCTTAAAAAATTCAGCGAGAAGATAATAATGCTGATAGCCGGGGCCGAAAAGCCCATAAAAAATACAAAGCAAAAACTTCCCAGCAATGTAAAGCCAACCATGTCCATGATGCTGAAGTAATAGGTGCTCGGAATATCAATTCTCTCGGCGCTGTGATGCATCTGATGACCTACCCTCCATAGAAAATCAGATTTGTGCAGTGCCTGATGATAGAAGTAGAGCAGGAACTGGTAAAATAACAGACCGATGACTACCTGAACAGTAGTAGGCATCCAGGTCAGGTTGAGCAACTGATAGCTTGCCAGAAATTCATCGGTAAAATACGGCAAATAAGAACCCAGGTAAAAAAACACAACGAAAGCGAGCAGACCTCTCGGCGTTGCATATTTGATTTTAGGCATGTTTTTGTTCCTGGGAAAAAGTTGCTCCCACACAAAGAGCAGCGTAAACATCCCGATAACGATGAGTGAAACGGGGTCAAGAAGAATTTCTAACGGAGTCGGCATAAAAAATAGTTTAAATGAAAAAATAGATCTAACTAAACAGACTAGTCGGTGCAAATATAAATATATTTATTTTTATACCAACTAGTCTGTTTAAATTTTTATATTTGACTTATGGCTAGAGACGGGAAGCCCACTCGGGACAAAATATTAGCAGAGTCTAAGGCGCTCGTGCTGGAAAATGGATTTTCCGGCACTTCAATAGATCAGATTCTTCTACGCACCAACATTACAAAGGGTGCATTTTTTTATCATTTTAAGTCGAAAGCTGACCTGGCCAAGACTCTCATTGATGATTTTTCAAGCGAGGATCTGGCGGATTTGGATGAAGCGCTAAGGGAAACAGAAGCATTGACTGGCGACCCATTGCAGCGGCTTCTGCAGTTTATCCAGCGCTATATTGACATGATGGCCAAACTGGAGAGTCCCTACCCAGGCTGTCTGTATGCCTCCTATATTTATGAGCCCAGCCAGTTTAGCGATGATATAAAGGAGAAAATATCCTCTTCTATTCTCACGTGGCGAAGGGAGCTGGGGGGCATGCTAGACGAAACGCTGAAAACCCACCGAATGAAAATTCCAGTTGATAAGGAATCCCTTGCCGATCAGTTTACAGTAATACTTGAGGGAGCTTTCGTCGTTTCTAAGGCATTGAACGAGCCTCAACTTACGGCCCACCAGCTGCAGCACTTCAAAAACTATGTGGAACTGATGTTTGAAAAAAGAGCCTGAGTCGATTCAGTTTGATTTCCTGAAAGGTTGAATAGTGGCTGCCCTTGCCTTCCCCACATCTGCCATCCCGCACGAATCTTCTGCGCCAATAAAGCCACTCTTTCAAGTCCTACAAAGTGGTGCCCACAGCGCTAGCTGGTGGCACCACGGGCCCTTACTTCTCCGGCGCATCATGCATCAACTGTAAACCAATGGAAGTCCTCGGTTTGAAACCCGTCCACACCTCTTCGCTCGAATTGACCGGCACATCAAGGAATTTCTTGTAGTCGGCCATGCCCTTCAAATGCATGCCCAGAAACGCTGTGACAAAATGCTGGTTGATATTGTTGATCCGGCGCATGTCCCAAACGGAGTCGGCATAGCGCAGATACTCGTCGATATTCAATCCAGGCTGCATGGCCTCTGCCGGCGGGGGGTTGGGTGCCACATTGTGCCGGGCGTCGATATAGGTGAGCAGGTAGCGGTCGGAATTGACAGCCCCGTCATAAGTCGCCTTAATGCCTTTTTCGTAGCCAGAAATATCATCCTTACTACCAGCCACGAACAGCGACGGAATCTTGATGCCAGCCAGTCCTTCGGCATCCCAAAGCCCTCTTTCCATGCCCCAGGGCGCAAAGGCCACAATCACCTTTATTCTTGGATCGATGGACGCTTCAAATGCTGCATTGCCTCTCATTCGAACGTTCAAAGCCTTGCTGCCACCCGTCATGCCCCCAAATAGCCCCACGGCTTGCGGACTGTAGCCACCACCGGCCACATTCACAGCACCATAGCCACCCATCGAATAGCCGACGAGCGCTGTGTTGTCGGTATTGACAAGACCTGCCAGAAAAGAGCTTTTGTCTTTGCTAAGCCTGGCCATTTCGTTCAGCACAAAAAGATCATCCAGCGAGCGATTGAGCAGGGTGCTGGGGAAGCCCGCTGCATCTCTGAAGGTAGATTCCATGTGATCGATGGACACGACCACGTAGCCTTTGGAAGCCAGGTTTTCTGTGAGGTAGGTCATCAGGTAGCGGGAACCCGTGTAGCCGTGCGATACGATAATCAGTGGATAGGGACCATCTTTCAGCAGGGGAGCCGCTTTGCGGGTAGCTCTGCCCAAAAAGGTAAAAGGGATGATGGGACGGTTAGGATTGCCATTTTGGCCCATTACCTCATCGTAGGTAATCACTGCGGCCGGAGCACCGGTGGGGTACCACACCTCGAGTGTGAGCTTTCTGTCGTACCGAGCAATGCTGTCTTTGGCATAGCTCAGCACATCCACCTGGTTTTTGTTAACTACCTCAATGGTTTGCACACCTATGGCATAACCGCCTCTCGCCGATAGCTCCGGGGCATCGGGCAGCGCATCGCCGTAGATGAAGGTTTTCTGGGTGCTTTGGCTAAAAGCTGGCTGGTAGATGCTAGAAACTGCAAGAAGCAGCAAGATGAAGAGGGTAGAACGACGTATCATATGTAGTTGAAGTAAGTAGGGTTTCAATATAGAGAAAACACGGGAATTGGGGGAAGGTTTTGGAGGAGGAGGTGTTCAACGGCTTTGCAGGTTTTCTAACCTACAGTTGGGGTAACTAGTTGTTGCTGTCGCAAAAGCGAAAAAAATCACTTAAAAGAGATTCTAGATCAAAACTTAGGCTGCTCCTTTTAATCACCTTGTACTGTCCATTCTCCCTCCATTCAAGAATCCAATCGGGAGCGCAAAAGTGCGAACGGTTGACCATCTCTATATTTTCTGAAATGAAAGGCTCTAATTCCCCGACTTTAAGATAAGTTATGAGATTAAAATTTCTTTGAAATAGTGAACTGTCTAGTATAAGGTCACTGGTCTGAAATCTAAATTTCAGAGAATCTGTGATCGCCGATTTCTTAAAAATGTCACTCTTGTAAGTTGGCCATACTTCTTCTCCCATTTTTTTGATTTCCCTTCGCAATTTCGAGATCTCCCGGCTAGTTAATTTTTCCTGATTGAAGTATGATAGTTTATATGAATTGTCAGCTTCGGTCTTACAAACCGCCCGATACCCATTTGGAGAACTCTGAACTCTAAGTATTCTGCTGACATCGTGGCACGGAAAATAACAAACTCGAAGCATTACGGACTCCGCCTCTTCAATTACTGGCTCTTCAAAAAGCAAAAGTCTGATCCTATTTCGCTCTAAGTTTGACCAGAATACGAATTTTTCACCCACCCTTTCCGCAGTGTCAATTTTTCCTTCAGAGATGAGGCGTTTCAGGGTTGGCGTGAAATAGTGTACTGTGTCAGTCACAGCACCGGAATAAATGAACCTAGCTGGTTGGCCCCGAACCTGAAACAGGACTGCCATAGTCAAAGCAATCAAAAAGCTATTCTTCATTCGCAAGAGTTGGTAGTAGAAATCGAATATAAGAACTGTCTACCTCTTCTAATATTATTTGCATCATTCATGATATTGCTAGAGTGTTCAAGTTTGCGAGTTGACATAGCGCAACCGCCCAAATCACCTAGTTTGTTCATTTTCTTATTGCCTCGTCGGCTCCCGGGACTTCCAGATCGGTGACGTGCATCCTTTAAACCTCCTGCTATTTTCGTACCTTTTACCCTCCACTTTCCAAATGCGCTATGACCCGATCACTAATTCTAATTTCCTTAACCCTTCTCATTTTCCAACCCGTCTCGGCCCAAAACTACGACGAAGCCAAAGCAGGTACCTACACCTTACCGCCGCTGTTAATAGACAGCAACGGCGAAGCAGTCAAGAACAAAAACCAATGGAAAACGTCAAGAAGGGCAGAGGTGCTACAGCTGTTTGAGAATAATGTGTACGGCACGATGCCGAAAGTATTCGACAGTGTTTCTTTCAAGGTCGTGAACGACCAGCCCGGTGTGATGCAGGGGGCGGCGCACCTGAAGGAAACCGAGGTGACCATTTACAACAAGGGGGAGCAGGCCACCATCCATGTAGTGCTTTTTACGCCCCAACAGGCGAAAAAGGCAGTGCCCACTTTTCTGCTGATCAATAACCGAAGTCCGAAAAACACACTGGCCTCCCGAGATACCATCATGGGCTTCTGGCCTGCCGAGCAGGTGATTGCAGCGGGCTACGGCATTGCTGCCTTCCACGTAAGCGATGCTGCGCCAGATGACAAAGACACTTATCAGAATGGGCTGCTGCGGCTTTTTCCGGATGAACTCACCAGAGACAACGGTATGAAGGCCATCGGGGCCTGGGCCTTTGGTGCCAGCCGGGTGCTGGATTATTTCGAGAAAGAAGATTTGGTGGATCACAAGAAAGTCATTGTAGTCGGTCACTCCCGTGGAGGAAAGGCTTCTTTGTGGGCAGCGGCGCAAGACCAGCGCTTTGCCATGTGCGTTACCAACTGCTCAGGCAACACAGGGGCCGCTTTGTCAAAACGGAATTTTGGAGAAACTGTGGAGAAGATCAATACCGCCTTTCCCCATTGGTTCAACACCAATTACAAAAAGTACAATGGCAACGAAGCGGCACTTCCTGTCGACCAGCACATGCTGATTGCACTGGCGGCCCCACGGCCCGTGTATGCCACCAACGCCACCGAAGACCTCTGGGCCGACCCAACGGGCACCTACCTGGCGATGCGAAACGCTGAGCCGGTGTTCAATTTGTATAGTCCCCAGTCGCACCTACCCACCACACCACCAAAGCCGGACAGTCCCATCACTGCCTGGCCGCTGTCGTACCACAACCGCACCGGTATTCATGACCTTACTTTTTATGATTGGGAGCAGTTTGTGTTGTTTGCCGATAGGTATTTGAAGTGATGTCGTTCTGATTGGGCGTCTTCGCCCATCTGTGCGCCATGTCAGAGGCACAGTCCCATCGGGACGAACCATCGGTAAACACTAGTGCGCTTACTACACTCATGCAAGTGCCGTAGGTACGGCATATAAAACCAGTGCAGGCGGCACTTTACTCGTAGTCTTCCCTGGCCCACTTCACAGTGGGTTCAAACCATTCTTTCATCAGCACAAACAGGAACCCATGCTCTTTGCCAGTGTTGAGCTCTATGTTTTTGAAGTGCGCTATATGGCAGGTGGATTTTTCTATCCTGCCAGCCAGAGATACCGATCCCCGATCAGACTTTTCGTTGATTGCCAGGATATTGCCACACAAGTCGATGTCAGGAATTTGCTCCACCAGCCCTTCATAAGAGCTACCGATAAACACAAAATTCAGCTGCTCATTTCTGGCATAGGTCGAAACATACTGCGCTATGAATCCGCCCTTAGACGTTCCAACGACAGTGATTTTGCCTGGCTCAACACCCATTTGAAGCAAGCTGTCGATCTGCTCCTTTACTTGGCGGGCGTAAACTTTCTCGTCGGTATTGGTCTTTCTTTTTTCGCTGATCACCGTAAACCCCTCCTTCTTGAAAGCGTTCACAATTTCCCGGTATTCGGCTTTGCCGTATTTGGGATGACCTTCATTAAGCTCATGATCTTCTATCCACTTGTTGTGCAGAAAAAACAGGTAGCGCTCGTTGTTGGCAGCGTACGAAAACAGCGAAGAGCAAAAAATAACCACGATAAGTGTAAATTTCATACCGACTCATTTAGAAGAAACCGAATATAGCACTTCGGGCTATAATGACAATTACTCTAAACCCACCCTTTGCCGCTTTGGTTCTTATGATCGGACAAACCTTAAAAGTTCATCGAGCCGACCTTTGTCAGCCTCTTTTAATGCAAGCAAATATTCTTTCCTGATGTCGCTTAGCTCGGCAAGATCGCCAGCTCCCCAGGTAAATACGGGTTGCTTATATATTTTGTCAATAATTACGTCTGCCATTAATCGACTATGCCGACCATTACCATTTGGAAAACAATGGATGCTGACAAGCCGATGTTTAAACCGTATGGCCGTCTCATCCGGCGAATAGGTTTCGTTTTCAATCCAAAACGCTGCGTCGTCACAAAGTGCCTTTAGAGCCGTGGCGATCTGCCATTTGTCTATCCCAATATTTTTATCTGTCCTTCTAAATTCACCTGCCCAGCTCCATACATTTTTATACATCCGCAGGTGAAGGCCTCGTATAAACGACTCAGTTAAAATTGTTTCAGACTTGAAAGATCGTCCCAGTGTCCACTGAATGGCATCTTCAATGTTTTGCTGTTCGAATTCATCCAATTCAGTCCTTGTTGTTATCGTTTCTATCAAAAGTCCCACCCTCTCCTCCTCATCCAGTGGAGTCT
This sequence comes from Imperialibacter sp., assembly GCF_040222815.1. Lineage (GTDB taxonomy): Bacteria > Bacteroidota > Bacteroidia > Cytophagales > Cyclobacteriaceae > Imperialibacter. The sequence continues at coordinate 130,182 of NZ_JAVKCH010000015.1, read as the reverse complement.
GACCGTTGATGTATTCAAAGTCTAATCCCATAACACTTTTGGCATTTCACTTTTCAGCGCAGATGCTCTTTCCGATATGGCCGTCCTTAACCTTGACTCTGAATTTTCCTGAGCTTCCAGTTTCATGGTATTGGAAGTTCGGCGCACAATTTTCGTAGCGAGTTCTCTGGCCTTTCTTTCAACCAGAGCATCCAGTGAGCCATCCTTTGGCACAAAACCATACACCAAATCCATATCCAGGGCATTGGCCGCTTCACGCAATGACTTGATGGTGATGCTGCCATTTTTCTCCCTGTTCTCTATTTCAAGGACGCTCTGCCTGGTTATGGAGAGTTTGGTAGCCAATTGCTGTAGCGAAATACCTAAGGCTAGCCGAACCGCTTTTATCCAACCCGTTGGAGGAATAGGTGTGCTTTTGATGCTCGAATATACCTTTAGTTTTCTTTCAAGTTGATCCAACTGTAGACTTCTAGCTCTCATTGTGTAAGGGTATAGACTGACTTTTATAATGTAAAAGTAAGGTTATACTTTGACAAAATCAAAAAAATTGTCAGCTAATGACCTGACAAAAAAATTGCGCCTGGTCATATCAAAGTACTAAGCGTGGGAATAGCTTCACGAACCACGGGATTTTTTGGAGCGAGATAGGCCAGCTTACTCCAAAATCACCTTCTCCAGCTTCTCCTCTACTACTTTGCCATCCTTCATCGACACGAAGTAGCAATTGGCTTCGGGCTTCGTGGCGACCACTTTGAAAGGCTTGCCGTTTTTGAAAATAATCCCCGAGTAATTGTCCATGGCGTAGCCCGCTTTGAAAATGCCAGTTTCGATGTTCTTCATGTACAAGGGGCGGCGAAATTCCTCGGCGTCGTAGTGTGGGCTATGGCTGTAGGGAAGAAAGCCTAACCCTTCTACTACACTGAGCTCGATAGGGCGGGAGTCGGTAGTGCCGTTGTCGAACCAGCAGAGGGAGCCAGCGCTGCCACCCGCCAGGATGATTCCTTTTTCCAGTGCTTTTTTGAGGACCACATCAATACCCTGAGCCTTCCAGATGGCCATCATATTGAGAGTGTTGCCACCGCCTACATAGATAGCATCAACATTGAGCAGCACCTCTTCAAACGTCTGCTTTTGGTTATATGAGCTGATCCATACTCGTTGCACCGATGGCTCTACTGACAGGTCATGAACCAGTTCATAAAAGCGGATAATCCCCTGCTGGCTGTCGCCAGAGGCAGTAGGCAGGTAGCAGATCTTCGGCCGTTCTTTCCCGGTTAGCTTAATGATTTCTTTGATGAACAGTTTGTTCTGCCCACCGCCAAAAGGGAAAATGTACTGATCCTGGGCAAGAGCGAAGCCTGTTGCAGATAGAATGGCGAGGCTGAGTAGGATTAATTTTTTCATGGATTGGCTTTGGTTCAAAACACAATGTAGCCAGCCTCCGGAATTTGAACAAGTGCTTTTCTATGGCCTGCCCAAGTGATTACTTTTCTAGTGAACGTTACTCACAGACAACTTACCTATTAGCTCTCTTGCCTTGTCTTTGTCCGTACTATGAATTTCCCCCATTTTCAATTCGACCATGTCTTTGGTCAGCGTAGCTATTTTATGGACCCGTGCTATAGACGGGAGTTTTAGACCTGCATTTTCCCAGTTGGTTAAGACAATATCGAAAGAGCTTTGGTATAACCTGCTGGTGATTCGGCAAACGATAATGTCGCCGTCTTCAAAATCGTTGATGACTAGTGCAGGCCTTCTTTTTGATGCAGAGTTATCGGTGAAGGGAAATTTCAGGAGCACAACGTCACCAAAACTTAGCCTACTCATCTATTTTGTACGTATCGTAAATGGCATCAGCCTCATCGTAACCCTGAAGAAACTTTTCAACCACAATCTGCCCCAGCGCACCTTCATCACGAATGGGTGACTCTTCCAGTAAGATAATCACTCTCGCAGCTCCATCTTCAGACTGAGCAATTTCTTCCTGAAGCTTCGAGGGAATATCGATCTTATTCTTTTTAATCTTGGTTGTGAATTCAAATGCCTTCATACACCATGGTTTTCTCAAATATAACGAATAATGTCTTTTTGTGGAGGTGGCGTCAAGGAGAAAGGCATTTTACTCATAAAGCAATGAAAAGGGCCACTATTCAGCAGCCCTTTTTTATTTCATGTTCGATAGATTTTACTGCTCACTTTTCACTGTCGGGTACTTAATACCCAACTGCTCCAGGTAGGTGCCATACTTGCTTTCGTCGTAGTAAAACGGCTTTAGCTGAGGACGGAATTCATCCTGAATTTCGGTATTCAAATGAGTGGCTGGCTTCTCATCGTCAGCAATCATCGGTTTGTACTCAGTGTCCATCATCTGCACGTTGCGGTAGTAGTCCCAGGCCTGCGTTACCAACTCTGGCTTCAACAGAAAATCCACCAACGTCATGGCTTCGGCTTTTGCACCAGCCACCACGCCTTTGTGAGCAATAGGTGTCGCCATGGCTACGGCATTGGCCCAATGGTGACCTGGCAGCCCGGGGATGTTGGAAGGAAAACGCATGGTGACAGTAGGCAGCTTCCAGCTAATATCACCGATGTCGTCAGAGCCACCGCTTACAAAACTGCGGGTCGGTGGTTTTAGTGTATCGAGTGCTGTGGGAAGGCCCTCCTGTTTGGGATTGCCAAGTTCTTTTTGCAAGGCCTTTGCAAGGGTTTGATCGTCGTCGCTCCAGGTGGGCAGACCTACTTTCTTAATATTTTCGTACATGGTTTCTGCAATCACCTTGTTGAAGTGACGGGGCCAGGCGCTGCCCAGCACTCTACGGGTTACTGTGGTGCCCGTCATCATAGCGGCGCCATCGGCAATGCGGTTGCCCTTTTCGTACATCTCCATGATTTTGGGGTAGGTCACATTGCGGTAGTAAAACCAAATGGAAGCCTTAGATGGCACCACATTGGGCTGATCGCCACCGTCTTTGATTACGTGATGAGAACGTTGCAGGGGATCAAGGTGCTCCCGCTGGTACTGCCAGCCGATGGAGGTAAGCTCCACGGCATCCAAAGCGCTTTTACCCCTCCAGGGGGCGCCAGCAGCATGGGCAGCCTCACCCTCAAAAGAGTACTCCACCGAAATCAGGCCGGTACCAGAGGCCTGTCCGTAGGAAACGCCAAAGTTGTTGCCCACGTGTGTGAAGATCGAAATGTCTACATCGTCAAAATAGCCGTCACGGGTGTAGAACGCCTTGGTGCCTACAAGCTCTTCAGCCACGCCAGGCCAAACAATCAGCGTGCCCGACATTTTTTCCCTCTCCATGATTTCCTTCACTGCCAACACGGCGGCAATGTTGAGCGGCGTGCCTGAGTTATGTCCTTCGCCATGGCCGGGAGCACCTTCCACAATCGGATCGTGATAGGCTACGCCAGGCTTTTGCGATGCCTTGGGGATACAATCGAGGTCAGAGCCGATGGCGATCACAGGCTTGCCATTGCCCCATTTGGCAAACCAGGCAGTGGGTATGCCGGAAATGCCCTGCTCAATGGTGAAACCGTTTTCTTCCAGAATACCGGTCAGGTATTTGGACGTTTCCACTTCCTGGAACCCCAGCTCTGAAAAGCTGAACACCTTGTCGACCATTACCTGGGCCAACTTGGCGTTGGCCTCTACCTTGGCAGCCGCCTCTTTTTTTAGCGCCTCAATTTGTTTGGCACTGTACTTTTTGGCCTGGCCCATTACCAGTGCGGGAGCGCATGCCAGCATAAAACAAACAGTAAGAATCCTTTTCATAATAAACGGTCATTAGATTTTTCGTCTCAAATATTCATTGAAGTAATCTGGCTTTTTCGTTTTTACCAGCCGAACTTAGACGAACGGAAAAAACAACGTTTGTGAACCGTTTGCAAAAGTTACAGCTACCTGCGCCTATTACCCGATTTGCACCCACTCCCAGTGGTTTTTTACACATCGGCAACATTTATTCTTTCCTTTTCACCTGGCTGCTGGCCCGAAAAAACAATGGGCAAATTTTACTTAGGATTGATGACCTCGATCAGGAAAGGGTAAAGCCGGAGTACGTCGAAAACATTTTTCGGACGTTGGAATGGCTCGGGCTGGACTGGGATTTGGGGCCTTTTTCTGTTCAACAGTTTGAGAAGGAATACTCGCAGCTACAGCGCATGGAGTTGTACGAAGCTGCTTTTCAAACGCTGGAGAGGGAGGGGGCGGTTTTCGGCTGCGATTGTTCCAGAAAGCTGGTGAAAAAACTCATTGAAGAGCATAATTACGAGGGAATATGCCAGCATAAGGGGCTTGAACTTCATGGACATGATATTAGCTGGCGGTTGAAGACCGATGGCATGGCTGTGGTAAAGATGAAGCGTTACAAACAAGGGCTGAGTGTGGAGGAGTTGCCGTACTCACAGTCTCATTTTGTGGTGAGAAGGAGGGACGGCATCCCGGCCTATCACCTGGCCTCTGTTGTTGACGATGGGCATTTTGGGGTTAACACGATTGTGAGAGGAGAAGACCTTTTTGAGAGCTCTGTTGCACAGTTGTACTTGGCTGAAAAGCTGGGCTTGACTGCTTTTTCTGAGGCTGAATTTTTTCATCACCCTCTGATCATGGGCGGTGGAGTGAAGCTTTCGAAGTCCCAGCGGTCGTCAGCTGTGTTGGATGAGTTTTCGCAGGACAAACCACGCCTGCTCCGGAAGCTTGGGAGCTGGCTGGCATTGCCACCGGAAGCATGCGGGAGTTTGGATGAGTTGTTGAAAGCCTTTTCTTTCAAACGTGTTGGAAGCACCCTTTCCTACTAAGCCGTGTCGCCTTTGTGATCGAATAAAACCCCGACTTTTTTCACCCCATCAAACCCTAAAACTATCCGTAAACATTGTCCAATTTACCGGTAGCCAGATTCTATGGAACCGCATTGTTAAAAAACGTTAAATCACTCAACTCAACAACGAATACCGTTATATTGAATGACTGAACCTGCTAAAGGTCAGTGAATTGCAACATGGACAACTCAAAACAAAGGACTAATTATGCTTATTGGAAACTACCTCAAACTTGCTTTCAGGCACCTCCTGAAAAGCAGGGAAACCTCAGTTATTAATCTTGGAGGCCTTATTGTAGGCTTCACTTGTGCGCTTCTCATTTTTCTTTTCGCCAAAAATCAGCTCAGTTTCGACGACTGGAACAGCCAAAAGGACAACATCTATCGTGTGCTCACAATTGATGAGGCGCTGGGAGTCAGCAGCAACCTGGTAGGTATTACCATGCCTGCTATTGGCCCAGCCATGAAGACAGAACTCAGTCAGGTGAAAGAAACTACCCGGATTAGCTACAGCGGCCGAAACCTGGTGGAGTACAGCGATGTGCCACTTTACACCGAGAACTGTGCTTATGTAGAAAACTCCATTTTCAATGTATTTGACCTGGAGCTGCTGGCTGGTAACAAAGAAACAGTGTTGCTCAATCCCAACACAGCGGTTTTAACGGAGAGCTTCGCCAAAAAAGTATTTGGTATTGAAGACCCGATGGGCAAAACCTTCGAGATCGATAACTCCACCAATATGCAGGTGGTGGGCATTGTCAAAGACTTGCCAACAAACACGCATTTGAAGTTTGATCTCATGGCATCGCTTGTGCCCACTGAAGCCGACAGTTCTACCAGGCAGTTTCTGAGTACCTGGCGGTCGATTGCTATTACCACTTATGCGGTACTTGAGCCTGGCGCCAGCGAGGAAGCTACGGAAGCAGATATGGAGGCGCTGATTAGAAAGAATGACGTGGGTGAGAACTTTTCGGTCACTTTGCAACCCCTCAGCGACGTGCATCTGAGCTCAACAGGAATACTGTTTGACAATTTCAACTTCGAAAAAACCGATCTCAATTATGTGTACACGCTGCTGATGGTGGGCTTGTTCGTCATTCTGATCGCCACCTTCAACTTTATGAACCTGAGTACAGCCCGCTCGGCCAATCGGGCCAAAGAAGTGGGCATGCGCAAAGTGCTCGGTGCTTACAAGCCCCAACTGGTGATTCAGTTTCTGAGTGAGGCAATACTGCTGTGTACGATCGCTATGGCGATTTCCTTGCTGGCCGTTGGTTTGTTCTCTCCCTACCTTGATTTTGGCATCCCTGGTAACCTGTTGGTTTACCTCGTTTCTGATGCGACCACTGTAGTTGGCATTGCAGGCATTACACTGGGCATAGGAGTGCTTGCCGGCTTTTACCCAGCCTTTTTCTTGTCTGGCTTCCAGGCGCTCAAGGTGCTTCGGGGAAACTTTAAAACGGGCAAAAGTGGCGTTTGGCTCCGCAGGTCGCTGGTGATCATTCAGTTCACAGCCTCAGTCACCATGATCATCGGAACGGTGGTGGTTGGCAGGCAGCTCAACTACATCAAAAGCATTGACAAGGGCTTTTCGGAGGAACAGGTCATTACGCTTAGCCTAAGCGATCAGACCGTTCAGCAGAAAGCTGAAGCAATGAAGAACGAGCTGCTACAGCAGAGAGGCGTTTTATCAGCAGCCTATTCATCGAGCATGCCCGGTCGGGGCTTTGGGCGCAGAGGCATACGGCCGGAGGGAAGCGACCCCGATGATGTGTGGATCGTAAGTGTGATGTCGGTCAACGAGGACTACTTTCCGCTTATGGGTATGGAAATAGTAAAAGGGAGAAATTACTCGAAAGACTTTCCTGCCGACGAACAGCAGAGCCTGATTATCAATGAAGCTGCCGCCGCTGCGTTGGGCTGGGAAGAGCCAATAGGAAAAAAGATCGGGTATGGGCCGGCTGAAAGAACGGTCGTGGGCGTGGTGAAGAACTTTCACTTCGCCAGTATGCGTCATAAGATTGAACCCATCATCATTCCCTACAATCCCAATGCGACCTCAACGCTTTCTGTGAAGATTGATGCTTCTCAGACAAAAGAAGTACTGGCGGCCATGGAAAGCACATGGAAAACGATGTTGCCAGCCCACCCTTATGAATATACATTCTTCGACGAAGAATTCGGTCGCCAATACGAAAGTGACGAAGAGTTTGCGGGGCTAATTCAGAACTTTACGTGGCTGTCGATTTTCATTGCCTGTCTTGGGTTGTTCGGGCTGTCAACATTTACGGCGGAGCAAAAAGTGAAGGAGATTGGCATCAGAAAAGTGTTGGGCGCCTCTGTGCAGGGTATTGTGTTTTTGCTGTCGCAGGAGTTTTTGAAGCTGGTGGTAGTGGCTTGTCTGATTGCGGTGCCCATTGCCTGGTATTCAATGGACGGCTGGCTCGACGGCTTTGCTTACCGCATTGAGTTGAAGTGGTGGTTCTTCATTGCTGCAACGGGAGCAGCGGTGCTCATTTCAGTTTTGACCGTCAGCTATCAGTCCATCAAGGCGGCTATAAGAAATCCGGCCGGATCACTGCGAACAGAGTAGGTGATTTCTGAATGATTTAAAGAAAGGGTGTCACGCAGAGACGTATGGAGAAGAGAATTCTTTGCAGCCGGATCTCTCAGACCAGCGCCTTTGCGTGATTATTTGCCACCTGCAAATCCGTGGCCTTCAAGAAATTGTGAGCCCGCTGTAATGTTTTGTGTCTTTGATAGTGATATACAGTAGCAATCCCATCACTCTCAATGAAACACACCATTTTAATTTTTTTGATGGCCTGCCATTTTTTTACCCAGGCCCAAGTTGATTCTACTAAGTCATATACCACTGCGCATATTATCGGCGCTGCTCCTGAAATTGATGGATATATTGACGACCCTGTTTGGGATGAGGTTGATTGGGCTGGAGGTGATTTTCGCCAGGTGAACCCTGATAAGGGCAAGCCAGCGTCAGTTCAGACCAAATTTAAGATACTCTACGACGCCAAAAACCTCTATGTTGCTTTCAGGTGCTACGATCCCGAACCAGATAAAATAGTGAAACGGATGTCACGGCGGGACGGCTTCGATGGAGACTGGGTGGAAATCAACATCGATAGTTACTTCGACAAAAGGACAGCATTTTCATTCACCTCCTCTGTCTCAGGGGTAAAGGGCGATGAGTATATTTCGAACAACGGCGACAACTGGGACGATAGCTGGGATCCTATTTGGTACCTCAAAACAAGCATTGATGAAGAAGGGTGGGTTGCAGAAATAAGAATTCCGCTAAGCCAGCTCCGGTTCGCTGAAAAACCAGAGTTAACCTGGGGCATTCAGGTGCAGCGCCTTTTCTTTCGTAACCAGGAACGCTCGCAGTGGCAGTATATCCCTCCGGATGCCGGCGGTTACGTTCACTTGATGGGTGAAATGACAGGAATCAAAGGGGTAAAGCCACAGAAGCAGCTGGAGATTCAGCCCTATGTTGTAACCAAAATGGAACGCTTTGAAAAGGAGGATGGCAATCCTTACGCAACTGGCCGCAGTGCTGGCGCAGACGTGGGCCTTGACGCAAAAATTGGGATTACCAGCGACATCACCCTTGACCTGACAGTCAACCCCGATTTTGGACAGGTGGAGGCGGATCCTTCTCAGGTCAATCTAAGCGCCTTCGAGCTTTTCTTTCAGGAACGCAGGCCCTTCTTTACTGAGGGTAACAACACACTCAACTTTCCAGTGTCGCAAAACGACGACAACATCCTGTTCTACTCACGCCGCATCGGTCGCCAACCCCAGGGAGGCGTGGATACCGATGCTTCGGGAGATGACACGGTGAATGAGTATGTGAAACCCAATAATCGAACGACTATTCTTGGTGCCGCCAAACTCACGGGCAAGAATAAGAAAGGATTTTCCTGGGGAATCCTTGAAAGCGCTACCTCAAAAGAGTATGCGGAAATCGATAGTCTGGGCAGCACCAGAAAAGAGGCGGTAGAGCCTTTTACCAACTACTTTGTCGCCCGTGGACAACAGGATATCAACAAGGGTAATACGATACTTGGAGGTATTGTCACCGGAGTAAACCGCAATATTAAAGACCAACAGCTGGATTGGCTCCACAAAGCTGCCTACTCGGCTGGCGTCGATTTTCTGCATAACTGGAGTGAACGAAAATATTATGTGAGCAGTAAGGTGATGATGAGTCATGTGCAGGGGGGCATGGAGGCCATTTCCAACACACAACTGTCGTCGGAGCGATATTTTCAGCGGCCCGATAACGATCACACTGAGTACGACCCAACACGCACCTCGTTGAGTGGCACTGGTGGTGAAGTGATTGTTGGAAAGAAAAGTGGCAACCTGGTCAGTGATCTGGGTTTGGTTTGGCAGTCTCCCGGGTTCGAGCTAAACGACATAGGCTACCTGGCGCAAACCGACAATATATCACAGTGGTTTTGGATGCAATACCGTATACTGCAGCCCAAAGGTATCACCCGTTGGCAGCGCTACAATGTCAATCAGTGGCGGGAGTATGATTTTGGCTGGAGAAGCTTGAACGAAGGGTATAACGTGAATGCTCATGCTGAGTTCAAAAATTTTTGGCAGTCTGGCGGAGGTGTTACCTACAGGGTTCGAAGTGCATCGAATGCTGATTTACGTGGCGGCCCAACCATTGCTTATCCTGGCATGTTTAATTTCTGGGCATACACAGGCACTGATCCCAGAAAAAAATTCCATGTCAACATAAACCCGGAATTTGAAATAGGGAAAGAAAATTACAGGCGATATGCCGGTGTTTATCTGGACTTTACGCTGAGGCCAACTAATGCCTTGAATATCTCCGTTTCTCCTACTTTCGAGGCCAGCGAGAACCAGTTGCAATATGTGTCGTCTCCTACCGCAGAAGGCGAGAACAGGTATATAGTAGGCACAATTGATCAAACGACCGCCAGGGTCGTCTTCAGAGCTACCTACATGATCACACCGAATCTTTCGGTGCAATACTACGGACAGCCCTTCGGTACCTCGGGTAAATACAGCGAATTCAAATCGATTACTGACGCCAGTGCGGCAGAATATGCCCAGCGTTACATCTCACTCCCGGCCAGTAGCGTTTCACTGAGCAATGACCGGTATTTTGTGGATGAGAACAATGACGGGGCCTCCGATTACTCCTTCGGGAAACCTGACTTCAATTTTGGTCAATTTCGATCCAATATGGTTGTCCGTTGGGAATACATCCCTGGCTCCACGTTGTTTGTTGTCTGGACGAGAGAAAGAAACGGGGCATTTTATGATTCGGTTCCAGGTCACGACAAATACTCTTTTGACTTTGAGGAAAAGGGTCACAATATTTTCCTTTTCAAATTTACCTATAGGTTCGTTTTGTAGGGAAGAAGAAAATTCACCAAAAGGAAGCAAGCTTTGCGGTCTGATGTTTCAGACCTGCGCCTTTGCGTGATCATTTTTTTTAAGTCACGCAAAGACGCTAAGGCGCAAAGAAAGATTTAATTGGCTTTGGTTATGAGTGTCAAGAGTTGCTTATGTGTGATTAATCAATTTAGACTTCCTCTGGCAAGAGCATTAAAGCCCGTTGACAATTCTCTGAATCCCATTTTTGATAAGTTCTTCATTGAAATTGACAAGCAAACCCAACTTCATGTTTGTAAGTCTCAAGTAAGTCAGTAGTTGTTTTTGGTGAACTCTACTTATTTCCTCCACCGACTTCAGCTCTAAAATTACTTTCCTCTCGACGATGATATCAGCTTTGAAGCCGATATCCATTTTCAGACTATCCCAATAAACTGGAATACCCTTTTGTCTTTCGATGCTCAATCCGGCTTTTTTTAGCTCATAGCAAAGAATCTCTTCGTAAACAGACTCAAAAAGCCCCGGGCCCATCCCACGGTGAACTGTAAAGCAGGTGTTGACAATGATTTTTGATAGGTCGTTTTCCGACATAGCGTTCTTAGTTAATGGTTGGAAAGAATGTATTCTAAAATATAACAAATGAAACGGTAAGAATAAGCCCAAGGCTTAATAGCCTGGGCGAATAATACACTCATGCAAATTTCCGGGGGATCGCAAAGGCGTAAAGAAGGAACTTCCAGACCTTTGCGGTCTGATTTATCAGACTTGCGCCTTTGCGTGACTATTTCTACCTTTTTAAGAGATCACGCAAAGACGCTAAGGCGCAGAGAAGTGGCATAGTATCTCCCTTTGAGACCAGACAAAACTGTCATTGAGAGTCCTGAATGTGGTCGCCACAAAAAAGAAAAGGACTCACAGAAGCGAGTCCTATCTCCTTACCTATTCCTCCCTTCCAACTTTGAAGAGGTGTGTTAAGCGTGAAGGGTTCTTAATTATCTTTCTTCTCTTTTTCTATCATGGAAGAGGTGAGGTCGTTGAGCACCTCCAGTTTAGTTGAGAAATCTCCTTTGAGTTTGTCCCTGAAGGTTTTCATATTATCCAATAGTGACTGCATGCTGTCAGGGATGGCCTCCTCAAGGTACTGGCGCATGCGCTTGGCCAGGGTGGGGGACTTACCGTTCGTGGATATGGCAATTTTCAAGTCTCCTTTGCGAACGATAGAGCCAAGGTAAAAATCACACAGTGCGGGAGTGTCGGCTACGTTCGTTAGAATGCCCAGCTCAGTTGTTTTGAGCTTGACTTCTTTGTGGAGCTCAAAATTGTCGGTAGCAAGTATCACCAGTTGCTTGTTGGCGAGGTCGCCAAACTCAAATTTTCTGTAAGTGAGGACTACATTCGGAGAGCTTTTTGCCAGCTTTTCAGTTTCCTCTAAAAAGCGATCAGCTACTACGGTTACATTGGCCAATGGATTGTTGACCAGCAAAGCGGTAAGCTTTTCGAGCCCAACATTGCCGCCGCCCACAAGCAGCGTGTTGAAGTTCTCGAGCTTCAGAAAAACCGGAAAGAGCGTATTTTGGCTCATGCCTTCTTTTCCAGTTGCTCGAGTATCGTTGCCATGAATTCTTCTTTCTGCGCAACTTTTACCACTTCGCCAATAACAATGATGGCAGGGCTGCCGAGTCTCTTCTCCCGTGCAATAGAGGTAATGCTCGACACAGTGCCGATTCCCATTTTTTGATTGGGCAGGCTGCCATTCTGGATAATAGCGACAGGCGTTTCGTCTTTTTGAAACCGGGAAAAGATCCTCATAATCTCCTTCAGCTTGTTCATGCCCATCAGGATGATAACAGTTGCATTTGACTGGGCGGCATAATAGAGATCGTTCGATACTTTGCCGCCGCTGGTGGTACCAGTAATCACCCAAAAGCTATCGCTCATACCCCGGGCGGTTAATGGTATATTGTTAATGGCTGGAACAGCATGTGAACTGCTGATGCCAGGAATTACTTCCACATCAATCCCAAAACTTTTCACGTAATCCATTTCTTCCTGCCCACGACCAAAAATGAAAGGATCGCCGCCTTTCAGGCGTACCACATGCCCGTAGTTATAGGCATGCTCCACAATCAGCTTATTGATTTCCTCCTGCTTGTAGCTATGTCTGCCAGCTCTTTTGCCTACAAAAAGCCTGACGGCCGACGCAGGGGCATAGTCGAGCAACTCCTCGTTAACCAGAGCGTCGTAAAGCACCGCATCAGCTGATTGCAAAGTCTTTACTGCTTTCAGCGTAATTAGGTCAGGATCGCCCGGTCCGGCGCCAACCAGCGAGACTTTTGGTAAGTTTTTTACTTGTGTATTCATTGTCGGACGCTGATTGAATAATTAGTTGGAGGTAATAAGCTGCTTGGTACGGATGGCTTTCACCTTTTCGATAAACGCAGCTGCTTCCTCTTTAAATGTGCTGGCGAACGCTTCCGTCGGTTCGTTACTACTTATTTTGGTGATATGTGCTTCGAAGCTGCCTTCCGGGAAGGAGAACTCACCTTTTTCAACAAAAATTCTGTCAAAATCTCTGATGATCGCTATCTGCGTGTTGTTTTTCACATCTTCGGAAAGCAACAGCGCCTTGGCTGAAGTGACAAACACATTGTAGCTATGATAAAGCGAGTCGGCCCAACGGCCCTCCGCAAAGGCTTCATTCGCCCAATCCAACTTTTCTTCAGAGTCATAAAACAGCGTAGCCACCAGGTCAATGATCACACCGGCACATTCACCCACGGCTGTTTCCACCTTGAAATTTTGTTCTTCGCCCCAGTCCACAAAATCAGAGTCTGAGAGATCGTCCAGAGAAGTAAGAGGCTTCAGCAAGGTATAGAAATACCTGTCTCCCTGTCTGGCAAAATAGTCTTTGTAGTACTCGCCATCGTTGCCATGCTCGTCATAGTCAGCGAGCAAGACCCTTAGCGCTTCCGGGCCTCTTTTGCTAGGGATCTTGATCACTTTGTTAGCAATACGGCCATTGCCGTCGGCGTCAACTCCACCACCGAGGAGCACTTGCAGAGCAGGGAGTACCAGCCCGTCTTTTTTCTGAGAGCTGCCGTGGAAGCCAATACCGGCAATGCCATGTTGCCCGCAAGAGTTGGGGCAGCCGCTGATTTTAATGCTGATGTCACTGTTTTTTACCAGGTCGGGAAATTCTTCCGTCATCACTCTTTCCAACTCTACAGCAATGCCATAGCTGCTGGAAATTCCCAGGTTACAAGTGTCGGTGCCTGGGCAGGCAGCCACGTCAGCAGTCGATTCGAAACCGGGATTGGCCAGCCCCAGCTTGTCTAATGCCACGTAAAGACCCCGGAGCGCCTCTTCCCTCACGAATTTTAAGATAAAGCCTTGCGTAACGGTGATCCTTAATTCATCAGCTGCAAATTCACGCACTACTTCGGACAGTGCCCTCGCTTTGTCGGAACTCAGGTTGCCCAGCTGGGTTTTAAGCCCAATGGCGAAAAAACCTTTTTGTTTTTGCGGGAACACATTGGTCTGCAGCCATAGTTGGTACCGTGCCTCATTGTCGATGCTTACTTCCTGATACACCTTTCCCTTCGGTTGTGGTTCGGGCTGCTGTACCGAATTTGTGTCGATTTTGTACGTCTTGTGTTTAAGTGCCGGATACTCCGCTTTAGCGAGATCGAGTAAACCCTGCAACCCAATTTCAGCCATCAAAAACTTCATGCGTGCCTTTTGACGGCGAGCCCTTTCGCCATACCTGTCAAAAACCCGCAACACCGACTCGGCAAATGGAATGATTTGATCTTCTTCCATAAACTCATATGCCACCTGGGCCAACATGGGCTGCGCACCAAGACCACCTCCGACAACCACTTTAAAACCTCTAACCTCTTTTCCGTTTACCTGCTTCACTTTGGCAATGAACCCAATGTCGTGGATGAAAGAGAAGGCGGAATCCTCATCTGAAGAGGAGAAGGAAATCTTAAACTTCCTGCCCATTTCCTGACAGATAGGATTGCGCAGAAAATACTCGAATGTGGCCTGAGCATACGGCGTGATATCAAATGGCTCGTTGGGGTCAATGCCCGCCTTGGCCGAACCTGTTACATTTCTTACCGTGTTGCCGCAGGCTTCCCTAAGGGTAATCTTTTCCTTTTCCAGCTTGGCCCACAGCTCCGGCGTCCTGTCGAGGCTCACGTAGTGAATCTGGATATCCTGGCGGGTAGTGGCGTGCAGGGTGCTGCTGGCGAACTCATCCGACAAGTTAGCTATGTGCACCAATTGCTTGGTGGTGATTCTGCCGTAGGGCAGCTTGATCCTGACCATTTGTACACCAGGCTGTCGCTGACCGTACACCCCCCGGGCAAGGCGCACGCTGCGGAACTTGTCGTCATCGATTTGCAGGTTCCTGAATTTTGAAATTTTGTCTGCCAGGTCAATGATGTCTTTCTCAATGACCGGATTGTTGATGTCTTCTAACTCACTTCTGAAACTTTGCATGGCTGAATTTTCTTGGGATAAAAAACAAAAAAGCCTTTCCGCTTTGGTAGCTGGAAAGGCTTTCATTTATGTTTTGGATGGCGCTATTACTCGTTGTTTCGATTTGCTACCACACTAATTAAATGCCTTTCCGCTTCCGGACAACACCAGAACCAGCAAGCACACCTGTTTGAGGCGAACTCTTTCTCATTAATCAAAAATTGGGTAGCAGTCGAAATCACTAACTTTGAAATTTTATACAATGCTAAAGTTGGGATTTTATAAATCCAAAGATTGCGTCATAAATTTTACCCAATCCAAATAATCAGGCACTTTTCAGGCACTTTTTCAAAAGTTTCTTTGGCTTTTGGATATGCCTGACGTCAAGATAGTACACAACGGTGCCAGGATGTGCTACTCGTACCTGAGCACTCTAACGGGATTTCGCCTCGCTGCGTTTAAGCTAATGACAGAAACGGTCAGCACAATGACACTTGCGACCAGAAGCCCGGCTGCCCCAAACGACCACCAACTGATACCGGCCTTGTAAGCGAATGCTGACAGCCAGGCATCGATGGCAGCAAAAGTGATAGGTGTGGCAACAAGAACCGACAACCCAAGTATCACCAGCAGCCTTCTGTTGAGCAAAACGAGGATGCCGGAAATGGAGGCACCAAGCACCTTACGGATGCCAATTTCCTTGGTGCGTTGCTGAACCATGAAGCTGGTGAGTCCATACAAGCCAATGCAGGCCACCAGAATGCTCAGTATGGAAAAGAAATTGATGGCACCAAGGAGGCGCTTCTCTTCGTTGTAAAAGCGGGCAAATTCATCGTCAAGAAAGGTATAATTAAATGCCGCTTCTGATTCCATGTTTTCCCACTTTCCCCTGATAGCGTCAAGCGTCGTGGAGTAGTCGTTTCCGCTGAGTCGTACGGCAATGTTCCAGCCGTTCATGCGGTTGAGAATACATAGTGCAGGTTGCACTTGTTTGTGAAGCGACTGAAAATGAAAGTCTTTTAACACACCAACAATGTGGAGCGGCTGGCTGTCGTCGCCCCATATCTTAACAGTACGGCCCACGGGGTCGTCGTAGCCGAGGCCTTCTGCGAGGGTTTCGTTGATCACCACACCAGTGCTGTCGGAGGCGAATTTTGTGTCAAGAAACCTTCCCGATGTAACGCCGATATTGTACACGTCGCTGAATTTATCGTCAACCGTAAAGTAGGTGGACATTACACCGCTTTCGTTGACAGTGCCACCTTCAGGCACCGCATAGTAGGAGTTGTTGGTGTAACCGTCGCCAAGGGCGTCCATGCCGGCTGAGGATGTTACTACATTGGGCACCGTGGCCAGCTCCTGAAGAAATGCTTGTTGCTGTTTGAAGATCGCTGAGTTTTGACTGACCCGCATCACCACCACCTGCTCCTTGTCAAAGCCAAGGTCTTTGCTCAGCATAAACTGATTTTGTCTGTAAATGAGGAGTGAGCCGGCAATAAGGCACACCGTTACTACAAACTGGAAAGAAATAAGCAGCTCTCTGAAGGTTCGACTTCCTTTGCCTTTTAATAGCCTGCCTTTTAGCGACTCCACCGGACTCCACGACGACATCACCAGCGACGGGTACAAGCCCGAGAACAGGGCTGTAAAGACAAACACTGAGACTAGCAGGATAATGCCACTTTGTTCCTGCCAAATGCTGATGTAGATGCTTCTACCGGTTAGTTCTGCAAAAAGAGGCTTGCCGATGTCGGAAAGGGTGGCACCCATTCCCCACGCAAGCGAGACGATTATGACTGCCTCAAACAAGAACTGCCACCTTAGCTGGGCCGATGACGCACCCATGCTTTTTCTAACACCTACCTCCTTGGCTCTTTTCATCGACTGTGCCGTGGAGGCGTTGACAAAATTGATGCAGGCCATCAAAAGAGTTAGCAGCCCAATTACACCAAGTGTTTTTATAGTGGATGGGCTGCCAAACTGGAAGCCATCCATGAAATCGAAATTGCCTGCCTGGAGGTAAATGTCGGCAACAGAGATTAGCCTTGGGTGATCCTTCACTAGCTGGTAGTCGGCTTTGGCGTACACACCTTCAATTTGCTTTTCGAGCGTTCTCGTGTCGGCTGATAGAGTACTCTTGATATAGGTGTAAACTGACAGCTTGTACCATTGTGAAATAAGTTGCCCGTCGGTGGTTTTGATTTCCCAGGGCACTATTGCACTGATTTTCATGTGACTGTCGGGGTAGTCCTTGATGATGCCAGTGACTTTCAATGGCACTTCAAAGTCACCGGTTAAGCGAAGCGTTTGGCCAATGGGGTCAGTGCTGCCGAAATATTTGCTTGCAAGCGTTTCTGTTATAATGACAGACGATGGATCGCTGAGCGCTGTGTTGGGGTCGCCTTTGAGGAGCTCAAAATCAAAAAACTGAAAGAAGTGCTTTTCTGCCATAAGCACATCGCTGGAGTACTTTTGGTCGCCGATTTGGACTGAAGACCGGATGTTGCGGACATTGATGACATCGCTGACGGAAGCAAGTTGGCCTTTGAGTAATTCAGCGTCTTGTCTGGTGGTCAGGCCCACGTTTCTGCTGCCTTCACCCTTCAAATCCTCATTCCAATACAACAAATAGGTATTGCTGGCCTCCTGCTGAAACGCATCAACTTTGAGCTCACCAATAATAAATGCCCCAAT
Organism: Imperialibacter sp.; assembly: GCF_040222815.1. Lineage (GTDB taxonomy): Bacteria > Bacteroidota > Bacteroidia > Cytophagales > Cyclobacteriaceae > Imperialibacter. Next base: position 112,783 of record NZ_JAVKCH010000015.1, on the reverse strand, counting down.
GGTGATGGCGGCTGTGATGCCAACAGCCAATCCAATAATGTTTAGCAGTGAGAAAGTTTTGTTCCTGACAAGGTTGCGGTAAGCAATCAAAAGGTAGTTTTTGATCATAGCATTTCTTTGTCAAGTTGTAAGGCCAAGGGAATGCCATTTTTATAAATGACTGAAAGTCAATTGATTGTGTATTATTGAGACACGCAGGCCTGTTTCAAAATGAAACAGCCCGTACATTATTTTGACTCGTCGAGAAATTTGATCAGCTCTTTATGTGATAGTAGCAGTGCATCCATTACCTCCAGCAAGTTTTCATAATCGTCGGCAATGTTTTTAACGTCACGGGAGATGTCACTTGATTTCGACATTTTGAATTTGTGAAACTGCCTGAACCCCTCAAGTATTTTCTGCATGTCATCGGACTGGCTCATAAAACGCTCCAGCCTCGCCCTGTTGTCGATGAGTTCTGCTTTCAGGTGAGCTGTTGCTTCCTCCGCCGGAATGGGTGCAGCTTCGTTGGGTAAGCCCATTTTTTCTAATTCCTCCTGGATCGCCGCTGAGTTCGACAAGTCTTTTTCAAGGAGGTCCGAGAGCTCAATGTTAAATAATTTTACAATTTTGAGGACATTCTCAAGTCGGGGCTCTGCGGTTCCTTTTTCGTAACTGGCAATATTACCCCTGTTGAGGGCAATCCTTTCACCGAGCTGCTCCTGGCTCAGCCCAGCTTTCTTTCGTAAAAATTTCAGGTTGTCAGCGAAAAACTTCATTTTTGTAAAAAATATTCACATTTAGATCAATGGCCTCGTTGTTTTTCACAACAATTGTGTACTTTTGGGTAAATTTATGTAAAAAAATTAAACATTTTCTATTAACAGTCGTTAATATTAGTGTTATGAATTTTACAAAACATCAAATTAATCGATATATCAATCCTATTAACACTTCTTCTAGTCAATTTTTTCCTTAGCGATATAGTCGGCCACGAGCGCCGTGTCGGGCATGCGATATAAAGCAACCGGTAGGATGATTAAAATTATTTCTGACTTAAAAGAAGACGCCATGACTACTACAGAGAAAACCAGGAATACTAATTCGAAAAAGAAGGACTTTAAGAAGCTAGGGTTTTCTGCCCTCGACACTATAGAGATCACCCAAGGTCTTAACCAGCTATTGGCCAATTACTCAGTGCATTACCAGAAGCTAAGGAACTTCCATTGGAATGTGAAAGGAAACGATTTCTTTCGGCTGCATGAGAAGTTTGAAGAGTTGTACGATGAGGCAAGAGGGCACATTGACGACATAGCCGAGCGGATTCGGGTTTTTGGTCAAATGCCCATGAGTACGATGGGTGAGTATATCGAAAATGCCGAAATCAAAGAAATCAGGAAGGAGCTTCCGGCCAGGGAAATGGTAGTGGAAGTTTTGCTCGACATAAGAATCCTGCTTTCCGACATGCACAGTGTGGTGCACACCGCTCAGGAAAGTGATGACACCGGAACGGAGGATATGCTCACTAGCTATATTCAGGGGTTGGAAAAGCACCACTGGATGCTTAGTGCATGGTTGAACGAAAAATGGGAGGTTAAATGAGTAGCTTACAAACTCACTCAAGGGTAGCTATTTTCATTTACAGCCGTGCAAAGGTGCGAGACAGGAAGCTACTGGCAAGGGCAGAGGCGCTTAATGTCAAGCTAAAAAAAATAGACATTGATGCGGAAAAACTCACGTCGACCCATTTTGCAAGCCTTGCCTCTGATATGACGGTGGATGTTTGCGACCTTATCGACCCCAGGATTATTGAGGGGTACAAAATTTCTGACACGGAAGGTACTTTAAAGTTAATCAACAAGAATCCGGAATTACTCAAGACGCCGATTGTGGTGACTTCTGAACGTGTCAAATACATCGGGGACTATGGGGATCTGGAGGCAATTGATCAGCTGTTTTCACCGTCAGTAAAGAGTAATCTGTAACGTAAAAAACAATCCATGCAAAGGAAAGAAAATTATATAATGGTGCCGTTTGATTTTCAGGCTGAATCAAAAATGGCATTGAAAGCTGCCCTCAGGATCGGTAAAACTTTGGGGATGCGAATAGAAGTCATACAATTCAAACCGATTGAAAGCGCTGCTTTTCTGCCGAACGTGGGCTTGATGGCAGGGTATGGAGCGGCATTTCCTCAGGTGGTGAAAACGGAGCTGAAATTTGAAGGAATGGATGAATTTTTGAGGGTATTGGAAGAGATGAATGCCTTGCACAGAGATATTCATTTTCATCAGATTGAAGAGTCGCCCGAGGCAGGAATCAAAGAATTCATGCACGATTATGATCCGTCGTTGTTGGTGATACATAAAGAGGCTTTCAAAGGAAGTAATCCTTTGACGGGCTCAGTCGTTCAGCGAATTATCAGGCATACCAATGTGCCAGTGCTGGCGCTGGAGGGTTCTGTGCTTCCCGAATCGTTCAAAAATATTGTGCTACCCACAGATGTCAGCCGATTTCTTCCTACTGAGGCCGACTTCATCAGTCACTGGGTTGACTCATTTAACTCCACTGTTCACTTGCTCAACGTAGTGCACACAGATTTAATAGATGAGGAGGAAATAAAGTCAAAAATGCAAAAAGTAGCGCTTGAACTTGGGTTTGAGAAGTTCTTTGTCAATGCCACACACCATGATAAGGAAGTCGAAGCCATTGTTGAATTTAGCGAGCAGGTAGATGCCGATCTCATCATGATGAAGACCTACGATAAGACTGGCCTTGAACGCTTTTTATTTGGGAGCATCACCGAAGATGTTGTGAAAGCGCCGTCACCAGCCGTTTTGGCTGTTAATGTTTCGATGAATTAAACAAAGCGAGGGATTCTACTTAATGCATTGGCTGGACATACTCATTTTCTTTATTTACATGGTAATCATGCTGGGGATAGGTTTCTTCTTCCTCAGGCAAAACAAAAGTGACGACGACTATTACGTAGGAGGGCGGTCCATGGGCAGCATGCACGTGGGCCTTAGCGTGGTGGCTACCGATGTTGGCGGTGGCTTTTCTATTGGGCTGGGTGGTCTTGGCTTCACAATGGGAATTTCAGGATCGTGGATGCTGTTCACGGGCCTGATTGGTGCCTGGCTTTCAGCTGTGGTACTTATTCCCAAGGTAAGCAAAATGTCGAAGCTTGAGGGACTTTATACCTTTCCACAGATTTTCGGACTTTTCTACAACAAAAAGGTTGCTTTGCTGGCAGGCATCATTTCTGCCATAGGGTATCTCGGTTTTACGAGTTCTCAAATGTTGGCTGGTGCTAAACTCGCCTCGGCCACGTTTGTTGACCTTGATCTCATGACTGCACTGTTCGTTATGGGGGTAATAGCAGTGGTATACACTGTCATGGGCGGCTTGAAGGCAGTGATCTACACTGATACTGTTCAGTGGATTATTCTCATGGCCGGTTTGATCTTCATCGGTATTCCGATGGGTTATCACGCCATTGGAGGATATGACGCCATTGTTCAAACCCTTCCACCCGAGTTCCTGCGCTGGGACAACCTTACCTGGCAAATGCTGGTGAACTGGGCTGTGACCATCATCCCCATTTGGTTTGTCGGGATGACTTTGTACCAAAGGATATATGCTTGCAAAGGGCCTAAGGAGGCCCAAAAGGCCTGGTTTATTGCAGGTCTTTTCGAGTGGCCGATTATGGCAATCATGGGCGTTGTTTTGGGCCTTTTCGCCAGAGTGGCGGCGGAGCAAGGGATGTTTGATGCCTTAGGTTATGCAGGCGCAGGAACCATGGACGAAGAAATTGGGTTGCCTTTACTCCTAAGAGACATTCTGCCGGTGGGTTTACTTGGCTTGATGATGTCAGCCTATTTCTCGGCTATTTTGTCAACGGCCGACAGTTGTTTGATGGCTGCCTCGGGTAATATTGTTACCGATATCCTGGGAGTTAAATCGACCTCAGAGGCTACTTCGAAGTCAACACTGCGGATGTCGCAGTTGATTACGCTGGGCGTGGGTGTTGCGGCGCTCATCCTTGCCAGCACTATGGAGAACGTGCTTGAACTTATGCTTTACTCTTATGCGTTTTTAGTTTCAGGACTGTTGGTTCCGCTGGTGGCAGCGCTATTTGGTGCCAAAGTTTCCAGCACGGCAGCCTTTTGGTCGATGCTGGTTGGTGGCGCTACTACGGTCGGTTTAAGCATTGCGCCTATTGATCTTCCTCTTCAGCTAGATCCGAATGTGTTCGGCATTTCGGCTTCAGCAGCCATTTTTGTCATATTAAATTCAGTTACTACTAAAAAAACCTACGCTCATGATAAGCTATGAACTTCTCACACCTGGCCTCACTGTTGGCATGAACCAACGCATGCTAATTGCGGCATTTCTGCACAAGCACCTGGATGAATTTGGAGATGAAAAAGAGGATATTCTGAAATGCATTGACTATGCGCTTGACGATAACCTGAAGCCAGGCGGATTTGCGCTGGTAGCTCACGACAATGAGAAAGATAGGATAGTTGGGACTGTGGTGGTAAACCGAACCGGCATGGAAGGTTACATACCCGAGAACATCCTTGTATACATTGCCATGCACAAAGATTACCGTGGGCAAGGCATTGGTAAGCAGCTCATGCAGAAGGCCATTGATTCCGCTGACGGAAACATTGCCTTACATGTAGAACCGGAAAATCCTGCCGTACACTTGTACAGGAAGCTAGGCTTTACCAATAAATACCTGGAAATGAGGTTGGTGAAAAGCTGAACCTCCTATTTTAGTTAAATTTGAACAACACCAACCCGTCTGCTGAGTTATACTCAGTGGATTTATCATTTTAAGATGGCTTATATTACACTCAACAGAACCAAGCTCAAACACAATTACGACTTCCTCAATGCGAAGTTTGAACAGAACGATATTGAGTGGGGAGTTGTATCCAAGTTGCTCTGCGGCAACAAAACTTTCATAGAAGAACTGATTAAGCTGGGTACGAGGGAGATTCACGACTCCAGAATAGGTAACCTGAAGGTGGTGAAATCCATTAATCCCGATGTCCAAACTGTTTATATAAAACCCCCAGCAAAAAAAAACATATTGAAGATTGTCAAATATGCTGACGTTAGCTTCAATACTGAGTACGCCACCATGCAGCTATTGTCAAAAGAGGCAATGAGGCAGGGTAAAGTGCACAAGGTGATTATTATGATTGAGATGGGCGACCTGAGAGAGGGCGTTGTGGGCGATCACCTGCTGGAGTTTTATGAGCAGGTATTTGAGCTGCCTAACCTTGAAATTGTCGGACTGGGCACCAACCTCAATTGCCTGAACGGTGTGATGCCGTCTCCTGATAAGCTGGTTCAGCTAAGCTTGTACAAAGAGCTGGTGGAAACCAAGTTCAACAAGAAGATTCCGTGGGTGTCAGGGGGAACTTCTGTTACTTTTCCTTTGCTGCAACGAAATCTGCTACCAAAAGGAGTTAACCACTTTAGAATTGGTGAGACGCTGTATTTCGGAGCCGATTTGTTCACAGGCGGCACAGTGGAAGGCATGCAAACGGACGTTTTCAAGCTCTACACACAGATTATAGAACTCACACAAAAGCCAAAAACCCCTGAGGGCGAGCTGGCAGAGAACCCATCGGGCGAAGTTTTTGAAATTAGGAAGGAAGACATAGGTAAGACGTCTTACAGGGCGATAGTTGATATTGGCCTGCTGGAGATTGCGCCCGATTTTATGATACCAGAAGAAAAAGGCGTTACCGTGATAGGAGCAAGCTCAGACATGCTGGTGCTTGATTTGGGGAATTCCGACCGGAATTATCAGGTGGGAGACATAGTGACTTTTCAGATGAAGTACATGGGCGTGCTGGGCGTGCTCAACTCCGACTACATTGAAAAATACGTGGTTGAGTAACCTTGCTATGAACTTACCTTTTCTCCAAATACCCAACTGGGCTTGAGCATGACCCGCTTGAGTCCAAACTTCTTTATCGACACTTTTTCGATATATTCAACGGCTTCCTCCACTGAATCAGTCACCAGGAACAAATCCAGGTCTTCGGGTGATACGGTCTTTTCCTTCACCATGTGATCCAACTGGCTAACCAGGTGGCTCCAATAGTCTTTGCCAAACAACACCAGCGGAAATCCCTTAATTTTTCCAGTTTGTATCAGCGTCAACGTTTCAAAAAGCTCATCCATGGTGCCTGCACCGCCCGGCATCACCACAAACCCGTAGGAGTACTTTAGCAAAAGCACCTTTCGCACAAAGAAGTAGTTGAAGTTGACTACAATGTCCAGGTACGGATTGGCGTGCTGCTCGTGTGGGAGCACAATATTGCAGCCAATCGTTTTACCACCAACTTCTTTAGCGCCCCTGGGTGCGGCCTCCATAATGCCCGGGCCACCTCCCGTCATCACCGTAAATCCTGCCAGGGCCAATTGCTGGCCGAGCTCCTGTGCGGCCTTGTAGGCGGGGTGATCCTCCTCAAACCTGGCAGAGCCAAAAACTGTGATGCATGGCCCTGTAAAGTGCAACGCCCTGAATCCACGAATAAACTCAAGTGCCACTTTTACGATATACTTAAATTCCCGCCATCGGGTACCGGGCCCCTCTAAAAACTTCTTTTCGTTATGGTTATTAGTATCGGTGTTGTTCTCCATCATTGATCAAATAAAATCGCCTTCAATCACAATTGTATTGGCTCTATTTTTAAATTCTCCGTCATTAGCCCATACACTCAACCGTGAATATGACTATAAAATTTCCCTCCAGACTTATATTTTCTGCTTTTTCACTTGCCTTGCTGGCCGGTTGCGGCGACAAAACAACGGATACCAGCGAAAATAAGCAAGACAGCACAGCCGCTGGCAGAGCACCAGTAGCCATGACAGCTCCGAAACTTGAAGATACATTCAAAGCCGAAATCGATGCACTGTCGGCCCACCCGCAGGTAAAAGAGGCCTTCCAGTTCATTGAAGACTATGACGAGCAAACCATCAAAACACTTATCACTCTTACCGAGATTGAAGCGCCTCCTTACAAAGAAAAGAACCGAAGCGATAAATATTTGTCGCTGCTGAAAGAAGCGGGTGCCGATTCAGTTTGGCAGGATGAAGTGTGGAATGCATTCGGCTTGGTAAAAGGAACAAAAAGAGGGAAGGTGCTGGCGTTTTGTGCTCACCTCGACACGGTTTTCCCGGAAGGCACCGATACCCGGGTGCAGCAATCGGGCGATACACTAAAGGCTCCGGGTATTTCGGATGACACCAGGGGGCTAGCCATCCTTATCACCATTATGAAGGCCATTCGAAAAGCAGGCATTCAGCCAGAAAATGATATTTTGTTTATTGGCAATGTAGGAGAAGAGGGGCAGGGCGATTTGCGTGGAGCCAAGTATCTTTTTGGGCCTAACGGGCCTAAGATTGACGCCTTTATCTCTGTGGACGGCAGTGGCCATGAATCGGTTACTAACCAGGCCCTTGGGTCGCACCGGTACCGGATTACATTTGAGGGCCCCGGAGGACATTCGTGGGGTGCCTTTGGTTTGGGCAATCCTCACCATGCACTGGGTAGAGCCATTACCTATTTTACGGATGAAGCTGACAAGTTTACCCGTGGTGGGCCAAAGACAAACTACAACGTAGGCGTTATCTCGGGTGGCACGTCGGTCAATTCTATTCCATTTGAATCCATCATGGAGGTGGACATGCGTTCCGAGAGCCCTGAAAGCCTTGTTAAGGTAGATACCATTCTGCAGCAGGCGGTTCGCAAGGCATTGGCAGATCAGAATAAACTCAAAAGGCATGGGCCCGATTTGACAGTCAAAATCGAGATGATCGGCGACCGCCCTTCTGGAGAGCACCCCGAAAGCATGGCCATCGTCCAAAGGGGTATAGCTGCCACACAGTTTGTAGGCGGCAGGCCGACCTTAAGGAGAGGCAGCACCGATTCCAATATTCCGATTTCAAAAGGAATACCCGCCATCACGATTGGCGGCGGAGGCATGGGTAGAAACGCTCACTCCCTTGATGAATATTTCATCAACAAGGACGGCGTGCTGGGAATCAAAAGAGCGCTGCTGATTGTGTTGGCTGAAGTGGGTATTAATGACGAAATGAGGATTGAATCAAGATAGACGATTCTTGTAGTCCTCATAACCAAACTCTCTTACGAGTTGGAACGAATTATCTTCTTTCCAAATACCAATAGACGGGTGGGGCACACCATTAAAGGTGGTAGTTTTCACCATCGTGTAGTGGATCATGTCCTCGAAAACGATCAGATCGCCAGGCGCTAGTTCTTTTTCGAAAGAGTATTCGCTCATATAATCGCCGGCCAGGCAGCTCATGCCTCCCATGCGGTAGGTGGGTTTGCCTTTTTCCGGATCCATTTTGGCTCCTCTGATTCTTGGCTTGTAGGGCATTTCCAGGCAATCGGGCATGTGGCAGGTAAAAGAAGCGTCCAGGATGGCTGTTTTTACACCGGAGTTTTCTACTACATCGAGAACAGTAGATACCAGGTCGCCGGTTTCCCAGGCCACGGCACTGCCAGGCTCCAGGATGACTTCTACTCCCCATTTTTCTCTGAAGGCTTTCAGAATAGAAACGAGGTGGGCAGTATCATATCCTTTTTTGGTCATCAGGTGCCCGCCCCCCATATTCACCCATTTTACCTGGGGAATCAGGTGACCAAACTTCTCTTCGAATGCCGTAAGTGTATTTTCAAGCGTGAACGAGGTGGATTCGCACAAGACATGGAAATGTAGCCCCTCAATGCCTTCTGGCAGCTTGTCGCCAAAGTGCGCAGCGGTCATGCCCAGGCGGGAAGTAGGCGACGACGGATTGTACAAATCGGTTGTTACCTCTGAGTACTCTGGGTTGACCCGAATCCCGCATGAAATCTTTTCAGGATAGGCTACAACTTTGTCTTTGAATCGTTCATACTGGCTCAGCGAATTGAAAGTAATGTGACTACTCATCTTCATGATTTCGTCAAATTCCTGATCACGGTAGGCTACAGCATATGTGTGCGACTTTGTCTTCATCTCCTCAAAGCAAAGCCTGGCCTCAGAGAGCGAACTTGCAGTGGCTCCTTTCAAGTATTGCCTTACCAAAGGAAAAGCGCTCCACATGGCAAAGCCTTTGAAGGCCAGAATGATGCTGATACCGGCCCGCTCCTGCACGTCGTTCATTAGCTCAAGGTTTCTGCGGAGCAGCGACTCTTCCAGCAGATAGCAGGGTGAAGGTATTTTTGAGTAGTCAATCATGGTCACTTGGTCGTGTAAAACAGTAAAGGGCAAGCCTTGTGCCTTGCCCCTTTTATCTTTTAATAAAGCTAAAGCTTAGTCCATTTCAAGATCCACATCATGCAGCTCATGCCATGGTAAGCCCTGCTTGTTCATTTCTTCCATGAAGGGATCAGGGTTGAACTGCTCCACGTTGAACACACCAGCGCCGCCCCACTTGCCTTCAAGCACAAGCTTGGCTCCAATCATAGCCGGTACGCCGGTGGTGAAGGAAACGCCCTGTGCCTTGGTTTCACGGTAGGCATCGGGGTGTTTGCAGTTATTGTACACGTAATAGGTCTTCTCAGCACCATTTTTTATGCCACGCACCCTGCAACCAATAGATGTCTCGCCTTTGTAGTTTTCTCCAAGATCCCCAGGATCAGGCAATACGGCTTTTAAAAACTGAAGGGGCACGATTTCCATTCCGTTGTAGTTGATTGGCTCAATGCTGCCCATGCCTATGTTCAGAATCACTCTGAGGTGAGTCAGGTAGTTGTCGCTGAAGGTCATCCAGAAGCGGGCTCTTTTCATCGTGGGAAAGTTTTTCACCAGCGACTCGAGCTCCTCATGGTAAATCAGGTAAGACTTCATCGGCCCGATGTTCGGATAGTTGATATCCTTCCCTATTTCATGCGGTTTTGTTATTTTCCACTTGCCATCTTCAAAGAACTTTCCTTCCTGCGTTACTTCCCGAATGTTTATTTCAGGATTGAAGTTGGTTGCAAAAGCCTTTCCGTGGTCTCCGGCGTTACAATCAACAATATCGAGGTAGTGAATTTCATCAAAATAATGCTTGGCGGCGTAGGAAGTGAAAACACCTGTAGCGCCAGGATCGAACCCACAACCTAGTACAGCTGTTAGCCCGGCAGCTTTGAATTTTTCCTGATACGCCCATTGCCAGCTATACTCAAACTTGGCTTCTTCCTTAGGCTCGTAGTTTGCTGTGTCGAGGTAGTTTACTTTGGTTTCCAAACAAGCATCCATGATAGTAAGATCCTGATAAGGAAGCGCCACATTGATGACAATATCAGGGCCGAAACTATTGATTAGCTTCACCAGCTCAGGCACCACGTCGGCATCTACTTTAGCAGTTTGTATGCTTATACCCACGTCTTTTTTTATGTCAGCGGCAATGTCATCACACTTGGACTTGGTTCTGCTGGCGAGCATGATTTCAGTAAACACACTTGAATTTTTGGCGCATTTGTAAGCCACCACTCGACCGACTCCGCCGGCACCAATAATGAGTACTTTTCCCATCTTATATCTTATTACAGGTTAATTGCTTGAACTGCAAAAGTAGCACATGCGGAAATGTATTAAAAACGCTGCGATCAATATTCTGACTCGTGGCAATTTTGCCGGAGAAAGGAGGAAGAAAGTGTGGGGTATAAACAAGAAAAACCGGAGCGTAAACCCCGGTTTCCATAGCTGGTAGTTATAATTGTCAATTAGTCCATCAAAACGCCAACCTGAACTCTTGAGTGGGCGCTCACATAGTATCCGTCGTAAAGAAATTCCGACAAAAGCTCTGTTAATTGTTTTTCTGAAGCATCTTTCTTGAATGTGGCAAAACAGTAGGAAGCCTCTATCCCCAGTACTTCCAGTTCTGGCATTTTTGCTTTTATCCGCACAATCTTTTGCTCCATGTAGGCAGCATTGGAGTTTTCAAGCAAGGGGAAGGCTATATTGACTTTGTCGCCAGAGTAGCTCACATTCAATTTGGCAGGGAAACGTACACCAAGTTTGGCTAGCTCATGGTCTATCACTCTTGTGCTTTCGCCGTTTTCCAAAAGGGCAGTTCTTTTTTCGAAAAGAGCATCAACCTTCGAGTGGTCACTTACAGTGCTTTGGGCCATAAGAATGCCATTGAAGGCAACAAGGCAAATGATTATCAGTACTTTTTTCATAGCGGTTGTGTTATAATGTTATTTATTGTAGTCGTGAAAATGCAATGGTGTAGAAAGCTCTTAAACAATGTCATCACCAGGGAGCCATTTTTGGGCTGCGATTCGTTGATGACCAGATAGTTTTTTTCGTTAACCATGATCAAATGTACCAGGCGGATTTCCATTTTTAAAATCCGCTCATTTCGAAGCACAAAAATGCATGTGGCATTGAAAACCAGTATTCAGGATTTTGCGAAAACGACAACTTTACACTGAAAACATTACATCATTTGTGACCCCATGGAGCGCATAAAACTGCTTCAGCTGCTTCAAACGAGGGATATGATTTGTTTTTGCTCATTTATTTCCACCTTTTATTACCTGAACCAGAAACTTTCAAATAATACGCAAGCCGTAGAGGGCCGGATTGCGGAATTATTGCTTATTGAGTTACTTTTGCGCACCTGATTTTAACATGACGACACAAAACATCGAGACCCGCTTCAATCAACTTGCCGATGATCTTTCTGAAAATGGATACGGCATCATCGAGTCCTTTCTCAGCGATGAGGAGGTAAAGGACATCTTGAGCGTTTTGGATGACTATCAGGAAGCTGGTGATTTAAAGAGAGCTGGCATAGGGCAGGCTGAAAATCATCAGGTTGACAGATCGCAGCGGGGAGACTTGATCAGGTGGATAGAGCCTGAGAAAGCGAAGGACCCCACCCAGGTGTATTTGGATAGGATGCGGGAGCTGATGCGGTTTATCAACAGAACGTGTTTTCTAAGTCTGAAAGATTTTGAGTTTCATTACACGCTTTACCCCGTTGGCACTTTTTACAAACGGCATTTGGATCAGTTCAAGCAGGACGACCACCGGAAGCTGAGCGTCATTTGTTATCTAAACTTCGATTGGAGTGAGGCGGACGGCGGACAATTGCGGATGTACAAACCTGTCGGAGCCGATGAGCAGGCAATAGACGTGCTGCCAGTGGCAGGCAGAATGGTTTGTTTCAGAAGTGATTTACTGGAACACGAAGTATTGCCCACAGCAAAAGAAAGAAAAAGCCTGACCGGATGGCTGCGTGATCAGCTACTCGATGTGCCGTTTTAGTGAGAGACGAAAAAATAGGCGCCGGCTGTTTTTAAGTTTCCGTCATAGAGCTTTGTTTCAAATCGTTCCTGTTTTTTGTTTTCGAGCGTTCGTGGATCTACATGCCTGACATCGATGGAAACATTTCCATCTTCATAAATTCTAACCTTCAAGTAGTTGTATAAATAGCCGCTGCCAACTGGATTGTCAATCATTTTGTTCTCAGAAAAAGTGATGAACGCTTTGCTATTCCTCGCAGCATTCCTGCCGAAGTACTCAAAAAAGTCTATGTTCATTCCTCCCACTATGTCGGGTGCATTTTCGACTTTCTTTTCATCCACATAAAAGTCGCATTTGGCATAGTAGAAAGTGCCTTTCACGTCATATCCTCTCTTAAAGGTTTCCAAAAGCTCTTCAAAGGTTAGCAAAGGACTATTTTGAGCAAATGCGGGAGCAACAGATGTAAAAAATACCAGGGTGATAAACAGCAGCCTTTTCATAGATGGAGAATTTGAATGTAAATTAAACTATTAATTACACTTTTCAGATATACACAGGAAGCTGGTTGTCGTTTAACGCTGCCTTTTGCGGACGAGGAGAAAAATGTCAGTCCACAGCCACAATAGAAACATGAGAAGTGAAATGCCACTTACAGCGTGATGAAGACAACGTGCGGAAGATGCCGGAAAGTACTTGACGATGATCAGCTTATTTAAATAGAGTCATTGCAGTTGCGCTCGACTGAGTACACGTGATCGGTGCGGCTGGTTAGTTCAAGGGGTTGTAAAAATTCTGAAAAATAGGAAATTAAGGGAATCCCTTGCTCGACAATTACGTTCTTCGAATTAGCTAAATCTCCTATTTTATGACCGATCTTTTGGCTGCCCGCTCACAAATGGCAGTGTCACTGGGTTTTCACATCATATTCTCCTGTATTGGAATGGTCATGCCTTTTCTCATGGCATTTGCCAACTACAAGTGGCTCAAGACAGGTCAGGAGGACTACCACCGATTAATGAAGGCCTGGGCTCGAGGTGTGGCTATCTTTTTTGCGGTAGGGGCAGTGTCGGGTACTGTGCTCAGTTTCGAGCTGGGGCTGCTTTGGCCGGGATTTATGGAACACGCCGGGCCGATCATTGGCATGCCTTTTTCGCTGGAAGGAGCAGCGTTCTTTCTGGAGGCGGTAGCACTTGGCCTGTTTCTATATGGTGAAAAGGTGCTAAAGCCCTGGGTGCACTTTACCTCGGGGGTATTCGTTGGCATTTCCGGGGTGGCATCTGGCATTCTGGTGGTAGCGGCCAATGGCTGGATGAATAGCCCGTCAGGTTTCGACTGGGTAAACGGGCAGGCGTTGAACGTGGACCCTATAGCTGCTATGCTAAACGAGGCCTGGTTCACTCAGGCTTTGCATATGACGTTGGCGGCTTTTGTGGCCACGGGATTTGGCGTGGCTGGGGTGCATGCCTGGCAATATTTAAAAGACAGAAGCAAATTGCTCCACCTCCGGGCACTCAAAATAGCACTCGCATTCGGAGCGGTGGCCGCTTTTTTGCAGCCGTTTAGCGGCCATCTTTCAGCGGATGATGTGGCACACAGGCAGCCGCTGAAGCTGGCAGCAATGGAGAGCCATTTTGAAACGGAGATAGGTGCTTCATTTGTGATTGGAGGGATTCCCGATGAAGAAAAAGGAGAAGTGAACTATGCGATCAAGATTCCTTACCTGCTGAGCATACTGGCATTCACTGATCCGATGGCTGAAGTAAAAGGGCTTGATGCATTTCCAAGAGACGAATGGCCGCCTATAGCCATAGTGCATTTTGCGTTTCAGACTATGATAGCGATAGGGGTGTTGCTCATGTTAATTGGGGTGATTTTTCTTTTCGGCCAATGGAAGAAACCGCTGCTGGTTCAAAGCTCCTGGTTTCTCAAGCTGTTGGCTTTCGCCACTCCATTAGGCTTTTTGGCTGTGGAGGCTGGTTGGGTGGTGACTGAGGTAGGAAGGCAGCCGTGGATTATTTATGGCATTATGAAAACAGCAGATGCCGTAACACCTATGCCAGGGATAGCATACTCATTTTATGTGACCACATGTATTTATTTGGTACTGGCCATTTTAGTCTTTTGGTTAATGGGGCGGCAAATCACCGTGTTCAACGCGGAAAAGGAGGTAGCTCATGTTTGAGTGGGTTGTGCTGGTACTGGTTATTTCGCTTTTACTTTATGTTCTGCTGGGCGGTGCTGATTTTGGTGCAGGCATTCTGGAACTGTTCTCGCCGAAAGAAAAGTTTGATGAACTGAAAGCCACCACTTACCAGGCCATTGGGCCGGTGTGGGAGGCTAATCATGTGTGGCTCATTATTGTCATCGTTATTTTATTCAATGGCTTTCCTTCCGCCTTCAAAGTCATTTCCATCTACCTGCATATCCCGCTTTTGTTGATGCTGGTTGGCATCATTGTCAGAGGAACGGCCTTTGTGTTCCGGCATTATGATGCAGTTCAGGGCAGCTCTCAAAAGGTTTATTCCAGGATGTTTGCCTGGTCAAGCCTGATCACGCCGTTTTTTCTGGGGATTATTGCTGGCGCCATAGTGCTGGGCAGAATGCCCGTTGAGGTTGACAACTTCCATCAGGCGTTCGTGGCACCATGGCTCAACTGGTTCACAGTCGCAGTTGGGATTTTTACTTCATCACTCTTTGCTTTTTTGGCCGCTACATTTCTAATACCTGAAATCGAGGACCGGAGCACCAAAGAGCTTTTTCGTAAGAATGCTTTGCTAACCAATATTTTGGTAGTAGTAACGGGGGGACTAGTGTTTGTGGCAGGGCTGGTTGAAAAAATTGACTTTCCCCGATTATTCTTTTCCCACCCTTTTGGTCTTGTCAGTGTCATTCTTGCCACGGTAGGCCTCTTGGTACTGGCTGTTACGTTGAGGAAGAAGTGGGATCAGCTTTCGAGACTGCTGGCGGGACTACAGGGAAGCTTAATTGTGCTGGGCTGGCTGGCACTTCAGTACCCTAACCTGATTGTTTTTATTGATGGGACAGTGATAACTCTTGAGGCAGCGGCAGCTCCGGAGCTGGTGATATCAATTTTAGGCACGATGTTGGCTGTTGGTGTTGTGCTAATATTACCAGCATTGGCTTATTTGATATGGGTTTTTAAGTATCGCAAAGGTTTGCGGTAATTTTTTTCAACAAATCAGGCATTCCGTTAAACTTTTTTCAATAAATTTACGTCTGTATTGAAACAGGAGAAATCAAGAAATTAACAATATGCTAATGAGCTCTTGATTCTGCACATAAAAAAAAGGGGCTAACTTTGCCCCTGATAGTAGAATCCTCTCATTAATAAAGAGTGTAGTTTAAGTAGGTATGTGTTCTGAGCACCTTCGGCTTTTGGCCCAAGGTGCTTTTTATTTGCTCCAATGTAACTGAGATTTTTTCATTTTCACAACTCTTTTTCTGAAATTTTATCAAAGCAATCGTTTGAAAAGTTGGTTATATAACTATTCTTCGAAATCTTATAAAAATTGCTTGCCGGGGCCGCCAGAGTTTGATGTTCAGGCTTTATAGTTGCCTGATGCCGCCGGTTGATGTGATCAATTATTCTCGTTTTGAGTCCGGCGTTGCAGTTGAACCTGTTGTGGTGAGCTCCGCCGAGTTGGGAGAAATTACAGAGGCAGCCACAACCTATTTATCAGAGACACAGCCACATCTGGCGAAATACGACAATTAATAAAGTTTTCGGTAGTGCCCGACGGGTGTTCATAACTTAACCAGCCTGAAGGACTGTAGAGAGCCATTTATAGGGAAGTGCAGGATGTATACCCCTGAAGGATACGAAACCAGGTCAATCATGAGCTCACCCGAAGCAACAGTTATCTTTGGATTTATCTCCTGTCCGGCGGTGTTGTAAATTTTCACATGCGACGGATTGAAGCTATTTGAACCCCTTAACTTGAACCGGTTGCCTGAGGGATTGGGGTAGATTGTCAGGTCGCTGGATAGCGTAAAGTCAACCTTTTCAACGTCGGAGTATGAAATTGTGCCGTCAAAGTCAGTTTGCTTTAATCTATAAAACGATTTTCCCGGGTAGGGTTGATGATCAACAGCCCGGTAGGTTTGCTTTTCGGAAGTAGTGCCAACTCCTTTTACCTGAAGGATTTCCTGCCAAATTTGGGCATCAATTGAGCTTTCGACCGAAAAGAAGTCATTATTTAGCTCCGATCCGGTGGCCCACTCTAAAGTAACCTGGCTATTTGCAGCTGTTGCGGAAAAGCTTAGCAACTCAACGGGCAGCGGCACCGAAACATCGGTGTTGCCTAAGCTGAACCTGTCCCCATCTTGAAGCGACACTCCGGAAAAAACGGCGATTTTATTAGAGACGGTTCCCGCCAGCGGTGTTACGTCATTTGTAGAAAAATCCCCGTCTCTGTCAACAAGTAATCTTAAATTAGAGCCGAGCGGACTTCCGCCTACTCCGCTGAAGTCGAAGGAGATGGAAACGGTACCTACGTCACCTGTTTTAGCCACTATCCAGTTTCTTGACAGCTTTTCTTCGATAACGGTTCCGTCAACGTCAGTGCCAACTGCTTTGGTTGTTGAGCTAATGGAGGCATTATCGTGGCCCCAAAACATGAATTCTCCGTCATCCAGGTCACTGGGGTTCCACACACGAAGTATGCCTGATCCACGGGCATCTGTGTGTACTGAACCGTCGGCTGCCCTTCCAATGCCGGCTACCTCAAAGTCGTAGTCTCCATTTCCCGGATCATCCATGGTGTATACATCATTTCCGGAAGCAGAAATATCAATATCATATTTTGCAGATAAGTAATTGTCGATAATTATTCTTTGTGCAGTATTTACCTCGCCGTCGTACATAGCTATTTCGGCAATGTCTCCGGTCAGGTGGAATCCGCTGCCTGTTGTTGGCCCGGCATCTCTTCTCGCACCTATTAGCACTTCTGCCGTTGGCACCTGCCCTGTTCCAATACCAACTCCAACAAAATCCGCACCCTCATTTGTCCAGGAGTCTCGTGTTGCAGTGTTGTTGGTGTGCGAGCTTACAAACCAGTCATTTGTGGCCACTACTGACCCGACCGCCAGGTTGCCACCGATGAACGAAGAGAAGCGTGACGTACCGGTGTCGTCATCAATAGTATACTGGTACTGTCTTGTCCCTCCTGTGGAGGTTGCTTTTGAGAAAAACGTTCCCTGGGGAGTTGCTCCGGCAACATTATACACAATAAAAAAAGACCAGCTATCCGTACCGGGAATTAAGTTGAGGCCGGCTGGGGTGCCAAGGTTCAAAAAGTCTCCTCCATCGAAACTTACCGATGGGAGCGAGGTGTTTACTGCATTGGCATTAAATGTCGGTTCCTCTGTTCCCACACCGCTTGACACTGCGGTCAGGCCGTTTCCCGACACATCCGGCCAACTTGTGACCGCCACACCATCAGACAGGCTCAAATCATTTGCTCTGAGCCACAATTGGTTATTGTTTTGATTGCCAACTCCACCAGGCCCGGCATTTCCCGTGATAAAACTTCCCGTTGGTGTAACAGGGAAGGCACCGCAATTACTGGAGCATGTGAAACTAAAATCGGCACATACCTGATCGAGACTCCCACCATTAAAGAATTGAATGGTGGGGTCAGCACCCCCGTTGCCAAGGTTTACGATACCGCTGCCACAAAGTGTAGCATCTGTCCAGTCGATATAAATATCATCTGCACCAAAGGAAGTATTATCGATGATGGTAACACTATTTCCGGAGAGGATCAAGTCGTCTGTATTGGTGAAATTAGCAGTTGCAGCTAGTTCGAAGTAACCCAGGTTAACGATATCTTCTGTTACTGTTAAAGTGCCCCCGTTTTCAACCAGTGTATAGCCTTCAACCATTACCTCTTCACTTGAGGTGAGCGTTCCTCCGTTGGCAACGACAATATCTCCCGTGTGGTAAAACATTTGATCGGTAGAGCCGGTAAATGCACCTACATTGGCTCTGGCCAGGTTGGCAGGGGATTGAGAACACCCACCATTGTCGTCAACATTGTCAATAGTAATAGTGTGGCCATTTTGGATAACAGCGTTGTCGGTTCTTTTCGGAAACACGCCCGCTCCCACAGCACCGCTTGATCCATCGGGAGTAAACGACCAGCTGGAATTGGATTCCCATGCTCCGGAAGCAAAAGAATAGAATGTGCGTGACGCATTGAACTCCCCACTAGTGCTGTAAAATGTTGCGTTTTCACGTTGATTGTTGTACTCAGTTTCGATCCAGCTAGCGCTGAATACCTCATTCGACAGCCGGGCGTGATCCAGGTCGCCATTCCAACCCTCGTTCCGGGCTGCATTTGCTCTACCATCGTTGCCAATGTCAAGGTAGCTTTCCAGTGTACCTAATCCACCATATGCCTCGGTGTGCTCCAATTGACCATTAACATACACAGAACATGTGGTGCCATTCCAGGTAAGGGCTACATAATTCCATACATCGACCGCTAAAGTGACAATCCCCTGCTCAAGACTGTGATTGTTTCCCAAACCCAGATCCAGGCCTCCAGCGTTGTCGTCGGAGTATAGTTGAATCCGGTCTGCAAAACCGTTTGGGTTTGAGGTGTGGCCAAACAGGTATTTTTCGTTTCCGAGAAAGTCAGGAGTGCGGGCCCAAATTGACACCGTACCGCTGGTTGTAGAAATAGAAGCTGAAGGGATTTGCACATAGTCATTTTTCCCAAAGTTCTGCCCGTCAGCAATTAAAGCTGGCGATGTGTCGGTGCTTCCTGTATTTGTTCCCGCAGTTCCGCCAGTAGCATCACTGAAGTCGTCGTTGAGAAAATAGACAGCGTCAAAATCTGAGTTCCATACACTGGTAACAGAGGGGTCTGCTGACACTGAACAATTTCCATAGAACATGTAGATATCTGTATTAACTGTATTGCTCAGCGTGGGGATTCTTACCCAGGCCACATATTCGCCTGTCGCAGGATTATACGACTCAATTTGGTGATCCAGCAGGGTTGCACCTGCCTGGTCAGCACCAAAAATAATGTCGTAGCCAGTAGCATCTTCAACGTGTCCTCCGTTGCCTACCGATCTTAAATCCAAATCGGCGGTGGCTCCCATGAACCTGATCATGACGGGGAAGTCAGTTAATGGGCTTGCACCCATTACTTCAGATGCATCGATAGTAATTCGCTTGCCATAGCCAAACCCTTCAGTCTGGGAAAAGACTTCTGTTGAAAACGCAAGCAAGAAAAAAATAAAAAAAGCTCTACAGATATAAGACACTCGAGGTATAAATTAGGTATGTACCAAAAATTGAAACAACATCATTGCTGGCACTTTTTCTGTAAACAATTCACAATTGAATACAACTTTAACTTTGAAAGTAACCTTTTTGACCGTAGACTTCAAATTTTAGCCGCTAATAATAAACCTTACCGCCGACTACTTAAATTGATTTGACGACCTTCTTTTTAATTTCCCTACGTAAAACTTAACCATCAGTCATCTTGTAGCATTGCTTATGGCTTAGTGCAACCCTTTTATTTTATATCAGTCTATTTAGTTTACAATTGTGAAACATAGCTATTACTTTCATGTTAGTAAATCAAATAATTTGCAGACAACTCTGAATATCAATAAGTATGCAAAGAATCAACCTCGGCGAATTTGAAGAGCTTGTATTGCTGATAACGGCGGTGCTGCATGACAACGCTTATGGGATCAGTGTATTACAGGAAATAGAAGCTCAAACCGGAAGGCAGATCAATATTAGTGCAGTGCATTCGGCACTCGACAGGCTTGAGCAAAAGGGGTACCTGAAATCATACCTGGGGGGTGCGACGAATGAAAGAGGGGGGCGGAGAAAAAGGCTTTTTTCTGTAACGGCAAGTGGCGCAAAAGCGCTTTCGGACGTGAAGGAAATGCGCAACACGCTCTATGATCAGATTCCGAAGGTGACGTTGGATTTAAATTTTGTATGACCAAACAGCACTTACCGGAGCCACCCGGCTGGGCCTTGAAATTACTGCATTGGTACTGTAAGCCAAGCTACCTGGAAGCTATCGAAGGTGACCTCTACGAGCTTTTTGACTTGCGTTGCCAAAGCGCAGGCGAGAAAGTTGCAAGAAGAGGGTTTGCCTGGGATGTGCTAAGGTTCTTCAGGTGGAAATACATAAAAGGACTGGAAAACTCAAAACGACTAAATCAATTCGACATGTGGAAAAACTACTTTAAAATCTCACTGCGGAGCCTTTGGAGACAAAAGTTTTACTCCTCCATCAATATAATGGGCCTTTCGGTTGGCATAGCATGTTGCTTGCTTATCATCATTTACATCAAGCACGACCTGAGCTATGATAGGTTTTGGAAGGACGGTGACCGTATTTACAGAATTGCGATCAATGATCGTGGGCCTTACACACCCACACGGCTGGGTGCATTGCTGAAAAGCGACTATCCAGAGGTAGAGTCATACACGAGGCTCAATGGTCTTTATGATTTTTCGTTTGCGATTGGGGATAATGTCTTCTCGGAGCCGGGAGGCAGTCTGGCCGACTCCACAGTGTTTGATGTGTTTGATGTCAAGTTCATTGAGGGAACGCCGCAGGGAGCACTCTCCGAACCCAACACAGTCGTGTTGACGAAAAGTGTAGCTGAGAAGTATTTTCCAAACGAAAGTGCTGTTGGTAAGATCATTAAGTCGTCAGGTGACGCAGTGAAAGTTACGGCCGTGGTGGAAGATCCGCCGATCAATAGCCACATGCCGTTTAAATACCTGGTGGCAATGCCCCATGAGTATTGGGCCACTACCGGCTGGTGGACTGGCAACAATTTTTTTACATATGTAAAGTTGGTGGAAGGTGCTTCGGAAGAGGCCTTTGAGGCTAAGATGCTTGATTTTATGCGCAAGCATATGGCTAAAGACCTGATGGAAACCTACCACTTTGAGAACTTTGATGACTATCTCGCATCAGATGATTCCTATAGATTTACATTGGTGCCCATCCAAAGAATCCACCTGAACTATCCCAGGTTAACGCTGGCCGAAAGCGCTGGCTCCATGGACAACGTTTATATTTTTTCGGCGGTAGCCTTCTTTATTTTACTTATCGCCTGCATCAATTTTATCAACCTGAGTACGGCCCGATCGGGCAGCAGGTCGAAGGAAGTGGGCATACGAAAGGTACTTGGATCGGTGAGGGGTGAGTTGATCCGGCAGTTCATGGTAGAGTCGTTTCTCATCAGCATTTTTTCGCTCGGTTTGGCTATTTTGCTATCGCTCGTGGTGCTGCCGTATTTCAACGACCTTTCGGGAAAGCTGTTCCTGTCAACAGATCTTATCACCGTTGAAAATATGCTATGGTTGACGCTACTACTTACTGCCGTTGGCATCATTGCGGGCAGCTATCCTGCATTGTACCTTTCTTCATTTAAGCCAGTGGCTGCATTGAAAGGGGAGCTCAAGGCGGGTAAATCCGGGTCGTTTTTGAGAAAGGCCTTAGTGAGTTTCCAGTTTGCGATATCCATTTTTCTGGTGATTGCCACCGCAATTGTGTACCAGCAGATCAACCATATGACCAATCAGAAATTGGGCTTCAATTCGAGCAACACAATGGTGATCAAGGCCGGGTCAGCATTAAAAGACAGCGGCCCGTTTTTCAGATCGAAGCTCCTTGAAAGTCCAAACATCGAGAGCGTGGCTACAAGCACTACCTACCCATCACAGTTTATTGGCGACTGGGGTTATAGCACCGTGGGCGATGTGAAGGACAACTATAGTCTTTACACGATGTTTGCTGATAGCTACTATTTGGAAACCATGGGAGTGGAGCTGGCTCAGGGCAGGTTCTTTTCAAAAGAGCTGGCGAGCGACACTGCCTCTATTGTGCTGAATGAGGCTGCGGTAAGAGAACTGGGCTGGGACGACCCGATCGGTCAGCGGCTGGAAAGATCGGAGGGGGTATGGACGGTAATTGGTGTGGTGAAGGACTTTAATTTCTCCTCTCTTAAAAGAAAAATAGGAGGCCTGGCGATCAGGTACGACCCTGAAATTCACAAGACCAACTGGGGCTCTGCCTTTTACCTGGCGAGGGTTAATGGCAACTACCAGGAGACTGTCAACTACGTGAATGAGCTTTGGGGCACCACTGCCCCCGAGGAGCCGTTCGACTACGACTTCGTGGATCAGGCCTTTGCGAAGCTCTACGAGTCGGAGGCCAAGTTTGGAAAGATATTTACTGTTTTCTCGGCCCTGGCTATTCTTATCGCTTGTTTGGGACTGTTTGCCATGGCGGCTTACACGCTTGAGAAAAGGTTCAAGGAGATTGCTATCAGGAAGGTGCTGGGGGCCAGCGTATTTTCCATTACCACGCTGGTGTTGTCTGACTTCACGAAGCTGATTCTCTTAGGCTCTGCGATAGCCGTGCCTTTTGCGTTCTATGTGATGGAGCAATGGCTGCAAGAGTTTGCCTACCGAATGGAATTGGGCGTTTTAGTGTTTCTTATACCTGTTTTATCCGTTACGCTGTTAGCCTGGCTCACGGTTATTTATCAGTCGCTGAAAACAGCTACTGGCAACCCTGTTAACGCACTGAAACAAGAATAAGCTTTCTCAAAATTGAATAAAAAGGGGCCAACCAGCCCCTTTTTTGTTTTGTGGCCATTAAAGAGAGCAGGCGTCGCATCTTGCTGTTTGCTTCCTATTGTGTATTTTAAATCCAAACTATACCAGGCTTTCGTATGTTGTAGTGACATGTTACCGCCGTTAACCTGTTAAGTATTTATCGAGTAATAAATAAAAAATGGTAACACCCCCGATTTCGAAGGATGAGAAGGCTCGTTTGGCCGATTTACTTTCCTACAACATTTTAGACACACCTGAAGAAGAGGAGCTCGATGAAATTGTGCAGTTAGCTTCCGAAATCTGCAATAAGCCCATCTCAACAATTACCTTGATTGACGAGAAAAGGCAATGGCACAAAGCCAGAAAGGGAATTGACGGCAGAGAAGGAGAGCGGGATTTCGCTTTCTGCGCTCATGCCATCCATGGCGATGATCTAATGATGGTGCCGGATGCCAAACAAGACGAGCGGTTTCACGACAACCCGCTTGTGGAAGGGGCCCCTCACATAAGGTTCTACGCCGGTGTTCCTCTCAAGTCGGCAAAGGGATATAGCCTCGGAACTTTGTGCGTTATTGGAACCGAGCCGACCACCCTTACCGAGGTTCAGCAACGGGCGCTAAAGATATTGGCTAAGCAGGTGGTCACCTATTTCGAGCTTCGGAAGAATAACCGTCACCTGACTGAAGCACTCAAAACCGTTGACAAACAAAAAGAAGAGCTTTCCTCCCACAATAAGACACTCACCAGGCTGTTGTCGATTATTGGCCACGACTTAAAGGGGCCAGTTGAGAACTTGAAGCAGCTTTTCAATCTTTTCGTAGATGGCAGACTTTCTAAAGAAGAGATAGACAACCTGGGAGCTGATTTGAATGAGCGCCTGGAAAGCACCTCCGATTTGCTCGGAAACCTGCTTAGCTGGGCTACGAGCCAGCTCAACGATGCATCTTTACATTCGGATAAGTTTGATCTGCACGATATCGCCGAGGAACAACTTCACAGAATAAAAGGGAGTGCTGTTGCGAAGGGGAATAGCTTATTGAATAAAGTAAAGAAAGGTTCCGTTATAACCGCTGATCGGGACATCATCAGGTTTGTGATAAGAAATCTGGTTACAAATGCGAATAAGTTTACTTCCGAAGGCGCTATTTCAGTAACCCTGGAGGAGAGTGAAGGCCTGGATAGGATTGTTGTGGAGGACACTGGTCAGGGAATGTCGCAGGAGGCCATTAGAGCTCTTTTTAACTGGAACGACAGACGCACCACCGCAGGAACCTCAGGAGAAAAGGGGTCAGGTCTTGGTTTGCTTATTGTCAGGCAGTTTGCAAGTCAGTGTAATGGCCAACTCACCATTGAAAGTGAAGTGGGCAAGGGTACCAAAGTTGTTTTTGAAATGGCAAAAGGAACCAACATGGAACCATCACAGGAATAACCATACATAACCCAATGGCCTCCCAAATGACCTGAGTGCACCTTATAAAAATGTTATGTGCCGACTCATGCACTCTGCTTTACTTTACTCCTGATCAAATCAATCGATTATGTCTAAAAAAGCAGGGGCGAGGCTCCTAATAACAACACTTTTGGTAACGCTGGCCTATGGATTTTCGCAGGCCCAGGACGACTACCGGTCGAGCCAGCAGATAACTACTCAGCTACAATCACTCTCAAGGCAGTACGCCTCAGTGGCCAAACTACAGTCCATCGGAAAAACCGACGACGGCAAAGACATTTGGGTGCTGACACTTGGATCGGGCGATATCGACAATCACCCGGCCATTGTAGTAGCCGGTGGGGTTGACGGGCGATATATTGTAAGCACGGAGCTGGCACTCAAGTTTGCCGAGCAGCTGATGGCTTCGTCGCAGACGGACTCCGTGAAGAATCTGCTGGCGACAACTACTTTCTATGTGCTGCCCAATGTAAACCCCGAAGCGTCGGATCAGTTTTTTGCCTCGCTTAAGTACGCCAGAACTGGCAACGCCCGTGCAACCGACGATGACCGTGACGGCCAAAATGGTGAGGATGGTTACGAGGATCTTGACGGAGACGGCCTTGTGACCATGATTCGTGTGGAAGATTCTACCGGGGAATGGAAAAAAAGCGAAGCCGACGACCGCATCATGGTAAAGGCAGCGGACGGCGAAACAGGTGGCTACCTCTATTTCGCAGAGGGCACAGATAACGATAAAGACGGTGCCTTCAATGAAGACGGCGCTGGTGGCATCAATTTCAATAGTTCCCTCACATGGGATTTCCCTTATTTTCAGCCCGGAGCGGGAGACTTCCCTGTCGCCGACAAGGAAAACCGTGCACTGCTCGATTTTCTTTTTGAGCGCTGGAATGTGTTTGCTCTGGTTACTTTTGGTTCTTCTGACAACTTGAATGCACCGATAAAATACAACGCTGGTGAGGCGTCCAAAAGAGTACTTAAAGGCATGCTGAAAACTGATGCTGACGCCAATGCATTGGTGTCGAAAAGCTATGCAGACATCGTTGGCAAAAAAGAAGGAGCCCAGTCGGTTGTGCAAGGCGGCGGTTTTATGGAGTGGGGTTACTTCCATTACGCCCGCTATTCGTTTGGCACACCAGCCTGGAGCTGGCCTGAGTTTAAAATGCCTGAGGACAGTACGGCCAAGGCCAAATACAAAGCCAATAAGGATAAAAACAAAGAAGTGGACTACCTGCGTTGGGCTGAAGCCAATAACCACGATTTGTTTGTTCAATGGAAGGCAGTGAACCACCCTGATTTTCCGGGCAAAAAAGTGGAAGTAGGAAGCTGGAAGCCTTTTGCTCCCTATAATCCGCCTTTCAGTTTGGTAGCCGACATCTCGGCCAAGCAGAACAAGTTCATAACCAAGCTGGCCACCATGAAGCCACAGGTAAAAATTGAGAACCTGACAACTGAAGCAGTTGGCAAGGGAATGACACGTATTACTGCCGACATTTTCAATGCAGGCACGCTGGCTACCATGACTGAACTGGCTCAAAAGACAAGATGGGTGCGAATGACCAAAGTTGAAATGGTATTATCGGGTAGTCAGCAGATCATTTCCGGCGACAAGGTGAAGCTCATTTCGTCCATTGAAGGGGGCGACAAAGTGACGATGTCGTGGCTGGTGAAGGGTTCAGGCAGTGTGAAGCTTTCTGCAGGCTCGGCGCAGACTGGAATAGATACGAAAACAATCAATCTCAAATAAGAACAGTCATGAAGAGAATACTATATACTTTCATCATTCTTTTGGCGGGGTTGAGTGTGTCGGCCCAAACGCCCGATCAGATATTTAAAGCAGCGGGTAGCCCACCGAACCCCAAGGTTCAAGTAAGCTGGAACAGGTACTACACCTCCGAAGGACTGTGGGCTATCGCCAAAAAGTTGTCTGAGGCGCATCCTAACCTTGTAAAGGTGGAGACTATCGGCAAAACCTATGAAGGGCGTGACATGATTGCCCTGACCATCACAGATTTTTCCAAAGGCAACGTGGATCGCAAGCCAGGCATGTACGTCGACGGCAATATTCACTCCAATGAGATTCAGGGTGGTGAGTTTGCTATGTACACCGCCTGGTACCTGGCTGAAAGCTGGTACTACAACGATTTCATCAAGGATTTGCTGGCCGACAAGGTTTTCTATATCGTGCCTACTATTAACCCTGATGCCAGGAACGACTATATGAAAGGCGTTAACACAGCGAATACGCCACGCTCGGGTATGATGCCGATTGATGATGACAGAGATGGTCTGGTAGACGAAGATGGCTATGACGACCTGAATGGAGATGGCGAAGTGACCATGATGCGCCGCAAGAACCCTAATGGTCGATACATCATTGATCCCACCGACCCTCGGCAAATGATTGAAGTAGAAGCAGGAGAGCCAGGTGAATACGAAATGCTCGGCTACGAAGGCAAAGACAACGATGGAGACGGTGAAGTGAACGAAGACCGGGTGGGTGGCTACTACGACCCCAACCGTGACTGGGGTTGGAACTGGCAGCCTGAGTACATCCAGAGAGGGGCACATAAGTACCCGTTTTCTGTGCCTGAAAACAGGAACGTGATGGAGTTTGTAATGAAACACCCCAATATTGGCGGCGCACAAAGTTTTCACAACTCTGGTGGCATGATCCTGAGAGGGCCTGGGGCTGAAGAGGACAGAGGAACTTATAACTCCACCGACGACAAGGTGTATGATGCCATTGGGGAGCTGGGAGAAAGCATTATGCCGGGCTACACCTACATGGTGGTTTGGAAGGACTTGTACACAGCCTTTGGTGGTGAGCTCGACTGGTTCCATGGCTGCCGTGGTATTTTCACTTTCACCAACGAGCTGTACCATCCTTACTTTATGTTTGGCAAAGACTACAAAGGGGGGAGAAGAGGAGACGAAGTGCAGAAGGACATGTATAAGTTTGAGAAGAACTTGCTGATGACTGATGCCTTTGTGGATTGGAAGGAATTTGACCATCCCGAGCTTGGCAAGATCGAGATAGGTGGCTTTAGAAAGAATTTTGGCAGAGACAATCCTGGCTTCCTGCTGGAAAATGATGCGCACAGAAACATGGCGTTCCTGATTTTCCATGCTTACCACACGCCCAAGTTGGTGATAGAAAAAGTAGAAGAAAAAGACCTTGGCGGCGGATTGAAGCAGGTAACAGCTACCATTGCCAACAAAAGGCTGATCCCAACCCACTCCAGTCACGACACCAAGAACAAGATCATCCGCCCCGACTACATTTCTCTTGAGGGAGCCAATGTGGTGGCTGGCATGGTCGTGACCGACGTGGATATGAACAAGACCACCGAGCAGAAGGTAGCTCCTGCCAAAATTCCTGTCGAAAACATACCGGGTATGGAAGCGGTAACCGTTCGCTGGATAGTGAGCGGCTCTGGTAAATACACGGTGAAAGTGGATAGCGAAAAGGGGGGAGTGGTGACGAGGTAAATCGCTAAAATTGATTTGTAATACAAAAGGTTGCCCAGTGCGGCCTTTTTTTGTTTTTGGCTGGTCGGAAACGATAAATCTGGCATTGGAGTTGCTATGTCTTTTTCATTTTTAAAACTCAATATGAAAAGACTAGCGTTTATTTTTTTAGCAGCAGTTTCATGCAAAACTGCTCAGGTTTCACTTCAGCAAGACTTCGCCACTAGTGCAGAGTCGTATGAGGTTCAGGGCAAAAATGGCTGGCAGGTCAACCAGGTCATTAAATTTGGCCCTTACGAAACGAGCAAGATTGACCGCAGCATGACCTTTAGTTATCATGTTCCCTTCCTTGTTGACTTTTCCGGCGGAAAGGAAAGCCTTGCTTTTAACATAGTAAACAAAGAGGCTGGCGCTGGGGTAAACTTTCTGGGAGACAGCCGCCTGAAGGATAACCACCTTTCCCTGGCAAAAGGCTATTTTCAGATTCCGCTCAAACAAAAGGATGTCTTTGCGGGTGCCGTCTATTTTTCGCAGCCAGAGCTTCAGCGCTTCGACTTTCTTTTGCTCAACCCAAACAACCAGCAACTGACGGCCAAATGCCAGGGAGTAGTTTTGGATGAAAAAGGCGATGAGTACTTTACCATAAAAGGAATAACCAAACTGCAAGGGTCAAAAATCCCGCAAACACAGGTGTTTGGCTATGAATTCCTCCAGGGCGACAAAGTGGTAGGGGCCGTCGAAACTCTGAACAAAGGGAGGGTGTGGCTGGACACGTCGTTAAGTGAGGAAGACAGGCTATTATTATCGAGCCTGGCAACCGGACTACTTGTGCGGAACAACTTGCAGGAAGAAGTAGAAAACCTGTAAAGGGACTTAAACCTGATCGAAAGCCCTTCATCCACATTAGTCTGAAGGGCTTTCTGTTTCTGGCTATTTTCTCACTTCAATATACCTCACCTCCCTCACCGGTGTATTGTCTTCCGTCATGCCTTCTACTACAATTCTATACACAGTAGGCGAATCGGCCGCATAGAAAGAAAATTCAGCTTTACCTGTTTCACTATCTGTGATGAGTGAAGGATTCCAGTAAATGGTCGACCGGGTGTCGGGCTCGCTATGGCTTTCCTTTCGCTGGGAATAATCGGGTGCTCTGAATTCCTGGGCTGGGGTGTATCCTTTGACCGTGTAAAGGCTAAAGCCGTCTTTATTGAAAATGGTGGGTTTTTCGTCTGCCTGTCTTTCTCCGCCAAGGTTCGTTTCTACCATAATAACACCGTCAAATCCAGCCATGCCGAAAACTCCGGCGTTGTAGGTGTAAACTGTGATGCTTTTAATATCAGCGGGATTGAGCCGGTCTAAATAATCAACTCCTGTATTGCCTGGCTCCGGAGGCGCCTGTTCCTGAAATCGCTGACCATCAATAATGACCAACGGCGTAGGATAATAGTTTCCTCTGGCTGCTCCATAGTTTTTCCGATACATGCCATTTCTATTAAAACCAGGCATGCCTCTTTCAATAATAGACATCACTCCCTGCCCGGAAGATCTCTGAATATCCTCCTGGGTAAAAGTTTTATCGCCAGGGCCAAAGCCATAGTTCCTTTCTGACAAGGGTTCAATCTTGGAGCTTTCCACCACCACTTCATTGAGCAGTGTATAGTCGACATCGTTGGGAAGAGAAAAAATGGGCTGCGGCAACTCCTGTTCTTTAACAGTCAGGTTGAGTTTGGTAAGCTTTGCTTTTACTTCAGGTACGGCTTGCTTTGCCAGTTGCACCGATCCGTACGGTTTCCCTTTTTCATTGATAGCAGCCATGGCAATGGCAGAACTATCGTTGAATTGCAAACCACTTGCCCAAAAATTACCCGTTGAGTCGGCGGCTACCACCCCATAGTCTTCATATTCGCCTTGCACTATCGTAATATTGGCGGCTTCGGGTGCTCCTTTTTTGTTAAGAAACTGCCCACTCACACTAATGCCATATTCGATTTGATATTCCGGTTGGGTGAAGTAGGGGGTGGGCTTTCCGTTGAGCACCCAGTTATAGGCTTGCTGTAATGTTGGGCTTGTTGGAACCGAGGCTACCCGAAGTGTGTCAGTAACCGACACAGTCAGGTTGGAAGAAATGGCCCCTTCGTCAGTATCCATTACGCTCAGGGATACTTGCACTTTGTCGCGGGGTCGGTAACGGTCGTTGTCAGTGCTGATCGAGATCAATAAATCAGGATCGGTTGTCTTGTCGCCGTGTACCGTTGTATTTACTACCGTCTCGTAAAGATTAATGATTGGCAATGGCTGGTAAGTAATGTCGCTCGAAGGGAAGTTCTGCATCCATCGTGTGTAGGCCCTGAGGTTGTAATCGCCGGCTTGTATATATGACGGAAGAGCAAGTTGTCCGGTGACTTTGCCGTTCTCAATCCGAAATGCCTCTGTTTTTACTATCTGGCGGAATGGGTCGATCAGATCAACATAAAGCACCCGGCTCAGGGTGTCGGCCATCAGGGGATTTTGGTACAGCATTTGGCCGCTGAACCAAATCGTTTCCCCCGGGTAATAGTACGGCTTGTCTGTAATCAAATGCGGTTTCTCCCGAAGGCTGTTCTGTTTATATTGTTGCTGGGCGATCATGATTTCCTCCGTCGAACTGAAAGCCGACACCGTGTCGCCCGGGGTGTAATTGTGAGGGAGCAGATGCGCCACCCTGGCCCTGGCCATGTGCCCCGAGATGACAATATCTGAGGGATCGAGAGGCACACCTTTGCTCGTCACTTCGGTGGAGCCCCCTTTAAGGGTAATCCAGCTAATGGGGTGGTAAATGTCGTGATAATAGGTGTTTGGCCACGACATACCAGAGTAGTGCACCTCCAAACGTTTGGAGGAAACGATCTTGAACTCGCCAATTTGCTGACCTGGCCTGACGGCCCTGTCCAAAGAGAAAGGCTCAATGGAATTGCCACGTTCGTAGTCGAAGCTATTAGTTCGGATATATGTAAGCGCAAAACTTTTTGCCTGAAACACATCGAAGTGCTGAGCAGCCAAGTCCCCTCTGATCATCGACTTGAAGAGATGCCGCAATGAAGACTGATAGGCTTTTTGCCTGTTCTCCATGCATTTTTTTGACAGATCTTCAAAAAGCGTGTCCATTTCAATAAACTGCACCGGGCCTTGATACAAGGTGCCATTTCGGGTTTGGTTGAACACGTTCAAATGATAAATCAGTTTGTAGCCCAGCGCCAGGTTTTCAATTTCCAAAGGCTGGTTGAAGGTGGCAGAAAAATAGCGCATTCCATCGCTGGCCTTCCCTTCCTCGAAATCAATGGCCCAGGGGTTCAGGATTTTGGTTTTACTTACCAAGGGGTCGTATTTGCTGCCGATAAAAACTTCTTCAAATCTTTCGAGCTGTTTTTCCCATTTTCTGTCCCTTCTCGATGTAAGCTCCACCTCGTCAAGCTGTTTTTCCTGGAGAGCCAGGAAAAAGTCTTTTTGCAGTGGCTGTCCTTCTTTGAGGTCAATCGATACCGACTTTGTAATATAGCCAACGAAGGAAGCAGCCAAAGTCATTTTGCCTGGGCTGACTCCTTTCAAGACGTACTTACCGTCGGCGTCGGTTACTGTGCCTATAGTAGTGTTGTCGACAAAAACATTCGCAAAGGGGAGGGGTTCTCCTGTGGCATTGTCTGTAACAAGACCATTAATTACCTGGCCTTTTGAAACAAAAAAGCCAAACAGAAGCAGCAAAATAAAAAGTGGATGACTAAAATGTCTCAATTGGGGTGTTTTTAAGTAGGTATAAATTTTAACAATTAAAGAACAATATACACCTAAATTGAAGTCTAATAGCGTGGTTTTTGAAAAAAGGAGTAGCCGGAGAGCTTTTTTGTTGCTAAAAAACAGGATGGTGTACAGTTAGTAGCCAGTTGGCAAGCACTGAGTTGCAGGTCGAAACAATTCTGATTGGGTTCAGCTTTGCGAACTATTATTGCTCTATATTTGTACCCTTATTTGCAAATCGTAGACTCCGGGGCCGACTGGTTTTGACAGTAAGGACGGATTTTGTGCTTGCGTGCCGGGTGATGAGTGTACATCCGTGAGCAATTCACTCAAACAACAATTGGCGAATCTAATTACGCCATGGCTGCTTAATCTTAACTTAACGTTGAGGTGAAGGCTTAAAGGGTCGAGTTTCTAGCGAGATTCCCCAGCCACATCCACCAGTGCCTCGTTCTTCCGGTGCTGATTTTGGGTGTCGACATGGTTGAACTAGTGGGTGCGAGGCTACTAAGCACCTGCGAAATTAAGTGGCTAAGCTGTGCGTTGGTATGTTGCCTACCGGCAAGCAGTCGAAAATTCAATCGGTAACTATGCATGTAGACGGTACATTTTTCCCTTATCTGGACGAGGGTTCGACTCCCTCCGGCTCCACAAAAAAACCCGCCTAAAGCGGGTTTTTTTGTGGAGCCGGAGGGGCTCACGCCACATGCTGGCCCCTTGATGAAACGCTTCACTAGAACCATTCTTGACGTTCAGTGCTCTCCGGCGCTATTTAACCAAAATGGAATTACCTGTAAGCCCTTCATTCACATGGCTTTCCTTTTATTATATTTGAAAGGGCCACGTTGATATATTTCCTATATTTAATCTCTCAGAAATAAGTTTCCAGCGATGAGAAGAAACCCATTTGATCAAATCATGGTATTGATGATTTTAATGATGGTGACTTCATGTGATAAAGAGACCATTGGAATAATTGAGGACGAAGTCCAAATCATCCATTCATTGGTCAGGGTAGAGGGGTACCTCACCTATCAGGATGGAATAGGGTATCTGGACTACATACACAAAAGGGAGGACAACGAACCTCCTGTTTTCTTGTCAGCAACAGTTTGTGACGATTTGCCAGACAGCCTAAAAAAGAACACAAGAGTTTTGTTCGAGGGGGATTTGATTGCAAAGAAAATAGACAACAGTACGCCATGTGTGACCAATTTCACAGCTATTGATTTGTGCCGTAGTCCCCACCTAAGCCCTGGGTTTGATAAAGACCTTCATCCCATTTGCGTTACGTCTTCCGCCGAAATTAACCGTGAGGTAGTAGATAAACTCATTACTACTCGTGAAGAGCTGGATGTAGAACTGGCCTCGCTAGAGAAAGAACTTTACTCGCCGATGGATTTTGCCATTAATGATGTAGTGTTTTTAAGACAGGGTGTTCAGCCGTCTGGATGGGATATTCAGGTGGATTTTTCCTGCGATGAGACGACCAAAAAATGCATTTTCCAGCATATAGTTAGAGACTGGAGTCACACCAAGGTAGGTGGGGGGCTAAACTTCTTTTATGTTATTCCGAAGCTGCCAGCTGGATATTTATTTGAAATAGTGAAGGAGACCAGGCAGATGGGATAATATTTGGTAATGCGATAAGCAGTACATAAGGACAGGGTCATTTTGCCTTGCGCCTGCCAAACGATGTGGATAACTTTTCCCTCTCCTCCCTCATATTAACTCCCCTTTCATTTCATTTAATTTCCGATTCAGGATAAATTGCCTGCTCGATAGAGAGCGTCCCCATGGAAAGCTTTGTAGTATCAGCAAGAAAATACCGCCCCCTTGGTTTTGATGAGGTTGTAGGTCAGGAGCATATCACCACCACCCTCAAAAACGCCATTGACCAGAACCACCTGGCCCAGGCTTTGCTGTTTTGCGGCCCCAGAGGCGTAGGCAAAACTACCTGCGCCCGTATTGTCGCCCGAATGATCAACGGGTTCGACAATGCCAACCCGTTGGCAACCGGCAACAACCTGAACATTTACGAACTTGATGCCGCTTCCAACAACTCGGTGGACGACATCAGGAACCTGATCGATCAGGTGCGGTACCCACCCCAGCAGGGCAACTACAAAGTATACATCATCGATGAGGTGCACATGCTCTCCACCCAGGCCTTCAATGCCTTTTTGAAGACGCTGGAGGAGCCGCCGTCTTATGCCATTTTCATTTTGGCTACGACGGAGAAGCACAAAGTGATCCCCACTATCCTTTCCCGTTGTCAGATTTATGACTTCAACAGGATCGAGATTTCGGACATCACTACACAGCTACAGAAGATAGCTGCTAACGAGGGTATAGAAGCAGAGGAAGAAGCACTTCACCTGATCTCGCAGAAAGCCGATGGGGCGTTGCGAGATGCACTTTCTATTTTCGACCTGATCGTTACCTTTTCGTCCGGCAACAAAATCACTTATCAGGATACCATCAAGAACCTCCACATTCTTGACTACGACTATTATTTTAAGGTTGTAGATTTCTTTTTGGAAGAAAACCTGTCAGGCGTGCTACTCATTTTTGATGAAATCATCAGAAGCGGCTTCGACGGCCACAACTTCATCAATGGGCTTAGCGAGCACCTTCGCAATTTGATGGTTTGTAAAGACAAGGAAACGATTTCCCTCTTGCAGGTCGCCCAAAGCATCAAAACAAAGTATAGCGACCAATCGTCAAAAACCTCTCTTTCTTTCCTTCTCTCCGGGTTGAACATTTTGAGCCAGTGCGACATACAGTACAAGGCCAGCAAAAATCAACGCCTTCACGTGGAGCTGGCGCTTATGAAGCTGACTCATTTGAACGCAGCCTTTTCTCTAGCCAGCTTGCCCGCCCCTGAAAATGGGGCAAAAAAAAAAGTGAGCTAATAGCTGAAAAACCCGAGGACACCAGTGCAGCAAATGGCACAAGTGCGCCCCGACCGGTTGTAACCACTTATAAGAGCGGCACAGAGAAAAAGGAAACCCCGAGCATTTTTCCCGTCAAGGCGGAAAAGAAGGAAGCAGTACAGGAAGCGAAGCCGGATGACACCGATGAGGCAGAGGCCGTTAGTCAGCTTCCTTCGTCCGATTACACACAAGACCAGCTCACCGAAGCCTGGCAGAAATTTGCGCAGCAGAAATCAGCGGGCAAAATTTCCGACTCACTCAAGATGATTTTCAAAAAGCTATTGCTAAAAAGAGAGGAGTCGGTCGTTGAGATAGAGCTGTCTACCGACATTGAGCGTAAATTTTTGAAGGTAGAGGAAACTGAGCTAGTTCAGTTTTTGAGAAGGGAGCTTTCGAACCCAACGGTCACACTGCGGATAACCATCAAAGAGGCAGAACTAAAACAAAGACTCTACACTGACAAGGAGAAGTTCAACTACCTGGCCGAGAAGCAGCCCTTGCTGCTCAAGCTAAAAGAAAAGCTTTATTTAGATACCGATTTTTAGGCTTCTGCTGCTGACAGTTCCATCAGGGCTTTTTCGCTCAGAGGCTTGGAAATAAACTGGTGAACAAACCTGTTGTTCAGAAACTGGTTGATGTCTCGTTTGTTGTTAGAACTTGACAACACGACCACTTTAATTTTTTCGTGTAGCTGAGGAGGAAAGTTTTCGTATTCGTAGAGGAACACGAAACCATCCACAATGGGCATATTAATGTCAAGGAAAATAATATCCGGGATTTTGTGGGGGTCGTTTTGGTTTTGATGTAAGTACTCAAGGGCACTCTTCCCGGTATTCTTTATCAGGATACTTTCGGAAAAATTGACATGCTCCATTATCTTCTTACTGAGAAAGTTGTCGGTGTCATTGTCATCCACAAGCATGACAAGGCTCACTTTTGGGGTACTATTTTGTTCAAATTCTTCCACTTAATAAAAGCTCTAGGCTACACTGTCAGGTTGCGTGATAAAAAGAAACGAGTGACGAAATGAAAAAGCTGACTGACTGAGATTTTAGCTTTAAATTTACGCCCTTAAGGGGAGAAAAAAAATCAATCGGTAACTTTTAGGTTTTCGCCAATCGAAAGGACAAAGTTTCGTTTATCATTCAGTTTCATCAGTTTTTCTATTGCAATATCATATTTTCTGGCAATTGAATACATGGTGTCGCCAGGTTGCACCACATGCACCGTCACCCTGTTGGCTGGTAGCACCGATGGATTCAAAACTTCTTTCACGTTGCTTGTGTCTCGCTTAATCAACAACAGCTCTTGCCCTATTGACAGAATGCTATTGTCAGAAAGGGCATTCCACTGCTGTAGCTCAGCTTTGGTGACTCCATAGTGCCGGGCAATACCGTACAGGGTTTCCCCCTTGTTGACGACATGAATATCCCGGGCGGCTTCGTTGGCAGGACTCAAAACCCGCTCCTCTTGCTTTTCTTGTTCAACACTTGAAGCATTGAGAACAGGTTCGGGCTCTTCCTGCTCTTCGAAAATCAGCTCTTCCGTCGCCAAAGCGGGCTCCTCATCAAAAGGCTCTACGGCCTCTGTCACTTGTATTTCTTCCTCCCGCACCACTACTGCTGGTTCCCTGCGTGGGGGCGGTGCAGGCTCACTTTTGACAATGGCCGGCAAATAGTCTTCACTGTTATCTTTTATCTCTACATCCACTGAAGAGGGTCGTCTTTGCCTGAGCCAAAGCACCCGGCCCACCTCAGGTTTGTCGATAGTAAACATTCTGTTTTTTCTCGCTAGCTGATTGAGCTTAATGCCGTACTCCTGCGACACCTCCCAAAGCGTTTCTCCTTGCCTGACGGTATGATAATAAATGTTCGACCTCCAATGTTTGTTTTTAAGGTAATAGACCTGCCCTTCTTCAAGCGCCTGGTTTGGACGCAAGTCATTGAACTTCTCAAGCTTTGCCACTTCCACCCCTGACTTGGCCGCCAGCGTTTTCAGGTCATCACTTTTTGTAGCGATAATGGCTGGAATACCATTTATTTCCACTATGAATGAAGCAATGCGGCTGTCGATGGTTTTTTTCAAATCAGGGTACTTTTCCTGAATCAATATGCCACTTTCTTCGGGTGCCACTATCTCTTCGCTATCACCGGAAGGAGAGGACGCCGGGGTTTGCTTTTGCTCATTTTTGGCAATGAGGTCCACTTTTTCACCTTTTTGCACAGGAATGATCACCGAGTATTCCTTTTCACTGGGTACCGGGCCTCTCTTTAACCATTTGTTGTATTGAAATACCAGAGCCTCGTCTGCCTTCAGCTCTTTCGATATTTTGTCAAGCGGCTTGTCTGCTCCCTTTGTATACTCTCTCAGCTCAAGGCCTGACGAGGGTCGCCCACCCAATTCGTCCTGAAAGGCGATCATGTGAGCCAGAAAAGTCTTAAAATACCAGTGTGTGTCCTTATCAATGGTCATCTTGTCGGCGCCGAAGTTGGATTTGTTCACGTGCTTTTCAGCGCCGGTCTTCCCTGTGTTATGGGCTATCACTGAGTAAACCCAGTTATTAAAAAAGAAGTTGTGGCGCTTAATGTATTTGCATGCTCCTCTGGTAGAGGAAACTATATTGAGCCGTTCGTCCACATATTTGTCAATGCGGAGGCCCACTTCCCGGCCGGCTGGCTCTTTGAACATCCAGAACCCAACCGCATTCGATGAAGAAACAGCATCGGAAACCAGGCCGCTCTCCTGTATTACCAGGTATTTGATGTCGTCGGGCAGGTTTTCTTCCTTCATTACTCTTTCTATAATGGGGAAGTACAGCAATACCAGGTCGAGCCTCAAGCGGAAGTACCTGTCGGAGGCTCTCAGTGCATCTACCTGCTGCTGGATATCGGATCGTGCCGCATCGGTGATCTTGAGCTTCATGCCCGCAAAGTCCATTTGAGATGGAACTCTTGGTGCGGCGCTATCGGCCAGCCCATCAGTGGCCGGGAAGAAGATAATAATTAAGAGAAGGAATCGAAAATGGCACTTTGCCAGCATACACCAGTTGGGAAATATTCGAAACAAAGTTACAAATGAATAGCCAATTCCAAAGTAAGCTGCTAGTATTCAGGCAGTTATCACCAAACTATGAAGTATATCTTGCTGGACTCCAACTTATTACATTGCCTGCAGCAAAGTAATAGTTAAAGCATTTATTTCTTCCTGAGCATCATAAGGCCATCTCTGATTGGAAGCAATACGTTTTGCACCCGGGGATCGTCAGCTACTTTTTTGTTAAATGCCAGAATAGTGAGCGTATCAGGGTCGTCCTTTTTTCTGTTCTTCTCCAGCACCTTACCACTCCAGAGCACGTTGTCGGCCATGATGTATCCGCCTGGCCTCACTTTGTCAATCACCAGGTCAAAGTAGTTGGTATAGTTTGCTTTGTCGGCATCGATGAATACAAGGTCAAAAGTTGCCGCTAGCTTTGGAACCTCTGCCATGGCGTCACCAATAATATACTCAATTTGCTCTCCGTAGGGAGAATCGCCTATGAATCTCCTTACGGTGCTTTCAAGCTCTCCATTAATATCGATGGTGGTCAGCTTTCCATTTTGCTGTAGCCCTTCGGCCAGGCAAATGGCCGAATAGCCGGTGTAGGTGCCAATTTCAAGAATTGATGTTGGTTTGATCATGTGCGAGAACATCGAGAGCACCCGGCCCTGGAAGTGTCCGGAAAGCATTCGTGGCCTGAGCACATTGAGATTTGTGTGCCTGTTTAATCGGCCTAACAGCTCAGGCTCGGGTTCAGTATGCCCCTCAATATAGCGGAAAAGATCAGCCTCTATGAAATCCATGATAAGGTTGTAAAATATTTGCTAGCGTAAAAATAAATTCAAAAATAGGCTTTAGAGATCGTTTTACATGCTTTTTTCAATAATAGCGAGGGAGTTGCTCGTTCTTTTTAACAATGAAACTCAAGCCTTGAATAATTCACATTTTGGTTATCAAATAGTTATGTGAGATTTTTTTGGGAATATCGGAAAAGTATAAAATCTGTTTTATATTGATCCCCGAAATAAATCTGGGAGCGGATTTAAGGAATAATTACTCGAAAACGGTTACGCAAACGATTTAAACGGATTTCCCGCAATCGATTGCAGTCAAATTTTCTTGGGAAAACTTGACACGTTAACAAATAATTTCTTTAAATTCGACAATTGCTCAGAACAATACCTACTTAAATTATTTGTTTTATGGTTCTTAGTTACAAGTGCCCCAAACGCTGTGCGCCATTTCCGAGTGCACCTTCTGCGACAGTTCCAGGCGCAAGCTTTTCCATTTCACTTTCAGTACCTCTTTGTTCGTAACTGACTATTGGTTTGTTCAGATGCAGTAGAATGTATCTGGGCTGAAATGGCTTGCCCGAATTCAACGATGCCTTTTTCAAACAATTATATACAACTTCACTTAAACTACATTTTTATGAAAAAAGGATTACTGAAGTACATTTTTCCTTTGATCTGCCTGGCTCTGCTAGCAGTGGCTCCTGATGCCTCTGCACAGAACAGACAAGTAACAGGAAAGATAACAGATTCCGAAACTGGGGAAGGTTTCCCTGGTGTGAGCGTATTGGAAGTAGGAACTTCCAATGGTACAGTGACTGACCTTAACGGAAACTATTCCCTTTCGGTTGGCTCTGGTGCGAGACTTTCTTTCTCCTTCATTGGGTACGTTACCCAGGAAGTTGAAGTAGGGTCAAGAAGTGTGATTGATGTTCCTCTTGCGCTCGACGTAAAGCAGCTTCAGGAACTGGTAATCACTGGTTACACAGTTGATAACCGCCGTGAAACTTCCGGTTCTATCTCAACTGTAAAGCCGAAAGACATCGCAGTTATCCCAACGGGTAACGTAGAGCAGTCATTGGCTGGTCGTATTGCCGGTGTAAACGTAATTACCAATGGTCAGCCTGGTTCAACCAGCCAGATCAGGGTAAGGGGTTTTGGTGCGTTTGGTGGAAATGCTCCTTTGTATGTGGTTGATGGTGTACCTGTTCAGGACACTAACTTCCTTAGCCCGGACGACATTGAGTCTACAACTGTACTGAAAGATGCGGCTGCTGCCTCTATATATGGTGCAAGAGCGGCTAACGGTGTAATTGTTTACACTACTAAGAAAGGTTCTAAGACAGCGAAGAAGATCAGCATCGATTATAACAGTATGTTTGGATTTACAACACCTGGAAAGGGAATTGAAATGATGAATCCTGCAGACTTTGCTGAGTGGACATGGAATGCTGAGCGCAACCAGGCACGCATCGAAAACCGTGAGCCTGTATTCAGCCATCCGCAATTTGGAACCGGTACCACACCTCGGATGCCCGATTTCCTTAGTGTAGGCGGTGAGTCGGGTCGTGTTGGAACGTACACAGCTGCGGAAGCTGCGTTGTACAATGTAGATCCTTCGGCGGGTACTGTTTATCAGATCACGAGAGCAGCTACGGGAGCTGGAACCGATTGGTATGATGCAATTACAAATGTTGGGACACTTCAAAGGCAGACCCTTGGCCTTCATGGTGGTACAGATAGAAGTCGTTTCTACTTCTCCACCAGTATCCAGGATCAGGCCGGTATTGTATTGTATAATACTTTCAAGAGATACTCTTTCAGAGCGAACTCTGAGTTTGACCTGCTTCCCAACCTTCGTTTTGGTGAGAACATGCAGTTCACTTATCGTTCAGTACTTGGTCAGCAAGGCAACGAAGGTGGGCAGGGTGTAGCGGATGATGAGAACGATATTCTTTCTGCCTTCCGTATGCCAACGATCATCC
The DNA here is from genome assembly GCF_040222815.1 of Imperialibacter sp. Classification (GTDB taxonomy): domain Bacteria; phylum Bacteroidota; class Bacteroidia; order Cytophagales; family Cyclobacteriaceae; genus Imperialibacter. The sequence continues at coordinate 72,450 of NZ_JAVKCH010000015.1, read as the reverse complement.
CTGTGTATGACGAGTTTGGTGGTTATGCTGGTACTGCTTCAAGAGGCTTTAACAACCCACGTAACCCTGTGGCTACACGTGATGGCCTTCAGAATAACAGAGGTTTTGAAGGTAGCGGCTTTGGTAATATTTATTTGGAGTATGACCCGATTCCTGGGTTGACTTTGAGAACCAATGTAGGTGGTGCATATGGTAACAACTATAGTTGGGGATATGGTCGTCGTCAGTATGAGAACTCTGAAAACAACTCGGCCTTCAGCTACAGTGAAAACTCTGGTTGGAATTTCCAGTGGAACTTTACCAATACTGCTAACTACAAAAAGACGTTTGGTATCCACAACATAGACCTTTTGGTTGGTCAGGAAGCCTTGAATACAGGAACTGGCCGTGGCATGAGTGCTAATGGTTTGGATCCCTTCTCTCAGGATCCTGATTTTGTAACGATTTCTACTTTAGGGTCAAGAAACCCACCTAATAGTTTCTACTACAAGGGGGTTAACTTCGCTTCTTATTTTGGTAGAGCCAACTACATTCTGAACGATAAGTATATTGTGAGTGCTGTGCTTCGTCGTGATGGTTCTTCTAGCTTTGGTGCTGACAATAAGTACGGTGTATTCCCTGCCTTCTCCGCTGCATGGAGACTTTCATCTGAAAGCTTTATGTCGTCTCTTACCTGGATTGATGACTTGAAAATTAGAGGTGGTTGGGGTCAAATGGGTAATGCAAACGGAATAAACCCCAACAACCAGTATAGTTTATATGGCGGTAGCATTGGCGCTTCTTCGTATGACATCTCGGGCTCTAATGGAAGTGCGGCTAACGGTTTTTACCGGACAAGAATTGGAAACTCCGGTGCTAAATGGGAAACATCTGTTACTCAAAACATTGGTATCGACGGTACTTATTTCGATGGTAAATTGGACGTAATCCTTGACTTCTGGCAAAAAGATACAAAGGATCTTCTGTTCTCTGTGCCTGTACCTATTCCACTTGGCCCCAACGCTTCAGCGCCTGCTGTAAATATTGGTGAAATGAGTAACAAGGGTATTGACCTTCAAATCATCAATAGAGGCAATTTGACGTCTGACCTTACCTATGAGGTGAATGTGACGGGTTCGTTTCTGAAAAACGAAATCGTGACCCTTGCAGGCGATCTGGAGTTCTTTACTTCTGGAACTCAAACGTATAGAGGTATTGCTCCTATCCGTAACCAGCGTGGTTATTCACTGTCTTCTTTCTTCGGATACGATGTGCAGGGCTTGTTCCAGAACGACGCTGAAGTTGCTTCTGCTCCTAACCAAGCAGGTGCTGCTCCTGGTCACTTCCGTTACAGAGATGTTGACGGTGATGGAGAAATCACCGAAGATGACAGGGTATTCCTTGGAAGCCCGGTAGCTCCGTTCACAGGTGGTCTAACTTTCTCACTTGGCTATAAGAACTTTGACTTGGCTACATATTTCTATACATCTATTGGAAATGAAATCTGGAATCAGTCAAGGTGGTTCACCGACTTCTATCCTTCTTTTGCAGGTGCTTCTATCGCCGAACGTGTAAAGAATAGCTGGACACCATCCAACACAAATACTGACCACCCTGTATTTGATAAGTCGTCTAACTTTAGCACCAACACGCAGGCCAACTCTTATTACGTAGAGAACGGGTCTTACCTAAGAATGCAGAATGTTACGTTGGGTTACAAAATGCCTGCTGATCTTTTATCAAGGCTGAAAATGACCAACTTGAGAGTATTCGTTTCTGCTAACAACTTGTTGACCATTACAGGTTATGAGGGACTTGACCCATCGGTAGGTGGTAATGCTGACATCAATTTTGGTGTTGATGTTGGAAACTACCCGATCACAAGATCATTTACAGGTGGTTTACAGATCGGTTTCTAAAAACAATTTGATTAAACGATCAATTTAATTATTGATGTTTTTGAAAAATATAAAAGAATGATGACCATGAAAAAAAACATAATAAAAGGAGCCGCTGGACTTGTTGTAGCCCTAACGGTTCTGGTGATCGGTTGTAAGGACGAGTTTCTTGAAATTGCTCCCACAGGAACACTTTCCAGGGCTCAGCTTACGTCTGCAAAGGGTTTGGATGCGGCATTAATTGCTGCCTATTCCCAGGTAAACGGTAGAGGTGGCAGGATGTCTTCTCCCTCTAACTGGGTTTGGGGAAGTATTCGTGGCGGAGAGCACAATAAGGGCACTGACCCGGGCGACTTTTCTGATATCAATCCTATTCAGCGCTATGAGTACCTGCCTACACAGGGGGTGATAAACGGTGCCTACTCTGGTTGGTACGAGGGTGTTGCCAGATGTAACAATGTGTTGGCACTTCTCGCTGATGCTGACGACGATGTAAGCGATGAGCTTAAGACTGGCATTGAGGCCCAGGCAAAATTCCTTAGAGGTCACTATTACTTTGAACTGAAGAAGAATTTTGACGATACGCCTTACATCGATGAGACAATCGACTATAGCACAGAAGTGACTGTGGCCGAAGTAGCTAATGATAAGGACTTGTATCCCTTTATTGAGGCTGATTTGCAGTTCGCATTGGCAAACCTTCCTGAGACTCAAGGTCAGGTTGGTCGTGTGAATAGAACAGCTGCTGCGGCCCTTCTTGGTAAGGTGTTAATCTACCAGGGTAAGTATGCCGCTGCTTTGACTCAGTTCAACGATGTGATCGATAACGGTGTAACCAGCAATGGTAAATCAGTTGGCTTAGTGGCGTCATTCCCTGATATCTTCAAGGCTGAAAATGACAACCATGAGGAGTCAATATGGGCCTATCAGTCAGCTGCAGGAACAGGAAGTGTCAACAACGCTAACCCTGAGTTTGACCTTAACTGGCCTTACAATACTGGTGCTGATGGCCCAGGTAACTGCTGTGGATTCTTTGCTCCTACTTTCGAGCTAGCCAATCACTACAGAACTGACGCCAGTGGTCTTCCTTTGTTCGACAGGGCCTTTAATCTTCCTGCCAACGAAGTAGTGACTGATCAGGATCTTCAGTCGTCTGAGCCGTTTACAGAAGATGCCGGTAACCTTGATCCTAGAATTGACTTTACCATCGGTCGTCGTGGTATTCCTTACCTTGACTGGCAGGAGCACCCAGGTTTTGACTGGATCCGTAACCAGGCTAACGCTGGCCCCTATTCACCTAAAAAGTATGTTTACTATAGAACTGACGTAGGTACCTACCAGGACAACAGCTCATGGACACCAGGTTATGCTGCTATGAATGTGAACATCATTCGTTTTGCTGACGTGCTGCTGATGGCTGCTGAGTGCGAAATTGAAGTAGGTAGCATGGAGAAAGCCAGAGAGTATGTAAACATGGTGAGAGAAAGAGCTGCTAATGAGGCTTCTTGGGTAACTGAGTATGATGGTTCAGGTTTTGCTGCCAACTATGTAATTGGCACCTATGACACACCATGGGCTGATAAGACTGTGGCTCTAAAAGCGGTGAGAATGGAGCGTAAGCTTGAGTTGGCCGGCGAAGGACAAAGGTTCTATGACCTGGTTCGCTGGGGAATTGCAGCTGAAGACCTTAATGCTTACATCGCTTACGAAAGCAAGCTTTTGATAAACGCTATGGGCGGAGCATCATTTGACCCTAAAGACCTTCTTCTTCCAATTCCTCAAGGGCAAATTGACCTGATGGGTGATGTTTTGATACAGAACGCTGGTTATTAATAGGCATTAAATAATTTGAATAGATGAAAAGAGGTGGCGGTTATCGTCACCTCTTTTTTTTTGTCGAATCCCAATGGTGTAACACTTTTTTTGCATAGCTGAACCGCCTGCCCTTAAGTGCTACGCTACTCGGAGGGGGATGGCCAAATTTTTGTGTTCCCCTGGCGATAGTGTTGTTCCTCATACATATATTGACTGCCAATTGTCAGGCAAACCCAAACGTTATTTTTAGCATTCGTTCCCAGTATGGGAGCCGTCTTTTTAGAAAGAAAACCTCCTTTTTTAGATCAACGATTGTCCGAAAAGTTTAGATGACCTCCTGCAACCATGCCTTTTAGGATATATGGAGTAGCAATATTTAAAGTTGGTATATTCATAGTTATTATCTATATTTATTTAGGAAGATATTTATCCGAATTTATGTAGGTTATGGATGATTTTTTGTACCAATTCATGAAACGGCTAAACATACCCGTTTCACAACGATATCTTAAGACACTGCTACAGTCGCATGAAGCTTATCCTTCTCTCTTAAGCATAGCCGACACTTTTCAACGTCTTGGCTTGAACTATCATATTCAACGTGTGGCTAGAGAGAGTTTGAACACCATTTCGTTTCCCTATCTTCTTCCACTGGAGAGAAGTGGGGGTGACATAATTGCAATTGAAAATGAGAGGGATTTGGAGGAGAAGGCAGATGAGCTAGTGTCATGGAATGGGGTAGTGATTGAAATTGAACCGGCTGGGGTTGTTTCGGATCCTCAAAATAAGTCGGAGTTAGGGAGAGAACGGTTGGCAAAAGTGGCATCGATAGTGGTTTTGAGTAGCGTCGGCGCCCTCATTACTGTCTTATTAATTAACTCTTTTTCATTTTTCGGCGCAGCTTGGTTGGCTACGTGCTTTGCAGGGGCTGCACTCGGTTATTTATTGTTCGCAAAGGAGCTTGGAATCAAGTACCAGGCCATTGAGGCTTTTTGTAATGCAGGTGTAAACACCAATTGCGACAAAGTTTTAGAATCAGGAGGAGCTAAATTCCTCGGCACGCTTAGATTATCGGACTTGACATTTTCCTTCTTTCTGTTTCAAGCACTACTTTTTACGCTTTTTAGTGCATTTGACGAAGTTCGTGGCGAGATTCTGAGCCTGCTTTTCATAGCTTCTATGGTCGCAATCCCGGCGACTGTCTATTCACTTTATTACCAATATTTCCGAATGAAGACGTGGTGTCGCTTGTGTCTTTTGACCGGCCTTGTTCTCATCCTTCAATCCATTCTTTTCACTGGTTCTTTCTTTGCCAGCGAAGTTATTATCGCTGAACTGAAATTCGGATCCATGCTTTGTCTTGGGACACTATTTGTCGCATTTGCATTTGGAGTTGTCTTGTTAAGTGAACGATTAATTGATGCCAACGAGGATTTTGAAAAAGCACTTAGTGCGGGGAGAGTGAAGAATTCTGCCGGTGTTTTTATGCATTTGCTTTTTCAACAAAAGCATCTCGCTATCAACTCTGGCGAATACGAAATTTTAATTGGCAACCCTGATGCTGAAATAAGGGTCACCATGGCGAGCAATCTTTTTTGCAACCCATGTAAGGAACAGCACAAGTTTGTTCAAGAAGTGGTATCTACATATTCAGACAAGGTGTCAGTTGCGTTTAGATTTGTCAAGTCTTCAAAGACTCTAGACGGCATTGTCTCGGCCAATGAGTATCTAATTCAATACTGGCTCACTAATATTTTTAATAGCCCCAGGGAATCAGACCTTACGGAACTCATGCTAAAGGATTGGTATGATCTAATGGATATCAATAAGTTTTCTGATCAGTACCCTCTTAGCCAAGAAATTGGTCAAGCTACTTATGATGTAGAAAAGAGTCATGCTGACTGGATTTTGGCATCGGAAATAAGACGGACGCCGACTTTTTTTGTAAATGGTTACGAACTACCTCAAAATTATAAGATAAAAGACTTGACCGGTTTAATTCCAAGCTTGGTCGAGTCACTTTATACACAACAATTTCCAGGATCAAAGGAGGTAGTCACTTAGCAAATGATATTTGTCAGGCCGGACAAGGGTTTGGTGGTTTGTACCTACCTATCGGTAAAACAGACTTTTTTTAAATTGTTAAAATTAATGGGAATGAAAAGCAAAAAAATTAGCTTCGTCAACATTAAGAACGCTCTAAGCCGAGCGGAGATGCGAACAATTATGGCTGGATCTAGTGGTCAATGGTGTGGTTTTTGTCACAATCCATCGGCACCCCCTGGGGCTGGCTGTTTTACTATGGCTGAGTACGGTGGTAGTTGTAGGTGTGAGTATAACCCTATGTATTACCCCTGTCCTTAACCGGTAGAGATTGTAATTACCCCAGCCAGCAAGCGCAGAGACATGCAGGTTGGGGTAGTATTTTCCTTAGGATGAAGACTCATAGACATAAAATAGTTGTAATCATATGTTATTTGGGGGAAGTTCCGTGGTATTTCGGCTACTTCATTCACTCGTGTAGATACAACCCAAGCGTCGATTTTGTCGTCGTCGGTGATGTATTAATTGACTCGACGAATCTTCCAGAAAATGTTCAAGTTCTTCGAAAAAATTCCGAAGAACTTCAAGAACTTATTTTGAACAAAACAGGGATTCGTTGCGATATTAGCCATCCGTATAAATTGTGCGATTTCAAGCCTGCGTATGGAATGCTCTTTAACGATATCGTAAAAGGGTATGATTTTTGGGCTCACGGAGATATTGACGTTATTTATGGGGACATCAGAAGTTTTATTACCGAAGATCTTCTATCCAATAAAGATTTGATCTGCGTTAGACATGATTTCTTGACGGGGTATTTTTTGCTTTTTCGCAACAATGATAAGATGAATCGGCTCTTTACCTTGAGTAAAGACTATAAGAAAGTTTTTTCTTCTGATCGTCATTTCTGTTTTGATGAGACTAATTTTCAGTTCCATGCTTTTTCAGAAAATACACCTTTGTCCGAAATCAATTCGGAAATAGAAAGCATGATGCACGTGGTGAAAAAGGCGGAGATGAAAGGCTATATCAGGACTTTTTTTGATTTCATGGTGATAGAGGGGCTACCCGGCCGATTGCGATGGGCGGACGGTAAACTGTACTACAAAAACACCTATGAAGTTCTTTTGTACCATATGATCTTGTTCAAAAAGGTGTACACCCCAAGAATGCCAGTACGGGAGATACCCTCAGAATTTCTTATCAGTCCTACCAGGATTTATCACAGGCAAAGTAGAGCTGCTGATGTCAATTAGGGGGTTTAAAGTCTACAGACAATTGGACGGAATGGATTGCGGTCCTACTTGTCTGAAAATGATATCTAAGCACTACGGCAAAGAAGTTGGGCGTGAGAGCCTGAAGAAAGACTCAGAGCAAGGCAGGGTGGGTGTATCCCTGCTTGGACTTTCAGAGGCAGCGGAAGGGCTAGGCTTCAGAACCACTAGTGCAAAGATGACCTTTGACCAGCTTCTTGACGACGCACCATTGCCGTGCATTTTATACTGGGATAATTACCACTTTGTAGTGCTCACCCCTTCGTCCTCTAAGAAGAAGCTTGTTGTAGCAGACCCCGCAAAAGGTTTGGTTGTTTATTCTAAGGAGGAGTTTTTGAATTACTGGATTTCGACAAAAGAAGGGGGTAAGGACAAAGGGATTGCACTACTTCTGGTGCCGGCGAGTGGGTTCTATCAGACAGATGCCGAGCGCAGCAAAGGACTGGATTGGTCACTCCTCGCCAACTATTCTTTGAGGTACAAGCCACAGATTTTTCAGTTGGTTCTTGGTTTGTTGATTGGGAGTCTGTTACAGCTTATTTTCCCCTATCTGACCCAAAGCATTGTAGACACGGGAATAGGTACAAACAATTTACAGTTTATACACATTGTGCTGGTAGCGCAATTCACTTTATTTTTTGCTCAGACTTTTATTGAATTCATTAGAAGTCGAATTTTACTTTTCATAAGCACGCACGTTAATCTCTCTATTCTTTCTGATTTCTGGATGAAGTTGTTGAGACTTCCATTGAGTTTTTACGAAAGCAGAAGCACAGGAGATATTCTTCAAAGAGTAAATGACCATAGGCGTATCGAAAACTTTATCACTGGAACAGCCCTTCAAACACTTTTTTCATTACTTAATCTTTTAGTCTTTTCTGTTGTGCTGCTGACCTACAGCACCACTGTATTTCTAATCTTTTTTTTGGGAAGCACACTTTACCTGATTTGGATACTCTTCTTTTTGAAACAAAGGCGGACGCTGGACTTTAAGAGATTTGACGTAGCTTCAAAGGAAAACTCCGTTACCATGCAGATGGTTGCTGGCATCAATGAAATCAAGCTAAACAATGCCGAGCATTTGAAACGTTGGCAATGGGAGGGGATTCAGGCAAGACTTTTTAAGCTCAACTTCAAATCTCTTTCTTTAAGCCAATATCAACAGGCGGGAGGCTTCTTTCTTAATCAGGGTAAAAACATCTTCATCACCTATATAGTCGCTCTGGCGGTGCTGGATGGTGATTTGACTTTGGGAGCTATGCTTGCCATTCAGTTCATTATTGGCCAGCTTAACGGCCCTGTTGAGCAACTCATTTCTTTCAGCCAGCAAGCCCAGGACGCTAAGATTTCGCTGGAAAGACTTAACCAGGTGCATGAGCTGGAGGACGAGGAGCCTGAAGGAGTGCTATTCGCTGATAAGATAACTGCAGAGCACAGCGTGATATTTGAAAATGTGAGTTTCACCTACCCGGGTGCTGGCAATCCCAGGGTGCTTTCTGATATCAACGTCGAATTTCCTGCTGGAAAAGTAACGGCGATAGTAGGCACAAGCGGTAGCGGTAAAACCACGCTTCTGAAGCTTGTACAGATGCTTTACAACGGCTATTCAGGCGAGATAAAAATCGGAGATAATAACTTGAAATACTTACGCCCTAGCTATTGGCGAAGGTTGTGTGGCAGTGTTATGCAAGACGGATTTATTTTCAGCGACAGCATCGCTCAAAACGTGGCCGTCGGGGATGAGAATCCAGATTATTCAAAGTTGGTCGATGCCTGTAGAGTGGCAAATATACTCAGCTTTGTGGAGTCACTGCCCTTGGGATTTAATACCAAAATTGGGAACGAAGGCACAGGCATAAGTACTGGGCAAAAGCAAAGGCTATTAATAGCTCGGGCGGTGTATAAAAACCCAAGTTTCCTTTTTTTTGACGAGGCTACCAATGCCCTGGATGCTAATAATGAGAAGTCGATCATGGAAAACCTGCAAACTTTTTTCAAAGGCAGGACTGTGATAGTAGTTGCGCACAGGTTAAGCACGGTAAAGAATGCGGACAAAATAATCGTTATTGAAAAAGGTGAGATAGTGGAAGAAGGCAGTCATTTGGAACTTAGCCTTAAGAAGGGAAAGTATTATGAATTGGTGAAAAACCAATTGGAACTGGGAAATTAAGGAAAGGACTTTGAGCAAATTAATAGACAACGGAACTGATCATCATATTCATTCAACGAATGGACGCTTGGTCGGCCGTTCGGAGATGATGGAGGAAATAGTATCGGAAAATCCCGGATTTCTACTGAATTGGGGAAATCTGTTCTTGGCCGTTGTCCTGGGCTTTATAGGTGTCGCATTGTGGGTAATCAAGTATCCGGATAAGGTTGAGGCGGAGGCAAAATTGACCTCGCTCAACGCTCCCAAGATGGTAGTGAACAATGTGGGTGGGAAACTGGTAAAACTGAACGTGAAGGAGGGCGAGGAGGTTCATAAAGGCCAGATACTAGGATATATGGAAGCATTAGCCAGCCATGATGAAGTTATCGGGCTGTCAACAAGGTTGGATTCTATTCGAATTCGCCTGCTTAGTTCACAGGAAAAAAGTATTGATTATTTGATGCCCATGAACGGCACTCAGTTTGGCGAGCTCCAGAGCGCAAATCAGGGCTTTATTGAGGCTTATCTTTCCTTTAAGCAATACTTGCCAAACGGCATTTTTCACCAAAAGCTGTCGTTGCTGGAGGAAGACTACAAAAGGTTGGAAATGCTTAATTTTTCCCTTATCGAGGAGCGAGACCTCCAGGTCAGAGATGTAGCCCTCACGGAAACTACCTTCGAGGTTAACAAAGCTCTCAAAAAAGATAAGGTAATATCTGATTTTGACTTCCGAAACGAAGAGAGCAAGCTATTGAGTAAAAAATTAGGCTTGCCGAGGATAAATTCGGCAATACTGACCAACAAGTCATTACAAAGCGAAAAGAAGAAGGAACTCATCGATTTGATAAGTACCATTGAGCAGCAGCGACAGATATTTCAACAGGCAGTAAATACTTTCAACAGCCAGGTGGAAGAGTGGAAACACAAATTTCTAATTACAGCTCCTATTTCAGGCAGTCTAAATTTTGTCACTTTTGTCGAGGAGAATCAGCAGCTTGAGATAGCCCAGCCAATCTGTTACATTAATCAAAATAATGCAGACTACTTTGCAGAAGTAGTTATCCCACAGTCCAATTTTGGTAAGGTGAGAATAGGACAGGCTGTGCTGCTAAAGTTTCATTCCTATCCATTCCAGGAATTTGGAGCAGTGGAGGGAAGAGTTGACTTTATTTCAGATGTGCCTGCAAGCGGTGGCTATCTTGCTAAAGTCGTTTTTATTAATGGGCTTAGCACTAATTACGGACAATCAATACAGTATAGGCCAGGGCTGGTTGCTACGGCAGAGATTATTACAAAGGAAAGAACATTGTTTGAGCGTTTTTTTTCTTCTTTGAAAATGTAGGCATCGATTTTTCGTATCTGGTACTCTCCTGTGAAATGGTGAATGGCGTTATTTTTTGATAGGATCCAAGCTGTTTAGCTCAGGGCTTGCCCCTACATTTGTGTTGATTTGTTAGTCGCTTACGAGCCACCACGGTTTCTTCTGGCTAAACATTTAACTAATCTTTCAAAAGTTACTCAAAACAACATTAAGCAGTAAATTTGCCGCTAAGTAAAAAGTTAACTGATATGTTTAGAGCGTTTGCAGTCTTTGGCCTGATATCCTTCCTTTTGGCCTCATGCGATACCCCATCCAATACACTCTTCCGGGAGCTACCTTCATCCGATACTGGTATCGATTTTTCAAACACGATCATAGAATCTGATACCTTCAATATCCTCACCAATGAATACATCTACAACGGAGGTGGTGTGGGAGTTGGTGATTTTAATAACGACGGCCTGACAGATCTTTTCTTCACCGGTAATCAAACCAGTAACAAACTATTCATCAACAAGGGAGGGCTTGAATTCGATGATGTTTCTACCGAAGCCGGAATTGAAGCACCAGACAAATGGAGTCAGGGGATCGCTTTGGTGGATATAAATGCCGACGGTTGGCTGGACATCTACGTGTGCGCCACCATGTACAGCGATTCTCTGAGAAGAGAAAATATGTTGTTTGTGAACCAGGGAGGCACGCCTGGTGGTGTTCCAACTTTTAAAGAGATGGCCAGGCAGTACGGAATCAACGACAATGGCTGGAGCACAAACGCCGCTTTTTTAGATTACGACAAAGATGGAGACCTTGACCTGTATGTGCTTACCAATGTACAAAGCGGACGAATTCCTACGAACTACAGGCCGAAAATCGTCGACGGAACAGCGCCCAATACCGACAGATTCTACAAAAACAACGGAGATGGCACGTTTTCCATAGCCAACCGGGAAGCGGGAATCCTTTACGAAGGTTTCGGCCTCGGAATAGCCATCGCCGATGTCAACAACGACTCGTGGCCTGACATTTATGTGTCAAACGATTTTTTGAGCAACGACTTGCTCTACATCAACAATGGTGACGGCACGTTTACTAATAAGCTCGGTGAATATGTCAGGCATTCGAGTCAGTTCTCCATGGGAAATGACATCGCCGACATTAACAACGATGGTTGGGTCGACATAGTGACGCTCGATATGCTGCCAGAGACCAACTTCCGCAAGAAGACAACGATAGGAAAGAATGTGTATCAGGTATATGTGAACAATGAAAAGTTCGACTATGAGTACCAGCATGTGCGCAATATGTTGCAGCTCAATAATGGTGCTGGCATTCCATTCAGTGAGATCGGATTCATGTCTGAAATATTTGAAACGGACTGGAGCTGGTCGCCACTGCTGGCTGATGTGGACAATGATGGCGACAGAGACCTTTTGATTACCAACGGCTTTCCTAAGGACATTACTGACAAGGATTTTGCAAGCTACCGGGCTGATGTAGGTAACATCGCAGGGCCGGACATGCTGGTCGACTCTATTCCGGTTGTAAAAATTTCAAACTTCGCTTTTGAGAACAATGGGGATTTGACTTTCTCTGATGCTACCAGAAAATGGGGACTGTATAAGCCTTCTTTCTCAAATGGTGCAGCGTTTACCGATCTGGACAATGATGGAGACCTTGATTACGTTGTAAACACCATTGATGATGTGGCCCTGGTATATGAGAATACGCTGAACAGCAAGGGCAATAGTAAGCAGGATTCAACTCACTTTCTGCGAGTCAAACTTAAGGGCAATAAAGAGAATCAAGCTGGACTTGGCACGAAGATTACTTTAAAGTATGGCAATGGACAAATGCAATACCACGACCATTCCGTCTATAGAGGCTTTCTGTCTTCTGTGGAGGACATCGCTCATTTTGGGATGGGGAAAACGGAATCGATCGACTCGGTCGTTGTCGATTGGTACGATGGTAAGTCCAGCGTGCTCACTAACGTGGCGGTAGACCAGTTGCTGACGATAGATTACTCATCAGCCTCTTCGGGAGACAATCTTGCCAGGGAGATGCCGGCATTAGGCGGTAAACCGACGGTACTTGCCGACGTGACTAAATCGTTGCAGGTTGCCTTTACGCACAAGGAAGAAGATAAAATAGATTTTAACCTTCAAAGAACCCTGCCTCACAAGTTTACTCAATACGGGCCAGCCATAGCTGTAGGCGACATTAATGGGGATGGCCTTGAGGACTTTATTGCTGGCGGAACTGCCGACGAGGGCATACAATTCTTTCTTCAGCAGAACGACGGAACCTTCCAGGACAAAGTGGGTATTGAAAAGAAAGATGTGAGGCGAAATGAGTACATGGGGCTCCTGCTATTTGACGTTGATGCAGATGGTGATCTCGACTTGTATGCTGTTTCTGGTGGTGGTGAGTACGTTTTTCCATCCGACAAGTATACCGATCACCTTTATCTGAATGATGGACGAGGCAACTTTAAACTACAGGCAGACGGAGTCTCGCCAGAGCTTCAGTTCAGCGGGTCGGTTGCACGGGCAGCCGACTTCGATAAAGATGGAGATTTGGATGTTTTTGTCGGAGGCCGGGTAGTGCCAGCATCATATCCCTATCCCTCTCAAAGCGTGCTTTTGGAGAATCAGGAGGGGCGGCTTGTGGACATTACAGCATCGAAAGCACCTTTTCTGGCAGACGCTGGTATGATAACAGACATGCTCTGGACGGACTATAATACAGACGGCCTGGTGGATATGGTGTTGGTAGGTGAGTTTATGCCCATCACGTTTGTGAAAAACGAAGGAGGCGCTTACAAAATTGATCAGGGTACCGGGCTTCTCGGGAAAAAGGGCTGGTGGAACAGTATTGTGTCCGGCGACTTTGATAAAGACGGGGACACCGACTATGTGGCTGGTAACCTGGGGGAGAATAACTACTACCGGGCAACAGTGGATCAGCCATTGCGGGCCTACGCCAAAGACTTCGATGGCAATGCCAGCGTCGATTTGATCATGAGCTGCTACTTCAAAACCGACAACGGGGATATGAAAGAGTTTCCTCTCCATTTTTGGGACGAAATGAACTCGCAGAGCCCCATGTTCCGCAAAATGTTTTCACGGTATAAGCAATTCGGCAAAATTGCGATGGCTGAGTTGTTAACACCTCAGCAGTTGGAAGGGGCTGTGATATTGGAAGCTAACTACATGAAGTCAAGTTATATTGAAAACCTTGGGAACGGCACATTCAAAATGACCGCTTTGCCCATAAGGGCTCAGATAGCGCCCATCAATGGTTTGGTGGCAACTGATGTGAATAGCGACGGTCATCTGGATGTGCTGATGGTTGGTAACGACTACGGCAATGAGGTGTTTCCAGGCCGCTACGATGCCCTAACAGGCTTGCTGCTTTATGGAGATGGCAAAGGTGGTTTCTCTCCCGTTCTCTCTGCAAAGAGCGGCTTCCTAGTGGAAGGTGATGCGAAAGCACTGGCACGGCTGAGCTCCGTTGCCGGCAACGATATTTTCATTGCCAGCCAAAACCGGGGCGACCTGAAGGTATTTGGCCTGCCGAACGACGCATTCAAAGGTACTGTTGTAAAAACGGGCCCAACTGACTTTTATGCTTTGCTGAAGCATAGCGGTGGGCAAACTGAAAGGATTGAATTGACTTATGGGTCAGGGTTTCTGTCGCAGTCTTCACGAACTATCAGAGTGCCTGAGGGGGTAACACAAGTTGAAATATTTGATTTCAACGGTGATTCCAGGGTTATTTCACCACCTAATCAATAAATACCGCTCAATAGGCATAATAATTGCATTGAATTGACGATCTAATTCAATGCAATTATTATGAAAACTATACTAGCTACATTGTTCCTTGTTTCATTTGCTATTTCAACTTTCGCTCAGGGCGGACTAGCCTTTTTTTCGAGCGGAAGAGAGATAGCGGTAAGCACTAATTTCGAGCGAAAGATTTGGGGGGAATTTCGGTTAAGCACCAAGCCCTACTACACACTTTTTGAGGATGCACGGGTAGCCGAGTATAAGGGAATCCCGCAGCTGATAGGAAATGCCAATATCATGCACAATGACCAGGTAGCATTATCCCTGGGTCTCGGACTAGGCTACAGCCCATGGGAAGGTGGCGAGGGCGGTCTTGGGTTCGTCACGATACCTTTGGGCATACGGACAGCCCCATTTAAGAATGCCCCTAATTTTTACCTGCTTGGGGAATTTTCGCCCAAAATTTTCCCTGATGGGGAGTGGTATTATGTGATACCCGCAGTGAGCTGGGGTATGAGATACCTTTTTCTGAAGGAATAGCATGCTTTTCTACTAATGTCCTTGTTTGCCATTTTCAGGAACAAACACCAGCGTGCTCATATCATCGTCTACCAGCATTTCATTAGCAAGTTCTATAATATGCTCTCTGGTGATCTTTCGAATGTCCTGAAACACATTTTCCAGACTTGGAACAGAGCCCATGTCCAGCAGGCTTTTAGCCATCATCAGCATCATGCTGCCATTGTTTTCTTCACTCATGGCCAGTTGCCCCATGAGCTGCTCCCTGGCTTTGTGAAATTGCACCTCTCCGAGTTTTCGTTCTCTCAGCATGGCAAACTCTTTTTTGATCAGCTGGAAGCTTCTGGAAATATGCCTGGGGTCAGTGCCAAAGAATACTGAGAACAACCCTGTGTCGACATAAGGGTTATAGCTGGCGTCAATGGAATACACGTAGCCATACTTTTCTCTGAGCGACATATTCAGTCGGGAATTCATCCCAGGCCCTCCCAGAATATTGGCCAGCATGAAAAAGGGAATTCTTCGTTCGTCGGCTATTTTGTAGGCAGGCCGGCCTATGGCACATTGGGCCTGTGTGATGGGCTTCACTTCTGATAGAGACGAGGGACGATAAGGGCCAAACAACTTTCGCTGCTTAGAAGAACTAAAAGTTGGCGAGTCGTTGAGGTGTTTTCGCACCAGCCGCTCTATTTTTTTCAGCGAAAAGTTGCCTACCGTGGAAACAACCATTCTTTCAGAGTCGAGGTTTTCTTCTAAAAACCTTCTGAAATCATTTTGACTGAACCCACCAACAGTTTCCTGAGTGCCGAGTATATTGTGTCCCAGCGGATGCTTTGCAAAAACCACCTCATCAAAATCGTCCATGATGGCGTCTTCCGGGTTGTCTTTATACATCGACATTTCCTCAAGGATCACATTTCGTTCTTTTTCGATCTGCTTTTCCGGAAAGGTGGAGTTGAAAGTGATATCTGTAAGGAGTTCCAGTGCCTTTTCGAGGTGAAGGTCGAGGACGCTGGCATAAAAGCAAATCTTTTCTTTGGTGGTGTAGGCATTGAGCTCCCCTCCAAGCGAATCTAGCCGGTTGAGGATGTGGAACGATTTTCTTTTTCTGGTGCCCTTGAAAGCCATGTGCTCCCAGAAGTGGGCGATGCCCAGTTGGTCGGGCGACTCATCTCTGCTCCCAACGTCCAGCATGATGCCAACGTGAGCGATTTTAGTGGAAGCTACCTGCTTGTGGATTAATCTAATACCGTTAGGTAAAGTAATAAGGTCGAATTCAGCCATTTACATTTGTCAGCCTGCAAAACTAATGTTTTTCTCTTTATGAAGGTTAGCGGTATCAACAATGCCGATGGAGTTATAATGCGTTTTATGAAAGAAAGTTCAAAAAAAATGGCCAGGAAGTTTCCTGGCCAAAAAAAATTGCCGGTTCACACTACGCAAAGATGCTCATTGATTTCCGACGGACAGACAAAAAAATGGCGGTCTCTTATATTGATTTGAGATAAGCATAAATGGCTTTTAGCTCTGTTTCTGTATACTTTGAGGTAGTGGGCCAGGGCATTTCTTTTGGATCAAGAGTTCTTCCTTCTGGAGTAATTCCGGTTCTTAGCGTATTCATGAACTGCTCTTCTGTCATTTGACCAACCCTACCTGTGGAAGTGATATCAGCAACAGGAGGCAATCCGGGAGCGATTGGTCCTCCGCCTTTGAGGTTCTCTCTGTGGCATCCGGTGCATACAGCTACCAGATACTTGCCAAAAGCAGCTGATACATTTTCCTCTACCTCTTTGGGCCAGCCCATGTTATGATCGATCATGTCGACGGGCAGCAACGGAACCTTATCAAAATGGGTGAGTATTCTTCCAAGAAAGCGGATGTCGTGTGACGGCAGGTCGCTATCTACAGGTGGAATTGTCTGGAGGTACGACAAAATAGCGACTATGTCCGCTTTGCTAAGCTGAACGATTTCGTGCGATGGCATAAACAATAAAGGTTTGCCCTCCTTGTTTACTGCGTGCCTAAGCGCTTTGAGCCAGTCAACCACCCCGTAGTCCGACGGGCGACCGCCTTTGCCGGAGGTGAGGTTAGAGGAAACGATTCGCCCAAGTAACGGATCGTCAATAAACACCTTGCCGGCCAGGTTGGGCCCGTGGCAATCGTCGCATGCTTTGATGGCCACCAGGTGGGCTCCTCTGGATAGTACAGCGGAGTCTGTAGACAGTGTAACAGGATCTTCCCGAAACGAATACTTTTTATTGAACCTTGCCTCGGTGCTCAGATAGATGTAAGCATAGGCGATAATCAACAGCGAAAAAATGCAGGCCAGAACAATACCGACCCATTTGAATGTTTTCTTTAGCATAAAAAATTTGTTGTGACTAGGCGGTTAACGGGCAAACCTTTGCCATGGTGCTACGTAAAACGGAGGGTTTACTACGCAAAAAGTATTTTTTATGCCATCCAATAATTTTTTGAAATTGGCTTATGCGGATGTATTTCCATTTGCCCCAGAGGCTGAGCCCAAAGTGCAATCTAGCCTCGATGTAGAGTTCAAGCTCAAGGCCGATTTTGGCAGCCACATTTGCACCAACCATTTTTTCGAAGGAATCCAAACTTCGTTTTTGTTAGCTGAATTTTCCAGTGCGTTGGAAATCTCTTATGAAGAGCCCAGGCGCACTTTTAGCTTTTGCTTTAATTTTGAAGGAAACGTAGCCTCCAGGCACTGTGGGCAACGCTATGACCTTGGGAAAGGGTACTACAACTTCTTTTTCGATCCGGATCCAGCCAAGGCTCATTATTTTAATAGTGGCACCTCATACAACATTTTTCATATGACCATTGAGGCGGAAAAGTTACTTTCGCTGATCGGCGAGGGTGACCCGCTTTATGATCGTTTTGCGGATTGTATTTTAAAGGAAAATGGGATTCCTGGCTTTAGAACAAGTTTGCCTCTTACCGTGCAAGTAAAGTCAATTATTCAGTCCATCAGGTTTTGCCCGCTAAAGGGAGCTGCCAGGCGCTTGTTTATTGAGTCGAAGGTCTACGAGTTGCTGGCGTTACAAATTGAGGTTTGGCAAAGGGAGTATGAAACATCTGACTTTCACCAGCCTGCGGCCAAAGATGTTGAATTGATGCATGCCATACGAGAGTATCTTCAATTGCACTTCCAGGACGATTTAAGCTTGAAAGCGATTGGTAAGGAGTTTGGAATTAATGAGTGTAAACTAAAAAGTGGGTTCAAAGCTCACTTCGGAAGGACTGTGTTTGGCTATATCCAGGAGCTTCGCATGGAGTTTGCACGGCAATTACTTTCACAAAAAAGCACCACCATAAGCCTTGTAGCCGATAAACTTGGTTATCGGAATGCCAATCACTTCTCCACTGCCTTCAAGAAATATTTTGGCGAAAGTCCCAGTAATGTGAGGAGTTAGTAATGTGACGTTGGTAAATTTGAGGCCTTGAAAGACTTCGGGATACCCATTGCCGATGAAGGTTCTGTGAAAGATGGCGGTATGAAGAGGGCCGGGAGCTTGGAAAGTGTCTTTTCAATACTAGTGTTCACGGGATACAAGTAAGGTAAAATGCGGTTACGTTTCATCTCGATCATAAACAGCTACGGAACGCTGGATTCTGTTGTGAGCACCGGAACGACACGAAAAAATACCAGAGAACCGGGTACAAAGAGGGCTGTATTTCTGATTTTGTGGGAAAACGTTGGATCAAACCTGTTAAATTGATAGCTACTGAAACAAACCCCCCGCTTTGATAAAGAAAATGAGAATTTGTATCGCTCGCTCCCATAAGGATGTTTTGACCCAGACGTTCATTAGAAATCAGATCAAGGGGCTGTCAGAGCGGGCTGAAGTATTTCCTATTTATTCGGGCAGACTTCCTCAACGTTCGGATGATGGAAAGCTGCTGTCTCCGTATCCATTTTGGCTTATTCATCAGGTTTACAAATGGATAACGGGACGTCAAAACAATTACTTTGGAAACTTTGGCATTCTAAGACTTCTCAAGAAAAATAGGATTCAAGTGCTGCTGGTCAATTTCGGAACAACCGCTTCATATTTTGTTCCTATTTGTAATCAGGCAAACGTTCCTTTGGTCGCTCACTTTCACGGGAGAGACGCTTCAAAAAGCAAGGTGTTCAAACGCTATGCCCATGGTTATCAGGAGCTGTTTAAATACGCCGCCGCCATTGTCGCTGTTTCGAGTGAGATGAAGAAAAAGCTGGTAGAGGTGGGGGCCAGTGCCGATAAAATTCACATCATACCCTATGGTGTTGATTTGTCCATTTTCAAGCCGTCGGATGAGCCCAAGCCCCGGCAGCCGACATTCTTAACTGTTGGGAGGTTTGTTGAAAAGAAGTCCCCACAGTCCACGATCAAAGCCTTTTCCATAGTGCTTAGATCAATGCCTGGGTGTCGGTTAATTATGGTAGGGGACAAGTCGGGTGAATTCGACAAATGTGTTCAGCTTATTGATGAACTAGGCATTCAAGAGTCAATAGTATTTGCCGGGGGCATGCCTCATGCGGAGATTATTGATTTCATGAACAGGGCAACAATATTTGTCCAACATTCTGTCCAGTCCGGAGATGGCGACATGGAAGGCACGCCCAATAGCATTCTTGAAGCAGGAGCATGCGGACTTCCGGTAGTTAGCACTTTGCATGGTGGAATCAAGGACGCCGTGGTTGAAGGCGAGACAGGCTATTTGGTGGCAGAGCATGATATTGAGGGAATGGCTAGGCAAATGTTGAGGCTCGCACAAGATTCAGATTTGGCAGCTGAGATGGGGAGAAAGGCCCGTCTGCGCATAGAGCAGGACTACAATATTCACACTCAGGCTGATAAGCTCTTCCATCTCCTACAGACTGTGGCCCGGCATCCAAATTAGTTTCTATCTATTCTGCTTCCACTGCCTTCAGGAAATATTTTAGCGAAAGTCCGGGTAACGTGAGGAGTTAGTAGCGTGAGGTTGGTAAATTTGAAGCCTTTGTTACATTTTTACCCCATTAACATTGCGCTCATGAAGGCTTCGGTCATCTTCAGTACGTACAACTCAACGGCATGGCTCGAAAAGGTGTTGTGGGGCTTTAGCAAGCAAACAACCAAAGACTTCGAGATACTCATTGCCGACGATGGTTCGGGGAAAGAAACCGAAGAGTTGATCGAAAGGCTGAGACCAGAAATGGGCGTCCCGGTCAAACATATATGGCAAGAAGACGATGGCTTTCAGAAGTCACGGATTCTCAACAAGGCTATTGTGGCGGCTGAAGCCGACTACCTTATTTTCACTGATGGAGACTGCATTCCCAGAAACGATTTTGTTGAGATCCATTTGAAAAGGAGAAAGCCAGGTGATTTTTTGAGCGGAGGCTATTTTTTGCTTCCTATGCAAACAAGTCTGGCTATTGGGAAAGAAGATATCTTGAGCCAACGGTGCTTTAAAGTAAGCTGGCTTAAGGCACACGGCTTGAAGGGGAGCATCAAAACGCTGAAGCTGTCGGCAAGAGGAGTTTTTCGATACTTGCTGAATGGGCTTACAAGAACCAAACCTACCTGGAATGGCCATAATTCGTCTGGCTGGAAGAATGACATTCTGGAAGCTAATGGGTTCGACGAAAGGATGCAATATGGCGGCCAGGATCGGGAGCTTGGAGAAAGGCTTGTAAACATGGGGATAAGTGGTGTTCAAATAAGGTACAGTGCGATTGTGATTCACCTCGACCATAAACGGGGCTATAGAACGCAGGAGTCGGTGCTCAAGAACAGATCGATACGAAAAAACACGAGAGAATCGGGCAAGAAGAGGACTGAATTTGGGATAGAAAAAAGCGATCAGCCGGTATGAAATCGTCCCTGATTATTTCGGTGTATAAAAACACAGCGGACCTGAAAGTAGTGCTCGACTGTCTTTCCTTTCAAACTGATCAGGGTTTTGAAATAATTGTTTCTGAGGACGGAGAGAGCCCGGAAATGAAAGAATTTGTAGCCAACTACCCTTTTAATAATGACTATCAGCATTTGACTCAGCCAGATGTTGGGTGGAGAAAGAACCAGGCGTTGAATAACGCAATAAGGAAGGCCAAGTTTGGCTACCTGATATTTATTGACGGCGACTGTGTGCTCCACCATAAGTTTGTTGAGAACCACCACAGGTATGCGTCGAGGGAAAGGATACTTGCCGGCAAACGGGTGAAGCTGGGGCCTGAGTATTCAGCTATTCTTCGTCAGAATACTGGCGGTTTGCTTAGTTTCGAAAAGCAAGTGCAGAGCGAACTTTCGAAGGCAAAGAAGGACGGAGCAAAGTTTACCGAGGAGGCTTATTACATCAACCCGGATGGCCTGTTGGGCTTCGTGCCCAAACTTAGAAAAATGCATCAGCTTAAAGGGTGTAATATGTCTTTTTACAAGGATGCCATTGTGAAGATCAATGGCTTTGACGAAGACTATATTTTGCCTGCCATCGGGGAAGACATTGATTTGACGTGGCGGTTTTTGGGTATGGGCTTCAAACTGTATTCGTTGCGGAACCTGGCAGTACAATATCATTTGTATCATAAAGAGAATTGGACGGATCAGTCGGAAAATGAACGGCTGATGAAAGACAAGCAGGAACAAAAACAATTTGTTTGTCGAAATGGGCTGGGAAAGCTGAAATAGCTGGCTGCTGCTAATTTGAATGCAGGGAGTGACTGTAGCCCTTTTTTGTGATGGCGGTAAGAAAACGTTAACAATAATGAGAATATAGTCCTATTTTGTTCAAAAGAAATCACGGAATACCCACTAGCTTTACATTAATAATTGGAGACTTTAAGAATGAATAGAAAAGAGATAATCAACCGTATTAATAGTGCTTGGGGAGTGGAAATGTACCTTGAAATTGGAGTGCAAACTGGAAAAAATTTCCTGAAGGTTTCAGCCCCCAAAAAACTAGCTGTGGATCCAGCCTTTAAGATAAAGCTGAAACGTAAGATTTGGTATTTTTTGAGCTATATTAAATCCAGATTTTTTGAAATGACGAGTGACGACTTTTTCAAGAACCAGGCTTCCAATATTTTTAAAGAAAAGCCCCTGGACGTCGCATTTATAGACGGGTTGCATACTTATGATCAGTCATTCAGAGACTTCGAGAACTGTTTCAAATATCTTTCGCAAAATGGAGTCGTTATGTTCCATGACTGCAATCCAGATAGTGTTGAGGCTGCTGCCCCTGCCTTCTCTCCTCAAGATATGAAAGAGAAGTTTCCAAAAAAGGAAACATATGAGTGGAATGGAGATGTTTGGAAATCAATAGTGAGGTTGAGATCTCTTCATCCGGAACTTGAGGTTTTCACCCTTGACTGCGACTATGGGATCGGGGTGGTTAGAAGGGGGAAACCGCACGATATGTTGTCTTACTCCCTGGAGGAGATTGACAAATTGACCTACGCTGACCTGAAAGCCAATAGAAAGCGTTTCTTGAACTTGAAAGAGGCCAGCTACCTCAATGAGTTTGTTGAAACATTCTAGTTTACTTCCACTCTACCTCCATCACCAGTTCGTGATCAACCACTACCGTGGTGAACTTTGAATTTTCAAACTGCTTCACCTGAAGGCTGTTTGCCTCTGAGCTAAAAAACTCCTGTTTTATCACGTTGAACCTGTCCTTTTTATGATAAAGTACTATGCTCTTTTTGCCTTCGCTCTCTAGCCTAATTGACTTCTTCTTATTCGCTGATATTGGAGCGACGAACTGTGGTTCGGTCATCTCCGTCAGGCCCTCGGTAATTTTGGCGAGCAGCCAGTTTGCACTGGGCACACCAAAGCCAATATAATTGTTTGGAGCCCCGGCGAGGTGGCCAGATTGTAAAATAAGTGCTTTGAGGGTAGTATTTGTCAGAGACGGAGACTTCTCCCACAAGCAGGCAGCCAGGCCGGTGATTACTGGTGCAGAAAACGACGTGCCGGATGAGGCAAAGCAGCTTATGTCGGGTTTTAAAAACTGGGTAAAGTCAGTACCCGTTGAGCTGAAGGGCATTTTTCGCCAGAACTTTAGATCCGTAGAGCCAACCGACAGCACACCCGGGGCATCTGCCGGTACGTCAATCACCTTCCAGTCGCTGTCGCCGTCGTTTCCCGCTGCCACTACGATCAGCATTCCTTCTTCTTCTGTTGCCCTTTGGCACGCAAGGCTGGCCAATACGGTTTTTCCGTCCATCATTGCCGGCGTGTAGTTTTCTGACGGGTTGTCGTAGTTGGTATTGTAGCCCAACGAAATATTGACCAGCTTTACCTCCAGACTGTCCATCCACTCCAGGGCTGCGATGAGGAAATCTTCTTCCTGCCGCTGCTCCCGTGCTCCGTGGTCTGTTCGGGCCAGGTAGTAGTCGGCACCCGTGGCAAGCCCAAATTGAATTCGCTTTTGTGCATTGTATCCGCCCGTCAGCTCCCACACCTCGGTGCCATGCTGATCATCCAAACTTCGGGAGCCACCGAACGGAATGGTATCTGACGGCTGTAGATAGTTGCGAAATGCTTTTAGCCTGCCATCTGCAATAATCGATGCCAGAGATGCATTCTCGTCAGCCCCCAGAAAGCCGCCATCGATGATGCCTATTTTAACACCTTTTCCGGTCAGTCCATCCTCGATAATCGCTTTGGCACCAATTTGCTCCAGGGCAAAGCCCAGCGCAGACTCGTCAAATGAACTGCGCAGCAGTTTCAGCGGAGTCACGATTCTGCTGCTGTCTACGCCGTCCACCATGTGATCAAGAGCTCCATGGGCCGACCATGCGTGAAACCACTTGCTCCAGGTCACCGGTTCCAGTTGGTGGTTTTCAAGTATTTTTCGGCTTTCAGTTTTCGAAATATCTTCGCTAAAGAAATACCAATACTTGTCTTGCGCACGAACAGGCAGGAATTCGAGCAACAAAAGGCCGATGAACGAGACTTTTAACAGTCCGTACCGTCTTCTGAAATGTTTCCGATGTGCTATCTTTGAGTCAGACATGGTCCAATGATGAATTAAATCTAACTAATAGAATGAGATATCGCCCGGCAGGAAAGGAGCTTTTTACTTACAACAGAGAAAAGCTACAGAAAAGATTGAAGCCCAATAGTGTGGCTATTGTGAGAGCCAACGATATTATGCCAACCAATGCCGACGGCACCATGGGCTTCAGGCAAAACGCCGACCTTTTCTATCTCACAGGAATCGATCAGGAGGATACCATCGTGCTGCTCGCACCTGATTTCCCGGATGAGAGCCTCAGAGAGGTGCTCTTTCTGCGGGAGACGAGCGAAGAGATAGCCATTTGGGAGGGGCACAAGTTTACAAAAGAGGAAGGCCGTGAGATAAGCGGCATCAGGACGGTGAAATGGTCGCACGAATTTCATAAAGTGTTATACACCATTCTGGCGGAGAGCACCAATATCTACCTGGAATCGAATGAGCATGTAAGAGCGGCTTCAGAAGTAACCACCAGCAATCAGCGGTTTGTAAAATGGTGTATGGAGCAATATCCCTTGTACAACTACGAAAGGCTTGCTCCAATACTATATGACCTGCGATGCATAAAATCAGAGAAAGAGATCGAAATCATCAAACACGCCTGTGATATCACCGCTAACACCTTTCGAAAAATGCTGGGACTGATCAAACCAGGTGTGTGGGAATACGAGGTGGAGGCGGAATATATATATGAGTTTGTTTTGCACCGTTCCAGAGGCTTTGCCTACACCCCAATTATAGGAGGAGGTGCCAATTCATGTGTGTTGCACTACATCGAAAACAACCAGCAACTTAAGTCCGGTGATGTGCTGTTGATGGACGTGGGCGCTGAGTACGGCAACTATAATGCTGATCTTACCCGCACTGTGCCGGTCAATGGAAAGTTCACCAAACGCCAGCGGGCAGTGTATGATGCGGTGCTGCGTGTCAAGAACGAGGCCATTGATATGTTGACGCCCGGTGGCGTGATACCTGAGTACCACAAGGAGGTTGGGAAAATTATGGAGGGCGAACTTCTGGGGCTTGGTTTGCTCGACAAGACAGATATTAAGAAGCAGAACCCTGAGTGGCCTGCCTATAAGAAATACTTTATGCATGGAACAAGCCACCACCTGGGTATTGATGTACACGACGTCGCCAGTATTTACAAGGTATTTGAGCCGGGAATGGTTTTCACCGTAGAACCAGGCATTTATATCCGTGAAGAGGGCCTTGGAATCAGAATTGAAGACAATATTGTGATCACCAGAGAGGGCCATATCAACTTGCTGGCAGGTGCGCCATGCCATGCAGAGGAGATCGAGGACTTGATGAACAGGTCGTGAAAAATGCTTTCAACGCAGAAGGAGCTCCCGAACCGGTAGGGCTTTATCCACATGCCCGCAAGGTAGGAAACTTACTTTTTCTCTCTGGGGTGGGGCCCAGGAAAAAGGGAGCGAAGGAGATTCCCGGTGTCGAACTCGACGAGGCCGGACATATAGTCTCCTACGACATTGACGTGCAGTGCCGTTCGGTTTTTAACAATGTAAGACTGATTCTTGAATCATCGGGAAGCAAGTGGGAAAACCTGGTGGATGTGACCGTGTTTCTCACCAACATGAAAGACGACTTTGCTGCCTACAACCGCCTTTACGCAGAATATTTCAAAGACAACCAGCCCTGCCGGACCACGGTGGAAGTAACTGCTTTGCCCACGCCCATTGCCATTGAGCTAAAGTGTGTGGCTACAATCGAATAAAAAAGGCCAACATTTCTGCTGGCCTTTTGTCGAGGTGAGAAGATTGGATGGGAGACGCCTAGTACGGGGGCGCCCAGCCTTCCGACCGCCACGTCCCTACAATAATTTGGCTTTGAATAAAGCAGAAAAGCCAGCATTTCTGCTGGCCTTTTGTCGAGGTGAGAAGATTCGAACTTCCGACCCCCACGTCCCTAACGTGGTGCGCTAACCGGGCTGCGCTACACCTCGAGTCATTTATCGGCAGGTGAATGAATAAGCACTACAGACACCTCGATTCCCCAAAGGGATTGCAATATTAGTAAAACACCCGTACATTCTAAAAGTCGACTCTCATTAAATTCGGTAAAGCGTCACGTTTTTTCTCCCGCTTTTGCATGATGTCTTGTGGTGAGCCGACGCTTCTGTTGTTTTGACTGTAAGAAGTATAGTTTTTTTAGCAGGCAACCTTTTCAACTAGTTACCATGTACTGTTTATAAAGACCTCAACCACCGTCATTGAAAGATTCTGATCATAGCGAGCTGAAGCGAATTATTAAAGGCTGCATGAATGGAAGAAGGGCTCAGCAAAAAGAGCTCTATCAGTCATTCTACAGCTATGCTATGAATATTTGTGTACTCTACGCAGAAAGCAGGGAAGATGCGGTGGAAATTATGAATGACGGCTTTATGAAAATATTTAAGTACATCGGCAAGTTCGACCTTTCCAGGCCGTTCGTTCCCTGGCTGCGGAGGATCATGATCAATGCAGCCATCGACCGAACACGGAAGGATCTTCGATTTAATGAGATGAAAGACCTCGAAGAAGCGGAGTCGGCGGAAAGTGCCGATACGGTACTATCAGGTATTTCGCATGAAGAGATACTTGGGATATTGAAAAACCTCTCACCAGCGTATCGGACGGTGTTTAATTTATATGCCATTGAGGGCTACAAGCATGAGGAAATAGCCAGGCAGCTGGGGATATCTGTTGGAACGTCAAAATCTAACTATGCTAAAGCCAGAAAGAGACTTCAGGAACAATTGAAAAACTTCTTTGAATCGGAAAATGTCTGACAAAGAGCAAAATATCGAAAACTTTTTCAGGAAGAGGCTTGGCCAAAAGGACTTTCCTTTCAGAGATGAAGATTGGCTGCTGATGGAGGCCCGACTCGATGCATCTGCTGTTTCTACCGGAGGAGGAGGGGGTTCTTTTGTAGGGCTGAAGGCTGTTGCGGCAGTAGTAGTGCTTACTGTCATCGCTTTCTTATCAGGGTGGTTTCTTAAAGAGTATTTTGATAACCGGGAGAGCAAAAATGGGGAGATCGGAAGAGTGATCCAACCAAAAAATAGTGACGCATCAACTCTTCAAATGGATAGCCAGGCAACGGAGGAAAGCGAAAGTAAGCTGAAAATTTTAAACGAGAACCAGCCAACGGAAACCGACGCCAAATTGCCCGGCAGCGAGGAACTGTCATATAGAAACGGAGAAGCTTCAACATCCAACACAGAGGGTATTGCCAGGGAAGGCCGGGCGGAGCAAAGAGAGTCATCTCCTCAGCGAGGAAGGGCAAATGAGGCAGCTAGAGTCATCTTTGATGCCGACAAGTCACAAGAAGTATCGAATGGAAACAAAGTGGTGCCCCAAACACTGCAAACAGCGGATCACCCCGGTGTGGGAAACGTAAATGATTCTCCAGAAATAGTTCTAAATGATGAAGAGCGTCGAGAGGCAATCAGCCACCTGAATAGCAAGCCATTGGCACATTCCCCGCTGATCGGTTACAAGGCAGCCCTTAACCTGGCACCGCTGTATGCGCCCAATCCACCAGAGACAATTCCTGACAAAGGTTTTTACCGGTTTGCTGTCGGCCTGGCCGCCTCTCCGGATGTAAGCAGCATCGGCTTTCACCCCAGTCTTAAAGATGTAGGCAAGGGCTTTGGTTTTTTAGCTGAATATAGTCCTGGCAGGCGCTGGAAGCTGTCCGGTGGTGTGTATAAGTTCGACAAGGTATATGCTGCCGGTGCAGGCGACTACAACCCACCGTTTGGGTCGGGCTGGCCTGGTGGGATAGAACCGATCCGCACAGATGCTTCTTGTAGTGTGCTGGACGTACCCATAACTGTCAGCTTGCAGGTGGTTAATATTGGCAAAACCCGGATTTGGGTTAGCGCAGGCATGTCATCTTACTGGATGCTGTCAGAAAACTATAGCTACGTCTACGAAGACGGCGTGGAGGGGCGTTACAAAGGTTGGTCCGGGGAAAATTGGAGCAACCATCCGCTCAGTGTGGTTTCAGCTTCATTCAGTATCGAGACCTATTTGACCAGGGATTTTTCAGTTCAGCTAGAGCCTTTTGTAAAAGCCCCGCTGGGAGGAGTTGGCTACGGTGATGTGCGTTTGTTTACCACAGGAACCCTGGTCACAGCCAAATATCATTTTTTAAAAAAACCATAAACTAAGACCATGAGAAGAGATTTACTTTTACTAACAGGACTCGCCGTATTTCTTTCCTCTTGCGGCGGAGGCGACGAAGAGGCCACCCCAGACTGCACTGTCAGCGACCTGGCAGTGTCTATAGAAGGCTCGTCAAACGATGTTTGCGGGCAAGGAATGGGGGAAATTGAAGCAAGGGCAGCTAATGGGGCCGGGAGCTATGAGTTTTCTATCGACGGGCAATCATTTCAAAGTACTGGGCTTTTCACGGGGTTGGAAGCAGGTGACTACACAGTAACCGTGAGGGACGCCAATGACTGTATGAAGACTGTGGCGGCCAGTCTTTCTGACGAAGACGGCCTTACCATCGAAGCTACTTCCACTTCCTCGACCTGTGGGGCGTCGACTGGCGCAATTGCCGTTGAAGCTACGGGTGATGGTGGAAGCTTCCAATACAGGTTGGATGATGGTGCCTTCAGCAGCGCAAGTGAGTTCACCGGGGTTTCAAGCGGGCTTCACATTGTCACTGTTAAGGATGGAGCAGGTTGCGAAGAGGACAAGGAGGTTTTGGTGCCGTCGGGTGTGAGTTTCAAAGATCAGGTCTCTTTAATTATCTCCACTAATTGCGCTGTCGCTACATGCCATAATGGAACGGCCGGCATTCCAAACTTCACTTCATTCGGAGCTATTCAGGAAAATGCTGCCACTATCAAGGTGAAAACAGGCAACAAAACAATGCCAAAGGTCGGCTCATTAACTGATTTGGAGATTCAAACGATAGCTTGCTGGGTCGACGACGGTGCCAAAGACAATTGAAACAATGTTTTGCATTTTGATTTGCGACTGAAGCGTGTGTAATACTAAAAAAGGGGCCATTTGGCCCCCTTTTTTCTTCCATACTTTTCAGTGGGCTGCACTACTTTAATATATAGTACACATTAGTCAGCCATTTACTGGTGTCTGCCTCGGTAGTTGGATCAGTTACGTACTCTTCAATCACCATGATGTCCTCGGTCATTTCAAGCCCCTTCGCTGTGAAGTAGTCGTCCATGGCGTAGTGTGCTTCGCCGCTGCCCTCATAAGCACCGTAGTAGGCAATTTTGTAGCCGCTGCCACCAGCCGGGAATGCCTCAAACCCCTTGAGAGTGTACTCGCCCTCGACAGGAATGGCCGCTGCCATTACGGTCTGTTCGTTGGCTTCATCCCAGACAAAGTAAATGCTGCTGGGAGCTCCTGCCATCGGTGCTTTTTTCTTCGTCAACTCGCCGTAGGCAGCACCAAAGCTGCTGGCCATAAAACCCTGCATGTCGGCCCATTTTACAGTATCTTTTCTGCCAATATATGTTCGTGGAGAAAGCTCCATCTTTTCAACCTTTAAACCTCTGAAAGTGTCGCTGCTGGCAATTGCCTCAGTCATTTTTTTAAGCTCTGCGAGGCCAGCTTCATAGTCTTTACCAATAAAGCCGTCCATCATTGGCACCATCAGATTCATGGGTCTTGGGTTACTTCCCTGCATGCCCCAGGTAACTTTTGTTCCGCCGTCAGCCTCTTCCAAAATGATGTATGTAGACGCCTCTGACTCATAAGGAGTCAGAAAGACTAGTTTTTCGTCAACACGAGAGTCTGTTATGGCAGTAATTTCCATTGAGCCTTTCCCCACGTCGTCATTACCTTCCCAGGAATACTTAGCACCCACTTCTCCATCAGTTCCTGTGATGGTTTTGGTCATATTTGGATCTAGCTTTCCCCACGGATTCCATTTGGAGAAGTTTTCGAACCTGCCGACTTGTTGCATTACCAGCTTCTTCGGAGCGTTGATAGTGGTGCTTCGCTCCACATTGTACTCCGTGGGAATCATAAATATCGCCGCCGCCACAATCACCACAAGGGCAAGGACAATGTAAAGGATAATCTTAAGTGCTTTCATAGGATGATAAGTTTGGTAAACCATAAAATTAGGAATTCCATAACTTAAGAAGTTGGTATTTAGGTAATTAATTTGTCACCACCCTTTTTCGTGGCCACCAGGAAAACCTTAACGGATCAAAAAAGTTTCCGTCTTGCCTTCTTCTTTGCAGAGGTAAAAGGCGTTGTAGAGGTCGTAGTGAATGTCGTCGTAAACAGAAGGGATCACATCAACACCTTTTTCATTGATCAGGCCTTTTTGCCCCCTTTTTTCCACCACGAAGAGCCCGTTGGGCAGTAATTCAAGCTGGTTGAAACGAGGAAGCATGACGTAGGCTGACTTACGGTGGTAAAAGCCGTATTGATTTCCCTGTCTTAAAATATAAGTGTTCTTGTCAATGGATTTGATTTCGTCAAAGTCCAGCCCGACCACTTCATCGCCGTTTTTGTCAATGATACCAGACTTGCTGTTTCTTGACACGAGAGAGATACCATTCGAGAAAGGAGTAACCGAGTCGTAAATAGGCTGAACAACCAGCCGCTCTATTTTGTCAACAAACCCCCAGTGTCCCCGGAGCTTTATCGCCGCCATTCCTTCCCGGAAAAAAGCTGCACTGTCGTACCTATTCGCAATTCTAAGTTTATTATCGAGGTCAACAAAGCCGAATTTCTCGTCTTTCACAATGCCAAAAAATGCTTCACTCAGCCCAGACACTCCCTGATATTTACTTGTTCCGTCGCTAATCTTATTGCCGTCTTTGCCATAAGACCACCAGTAATCCCCTTGCCTTAGAAATACAACCGAATCCATATCGGGAATCATTACTTCGTCGAATTCAGGCGCTGTCACTTTTTGTCCTTTTGAGGTCAGCAGGCCAAAGCTTCCGGATTCAGTTTCTTCGATCAGCCACGACTTTTTAGCAGATATCGAATAATTGCTTGTATATAGCCATCCACGCCCAGGCGTTATGAGGTCGGTCGACTCACCATTTTTGGTTAGAATCACGGCTTCATTGATCACCTCACAATAGTCGTGCTTCGGTTCGACCACCCAATCGCCGTTGACGTCTATAACGCCCCATTTTCCAACATACTCAACTGCCGACATGCCTTCGACAAAGCTATGAGCCCGTTCAAATTTGTGGTCGATAACCATTCCGCCGTTAAAGTCAAGAAACCCCCAGTAGGCATCCCGTCTGGCCATGATCAATTTGGATCCTTCGGGCTTTACCTGGTCGTAAGAATGCCTTGTAACTTTCCGGCCATAAGTGTTATATACATCCCACAGCTCTTTGTTGTTTTTTACTACCTGAGTGTAAAAATATTTTCCATCGAAATAGAGAGAATCGTAACACTGTTCAAGAAAGGGTTCGCCCGACTTGTTGTACACCCTGAATTTGTTTTGCTCTTTGCTCACAACAAAATTCTCATCTGTGCGCACAACACTCCAGTTACTTTTGTTGCTCAGTTGTTCCCCCGAAATATTGATGATGGCTTCGCCCTGGTAAGTCTGAACCCTGTACAAACTGGGCCCGATGGTTTCGATATCGTCGAAAGAGAATGTTTTCAGTCTTTTGTTCTTTCCATCGGTCAGGTGCCACGACGGGTAGGTGGTCAGGCGCAGCACCGAGTCGTTTTCAGGAACAATTTCTTTGTAAAACGGTTCAAGTATCATACTGCCATCATTGCGCATGGCACCCAGCTTGCCCTCCTTGGAAATTATAAGGAGGTTGGAGTTGACACGGAACATGCTATCAAGGTTTTCTACCGGCAACTTCAAGCCGCCCACAGTCCATACCGATAGCTTGTCTCTTGCATCAACAGCCTGGTAAATGCCGTTGCCAACGTACTGGATGGATTTGAATTGGAAGGGGATTAAGGTTGCCTCAACTCCTGAAATAAGGCCGTAGGAAGTCTTTTGATTTTCATAGCGTGACGCAATGTAGTTGTCGCCGGATGGGACAATGTCGTAGTATTGGAAGCCCACCAGGGCCGTGCCTTTGGTGTCGAGGACGCCGAAGTAAAGAAAATGTTCGAAGCTGTCGGTTCGGGACGCTCTCAGGAAACCGTTACTCATGGGGGAGAGGTCACGGTAAACAGCTTTGGTAACAGGCTGGTCGCTCAGTGTTGTTAATCCCCAAAAGCCATTCGATTTATACCCGATAGTGGACGACAGTGGGTCGACACCCCCATCGCTCCAGCCGATATCTTCATATTTGGCAGGGATGAGAATTTTGCCCTGGTCGTTCTTCAGGCCTTTCCGGTTATTTAGCTCGAAGACTTCTAATACCCGTTCACTGGCTTTTTTGCCATACGAGAGAATTGGTGCTAAAACCAGCACCAATGAGAACAGGAACCTAACTACAGAAAGCTTCATACGCCGCTAAATTAAGCAAACAGTTAGGAAAAGCGGCAAGAAATTAAACGATCGGGGATTTTGTGCTTACGAATTGGCCGTTTCCGACTGCTTTTCGAGGTCAAACAGGTCGTTCAACACGTCGATAAGCGTTTCAGCCTCACCTCTTTTGCAGGCGGCTTTTAGCTGAAGCACAGGCAGCTTAATGATTTTCTGCATCATGCTCCTCGTCACCTTCTCCACTAATTTGCTATCATCCATGCTTGCTCCCTTGAGATACCTGGCAACTTCTTCCTGCCTGATCTGCTCAAGAGCGTTCTTCAGCTTGTTTATAGTGGGCGACACCTCCATTTCCTTAGACCAGTCGAGCAACTCAGCCATTGACCCGGAAATAATGGCCTTTACCTGCGGTATTGCAGCCAGTCTTTTCTCCAGCGCCTCACTTGTCTTGCTATGGATATCGTCAATGTTGTAAAGTAGTGTGCCATGCACTTCTTCTACTTCTTTTTCAATGCTTCTTGGTACCGAAAGGTCAAGCATGTATTTGAAGGAAAGCGATTCACCGTTTTGAAGGTGCTCTTTTCTGATCAGCGGCTCTTTATTAGCTACAGACGAAATAACAACATCAGCCTCCTTCATGGCTGCATAAACTGTGTCGAACGGTATGGCCTGAAAGCCACACTCAAGGGCTATTGCTTCAGCTTTCTCAAATGTTCTGTTGGCAATGAAAACCTCTTTGCTCTTGATGTACTCCAGGTTGCGGCAAACATCTTCTCCAATTTCGCCTAGCCCGACGATCAAAATTTTTGGTGTAGGGATGGCGGCAGTGAGCTCTCCAATCAACTCAACGGCGGCATAACTCACAGAGGCTGCGCCGTCTCTGAAAGAGGTTTCCTGAACTACCTTTTTATTGGTGAAGAAAATCGTGTGCATCAGTCGGTGCAAAAATGGGCCCGCCATGTCCTCATCAGCCGACCACTGATATGATCGCTTGACCTGATTGGCTATTTGCAAATCGCCAACTACCTGTGCTTCCAATCCCATGCTCACATCGAAAAGGTGCTGAAGGGCGTCTTTATGGTTGCTGATAACAACGAAAAAATCTTTGTAGTCGCCGATATCACTGATTGATCTTTCAAGGGCAATAAGTTTGATGATGTCTTCGGAAAGGTCTGCTTCTGAAGAATAGTATACTTCGGTTCGGTTGCAGGTGGAAAGCACTAGCGCCTCAGTGATGGGCGTAAATTCTTTGAAATACTTCAGCAAGCGCTTGCAGGCCTCCTCATCGAAGGACACAAGCTCTCTGATATTGAGCGGGGCGCTTTTGTACGATAGACTTACTGCTTTGAAAAGCTTATGCATTTTCCACTTTAATTCGGGTTCAAAAATAGCTCCGTATTGATTTTAAAGGAAATGACATTTGTCAGATAACTCAATTTAGAATGAGTTTAAATTACCGACAAATGCCCGGTGCTGGTAGATCAACAGTTTTTTGCCTTGAAATTGTTTACTGGAAGCCAAAAATATCTAACTTAATATTCAACAATTGCTTCTTACGGTCTATGAGCCAACTAAATAAATGGCTAAGAGAGAATTTTGGCTACAGTAAAAAGGAAATTAATGGTAGCATCATTCTTCTCTTTCTCATTAGTGTAGTGTTCCTTGGAGTCTACGCACTTGACTACTACAGGTATGCTAGTAACGAGTATTCGTCTGAAAAAGATTTGGAACTTTTAGACAAATGGGCAGCCGAGCTCCAATGGGCTGAAGACGTCGGGGAGAATAAGGAAAGCGCCCGGCAAATGTTGGCCCTTAGCAATTTGGGAAAATTTGATCCCAACCAGATTTCGGAGGCACAATTGAGAGAAATGAACATACCACCCTATCTGGCATCCAATTGGAGTAAGTATACAAGCCGGGGAGGTAGGTTTTACGATAAGGGTGACTTGCTCAAGCTCTATGGAATGGATTCCACAATTTTTGAGCAGCTTGCCCCGTACTTATCAATAGCGAATAGAAAACCCGATTCGGATGAGGGCAGGCCAATAGCTGGAGAAAAGTCAACGGTTGCTAAGGAAACTGCCAGGTCAATCGATATAAATCTGGCAACCGCTGAGGAGTTGCAAACTGTAAGAGGCATAGGGCCGGCTTATTCTGCCAGGATCATCAAATACAGGAATGCTCTTGGTGGGTTTCACGACCGTGGGCAGCTGGCGGAAGTATATGGGCTCAAGCAAGAAACGGTAGCTGCTTTGTGGGAAAAATTTGATCTCAATCCTGCTAATTGCTGCGTAAAGCTGTCGGTTAACACCATCCATTTGGATTCGTTGAAACGGCAACCCTATATTAACTACAACCAGGCAAGAGCTTTGGTAGCCTACCGGGATCAGCATGGAAAGTTTGCCAGCTGGAACGATGTAGCAGAAATAAAAATCATCCCGGATTCAACCATCCAAAAGTTAAAGCCGTATTTTGAATTCTAGTGAATAATGAACAATTAGGTTTATCGTTTACCTGATAGTTATCGAAAGGCCGCAAGCCGTCTTATGCGAAAAATTCTGCAATCCTACCTTCGTAAGCTTACCAATCTCACTGCCAACAATAGGTCGCTGCTTTTGTTGCGCCTGGCTTCCGAACAGTTTCTCGATTTGCATGATTTCGATTTCACCCTTGGGCAGCCTTCGTTTCATATCATCAGCGACCTGATTGCACAAAAAGCTAGGATTCCGCTGTGTCAGATCATGGACAGCAGGGACTACAATAACAACAACCTGAGCGTTGGCCTTAAAAAGCTGCACAGGCTTGATCAGTTTGTTTTTCAGGAGAGGGGCGGAAAGGATTTGTACGTGGGCTGGCCATTTGTACATGGCAAATTCAGCGATGGCACGCTGGTAAGGTGCCCTCTGCTTTTTTTTCCTGTGTCTCTCGAAATGGATCAGAAAAATTGGGTGATGATACCCCGAAAGGATGTCAACGTCACTCTCAATAAGACCTTTCTGCTGGGCTACGCCTACTATAACAAGATTTCCCTCGACGAAGACCTGATAGAGCGGGTTTTCGACGATTTTGATAAAGATAGCCGGGTATTTCGCACAGCCCTTTACGAGCTTCTAAGAGACAGTAAGGTAGAGGTTAATTTCAATCCAGATAATTTTACCGATCAGCTAACCGGCTTCACTCCTTTTCTAAAGGACAAGTTTGAGCTCGGCCACGACACAGGGAAACTGAAGCTGATGACCGAAGCCGTGCTGGGCATTTTTCCTCAAAATGGGTCTTATATGGTACCCGACTATCTCAAACTCATTGAGGAAAACACGCTTGAAAGCCTGGAAGACTTCTTCGTTGGTAAAACCAACCTGGAAGATGTGGTGGACAAAGTGGAGTATTCCTACGTCAGCAAAATAAAGGAAGAACAGACCTTTACGCCATTTGCCATTGATGCCTTTCAGGAAAATGCTTTGAAAACGGTAAAAAATGGTCATTCACTTGTGATCCAGGGCCCCCCTGGCACAGGCAAGTCACAGCTTATCTGCAACCTCGTTTCGGACTTTATTGCACGTGGCAAAAAAGTGCTGGTGGTTTGCCAGAAGAGGGCGGCGCTTGACGTGGTGCATCAGCGATTAAGCGAGAAAGATCTGGGAGCATTTGTAGCGCTCGTGCACGATTTCAAAAATGACAGAAAGGAAATTTACGAGCAGCTAGCCTCCCAAATTGAACGACTTGATGAGTATAAGCTTAAAAACAACTCTCTGGACGCTATTCAGCTGGAACGAGAGTTTACCCAGGTAAGCAGAAAAATAGACCAGATTTCGGAAGAGCTCAATGAGTTTAAGCAAGCTTTGTTTGACGATAAAGAGTCAGGCAAATCTGTGAAAGAACTTTATCTCTCATCTGACCTCAAAGGGAGAACCATAACCCTCAAGCAGGAATATAAATATTTTACCTACGAGAAATTGGAGGCCTTCCAACGCAAGATTGGCTATTATGTTAAGTATTCTTCAGTCTTCCGCACGGAAGCGCACCCCTGGGTAGACCGGGTGTCGTTTAGCCATTTTGGGGTGGCGGAGCTTGGGCGGGTAAAGGAGTTGGTAGCTGAAATTCTCAAGTTCAATCAAGCCTTAGCCACAAGGTCTAAAGAGGCCTTGGGTGAGGCATTGAGCTTCGATGAGTGCCAGGACATGCTGGAGCGCCGGGGGCAGGTAAAAGAGATGTTTTCTCTCATCAATGACAAGACTGTGTACGAAACTTTTGTGCACATGTCGGCTTACCCCGATAGTGAAACAGACGCCCTTTGGCTGGCCAATAACGAGCGGATATTGATGGAGTGCTACAAGGGGCTGGGCCCTGAATTGTCAACCCCGGGCAGCGAGTTAGGCAGGCTGCAGGAAGCCCTCGAAAGGGGAAGGAAGGCGAGAAAGGGACTTTTTAGCTGGTTCAGGTGGAAATTCTTTTCTAAAGACAAAGTGTTTATTTCCCGGGTGCTGGTAGCCAATAACCTGGAGAGCAATAAAAAGGGGTTTGAAGAGCTGATGATCATGGTAGACAGCCGCCTGAATCTGGAACACAACCTCACCAAGTTAAGAACCAGCGAATGGATATTGAATCCGCCGAATGCCATGTCGAAGATAGATCTGCAAAACTGGTTTTTCTTTGTAAGAAGGGCAATCAACGCAAAGATGATTTTCAGCTCGCTGAGGCCGGTTGCAAAAGTAGTCAACCCAAAAAACTACACTTTCGAAGAGCTGAAGGAGCTCACTGATCGATCATTTGAAGCTTTGGAGGAGATTCCATTGAAATGGGAGCAGTGGCAGGGATACTTCACGCCGAAGCAGGTCAAAATGATTATCGGAAAGAAAGGGTATGCAGAGGAGTTGCTCAAGCGGCTCGACAAGGATTTCGATAGCCTGGTGGAATACGATAAGCTGCTGGATAGCGTACTACCCTATGAAAACCAGATTTTTGAGAAGCTCGAGGAAATTTCACCTGACTGGGACGAAAAGGAGTGGAATGAGATTTTTGAGAATAGCCTCAATCTTCAATGGATCGACCACATTGAAACCAAATATCCTATTTTGAGAGCAGTGTCTTCTCTGAAATTAGACACTTTGACGAAAGAACTTCAGGAGGCGGTGTTGAAGAAGAACCAGCTGAGCGGCGATATACTTTTATTGAGGATTAGGGAAAAGACGTACAGCGAAGTGGAGTATAACCGGCTCAACAACCCTATCACTTACCGTGACCTGCAGCACCAGGTCACCAAAAAGAAGCGAGTTTGGCCTATCAGGAGGCTTTTGGCTCACATGTCGGCTGAGGCGTTCAGGTTGGTGCCCTGCTGGCTTACATCTCCTGAGGCAGCTTCTGCTATTTTTCAGCTGGATGAGATATTTGACCTTGTCATTTTTGATGAGGCTTCCCAGTGTTTTGTGGAAAATGGTCTGGCTGCTATGTACCGGGGCAAGCAAGTGGTAGTGTCTGGAGACGATAAGCAGTTGCAGCCCAATGATCTCTATAAAATAAGGTGGGAGCAAAGCGAAGAGGAGGAGGAAATAGCCCTTGAGGCGGATTCTTTGCTGACACTTGCGAGGCAGCACCTGAACCAGGTTTCTTTGCAGGGGCACTATCGCAGCCGTTCGCTCGACCTGATCGACTTCAGTAACCACTATTTTTACAAAGGCAAGCTACAACTAGTGCCACATTTTGAGGTAATCAACGAGGCTAAGCCTGCCATTTCCTACGAAAAAGTGGATGGGATATGGGAAAGCAGCCGAAACGAGGAAGAGGCTGCAAGAGTCGTGGACTTGATTGTTAGTTGCCTTAAAAAGTCCCCGGACAAAAGCATTGGCGTGGTTACTTTCAACGCCGCTCAACAGTCGCATATTTTGGACTTGCTGGACACATATCAGGCAGATCATAAAAAGCTGCTGCCTGACTCGCTGTTTGTGAAGAACATTGAAAATGTGCAGGGCGATGAAAGAGACATTATTATTTTCACCATTGGCTATGCACCCGATGCCAAAGGGAAGCTTCAGATGAAGTTTGGCTCGCTCAACCTTGAGGGCGGCGAAAACCGGCTGAATGTGGCCGTGACCAGGGCGAAAGAACAGATTTTCGTCGTTAGCAGCATTTTGCCTCATCAGCTAAACGTTGATGGCTTAAGAAATGAGGGGCCTAAGATGCTGAGAAAATACCTGGGGTACGCTTTTGCTGTTTCAAACGGGGAGTTCAGGCCGTATGCGCCTAAAGAGCCTACCTTCTCGCAGCATTGGTACCTCAAATCGAGAATGACAAAGTGGTTGGAGACTGTGCCTCAAATGCGAAATATATCCATGACCGAGGACCTGAATTTTGCTGACCTCACAGTCAAGAAAAGGGAAGAATTTCTGGGTCTCATTTTTACGGATGACGACACTTACTTCAACAGTATTTCAGCAAAAGATACCTATGTATACCGGCACACTTTGTTGATGGATAAAAAATGGAGATCTACTCAGTTTTATTCCAGGGAGTTTTGGATTGACCCAGAAGGTGCCGAAGAGCGACTCTACAAGTTTATCGGGCAAATCGAGTAACCAGTTATTCTTGTTCAACTCTTTCAACTTTCAATCCAAGAGACTGAATGCCCGCCAGGCTTTCCACCCTCATGTATTGCTGAACTGAAAAGGTGAACTTCCCTTTGTAAGGAAATGTGAAGCCACTGATGGCAGGA
The DNA here is from genome assembly GCF_040222815.1 of Imperialibacter sp. GTDB lineage: Bacteria > Bacteroidota > Bacteroidia > Cytophagales > Cyclobacteriaceae > Imperialibacter. The sequence continues at coordinate 33,540 of NZ_JAVKCH010000015.1, read as the reverse complement.
AACTCATGAGAAAATAAATCTCCCAGCCCACTGCCGTAGGGCTTCCCGGTTTTAGGGTCAAACAAAATAACCTCCTGCATCTGACTTTCGATCACTTGATGAAGGGAGTCTTCAAGGGTGAACTTGAGATAGAGGTTGTAGTACGAGTAGTCTGCAGTGTTTCTGACCAGGTAAGAAAGCTGAAACTGGTCTGCTGTCGTATCTACAGTAAAAGTAAATTTCTCTGTAGAATCCATGTGCCACACATTTTCATCAAAGTCGTGGTACTCATCATAAATCCTTGAATCACTGCATGATGACAAGAGGAATATCAAACCTGCTGACAGGCAAATGAGGCCGCCAAGGTTGCTTCCCGATAATGATGTCCTCATCTATTGTTGTGGTTGATTGTTTTGACCCCGGTTACGATTCTTGAATCGTTTTTTGTTCTTTTTCTTCTTTTTGCCGCTGCCTTGCCCACCAAATTTCTTGTCAAGGTTCACCAGGTCGCTGTTGAGAGCCTGGTTGGCATCTCTTCCAGTGTCTTCTTTGTCTACAGCCAGCGTGTCGGGCTTTTGCCCTTTCTTGTTCATTTCCAGAATAACCTTTACCCTCTCGACGTCTAAAGGATACCAGGTGTTTTCATCTCTATAGCCGAACCACATGGTTTTTCGGAAAATATCCGTCTTCTGCAGTGAGGCTTCACCACGGGCAGTGAGCAGTGGGGCTTCAATTTCTGGAATACCTTCAAGCGCTTCCATGTAGGTGTCGAGCTCGTAATTAAGGCAGCACTTCAGCCTGCCGCATTGCCCGGAAAGTTTGCTTGGGTTGAGCGACAAATTCTGGTAGCGGGCTGCGGAGGTGGACACGCTCTTGAATTCAGAGAGCCAGGTGGAGCAGCATAGCTCTCTGCCACAAACACCTATTCCACCGAGTCGGCCGGCTTCCTGTCTCAAGCTGATTTGGCGCATTTCTACCCGAATTTTAAACTCGGCGGCTAATAGCTTGATTAACTCACGGAAATCGACCCTGTCGTCAGCCGAATAATAAAATGTCGCTTTAGTATTATCAGCCTGATATTCAATATCGGTCAGCTTCATTTCCAATTTGAGCTCCCTGATGATTTCTCTTGTACGAAAGAGGGTTGGGAGATCCCTGGCCTGAACCTGTTCGAATTTTTCCAGGTCTTTTTGAGTGGCAATTCGGTAGATATTCTTTACCTCACTGTCATTAGCCACTTTTTTCTTCTGCATTTGAAGCCGAACAAGCTCTCCCTGGAGAGAAACGTAGCCAATATGGTGGCCGTTCGGAACATCTACTACAACGGCATCGCCGGTAACGATAGGCAGGTTTTCATTATTTCGAAAAAAGTCCTTTCTGCCGTTCTTAAATCGTACTTCAACAATGTCAAATTTATCTAAAGCTGGCATGTCCATATTGGAAAGCCAGTCAAAAACGTTCATTTTATTGCAACCACCTGTTGAGCAGCCACCATTGCTTTTGCAACCAGCCACTTTACCATCTGCGGTAGTTACACTACTGCATGTGCTACATCCCATCTCTAAGCAATTTTATGTTAGCTCTTCTCAAATATAAAAATAATTTCAAAACCATCAGGTGCTAACAATACCTGCTATCCATTGTACTTTACCAGGTCCTGACCGATATCCTTTCTGAAATTGGCCTGATCCCACGTAATACTATCTATCGTTTTATAACTTTTGCTAACTGCTTCCTGAATCGAGCTCCCAAAGCTGGTAATGGCCAACACCCTGCCGCCATTGGTAACAACGTCGTCGCCGGAGATTTTTGTGCCGGCATGGAACACTTCCGAGTCGTATTTACCAGTCAAGCCAGTAATCGGCTTTCCTTTCACATATCCTGAAGGATAACCTCCTGCCACCATCACCACCGTCGTTGCAAAATCAGGTCTAACTTCAAACGATTGGCCTTTTAGCTTGCCCTGTCCTGTGGCCAACAGCAAGTCAACAAGATCTGATTTGATCCGTGGAATAACCACCTGGGTCTCGGGGTCGCCCATTCTCACGTTGTATTCGATCACATACGGTTCGCCGCCCACGTTCATCAAACCAATGAAAATAAAGCCCTTGTAGTCAATTTTGTCTTTCCTCAGCCCGTCAACAGTTGGCTTCACTACTTTTTCCTCCACCTTTTTCAAAAACTCGCCTGGAGCAAACGGCACTGGGGAAACAGCTCCCATACCACCTGTGTTTGGGCCGGTATCGCCATCACCAATTCTTTTATAGTCCTTAGCCTCAGGCAGAATGATATAGTCTTTTCCGTCGGTCAGCACAAAAACCGAAAGCTCAATACCATCCAGAAACTCTTCGATCAGCACTTTTCTGCTGGCTTCGCCAAATTCGGCCTCTTCAATCATGAACCTGAGCCTGTCTTTCGCCTTCGTAAGGTCGCTTGTGATGATTACACCCTTGCCTGCGGCCAGTCCGTCTGCTTTTAGTACATAGGGAGGTTGAAGAGAATCGAGAAATTGAAAGCCCTCGGAAAGGTTGTCGGCGATAATGGTTTTCGCTCTGGCGGTGGGAATGCCGTGTTTCAGCATAAACTGCTTGGAAACGTCCTTGCTGCCTTCAAGCGCAGCGCCGGCGGCTCCGGGCCCTACAATGGCTATGTGAGCGAGGTCTTTTCTTGTTTCGAAGTAATCCCGAAAGCCTTTTACAAGGGGTTCTTCAGGGCCAACTATGATCAGTTCTATTTTCTCCTTCAGTGCCCATTCGGCTATCGCAGGAAAGTCGGTGGTGGAAAGCGAGACATTGGTGCCAACCGATAAAGTGCCGGCGTTGCCTGGTACGATAAAGAGATTATCACACTTCGGGCTTTGAGAAATTTTCCATGAAAGTGCGTGTTCTCTTCCTCCTGAACCAATGACGGCTATGTTCATAGTGATGAATTGTTTAGCCGACAAACTTAAGAAGGAGGAGGCGATGCACCAATTAATTGGCGTATTCTGAAAGGAATTTTATACGGACAAGTCTTAGCTCTTCCTCTGAATAGTCGTCGCCCAGCTCTTCCAGCGCAACGGCTATGCTGTCTGTTTCAGCATTCATAAAATAGTCGATGATGTCGTCTTGCCTGTCCTCGTCCAGTACCTGATCGATATAATACTCAAGGTTGAGCTTGGTGCCTGAATAGCAGATGTGTTCAATTTCGTTGATGATCTCCTCCATGGCCATGCTCTTGGCTTCGGCAATCTCTTCCAAATCTACCTTGCGGTCAATTTGCTGTATGATGAAGATTTTTATTTTCGACTTCTGTCCCGCTGATTTAACTACTACGTCCGAAGCAGTTTCAATATCGTTTTCTTCAACATATTTGGCTATTGTTTCGAGAAAAGGCTTGCCAAACTTTGCCACCTTGCCCATACCAACTCCGTTGATCTGGGCAAGCTCATCTTTGGTGGTCGGGTAGATAGTGGCCATTTCCTCAAGGGAAGGATCCTGAAAAACGACATATGGTGGCAGGTCCATTTGCTTCGCAACCTTCTTCCGAAGATTTCTAAGCATTTCGAAGAGGGCTTCGTCGTAGGCCTTGGTTGTGGTAGGCACTTTTTCTGCATCCTCTTCTTCCTCGGTCACTTCCACGTCGTATTCGTGGTCTTTTGAGAGCTTGATAGCAAAAGGGTCCACAATAAAGTCCTTGCCCTTGGCGGTTACTTTCAACACGCCAATATTTTCGATGTCTTTCTCAAGAAACTCCAGTAACAAAGACTGGCGAACCACAGATTTGATGAGGCTTTCTTCCAGTTCTTTTCCTTTGCCAAAAATGGACAACGCATCATGGCCGTAGCTCTTTACATATTGTGAAGGTGTACCTTTCACCACGTCGACCAGGTGTGCCAGGTTGAATCTTTCGCCGGTTTCCATCGCCGCTCTCAGTACCCATTGAACGTACTCCTCACCTTCGAATTTTTCCCTTGGTTTCAGGCAGTTGTCACAAAAGTTGCAGTCATGGTCGTAGCTTTCGCCAAAGTAATGAAGCAATTGCTTTCTTCTGCAAAGTGATGACTCAGCATAAGACACCATTTCATCAAGCAGCACTCTGGCGTTGTCTCTTTCAGTAACGGTTTTGTCCTTATTGAATTTCTCAAGCTTAATGATGTCGTTGTAACTGTAGAACATGATACAGTTACCTTCCAGACCATCTCTTCCGGCCCGGCCAGTTTCCTGATAGTATCCCTCCAATGATTTTGGAGTGTCATAATGCACGACAAAGCGAACATCCGGCTTGTCGATGCCCATGCCGAAAGCAATGGTAGCCACAATCACATCTACTTCTTCGTTCAGGAAGTCGTCCTGATTCTTTATTCGTACTGCAGCATCAAGGCCGGCGTGATAAGGAGCAGCTTTCACATCATTCACCTGAAGCAAGTTGGCTATTTCTTCAACTTTCTTTCGGCTCAGGCAGTAGACGATGCCAGATTTGCCTTTCTGCGACTTTACAAACTTTACCAGTTGCTTCTTGGTGTGCTGCTTCGGGCGAACCTCGTAGTATAGATTTTCTCTGTTGAAAGAAGACTTAAAAATATCGGCCTCTTCCATTTGCAGGTTCTTCTGAATATCAATTTGCACCTTCGGAGTAGCAGTGGCAGTCAGCGCAATCACGGGCATGTTGCTGATTTGAGCCAGAATCTGCTTGATCCTCCGGTACTCTGGCCTGAAGTCATGGCCCCACTCCGAGATACAATGAGCCTCGTCAATTGCTGCAAAAGAAATGTTTGCTTTTTTGAGGAACTCAATGTTTTCTTCTTTGGTAAGAGATTCAGGTGCCACATAAAGTAGTTGTACCTCTCCGCTCAGGGTTTCTCTCTTTACCCTGTTCATTTCCGTCTTGGTCAACGTAGAGTTGAGAAACTGGGCATTGACGCCCACCGCATTCAGCTGATCGACCTGATTTTTCATCAGGGCAATAAGAGGTGAGATAACAATGGCTGCACCATCAAGGATCAGGGCTGGCAGCTGGTAACAAAGTGATTTGCCAGCACCGGTTGGCATGATGACGAAGGTATTCCGTCCGTCAAGTATATTTTTGATGATCGCTTCCTGGGTGCCTCGAAAACTGCTGTACCCAAAAACTTCTTTTAACTTATCTTTTAATTGTTCCTCCAGGCTCGCAATCATATGGCTCTGCAATTTCTTTTTCAGCTTTTACACACAGTTAGCTGAGCAATTGAATATACTAATTTTAATTCAAATGACACTCTCACTTTCCAAATATCAGTTATAAGATGTGATGGGCGTCACTCACAGTCGTTTTATGACAACGTCATCATGCTCTTTAATGATTCCACGACCTTTGCTGACCGTATTTAAAGCCTATATTTGCAACGAAATACGTTTTAGCTAAGCAATGGACAGAAACAGCAGTCAAACTTTTGTAATAATTATGGCCGGTGGCGTAGGGAGTAGGTTTTGGCCCTATAGCAGAAACAAGCGCCCAAAACAATTTCTTGACATATTTGGTACTGGTCAGTCACTTTTACAAATGACCTACAACCGGTTCCTGCAAACGGCGGGCAAAGATAACATATTGATCGTCACTAATCAACAATACGCTGAATTAGTAAAGGAACAATTGCCTGACCTCCAGCAGGATCAAATACTGCTTGAGCCGGCCCGAAGAAATACCGCTCCGTGCGTGGCGTATGCGTGCTATAAAATCCACAAGAAAAACCCTGATGCAACAGTGGTAATCACGCCGGCAGACCACGCAATTTTTAATGAAGACAAGTTCATTGCTACGGTAGAAGACGGGATAGCCGCTGCTCAGAAAGAAGGCAACCTGGTTACAATAGGCATTAAGCCAACAAAGCCGGAAACCGGCTATGGCTATATTCAATATTCGGAAGAGAAATTTGGCGCAGCCAGGAAGGTTAAAACATTCACGGAAAAGCCTGAGTTGGAATGGGCGAAGAAGTTTCTGGAAAGTGGCGATTTTGTCTGGAATGCGGGGATTTTTATTTGGAAAACGTCTACTATCATCAAGGAATATGAGAATAGCTTGCCCGAAATGGCTGAGGCCTTTGATGATGGTATGGAGCATTATTACACCGACACCGAGCAGCAGTACATCGACAAGGCCTACACGCAATGTAGAAACATATCCATCGACTACGGCATCATGGAAAAGGCGCAGGATGTCTATGTGGTGCTCGGTGATTTTGCATGGTCGGACCTTGGCTCATGGGGCTCTTTGTACGACAACCAAAAAAAGGAAGACAAGGAGAATATTGTGATGGGAGCAGAGCTACTTTCTTACGATAGTCACAGCAACATCATCAAAACGGACAAGGACAAGCTGGTTATTCTACAAGACCTCGAAGGCTACCTCGTTGCAGATTTTGAGGATGTGCTCATGATTGTTAAAAAAGACCAGGAAGCAAAATTCAGAGAGTTTGTCAACGATGTGAAAAACAAAAAAGGAGAGGAGCTTCTCTGAAAGCTCGGGGTGTAAACACTTCTTGCAACTTTTTGGGATGGCAGTCTACCTCAAGGCTGCCATTCTTTGTCTTACCACCTCGAAAAGAAAAATACCTGCTGCCACCGAAACATTCAGCGATTCAATTTTGCCCTGCATAGGTATTTTCACTTTCGTATCAGCCATTTCAAGCACGCTGTCAGAAATACCATCCTCTTCAGAACCCATAATGAGCGCTACAGGCCCGGTAAGGTCGGCATCTGAATATAGTTGCTCTGTTTTCTCGGTGCAAGCCACCACATGGAAGCCTGACTCTTTGAGGTATTTGACCGACGCTTCGAAGTCATTCACTTTACAAATAGGAAGGTGATTAAGAGCCCCAGCTGAAGTCTTTACAGCATCGCTGCCAATTTGAGCGCTGCCTTTGGATGGGATAACAATCGTGTCGGCCCCAGCAGACTCTGCTGTACGAACAATAGCACCAAAGTTTCTCACGTCCGTTACCCGGTCAATCAGCACGATCAAGCCATCCTTGCCCTGGTCGAAGATGAACGATACAACCCTGTGCAGGTCAGCAAACTCGATGGGCGAGACAAAGGCGATGACCCCCTGGTGGTTTTTGCCGGTTAGCCGGTCAAGCTTCTCTCCGGGTACGTTCTGAAAAACAATCCCGTTTTCGATCAGCAGCTTGATGAGCTCATTGGTGAGCTCATTTTTAACATTTTTCTGGATGAAAATTTTGTCGATTTGTTTGTCGGCCTTGATGGCTTCTATCACCGCCCTGGTGCCATAGATCATGTCGGAAGGGTTCGGCCTTCGCTGTTGAGGGTATTTTCTTATCACCTGATGCTTGTTAGTTCTGCGACCCCGCAGGCCGAAGAACAGTTTAAATTCTTCCTTTGCGCCACAAATCTACGAAGCGAAACCAATATCTGTCATAATCGTCCTTACGAATTAGCGTAAGGTAGCCAGGGGTGAAAATATTTTTGACCCTCATAAACTCAAACTTAAGGTCAGATTTGTCCTCCATTTTGAGGTAGGTCCAAACTTCTCCCACGTCATTCTTTTCAACCACATCGGGATGGCCAAAGATAATGTAGATCATGCCCGCATCAGTTTTCCAGCCTTCTTTGAACCCAGTAAACAACAAGTTCGCTTCAGCCACTCGGGTGAAATAGTTCTGCATGATTCGTTTTGCACGATCCTGACTGCCTGAAATGTCCAGTAGAAAATTATCAAGTGCCTTCTTTCGGGTTTTAGACGAAACCAGCTTGTTATACTCTTCTTTGGAACTGATGTAGCGAAGGGTGCCAATGATTTCGTCAACTGAAACGAACTTGGGATAATAAAAAGGTGCCAGGCGCATGGCCAGCGCTGAGCCGGAACTGGAATCGGTTTGAAACAGATAGAGACCTGGCTTGGTCGCAGAGAAGTAACCGGCTCTTATCATAAATGAGCTATCAATTGCCATCGTTTTGCCTCCCGAAATAGTGTCGATAACCATGGGTGGCTTGGCTTCTTCAAAATCCATATTGTAGTAAAATCCGTAAAGCTGAGTCGTGTCTTCGGCTGTAAAAGAGATCGAATCTCTTGGGCTGAAAAAAGACTTTAAGACCGGCATGCCATTTTTATCAACAGGGGTTATCCCATCGGGAGTAAACATGTTGTCGCCCTCCAGCGCTACATCGAAAAAGAACGACTTTTGCGTACTTGGCCTTTTGACGTGAAAGACAATTACATTTTGACCTTCTGAGGGCAGGAAAGCCAGCTTTCCTGCAAGCTGCGGATAGGCTGAAACGTCGGTAAGGTCAGCCCAATTGTGGGTTGTCTCATTGAAGGCAGAGGAGTCCGAATACGAGCTTCGGTAAAAAGTGTTTAACTCGTAATTGCCAATGGTGTCGTAGGCCGGAAGATTCAGTTGAAAGTAAACTTTGTAGCCCGGGTCGGATTTAACCAAACGATATTTGAATTGAATAGGCCCGGAAGGGTTGTAGGTATAGGAAAGATTAAAACTATTGATTGACTGACTGTGTACGTCAGGCCCTGCTAACGATAAGGAAATGACAAATAAACAAAATAGGGTGCTTTGAACCTTGTTCATACTGAAATGCGTGGGAATGTTTAGCATATAACAACCAAGTAACTAAAAAACTTGAACCGAAAGTATAATTTTATCTTACTTTGAAGCCGAAAAGCAATCCGAACTGAATCTTCATGGCAGTTTATACTACGGAAATTACCTCGGCAGAGATACTTTCAGACAATCCGATACACCAGCGACTTTTGAAACCCTACATAGTTGCCAAAGACTATGTGAAGGGGAACATGCTGGAATTGGGATGCGGCGAGGGACGTGGAGTGAAAGAGCTCATGCCCCTAGTGGAGAAATATACTGCCCTCGACAAAATCGGGGAGATTGTTGAAAAACTCCAAAGAGAAAACCCTAAGGGTGATTTCAGACAAGCTGTATTTCCTCCATTTAGCGGCCTTGAAGACAATGCATTCGACAGCATTGTTACCTTTCAGGTAATAGAGCATATAACGGATGACGAGCTGTTTCTGAAAGAAATGGCCAGGGTGCTAAAGCCCGGGGGGGTGGCGTTGCTCACTACGCCCAACATCAAGCTGACACTGACCAGAAACCCATGGCATATCCGGGAGTATACAGCACAGGAATTAACCGATTTGGCAAAAAAGTATTTTCCCAATGTAGAAATGAAGGGAATTGCCGGAGGCGAAAAGGTGATGGATTACCACGACAAAAACAGAGCTTCCGTGAAAAGGATCACAAGGTTTGATGTGCTCAATTTACAGTATCGATTGCCTGCCTGGATGCTTCGGATTCCCTATGATTTGCTGAACAGGTTTAACCGGAATAACCTGCAAAAGGCATCCGACAGCCTGGTGTCATCCATTTCCCACGATGATTACCTGGTGTCGGACAACGCCGATACTTCTCTTGATTTATTCCTGATTTTGAGGAAATAAAAAAAGCCCCTTATTCCGGGGCTTTTCATTAGTTGTTCATCATTCCGTAGTGTTTTCGGAAGAGCTCTTCGTATGTTTTTCCCAGCTCAGGATCTTCATAGGCCCGGAATACTCTCGCTAACTCGTTGAGTACGATTAGGTTCTTTTGCACAGTAAAGGAGTCAGCAATCAAATTGTCGAACATGTAGGTGAGCATTTCATCGGCTCTTACACTCATTGTAGCTGCTATCTCTTTGGCTTTTTCTTCTTCGCCTACTTCCATCAACAGGCTGACCATTCTCACAGTGAAGTGATCATAGGGAACCACCGAGTCTGGCATTACTTCAAGAGATTTTAGAAGTGCGTTTCTGGATCTTTCAGTGTCGTCTACCATCAGGAGAGATTCAGCCAACGTGTTGAAACTCGCTCTATGGTTAAGAACAAAATTCCTGTAGTCTTCGGTGTAGTAAATGCTCGGATCCTGAAGACCTCTCCAGTAGAAATTGTTCATCATGTTGTCGTACATAATGTCCACATCTACAAAGGTTTCCTGGTTATCTGGGTTTTCGACAGGGAGCAATCGGTAAGCATTGCCTTCCTGCACCGCATACCGCCTGATGTCTATATTAACACTGGCCAACGAGGTGTTATTGAAATAAATAGGGCGCTCCCATTTGTTGGTCAGTATGATGTCCAGAATGGCCAGGTCTTTCTTTTCCAGCACCCTGTCTTTGATGTTGAACACCATTCTAGGCACCATGTAGTCTTGTAGTGTAGAAGGAATAATTCCCTTTGACATTACGCTGGCAGAGTCAACATTCAGGTACACACTCTTAGAAGGAATAGAATTGTAGGCACTGATGGAAGTAGCTACCCTGAGCGCAGGATTGCCTTCACGCACCAGCTTCATGTACTGCTCCAGGCTAATAGCGCCTTTGATATTCTCTCTTTCCATCACCACCACAAAGTCGTTCAAGCCGCCCTGGCGGTAGTCTTTGCTGGTCAGCGAGAATGGGAAGGGCTCAGATTCATAAGCCTGCCTCATCATTTGATCGATGTACCAGTCGGTGTTGAAATAGCTGAGTACAACCACCCGCACGTCGGTACGGAAGCCTTCCACCTCCTGCACATACCAAAGCGGGAAAGTGTCGTTATCGCCGCCTGTGAAAAGGATGGCATTGGGGGCGCAACTGGCCAGGAAGTTCCTGGCGGTGTCAACGGAGAAATAGCGATCCGACCTGTCATGATCATCCCAGTTTTCGCTCGCCATAATGGCCGGGCAGCTTAAACAGATGATGAGAGAAGTGGCGATGGCCGCTTTCTTATTGGCAATAAACCTTTGGAATAAATCGTACATGGCCAATACTGCAAAGCCTATCCAGATGGAGAATACATAGAAAGACCCGACGTAGATATAGTCCCGTTCTCTTGGCTCAGAGGGGGGGGAGTTGAGGTAAAGCACCAGGGCCGCTCCTGTTAAGAAGAACAGCAGCAGCATCACGCTAAAGTTCTTTTGGTCTTTTCTGTATTGATAGAAGAATCCTATCAATCCAAGAATAAGCGGAATGAAAAGGTAGTTGTTCCGACCTTTATTGTTTTCGAGCTCCCAGGGTACCTTCTTAAAAGCATCGGCGGGCGACGTCCAACTGGCATCCTGCACATCGCTTTCACGGCCTGCAAAATTCCACATGAAATACCTCATGTACATGTGGCCAAGCTGGTATTTGAACATGAAGTACAGGTTGTCGCCAAAGGTGGGTTTCTGACCTGCCCTGAGACCGGTAATTTCTCTGTAGCGCTTGGCATGTTCTGCACTGGAGCTGTACATCCTTGGCAGGATGGTCATGCCGCTCTTGTCATAAATAGCGTCTACTTTGTAGTCAATAATATCGTATTCCGTTTCTCCCTTGGCATACACAGGGGCTCCTTTTTTCTGCTCCTGAAGCTCGGTGGTAAAGTACTGTCCAAAGAAAAGAGGGCGATCACCGTATTGTTCTCTTTTGAGGTAGGAAACGAAAGTGTTTACGTTTTCAGGGTTGTTCTCATCGATAGGTGGATTGTAATTTGACCTGATGAGCACGATTGTGTAGGAAGAATAGCCTATCAAAATGAAGGCAAAAGCCAGCAATGAGGTGTTCAGAATGACCTTCTCTTTTTTCTCGGAATAAATGATGCCGTAAATAAGGGCGCCGAGGAAAAGAAGGACGAAAACGATGATACCGGACTTAAATGGCAGGCCAAGTGAGTTCACAAAGAAAAGCTCGAAAGAGAAGGCGAGACTTGGCAAGCCTGGGATAACGCCCGCCATGATGATAAGAATGATCGCACCACTAACGGCCAGGGTTGTTAACACGCCTTTCGTAGTGACCTCCTTGTAGTACTTGAAGTACACGATAAGTCCAAGGGCTGGAATGGCCACAAGGTTGAGAAGGTGAATGCCTATAGAAAGACCCACAGTGTAGGCAAGCAACAGGAACCAGCGATTTCTGTGCCTGTCGTCGTCAATTTGCTCCCACTTCAGTATGGCCCACACAACGAAGGCGGTAAAGAAGGATGAAATAGCATAAACCTCAGCTTCAACAGCCGAAAACCAGAAGGAATCGGAAAAGGTGTAGGCAAGACTGCCAACAAGGCCAGCTGCAATAATCGACCAGTTTTGATCGTCGGTGCCCTGGCCAGGCTTCAATCCCATTAGCTTGTTGGCGAGAGCTGTGATAGTCCAAAAAAGAAACAAAATAGAAAACCCGCTGCTCAGCACACTTGAGATATTGATCCAATAAGCCACTCTTTCTACATCGCCGAGAGCAAACAGACTAAAGAACCTGCCGATCAACAAGAAGAGAGGCGCTCCCGGGGGATGAGGCACTTCGAGTTTATACGAAACTGCTATAAATTCTCCACAGTCCCAGAAGCTGGCGGTGGGCTCAACAGTTAGCCAATAAACGAGGGTGGCAATGGCAAAAACGAACCAACCGGTAAGGTTATTCACCTTTATATAATTCATTCTATTAATTTTTTATTCGGGCGAAAATAGTAATTAATAAGCTATCTGCCTTATGGATACCTATAATATTGAGAGGGAGAAGAAAAGGCTTGCCACCTAAACAAAAGGGTAGCGAGCCTCTAAATCAAATTGGGAGATTGTTATCCCTCGAAATGCGAGTAATGCTTTCTGAAAATGCCTTCAGTTTTTAATGCATCTTCATGAAAGCCGTAGGCTTTAAGTATCCGCTGGAGCCTGTCGAGCACAAACAGGTTCTTCCTCACCTCAAAAGCATCTTGCCTCACGGCTGAAGAATAATAACTGAGCTCCCTGTCAGCTCTTTCAATCAGGGTTTTTCCGATGGTCAGGGCAGTGTCACTGTCGTTGAGTGCCATAAGTAGCCCGGTCGTTTCTACGGCCGAAATATCGTAAGGAATGGTGTCGTCAGGAATGGCGCTGAGGCTTTTGTGAAGTGCTTCGACCGCCTGATCATTTTTTCCTTCCAGCATGAGGGTTTCAGCCAGCGAGTTGAAGCCCATGCGGGGGTTCATCAGTTGCTTTTGGTAGTACGATGAATAGTTGACATCAGGATTGTTGAGGTTTCGCCAGGAGTAAGTCTCCGTCATGTTGGCAAACATTACCTGGCTATTGACCAAATGGCTGTCACTCTCAGGATTTTCAATTGGAAGCAATTTGTAAGTCATTCCTTCCTGTACAACGTACTTATTGAGATCAAATGGCAGCAAACTCAGGGCGGTATGAGTGAAATAGATGGGCCGCTCCCAGTTGTTGGAGGCGATCAGGTCGAGCAGCATGATTTCACTTTTTTGAAGACCGCCCCCAGTGACTTCAAAGGTGATGTAGTCAGGAATATATTGGGTCATGGTGTCGGGCACCAGGTGCCTGGCCAGCACATCGTCTTTATTAACAGGCAGCCGAATCAACTTTGAAGGTAAGGAAGCCAGGTTTGACCCGCTTCTTGTTTCCACCATAATTGCCGGGTGCTTTTTCTTCAGAAGATTGAGGTATTGTATCAGATTAATAGCTTCGCCCTTCAGGTTAGGGTTCTCTACTACGGGCACGTAGTCGATCAGACCTCCCTGCTTGTAGAGGGTTTTTTCAATAGAAAAGGGCAGGGGCTCCGATTCGTAGGCTTTCCTTTTCATCATGTCAATGTTCCAGTCGGCACTAAAGAGCGTGCCAACTATTACCCTCATATCAGTTCTCACGCCTTCCACATCCTGCGCATACCACAGCGGGTAAGTGTCGTTGTCGCCACCGGTAAATAAAATGCCATTTGGCTCACACCCAACCAGGTAATTTTTTGCCATATCAACCGAGTAGTACCTGCCGGAGCGGTCATGATCATCCCAGCCCTGCATAATCATAATGCCAGGCACCATGAGTGTAGCAAACCAGGCCATGGCCAGGGCCAACTTTCGTTCTGCGAAAAATTGCTGCGACTGGCGAAGGAATGCGAAGGCTCCAAGGCCAATCCAAATGCAGAAAGCAAAGAACGATGCCACGTAGATGTAGTCTCTTTCTCTTGGTTCTGAGGGTGGGGAATTGAGGTATAATACCAGGCCCACTCCTGTGATGAAGAACAATACTCCGATAACAGAAAATGATTGTACGTTCTTCTTATAATTGAAAAACAAGCCCACCAAACCAAGTACAAGTGGCAGCATTAAAAAGCTGTTTCTGGCATGATTCCCTTCCATTGAAGGAGCCACTGAAGATGTGAGGGCGACGAAACCAGCATCTTGCTGATCACTTTCCCTGCCGGCAAAATTCCACATAAAGTACCTCATGTACATGTGCCCCAGCTGGTAAGTAAACAGGTACTTGAGGTTGTCTGCGAAATTTGGCTTTTGCCCAGGCTGTAGACCTAAAATCTGGCTGTAGGCCTCGGGGTGACGATCTCTTTGGCTCCAAAGCCTTGGGAGAACTGTCGTTCTGGTTGGGTCGTATGTCAGGTTATAGTCATAGTCTTCTATCTCGTATGAAGTAGCACCTTTTTGATAAACCGGATCACCAGGCTGTTGATCAATCAGCTTTGCGTCATAGTAGTTGCCGTACAATAGAGGCCTGGTTCCGTACTGCTTCATGTCCAGATAACCCACAAAATTGGGTAGGTTCTCCGGGTTCCACATGTCGATCAGTGGATTTTTTGACGAGCGAATAGTAAGTATCCCAAAGGAAGAATAGCCGATAATGAGAAAGCTAATGCAAAGTGCAAGTGTGTTGAGACCCACCAGCCCCTTTTTTTGCGTAAAATAGACCGCCAGCAGAATGCTTGCTGTAATAATGACCATGCCGAAGGCGGCACCGCTGCCAAAGTCAAGCTTGAGGGAGTTGACGAAGAATATTTCGAATTTGGTGAGGAGGCTCATCACGCCGACCCGGAATCCAAACATAACGAATAGAATACCTATCCCGCTCGAAACAATTGTAACGGCAAGCCCTTTCCAGGAGAAAGTGTAATTCTTAAAGTAATAGATGAGTGCCAGAGATGGAATCGTGAGCAGGTTCATTGGGTGCACCCCAATGGAAAGGCCCATCAGGTAGGCAATGAATAGTAGCCACTTGTTGGAAAGCGAGGCATTTTCCAATGCGTCCCACCTGAGAATAGCCCAAAACGCTACTGCTGTAAAGAACATAGACATGGCGTACACTTCCGCTTCCACTGCCGAAAACCAAAAGGTGTCGGAGAAGGCGAAAGCGAGTGACCCTGTTACCCCGGAGCCCATCAACACAAGTGCGTCTTTGCTTTGAAGGTCAAAGTGTTCAGCCTTGAGAATTTTGGAGGCAAGGAGAACGATGCTCCAGTAAAGAAACATTACTGCCAGAGCGCTGCTCACTGCACTCATCATGTTCACCCAAAATGCGATCTGCTCGGTGTCGCCTAATGCCAAAAACGTAAAAAAGCGACCGAGCAGCAGAAAAAAGGGTGGCCCGGGAGGGTGTGGAATCTGCAACTTGTAGCTGGCAGCTATAAATTCCCCACAGTCCCAGAAACTGGCCGTCGGTTCTAATGTGAGGGCATAAACTGTGAGCGCAACAAAAAATACCGCCCAACCGGTCAGGTTGTTGATCAGTTTAAAGTTCTTCATGCTCAAAAGCTGGTTTTACATATAAGCTTAAGACTCTGTTTATGAACGCAGGGTTGCCTCTATTTTGTATCTTTTCATATTATTTGAACCCTTAATAAAATGTTTGTCGTAGCGAACAGACTTTTGCGTTCTATATAATTTTTGCACCAAAAACCCTGCTCTTTACTAATGCGTATGTGGTGTAATGTTATCGGCATTTACTTTTAAACACCTGTGAAGCATGAAATCACTACTCAACCTTGAGGAAGCAGCGATATTTATTGCAGCCTTTTTAGGCACTATTTATCTGGAGTACGCCTGGTGGGTGTTCTTTGCCTGGCTGCTTGCACCAGATGTAAGTATGATAGGCTATTTGTTCAACACTAAAATTGGTGCTGTCTTTTACAACTTAGCACATCATAAAGGGGTAGCTGTGGCTTGCTTCGCAGCAGGCTTTGCGATGTCGTCACCTGAATGGATGTTCGCAGGGCTTCTTTTGTTTGGCCACAGTGCCATGGACAGGGTTTTTGGCTATGGGCTAAAGTATGCTGACGATTTCAAACATACCCACCTTGGGTGGATAGGAAAGAAGTAGCTTGGAGCACTATTTATAGATAATCAGGTAGAATCCAATCCAAAGAAAAAACCAAAGCACATACGACGTTGCCACTATGATGATGCTGTTTTTTCTTTGCTTCCCTGAGATGACGTATACACCGGCGGCTAGCGCAATCCAGTAGGCAACCTCAAAGAGATTGAGTGCCTTGAGGGGATAGTGCCAGCGGGGTGCCAGTGACTCAAAATCGAACAGATTCATTAGAGAGAGCGGATAGAAAGCGCCAATTTCCTGATAGGTAGGATCGGTGTTTACTACCAGAAACCAGGCGATTTTGATAAGCTCGGGAATAAAAAAGACAAGTTCTGCTGCCAAAACCAGCCGCCACATGTCTTTAAAAGTGAGCTTGTAGCCAAACATAAAGCCGCCCACATAGAGGATAAATGCGGTGACGGTAAACTTCCAGGCATAAACGAGAGGAACTGTCAGGTACTGCACTGCACTTAAGGCGTGGAAAAATCCCATCTCACCCCGCTCCTGTAGAATCTCGAATGCGGCTAACTCTCCTTCGATGAAACTTTTTTTGATAAAAAGCAGTATCAACGTGACAACACAGATGACAGCAAACAGCTGTCCCGTGCCAAATGAAAACCATTCGTCGAGAAGTTCTTGTCGTCTTTCTTTGGAAAGTTGCATATCAATGGAAAAATTTACAATTCACAGAACGGGTTTGCCGTTGATTCGTTGTTATCTTAAATATTCAATTTGAAAATTGGCAGACTTTTGGCACTCCACCAAACCATGAGGTTCATCATTATCACTTTATTGTTGTCAGTCGGCCTTGCGGACCGGTCATCTTCTCAAAGCATAAATGTGGGAGAGGTGAAGGCGGACACTGTGGATGTGGCTAGTACACTGCTGATTAACGACATCAAGGTGCAGCTTGACGCCACCGAGGCGCTCAACAATATGTATAACTTTCATTTTGCGACAGCCGAGAAGCAATTCAGGTGGCTGAAGCAAAAGTATGGTTGGCATCCGCTGCCTTATTTTTTAATGGGGCTGTCCGAATGGTGGAAGATTGTGCCCAATATTGAAAATGAGCAGTACGATAAAAAGTTTTATGCTTATATGGATACCGCTCTTGTTCTCTCCGAGCGGCTTTACAAGGAAGTGAATAAAGTTGAAGGCGCTTTTTTTCTGTCTGCTACCTACTCGTTTCAGGGAAGGTTACTTTCAGAACGGAAAAAGTGGACAAAGGCGGCTGTGGCAGGTAAGAACGCCCTTGCTTATCTTGAAGAATGCCGTGGGCAGGAGGACCTCAGTCCCGAAATACTTTTTGGCGACGCTTTGTACAACTACTACTCCGTTTGGGTGCCGGAGAACTATCCTCTGCTGAAGCCTATAATGTTGTTTTTCGACAAGGGGGATAAAGATGATGGCATTACTCAGCTAAAAGAAGTATCCAGGAATGCTTTTTACACCCGAACAGAAGCTCAGTATTTCCTCATGCGGATTTTATCCAGCGAAGGAAAAAACATGTATGAAGCTTTGCAGGTAGCAGAATATTTGCACCAAACGTTTCCTGACAACCCGTACTTCCATCGCTACTATTCACGGCTATTGTATGGCACCGGCGACTATCAGCTTTGTGAGAAGACTTCTCTGGAGATCATAGATAAGTATTATCAGAGATATGATGGCTACGAGGAAAACAGCGGTAGGTATGCTGCTTTCTTTCTGGGCCAGATATATCAAACGAGAAAAGACTATCCAAATGCCAAAAAGTTTTACAAAGAAGCGGTAAGGTTTAGTTCTAAAAATGAAACCCAACAAATGGGCTATAACCTGTATTCTCTGCTGGCACTTGGAGAAATAGCCGAAAAGGAAAACAATCAAAAAGAGGCAAAGGAATACTACAAAGAAGTCAAGCGCCTGGCAGGCCGAAAAGACCGGGCATGGGAAGTGGCCAAAAAGAATTTGAAGGAGATGGATTAGATAAGAAAAACAGGTAAATTTATTCATGGCTCTTCCCATCTATAAGAACAAAAAAGTCACTTATGCTGACTACCTCACCTGGCCCGACGGTGAAAGGTGGGAGATTATTGATGGGATGCCTTATAATATGAGCCCTGCTCCGAGCAGAAGGCATCAAAAAATTAGTGGAACCATCCATTTCCACCTCCAAAAATTTTTGATGAATAAAAAGTGTGAGGTTTATGCATCGCCATTCGATGTTCGCTTATCCGAGGACTATTCACAGGATGAACTGACGGAAAACGTTGTCCAACCCGATCTGTCTGTTTTTTGCGACAAAAGTAAGCTGGATGAGAAGGGGGCAATTGGAGCACCCGATCTGGTGGTGGAGATTCTTTCTCCTTCCACTTCAAAAAAAGATATGTCAGAAAAATTACTCCTTTATCAGAAATTTGAGGTGAAGGAGTATTGGGTGGTTGATCCGGAAGGTGAGGATGTTCGTGTGTTTGTGCTGGACGAAAATGGGAGGTTTTACCTGTTGTCCATTCTTAAAAATGATGAGACTTTGAAAAGTAAATTGTTCTCGGGGTTGACTATTCCGCTGGAAGAACTATTTGCTGAATAGACCAAGAAAATTTTTGGTGTTCGCCTTTACCGAGTACCTAGCTTCGACCGTTTTTCGCCCTTGCGTCCCTAGTTCTTGGCTCAAGCCGGGGTTTTCAATAAGTGTCTTCAATGCCACCAGCCATTCCTCATCAGAGGTTGCCAGAAACCCGGTAACTCCGTTATCTATAATGTCAATGTTCACCCCAACAGGTGAAACCAGTGTGGGTATTTCCAGCGCCATGTATTGCAAAGCTTTGAAGCCGCACTTGCCTTTGCTCCATTCGTCGTCTGCGAGTGGCATCACGCCAATATCGATGGCAGCCAGATCGTCTATTTCTGTTTCTTTGTTCCAGGGTATAAACACCAGCCAGGGGTAGGTTACTATCGGCGGCTGGTTGGAGATGACCCTAAAGGAGAACATTTGATCTTTGGCAAGTTTCTCAAGCACAGGCCAAAGCATATCGAGGTAAGGGAGGGTGGAGTGGCTGCCCGTCCAGCCAATAACGATAGGGGCGTTGGTGGGCTTTGTTTTTTTGTTGATTAGGCGGTGATGCTCCATGTCGATGGTAGTAGGGTTGATCACGACGTGGTTATTGAACTGCTTGGCGTAGCTTTCCAGATAGGAGTTCCCCACAGAAATTTTCCACGACCAACGGCAGATGCTGCCAGTTTTGGAATGCCACTTTAGCCAGGCAGCGATTTTGTTGCTTTCGCTGGTATTGGGCAGCCAAATGGCATCATCGAAATCAAAAATGATTTTTTTTCGAAAAACTTTGGCAATAAGCCATTCAAAGATAGGCGGCCCCAGCGGTGTCAGCTCCCGGTGAATAAAAACGAAATCGGCGGAAGAAATCCGGCCAAGCACTTTGAATCGCCGACCGAATCCATTGACTAGCCCCCATGCTTTTTGCAGTGCGTTGCCCCTTTTGTAGAGAACCTTCCAGTAGTATTCCCCCCAAAACGACTGACTGTCGATCGAATGCCCCGCCTTAAGCAACGCCTCAAAGTACTGTTCGAACCGAAAGCGCTGCGACGGCGCTTGCTGCAAGGGGTAGGGAAAGAGGAAAAGAATTTTCACCTGCCGAAATTAGTGCAAGATTGCCTTATGATAAAACGGTGCTTATCTCCAATTGACAGTTATTCATCGAAATGCTGCTTTAACAGCAGCCTGTGAAGCACCGGTGTTCCGATATAATTAGTAATTTGCGACCTGTAATTAACTTTCATGGGCCTCCAAGACCTTATTGTCACACCTGTTTACCTCCTCCTCTTGTATGCTCTGGCCTACTGGATCAGGCCCAAAGTGACTAACCGGGACACCCGCAAGTATTTCATTCCGGGCTTGACGGTCAAGTTTGTTGGGGCGATAGCATTGGGGTTGGTGTATCAGTTTTATTATGACGGCGGAGATACATTTACCTATTTTCATTTAGGCAGCAGGTGGATCTGGGAAGCTTTTCTGGTTAACCCATACTATGCATTTAAAATGATTTTCGTAGCTGGAGGTGAGCATGCGTCGGAGTTGTTTCAGTTTTCGTCGAGAATATATACCTATGGCGACCCGGCTTCTTACTTTGTAGTGAGGGTAGCTGGTTTTTTTGATTTGTTTACTGGCCATACCTATTTGGCCACGGCGCTCTGCTTTGCGGCGATAAGTTTTACTGGAGTGTGGGCCATGTATGTGTCTTTTTGTCGATTCTACCCGACGCTTAGCAGTTATTTTGCTTATGCGATACTATTCATCCCATCCATTTTTTTTTGGGGCTCTGGCTTAATGAAAGACACCCTAACACTTGGAGCCTTGGGATTATTTTTTTTTGGTGCTACTCACCTGTTTGTATTTAAAAAAAACATATTTATCGCGGCCATTTCTATCTTAATTGGGTTTTATGTGCTGTACATAGTCAAGATATACATCATCATATGTTTTGTTCCTGCTTTAATTTTTTGGCTTTTCCTAAACTATCAGAATAGGATTAGGTCACTAATTGTGAAAATAGCAATAGGTCCTGTTCTTTTGGCGATAGGGGGACTTGCGGCCGGTTACGCTACTTTATTGGTGAGTGAGGAACACTATAGGTATTCTTTGGAGGAAGTCGCCTACACAGCAGAACAAACTGCTCGCTGGAATTACTATGTTAGTGAGAGAAACGATGGATCAGGGTACACGCTTGGAGATTTTGATTTCACACCTGCGGGTCTTGTAAGAAAAATACCTCTTGCTGTCATTACAGCCCTCTTCAGGCCTTTTTTGTGGGAGACCAGAAACCCTGTGATGTTGTTAGCCGCCTTGGAGAATTTGGTGATTCTGATACTTTTCGTCAGAGGAATATTCAAATTTAGGCGGTTTAATGACCTGGAAAATAAAAAGCTGCTGATTTTATGCTTTTCGTTCAGCCTGCTTTTTTCTTTCGCTATCGGTGTTACTACCTATAATTTTGGGTCTCTAGTAAGATACAAGATACCAATGTTGCCTTTTCTGGCCGCCGGGTTGATAATATTAAATTTCAAAAAACACTCAAAGAATGCGACCTTATCGTTCTATCACGCCTGAATCGGGTAGCCGGATAAACTTGAAGGAGCTTGTGGCTTACAAAGACTTGTTTTTTGTACTCGCCATGAGAGATCTTAAGGTACGGTATGCGCAGACTTTTTTGGGATTGATTTGGGCGCTCCTTCAGCCATTTTTCACATTGCTGATATTTACTCTCATCTTTGGCAGGGCGATAAAGGTCGACACCGGTGCTATTCCTTACACGGTTTTTGCTTTATGCGGCATGAGTGCCTGGTCATATTTTTCATTCGTCATGAACCAAAGCGGTACTTCTATTGTGGGGGCCCAGGAAATGATTAAGAAAATTTATTTTCCCAGACTTATTATTCCGCTTAGTAAGGCACTTGTTGCTTTTGTCGACTTTGGCATAACCCTTGTATTGCTATTTGGATTGATGGTATACCACGGACTACCGCTCCAAGTAGAGATCGTTTGGCTGCCATTTTTTATGCTGTTGAATATTATTGCCGCACTGGGTGTTGGCATCTGGCTTAGTTCTTTGACCATCAGGTACCGTGATTTCCAGCATGTAATACCCTTTATGGTTCAGTTTGGGCTCTATGCCACGCCGATTGCCTATCCTGCTAGCCTTATTCCAGAGAAGTATCAGTTGTTATTCCACATTAACCCCATGGCGGGAATTGTGGAGGGATTCCGTTGGTCTATTTTGGGGGCTGAGCCACCAGCACCTACGTCGTTTATTTCGTTTGCGGTAGTGCTGGTAATGTTTGTTTCTGGCGTATTTTATTTCAAGCGTATGGAGCGTGTAATGGCGGATATTGTTTAATGTATGAGAGGTTGATTGATACTAATGGGAAATATTGCAGTTAAGGTTGATGATGTTTGGAAGCAGTATAGGAAGGGTAGTGCGAAAGCCCCTACGCTTAGAGAATCAATGTCGTGGTGGTTCAGAAAAAGGGCACAGGAGGATGATTTTTGGGCTCTACGAGAAATTTCCTTCGAAGTGAAGCACGGGGAGGCGATTGGTATTATCGGGCGAAATGGCGCTGGTAAGAGCACTCTGTTAAAAATTCTAAGCAGTATAACATATCCAACTAAAGGAAGAGTTGACCTTTACGGAAGAGTGGCATCGTTGCTCGAAGTAGGTACCGGATTTCATCCCGAATTAACGGGACGGGAAAATGTTTTTCTTAATGGAACCATTCTTGGAATGACACGCTCAGAGGTAAAAGCAAAATTTGATGAAATCATTGCCTTTAGCGGTGTAGAGGGATTCATAGACACACCAATCAAGCACTACAGCAGCGGAATGAAAGTGAGATTGGCATTTGCAGTAGCTGCCCATTTGGATCCGGAGATTCTTATTATTGATGAGGTGCTCGCAGTCGGAGACGCTGATTTTCAGAAGAAGTGTCTTGGGAAAATGGAAGAGGTGGCCGGCGAGGGACGGACTGTTTTGTTTGTAAGCCACAATATGGCTGCTGTTGGAAATTTGTGCGCACGAAGTTTGTTGGTTGACGTTGGGCAAGTAAAGCTTGATGGAGATACTGCTTCAGTTGTTGAGGGGTATCTTACTTCCAATACGCAAACTTTAAAAAATGTGACTGACCTTTCTGGTGTCAGGAGAACGCAAAAGGACCGGGTTGTTGAATTCAAAGAAGTAGTATTCGAAACAACGAAATTTGATTTTGGAAAAGATGTTGAATTTGATGTGATATTGAAAAGGGTCAAAGGAAATCAGACAATTCCGAACATTGAATTTGCATTTGCAATTAGTAACATGCAAGCTGTTGGTATTATACACGGGAGTAACTTGTTTACGGGCCACTTGATAAGTGTGGAGAATGAAGCAACCAAACTTCACATTGAAGTTGAAAATGCTCTTCGGCCGGGAACCTACTACGTTACACTTTTTCTGCGAGTAAATGGGGACATTCAGGATTGGTTATCAAATGTCTGTTCTTTTCTAGTAAAGGATGGCAATCCATTTTCTTACAATAATACAAACGAAATTCAAGGTGTTGTTTTTCCAAACTATGTTATAAATGTTGAGTTTTAAAGAAAAGCTGGTAAGCAAAGTAGCTACCTTTTTAAAGGTGAACCTTCAGAAATTAGCATACGAGGGTAAGGGAATCACGAATGAAACAAATCCTGAAAAAAATGGGGAGATGAAAGCCTTGGCTGGGCTGTTTTCTGATTCTAGCTCAACGAGTATTTTTTTTGACATTGGCGCAAATGTTGGCGATTTTTCAAAACTGGTGTGTCAGCGGTTTCCCTCGGCTACAGTCTTCTCTTTTGAACCGAACCCAAATTCCTTCTCATCGTTGCAAGCTGAAATGGCAAGCCACGAAAAATGCGAGACCATCAATGCTGGTTTAGGGAGTGAGGGGGGGAAACAGCTACTTCACTATTATAAATCGAGCAAGAAATCCAGCCATGCTTCTGTTTTTAGGGATGTATTAACTGATATTCATGGACGCAAGGATACTGAATATGTAGAGGTGCAAATTACCACTATTGATGACTTTTGTGCAGAAAGAGAGATAGGTCGAATTGACTTCTTAAAAATTGATACAGAAGGAAGTGAGTTGGCAGTGCTGCAGGGAGCAACCAAACTACTTTCGAGTGGTGTCATCCATGCTATACAATTTGAGTTCAACGAAATGAACATTGTAAGCCGAGTCTTTTTAAAAGACTTTTATGACCTGCTTAAAGGGTACAAATTCTTTCGAATATCAAGCAAAGGGCTCCTTCCGTTGGGGAGTTATAATACGAGGAACGAAATATTTCGTATGCAGAATATTCTAGCAGTGAAAGAGTGAGAGGTACTAGGTAGGTATATTCATGAATGCATGACACAAATAGCCAATTGACCGGTAAGGGTAAGAAAAATGGATGTGAAAATTTCAATTATCACCCCTTCTTTTAATCAAAGCGATTTTATAGAGCAGACAATTGATTCTGTTTTAAGTCAGGGTTTCAAGAACTTGGAATATATAATAATTGATGGGGGTAGCACAGATGGTTCAGTTGACATTATCAAGAGATATGAGAAACACCTGACTTTTTGGCTGTCAGAACCAGATAGAGGGCAAAGTCATGCGATAAGAAAGGGACTTCAAAGAGCTACAGGAACGGCGGTAAACTGGTTGAATTCTGACGATTACCTGGAGCCAGGCGCCTTAAAGTTGATTGGAGAACATTTTAGCGATAGCAGTGTCAACGTTCTGTGTGGACGTGGCAACATAGTGTCAGGTGGGGGTGTGATAAAGACCTCCAGAGGAACAGATACATATGATGACAACCTCGCAAAGACCATCGGGATGGCCAGGATTGATCAACCGGAAACCTGGTTTCGCAAGAGTATTCTTGATGAGATTGGCGGGCTGGATGTTGGGTTACATTATGTAATGGATAAAGATATTTGGGTGAGATATCTTTTGAAGCATGGGTTAAAAGGGATTGCTAAGACTCCTTCATTACTTGCCAACTTTCGACTGCACCAAGGATCGAAAACAGTAGCCCAGGCGAGTCTCTTTGAGCCGGAAACAATTCAGCTTTTTGTTAGAATGGCCATGAATAATGGTTTTGAGGAGAGTGCAAGCAAAATAGCGACTCTTTACCCCGTGCCTTCCGTTCTGGTGCAAGGCAGGAAGTTTCCAAGTTTTCCTCCGCTGGTTCAGAGAGCCTTTCAATACTTCTTACTACACCAGGCCGATTTAGAGTATTATCGAAGGTGCTATGACAAAACGAGGGCAATTCTTGGTTTAATAGATGAAAGCAAGTTATTAGCTGACGATTTGAAACTGGTGGGCAAGCTTCGTTTTCGAACCAGGTGGCCATTAACTGCTTTGCGTGATGTGCTAGCAGCCAGCAATGCTCCAGATCGAACACATTCTAAAACCTTATAATTGCCTTAGGCAACTCAAAATTGGAGCGTCGTTCAAAACTCACGAAGATCAGCGTAATTATTCCCACTTTCAATGGAGCGAACCGGGTATTGACTACACTCAAGTCAATAGGTTCTCAGGGCTATAAAGCCTTTGAAGTGATTGTAGTAATTGATGGGTCAAATGATGGTACGTTTGAGCGCCTAAACGCATATGACCCTGATTTCAAGATAAAAATATTGGAGCAGAATAACAGAGGAAGGGCAGGCTCAAGAAACAGAGGTGCCAGTGAGGCTGAAGGGAACCTTTTGGTATTTGTTGATGACGATATGAGGCTGACCAGTGATTGTTTGTCGGCCCACCATAAACATCATGAGGTTTTTGAGGATTTAATTTTGTCGGGCGGACAAATTGGAGATGATACAAAAAATACCGTTTCAGATTTTCAGAAATTTAAGAGCCATCTTGAAAGACAGTGGCATGATCGGTTTCCCGATGGGCTGATGCTTCTCGATGAGGACAACCTTTATTTGACTGCAGCCCATATGTCTATTAAGAAAACCACTTTTGAAAGATTGGGAGGATTCGACGAGCGGTTGACTGACAAAGAAGATTTTGAGTTTGCACTGCGGGCGTTAAATTTGGGAGCTAGGGTAGGAATTGACAAAACGATCCTTGCTTATCACGATGACTTCCAGACTTGTGCTGGATATGTTAATCGTAGGCGACAGTATTTGCGGGCACACGAGAAATTGCTAGACTTAAGCGTGTTATATCGAGCTACACATAGACACTCAATAGAAAACGAAGGTGTTAAGCGCCCGTTTTACAGTTTGTTTTCTTTTCGAGTTTGGGTGCGCTGGGTCGATGAAGGTAGACTCCGGTTTCTTCCAGTAAGAGTTAGGTATTGGCTGTATAGGATTATCATTTGGTCTCAGTCAAGTTATTTTCCTGGAAAAAAAATCGACTAAATGAAAAGGAAAATTACCTATATCATTTCTGACGTTGACAGATGGCAGTCGTTTGAATGGCAAGCCGACAGGCTATCGAAGCACTATCAGATGTCATTTATTTTGATTAATGCCAGGCAGAGTTATTTCGAGTTGTTTTTAAAAAAGAGTGGATTTGAAACATATTGTATTCGGCGTGGCTCAACACTGACAATGCCAATAATTGTTTTCAAAGTTGTAATAGTGCTGATGCGGATTAGGCCTAGCGTCATCCATTGCCATTTTTTGTTTGCAAGTATAACTGGTCTGATTGCAGGCTCCCTTTGCAAAATTTCACAGAGGGTATATACACGACATCATTCAGTTTTTCATCATCGTTTTCACCCAAAAGGAGTTTGGTACGACAAGTTGGCGAATAGACTTGCTACTGATGTTGTGGCAATAAGTGAATTAGTCAAGCGTGTGCTCATACAAAGAGAACATGTCGAGCAATCTAAGGTGCGGCTCATACATCACGGCTTTGACTTTGACCAAATTATGGCCCAAGAGCATGGGTTTAGAGAAAAATTCATCCGAGAGCACGGAATTGCAGGAAAAAGGCCGATCATTGGAGTTATCGCCAGGTATATTGAGTGGAAGGGAGTTCAATATGTGATCCCTGCGTTCCATGACGTTTTAAAAGTTTATCCATCTGCCTGCCTTGTTTTGCTAAATGCAAGAGGTCCCTTTATTGAACCGGTGAAAAAGTTGTTATCTGCCCTGCCGGGAGACTCTTATCGGGAAATTGAATTCGAACGAAATATACAGGAAGTGTACCGGCTTTTTGATGTTTTTGTTCACGCTCCGATAGACAAAGAAGTAGAGGCATTTGGACAAGTCTACGTGGAAGCACTAGCGCATGGGGTGCCCAGTGTTTTTGCGCTTTCAGGTGTGGCTCCTGAGTTTATTGTTGATGCAGAGAATGCGATAATTGTGCCGGGCAAAAGTAGTATTGCCATTGCAACAGGAGTCTTTGAAATACTTAAGAACAACTCGCTACGAGAAAGGCTCGCTTCGAATGGGCCCACGTGTACAGTTAAATTGTTCGAAATAGAGGGAATGGTCGAAAAGTTAAGAAATTTGTATGATCGAAAAGCTTAATACTATCAAGTGGTTTGTTTTGAACCCTAAATATTTACCGCAAAGTTGGCAGATATTTAAACGTAAAATTTATTGGAAGGGAGATCGCTATGGCGAAAAGGAGGCGATTGTGTGGTGCCAAGAGAACGCATGTGAGGAGGACGCCGTGCTTCAAAAAATAATAGGCCAAATGCCTAAAAAAACAATTGAAAAGACATATACTGAAGATTTTGATGCGGCTAGGAGTGTAGAAGCAAAAGTGCCGGTAAAAATGGGCGGAGCCGCTGGACTCAACTTATTGTATCATATCGTACGAGTTTTTAAACCGGAATATCCCATAGAAACAGGAGTGGCATACGGGTGGTCTAGCTTAGCGATTTTGCTGGCCATGCATGAGTATGGTGCTGGAGACCTGTACAGCGTCGATATGCCGTACGTGAAGATGGGCAATGAGGATTTTGTTGGCCTTGTAGTACCAAAGAGATTGAGGAATAAATGGCGTTTGATAAGGCTGGCTGACAGGCAAGGGATAGTTCAAGTGATATCTCAAACTCCACATCTGGATTTTGTTCACTATGATAGTGACAAAAGCTATCTGGGGAGGAAATGGGCTTATCAAAAACTTTGGAAGCATTTAAAACGGGGGGGTGTATTTATTTCTGACGACATACAAGATAACATAGCTTTTAAGGAATTCAGTGAACAAATTGGGTATAAGCCTCATATAGTTGAAGTAGCTGGAAAATATGTTGGACTTGTTGTAAAGAAATAATGAGAGCAAGATTAATCCTATATATTTCATATGACGGGCTCACCGATCCCCTGGGGCAAAGTCAGGTATTGCCTTACCTAATTGCGCTCTCGGCTCAAGGATATTATTTTCATATTTTGAGCTTCGAAAAGGAGGCAGCCTATCAGGAGAATAAATCCATTATTGACAAACTCACCTCAGATGCAAATATAGTCTGGCATGGGATGAATTATCACAAGTCGCCGCCTATACTCTCCACCGTGTATGATAGCTTGAGAATGAAGGCTATAGCCACTAAGCTTCATGCGGAGTTTCAATTTAAAGCGATCTGGTGCAGAAGCTATATACCAGCTCTTGCCGGGCTCTATCTCAAGAAAAGGTTTAGAGTGCCTTTCATCTTTGATATGAGAGGTTTTTGGCCTGATGAGAGGGTCGAAGGGGGAAGTTGGCCACAATCCAATCCTGTGTTTCGTGCAGTTTATAGGTATTTTAAACAAAAGGAACAATTGCTCCTTGCTGAAGCAGACCATGTTGTTGTGTTGACGAATAAGGCGAAGGAGATTTTGGAAATGAGACAACTTCACGACAATCCGGTGCCAAAGGCAATCTCGGTTGTGCCTTGCTGCGTAGATAGTGAGTTGTTTGACCCCTCTCGTATTTCTGTCAAGCAAAAGTCTGAGGCTAGGGCAGCACTCGGTATCGGCGAGAGTGAAAGGGTCTTGGTTTATGCCGGATCCCTTGGTACCTGGTATATGGTTCGGGAAATGCTGGAGTATTTTGCTGGGCTAAGTGAGCGCACACAAGGATGGAAGTTCTTGGTCTTGACAAAGGATAACCCAGAACAATTATATAGAGATGCAGATGAGCTAATAGTAGCTAGGAAAAATATCATCGTTCGCTCGTGCAAAAGGGCTGAGATGCCACTTTACCTTTCGCTTGGAGATTTGGCGATCTCTTATATTCAGCCTGTGTTTAGCAAGCAGGCATCTTCTCCTACCAAGTTAGCCGAGTATATGGCGATGGGACTGCCGGTTGTGTGTAGTGAGGGAGTGGGAGATGTTGACAAGCTAATGAGAGAAGCTGGTTTATCCGACTTGAAGGTTTCAACCAAACTGGGGGTTGCCCCATTTTTGAGAGACTTCGCCAGAAACCGCTTTTCATTAGATGTGGCTTTAAAAGTATACCTCGAGGTGTTGAGTTTGTCGGATTGACTCCGTAACTTTTGTTCATCTAGTTTTTTGAACTGACTATCGAAAAGTCCTTACTTCGAGAGGCAAACTGAGTACCTTTGTGAAGAATTACCTAAAGAGGGCAACCTTTTTGTGATTGATGTTTGATACGCCAATATTATATCTTGTTTTCAATAGACCCGATCTCACCGAAATTTCATTCGAAAGAATTCGTGAAATTAAACCTAGGTATCTTTTTGTTGCTGCCGATGGGCCGAGACAGGGAAGAAAAGATGATGAGGAGAAATGTGCCGCAGCAAGAGAGGTGGTTCTCGGAATGATCGACTGGGACTGCGAAGTGAAAACATTGTTAAGAGCGGATAATTTAGGGTGTGGTAAAGCTGTTAGTGAGGCTATCGACTGGTTTTTTGGTCAGGTGGAAGCAGGAATAATAATGGAAGACGACATAGTGGCGAATCAGGGCTTCTTTGAATTTTGCCAAGAGGCACTGGCCCTTCATTCGGACGATGAAAATGTAATGATGATAACTGGATTGAATGTTGCTGAGACCTGGAAACCGAAAAAACAAAGCTACTTTTACTCGTATTTCGCTGGAATTTGGGGATGGGCTACTTGGAGGAGGGCTTGGGAAAAATATGATTTTGACCTAAAAGGATGGGCGCAGACAAATCCAGAGGCCGTGCTTTCACCGTATTTCAATAAGAAGCAGCTCGTAGCGAGAGTTGAGTTGTATGAGAAATTGTATAACAAGGAAATTGATACCTGGGACTATCAGTGGACTTATTGCCGACTAGTACATCAGGGGATGTCTATAGTACCAACAAGAAATATGATACAGAACATTGGAATTGGGGATGACTCCACCCACACAAAATTGCGCCACCCATGGTCGGCAATACCTGTATATGAGGCAAAGCTACCACTTACTCGTAATGTAAAAGTTTCAGCAGACGGCATTTACGACCAATTGCATCTTGGGCTTGTCGGCTGTAGCGCTATTGAGAAGGCTTATTTGCGCATGATGTCCTTTGTTTTTAGACACCTATTATGAGCTTTAGCAATACTGGCCCATTTGATGTCTGTTTTAAAGACCTACAGAGAGTTACTGTAAAGTTTCTGGTATCAAATTTCTTTAACAAGAGTATAAGGAGAACCAAACATTATCAGGAATGGCTGAGAATGCCGATGAACTACGTCAGACAAGCAGAAATACCATTGGTGCTATCTCTGCTAAATCCCTCACCGAATGAGAAGGTTCTCGACGTTTCAAGCCCAAAGCTACTGGCCTTGTATATGGCATTAAAGAATTTTAAAGTCTGTGCGACCGATGCCGACCCATACTTTGTCGATGATTTTTGTAAGTATGCTGATCTCATCCCGGGTGGGATTGAATTGGAAATGGTCGATGTTCGCAACATGCCTTTTGAGTCCGGTTCTTTTGATAAGATATTTTCAATCTCGGTTTTGGAACATATTCCAGGCGATGGGGATAAATTGGCCTTGCTCGAGGTAAACAGAGTTCTTTCTGAAAAGGGTGCCTGTGTTATTTCTCTCCCAGCTTTTCACAAGCCTCTGCAGGAGTGGCAAGTAGAAAAGAAGTTCTATTGGGAGTCGGTTACAGATAGTAATGGGAGACATTTTTATCAAAGGAGGTATGATCGTGATCAGTTATCAAAACTGGCGGAAGAATCGGGGTTTCAAATAGAGGAAGTTACATATATTGCTGAGAGGCCAATAGTGGAACCTGAACTGGATTCAAATGGAACATTGATACATAATAGTGGTTATATTGATACGACTATTGCCAATCATTGGGTGAATCATACTCCCTTCAAACTATTGCCACTTCTACCCTACATTGTTTCTCGAAACTACTCAAAAAAATATCATTACTTAACGAAAGACTATCTTGATAGAAACATTCGGCAGGTCGTGCTCAAATTAACTAAAGCTAGATGAAAGTCACCTTTATAACCACACTTAACCACAATGTTGGTGATGATTTTGTAAGAGAAGGAATCAAATATCTTTTGGAGAATGTCTACAAAGAGCGGATACACTACAGCTATGTTAACAAGCATCTACCGGCAACGGTTAGATATGGGTTTGAGAAGATCAAGTCTCTTAAGTGGTCGGAGCGTATAGAAAAATATCTTCCAGTTGGGGCATCTAGAGATAAAATACTAACGGCGGATTTGGTTGTGCAAAGTGGCGCCCCTTTTTTTTGGCTGCAAGATAATGGAGCAGCTTCATACAAAACAGAATGGTATGATCCCTTGATAGTCAAGCGATTTGACAAAATGGAGAATAAGCGACTAATGAATATAGGGGTTGGCACGTGTCAGGACTACTTTTCCGATGGATCCGAGTTTCTTAAGTCTGAAAAGTTTGTGTCTTATGTGGAAGATTTTTCAAACAGATGTGCTCTTACGACTGTAAGGGATCAGTTAAGCCATAAACTATTGAACACCCTCGGGCTTAAAACTGCTAAAATCCCGTGCCCGTCAATTTTTTCCTCCGACTACCTTTTAGAGCAAATTCCAGAGAAAAAGGAGTATGTGGCATTGAACTTCATGAATGGTGCCGGACACTATGACTTCAAGAACAACATCGACTCGTCTATGTGGCTATCGAAGTTTGGCGAATTTTACTCGGCTGTAAAACATAGTGAGCGATGTGTCTGGGTTTGTCATAACAAATCAGAAGTTGAAATGGCAAAGTCAATAGATGCTGAGGCCTCAATTTTCTTTTCGGAGAAGCACGAAGAATATGTCTCCTTTTATTCGAAAGCTAAGTTTGGCATTGTAAATCGAGTTCATGCAGGCTTTCAAATGGCCTCCTCATATGCTCCTTCGCTAATCATTGGCTCTGACTCCAGGGCTAGAATGGCTGACGAAATAGGGCTTAAATCAGTTTTTGTTAATGAGGTCACAGTTGACGATTTGGTCAAAGCGTTTAAAGATTTTCAGAAGACTTACTCGGAGTACAAAGAAAAGATCATTTCTATTAAACACGAATCTTTTGAGATATATAGCCGATTACTGGGGCAAGCATTCTAGGAAAAAGCTGCTAATCATAAAGGTTGACGCAATAGGAGACTACATCCTGTTTAGGAACTTTTTACCCGCTTTGCTCCAATCAGACAAATACCGACATCATAAGGTCACGTTGCTGGGTAATTATATCTGGAAGGATCTAGCAACTGGTTTAGATGGTCATTTTTTTCACAAGTATATCTGGATTAGGAGGAGCTCCCTTACTGATTCGAGAGCCTACAGGGTCTTCATAAGGGTTGTTTTAAAATTTTGCGGTAGATACGATTGTGTCATAGTCCCAACGTTTTCCAGGCGATACTTCTTCGAAGATTTTTTTGTACGAATAGTCTCTTCCAGAGAGAAAATTAGTTTTTTGGGAAACTTGTCCGAACAGCCGGAAACCCAGGTAAATGAGAGCAGTAAGAACTACACCACGTTGATAAAAGTGCCCGAAGATCTTATTTTTGAAATCTTGAGGTTGAAATGTTTTGTCGAAAAAATTACAACTCAAGAGATGGAAGCATTCAATTTTAGCTTGCTTCCAAAAGCCTCGTCGAATACTCAAACAGACGAGTTGCGTGATGATATTGTTATATGTATTTTCCCTTCTGCGTCGGAATCGTTTAAAATATGGAAGGCTGATAATTTCTCGGAACTTATTGGCGAGTTTTGCAAGGCTTCCTCCCGGGTACGGATTAGAGTGCTGGGGGGGCCGCTCGATGTCGAGTTGGCGGAGTATATTGTATCAAAAATTGAGAACAGGGAATCAGTAAAGAATCTGGCTGGGCAGACCAGTCTTTTGAACCTTTGCAAACAGATATCTTCCGCAAACCTTCTCATAACAAATGATACGCTGGCCTTGCATATCGGTGTGAGCCATAATGTTCAGGTTGTTTGTGTGGCAAATGGGAATCACTATGGTCGGTTTATGCCATATCCAAAAGCGATTTCAAACAAATTAACCTGTGTATTTCCAGAGGATGTAGATCGCCTAGGGGAGAAGGAGAGAGTAGACAAATATCTTTTAAAATCAGATTTAGATATTAATAGTATAAGTGTTCAGAAGGTATTTGATGCCAGTTTTGCAGCACTTGGATTCAATAAATAAGATGAAATTTTTTTTTCTCACCGGTACTTTTTTGTGGCATTTTGCTAGTTTAGCGATTTGCCCGTCGGTTTCTATTGATTCAATTGATGGTGCTTTGTGCCGCAACGAGCAATTACCCTTAAGCTATTCTGTAGAAAATTTTTCTGATTTTTTTTGGGATTTTTGTGCAGATGAGTTGACCGTTACGCCCAGCTCAACAAAGGTGTCCACATTGAGTGGGTCGAGTAGGCCATTGGGAGTGTCTGTGGTAGAGAGTTCAGGTATTTGGTATTTATTTGCTACAAGTCGTGACAATAATAAGTTGTTCAGGTATACTTATGGGAACGGCCTTCAGTCGGCCGCAACTTCAGTCGATGATTTGGGCACATT
>NZ_JAVKCH010000014.1:0-3323 GCF_040222815.1 Imperialibacter sp. | reverse complement strand
GACCGAACTGTCTCACGACGTTCTGAACCCAGCTCGCGTGCCACTTTAATGGGCGAACAGCCCAACCCTTGGGACCTTCTCCAGCCCCAGGATGTGACGAGCCGACATCGAGGTGCCAAACCCCCCCGTCGATGTGAGCTCTTGGGGGAGATTAGCCTGTTATCCCCGGAGTACCTTTTATCCTTTGAGCGATGGCCCTTCCATACGGAACCACCGGATCACTATGCTCTACTTTCGTACCTGCTCGACTTGTCAGTCTCACAGTCAAGCGTCCTTGTGCCATTGCACTCTGCGCACGGTTACCAAGCGTGCTGAGGACACCTTTAGAAGCCTCCGTTACTCTTTAGGAGGCGACCACCCCAGTCAAACTACCCACCAAACATTGTCTCCGCCGAAGCGGATTAGACATCACGCAATTCAAGGGTGGTATTTCAAGGATGACTCCACAACGCCTAGCGACGCCGCTTCAAAGTCTCCCACCTATCCTACACATGAATTACACAATATCAATGTTAAGCTATAGTAAAGGTTCACGGGGTCTTTTCGTCCCATTGCGGGTACCCGGCATCTTCACCGGGATTACAATTTCACCGAGCTCATGGTTGAGACAGTATCCAGATCGTTGCACCATTCGTGCAGGTCGGAACTTACCCGACAAGGAATTTCGCTACCTTAGGACCGTTATAGTTACGGCCGCCGTTTACTGGGGCTTCAATTCAATGCTTCTCCGAAGATAACATCTCCTTTTAACCTTCCAGCACCGGGCAGGTGTCAGGCCTTATACATCATCTTTCGATTTAGCAAAGCCATGTGTTTTTGATAAACAGTCGCCTGGATCTTTTCACTGCGGCCATCATTGCTGATGGCGCCCCTTCTCCCGAAGTTACGGGGCGATTTTGCCTAGTTCCTTAACCATGAATCACTCGAGCACCTTAGGATTCTCTCCTCGACTACCTGTGTCGGTTTGCGGTACGGGTAGCATTAATCTGAAGCTTAGAGGTTTTTCTTGGAAGTCTGTTTAGGGACATTATCCGCTTGTCCGAAGACTCACGGTACTATCAGGTTCAGCAAGGTCTGCGGATTTTCCTATCAGTCCTTATACCTACACCCTTTAACGTACTATTCCGTCAGTACGCAGTCCTTTCACTACTCCGTCACCCCATCGCAATTAATGCTAGTACAGGAATATTAACCTGTTGTCCATCCACTACCCCTTTCGGGTTCGCGTTAGGACCCGACTAACCCTGATCCGATTAGCGTTGATCAGGAAACCTTAGTCTTTCGGTGAGCGGGTTTCTCGCCCGCTTTATCGTTACTTATGCCTACATTTTCTTTTCTAACCACTCCAGCATACCTTACGGTACACCTTCAGCGCTGTTAGAATGCTCTCCTACCACTCTTTCGAGTTCATAGCTTCGGTAGTATGTTTTATGCCCGATTATTATCCACGCCCAATCGCTCGACTAGTGAGCTGTTACGCACTCTTTAAATGAATGGCTGCTTCCAAGCCAACATCCTAGCTGTCTAAGCAATCGGACCACGTTTGAACAACTTAACATACATTTAGGGACCTTAGCTGATGATCTGGGTTGTTTCCCTCTCGGACATGGACCTTAGCACCCATGCCCTCACTCCTGAGGAACATGATATAGCATTCGGAGTTTGTCAGGGTTTGGTAGGCGGTGAAGCCCCCTAGCCCTATCAGTAGCTCTACCTCTATATCACTTTAACTCAAGGCTGTACCTAAATACATTTCGGAGAGTACGAGCTATTTCCGAGTTTGATTGGCCTTTCACCCCTACCCACAATTCATCCAAAGACTTTTCAACGTCAACTGGTTCGGTCCTCCACTCTGTGTTACCAGAGCTTCAACCTGATCATGGGTAGATCACACGGTTTCGCGTCTACCCCCACTAACTAAGCGCCCTATTCAGACTTGCTTTCGCTTCGGCTCCGGTCCTTAAGACCTTAACCTTGCTAGTGAGGAGTAACTCGTAGGCTCATTATGCAAAAGGCACGCTGTCACCCGCCGAGGCGGGCTCCAACAGTTTGTAAGCGTATGGTTTCAGGGACTATTTCACTCTCCTGTTCGGAGTACTTTTCACCTTTCCCTCACGGTACTAGTTCACTATCGGTCTCTGAGGAGTATTTAGCCTTACCGGATGGTTCCGGCTGGTTCACACAAAATTTCACGTGTTTCGTGCTACTCAGGATACTGTTAGGTATAATATTTATTTCGTTTACGAGACTATCACTCTCTATGGTTCAACTTTCCAGTTGATTCTACTATAAATATTAAGTCCACATTACAGTCCTACAACCCCAACATTGCCGAAACAATGCTGGTTTGGGCTGTTTCCCGTTCGCTCGCCGCTACTAGGGAAATCATTATTATTTTCTCTTCCTCCGGGTACTTAGATGTTTCAGTTCCCCGGGTTTGCTTCCCGATAAATCGGGATAACACACCTTCAGTGTGCTGGGTTGCCCCATTCGGAAATCTACGACTAACAGGTTATTTGCACCTAATCGTAGCTTATCGCAGCTTGTCACGTCCTTCATCGCCTCTCAGAGCCAAGGCATCCGCCATACGCCCTTAGTAACTTTCTTACTAATCTTAATTAATTTATTAAGTGTTATTGATACGAATATCAATAACGGGTCTAACTCTTACAATTATATTGTATTTTCTTTCAAGATGTCAAAGAACTTTGTTCATCTACTATAAATAGTAGGTAAAAATGTGGAGAATATCGGAGTCGAACCGATGACCTCCTGCGTGCAAGGCAGGCGCTCTAGCCAGCTGAGCTAATCCCCCATTCTATCAGTAGTCCCGCGCAGACTTGAACTGCGGACCTCTACATTATCAGTGTAGCGCTCTAACCAGCTGAGCTACGGGACTGTTTAATTCCCTTGGATAAAACTATGTGTTTTACACAAACTTGTGCTGGTTCCTCATGGGACTGTAATAGTTTGGGAACAAAGATTATTGAAGTAAAAAAAAGGAAAATACCTTTCCTCTCGATAAATCGAGAAGAGAGAAACACCTTAAGTCTCTAAAAAGGAGGTATTCCAGCCGCACCTTCCGGTACGGCTACCTTGTTACGACTTAGCCCCAGTTACCGATTTTACCCTAGGCGGCTCCTTGCGGTTACCGACTTCAGGTACCCTCAGCTTCCATGGCTTGACGGGCGGTGTGTACAAGGCCCGGGAACGTATTCACCGGATCGTGGCTGATATCCGATTACTAGCGATTCCAGCTTCACGAAGTCGAGTTGCAGACTTCGATCCGAACTGAGATAGAGTTTAAGGATTAGCTCCCCGTC